>NZ_NBVR01000044.1:0-35050 GCF_002607735.1 Proteus alimentorum
GCGGAGCGGTAGTTCAGTTGGTTAGAATACCTGCCTGTCACGCAGGGGGTCGCGGGTTCGAGTCCCGTCCGTTCCGCCAACTATTTAGGGGCGTAGTTCAATTGGTAGAGCACCGGTCTCCAAAACCGGGTGTTGGGAGTTCGAGCCTCTCCGCCCCTGCCAGTTACCAATTAAGTAATAACAAAATTTATACTTCTTTGTAGCCCAGTTAATTAACTGGGCTTTTTGTTATCTGCATATTTTCAATATTTACTGCACTAAATTCCTATCGACTAACCTATCAATGTGCTTCGTTTATACCAATACCTATCAGTAAATATTCCCTATTATATGTAATGAAAATTCTAGAGATAAAGCTTAAATCCAAGCGTGATCCGTTAATATCATGAATAACTATAGAGTGGATTTAAGCGTTATTGATGATTTATCGGCTGTTTTAATAACTGTTGTATCAATACTTGTTGATCACTCGTATTTAGCCAAACCGCAAATAAAGGTTTTTGAATGATTTCTGTTGAGGCTGGAGTGAGATCTGAATAGAGATCTCGCCAATGTGTAGGTAGAAATGCAACGGCTTGTGTTGTTTTCATTAACTGATAAGCAATCATTGCTGAGTTAGTGGTTAAAATAGGATCAATTTTTTGCACTGCGCCATTAGGAAGAAAAGGCTGAAAATCAGCGCTCCATTCAATTTTGATAAATTGTGCTATTTCTTCTGTTTTATTAGATGCTATTTTCATCAACTGAAAAGTAATATCACCAATAATTTTACTTTCTAATTCATCCATCTTTGGTGCTTCAGTCGTAAAAAGAAGGTCAAGTTCTCTTGCATGAAGTTGTTTTACAAGAGATTGCCTTGTAGAGACTCTAGATTCGATTCTAAGCTCTTTTCTTTCTAGATAAGATTCCTGTAACCAAGATGTTAGATATGCTTCCCAGAGTGATGCTGTGGCGCCAATTGATAGCTCTGAATGTTGAGAAGCATGACTAATCTCTTTTTTAGCGAGAAGCCATGTATTCATTAACGATTCAGCATAGGGGATCAGTCTTTCACCTGCGACAGTTAGACGAATATTATTACGATGGCGAGTAAACAGATTTGTGCCTAATTGCGTTTCCAATTGTCGTATTCTAAAACTAACCGCAGACTGCGTTAAATAAAGAGATTCAGCGGCTCGTCCAAAGTGTCTAGTCTTACTGACTTCCAAAAAGGTTTTCAGTAATTCGGTATCCACATCTATCTCCAAAAAAATTTGTCGTTACGATTTAAATATTTTGTTTTACAGAACCGCATGACTATCTAATACTCCGCGCCATAAGTATGACGATAGAGAATTAGGAGTGTGTCAGATGGCAGAAAGTTTTATCACGACTAATCGTTTTTTTGACAATAAACATTATCCGCGTGGTTTTTCTCGTCATGGCGATTTCACTATCAAGGAATCCCAGATATTGGAACGTCATGGTCAAGCCTTTAATGAGCTTGATTTAGGCAAACGAGAGCCTACAACTGAAGCGGAAAAATTATTTGTTGCCATGTGTCGTGGCGAACGAGAAGCAGCAACGGTCGAAGAAAAAATTTGGAAGAAATATACGAGTCGTATAAGTCGCCCAAAACGTTTTCATACATTATCGGGTGGAAAGCCACAGCTCGATCCATCTGATGACTATACCGACTCTGATGATTAATATCATTAGTTTTAGTTAAAAGGAGCGTTTTTTCGCTCCTTTTTATTTACCCATCCAATTGCTTTTGTAAATAGATCATTAATCTATCCATTGCACGAAAACTTAATGCTTCAATCAAATGATTTTTCTGTATTTTCTCTTCATTTGCAAGATCTGCAATAGTCCTCGATACTCTTAAAATTTTATGCCAAGCGCGTATCGATAATCCTAATTTATTAAGTGTATCTTCAAGAAAAGTTGCATCATTGGTATTCAATGAGCAATAGCATTCAATCTCTTTTCCGGTTAAATAAGTATTCATTTTTCCACATCGTGCAAATTGTTTCTCTCTTGCTTTGAGAACACGTTCTCTAATTGCTGTACTATTTTCTGTGGTAAATGTAGGATTAATAAGCGCGCCCTGAGGAAGAAGTGGCATTTCGACAGATAAATCAAACCTATCTAAAAAAGGCCCAGAAACCTTGCCTAGATAGCGTAGGATCTGCTTTATTGGTACTCGATTATGATTACCTTGGTAATGTCCTGTTGGACTTGGATTTAATGCACCAACTAATAATACATTGGCAGGGTAGCTTATTTTGGCTTTAGCGCGTGAAATAGTAATTTCTCTAGCATCTAGAGGTTCACGTAATGCATCGAGTACACGACGCTCGAATTCAGGCAGCTCATCTAAAAATAAAATACCGTGATGTGCTAATGTAATTTCTCCCGGTTTAGGAAGAGATCCTCCTCCTGTTAAAGCAACCGCAGAGGAAGTATGGTGTGGTGCTCTAAATGGTCTTGTAGGCCACTTTCTTTCATCAAATGTGACTCCTCTTAAGCTACTAATGATTAACACATCAAGTGCTTCTTTAGCCGTTAAAGGTGGAAGAAGCGTACTTATTCTTTGTGCTAACATTGTTTTGCCTGTTCCTGGTGGTCCAAGAAATAAAATGTTGTGATTTCCTGCCGCTGTGATTTCTGCTGCCCTTTTTGCATTATTTTGACCAATTATATCGCTCATATCTTTATTATTTTGATTTTCAATTTCATCATTAATAATAAAACTTTCTGTTTCAATTAATGGCGTATTATTTTCTAGATGATGACAAATCTCTAAAAGATGAGAGGCTAATAAAGCCGATTTATTGGGTAATAATGAAACTTCAGTTTGATGTTCTGTTGATACAATACATATTCGATGATCTTTTGAAGCACTAAGAATTGATGGAATAACCGCATTAACTCGTTGTAGTTTTCCAGAAAGTGCAAGCTCTCCAATAAACTCATAACGCTCTAATTTATTTGATGTTAATTGTTCTGATGCAATGAGTATTGCCAGTGCAATAGGTAAATCATAACGCGCACCTTCTTTGGGTAAATCGGCGGGTGAAAGATTAATCGTTATTCTTTTTGCAGGATAAGTATATCCGCTATTAATTAATGCACTTCTTACTCTGTCTTTTGCTTCTTTTACGACCGTTTCAGGTAATCCAACTAATGTTAATCCGGGTAATCCTTGGCTAATATGAGCCTCGATAGTAATAAGCGGAGCTGATATTCCTAAAGAAGCACGCGTATATATTATTGCTAATGCCATTTTTTATTCTCCATTATTTTTTTCTTTTTAAATTATTTTTTCTTTTGTGTTAAATGGAGAATTAAATAAATGCGAGATATCTCGTAAATAATACAATGCATTGAAATATAACGATTAAGTTATCAGTTAAATAATTTAATAAGTTGATATAAATATAATGAAAAATATTATTATTTTTTAATTTTGAATGCTGAAATTCACTAGTAGAAAAAATAAAATAACGCGTTCTTTGTTGGTATTAATAACTAAATAATGAATATTTTATAGATTAATGTTCTGCTATATATTTGCAATATAAAAAATACATAAAATTCATGATGTTAGAATTATTTTTAAAATAAACGTTGTCAATTCTAAAATATCATGATAACTCTAAAAGGACAGAGTGAAAGAAAACACAACACAACACAACATTACAAACACACATTTTAAATAAGAAAAGAAGTTATAAAACTATGAATACTATCGTCCTAGTGATTAGCCTAATTATTATCAGCGTGGTGGTGATTATTAACCCACCGTGCGGGGCTGCACTAGGACGAAGAAAGGCTAACTAAACTAGCCGGATCTCTTAAAAACCCCCGCACCGAAAGGCGCGGGGGTTTTTTTTGAGCCTGAGTTTGAGAAAGAGAATAAATAGAAAATAAATTTAAATTAAACAATAAGTTAAGGTGGTAGGGTGAGCGAATGAATGGAGCACAGTGGTTAGTACAGGCATTACGAAAACATCAAGTTGAAACAGTCTTTGGTTATCCTGGTGGTGCGATCATGCCTGTTTACGATGCCCTTTATGATGGTGGTGTTGAACATGTTTTATGTCGCCATGAACAAGGTGCTGCAATTGCTGCTATTGGTTTTGCTCGCTCTACGGGGTCGACAGGTGTTTGTATCGCGACATCAGGCCCAGGCGCTACTAATGTTATCACTGGACTTGCTGATGCATTGTTAGATTCTGTGCCTGTTGTTGCTATCACTGGGCAAGTTGCTTCCAATTTAATTGGCACCGACGCATTCCAAGAAATTGACGTTTTAGGGCTTTCATTAGCGTGTACAAAACACAGTTTTTTAGTTTCGACCGTTGATGAATTACCAAGAGTGTTATCAGAGGCATTCTCTATTGCATCTCAAGGTCGCCCTGGACCTGTTTTAATTGATATTCCCAAAGATGTTCAATTGGCTGATGCGTCCCATTTATCAAGTTATGAATTACCAGAAGAGCAAGAATTTCCTTATCCGACACAAGAGCTGATCCAAGCTAAGCAGATGTTAGCGAAGGCACAAAAACCGATTTTGTATGTAGGTGGTGGTGTTGCCATGAGTAATGCAGTGGAAACGTTAAGAGAATTTGTGAGGCAAACAGAAATGCCCGTTGTTTCCACTTTAAAAGGGTTAGGCTGTGCTGATGCGTTAGATGCCAACTATTTAGGTATGTTAGGTATGCATGGCACTAAAGCGGCAAATTATGCCGTTCAGCGCAGTGATTTATTAATCGCAGTTGGTGCACGTTTTGATGATCGCGTAACAGGGCGATTAAATACTTTTGCACCTAATGCCAAGGTCATCCATATCGATATCGACCATGCAGAATTAAATAAATTGAAACAGGCGCATGTTGCGTTATTGGGTGATGCGAAAGTGTTGTTACCTGCTTTGTCTCAGCCATTATCTATCGCAGCTTGGCAACAAGAAGTACAAGAATTAAAAGCAGAACACGCGTGGCGTTATGATCATCCAGGCGCTGCAATTTATGCACCATTGTTATTAAAACAATTATCAGATGCAAAACCTGAAAATACAGTTGTGACAACCGACGTCGGCCAACATCAAATGTGGTCAGCACAACATATGACATTTGATGCACCTGAAAATTTTATCACTTCAAGTGGTTTAGGCACCATGGGATTTGGTATTCCTGCGGCAGTGGGTGCTCAAATCGCTAGACCTGATGCCTGTGTTATCTGCGTATCTGGTGATGGCTCTTTTATGATGAATGTGCAGGAATTGGGCACCATTAAGCGTAAACAATTACCTATCAAATTGGTGTTATTAGATAACCAACGTCTTGGTATGGTTCGTCAATGGCAAGAGCTGTTTTTTGAACAACGTTATAGCGAAACCATTTTAACAGATAACCCAGACTTTGTTGCCTTAGCCAACGCTTTTGATATCCCAGGGCAACGTATCACAGAAAAAGCACAAGTTGCTGATGCAATAAAATGTTTATTAGAGAGCGATGGCCCTTACTTATTACAGGTATCTATCGATGACGCAGAAAATGTCTGGCCTTTAGTCCCGCCGGGCGCAAGCAATGATGAGATGATGGAGAAATCAAAATGAACCAACACAATATCACAATTGAAGCCCGTTTTTGTCCAGAGATCTTAGAACGTATCCTGAGAGTTATCCGTCATCGTGGTTTTCATATATGCTCAATGAATATGAATATCACTGAAAGTAATAATATCAATTTAAGCCTGACCGTGAGTAGTCAACGGCCATTAGAACTTCTGTGCAGCCAGTTAACGAAGTTAGCGGATGTTGCAGGTATTCAAGTATCCAATCAACAGAAAGAAAAATTACGATTCATGAGTGCACTAAGTGCCATGTAAGGACAAAAGAATGACAAAGCAAGCTGATTATATTTGGTTTAACGGTGAAATGGTTCCATGGGCTGAGGCAAAAGTTCATGTGATGTCTCACGCATTACATTATGGAACTTCTGTGTTTGAAGGTGTGCGTTGTTACAATTCTCATAAAGGTCCTGTGGTCTTTCGCCATCGTGAGCATATGCAACGTTTACATGATTCAGCCAAAATCTACCGTATGCCTGTTGAGCAAAGCGTTGATGAGTTAATGGAAGCGTGTCGTGAAACCTTACGTAAAAACAAATTAGTCAGTGCTTATATTCGTCCATTAGTTTTTATTGGCGATGTCGGTATGGGGGTTAACCCACCGGCAGGTTATAAAACAGATGTGATCATTGCTGCATTCCCATGGGGTGCTTATTTAGGTGAAGAAGCTTTAGATAAAGGCATTGATGCAATGGTTTCTTCTTGGCATCGCGCTGCACCAAATACTATTCCAACTGCAGCAAAAGCCGGTGGTAACTATTTATCTTCACTGTTAGTGGGAAGTGAAGCTCGCCGTCATGGTTATCAAGAAGGAATTGCATTAGATGTGCATGGTTATTTGTCTGAAGGTGCAGGTGAAAACCTATTTGAAGTAAAAGACGGTGTTATTTTTACACCTCCATTTACTTCATCAGCACTGCCAGGGATCACGCGTGATGCCATCATCAAATTAGCAAAAGATCTCGGTTATGAAGTGCGTGAACAAGTCCTTTCCCGTGAATCACTTTATCTTGCCGATGAAGTCTTTATGTCAGGTACAGCCGCAGAGATAACACCAGTACGTAGTGTTGATGGTATTCAAGTTGGTATAGGACGTTGTGGCCCTGTGACCAAAGCAATTCAAAAAGCATTCTTTGGTCTGTTCACAGGTGAGACAGAAGATAAATATGGCTGGTTAGATCCAATCAATTCATAAACATAATCAAATAAATTTATTGAGCGGGTAGCTCGTTCCCTACTCGCTTTCTTTATCGCAGGAGTGTGAAAAATGCCTAAATACCGTTCAGCGACAACGACACACGGTCGTAACATGGCTGGAGCCCGCGCCTTATGGCGTGCAACGGGAATGACTGATGCTGATTTTGGTAAACCTATTATCGCTGTTGTGAACTCATTTACACAATTTGTACCGGGTCATGTGCATCTGCGGGATTTAGGAAAACTCGTTGCCGAGCAAATTGAAGCCGCTGGTGGTGTTGCTAAAGAATTTAATACCATTGCGGTTGATGACGGTATCGCAATGGGGCACGGTGGTATGCTTTACTCTTTGCCATCGCGTGAACTTATCGCAGATTCTGTTGAATATATGGTTAATGCGCACTGTGCTGATGCGATGGTGTGTATCTCAAACTGCGACAAGATCACGCCCGGAATGTTAATGGCGTCTTTACGTTTGAATATCCCTGTTATTTTTGTTTCGGGTGGCCCGATGGAAGCGGGTAAAACGAAGCTTTCAGATCAACTGATCAAATTGGATCTGGTTGATGCCATGATCCAAGGGGCGAATCCAAATGTCAGCGATACTGATAGTGAGCAAATCGAACGATCGGCTTGTCCGACGTGCGGATCGTGTTCGGGTATGTTTACCGCAAATTCCATGAATTGTTTAACCGAAGCGCTGGGATTATCTCAGCCCGGAAATGGCTCATTATTAGCGACACATGCAGATCGTGAAACACTGTTTATCAACGCAGGTAAGCGTATTGTTGAATTAACCAAGCGCTATTATGAAAAAGAGGATGAGTCCGCATTACCGCGCAATATCGCTAAAAAAGAAGCCTTTGAAAATGCGATGATCTTAGATATTGCAATGGGTGGCTCGACAAATACGGTGCTGCATTTATTAGCTGCCGCGCAAGAAGGTGACGTTGACTTCACTATGGAAGATATCGACAGACTTTCTCGCCAAGTCCCTCATTTATGTAAAGTGGCACCAAGTACACAAAAATATCATATGGAAGATGTTCACCGTGCAGGTGGCGTTATGGGTATTTTAGGTGAACTAGACAGAGCCGGATTACTTAACCGTAATGTGGATAATATCTTAGGGCTAAGTTTGCCAGAAACATTAGCACAATATGACGTGATGTTAACGCAAGATGAGCAAGTAAAATCGATGTTCCAAGCAGGTCCTGCCGGTATTCGGACAACGAAAGCATTTTCTCAAAATTGTCGTTGGCCAACCTTAGATACGGATCGTGAAAATGGATGTATCCGTAGTAAAGAACATGCTTATAGCCAAGATGGTGGATTAGCCGTTTTATCCGGCAACTTAGCGGTAGATGGTTGTATTGTTAAAACAGCAGGTGTTGATGAAGATAACTTAATTTTTAGTGGCCCTGCAAAAGTATATGAAAGCCAAGATGATGCTGTTGAGGCTATCTTAGGTGGAAAAGTCGTGGCGGGCGATGTGGTCATTATTCGCTATGAAGGCCCTAAAGGTGGCCCAGGTATGCAAGAGATGCTGTATCCAACCTCTTATTTAAAATCAATGGGATTAGGTAAAGCTTGCGCACTTATCACTGATGGACGTTTTTCTGGGGGAACATCGGGCTTATCTATCGGGCATGTCTCACCTGAAGCGGCAAGTGGTGGCGTAATTGGTTTAGTGGAAGAAGGCGATATTGTCTCTATCAATATTCCAACTCGTGAGATCTCCTTAAAGGTAGATGATAAAACGTTATCTGCACGTCGTGATGCACAAAATGCGCGTGGTGATAAAGCGTGGACACCACAAAATAGACAGCGTCAAGTTTCGTTTGCCTTACGTGCTTACGCCTCTTTAGCCACTAGTGCTGATAAAGGCGCGGTGCGTGATAAATCTAAACTAGGGGGCTGAGAATGGCTGCCTTTAGACCTTTAAATTCAGCGCCAAGTAGCGCTGAATATTTAAAAGCGGCGCTGAGCGCGCCTGTTTATGAAGCTGCAATTGTCACACCACTTCAAGAGATGACAAAAATCTCTGAACGCTTAGAAAATACGATTTTAGTTAAGCGTGAAGACAGACAACCTGTTCATAGTTTTAAATTACGTGGTGCATACACCATGATTGCAGGGTTGACTCCTGAGCAAAAAGCGAAAGGCGTTGTAACTGCTTCGGCGGGTAACCACGCTCAAGGCGTTGCGTTGTCAGCGAATCGAATGGGGGTAAAGGCATTAATCGTGATGCCTGTGGCAACAGCAGATATCAAAGTCGATGCTGTTCGCCAATTTGGCGGAGAAGCATTGCTTTATGGTGCCAACTTTGATGAAGCCAAAGCCAAAGCTATCGCGCTCTCTGAAAAGATGGGATACACCTTTGTTCCGCCATTTGATCATCCTGCAGTCATTGCAGGACAGGCAACACTGGCAATGGAACTCTTACAACAAGATGTTCATCTTGATCGTATTTTCGTACCCGTAGGTGGCGGAGGCTTAATTGCTGGTGTGGCTGTCTTAATCAAACAGCTTATGCCAGAAATTAAGGTTATCGGTGTTGAAGCAGAAGATGCCGCATGTTTAAAAGCCGCATTAGAGGCAGGACACCCTGTTGAATTAGCTCGAGTAGGCTTATTTGCAGAAGGTGTTGCCGTTAAGCGTATCGGTGATGAAACTTTTCGTTTATGCCAGCAGTATGTCGATGATGTGATTACTGTTGATAGCGATGAAATTTGTGCTGCAGTAAAAGATTTATTTGAAGATGTGCGTGCAATTGCAGAGCCTTCAGGTGCATTGGCATTAGCGGGGCTAAAAAAATACGTAAAAGAACATCAGATCAAAGGTGAGCGTCTAGCGCATGTGCTTTCTGGTGCAAATGTGAATTTTCATGGGCTACGTTATGTTTCTGAACGCTGTGAGCTAGGCGAAAAACGCGAAGCATTATTAGCGGTGACGATCCCAGAACAAAAGGGCAGTTTTTTACGTTTCTGCCAAATCTTAGGTCAGCGTGTTGTCACTGAATTTAATTATCGTTATAGCGATGCAGATCCTGAAAATGCACGTATTTTTGTTGGTGTACGTTTAAGTCAAGGGCTCACAGAGCGTAAAGAAATTTTGCGTGAGCTGACGACTGCGGGTTATCAAGTTGCCGATCTTTCTGACGATGAAATGGCAAAACTTCATGTACGTTATATGGTCGGTGGTCGTCCCAATAAACCACTTAAAGAGCGTCTATTTAGTTTTGAATTCCCTGAGTCGCCGGGCGCTTTAATGAAGTTTTTAAAAACATTAGGGACTTATTGGAATATCACATTATTCCATTATCGTAGTCATGGCACAGATTATGGACGTGTGCTGGTGGCATTTGAATTACCCGAAACAGAAGGGCGTTTCGAGCGACATTTAGATGCATTAGGCTATGAATATCATGATGAGACAGGAAATCCTTCTTTTCAGCTATTCCTGTCACCACAAACGACAAACTTAGTCATGGAGTAATCGCCAAAAGGCACTGATCACGGGCTCTTGAAGGCGTTTGTGTGATCCACAAACGCCTAATTCGAAAGGTTCTACCATTGAAATATTATCCAATAAAGAGATGCGATTACGAACGGGCTCAGGGCAGTTATCAACGACAACTTGTGGAATAAGTGCAAGACCACAGCCTAATGCAACCATTGAGACAATCGCTTCATGCCCTGAAACAGTCGCATAAATTAACGGGTTATTGATTCGGTGGCGTTTAAACCATAATGCAATTCGTTGTCGCGATGGACCATGTTCAGGAATGATAAAGGGAATATTGAGCCAATCGGGTTTCTCTTGTGTTGCAAGATGACGAACATTACAAGGTAGAGCGGGCGCAATTAGTACTAATGGAATTTCGCCTATCTTTTCAAAACAGATATTTTCAGGAAGCTTTTCAGGTTTTCCTGCAATACCTAAATCGGCTTCATCAGATTGCACTTTATCGACTGCATCAGCCGCATCTCCAGTGGTGAGTTTTATTTCAACTAATGGGTTCTCTGCACGGAAACGGTCAAGAATAGGTGGCAAATGGCTATAAGCCGCTGTTACAGAACAAAATAGGCGCAGTTCACCAGAAAGGCTTGGGCTATTTTGATTTAGCGTGTGCTTAAGTTGCTTATATTGCAATAAGGTTTGTTGAGCATAGCGTTTTAACTGTTCACCTGCATCGGTGAGAGCCACTTGTCTGTTATCACGTAAAAACAGAGGGTGACCTAAACTTTCTTCAAGACGTTGAATTTGGCGAGATAACGTAGAAGGGCTGACGTGCATCGCTTGTGCTGTCTTGGTGAAGTGACAACTTTCAGCTAAATGCAGGAAAAGCTTGAGATCACGAATATCCATTGCCAG
The DNA here is from genome assembly GCF_002607735.1 of Proteus alimentorum. Lineage (GTDB taxonomy): Bacteria > Pseudomonadota > Gammaproteobacteria > Enterobacterales > Enterobacteriaceae > Proteus > Proteus alimentorum. The sequence goes on from NZ_NBVR01000044.1 coordinate 11,194, forward strand.
CCACCTTAGGTGATAAAAAAGTACGTTGCATTTTTTGCAACACTATCTTGTAAATATATCAATTTAAGCAATGGCTTTCATCCCATATAGTAAAGTCATGCAACACCTCACGGAGAGTGAGGATAATAATAGCAAACACATACACAACGATTTTGGAGTCTTCTATGACAAATTATTTTAATACATTGAATCTGCGTCAGCAGCTGTCGCAATTAGGTAAATGTCGCTTTATGTCACGTGAAGAATTTGCTGATGAAGCAAATTACCTGAAAGGCAAAAAAGTCGTTATCGTTGGTTGTGGCGCTCAAGGTCTTAACCAAGGTTTAAATATGCGTGATTCAGGTTTAAATATCGCGTATGCCTTACGCCAAGAAGCAATTGATGAAAAACGTGCATCATGGCGTCGTGCAACTGAAAACGGTTTTGAGGTGGGCACCTATGAAGCGTTGATCCCTCAAGCAGATTTAGTTGTTAACTTGACGCCAGATAAACAGCATTCTGCTGTTGTTCAAGCTGTTCAACCGCTGATGAAATCAGGTGCAGCATTAGGTTACTCTCATGGTTTTAATATCGTTGAAGTTGGCGAAAAAATTCGTGATGACATCACCGTTGTGATGGTTGCACCAAAATGTCCAGGTACAGAAGTTCGTGAAGAATATAAGCGTGGTTTTGGTGTTCCAACATTGATTGCAGTTCACCCAGAAAATGATGCAAAAGGTGAAGGTATGGCCATTGCGAAAGCATGGGCTGCGGCAACGGGGGGGCATCGTGCGGGTGTTTTAGAGTCCTCTTTCGTTGCTGAAGTAAAATCTGACTTAATGGGTGAGCAAACCATTCTGTGCGGTATGTTACAAGCTGGCTCTCTGTTATGTTATGACAAAATGGTTGCCGATGGTGTTGAACCAGGCTATGCAGGTAAGCTGCTCCAATTTGGTTGGGAAACGATCACAGAAGCACTGAAGCAAGGTGGGATCACCTTGATGATGGATCGATTATCTAACCCTGCGAAAATGCGTGCCTATGCATTATCAGAGCAATTGAAAGAGATCATGGCTCCACTGTTTGCGAAACATATGGATGATATCATTTCAGGTAAATTCTCTGAAACTATGATGGCAGATTGGGCAAATGATGATAAAAACTTGCTGACATGGCGTGAAGAGACTGGCGCAAGTGCATTTGAAAATTACCCTGAATATGAGGGTAAAATCAGTGAGCAAGAGTACTTTGATCACGGTGTATTAATGGTTGCAATGGTTAAAGCGGGTGTTGAATTAGCTTTTGATACCATGATTGAAGCGGGGATCTTTGCAGAGTCTGCTTATTATGAATCACTGCATGAGTTGCCATTAATCGCAAATACCATCGCTCGTAAGCGTTTATATGAAATGAATGTGGTTATCTCTGATACTGCAGAATATGGTAACTATCTGTTCTCATTCGCGGTTGTTCCTATGCTGAAAGAGTTTATGACAACATTGCAACCTGGCGATTTAGCGAAGAAAGTTCAAGATAATGGAACCGATAATGCGCAATTACGTGATATCAATGAAGCGATTCGTCAGCACCCAATTGAAGCCGTAGGTAAAACGTTACGTGGTTATATGACGGATATGAAGAAGATTGCTGTAGGCAACTAATTTTCCGATTTTTCGTCGCTTTTTACGCGATAAGTGCGTTGGCTACACTCGGTTACCCAAGTCACATACTAATGTATGCTCCTTGGGATAACCTCCTTTGCCGCCTTCTTCTCTCGCAAATAGCTTAGAAAAATAAGCGCTAGATGTATTTAAAAATAATAAAGACCGCATAAGCTATTAGTTAGGTATGCGATCTTTTATTTAAATAAATCAGAGTGCGAACCAGTTCTTTCAAAATGAACGGTATTATCTTCTATTTTATAAATAAGTAGCCAATCAGGTTCAATATGAAGATCTCGACGAGGTTTCCAATTTCCAGTTAATGGATGGTCTTTCAATTGAATTGGTAGTCGTCCTCCTTGCATTAATAGCAGCATAATATCTTTTAGCTTATTGATATCTTTCCCACGTTTTTCTGCGAGTTTTAAATCTTTTTTGAATTGCCCTGAATAGCTAACTTTTCGCATTTAGATATCCAATTTTTTGAATAAATCATTGGCATCTTTGGCATAAAAAACATCATCACCTTTATCTGTTTTTGCAAAAGTTTTTAATGTTTTTTCATTTGGTTGGGTTTGATTACTTTCCACATAAACTCGAATGAGATCTCTTAAAATTTGAGAGGCAGGTCTGTGTTTATTTCGAGCTATTGCAACAAAAGCCTCTTTGAGTTCAACATCAATTTTAGTGGCTATTAATTCGCTTTTTATACTCATAATACACCTCCTTATTTGTTTTAATATCATACATAGTAAAACTTTATTAAACAAGGTTAAACTTCGTTTTACTTAGATAAATGAAGTTCAAAAAACCGAACCATCTTTCTATGCACTTTCTGCTACAATTATCCCCCGTTATGTTCTTGGTTAATGAAGTTTGGAAAAAGTATGCGATTAAATCCCGGTCAGCAAAAAGCAGTGGAATATGTGTCAGGCCCTTGTTTGGTCTTGGCAGGTGCGGGATCAGGTAAAACACGGGTTATTACCAATAAAATTGCACATCTTATTCGTCAATGCCAATACCCAGCAAAGCAAATTGCTGCGGTTACGTTTACCAATAAAGCCGCGCGTGAAATGAAAGAGCGTGTTGCTCAAACCTTAGGTCGCCAAGAAGCAAAAGGATTAATGATCTCAACGTTCCATACATTGGGATTAGAAATTATTAAACGTGAATATAAAGCACTAGGTATTAAAGCTAAATTTTCATTATTTGATGATCAAGACCAATCTGCATTACTCAAAGAATTAACGGCTGATTTATTAGAAGAAGATAAAGATTTGCTTTCCCAGTTAAAGAGCCAAATCTCTAACTGGAAAAATGACATGCTCACGCCAGAGCAAGCAATAGGAATGGCGAGATCACAACAAGATCATACATTTGCCGAATGTTTTCGACGTTATGAGCAACATTTGCGTAGTTGTAATGTGCTCGACTTTGATGACTTAATTAGTCGGCCAACGATGTTATTACGTACAAATGAAGAAGTGAGAGAGCGTTGGCAAAGGCGTATTCGCTATTTGCTGGTGGATGAATATCAAGATACTAATACAAGCCAATATGAATTGGTCAAATGGTTGGTGGGTGAAAGGGCTCGTTTTACAGTTGTCGGTGATGATGATCAATCCATTTATTCATGGCGTGGTGCCCGCCCTCAAAATTTAGTGCTATTACAAAAAGATTTTCCACAACTTAATGTCATTAAGCTTGAGCAAAACTATCGCTCTTCGGGGCGTATTCTAAAATCAGCGAATATCTTGATTGAAAATAATCCCCATGTTTTTGAAAAACGCTTATTTTCAGAATTAGGTTATGGTGATGAACTACGAGTTTTAACGGCTAATAATGAAGAGCATGAAGCTGAACGTGTCGCTGGCGAATTAATTGCACATCACTTTATTAATAAAACTAATTATAAGGATTATGCGATCCTTTATCGTGGTAATCACCAGTCGCGTATTTTTGAAAAATACTTGATGCAAAATCGCATTCCTTATCGCATTTCAGGTGAAACCTCTTTTTTCTCACGAGAAGAGATAAAAGATATTCTGGCCTATTTACGCGTCATTACTAATCCTGATGATGATGCGGCATTTTTACGTATTGTGAATAAGCCTCGTCGTGAAATCGGGCCTATGACAATTCAAAAGTTAGGTGAGTGGGCAAAAGTTCGAGATAAAAGTTTATACAGTGCCTGTTTTGATTTGGGGTTAAGCCAAACCTTAACAGGTCGAGGCTTGAATTCATTACAAGCATTCTCTCAATGGATGTCGCGTATAGTACAAAAATCAGAACGAGAGCCACTGTTAGCTGTACGTGATTTATTACATGAAATGGATTATGAAAGTTGGTTATATGAAACCTCAAGTAGCGCAAAAGCGGCTGAAATGAGGATGAAAAATATTAATCAGCTATTTTTATGGATGAGTGAAATGCTTGAAGGTGATGAATTACATGAGCCTATGACGCTTTCTCAAGTGGTTAACCGTTTTACCTTGCGCGATATGATGGAACGCGGAGAAACAGAAGAAGAATTAGATCAAGTTCAGTTGATGACATTACATGCCTCTAAAGGTCTTGAGTTTCCTCATGTATTTTTAGTGGGCATGGAAGAAGGCATATTGCCACACCAAAGCAGTATTGATGAAGATAATGTAGAAGAAGAAAGACGTCTTGCTTATGTGGGTATTACTCGTGCCCAAAAAACACTCACGTTTACGTTATGTAAGGAAAGACGTCAATACGGTGAATTAATTAAACCTGATCCAAGCCGTTTTCTTTATGAATTACCTCAAGATGATTTGAATTGGGATACCAATAAAAAGAAAGTATTAAGTGCTGAGGAAAAACAAGAGAAAGGGCAAAAAGGTGTTGCAGGATTAAGAGCTATGCTGGCAAGGCATAAGCCTGAATAACCTAGAGAGTGGTAGATAAAATTAACCCCTTGGCATGTTGATATCCAAGGGGTTTTTATTTTTGTATAAGTAAAAAAGTTAACTTATACGAGAGCTATTTTGTTCTTCAATCATTAAAGTCCAATGGACATAACTCTGAAGTTGGATCTCTTCTTGCAGATTTTCAGCACGTAATGGATGCTCATTAAGCCATTGATGTGGCAGTGTAATAATGAGTTTCTCATCTTCAGTGCGTAATCGTAATGCAGGAAGCGTATCATCACGGCGACGGCTAGCAAAAATGATGGCTAATCGTAGTAAACGCACCAGTCGATTGGCTTGAGATATCGGTAGGGCGTTTTGATGATTAAGAGGGGCAAGATCGATGATCCCTGTTTGGTTTTTTAGCAAAGATGCCAATAAACGTCGTTGTGCAGGTGTGTATCCCGGTAAATCAAGATGAGAGATCAGATAGCTTGCATGTGAAGGTGCTTGGCGAAAATCGACACTTAGGCCAATTTCATGTAATGCACTGGCGCTATTAAGCAGCTCACGGCAACGATTATCTAACTGCCAACTTTTGCTGACTTGGATAAAAAAGTGTTCTGCAAGTTGTTGAACTCTGTGTGCTTGCTCAATATCAATCTGAAACCGACGCTGGACATTACGAAGAGTACGTTGGCGGATGTCTTGCTCAATAGGAAGATGCAGCATCCCATAAACTAAGCCTTCTCGTAACGCACCACCGGCTAAGATCATATTGTCGATATGCAGTGTTTCAAATATGGCGATTAAGATAGCAAGTCCACTCGGAAACACTAAAGCGCGTTCAAAAGTCAGCCCTTCAATTTCCAACTCTTCCAATTTTCCACATTCAATGGCTTTGTGTTTGAGGCGCTCAAGCTTAGGTAAGGTGATTAATTCATCCATACCTTGAGCAATCATGATCTCTTGCAACGCTTGTACAGTACCAGAGGCTCCCACACACACTTGCCAGCCTTGCTCAATTAACTTATCCGCCACTGGGGCGAGTATCGCTTTGGCTGCGTCTTGTGCTTTAGCAAAATTTTCTTGAGTTAAAGAGCGATCAGTAAAATAGCGCTCTAACCAAGTTACACAGCCCATACTTAAGCTCATTAATTGCGTCGTTTTAGCGCCAGTACCTGTAACCAGCTCTGTGCTACCACCACCAATATCGACGACTAAACGTTGCTCTGCACCACCAGTGGTATGTGCAACGCCACGATAGATAAGGCGTGCTTCTTCCTCACCACTAATGACATGAACAGTATTGCCTAATATTTCAGACGCTTTTGCGACAAAAATATCTGCATTTTTAGCAATACGTAATGTGGCTGTTGCTACGACTCTGATTTGTTCAGTCGGAATATCACGTAGATATTCAGAAAAAAGTCGTAAACATTGCCAACCGCGTTCCATTGCCTGCTCTGACAATTCATTTTCACTGTTTAGGCCAGCAGCGAGTCGAACTTTACGTTTCACGCGGGAAAGGACTTGTATAGAGCCCGCGATTTCTCGAACGACTAACATATGAAAACTGTTAGAACCTAAATCAATAGCAGCATAAAGTGATGAGGATTTCAGCATAATTTATGGATGACTCGGGCGTTTATTACGATTGTTACGTTGAGTATTATTTCCTCTGCGAGGTGTCGCATTATTATTGCGACGAGGCTGACCTTGGCGAGGACGGTGACGGCGTTTAGGCTCAGGAAGATCAGCTAATAACGCATCACTATTATATTTACTCACAGGAATAGCATGTTGAATATAAGTCTCAATTGCAGGTAAATTCAGTGCATATTCTTCACATGCAAGGCTGATTGAGTTACCACTGTTTCCAGCGCGTCCTGTTCTACCAATACGGTGAACATAATCTTCACAATCATCAGGTAAATCATAGTTAAAAACGTGAGTTACTGATGGAATATGAAGACCTCTAGCGGCAACGTCGGTGGCAACCAGAATATCAATATTACCTTGGGTAAAATCATCTAAAATACGTAGACGTTTTTTCTGAGGAACATCACCAGTTAATAAACCAACGCGGTGTCCATCAGCGGCAAGGTGTGCCCAAATATCGTCACAACGATGTTTTGTATTGGCGAAAATGATACAGCGATCAGGCCATTCTTCTTCAATTAATGTTTGAAGAAGACGCATTTTCTCTTCATTTGAAGGATAAAAGAGTTCTTCTTTTATGCTAAAACCTGTTTTTTGTTCAGGTTCAACTTCAACATACTCAGGATTATTCATCTGCTCAAAAGCCAGTTCTCTTACGCGGTAAGAAAGTGTTGCAGAGAACAGCATATTCATACGCTCAGCCGCAACTGGCATACGACGGAAAATCCAACGAATATCTTTAATAAAGCCGAGATCGTACATTCTGTCAGCTTCATCGAGTACCACAACTTGGATTGCGCTAAGGTTAATATGACCTTGCTTAACGTAATCAATTAAACGACCTGTTGTGCCAATAACAATATCAACACCATTACTTAATACTTTGAGTTGTTCGTCATAGCCATCGCCACCGTAGGCGAGACCCATTTTAATCCCTGTATTTTGCGCAAGTTCTTTAGCATCAGAATAAATCTGCACCGCTAATTCGCGTGTTGGCGCCATAATAAGTGCACGAGGTTGATTGGTTTCATGCCCTTCTTTAGCAGGGTGTGTTAAAAGATAATGAAACGTTGAGGTTAAAAACGCCAACGTTTTGCCTGTTCCTGTTTGGGCTTGCCCGGCAATGTCTTGACCTTTCACAGTGATAGGTAACGTCAATGCCTGAATTTGTGTACAATTAGAGAACCCTTTTTTCTCAAGGGCTTCTATCACTTTTGGATGCAAGGCGAAGTCGGAAAACTTCTTTTCTGTCAAATATGTTTTGCTCATAATGTAATAGAATATCAGTTATGGGTTGCATTACAAAAGTTTATCCGCTGAAATGCAGACAGACTTTTGTTATTTAATGTTACACTGGTACGGTCAATATTATTCTTTGGAGTAGAACAATGAGCGATAAAATCCTTCACTTATCTGACAGCAAATTCGATGCTGATGTATTAAATGCAACCGGCCCTGTGCTCGTTGATTTCTGGGCTGAATGGTGTGGCCCATGTAAAATGATTGCTCCTATTCTAGATGAAGTTGCAACAGAATACGCTGGTAAATTAACAGTTGCGAAGCTAAACATCGATCAAAACCCGCTGACAGCACCAAAATACGGCATTCGCGGTATTCCTACACTGATTTTATTCAAAAACGGTGCAGTTGCTGCGACTAAAGTAGGTGCATTGTCAAAAACTCAACTGAAAGAGTTTTTAGACGAAAATATCTAATTTGATTTAGATATCAAAAATAAAGTAGGACGTTTAGACCTTGTCATTATTTCTGTTATTGACCGCTAGACGTCCGCTTCGAAGCATGATAAGTTAGCGCCACTTACTTACATAATATATCGGATCTACTTGTCAATATGATTAGACACGATTAAATAAGTCTGAGATATTGAATATCAAGCGTGCAAAGTAATAGAATTGAATAACATGATGTGATATTTAATCTAATATGATATTTAATATAAGTAATCTGAATTCATCTAACCAGTCAAGTTGCCTTAGAATAATCTATAGTATTCAAGGGATATAAATTTTTCCAAAGTATGTTCCTAACCCATAAGTTGAAAGTACACTCATGCATCGCGAAAATGAATGTCACTTCTCTGGGATAAAGCAGACTGGTCTAATAGTATTAACACTCTCTAACATTATCATTTTAGTTATACTCTTATGTTAGAAAGTTATAATCTGTAATTTTACACATGACGAAACTGACAGCAATTTGCTGTTATACTATTCACGTTCATAGTTCGAGAGTTACCCCGAGTTATTAAGAACCCACCATTATGAATCTTACCGAATTAAAAAATACGCCGGTATCAGAACTGATAGCACTTGGCGAAAATATGGGGCTAGAGAATCTGGCTCGAATGAGAAAGCAAGACATTATTTTCTCTATCTTGAAGCAACACGCGAAAAGTGGAGAAGATATTTTCGGTGACGGTGTGCTGGAAATATTGCAGGATGGCTTCGGCTTCCTACGTTCCGCAGACAGTTCCTACCTTGCTGGTCCCGATGATATCTACGTTTCTCCAAGTCAAATTCGCCGTTTTAACCTTCGCACTGGTGACACCATCGCAGGGAAAATTCGTCCTCCTAAAGAAGGTGAACGTTATTTTGCCCTCCTAAAAGTTAATGAAGTTAACTTTGATAAACCAGAAAATGCCCGCAGTAAAATCCTCTTTGAAAACTTAACACCTTTACATGCTAATAATCGTTTACGCATGGAACGTGGTAATGGCTCAACAGAAGACTTAACTGCGCGTGTTCTTGACTTAGCGGCACCAATTGGCCGTGGTCAACGTGGTCTTATCGTTGCTCCACCAAAAGCGGGTAAAACCATGTTGCTGCAAAACATTGCGGCAAATATTGCTCATAACTACCCAGATTGCGTATTAATGGTACTTCTGATTGATGAACGTCCAGAAGAAGTGACAGAAATGCAACGCTTAGTAAAAGGGGAAGTTATTGCTTCAACCTTTGACGAGCCAGCTTCTCGCCACGTACAAGTAGCAGAAATGGTGATTGAAAAAGCGAAGCGCTTAGTTGAGCATAAAAAAGACGTTATCATCCTATTAGACTCCATCACACGTTTAGCGCGTGCTTATAACACAGTTGTTCCTTCATCAGGTAAAGTGTTAACCGGTGGTGTGGATGCAAACGCATTACATCGTCCTAAACGTTTCTTCGGTGCGGCTCGTAATGTTGAAGAAGGTGGTAGCTTGACTATCATTGCAACAGCATTAGTCGATACGGGTTCTAAGATGGACGAAGTTATCTACGAAGAATTTAAGGGTACAGGTAATATGGAATTACACCTGTCTCGTAAAATTGCTGAAAAACGTGTGTTCCCTGCGATTGATTACAATCGTTCAGGTACACGTAAAGAAGAGCTACTGACGTCTCAAGATGAGCTACAAAAAATGTGGATCCTGCGTAAAATTATTCATCCAATGGGTGAAATTGACGCAATGGAATTCCTCATTAATAAGTTAGCAATGACTAAGACAAATGAAGAATTCTTCGACTTTATGAAGCGTTCATAAAGTGTATTAACAAAGTGATTGAGCTGAGAATAGGATTAAAATATTAAAATAGTGTGCTCTGTTATAGAATAAGTAATATCACCTCAATTTATACGCTGTTAAGCTCGTTTACTTTGTGAGAATAACGATATGATGAAAACGCCACAACGATTGTGGCGTTTTTTGTTTTTTATGGATGTAATTTAATTTTAGATTGCAATATTTTAGCGGGATGTTGGTATATATATTGCATGTTTTAAGAATTGATAAAAATAGCGATGGCATCAATAAAAATAGTTAAGGAAAACTTATAATTGGTGAAGGGTGGTGAGTTTTGAATAAACTCGTCGTGGTGAGGCTGGAAAAAAGAATAAAAACACATGGAAGCGTAAAATAACCAGCTATATTTATTATAGAGAACAGTACTGTGGATATACTAAAAATGAGCACAAGCGTTTTTTATGTGTTCTTATTTTCTTTCGCATTTTTATTCTTGGCGCGTAAAATTGCAAAGAAAATTGGACTCGTGGATAAACCGAATTATCGTAAAAAACATCATGGATTGATCCCCCTAGTTGGAGGAATATCAGTCTATTTTGGTATTGTTTTCGCATTTTATATTTCAGATATCTATATTCCTCATAAGGAATTGTATCTGGCATGTGCGGGACTTCTTGTTTTTATCGGCGCGTTAGATGATCGCTTCGATATTAGTGTCAAAATTAGAGCAACAATCCAAGCTTTTGTTGGGATCGTGATGATGGTGGGAGCGGGATTAAAACTTGACACACTGGGTCATGCTTTTGGTCCTTGGGAAATGCATTTAGGGCCTTTTGGCTATATTGTTACACTTTTCGCTGTTTGGGCAGCAATCAATGCCTTCAATATGGTTGATGGTATTGATGGGTTATTAGGTGGTCTTTCTTGTGTCTCTTTTGGCGCGCTTGGTATTTTATTATATCAAAGTGGCAATTCAGCACTCGCATTCTGGTGCTTCTCATTTATCGCGGCAATTTTACCTTATATCCTTTTAAACTTAGGGGTCTGCGGTAAAAAATTCAAAGTCTTTATGGGGGATGCGGGAAGTACATTGATTGGATTTACCATTATTTGGTTATTGGTCGCATCAACACAAGCTCAGCCTCGTCCTGTTAAAGCGGTAACCGCATTATGGATAATTGCTATTCCTCTTATGGATATGGTGGCAATTATGTATCGTCGTTTACGCAAAGGAATGAGCCCGTTCTCTCCAGACCGTCAACATATTCACCATTTGATTATGCGTGCAGGTTTCACTTCCCGCCAAGCTTTCATTCTGATTACACTGTCAGCCGCATTATTAGCAGCGATTGGTATTATCGGTCAAAACCTATCATTTGTGCCAGAATGGTTTATGTTGGCATTATTCTTGCTTGCATTTGTTATGTATGGTTATTGCATTAAACGCGCGTGGCGAGTCGCTCGTTTTATTAAACGACATAAGCGTCGCTTACGTAGAGCAACACAACAGCATTAATATAAGCAGAGGTTTTTTAACGTGATGAACTCGGAAAATAACGCCTCCCGACAGGGTGATCAGCCAGATAATGAACTCGATATTCGAGGTCTTTTTTGTGCACTTTGGTCAGGAAAAAGTTGGATTATAGGGTTCGCTCTGCTTTTTGCAGTGATTGCACTCGGCGCATCTTATTTGATGCAACCGAAATGGAGTGCAATCGCAATGACAGAGAAACCAACGATTAATAACTTAGGCAGTTATTATTCGCAATCTCAGTTCTTGCGCAATCTTGATACACAGATTAATCCAGCAGCACAAACCTCAGCTTTAACTATTTCAGATGAAGCTTATCAAGAGTTTATTACTCAAATCGCGGCATTTGATACTCGTCGTGAGTTTTGGTTGCAAACGGATTATTTCAAACAGCGCAAAGAGAGTGATGAACAGGCTAATGCCGCGTTATTGGATGAGTTAATTAATAATATTCAATTTACGCCTGCTGATGAGAAAAAATTGGTTAATGATCAACTGAAACTTATCGCGGAAACATCAAAAGAAGCGAGCCAATTATTAAATGAGTATATTGCTTTTGCTAATAAGAGAGCATCTACCCACCTTAATGATGAAGTGATAACCGCTTGGGCAACTAGAACTCAATCAATGAAAGCGTTAGTTAAACGTCAAGAAATGGCGGCTCAATCTGCGTATCAACGCCAAATTAACTTATTAGAGCAATCAATTAAAGTGGCTGAGAAACAAGGTATTTCTCAAAAACAAACCTCGATTGCGATTGATGAGTTACCGGATTCTAAACTGTTTTTGTTAGGTGTTCCTCTGTTGCAATCACAGCTAGAAACTTTAGTCGCAACAGGTGCTGATTTTGATAGTGATTACGATCAAAATACGGCAATGTTAGCGACCCTTGCTGTGGGCGCAAAATTACAAGATAACTTCCAAACTTACCGTTTTCTACGTACCCCTGAAGATCCTGTGAAACGTGATAGTCCTCGTCGAGCCTTTATGATGGTACTTTGGGGCGCTATTGGTGTTTTAGCGGGTGCAGGTGTTGCATTAGTAAGACGCAGTTCATTAAAAAAATAATAATTAAATTTTGTCATCAATGACAATTACGAGGCATCAGGTGTTTCGACACCTGATGTATTGAGAATAAGGGCATATTGCTTTCCCAAAAATAAGCGATATAACAATGAAAAAAAGAGAGCCACTGTGAAAGTGTTGACTGTTTTTGGCACACGCCCTGAAGCGATAAAAATGGCACCTTTAGTGCACGCTTTAGCAAATGATGATTCGTTTGAAGCGAAGGTATGTGTTACGGCCCAACATCGAGAAATGCTTGATCAGGTATTAAATCTTTTTGAGATTAAACCAGATTACGATCTCAATATTATGAAACCAGGACAAGATTTAACGGATATTACCTGTCGTATTTTAGAAGGGTTAAAACCGGTATTAGCGTCATTTCAACCTGATGTTGTTTTGGTACATGGTGATACAACAACGACCATGGCAGCAAGTTTAGCCGCATTTTATCAACGAATTCCTGTTGGTCATGTGGAAGCTGGATTACGTACTGGCAATCTTTATTCCCCTTGGCCTGAAGAGGCAAACCGCACCATTGCAGGACATCTTGCAATGTATCATTTCGCACCAACAGAAACTGCAAAATTAAATTTGGTACGAGAAGCGGTTGCAGATAAAAATATTTTTGTCACGGGAAATACGGTAATTGATGCGTTGTTTTGGGTAAGTGAAAGAGTGATGGGCAATCAAACACTCTTAAATGAGCTTGCTGTAAACTATCCATTTATTCAGCCTGACAAGAAAATGATCTTGGTAACAGGACATCGTCGAGAAAGCTTTGGTGGTGGTTTTGAACGTATCTGCCAAGCTTTAGCTGAAATTGCATTAGCACACCCAGATGTAGAAGTTGTCTATCCTGTTCACTTAAACCCTAATGTGAGTGAACCTGTTCAACGCATTCTTCATGGTATTGATAATATTAAGCTAATACAGCCACAAGATTATCTCCCATTCGTTTATTTAATGAACCATGCTTACCTTATTTTGACTGACTCCGGTGGTATTCAAGAAGAAGCCCCTTCATTAGGTAAGCCCGTTCTTGTAATGCGAGACACAACAGAACGCCCAGAAGCTGTAGAAGCGGGCTCTGTTCGTTTAGTGGGAACAGATACTAAACGTATTGTTAGCGAAGTAACCTCTTTATTGACAGACGAAAACGCGTATCACCAAATGAGTAAGGCAACAAACCCTTATGGTGATGGTCATGCCTGCCAACGTATTCTTGAAGCATTGAAAAAAAATCAGGTGACATTATGAGTTTTGAAACTATTTCTGTTATCGGCCTCGGCTACATTGGTTTACCTACAGCGGCAGCTTTTGCCTCTCGTAAAAAAAGCGTCATCGGTGTTGATGTTAATCAGCATGCAGTTGATACGATTAATAAAGGTCAAATTCACATTGTTGAGCCTGATCTTGATAAAGTCGTTAAACAAGCGGTTGAAGAAGGTCATTTAAAAGCCTATACCAAGCCACAGCCAGCAGATGCTTACCTTATTGCTGTACCTACACCTTTTAAAGGTGAGCATGAGCCTGATTTGGCTTATGTTGAAGCAGCAGCACGCTCTATCGCACCTGTACTGAAAAAAGGTGATCTTATTATTTTAGAATCAACCTCACCCGTTGGCTCTACTGAAAAAATGGCAGAATGGTTAGCCGAAGCTCGCCCAGACTTAACATTCCCTCATCAACAAGGTGAAGACGCTGATATCGATGTTGCTTACTGCCCTGAGCGTGTATTACCGGGACAAGTGATGATTGAACTTATCCGCAATGACCGTGTTGTGGGGGGGATGAACCGTAAATCATCAGAGCGTGCAAGCGAGTTATACAAGATTTTCCTTGAAGGTGAATGTGTTATCACTAATGCACGTACCGCGGAAATGTGTAAGCTGACTGAGAATAGCTTCCGCGATGTTAATATTGCATTTGCAAATGAATTATCCCTGATCTGCGCTGACCAAGATATCAATGTGTGGGAGCTAATTAGCTTGGCGAACCGCCATCCTCGCGTCAATATTTTACAACCGGGTCCTGGCGTTGGCGGGCACTGTATCGCTGTTGACCCTTGGTTTATCGTGTCACAAAATCCAAAACAATCCCGTTTAATTCACACTGCGCGTTTGGTCAATGATGGCAAACCTGTGTGGGTTATCGATCAAGTTAAAGCCGCTGTTGCTGATTGCCTTACTGAAACAGGTAAACGTGCAAACGAAATTAAGATTGCCTGCTTTGGTTTAGCCTTTAAACCTAATATTGATGACTTACGTGAAAGCCCAGCGATGAATATCACTAAACAAGTCGCGGATTGGCACAGTGGTACGACATTAGCAGTTGAGCCAAATATTCATGAGCTACCAACAAAACTGAAAGGGATCACAGAGTTAGTATCAACAGAGCAAGCATTGAAAGACGCTGATATTGTCTTAATGTTAGTTGATCACCAACAATTTAAAGCGATCCCTGGTAGTAAAGTCACTCAAAAATGGATTGTAGATACTAAAGGAGTATGGCGTTGAAACGCATTCTAGTGACAGGTGGAGCCGGTTTTATCGGCTCTGCTGTTGTTCGACATATTATTGAAAACACCAATGACAGCGTTGTTGTGGTGGATAAACTGACTTATGCCGGTAATTTAGAGTCATTAGCAACTGTAGCTGACAGTGAACGCTATGCCTTTGAGCAAGTTGATATCTGTGATAGCGCTGAACTTGATCGCTTATTTGCTCAATATCAGCCAGATGTTGTTATGCACTTAGCGGCAGAAAGCCATGTTGACCGTTCGATTGATGGTCCTGCTGCGTTTATTGAAACCAACATTGTGGGTACTTACACTTTATTGGAAGCGGCTCGCCACTTTTGGCAGGTTTTACCTGAAGAGAAGAAAATTGCATTTCGTTTCCACCATATCTCAACCGATGAAGTGTATGGCGATTTAGAAGGTACAGATGATTTCTTTACTGAAACTACACCTTATGCACCAAGTAGCCCATATTCTGCTTCTAAAGCGTCAAGCGACCATTTAGTTCGAGCTTGGTTGCGCACTTACGGTTTACCAACTGTGATCACGAACTGTTCGAATAATTATGGTCCTTACCATTTCCCTGAAAAATTAATCCCATTAATTATCTTAAATGCGATTTCAGGAAAACCATTACCTGTTTATGGGAAAGGTGAACAGATCCGTGATTGGCTCTATGTTGAAGATCATGCTCGAGCCCTCTACTTAGTCGCAACAACAGCAACACCGGGTAAAACTTACAATATTGGTGGACACAATGAGCGTCGCAATATTGATGTCGTTAAAACGATTTGTGCGCTATTAGAAGAGTTGTATCCAGCAAAACCGGAAGGTGTTGCTCAGTATGTCGATCTCATCACTTATGTGAAAGACAGACCAGGCCATGACCTGCGCTATGCGATTGATGCGGCGAAAATTGAAGCTGAATTAGGCTGGAAACCAGAAGAGACATTTGAATCTGGCATTCGTAAAACGGTTTTGTGGTATTTAAATAACGAAACTTGGTGGAAACGTGTGTTAGATGGCTCTTATGCAGGTGAACGTCTAGGGCTTGGGAACTGATTAAGTAAAAAAGGATAAATAATGAAAGGTATTATTTTAGCGGGTGGCTCTGGTACACGACTGCATCCGATAACCAAAGGGGTATCGAAGCAGTTATTGCCTATCTATGATAAGCCCATGATCTATTATCCGCTTTCAGTTCTGATGCTTGCTGGTATTCGAGATATTTTGATCATCACAACACCAGATGACATGACCTCTTTTCAGCGCTTATTGGGTGATGGTTCTGCATTTGGTGTTCATCTTCAATATAAAATTCAGCCATCTCCTGATGGCTTAGCTCAAGCCTTTATTTTAGGTGAGGAATTTATTGGTGATGATCATTGCTGTTTGGTTTTAGGTGATAATATCTATTTTGGTCAAGGGTTTAGTCCAAAACTAAAACAAGTTGCACAACGTAAACGTGGTGCAACAGTTTTTGGTTATCAAGTGATGGATCCTGAACGATTTGGTGTTGTTGAATTTGACGATGATTTTAAAGTGTTATCAATTGAAGAAAAACCAGAACAACCTAAATCTAATTGGGCAGTGACAGGACTTTATTTTTACGATAACCGAGTGGTTGATTTTGCCAAACGCGTCAAACCTTCGATTCGTGGTGAATTAGAAATTACGTCGATTAACCAGATGTATCTTGAATGTGGCGAGCTTAACGTTGAACTACTGGGGCGTGGTTTTGCGTGGTTAGATACAGGCACTCACGATAGTTTAATTGAAGCCAGTACCTTTGTTCAAACCGTTGAAAAGCGCCAAGGATTTAAAGTGGCATGTCTTGAAGAGATTGCTTGGCGTAATGGTTGGCTCAGTGATGACCAAGTAAGAGAAAGCGCAAAATCACTGTCTAAAACAGGTTATGGTCGCTATCTATTGGATTTATTACATGTCCGTCCTCGCCAATATTAATTATCTTGAGTGGGAAAGCGAGTATTTCTCCCTCAAAACAGGGCGCCTTGAGTTTGACACACAAGCGCCCGCGTTAACAGACGACCAACTTGACGCTTTTGCTGTGGTTCAAGCTAAAGTCGCATCTCATGAGCTTTCTCTCATCGATAAACTCAGCCAATTAGGTTTTCAATTTGCGGAAGGTGAAATTGATTTTAAACTATCAATTGGCACAGAAAATGCTTGTAAGAAAGCGACCGAATATTGTGTTAGAAAAGCCAATGAAGATGATATCGATTTATTGATGGCAACGGCCTCGGAAGCTTTTGTACAAAGTCGTTTTAGAACACCTTGGTATCAAGAAGGTGATAGCAGTCGTTTTTATGCATTATGGGTTAAAAAGGCGGTGTTAGGTACGTTCGATGATATCTGCTTACTGACTTATGATGCAGAAAACAATGTCAGTGGTTTTGTCACTTTACGCCATCTATCTGAAAGTGAAGCAAGAGTGGGATTACTCGCAGTAATGCCCAACAGAATAGGACAAGGCATTGGTAAACAACTGATGTCGGCCGCGAAGTTTTGGTGCCAACAACAAGGTATTTCAACCTTATATGTTGCAACACAGATCAGCAATATTGCAGCTTCGCGTTTATACACACACAGTGGGGGCTTAATAGAAAGCACCACTTATTGGTTATACAGGGGATAATATGATTCCGTTTAATAAACCACCGGTTGTCGGCACAGAATTAGAATATATGAAACAAGCTATGGAAAGTGGCAAGCTCTGTGGTGATGGCAATTTCACAAAGAAATGTGAAAAGTGGTTAGAAGAACAATTTCATTGTCATAAAACGCTGTTAACACCTTCGTGTACAGCATCGCTTGAAATGGCTGCTATCTTATTAGATATCAAGCCTGGCGATGAAGTCATTATGCCAAGTTTTACCTTTGTTTCGACCTCTAATGCGTTTGTATTACGTGGCGCAACGATTGTTTTCGTTGATATTCGTCCAGATACTATGAATATTGATGAAACAAAAATTGAAGCTGCAATCACAAATAAAACGCGCGCGATAGTGCCTGTTCATTACGCAGGCGTTGCGTGTGAAATGGACACCATTATGGCGATTGCGAAAAGACATAATCTATTCGTGATTGAAGATGCCGCACAAGGTGTCATGTCAACTTACAAGGGCAAAGCGCTTGGCACGATTGGTCATATTGGTTGTTATAGCTTCCATGAAACTAAAAACTACTCATCCGGTGGTGAGGGTGGTGCAACGTTAATTAACGATCCTGATTTAATCAATCGCGCAGAAGTTATTCGTGAAAAAGGGACTAACCGCAGCCAATTTTTCCGTGGTCAGGTAGATAAATATACTTGGCGTGATATTGGTTCTAGCTACTTAATGTCAGACTTACAAGCCGCTTACTTATGGGCTCAACTTGAAGAAGCTGAAAAAATTAATGAGCGTCGTTTAGCATTTTGGCAGATTTACTATGATGCATTGACACCATTAGCGGAAAAAGGCTTATTGGCGCTTCCTATCGTTCCTGAAGGGTTAGAACATAATGCGCATATGTTCTATATCAAATTGAACGATATCGAGCAACGTACCGCGTTTAATGATTATATGAAAGAGCATGGTGTCTTAACGGTATTCCACTATGTGTCATTACATACCAGCCCAGCCGGTATGAAGTTTGGTCGCTTTGACGGTGAAGATATTTTCACAACGCAAGAAAGTGAACGTTTAGTGCGTTTACCTATGTTCTACAACATGACAGAAGAAGAACAGCAGACTGTTATTGGTCATATTCGCGACTTTTTTGCTTAATTATGTCATTAGCCAAAGCATCAATTTGGACAGCCGGATCAACCCTGATAAAAATCGGGGCGGGTCTGCTTGTCGTTAAGTTACTGGCTGTCTCTTTTGGCCCGACAGGGGTTGGATTAGCGGGTAACTTTCGTCAATTAATCACCGTACTAGGCGTCTTGTCTGGTGCGGGTATTTTTAATGGTGTGACGAAATTAATCGCACAATATCAAGATGATGATATTCAACGGAAAAAAGTGTTGGGTACTTCATCATCCATGATTTTGCTGTTTTCCACAGTATTAGCTATTTTATTTCTTCTTTTTTCTGCCCCCATTAGCCAAGTGTTATTTGGTGATGATTATCATCAATATCAGGATATTGTAAGAGCCGTTGCTTTTATTCAAATGGGGATAGCATATAGCAACTATTTTCTTGCCATATTAAAAGGTTATCGTGATGCGGCAGGTAATGCTTTATCTGTGATTGCGGGTAGCATTATTGGTGTGGTTGCTTATTATTTATGCTATTTATTGGCGGGCTATCACGGTGCATTAATTGGACTCGCATTAGTGCCTGCACTTATTTTATTTCCTGCTACATTTTTAGTAGTAAAGCGTAAACGCTTCGCGTTGAGTGAGCTGAAACCCCACTGGGATAAAGCGATTGCCAGCCATCTTGCTAAATTTACTATTATGGCTATTTTGACCTCTATTACGCTCCCTGTTGCTTATATCATGATGCGTAACTTACTTGCTGAGCAATATAGCTGGGAAGACGTGGGAATTTGGCAAGGGGTGACCAGTATTTCAGATGCTTATTTGCAATTTATTACGGCATCTTTCTCTGTTTATTTACTGCCAACCCTATCTCGATTAACACAAAAGAGTGATATCACTAAAGAGATCGTTAAGTCACTGAAGTTTGTATTACCTGCGGTAGCTGCTGCGAGTTTTATGGTGTGGTTATTACGTGATTTTGCGATTTGGTTACTGTTTTCAGATAAATTTGTCGCTATGCGTGATTTATTTGCATGGCAACTTGTCGGTGATGTTTTAAAAGTAGGCGCTTATGTCTTTGGCTATCTTGTCATTGCAAAAGCGGCACTACGTTTTTATATCCTTACAGAAGTAAGCCAGTTTGCCTTATTAACGCTATTTTCGCGTTGGCTTATTCCTGAGCATGGCGCACTGGGTGCAGCTCAAGCCTATATGGCAACGTATATTATTTACTTCCTTCTCTGTAGTTCTGTTTTCGTGATTTATTGCAGGCGCAAATGACAACTTTGATTTACGTACTAGGTTCAGACATTGTGCATCATAACAACACAATGTTACGGTTTTTTAACGACCACCTCGTGACTGAGGCGGGGTTAACGTATAAACCTCGTTTTATCGTTGCCAGTAAAAATACTTCACTGCAAGAAAGCTATCCAGCTTTAGATATTGAGTGTTTAGCTGATAAAAAGCAGGTCGCGCAGAGAGTGGTCACATTGGCAAAAGCCGATACTCACCAACGATTCCTTTTTTTAGGTCAATTTAATGCGCCTATTTGGTTGGCATTATTGACTGGCAAGATTAAACGTCATCAATTTTGGTGGCATATTTGGGGAGCTGATTTATATCAGGATGCTAAACAGCTAAAATTTAGACTCTTTTATCTTCTTCGTAAACTCGCTCAAAAGCGTGTAGGGCGAGTATT
This sequence comes from Proteus alimentorum, assembly GCF_002607735.1. Lineage (GTDB taxonomy): Bacteria > Pseudomonadota > Gammaproteobacteria > Enterobacterales > Enterobacteriaceae > Proteus > Proteus alimentorum. The sequence continues at coordinate 31,474 of NZ_NBVR01000044.1, forward strand.
TGGTACACGAGGTGATCTGAATTACTTCGCACAATTTAACGTTAATATTCCAGCCAGTTTGCTCTATTTCCCAACAAGAATGGATCCTGCGCTGACGGTGACAGAAAAAACGCCTATTGATGAAAAACAACTCACCATTATTGTGGGTAATTCAGGGGATAGATCGAATCGTCATATTGAAGCTTTACAGGCAATTGCAGAGCAATATGGAACTCGTGCAAAAGTGATTATTCCAATGGGATATCCTGAAAATAATCACGTTTATATTGATGAAGTCGCCCAAGCTGCTCGCCAGTTGCTTCCCTATAATCAGGTTGAAATATTACGTGATAAATTGGCATTTGATGATTATCTTGCGTTATTAAAAACATGCGATTTAGGCTATTTTATTTTTCATCGTCAACAAGGTATCGGCACGCTTTGTCTGCTTATCCAATTTGCGATCCCTTTTGTTATTAGTCGTCAAAACCCATTTTGGCAGGATTTAACTGAGCAAAATGTGCCTGTTTTTTTCTCAGGAGACAAATTAGATGTTGCGCTGATTGAAGAGGCTAAACGTCAATTACTGATGCTTGATCGCCAAAATATTGCCTTTTTTGCGCCTAATTTTACGGACGGCTGGAAAGAGTTAATTGAGATGAGTACAGGAGAGCCGCAATGACATTGGCGGAACTAGGTGGCTTAGCACTTGTTTATTTTATCTCTTTGAGCTTTATTTTATTGCTGACTTATCAAGAGTTTCGTCGAGTTCGCTTTAATTTTAATGTTTTTTTCTCAATGCTCTATCTGCTGACCTTTTATTTTGGTTTTCCACTAACGTGTATGTTGGTATTCCAATTTGATGTCGCCGTTGTACCTGTTGATTCATTATTATACGCGCTACTAGCCTCTACCAGCTTCTATGCGATTTATTATGTCACTTATAAGGTAAGGCTGAGAAAACCGGTTAGCGGCCCTTCTAGGCCGTTATTTACCATGAATAGGGTAGAAACTAATCTCACATGGATCCTATTGGCATTAATCGCATTTGTCACCGTGGGTATTTTCTTTCTTCAAAATGGCTTTTTACTCTTTAAGCTCAAAACGTATAGCCAAATTTTTTCAAGCCAAGTGTCTGGTGTCGCGCTTAAGCGCTTTTTCTATTTCTTTATTCCCGCAATGCTGGTGGTCTATTTCTTAAAACCTACCCAACAACGCTGGATTTTCTTCCTTTGTGCAACGGTGGGTTTCGGGATCTTAACTTACATTATCGTGGGTGGAACCCGCGCTAATATTATCATTGCTTTCGCACTCTTTTTATTTATCGGTATTGTTCGTGGCTGGATAACCTTGTGGATGCTGGTTGCGGCAGGGGTGATGAGTGTCGTTGGTATGTTCTGGTTGGCATTAAAACGCTACGGTCTTGATGTGAGTGGGGCCGAGGCATTTTATACTTTCTTGTACCTTACTCGCGATACGTTCTCTCCTTGGGAAAACCTCGCTTTGTTACTTAATAATTATGACAAGATTGAGTTTCAAGGACTGGCACCGATAATTCGTGATTTTTATGTTTTTATTCCTTCTTGGGTATGGCCAGAGCGCCCTGATGTTGTGCTGAATTCCGCAAATTACTTTACATGGGAAGTGCTTAATTACCATGCGGGTCTTGCCATTTCACCGACCTTAATTGGCTCATTAGTTGTTATGGGAGGCATTGCCTTTATCCCATTAGGCGCCATTGTTGTCGGACTGATTATTAAGTGGTTTGATTGGCTATATCAGCAAGGGCTCAATGAAAGCAATCGTTATAAATCGGCTATTTTGCAAGCTTTCTGCTTCGGGGCTATTTTTAATATGATTGTTTTAGCACGGGAAGGTGTTGATTCATTCGTTTCTCGCGTTGTGTTTTTCTGTTTAATTTTTGGTTTATGTTTAGTGGTCGCCAAACTGCTTTATTGGTTATTTGAAAGCGCGGGATTAGTGCGTAATTATGTTACTCGTCAAATACAAAGTGAACCTCGTTGTTTAGAGAAAAAGGAAAAGTAATGGGATCCAATTCAATTCCGAAGTATTCAATCCGCGGACATAATATCTGGGGATTTCGCGATATGGCTCATTTTCTGGATTATCTCTATGAAGGAGCACAAATAAAAAGTGGCTCGTTGATTGCCATCAACGCAGAAAAAATTCTCACAGCAGAAACAGACTCAGCACTTAATGAGTTACTCAATGAAGCTGATTATCTTTATGCAGACGGTATCAGTGTCGTGCGAGGTATTCGTCGCAAATATCCTGATGCAAATGTTTCTCGTATTGCAGGTGCGGATTTATGGGAAGCGTTAATGGAAAGGGCAGGTAAAGAGGGAACACCAGTCTTTCTTGTCGGTGGCAAACCCGAAATTCTTTCTCAAACTGAAGATAAACTTAAAGCACAGTGGAACGTAAATATTGTGGGTAGTCAGAACGGTTACTTCACTCCACAAGATAGAGAGGCGTTATTTGAGCGTATAAAGGCCTCTGGTGCGAAGATAGTGACTATTGCCATGGGATCACCTAAGCAAGAGTTATTTATTCGTGCATGTCGTGAAATTTATCCTGATGCTTTATACATGGGCGTTGGCGGAACTTACGACGTATTTACCGGCCATGTTAAAAGAGCACCGAAAGCATGGCAGAATCTTGGATTAGAATGGTTATATCGTTTGTTATCACAACCAAGCCGAATTAAGCGTCAATTTAAGTTGTTAAAATTCGTTGGGTATTACTATTCCAATAAATTGTAATAGTAATAGCGTCTTTTTTGTTAGGTGTGGCTGATTAAAGGCTTTATTCATGCTTTTATCTAGCATCTTGGTTGTTTAATTATTATACTAACGGGGCGTTTAGCGTGTAAAAACGCTCCATTTATCGACGAAATGCACAAACTATCGTCAAACAAACTTTTTTTTTCAAAAAGCACTAGACAGACAGAGCGTAAATCCGTACTATCCTCTCCCGCAACGGCGTGAAGCGCCCGTAGCTCAGCTGGATAGAGCGCTGCCCTCCGGAGGCAGAGGTCTCAGGTTCGAATCCTGTCGGGCGCGCCATTAAAGCGTGCTAAGAGTTACGGTGAAGAATGTTGTTGTAAGAAGTAATAAGATAGCTGTTATGGTGGCTATAGCTCAGTTGGTAGAGCCCTGGATTGTGATTCCAGTTGTCGTGGGTTCGAGTCCCATTAGCCACCCCATCTTATCTTAGTTATTGTTTATGCGAGGGTGGCGGAATTGGTAGACGCGCTAGCTTCAGGTGTTAGTGTTCTAACGGACGTGGGGGTTCAAGTCCCCCCCTTCGCACCAATAAACAAGATAAGAGCAGTGATACAGACGGCGAGTAGCGCAGCCTGGTAGCGCAACTGGTTTGGGACCAGTGGGTCGGAGGTTCGAATCCTCTCTCGCCGACCAATAAGAAAAAGCCTCGATTATATCGAGGCTTTTTCGTATCTACGATTTACCTTTTTAAAAACCGCGATACCATTTCTATTTCTATTTCTATTTCTATTTCTATTTCTATTTCTATTTCTATTTCTATTTCTATTTCTATTTCTATTTCTATTTCTATT
>NZ_NBVR01000044.1:35104-117326 GCF_002607735.1 Proteus alimentorum
ATTTCTATTTCTATTTCTATTTCTATTTCTATTTCTATTTCTATTTCTATTTCTATTTCTATTTCTATTTCTATTTCTATTTCTATTTCTATTTCTACAAGTCATTACTCTTACCCATGCTTTTTATTTCTTGTTATGTGTTCTAGGTAAGAAAACCAAAATGATTCTTTTAACGAAAATACCCTCTTCGTCACTTAAGGGTTATTAATAATTTAATTTATTGCCGAATTTTAATCTTCATAAAAAGATGAGTTAAATACGTAAAATAATTGATGGTAATTATATGAAATATAACTCTTTTATTTTATCTGTCGGCAAATGCCAACACTCGCTATTTTTGATGTCTCCAATAGGAGACATATAATGCATTGATTTTAAATAATTAAATAATTGGTATGTTCTTCTTGTCGTGAAAAAGAGACGTATATCAGACCCTATATTTTCTTTTCTATTTAGCAATAGCATGGTGAAAGCACAAACCATAGCTTCTTTATCATTGGAAATGAGTAAAGCCAGAAAGGAAAACCAACATTCAATAAGTTATCTTATGCTTTTTAGAGATAGAGGGTATTTTTAATAAAAAATGAAAAATTGGCACGCTAAATGCAATATGTATATTGTAGATGCTCATTCCACTCCTTATGACAGCATATGGCTTCATAAACCTAGGAATGATGCAGAGCCGATTATTCGGTGCCTACGTCCACGTTAACGATGAACATCATTCATCATCAACAGGACGAAACGTTGAGTGAGGCACCATCCGTCTGTAGACCTGATTGTATATTTATGCGCCTGTATAGTTTTATACAGGCGTTTTTTTATATATCAATCTCATATCCATTTTGTATTCACCGCATTATCACGCTATTATCCAGCGCAAGGGTAGATTGGAGATAGCATCAATATGATAAATAAACAAAAAGCATATCTTGCACAAGAAAAACTCTTTCTTATAGAGAAGTTTGGCCCATTATTGTTCTTTTTGATCCCTCTTATCATGCTCATTATTGGTGGCAAATCATGGGCTAAATATGTGGCTTTTCTTTGTCAGGGGATCGCACTGATTTATATTGTCGTGTTTTATCAAGCGAGAAAAAATTACCAGTCATTTAAGCAAGAAAATGAGAAGGGAATACCCACTCGTTTTTATCGTATTGCTTGGGTGTATGTGTTTTTGACTTTATGTGTAGAAGTGGTGTTGTTATTTCAAAGTGTCTTTTAAATCACATAAAAAAACCCTCAATAATTAATAAAGAGGGTTTTTAGATCAGGTGATTAAACGATTTATGATCACGTTCTTATCGAATAAGCTTATTTACTTTTTTTCGGCTCTTCAAAAATGACAGAATCCTTTTTCAGTGTCATTAATAAAGCATCTTTACGCACTTTCGCCGACTCTTCCGATTTTTTCTGTTTATCTAATGCATCAGCAAGCCACGCAAAGTCATGAACATCAGGACGCTGTTTTAACGCATTACGAAAAGCCTCTTCAGCTTGGGTCCATTGTCCTTGTTGCATTGCAATCTGACCTAATGTGCTATTGAGTAATGGCGTTGGTCCATGTTGTTTAATTAATGAATTGAGTACTTTCAAAATAACGTTGGCATCTGTATTTTTTAAACGAGGGAGTAGTAAGATCAAGCGTTCATCATACTGGCGTTTAACACCGTCTAAGATGATCGTTTGAGCAGTATCAGGATCGTTACACTCAATAAGGTGTTCAGCCAAAACGACGCGCAAGGCATTATCGTGATGGACTTTACGCGGCTGTGCTTTCCACCAATTTTTCAGTCCATCACAGCCACTTTCGGACATCTTTTGCCCCATAATACCGATATAGGCTTTTTGGCGTAGTTGCGCGAGTTCATCATCCGTATGTAATGCAATTTTTTGCATGGAAGGAATGATATCAAGCAATGCTTGCCAAGCGCCTGTTCGTGTATAAGCAGCTTCTGCAAGGCGTAATACTTCTGGATGGCGTGGCGCTTGATTTAATAACTCATCAACCCCAGTACGCGCGGCATGATTTTCGTTTTGTGCTAATAAAATACGCACTCGTGTGATATCAACAGGAAGCTGATTTGTATCGGCAAGCTCGGCTGCGCGTTCAAGGTGTTGTTGAACTCGGAATTCATCACCTCGTTGTTGTGCGGCTTCAGCGGCTAATAGGTAGTTTACAACAGGCTGTTCTGCATAATCTGCATTACGGCTCATTAGTTTTTCAACTTCTTTAAAATCACCTTCCGCTAATTTCATTAATGCCATACTGGTTTGTTTGCGTGCACGATTACGTTTACGGAAAGAAAACCAACTATATGCTTTTGAGCCTGTACCAATAAAGCGGCGATAACTCCAACCAATCAGCAACAATGCTAATTGTAGTAAAACAAACATAATGACAAGGCTAGTCACACTGGTTTCAATATCCCAATCATCAGTTTGTATAAGCACATAACCTTGATGACCTGCCAATAGTGGACCAAAAATGATGCCTGCAATAAGCACCACAAAAAGGAGCAGTATTTTTAACATAAGCTTATTCTCCTTGTCGTGTTACTGGTGCATCAACAGTTGTGCTATCAGCTGCAGCATCTTGTACGCTTTCTGATGCATTATGTTCAGCTTCTACGGCTTGGGCATCTTGGGCTTCTACAGCTTGTGCTTCAGCAACTTGTGGCTCTGCATACTCATTTTTTGCCAGCAAATTGCGGATTTGTTTTTCTACACGTTTTTCTAGCAATGTTGGGCTTTTCAATTCTGATGGCATTGCAAGCGTAATAGGCTGTTTCTCTAATTCAGATACTGTATCTAAAAATGCGGTTGTACTTGGATCAGAGGTATCAAAGTAAGCTCGTACCCAAGTGGATACCGCTTCCAGTGATTGCTGATAAATTTCAGTTTGGTGACGAGGCACTGCTTGAGAAGCAATTAATAAACGCGAACGGATATTTTCACGTAAATAGACATCTTGATTCGGTGCTAATAAAGGAACGGCAGCAGTATCACGACGACGAATGGTAATAAAATCATCCATAAAGCTTTTCCAGCTTTTGCTTAGATTCTGTTTCCAATCAGAAAGTGAACCTGAAATAGTTTCATCGTTCTTATCCATTGGTGAGCCATTACGCTCAAAACCAGCTAAACGGAGATTATCAATCTGATTCGCTAACTGGTTTAATTGTAAGATGATGCCATCATTATCAATTTTAGTGAGTGCGGCTAAATTGCTGATATCTTCATTAATAGCACGACGGATCTCAAGTAAACTCGGATCGTTCATTTCTGCTAAGCTACTATCGGCACCTTTTAATAGACTGACTGCGGTCACAACATCTTGATCATTCCATAACTTACGACCGGCCATTTTCACCATAAAATCGGCTTGTGCTAATAGCCAACTTTTGACATCTGCACTGGAAATAGCGGCAAAGCGTGTTTGTAGATCTTGAATTTGGCGCTCTGTTGTTTGGCGCTCGCTTTGTAACTTATCGATAGTCTGTTTTTGTGAATTAAACATGCTATCAATATTGTCAAAGCGTTGTTGATATGTATTTTGGCGTTGTTGTAATTGGGCTAGCTCAGATTTGAGTGATTGATTTTCTGCACTCAACGTTGATGCTTGTTGATTGGTGTAATAGTAAAGGCTACCACCGATTGCCAAAATAACAAGGATAGCAACAGCACTTCCAATTAGGCCTGAGCGCTTGTTATTAACAGGTTTGACTTCCTGATAGCGGACATTCTCATCAGCTTTAGCTGCATCTTTTGGCAAGTCATTATCATTTGTATTTTTCTGTTCCGTCATATCGGCGTCTCATTTAGGTTCTATATTAATGCATGAAATAAAGCATCATTATTGGCACTTTCAGCAACGGTGACAGTTTCCCACCCTAATGTTTTTGCTATTGTTGCTAATCGTTCACTGACTACCAGTAAATGGCAGTTTAACAGCCATGCTTTTTTAGATTCAGCGACCAGATCAAAGAGTTGTTGTAACATTTCACCGCTAGTGACAACAAGCGTATCAACCTGTGCTTTTTCCCATTGAAGCGCAAAGTCCTCAGGGGAATAATGAATAAATAGGCGTTGGTAACATTCGCATTCATCAACGATTGCGCCTCGTTGACTTAATGTTGTTGCGAGTAAGTCACGACCCCCGTTACCTCTAAGCAGTAATATTTGTTTGTTTTTCACCTGATTAAGCGCAGGAAGATCAAGAAGATCTTCACTGGTTTCTCCTTGCTCAGGGTAGCAAATTGGAAGACTGCTTAAATATTGGAAATCTTTCGCTGTGCTTTGACCTATACCATAATAGGATAGCGTATCTGGCCATGATTGTTGTAATTGATTTAGCTGCCAGTTTGCGTATGACACCGCATTTTTGGAAAGTAAAAACACACAATCACCCGCCCTTAATCCTTTTAGTTTAGCATCTAATAAAGAGAGTTCACGACCTGCGGTGATCTCTATTAAAGGTGCTTGAAAGGCTGTTTTCCCCGCATCAATTAAACGCTGGGTTAATGCCTTCCCTGCTGGGTTGGGGCGAGTAACTAAAATACTCATGCTGGTGTGCTGCCCTGGTACACTGCCGTTAAAATAGCTCGTGCACCTTTATCTAAAAGCTCCTCTGCCAATGAGATACCTGCGGCTTCAGCATCTTTAGGAGTCACTAAACGTTCGCCACGTAAAATAGTTTTGCCATCAGGCGAACCGACTAAAGCACGTAACCAAATTTTGTCTTTTTGCCAAATGGCATAGCTTCCAATAGGAACTTGGCAACCGCCTTCAAGACGCGTATTCATTGCACGCTCTGCTTTAACGCAAATTGCAGTGCGTGAGTGATTGAGAGCATCTAATCGTTGGCGAGTTTCATTGTCATCTAAGCGACACTCAATTCCCACTGCACCTTGTCCAACCGCAGGTAAAGATTGCTCAGCAGATAATGGTGTGCGAATACGTTCGTTAAGACCTAGGCGCTTTAAGCCAGCAACGGCAAGAATAATGGCATCGTAATCACCATTATCTAATTTCCCTAAGCGAGTACCTACATTACCCCGTAAATCACGAATAATTAGGTCTGGGCGCTGTGCTTTTAATTGGCATTGGCGGCGTAAACTGGATGTACCTACGATGCTACCCGCAGGAAGCTCTTCCAAAGAATCATAATGATTAGAGACAAAGGCATCACGAGGATCTTCGCGTTCACAAATAGTCACTAACCCTAAGCCTTCTGGGAAATCAATAGGAACATCTTTCATAGAGTGAACGGCAATATCTGCGCGTGATTCAAGTAGAGCCAGTTCTAACTCTTTTACAAATAGCCCTTTGCCACCTACTTTAGCTAAAGGTGTATCTAAAATGATGTCACCTTTAGTGACCATTGGTACTAATTCGACGACTAAACCTGGATGAGTAAGTTGTAGTTGTTCTTTCACGTAAAGTGCCTGCCACATAGCAAGAGGGCTTTGGCGGGTAGCAATACGGATGGTACTTTTTGACATAATAGTATTATCTCTTCCGAGCGATTAGCGATATTTTTGTTTAGAAATAAGGCATTGTTTTAACACTTTAAGGCTCAATTTTCCAGTTAAGGCGCTTTGTGTCGTAATAACAATGAAAGAAATGAGGGCGTCATCGAAAAAGAAAAAAAGAAAGGAGAAATAAAAAATAAGTAAATTACTAATGGATACTATTGGATTTAGTTATTTTCAGAGTTTTATTCTTTTTATATCTATATAAAAAGTGTGGTTATTTACAAAATTAAAACATTGGGTTAATTTTGTTAACAATTGATGGGTGAGAAGTAATATAAATATTATGTTCAATCTGAACATATTGATAAAACAACTATTATTTTAAATTTACTTATTTTTCTTATTATTTTTTAATATATAAAAACACGATAAATTTTAACAAAATTATTATTAAATAAAAGAACGAGAAATAATAAAAATAGAGAAAAGAATTTAGTCTTAAATTAAATAAAAAACTAATAAAAATTAAATATTATTTTAAATATTATTATCGCAACATTAAAAATAGAATTCTTATTTTAAGTATAAAAATCAAAAACAATCAAAAAATAGAAATAATTCATTGTTATCAATCAGTTGTTTTTATTTTTGTTTTTTTATCTATTTTTTATGTTTTATTAAGATTTATTTTCAGTTTCATCATTAAGTAAACAGGGGTTTTTGTGGGATAAAGGAAGGATTGAGAGATTTTTTTTATCATTTTATCTATAAGTAAAATAATGTATCCATATGATTGTAAATATATTTATTTGATGGCTTTACACGATTAAGCGCTTAAATATCACTTTTAGATCTTGGTGCTATATTTTGAGTTCCTCTTTACGCCTTGCGCTCAAGGTGTTAAATTGATCACGTTTCCGAGATTTTGTTAGTAAAGTTTTATCTATTAATATTACCTAACTCAACCTTGGTCACTTATAAACTCAGATTCTACTATCTTCTTAGTATTGTTCAGGCGAAACTCTTGTATCTTTATATTGAAACACTGAAGCAACGGCTGGATGCGATTAATCAACTCAGACTGGAACGAGCATTTGCATCGATGTGTGATGTTTTTAAACAGGTCTATGGTTTAATTCCTGTTTTATTGCATTACCACCATCCTGAGTTGCCCGGCTACATACAAGGAAATGTTCCTCACGGTACATGTTTCTTTGAACCTGATGACATGCAACGTCAATGGGCGAATAAGCTGGTTAACGCATTATGTGATGATCCGATGGATGGATACGCCAATGGAGAGCTGCCAATTACTGGCATCTATTCAATGGGGAGTACCTCTTCTATTGGTCAAAGTCACTGCTCCGATATTGATATTTGGGTCTGCCATCAATCATGGCTAGATCAAGATGAGCGTGCACTTTTACAACGCAAATGCCAATTGATTGAACAATGGGCTGGCGAACTAGGTATTGATGTTACATTTTTCTTAATTGATGAAAATAGATTTCGTCACCACGCAAGCGGTAGCTTAGGTGGAGAAGATTGTGGCTCTACTCAACATATTCTTTTACTTGATGAGTTTTATCGTACAGCGGTACGTCTAGCAGGTAAACGCTTGCTATGGACGATGGTACCTATTGAAGAAGAACATCATTATGATGAATATGTTAATTCCCTTTATGCTCAAGGTGTATTAACGCCAAATGAGTGGCTAGATCTAGGGGGTTTAGGTGAACTTTCTGCTGAAGAGTACTTTGGCGCAAGTTTATGGCAACTCTATAAAAGTGTCGATTCACCTTATAAAGCGGTACTAAAAAGTATTTTATTAGAAGCCTATTCAGCGGATTACCCTAATGGGAAGTTGCTGGCATTAGAAATGAAACAACATCTACACCGTGGCGAAATCGTTAATTATGGTTTAGATGCTTATTGTATGATGCTTGAGCGAGTCACTCGCTATTTGGTTTCTATCAATGATTTAACACGCCTTGATCTTATTCGTCGTTGTTTCTACCTGAAAGTGTGTGAAAAATTATCTAACGAAAAAACACCCAACGAACCAGAAGGTTGGAGACGACAAGTCTTATTGCAATTGGTCACTCAATGGCAATGGGATAATGAGCGTTTAACAGTACTCGATACGCGTGATAGCTGGAAAATCGAGCGTGTGCGTGATGCACACAATGAATTATTAGATACGATGATGCAAAGCTATCGTAATCTTATCCGTTTCGCACGTCGTAATAATTTAAGTGTCAGTGCAAGTCCACAAGATATCGGTGTTCTAACACGTAAACTTTACGCTGCGTTTGAAGCATTGCCCGGCAAAGTCACACTGGTTAATCCACAAATTTCACCTGATTTATCAGAGTCACATTTAACCTTTATTTATGTACCACAAGGTCGAGCAAATCGTAGCGGATGGTATTTATATAATCGCGCCCCTGATTTTGAAAATATCGTTGGACATCAACCACTAGAATATAACCGCTATTTAAATAAATTAGTGGCATGGTCTTATTTTAATGGGCTGTTAACGAAAGAGTCTCGAGTTTATATTCATCAAGGAGGATCCTCTTGTGATGAAATTAAACTGCATGAATTAGTTAGAGATATGTCGAACCATTTTCCGATCAGACTGCCCGCACCAACGCCTAAGGCACTGTATAGCCCTTGTGAAATTAGACACTTAGCCATTATTGTTAATCTTGAGACTGATCCAACTGAACGTTTTTCTGATCAAGTGGTTCATTTTGATTTTAGAAAATTGGATGTTTTTAGCTTTGGTGAAGAGCAACAATGTTTAATTGGCAGCATTGATTTGTTATATCGCAACTCATGGAATGAAGTGAGAACCTTGCATTTTAGCGGCACACAATCAATGCTGGAATCTCTGAAAACGATTTTAGGTAAAATGCATCAAGATGCGGCTCCACCGGCCTCTGTTGAAGTATTTTGTTATAGCCAACATTTGCGTGGTTTGATCCGTACTCGTGTTCAGCAGTTAGTTTCAGAATGTATTGAATTACGATTATCAACGAATCGTTTAGAGCCGGGTCGTTTTAAAGCTTTACGCATTGCTGGACAAACGTGGGGATTGTTCTTTGAACGCCTCAATGTGTCAGTACAAAAATTAGAGAATGCGATCGATTTTTATGGGGCGATTTCCTATAACAAATTACATGGGTTGCCCGTTAAACTTGATAAAGATGCCCGTTATTTACCCGCAGTGATTGATGGCTTTGCCTGTGAAGGAATTATTCAATTCTTCTTTGAAACCACTGAAGATAATAATGTTTTTAATATCTATATATTAGATGAATCTAATCGCGTTGAAATTTATTCCCATTGTGAGGGCAGTAAAGAAGAGTTAGTGAAAGATGTTAGCCGTTTCTACTCTTCATCTCATGACCGATTTACATATGGTTCGAGCTTTATTAATTTTAATCTGCCGCAGTTTTATCAAATTGTGAAAGTGGAAGGATCAACACAAGTGTTACCTTTTGCTGGGGGATCCTTTGGTAAGTTATCCGATCTGGGTAGTAAAGAAGTTCAACCTGAGATGAATGTTGTTGCCCACGGATTTACAGATTATAAAGCGGTGCAACACTCTTAATTGAGTACAAGCCAATAAACACAAATGGGAGCTTTGATAGCTCCCATTATTGTTGTTAACTGCGCTTCTTAGAAAGAAAACGCTTCTCCACTTTGTTCTGTTATTGCGTGTGCCAGCATGGTTAAAAATTCACCGCCACTTCTATCACAAATCCATTGTTCATCTTTCCAATCAAAGTGATAGCCACCAGCGCGTGTCGCTAACCAAACTTGATGAAATGCTTCTTGGCGATTAATAATAATTTTGCTATTATTTTCAAAGGTTAATGTCATTACACCGCCATTGATTTCACAATCAATATCTGCGTCACCTTCATAATTATCAATAGTTTGTTCTATTTCTGACAAGAGTTCGTCAGCTAATTGGTGAAATTCACTGTCGTTCATCTTCATTTCCTATTTGCTTTTCGAGATCTAACTGCGATTATAGAGGATATTAACCAAATAAATGACAGGCAGATTTCGAATGAAAACGTATTTACGTTGCACTCTTGCTATAATAACACTGATTTCTCTTTCTGGTTGTGGCTTGAAAGGCCCTCTTTATTTCCCTCCTGAAGATACTCAGGCAAAAATGACACAGTCATCCCAGCCAACCCAGCAAGTTGAGAGCGCCTCAACTCAGACCAATTAGTCAATCTTAGAAACGGTAATTTCGTTTCAGGCAGGGGCAAGATGCAATTTTCAAAAATGCATGGTCTTGGCAACGACTTTATGGTGGTCGATGCTGTGACTCAAAATGTTTATTTTTCACCAGAATTAATATGTCGATTAGCGAATCGTCATACTGGTGTTGGATTTGATCAATTATTGGTGGTTGAAGCACCTTATGATCCTGAACTCGATTTCCATTATCGTATTTTTAATGCGGATGGAAGTGAGGTTGCGCAGTGTGGTAATGGTGCTCGTTGCTTTGCTCGATTTGTGAGATTAAAAGGTCTTACAAACAAAAGAGAGATAAAAGTCAGTACGCAGTCTGGCAGAATGACCTTGCATGTTATGGATAATGATGATGTATGCGTCAATATGGGCGAGCCTGAATTTGAACCTCAAAAAGTCCCTTTCCGTGCACAAAAGGCAGAAAAGACCTATATTATCAGAGCAATGGAACGTACTGTATTATGCGGTGTTGTTTCAATGGGAAATCCTCATTGCGTTATTCAGGTTGAAGATATTAAAACAGCAGAAGTTGAGTTGTTAGGGCCTGTGTTAGAGCAGCATGAACGTTTTCCTGAACGTGCTAATATTGGTTTTATGCAAATCGTAGATAGAAGTAACCTTCATTTGCGGGTATTTGAACGTGGTGCAGGTGAAACAAATGCCTGTGGTAGCGGGGCTTGTGCGGCTGTCGCAATTGGTATTTCACAAGGCTTACTAGATAAGCGAGTGAAAGTCACCTTACCGGGTGGATCATTACTCATTGAATGGAAAGGAGAGGGTAACTCTCTTTATATGACTGGGCCTGCGACACATATTTATGATGGGATCATTCAGCTATAATATTATTTTTTGAGAGGCTATCTGTATGACGGATAAAAATGAGCAGTTCTGTTGCCCTGAAACCAACGAACTTAATGATCAACAAGTGATCCGTTACCTCAGGGAACATCCTGGTTTTTTTATCCGTAATGCAAGCTATATTGAGCAAATGCAAGTTCCTCATCCCGTCAGAGGAACCGTTTCTTTAGTTGAATGGATAATGTCGCGTCAACGTAACCGCATTCATTATCTTGAAGAAGATATGCGTTTGTTGATAGAACAAGCCTCTGAAAATGAAGCTCTATTTAGCCAACTCTTGTTATTAATTTCTGAACTATCCAGCAGTGCTTCTCTTCACGAAATGCTAGAACGCTTAAACCTTTGGGCTAAGGGATTAGGGCTTTATTCAGTTCAATTACGCCTATTTACCGATCGCTGGCAATTACAGCCACCTTTAGATGCACAAGATCTCCCATTATCTCGCCAAGCATTTGAACATTTCCGTATTCAACGTATGGGCGATGATAATCACTATTTAGGGACATTAAATGGGCAAGAGATCATGTTATTGATGCCTAATGTACGACGTTCTGGTTCTGTTGCGCTTTCATTGTTAGGACATTATGGTGATTTGGGCGTGATTATTTTTAATAGCCGAGATAACCAACATTTTCAGGAAGGGATGGGAACAGTCATGCTGGATAAGCTCGCCCATATTTTACCCGAATTGTTACTTCGTTGGATTGCAAGGCAATGAATCAATCAATAGATATTCCAGAAACACTCTCCACCGTTATCGAGCAATTCCTGCGTTACATCCAAGTTGAACGCCGATTAAGCCCTGTCACAGTAGAAAATTATCATCGCCAACTGACCGCATTAGCACAAATGATGGTGGCGATGAAAATCACACAATGGATATCACTTGAAAGCCAACATGTACGCATGTTATTAGCGAAAAGTCATCGAAGTGGATTACAACCGACCAGCCTTGCTTTGCGCTTTTCGGCGTTACGTAGCTTTCTTGATTGGCAAGTGACACAAGGAATGTTAGAGGTTAATCCCGCAAAAGGCATTCGCACCCCTAAATCTGGTCGTCACCTTCCTAAAAATATGGATGTCGATGAAGTGAGCCAATTGATGAATATCGACTTAAAAGATCCTCTTTCTGTGAGAGATAGAACCATGCTGGAAGTGATGTATGGTGCAGGATTACGCCTATCAGAATTGACTAACTTAAACATGAGCGATATCGACATGAATGAAGGTGAGGTTCGTGTCTTAGGTAAAGGAAGTAAAGAACGAAAAGTACCATTGGGAAGAAAAGCACTAGAGTGGCTACAAAATTGGTTTCCGATGCGAGAGCTCTATGCGCCTGAGGATAAAGCTGTCTTTATCTCAACACAAAGCGGCAAGCGTTTATCCGTGCGCAGTGTACAAAAACGGTTTGAACTTTGGGGTGTTAAACAAGGACTAAGTAGCCATGTGAACCCTCATAAATTACGCCACTCGTTTGCCACACATTTACTGGAATCCAGTGGTGATTTACGTGCTGTACAAGAGTTATTAGGGCACGCTAATTTATCGACTACACAAGTTTATACACATTTAGATTTTCAGCATTTAGCGAAAGTCTATGATGCTGCTCATCCGAGAGCTAAGAGAGAAAAATCATAATGCGCTTTTACAGAACTCTGACGCCAATTGCAGCGATGACTTTTGATTTAGATGACACGCTGTATGACAATGTGCCAGTGATGGACAGAACTGAAAAAGAGACGCTGGATTTTATTCGTCAATATGATCTGCGTTTTAATCATTTCACAGAAAAAGATGTGAATGCCTATAAAAAGCCACTTATAGAAGATAATCCTGATATTTTTCATGATATTACTCAATGGCGTTGGCTTGCAGCTAGAAATATGTTGTTAGATTATGGTTACAGTGAGGCCAAAGCACAGCAAGGTGCTGATGAAATTATGACTAACTTTGCTTATTGGCGTAGCCGCATTAATGTGCCTAAAAATACCCATCAGGTTTTGACCGAATTGGCACAGAAAATCCCATTAATTGCGATTACAAATGGTAATGCAAACCCATTAAGTTGTGGCTTAGGGCAGTATTTTTCACATATTTTAAAAGCTGGCCCTGATGGTCGTTCTAAGCCTTATCCTGATATGTTTGATAAAGCCGCTTCACTGTTAAATCTTCCACATGAAAAAATCCTACATGTGGGTGATCACCTGATAACAGATGTTGAGGGGGCCGTTAATAGTGGATTACAAGCATGCTGGATTAACCTTGATAACCGTAGTTTATTTGAAGAAGGTGAAACCAGAGTAATGCCACATATTGAAATTACAGATCTAAGCAAACTGATAGAATTAATTTAATGTGATATTCGATAAGAATGGCACAGATAAACGCGGTTAAAAAAGGCTTTATTTTGCATAGCGCGTGAATTCCTGTTAGTTTGTTGCTTACTCTCTATTTCTGTATATATCCACAGTATTTTCTTCACTAAATGATTGGTAATTATGGACGTCTCATATCTGCTAGAAGGCCTTAACGATAAACAGCGCGAAGCTGTAGCCGCACCTCGTATTAATATGTTGGTGTTAGCTGGCGCAGGTAGTGGTAAAACACGGGTTCTGGTACATCGTATCGCTTGGTTATTATCTGTTGAACAAGCTTCTCCTTTTTCGATTATGGCTGTGACGTTTACCAATAAAGCCGCTGCAGAGATGCGCCATCGTATTGAAGACTTAATTGGCACAAGCCAAGGTGGCATGTGGATTGGCACATTCCATAGCCTTGCTCATCGTTTATTACGCGCACACTATCTTGATGCAAATTTGCCACAAGACTTCCAAATTATTGACAGTGATGATCAATATCGCCTTATTCGTCGTATTGTT
The DNA here is from genome assembly GCF_002607735.1 of Proteus alimentorum. Classification (GTDB taxonomy): domain Bacteria; phylum Pseudomonadota; class Gammaproteobacteria; order Enterobacterales; family Enterobacteriaceae; genus Proteus; species Proteus alimentorum. The sequence goes on from NZ_NBVR01000044.1 coordinate 48,597, forward strand.
AAGTCAATGGATCTTGATGATAAACAATGGCCTGCACGTCAAGGTATGTGGTATATCAACGGCAAAAAAGATGAAGGTTTACGACCACAACATATTCAAACTTATGGTAATCCTGTTGAAACAACATGGTTGAAAGTGTATCAGGCATATCAAGAAGCGTGCGATCGCGCGGGGCTGGTGGACTTCGCTGAGCTTTTATTACGTGCTCACGAACTTTGGCTTAATAAACCTCAAATATTGGAGCATTACCAAAATCGCTTTACCAATATCTTGGTTGATGAATTTCAAGATACTAACCGCATTCAATATGCATGGATAAGAATGTTGGCGGGTCAAACAGGTAAAGTGATGATTGTAGGTGATGACGATCAATCTATTTATGGCTGGCGTGGTGCGCAAGTTGAGAATATTCAAAATTTCTTAAATGAGTTTCCTGGCGCAGAGACTATCCGATTAGAGCAAAATTATCGTTCTACCAGCAATATTCTAAAAGCCGCGAATGCACTCATTGCTAATAATAGTGACAGATTAGGTAAAAACCTGTGGACTGAAGGGGCTGAAGGTGAGCCTATTTCGCTGTATTGTGCTTTTAATGATCTGGATGAAGCACGTTATGTCGTAGGTCGAATTAAGCGCTGGCAAGAAGAAGGTGGTGCGTTAACAGACTGTGCCATTCTTTATCGTAGCAATGCCCAATCTCGTATAATGGAAGAGGCATTATTACAAGCAGCGATGCCATATCGTATCTATGGCGGTCAGCGTTTCTTCGAGCGCCAAGAGATCAAAGATGCACTCTCTTATATGCGATTAACGGCTAATCGCCATGATGATGCTTCTTTTGAACGCGTTGTGAATACCCCAACACGGGGCATTGGTGATAGAACATTAGATATTGTTCGCCAAGTCGCCAGAGATAACCAAATTACCTTATGGGAAAGTGCATTACAGGTTATTGAACATAAAATGCTTGCAGGACGTGCAACGGCTGCAATTCAACGATTCTTAGAACTGATTGAAACACTCGCCTCTGAAACGGCAGATATGCCATTACATGTGCAAACAGACCGAATTATTCGTGATTCAGGCTTAAAAGCGATGTATGAGCAAGAAAAAGGTGAAAAAGCACAAGCTCGTATTGAAAACTTAGAAGAGCTGGTTACTGCGACTCGTCAATTTAGCTATCAAGATGAAGACGAAGATTTAATGCCACTGCAAGCATTTCTTTCACATGCTGCATTGGAATCAGGCGAAAGCCAAGCTGATGCCTATCAAGATGCCGTGCAGTTAATGACACTTCACTCGGCTAAAGGGCTCGAATTTTCACAAGTCTTTATTGTGGGGGTAGAAGAAGGCATGTTCCCAAGCCAAATGTCGCTAGATGAAGGTGGGCGTTTGGAAGAAGAGCGTCGCTTGGCTTATGTCGGTGTCACGCGAGCGATGAAAAAGTTAACACTCACTTACGCTGAAAATCGCCGTTTATACGGCAAAGAAGTGAGCCATCGTCCTTCTCGTTTTATTGGTGAATTACCTAAAGAGTGTGTTGAAGAAGTCCGTTTACGCGCGACAGTTTCACGCCCTGTTAATCATAGCCGTTTAGGGACGCCGATTATCAGCAATGATACGGGTTATTCGCTTGGCCAACGTGTGAAGCACCCCAAATTTGGTGATGGTACCATTATCAATATTGAAGGTAGTGGTGAACATTGCCGATTACAAATCGCCTTTAATGGTGAAGGTATTAAATGGCTAGTGGCAGCGTTTGCGCGACTGGAATAAGCCTTGATGAGAGTGAATTAGCATTACCCCAATATAAAAACACCCTAACTTATTTGATCGATAAACGGGGGTCAGTTCATAAATAAGGGTGTTTTTTTAAGGGCGGTGCAAGTTGATTGATTAATAATCTCGTTATCTATTCTTACTCAACGAGATTAATTGATGAAACTCTCTAGTGTATTCTTTCATACCTACTCTTTTGTTGCACCTTGCACGCGAACTTTTCCTGCCTCTTTTTCTAGTAATGAATTATCGGTCGAAAATACGGAGGAAGTCCTGTGTGATACTTATCATCCCAGCGAGCCTATCCATGAATTTGAAGAAGATTTGTATTGTAAGTTATTGAGACACCAGCGTGATTTTGTTCCTCGTGTCAATCTCTATTACAGTGTCTTGATTAACCATATTCAATTGGTTAATAACGCAATATCAACCTTATTTAGGTGCTCACATCGCTATGTAGAGGAGATATCAAAGGGTGCGTATTCATTAAAGAAGAATAAGAAAGAAAAATGCTCTTCCGCTTTTACACAAATCAGCAATTTAGCGGAAGAGTGAGTCTTAGAGGGTTAGCTACGTCTTAAGCGGCGTTGTGTATAAAGCGCATCAAGCGTAAAGAGGATCAGTGCAACCCAAATAAAGCCGAAGGTGACGAGTCGTTCTGCATCAATTTGTTCGCCATATACCATTGTGGCAAGAATAAACATCAAGGTTGGGCCAATATATTGGAAAAAGCCCAAGGTTGATAAACGCAGATGATGCGCAGCTTCTGTAAAGAGCAGTAGTGGCACAGTTGTAATAATACCGGCAGCAATTAACAAGGTATTTAATGACCAGCTATTCTCAAGCATATTGCTAGTCGGCGAATGTGTGAAAAATAAGATATAAACTAATGCAACAGGGAATAGCCATAATGTTTCTACCAGCATGCCTGTTTGCGCATCGACACCCAATTTTTTACGCAGTAAGCCATAAAGACCAAAAGTCACCGCGAGGCTTAATCCAATCACAGGTACTGAACCAAAGTGCCAAAGTTGAATGAATACTCCCGTAAAGGCTAAACCTACCGCGACCCATTGCATACGGCGGAAGCGCTCACTCAAGAAAAGCATACCAAAGAGTACGTTAACCAGTGGATTAATAAAGTAACCAAGGCTGGCTTCTAGCATATAGCCGTGGTTAACCGCCCATATATAGGTAAGCCAGTTAGTTGCGATAATGACGGCAGTCAGTGCTAAAAGAAGAATTTTTTTAGGTTGACGTATTAATTGGCGCAAATAAGGCCAATGACGACTAATCGTCATTAAAATTAACATAAAAAAGAACGACCATAAAATACGGTGCGTTAAGATCTCTTCTGCGGGCACTTCTTGAATACTTTTAAAATAGACAGGGGCAATACCCCAGATCAAATAGGCGCCTAAGGCACATAAAACGCCTTTCATCGTGTTTTTCTGGCTCATGCTATCTCTGGAATTGATGGAAAGGAAAAGTGTGACGGGGTTATCATACCCAATGACATTATCTAATGTGTCATTAGGTATGTATTTTTACAAGTAATTAATACTAATCTAAGCATCATCGCGCACAATGAATTCTAACAAAGGCTTAACCTACGATGTAGGTTGCTGTCCCACTCGCAATATGAACTTGTTTTTCATTATGTAATTCAACACGAGCAACAGACACTTTATTACCACTGCGTAAAATATGGCTACTTGCAGTAAAACATTCTCCACGTCCCGGTCTTAAATAATCAACTCGTAAGTCGATAGTGCCCATATTAGCGAGTTTCTGTTCAAGTTGCTCTTGGGATATGGGAGCCAAACGTGTTAATGCGTTACCGACACAAACTAACCCCGCACTAACATCAAGCACAGAAGCAATGAGCCCACCATGTAAGATACGTTGAGCGATATTACCAACAAGTTTATCTTGATACCGAAATTGAATTTCCGCGTAGTCTTGTTCAAAGCGAACTAGCTCTAGGCCGATTAATTGATTAAAGGGCATTTTATAAACAAAAACATGACCAATAAGTGTTTGAGCCTCTTCTAATGTTAACTGTTTTTCCATTTTTAGAACCCCTGATATCACGTTATTAAGTTAATACTATGTTAATAATACATGACGAAATCGTAATTGCACATTCGTGCTATAAATATAATGGTGTGAAAATATACGAGATTTAATGGCAATTACGTGTAAAATATGGGCACTAAAGTGTAATAAAGCACATATATAAGAACTAATTCTAAAGTAAGTACTAACTTTTTATATTATTCAATAATGAGACAGGATAATTAACTATGCGTTACATCCGTTCTTTACTCGCGGTGGCTTTATTCTATCCAGCATGGGGATTTACATCCGAAATACAAGCATCATCTCCTGCACCGCTTGTTCAGGGCAGTATTATTTCTGGTTTATTACAAGAATACGATTCACCTTTTGTTCTTTATCCTTATGAATCCAATTATATTATTTATACGAAAACCTCTGATATGAATAAAGAGGCTATTCAAAGTTATGATTGGGGTAATAAGGCTAAAAAAGATGAGGTGAAATTTCAGCTTAGTTTGGCCTTTCCTTTATGGCGTGGTATTGCGGGTGAAAACTCTGTTTTAGCGGCATCTTATACTCAACGCTCTTGGTGGCAATTAAGCAATAAGAAAGAATCTGCTCCTTTTCGTGAGACAAACTATGAACCGCAACTTTTTCTAGGTTGGGCAACAGACTATAAATTTGCTGGTTGGACACTTCGTGAGATAGAAACGGGTTTTAATCATGAATCGAATGGCCGTTCTGATCCTACCTCTCGTAGTTGGAACCGTGCTTATGCGCGTTTTATGGTGCAAAAAGGCAATTTACAGCTTGATCTAAAACCTTGGTATCGCTTTAATGAAAGTGCACAACGTGATGATAATCCAGAGATTAATCGCTATATGGGGTATTATCGCTTAAAAGCAGGTTACCGATTAGGCGAAAGTGTGATCACGGCAACTGGGCGTTATAATTGGAACAGCGGTTATGGGGCAGCTGAATTAGGCTGGAGCTACCCAATTACTAAGCATGTACGCTTTTATACCCAAGTATTTAGTGGTTATGGTGAATCAATGATTGATTATAACTTTCGTCAGACTCGGGTCGGTGTTGGTGTGATGCTTAATGATATGCTGTAATTTTCCCCGTTCTGGGTTAGCATAGCGCTATAAATGATGATGGCACCTTCATATTGGTGCCTTTTCTTTTACTCCTCATCATAGTTTTTATCAGCAGCTTTTCAGAGGAACGGTGTGTCCACAGCAGAAGTTCTTAATTCAATGCCATCAGCACAGGCTATTTTGCGAGAAACCTTTGGTTATCAGCATTTTCGCCCTGGCCAGCAAGAAATCATCCATACCATTACAACAGGGAGAGATTGCCTAGTTGTGATGCCGACAGGGGGTGGTAAATCCCTTTGTTATCAAATTCCCGCATTATTGCTCGATGGATTGACTGTGGTTGTTTCGCCACTCATCTCACTGATGAAAGATCAGGTTGATCAACTTTGCCTTCATGGTATTGAAGCTGCTTATTTAAATTCAACTCAAACGCGTGAAGAGCAGTTTGATGTTCAAATGCGTTGTCAACAGGGTGAAATAAAACTGCTGTATATCGCCCCTGAACGTTTAATGATGGAGAGTTTTCTTCATCAATTAGTGCAATGGAAACCGGTATTACTCGCTGTTGATGAAGCTCACTGTATTTCACAATGGGGACATGATTTTCGCCCTGAATATCGCGGTATAGGATTATTAAGACAATATCTTCCTGATGTTCCCATCATTGCATTGACAGCAACGGCGGATAATACAACACGTTACGATATTATTAATCAGCTAGTGTTGCGTGATCCTTTAATTCATATCAGCAGTTTCGATAGACCGAATATCCGCTACACTTTAGTAGAGAAATACAAACCGCTTGATCAGCTTTGGCTATTTATTCGTGGTCAAAAAGGAAAATCAGGCATTATTTACTGTAATAGTCGCAGTAAAGTCGAAGAAACAGCAGAGCGCTTGAGTAAACGAGGATTAAGCATTGCGGGCTATCATGCTGGAATGGAAATTGCGCAACGCGCTAAAGTACAAGACGCTTTCCAGCGCGATGATTTACAGATTGTGGTTGCCACGGTGGCATTTGGCATGGGAATAAACAAACCCAATGTCCGATTTGTGGTTCACTTTGATATTCCGCGAAATATTGAATCTTACTACCAAGAAACAGGGCGTGCAGGGCGAGATGGATTGCCCGCAGAAGCGGTATTATTTTACGATCCAGCGGACATGGCATGGTTGCGTCGTTGTTTAGATGAAAAGCCAGAAAGCGATCAAAAAGCCATTGAAATGCATAAGCTTAATGCGATGGGAGCATTTGCTGAAGCGCAAACATGCCGACGCTTAGTGTTGCTAAATTACTTCGATGAACATCGACAAAACGCCTGTGGTAACTGCGATATTTGCCTTGATCCTCCTAAGCAATATGATGGTTTAGTGGATGCACAAAAGGCATTATCCTGCATTTATCGTACGGGGCAGCACTTTGGTATTGGTTATATTGTTGAAATTTTAAGAGGCGCGAATAATCAGCGTATTCGCGATTCGGGACACGATACATTACCTGTTTATGGTATTGGTAAAGCACAAAGCCATGAACATTGGGTCAGTGTGATCCGTCAACTTATTCATTTAGGTATGGTGACACAAAATATTGTCCATCGTTCTGCATTACAACTGACAGAAATGGCTAGACCGATCTTACGAGGTGAAGTGCCATTACAATTAGCTGTACCTAGATTATTAAGCTCGACAAAAAGCCGTAATCAACAAACAAAAAATACCCATAGGCAGTACGATAGAAAATTATTTGCGAAACTACGTAAATTACGCAAGTCTATTGCTGATGAAGAAAACATTCCGCCCTTTGTCGTCTTTAATGATGTTACATTGATTGAAATGGCAGAACAGTGCCCCGTTTATCCTGATGAATTATTATTAATAAACGGTGTTGGACAACGAAAATTAGAACGATTTGGACCCGCGTTTATGACACTCATTCGTGACCATATTGAGGGCTTCGAATAACGCCAATAAGGAGAGCCAATGACAACCACTCTGTTTAAATATTCGTGGTTATCGCGTGAAAAGCAGTTTTCTGCATTTACGAACGGCGTCTTATTGGATTTTTGGGGGCAACGTGAAGAGGGGGAGTTTGTTGGTGTTGATGGTGCCAAAATTCGTTATGTTTATTGGCGTTCATCCTTATCTTCACACAATAAAGCGCTAGTTATTTCATCGGGTCGTACTGAAAGTTACATAAAATACCCTGAAGTTGCTTTTGATTTTTTCCATATTGGCTATGATGTTTTCTTGCTAGATCACCGTGGACAAGGTTTTTCCGATAGACTTTTGGACGATCCCCAAAAAGGCCATGTTGAAAGATTTAGTGATTATATTGATGATTTTTCAACTTTTATTGATAAAGTTGTTTTGCCTTATCGATATAAACATTATTTTGTATTAGCTCACTCAATGGGCGGGGCAATTTTAGCGGGATATCTGTTGAGACAAACCAATGTATTTAGTGCAGCTGCGCTATGTGCACCGATGTTTGGGATTCGATTACCTATACCTCGCTGGGTGGCTAATTTTTTAGTCAATCGAGCAGAGCAGAGCCAATCTGAAAAAAATAACTACGCTGCATCTACGGGTAAATGGTTTCCTCTACCTTTTATTCTTAATGTGTTAACACATAGTCATGAGCGATATCGCCGGTATTTACGTTATTACGCTGATTTCCCAGAACTACGATTAGGCGGACCGACTTATCATTGGATGGGGGAAAGTCTAAAAATGGGAGATTGGTTAATTGAACATGCGGGAGAGATTAATACCCCTCTATTAGTGCTCGAAGCAGAGCATGATAAGGTGGTAGATAATCAAGAGCTAAGGGCTTTCTGTGAAGGTTATAGTCAGTCCAGAACAAGAGAAGAAAAGCAAAAATTGCCACTAGTAATTGAGGGTGCGCATCATGAAATCTTGTTCGAAATAGATAAGCTACGCTCACAAGCATTAAATGAAATCTGTGAGTTTTATGATAAGCATTTATTTTAATCAGGAATGTGTATGTATTCGATAGTCGCTTCAGATCTTGATGGCACACTGTTATCACCTAATCATGTATTAACTCCCTATACGCAAGAAACCCTGCATTTACTTATTAATAAAGGCGTGCACTTTGTATTCGCAACAGGTCGCCATCATGTTGATGTTGCTCAAATTCGTGATGGATTAGGCATTAACGCTTATATGATAACCTCTAATGGTGCACGTGTGCATAACACGCATGGCGACCTTATTTTTAGCCAAGATCTTGAGCCTGAAATTGCTTATGACTTGGCTCTTATGGTTTTTGATCACCCTGAAATTGAAACTAATATTTATGCTGGTGACTACTGGTATGTGAATAAGGAGATGCCAGGGGCTTGTGAGTTTTTTAGAGAATCAGACTTTAGCTATGAACTATATTGTAAAACAGGATTTCCAACCACCAATGTCTGTAAGGTTTTCTTCACCTCTGAGGATCATGAGCTATTACTGAAACTAGAGAATGAAATTAATCAACGCTGGGGTGACAAGGTTAATGTGAGTTTTTCACTGCGTAATTGCTTAGAAGTGATGGCTGGTGGCGTATCTAAAGGTGAGGCACTAGAGAAAGTGGCTGAACTGATGCAACACTCTGCGAAAGATGCTATCGCGTTTGGTGATGGTATGAATGATAAAGAGATGCTACAGATGGCGGGTAAAGGTTGCATTATGGAAAATGCGCACCAGACATTAAAAGATCTGTTACCCAATATGGAAGTGATTGGTACCAACGCCGATGAAGCCGTTCCTCATTATTTACGTAAGCTATACCAAGTGTGATCTCTTCGAAAAGAAAAGGCGAACAAGGTATGTTGTTCGCCTTCTTTGTCTATTATTTTCTTTACATTAACTGAATAGGTAGATTATAACCCACCCACTTCTCTTGGTGTCGCTCGCATTGAGCTACTAATTGTATTACCCATCATATCCACTCTTGCTTGGAATGGCGGGAACGGTAATGGGATACCGTGCTCTGCAAAGGCTAAGAGAATATTTTGGTGGATCTCGTGTCTTGCTGGCATTCTATGCCCCATCTCTGCGGCGTAAACACGTAATTCGAAAATCTGAATACCTTGCTGTAAATCGACGAGGTAAACCTCAGGTGCTGGGTTTTCTAAAATCATCGTAGAGCGTTTTGAGGCTTCTAATAACACATTGGTCACTTGCTCACTGTTGCAGTCCGCAGGCGCTGGGATTGTCATTACGATACGAGTGACAGAGTCTGACAGTGACCAGTTAATAAATTGCTCTGTAATAAAGGCTTTGTTCGGTACGATAATTTCTTTTCTATCCCAGTCAGTTAGCGTAGTTGCCCGTGTGTTGATCTTAGAAATATTTCCGGTCAAATTACGAATGGTAACGGTATCGCCAATACGGATTGGTTTTTCAAATAAGATCATCAACCCTGAAATAATGTTGGCAAAAATTTCTTGTAAACCAAAGCCTAATCCGACACCCATTGCCGCCACTAGCCACTGTAATTTTGACCATTCAATCCCTAATAAAGAGAAACCCACAATACTCCCAATTAAGGTGATGGTGTATTTGGTCATGGTGGTAATGGCGTAACCTGTACCTGGAGTTAAATCAAGATGCTGTAAAATGGCCAATTCAAGTAAAGCAGGAAGGTTTCGAACTAATTGGGTTGTAATAATAATGACGAGGATCGCCACTAAAATAGAGCCCATTGTGATAGGTTGCACCGTGTTAACGCCATTCACCGACGAGGTGACATCCCAAAGTCGGATATTGTCAACGAAAGAGAACGCCGTGTTTAATTCAGACCACAATAAGATCATCGAGACTAATGCAATCATAGTCAGAATAGAGCGAACTAAACCAATAGATTGCGCACTGATAGCATCAAGGTCTATTTCTTGAGCCTCAATTTCAAGTCCTACTGTGCTTTCACCACTGCTCCCAACAATCGTATTTTCATCTTCACCTTTTGCACGCTGAGCCAGAATTTCTGCACGCTTTTGTTTAGCACGCTCAAAGGCTAATTTTCGGCGCTGAATCAGCATCCATCGCTGAATAATGTGGTAGATGATCAGTAGAGCAAACCAAATGGCGACAGACATTTCTAAACGACCAAGTAAGACAATCGATGTAGAAAGGTAACCTAAGACGGCGGCTAAACCTGCAATAACCGGAGCAAGCAGTAAGAACCACCATAAAATGGTGTTGATCAGATTATCGCCAGATCCATGTTTATCAAGATAAAGGGGGACGTGCGCTTTTTTAAGGCTAGACGTAATAAAGCTTAAGGCGATACAGAGTAGTAAGAAACAGAAGCGACCGACCGTCGGTGCAAATTCTCTATCGCTATAATATTCAAAGGTAATTAATGACATCATCAGCGGAACGATGACAAAAATAGAAAGCTGGTAAAAGCGCATCGCTTTTTTAACACGGCTCTCTTTCCATTTAAATTGAGCAATAAACAGGCCGTTATGACGTGCAAATGTTGCACTGATCATAAATAACCACAGCACAGGTGCTGCCGCTGTGACCCCATATCCAATAGCGCCCGCCATTGGATAACGCCATTCAACACTTTGTAAACCATAACCTACGGCAGACCATAACAGAGGTAATGGCAACGCAATTAAAATAGACCAAAAGACGGTGCGTATTGTCAGTGAAAAGTGATCTTGTGTGACTTTACCAATACGGTTGCTGACTCTTTCAAGAAATGCGTTGTAATGTTTTCGAGTACGCAGGCTAAAGCCCACAATGGATAACGTGACAAATAGGAATAGGAACGTATCCTGATTTTTAAGCATGCTGATAGCAGCATGACCTAATTGTGAAAAGGTATCTAGCGAAAGCAATCGAGTGATATCTTTGACTAATAAAACCGGATAATTAAGTTTGATAGGGCTGATATCGGCAACCCAGAACATATAACGGTTTGTTGCGTCTTTTGTCTCTTTTAATGCATCCGCTAATTGTGTTGTCGCCACTTTTAGTTTTGTTAACTCAAGAATTTGAGAGTCATAACCAGATAACAACGAATTCAATAATTCATGGCGTGCTTGGATCAGAGAATCAAAAATATATTGCTGAGCTTCAGGCAATTTAGAACCATCGGCAGTTTCTGGTGGCTGGATCTTACTTAAGTTTTCCAGCATATCCTCATAGCCTAAACGCTCGACACGTAACTGAATGATATCTCTATCAAGTTCTTGTGAACGAGGCATTTCAGGTAAGCGAGAAAGCTGGGTTCTTAATGCTTCACCTAATGCTGTTGAGCCACTTAACCACTGTGCTTGTTCTCGAATAGTGGTGAGCGTTTGGCGAACTTGTTGTGTCTGCTGTGTAGTAATGCGCTGTTTTTCTGATAACTCACTCATTTCCTGTGTTTGTTTATTCAGGATCTGAGAGAGTTCACGGTTAGTTTGGATCTGCTTTGTCAGAAATTCAGGAAGCTCGCCCCCTTTCTCCGCTAACATCTCTGTTTTTTCTAATGCAAGATCAGCCACTTCTTGGCGCTTTATATTTAATAAGCTGCGCAATTGTTGTAATTGCACATCAAGACGCTGATAGCGTTTTTTAAACAATTCTAAGCGAAGGCGAGCAATTTCTTGGCGGTTATTCGCTGACAGTTGTGCCATTTCAAGCTCATTAACCATCGCTTTACGTGCGGTGACTTCAGCTTGTGTGAGTTTATTTTGTGCTTCTGTTAATGGCGTTGTTGATGCACTGACAGCTGCGAGTCTTGCTGTTGCATCGCTGAGTAAACGGCGCGCTTCAGAAAGCTGTTGGGGTAATAAGTTTAAAGATTCGCTAATTTCACGGCTTTTATCTTGCTCTTGCTGTTGAAGCCTTGCTTGTTCCATTAATTGGCTACTGATTTGAATAATTTTCTGTTCTAAATCAGGGATGCTAATTTTTTCAGGGATAGTAGGAACAGCATGGCTTTCCTCAAGGAGTTTGGTTCTTAGCTCTTGCGTAATTTGAGGGTAATCATCAATGGTTTTTTGATAGCTGTCTGCGTTTGTTTGCGCTTTTTCACCATCATTAATCCAGTTGATAGTGCCTTGTAGCGCCTGAACTGCCTCAATATCTTGAGGATTGGTGCTTCCTTCAAGTTGTTTAATATCTTGACGTAATTTCTCCACATCTGCTGATATTGCGGATGTGCTTAACGAAAGCGTCAAAAAGAGCGAGAAGAAAAGACTGATTATCAGGCGCACAAAGGTTACTCCGAATTACGTGTTATTCACTGATGGCATTATTGTCATTACCAGCGACATTGATGATGGAACCCAGTTGTTCCCCCATTAATGTAACGGAGCCATTCATAAGATCTTTATTCAACTGAACGGTATTTTCTGGGAAAAGATTGATGACCGTTGAGCCTAACTTAAATCGACCCATTTCTTCACCTTTTTTCAGGAATATTGCTCCTGCTTTCTCCGCTTGAGGGTATGTCCAGCGTTTAATAATACCTTCACGAGGTGGCGTTACCATGCCACACCAAACCGTTTCAATACTACCGACAATTGTTGCACCAACCAGAATTTGTATCATTGGACCAAATTGAGTTTCAAAAAGGCAGATAATACGTTCATTACGTGCAAATAAGTTAGGGACATTAGCTGCTGTTAATGGATTAACAGAGAAGAGATCGCCTGGAACATAAATCATCTCTTTTAATAAACCATCGCAAGGCATATGAACACGGTGGTAATCACGAGGCGAAAGATATGTTGTAATAAACTGACCATTACGGAACTTATCTGCCAACATAAAATTACCCGCAAGTAATGCTTCAAGGGTGTAGTGATGCCCTTTGGCTTGCAAGATTTGATCATCTTGAATTAGGCCAAGTTGGCTTACTGCACCATCAGCCGGTAATGCAAGTTTGTCATCACCTTCAATGATAGGGCGAGCACCGTCTTTTAAAGTACGAATAAAAAAGTCATTGAATGTAGAATAAGCTTGGAACTGGCTGTCTTTCGCTTCATTCATATCGACTTTATAAGCTTTCGCAAAAGTCTTGATAACAAACTGGGTGATGATACCCGCTTTTTTATTTGCGAACCAACCTGCTAACTGTGTTAGCCATAATTTAGGCAATAAATACTGTAGTTTAATTTTTAGCTTGTCCAAAATGGCAACCTCTGGGATTAAACGATAAAAAATAGACAAAAGGGGTCTATTGTACCCACCCTTAATAGGGTTGTCAGTGAATCAATTATTAAGAGTCTAAATTAATGTTCTTACGAACTTTCACCTGACTCATACTTTCTAAAATTCGATGGTAGTTTTCAAATCGTGTTTCTGCAATTTCGTTGTTTCTTACTGCTTTACTAATTAAGCAACCCGGATCGTCTAAATGCTTGCAATCGCGGAATTTACAACCACCAAGGTACGGTCTGAATTCAATAAACCCTTTCGTGACTTGTTCTGGCGTTAAGTGCCATAAACCAAACTCACGCACACCCGGAGAGTCAATGACATCTCCGCCTTGTGGAAAATGGTAAAGGCGTGATGCTGTTGTGGTATGTTGGCCTAAACCGGAGTTATCAGAGACTTGATTAACAACAATGCTTTCTTCCATTGGGGGTAACAGCGTGTTAAGTAAACTTGATTTACCTACACCGGATTGACCAGCAAAAATAGAGATGCGTCCGATAAGTTCTTGGGTCAGTGCTTCTAATCCTTCTTTGGTATAGCTAGAGACTTCAAGAACACGATAACCAATATCTTTATAAGTCTGCATCCATTCACTAACCGTCTTACGGCTTTCTTCATCTAACATATCGATTTTATTGAGCACAATCAGAGGCTCAACATTTAACGTTTCACATGCTACAAGGTAACGGTCGATAATATTTAAAGAAAGTTCAGGCAAAATAGCCGAAACGATAATAATTTGATCGATATTTGCGGCAATAGGCTTAATACCATCATAATAGTCAGGACGGGTCAGCACTGAAGTTCGTTCGTGTACGGCTTCTACAATGCCATTTACGCGGACATTTTCTTGTGTTTGTAGCGCAGGACGCCAAACAACTTTATCACCCGTTACCAGTGATGAAATTGTGCGTCGAATATTGCAGCGTGTAATGGTGCCGTCAGCAGCTTCGATATCGGCATGTTGACCAAAACGGCTGATCACTAAGCCTTCGGTCGCTTCGCCTAGTTGTGTATCGTCTAATTCAACGTGGTTTTTTTTCTCTTTGCTTTGCAAACGCTTTTTATGATTTTCTTGTACTCGGCGTTGCTGGCCTTTAGATAATTTACGTTTTGTCACCGATCCTCACTTGTATTATTCGGTTAGATGTTCTTCTGTCGTGCTTATTGAGTAAACGCGCTATGATAAACGCTAAAATATCATGTCTCACACTTAGAAACAGCTAGGATATATTATGTCAAAAAGCGAGAACAATCTGATCTGGATAGATCTGGAAATGACAGGTCTTGATCCTGAATATGACCGTATCATCGAAATTGCCACTATCGTGACAGATCCTCAACTTAATATTTTAGCCGAAGGCCCTGTAATTGCAGTACATCAATCTGATGAGCAATTAAGCTTAATGGATGAATGGAATACACGTACCCATACAGGAAGTGGCTTAGTTGAGCGCGTAAAAGCCAGTTCATATGATGATAATTCAGCACAAAAAGCGACAATTGAATTCCTAGAAAAATGGGTACCAAAAGGCGTATCACCTATCTGTGGTAATAGTGTGGGGCAAGATAGACGTTTTCTATACCGTTATATGCCAGAGCTAGAGCAATATTTTCACTATCGTTATCTTGATGTGAGCACATTAAAAGAATTAGCTCGTCGCTGGAAACCTGAAATTTTAGAAGGTTTTGAAAAAAAGAATACTCATCAGGCATTGGATGATATTCGTGAATCCATTGCAGAGCTTGCTTATTATCGTAGAACCTTTATTAAAGAGTAAAAAGTGGGCATTCATGATTGATATTGCATCATTGTGATGATTTTATCGGCATGTAATCAAAAAAACGTATTTTTTTGTTGATAAGGGCTTGCGGTTAAGCATTTTTCTCGTATAATGCGCTTCCCGTACCGATGAAGAATTTCGTTTGTACGGGTGTAAGAAAGACGCGGGAATAGCTCAGTTGGTAGAGCACAACCTTGCCAAGGTTGGGGTCGCGAGTTCGAGTCTCGTTTCCCGCTCCAATCTTTCTTAGACAATTATTAGTAGTGTTATGCGACGCGGGAATAGCTCAGTTGGTAGAGCACAACCTTGCCAAGGTTGGGGTCGCGAGTTCGAGTCTCGTTTCCCGCTCCAAATCTTTTACTAATCATTGTCAAAACTTACCAAATGCGGGAATAGCTCAGTTGGTAGAGCACAACCTTGCCAAGGTTGGGGTCGCGAGTTCGAGTCTCGTTTCCCGCTCCAAGTTTTTCTCTTCCAGTTTTTATTCTTCTAATCAAAAAAATCAATACGTTATCCTAATAGTCTACGGCTAACTAGCGCTTTCATATCTCGTCTACCATCAGTAATGACGTAAATAATAATTTGTTGTCCTAATACTCTGTAGATCACCCGATAGGGTTTAAATAGAATTTGCCGAAATTCACGAATACCTAACGTTAGCAATTCATTAGGCGCAGTTCCCTCCATTGGAAAGTTAGTTAAATTGTCTGCTATTGCTAGTAACTCATCTAATACATAATCCGCATTTTCTGGGCAGTCATGTTCAGAAATATAGTTATGAATGTTTTCTAAATCTGCCTCGGCATCTTTAGTAACTACGACCTTGTATGATGCCATTCTTTTTACTTCCTTTTATTTTTTAAACGCTGAACAACACTTTTTATATCACTGACTTCGCCTGATTCAACTTGTTGTTGACCTAATGCTAATATTTTCAGTAAAGCTAACGTCTCCTGAGTTTCTTCATAAGATTCAATATCTTGAATGACTGCTTTAGCTTCGCCATTTTGAGTAATAATCATAGGGGAGCCAGATTCGGTAAGTTTTACCATTACTTCAGCCATATTGGCTTTTAAATAGCTAATTGGTTTAATTTGTTCTGAATAACGCATATTCACCTCCATAAATTAAGTCTTAATTTAGACCAAAAAAAGACTATGTTCGCTAGTCTAATAATGTGTAGCCTAAAATATAACCAAAAAAATCTTCATTTACTCTCTCGCTTTTTAAAATATCGACTACACTGTGTTAGGGTGCAGATTAAGGGATTTTACTTAATACTCGCAAAGAGAGTGTGAGAGATTATTGTTCAAAAAGAAAAATGTGATGACTGTGCGTAAGATCAAGCTATTTTTTTGTGATCTATCTTTGATCTTTGCTTGCATTTCTATTTTGACAGCACTAGAATGTGCGCCTTTCCTCATTTAGAGGGGAAATTAGAGGCAAGATCATTTTTTAGGTTTTAGGCCTTTATTCTGTTAAACATGCATTGAATAGTATTTTAGAAAAAGAAAAGGGTTTATCAGGCTTTTCTTTAAAAAAACGTGGTATATATTCTACTATTCTTAAAATCTTCCCAAATCGATTTATCCACAGTGAGATGCTAATAACCATCGCATCTAAGCACTATTTATTTTTTTACTGCACAGAGTTATCCACAAGCATGTATCCTTCAGTGATAAGGATATTATTCTCTTCAATAAATCGATTGGATTTTATATCTAATTGATAATTAAGTTTATTTTAATTTTTTAAATTTTGAGTCTTAGTTCGCTTGAATTTTTTTTTCATATTGATAGGCAAGGGATTTTTATTTTATTCACAGAGGAAACTAATAGTTACTCGTAATGCGTTTATTCTGTTAAAAATTAAGCGTCGCGAGGTAAGCCTTTAGTTATCGCCCTTACTAAGCGTTTTTGTTGTGAAGTCTGTATTTTCACTTCTTTTTCATTTCTCTTCGCTGTCTGTTGTGCAATTGCCCAGTTTAAATGTTCATCTAAAACATCACTCAATCCAAAGCGTTCTTGCAAGGCAAGTATAATTTTATCTTGATAAGGTGCATTTCCTAACGCCACGCTAATATTTCTAAGCCAACGTAAATAGCCGATACGACGGATCGGGGAACCTTCTGTGATACGCAGAAATTTATCTTCACGCCATTGAAAGAGATCGAGTAATTCTGGGGTATGAAGCGCTCTTCTTGGGGAGAAATCTTCTTCATCAGTCAGTGATGAAAAACGATTCCAAGGGCAGATAAGCTGGCAATCATCACAACCATAAATACGATTACCCATTAGAGGGCGAAATTCTTCGGGAATAGCACCATCGAGTTCGATAGTAAGATAAGAAATACAGCGACGAGCATCAATAGTATAAGGTTCAACAATGGCACCTGTCGGACAGGTTGTTATACAGGCGACACATTTACCGCATTGTTCTTCAACTGGGCTATCAGTAGGCAATGGCAAATCAATCAGTAGTTCACCAAGGAAAAACCAAGAGCCTGCTTGATTGTTAATAACAAGTGAGTGTTTACCAACCCAGCCAAGTCCAGCCTTAACGGCTAATGGGCGCTCCATGATAGGTGCTGAATCAACAAATGGACGAAAGTTGACGACCCCTTGATATTCAAATTGCTGACAATATTGTGAAATTCTTTCACCGAGTTTTTTAAGACGCTGTCTTAATACTTTGTGATAATCTCGACCCAGTGCATAACGACTGATATAGCCTTGCTCTGGATTATTTAAGGTTCGAGCAAAAGCCGCATCTGTAGGGAGATAATTCATTCTGATACTGATTACGCGTAATGTACCCGGAACCAGTTCATGAGGTCTGGCTCGTGTCATTCCATACTTTTCCATCCATGCCATTTCACCATGATATTGCTTATCTAACCACGCTTGCAGGCGAGGCTCTTCAAGCGATAAGTCAGTATCACATATTCCTGTTTGTTGAAAACCTAGCTCAGAACCCCATAATTTAATGTTTTGAGCGAGAAGATTAAGATCGAGTGATGACATGAATAAACCGAATCAATAGGTAAGGGGTGAGTCCTAAGAGCGCGCAGTGTATCATAGTGAGGCAGTAGGAAAAATCCTCGCAATAAATAGATTTATGGTATGGTTATTTGATAGTGATTTCGATAACTATTTGCCTTAAGAAAACATATAAAGCTTAGTATTTGATGTTCTCCAACGATCTCACTTTATTAAGCCGTTATAACTTAACAATAGATTATATAAATATGAAAGAATGGGTTGTTACATTAGAAGATGAAGCGGCAACAGTTGAACTCGGGCGTACTGTTGCAATGGCAACTAATCATAGCGGATTGATCATTTATTTATATGGCGATCTTGGCGCTGGAAAAACAACCTTTAGCCGAGGCTTTTTACAAGCGCTTGGCCATCAAGGGCATGTTAAAAGCCCAACATATACATTAGTTGAGCCTTATATGCTCTCGCCAAATCCCGTTTATCATTTTGATCTTTATCGTTTAGCCTCTGCCGAAGAGCTGGAATTTATGGGAATACGCGACTATTTTGAGCAAGACGCGTTATGCCTTATTGAATGGCCATCGCAAGGTGAAGGCTTTTTACCTAACGCTGATGTAGAACTTCATTTAAGCTACGAAGATGAGGGTCGAAAAGCGCGTTTTGTTGCCCTTTCACAAAGAGGGAATACTGTTTTATCCCGTATTCAGTCTGCATAAAGGAATATTGATTATGTTGAGTCTCATCACCATTGTGAGTCAAAGTCAGCGCTATGTTGTTGCCTTTCTGTTGGTTGTTTTGTCTTTATTTTTTGTGCAAGCAGCACAAGCCGCTACTGTGACAGAAGTAAAAGCAGAAAACGGTATTTCAGCAACAACCCTCACATTCACTTTTAGTGATGGGAAGCCTAGTTATCGATATTACTCATTAAAAAGTCCTGACCGTTTGGTGATGGATTTTAAGCAGAGCACAAAAATTACGGGATTACCGGCAACATTAGGCAATGGGCAGTTAGTCCATAAAATTCGCTCAACGCAATCAAAAGATAGCCAATACCAAAGTATGGTTGTTGAGCTTGCTCAGCCTGTCGTGGTGACTGAGAGTTTGATGAATGTCAGTAGTGGCTATAAGTTGGTACTTACTATCAAAGCGATAAATGGTCGTCAAAATAGCAATACCCAATCAACAGTAAGTGTTGTTGCGTTATCACCGACAGCAACAGCAACTACATCAAGTACAAATACATCAAATTCAAATAGCAATAGGGAAATGGCGCCTTTAATGACCAAGCCGACACCTGAGGTTACGCCAGTAGCTCCTATTGTAAAACCACGCACTACATCATCAAAACCACAAGCAGGCTCTCGCCAAATTATTATTGCGATAGATGCGGGTCATGGTGGGCAAGATCCGGGAGCGATTGGCCAGAAAGGTAATCGTGAAAAAGACGTGACATTAAGTGTGGCAAGGAAGTTGGAAGCTCGCTTACGTAATGATCCTATGTTTAAACCTGTTCTAACACGTAGTGGTGATTATTTTATCTCAGTTGCAGGGCGCTCTGAAGTTGCCCGTAAGCAAAGTGCGAATATGTTAGTGTCTATACATGCAGACTCAGCACCCAATCGTAGTGCAAGAGGGGCCTCTGTATGGGTACTTTCTAATCGTCGTGCAAACAGTGAATTAGGTAAGTGGCTTGAACAAAGTGAGAAACAATCTGAATTACTCGGTGGTGCGGGTGATGCATTAGATGGCGCTGATCCTTATTTAAGTCAAACAGTACTCGATTTGCAGTTTGGTAATTCACAGCGAGTGGGCTATGACGTTGCTGTTGCTGTATTGTCTGAATTAAGAAAAGTCGGTTCATTACATAAAAAAACACCAGAGCATGCGAGCTTAGGTGTTTTACGTTCGCCTGATATTCCTTCAATTTTAGTTGAAACAGGCTTTATCAGTCACGCGTCAGAAGAGCAATTACTGATTTCTGATGCTTATCAAGAGAAACTTGCGGCATCTATTCACGCGGGTTTAAGAAATTATTTTCTGGCACATCCTTTACAAAACGCGCCTAATTGATTGAGTAGAATGGAATAAAGGTAATGGCGATAAATTTATTACCTCCTCAGCTTGCAAACCAAATTGCCGCAGGGGAAGTTGTTGAAAGACCCGCCTCTGTTGTTAAAGAGTTGCTGGAAAATAGTTTAGACGCAGGCGCAACGTCGATTGATATTGATATCGATAAAGGTGGCGCTAAGCTTATCCGTATCCGTGATAATGGAAGTGGTATCAATCGTGATGATTTGAAGTTAGCACTTGCTCGCCATGCAACTAGCAAAATATCAAGTCTTGACGATCTCGAAGCCATAATGAGTATGGGCTTTCGTGGAGAAGCATTAGCGAGTATTAGCTCAGTTTCCCGTTTAACGCTGACATCACGTACTCAAGATCAAGAAGAAGCATGGCAAGCTTACGCCGAAGGTAGAGATATGGCAGTCACCGTTAAACCTGCTGCTCATCCTATCGGAAGTACAGTTGAAGTGCTTGATCTCTTTTATAATACGCCTGCAAGACGTAAATTTTTACGTACTGAAAAAACAGAGTTTGCACATATTGATGAAGTGGTACGCCGCATTGCGTTATCGCGCTTTGACGTCTCTATCAATCTTACCCATAACGGTAAACGTGTTCGGCAATACCGTGCAGCGAAAGATGAAAGTCAGCAAAATCGCCGTTTGAGTGCGATTTGTGGTAATAATTTTGTCAATCAATCAATGCAGTTATCGTGGGAACATGGTGATTTAGCAATAAAAGGCTGGGTAGAACACCCTTTATCACCAGTGCAAAGTAGTGAAATTCAGTATTGTTATGTGAATGGACGAATGATGCGTGATAGGTTGATTAATCATGCTATTCGCCAAGCTTATGAAGGATATTTACAAGGGGAACAGCAACCTTCTTACATCTTGTATTTAAGTGTTGATCCTCACCAAGTCGATGTTAACGTCCATCCTGCTAAACATGAAGTTCGCTTCCATGAATCTCGTTTGGTTCATGATTTTATCTATCAAGGCGTGTTGAGTGTTTTACGACAAGCAACGCAAGAGCCTTTATCACTGATTTCAGATGACGAAGAAGAACATGAAACCGCGTTAAACTTCCCTGAAAATCGCCAAGTTGCAGGTGAAAACGTATTTTCTCAGCCTTATCAAGCGCCAGTAGCTCAAACTCCGTCAAATACATCATCACACCAATACAGTGAACGAGAGTACAACAATAACTTACATCAAAAGCAAGCCTCTCAATTTGGCGATCGCCGTCAGTTTGGTGAAAGCTATCAACGGACACAAGGTGCGCTTTATCAAAAAATGATGCAGGAAAGTGTATCTACATCAAAAGATAAAGAGAAAATACCCCTATTTCCTGACCGTGCCCCATTGAATTTAGGTGAAATCGTTCATACAACTAATAATATCGAAGGCGATGCTATTTCGGTGATGCCGCGTTCCGTCAATGCGAAAGAGGGGCAAACTGATTATACTTTTGGGCGAGTATTGGCAATTTATCAGCACAAATATGCGTTAATAGAATCTTCACAAGGTCTTGGGCTGTTGTCATTGGAAGAAGCTGATTTTCTGTTAAAATGTGCGCAATTACTGCCTAAAGATGAAACATTGAAGCCACAACCTTTGCTAGTGCCTTTAAAGTTGGCATTGAGTAAAGAGGAGATTAGTGTATTCAATCAGTTTCAATCGCTAATTAGTCATTTCGGGATCGTTATCGAAATTTCTCACGGTAAAGCAACAATACATGCGGTGTCGTTGCCTTTGCGCGAGCAAAATTTACCCGTGTTACTGACAGCATTATTAGCCTATTTGTCAGCAGAGCAAACTTGTACTGAGCAACAACTTGGACAGTGGTTCGCAAAACAATTAGGAGTAGAGCAGGCGCAGTGGTCGCAAGCTCAAGCAGTAGGACTATTGGCTGATATTGAAAGACTTTGTCCTCAATATGTCAGACAGCCAGCAAAAAACTTATTACAATTAATTGATTTACAACCGGTGGTAGTGGCATTAAATAATGAGCGATGTGAACACGCAAATAAAACCTAAAGCAATTTTTCTAATGGGGCCTACCGCATCAGGTAAAACGGCATTAGCAATTGCGCTGAGACAAAAACTGCCTGTAGATATTATTAGCGTGGATTCAGCTCTTATCTATCGTGGTATGGATATCGGTACAGCAAAGCCGGATGCGAACGAGCAATCGCTTGCTCCACATCGATTAATTGATATTCTGGACCCTGCATTTCCCTATTCTGCTGCAGATTTTCGACGTGATGCATTAAATGCCATGGAAGAAATTACGGCATCTGGGCGAATTCCACTATTAGTGGGTGGGACTATGCTATATTTTAAAGCGTTACTTGAAGGTCTATCGCCTCTACCCAGTGCTAATTCGGATGTTCGTGCTGAAATAGAAAAAAAAGCAGCAGAACAGGGGTGGGAGGCAATACATAAAGAGTTAGCATTAGTTGATCCCGTTGCAGCACAACGGATCCATCCTAATGATCCTCAACGGCTTTCTCGTGCGCTAGAAGTTTACCTGATTTCAGGTAAGACAATGACGGAATTGACCAAAATATCAGGCGAGTCTTTGCCTTATGATGTTTATCAATTTGCGATTGCTCCGAAAGATAGAAATGTTCTTCACCAACGCATTGAAGCCCGTTTTAAACAGATGTTAACGTGTGGATTTGAAGATGAAGTAAAATCATTATATGAACGGGGCGATCTGCATGAAGATCTACCTTCTGTACGTTGTGTCGGTTATCGCCAGATGTGGTCATATTTATCAGGCGAAATAGATTATGATGAGATGGTTTATCGAGGGATCTGCGCTACCCGGCAATTAGCGAAGCGACAAATCACCTGGTTAAGAGGTTGGAATGACATTCACTGGCTTGATAGTGAAGATCCAAAACAATCTCTTGACACTGTTTTGCAGGTAGTTAGTGCATAGATGGTAGGTTTGTGTAAAATTGATAGTTGCCAAAGCGCAATTTTTGAGTAGTTCATTTTTCGAACCAATTGGGTTCTAATATAAAACAACAAAATAAGGAAAACATAGAATGGCTAAGGGGCAATCTTTGCAAGATCCTTTCCTGAACGCATTACGTCGTGAAAGGGTTCCCGTTTCTATCTATTTGGTAAACGGCATTAAATTGCAGGGTCAGATCGAATCTTTTGACCAATTTGTTATTTTGCTGAAAAACACAGTAAGTCAGATGGTATATAAACATGCTATCTCTACCGTGGTACCTTCGCGTCCTGTTTCTCATCATAGCAACACAGGCACGAACCAAACTGGTACAGGCTACAATGGTGGCGCTGCTCAGCAGGATGATGTTGCAGAATAATAATCCAATATTATTCTTGATATAATAAAAACATAGGTAGGGAGACTTTACCTATGTTTTTTCCTGTTTTTATAAAGTCCAAGGGGTTTCGCCTTTGTTTGATCGTTATGAAGGTGGCGAATTAGCCGTTTTAGTGCACGTCTTCTTTTCTCAAGAAAAGGACGTTGATGATTTGCAAGAATTTGAATCTTTGGTGACATCTGCGGGTGTGAAACCAGTTCAGATTATTACAGGAAATCGTAAAGCACCTCATCCTAAATATTATGTGGGGGAAGGTAAGGCAGAAGAAATTGCCGAGTCTGTAAAAGCAAGTGGTGCAGATGTTGTTTTATTTAATCATGCACTGACACCTGCACAAGAACGAAATCTGGAAAGACTTTGTGAATGCCGAGTGGTTGATCGCACGGGAGTTATCCTTGATATCTTTGCTCAAAGAGCAAGAACCCATGAAGGAAAGCTACAGGTAGAACTTGCCCAGTTACGTCACTTATCAACCCGTTTAGTCAGAGGGTGGACTCACCTTGAAAGACAAAAAGGGGGGATTGGGTTACGAGGACCAGGCGAAACTCAGCTAGAAACAGACCGCCGCTTACTCCGGGGTAAAATTAGTCAAATTCTAATGCGATTGGGTAGAGTTGAGCGTCAGCGTGAACAAGGACGACAAGCGCGGAGTAAAGCTGATATTCCAACATTATCCCTTGTTGGTTACACGAATGCAGGAAAATCGAGTTTATTTAATCATATTACCTGTTCTGATGTGTATGCAGCAGATCAGCTCTTTGCAACATTAGATCCGACACTAAGACGTATTCAAGTCGATGACGTGGGAACGGTTGTATTAGCCGATACTGTTGGATTTATTCGACATTTACCTCATGACCTTGTTGCTGCTTTTAAGGCGACGTTGCAAGAAACACGAGAAGCAACCTTACTTCTTCATGTGATTGATGCAGCAGATAGTCGTTTTGAGGATAATATTCATGCAGTTGAAAGTGTATTAGAAGAGATTGATGCTCAAGAAATACCAACACTGCATGTTATGAACAAAATTGATCTTCTTGAAGATTTCACTCCAAGAATTGATCGAAATGAAGAAAACTTACCCGTTAGGGTTTGGGTTTCTGCACAAACAGGCGAAGGTATTCCTCTGTTGTATCAGGCGTTGACAGAACGTCTTTCAGGTGAGATCGCACACTTTGAATTACGTTTACCGCCAGAAAATACAGGGCGCTTACGTAGTCGTTTTTATCAATTACAGTCAATAGAACGTGAATGGATTGAAAAAGACGGTAAAGTTGGGCTAATCATACGTATGCCTATGGTAGACTGGCGCCGCCTTTGCAAGCAGGAACCAAATTTATTGGATTACGTGGTCTGATATTCGGCCATAATAATGAACATTAACTGAGAGCTGGCGACGAAATCGGCTCTTAAGCCTGATAAATCTAATCATAATAATGGAGCTAGAACATGGCGTGGAATCAGCCCGGTAACAACGGACAAGACCGCGACCCGTGGGGTAACCGAAACAGCGGCAATAATAATGGCGATGGCAACGGTAACTCCAACGGCAATCAAGGAGGTCGGAATCGTGGAGCATCAGATCTCGATGATATGTTCCGTAAACTGAGTGAAAAGCTTGGTGGTTTCGGCGGCAAAAAAGGTGGAAACTCCTCTTCTGGGCAAAATGGCGGTCCTCGTAGCAATGCTGGAAATCTTCTGATTTCTCTTGCATTAGGTGCGGTTGTCGTGGTTTGGGCTGCAAGTGGTTTTTATACCATCAAAGAGGCAGAACAAGGCGTAGTGACTCGTTTTGGTAAATTTTACCAAATCGTGGAACCTGGTCTGAACTGGAAACCGACTTTCATTGATGAAGTTCAGCCTGTTAACGTAAAAACTATCCGTGATTTAACCACGGGTGGCATGATGTTAACGTCAGATGAAAATATGGTTCAAGTTGAGATAAACGTGCAGTATGTTGTCTCCGATCCAGAAACATTCCTATTTAACCTGACAACACCAATTAACAGCTTAGGTCAGGCAACTGACAGTGCAGTACGTGGCGTTATTGGTCGTTCAGAAATGGAAAAAATTCTGACTTCTAACCGTTCAGAGATTCGTGACCAAACGCGTCAAGAATTAGAAGAGACTATCCGTCCTTATAATATGGGTATCTCGATTGTGGACGTCAACTTCCAAGTTGCTCGCCCACCAGAAGCGGTAAAAGCGGCATTCGATGACGTAATCGCTGCGCGTGAAGAAGAACAAAAAACAATTCGTCAAGCGGAAGCTTATAAAAACGAAGTGTTACCGTTAGCAAAAGGTAACGCACAACGTATGATTGAAGAAGCGACGGCTTATAAAACCAGTGTGGTGATGAAAGCAGAAGGTGAGGTCGCAAGCTTTGCTAAAATCTTACCTGAATATCGTGCTGCGCCTGAAATTACCCGCGAGCGTCTTTACATTGAAACGATGGAAAAAGTGTTATCCAAAACACGTAAAGTCATCGCTAATGATAAAGGTAATAGCATGTTAGTGTTGCCTTTAGAGCAAATGTTACGTCAGCAATCTCAATCTGCACCATCAAATACGTTTGAGGCGCCAGCTCGTGTAACGGCACCTGCTCCAACTGCAAATCCAGCACCAGCACAAAAACCAGCAACAACGACTTATGGTAATGGTGGATATGGTAGTAATAATGGCGGTTATGGTCAGCCTTACGGCAACAATCAAGGAGGACAATAATCATGCGTAAAGTTATCGCTGTTGTTGCAGTTATTATTTTAGCGTTGTTGTACTCTTCTGTGTTTGTCGTTCAACAGTATGAGCGTGGCATTATTTTACGCTTTGCAAAAGTTGTACGTGATGCTGAAAATAAACCTGTTGTTTATGAACCAGGTCTTCACTTTAAAATTCCATTTATTGAGAATGTGAAAAAACTGGATGCGCGTATTCAAACTATGAATATCCAGCAAGACCGTTTCTTATCAGGCGAGAATAAAGACTTATTAGTCGATTCTTATCTGAAATGGCGTATCAGTGATTTCAGTACTTACTATCTGGCAACAGGTGGTGGTAATACAACGCAAGCAGAAACATTGCTGCGTCGTAAATTCAGTGACCGTTTACGTTCAGAGATTGGTCGTATGAGCGTAAATCAAATTATTACGGATTCTCGTGGTCGTTTAACCATTGATGTTCGTAATGCACTGAATGAAGGTACACCTTCTCGTGATTCAAGCGCTGCTGATGATGCAATCGCTATTGCTGCTAAAAAAGTGGCTGAAGAAACTAAAGGGCAAGCGCCTGCTATCAATATGAACAGTATGGCAGCGTTAGGTATTGAAGTGATTGACGTACGAATCAAGCAAATCAACTTACCTATGGAAGTTTCTGAAGCGATTTATCAGCGTATGCGTGCAGAGCGTGAGGCCGTTGCTCGTCGTCACCGCTCACAAGGTCAAGAGCAAGCTGTGAAAATTCGTGCAGCTGCGGATAAGACTGTAACAGAGACTCTGGCTGAGTCTGAGCGTGAATCATTACGTCTTCGTGGTGAAGGTGATGCTCAAGCGACTAAACTGTTTGCGGATGCGTTCAACCAAGATCCAGACTTCTATGCCTTCATTCGTAGCTTACGTGCTTATGAGAAGAGCTTTAACCAAGATGGTAATGACGTCATGGTGTTAAGCCCAGATAGCGATTTCTTACGCTATATGAAAGCACCAACAAAAGCGCGAGCGATCGAAGAGTAATTTCCAAATGTATTAAACCATTTGAGTAAATAATAAAATCCTCCACCTTAAAAAAAGTGGGGGATTTTTTTTGATATCAATAAGATAAAGTGAGTGATCAAGCTAGGAAATAAATAATTGTGTATAAAAAGATGAAAATTTACGCTTAATGGTTTCCAAAATGGTTTTAGCTGGGATAGTATAAAGTGAAAATTGCATTTCAAGATAAACCTTCGGCAATTCCGAAGCGTCTTCTTCGCCATTTTCACTTTTATGTCACTCTGCTTCCTGTTTTTGCGATCAAAACTGTTGATAAAATTCACAATACGTTTGTAGTGCGGATTTTTCGGGCAAAAATATTGACAATGGCAAGATAATCTATTGCTTAAAAGCGGGGATGACATAATTAGATAAAATCTACTGTAACTCTTGAATTGAGATGGTAGAATCCTTTTTTAAGCAACCGAGTGTATTTTGAAATGAGTAATAACGTTGTCGTATTGGGCACCCAGTGGGGTGACGAAGGCAAAGGCAAGATAGTCGATTTGCTGACAGAACGCGCTAAATATGTTGTTCGCTACCAAGGTGGCCATAACGCAGGTCACACTCTAGTCATCGACGGTGAAAAAACCGTTCTTCATTTAATCCCATCAGGCATTCTCCGTGAAAATGTTGTTAGCATCATAGCAAACGGTGTCGTTTTATCACCGGAAGCTCTGATGAAGGAAATGACCCAACTTGAAGATCGTGGCATTCCTGTTCGCTCTCGTTTACTTCTGTCTGAAGCTTGCCCATTAATCCTTCCTTATCACATCGCATTAGATAATGCGCGTGAGAAAGCGCGTGGCGAAAAAGCTATCGGTACAACAGGCCGTGGTATCGGTCCTGCTTACGAAGATAAAGTTGCTCGTCGCGGTTTACGTGTTGGCGATCTGTTTGATAAAAAAGCGTTTGCACAAAAACTTAAAGAAATCATCGAATACCATAACTTCCAACTGGTGAACTACTACAAAGTTGAACCTGTTGATTACCAAAAAACCTTAGACGATATCATGGCAATCGCTGATATTCTGACGGGTATGGTTGTTGATGTTTCTGACTTACTGTATAAAGCAACACAAAACGGTGAGTTAGTGATGTTTGAAGGTGCACAAGGTACTTTATTAGACATCGACCACGGTACTTATCCGTATGTAACCTCTTCAAACACAACCGCGGGTGGTGTGGCGACAGGTTCAGGTTTAGGCCCTCGTTATGTTGGTTACGTATTAGGGATCATCAAAGCTTACTCTACGCGTGTAGGCGCAGGTCCATTCCCAACTGAATTGTTTGATGAAGTGGGTGACTTCTTACGTGAGAAAGGCCAAGAATTTGGTGCAACCACAGGTCGTAGCCGTCGTACTGGCTGGTTAGATATTATTGCTATTCGTCGCGCTGTTCAAATCAACTCACTGTCTGGTTTCTGCATGACGAAACTGGATGTGTTAGATGGCTTGAAAGAAGTGAAACTGTGTGTAGGCTATCGCTTACCAAACGGCGAAGTGATTGATACAACACCTTTAGCTGCAGATGATTGGGAAGGTATCGAGCCTATCTATGAATCAATGCCAGGTTGGAACGAAAGTACTTTTGGTGTGAAAGATCATGCTCAACTGCCACAAGCAGCGCTGAACTACATCAAACGTGTAGAAGAGTTAACAGGCGTTCCTGTTGATATCGTTTCTACAGGTCCAGATCGCTCAGAAACCATCATTCTCCGTCATCCATTTGATGCATAATCTGCATTAAATTGGTTTGATGTGAAAATCGTCCCTGAAAATGACAGGGGCGATTTTTTCGTATCTATTTGTTGGTTAAATTGAGATAGAAATACGCGTTACACACATAAGATAAGACAGCTTTACACTCGGTTTTGCTTCTGTTTTATCAGTAACGAGTAAAAAACGATAAGACAATGTTATTGTTGTAATACCAAAAATAGAAAAGCGATCTGTTGAAAATCGACAGTATCGCTTTTTCTTTGCCTATGATGTCGCTATTATTTTGCTAATGGTCAAGTGAGAGATGGAAATAACTCACTTTTGAGCATATCTTTGCTAAATGTCCAAAAATTAAACATAATATTGCTTAATAAAATGATATTCTCATTAATAATTACTTATCCCTTAACGACTTTAATAGGGAAAACCACTTTTCAGAGGTCATTGTGCAATTAACCAGTTTTACAGATTATGGATTGCGAGCATTGATATATATGGCTTCATTGCCAGAAGGCAAAATGACGAGTATCACGGAAGTGACACAAGTCTATGGCGTCTCACGTAATCATATGGTGAAAATTATCAATCAACTTAGCCATTTAGGTTTTGTTGAGGCTATTCGCGGTAAAAATGGAGGGATCCGTTTAGGCAAGCCTGCAACAGATATCATTGTGGGTGAGGTTGTTCGTGCTTTAGAGCCACTTTCATTAGTAAACTGTAGTGCTGAGTTTTGCCACATTACCCCAGCTTGTCGGCTGAAACTGGTGTTAAATCAGGCAATTGAGCAGTTTTTGAAAGAGTTAGACCGTCACACACTCGCAGAGCTAGTTGAAAATAATAGCTCCTTATATAAATTGTTATTAGAAGATGTTTGAGTCTACTATTTCATCAAATCTGATAGCTTGGAGGTCATAATGTCAAAAGATCCTTTTCAGGATAGAGAAGCAGAAAAATACGCCTCTCCAATTGCTAGTCGTGAATATATTTTAGAAGAAATGAAAAAGCGCACGGCACCCATGAGCCGTGAAGATTTAGCACAGGCGTTAAAAATTTCAGGTGAAGAAGACTTAGAAGCGTTACGTCGCCGCTTAAGAGCGATGGAGCGTGATGGTCAATTAGTTTTTACCCGTCGCCAGTGCTACGCATTACCTGAACGCCTTGATTTGTGGAAAGGCAAGGTAATTGGTCACCGCGATGGTTATGGTTTTTTACGTGCAGAAGGTCAAAAAGATGACCTCTATCTTTCACAAGATGAAATGAAAAAAACGATGCATGGCGATGTGATCCTTGCTCAACCTTTAGGTATGGATAGAAAAGGTCGCCGTGAAGGTCGTGTGGTTCGTGTTATTGAACCTCGCAATAACCAAATTGTAGGTCGCTATTTTATTGAGTCAGGTATGGGATTTGTTGTCCCTGATGATAGCCGTTTAAGCTTTGATATTCTTATTCCTAAAGAAGATATCATGGGTGCACGAATGGGTAATGTGGTTGTTGTTGAAATCACAACAAGACCAACGCGTCGCACTCAAGCCGTAGGCCGTATTATCGAGATTTTAGGTGAAACTATGGGAACGGGTATTGCGGTAGAAATCGCATTACGTACTCATGAGATCCCTTATACATGGCCGGCAAAAGTTACAAAAGAAGTGGCTGATTTAAAAGAAGAAGTGCCTGAGTCTGCTAAAGAAGGACGTGTTGATTTACGTGACTTACCTTTAATTACTATTGACGGTGAAGACGCGCGAGATTTTGATGACGCCGTTTATTGCCAACGTAAAAAAGGGGGCGGCTGGCGTTTATGGGTTGCGATTGCCGATGTGAGCTATTATGTACGCCCACAAACAGCATTAGATACAGAAGCACGTAGCCGAGGAAACTCTGTTTATTTCCCTTCTCAAGTCGTGCCAATGTTGCCAGAAGTTCTCTCCAATGGATTGTGTTCATTAAACCCACAAGTTGACCGTTTATGTATGGTCTGTGAGATGACGGTTTCTGAGCAAGGGCGTCTTTCTTCTTATAGATTCTATGAAGCGGTGATGAGTTCTCATGCTCGAATGACCTACACCAAAGTGTGGAAAATCATTCAAGGTGATGAAGAACTGCGTGAACACTATAAGCCTATTGTTAAAGATATTGAGCATCTGTATGAGTTATACCAAGCGTTAGATAAAGCACGAGAACAACGTGGTGCGATTGGTTTTGAATCAGAAGAAGCGAAGTTTATCTTTAATGCAGAACGCCGTATTGAGCGCATTGAGCCTGTTATTCGTAATGATGCACACAAATTGATTGAAGAGTGCATGATCCTTGCTAATATCGCAGCCGCTCGTTTTGTTGAGAAAAACGAAGAACCTGCACTTTATCGTATTCATGATAAACCTAAAGAAGAGAGCGTTCTGAATCTACGCTCTGTCTTTAATGAATTAGGCTTAACGTTGCCAGGAGGCTTAACACCAGAGCCAGCAGATTACGCGCGTGTCATGAAAGAGGTTGAAGACAGACCTGATCGTGAAATGCTACAAACCATGATTTTGCGCTCAATGAAACAGGCAATTTATGATCCTGAAAATCGTGGGCACTTTGGTTTAGCATTAAAATCTTATGCGCACTTTACCTCACCTATTCGTCGTTATCCTGACTTGGCTTTGCATCGCGCTATTAAATATCAAATTGCGAAACAAGAAGGTCACGGTTCACAACGTTGGACACCAACGGGTGGCTACCATAGTGATATGGACACCATGTTGCAATTAGGCGAGCACTGCTCTTTAACCGAGCGCCGTGCTGATGAAGCAACACGAGATGTGGCTGATTGGCTGAAATGTGACTTTATGCTGGATCAAATAGGTCAACAATTTACAGGGATTATTACCAGCGTAACGGGCTTTGGTTTCTTTGTTCGCTTAAATGATCTGTTTATTGATGGCTTGGTGCATGTTTCTACATTAAATAATGATTACTATCAGTATGATAATGTCGGACAGCGTTTAATTGGTGAGTCTTCAGGACAAGTTTATCGCCTTGGTGATGAAGTTGAAGTGAAAGTAGAAGCGGTCAGTATGGACGAGCGTACTATCGACTTCTCCTTAATTTCAACAACACGCACTGCGCGTAATCCGGGTAAAACGGCTCGTGTTCGTGGATTGAAAGGCGAAAAAGACAAGAAAAACGCAAGTTCAAGTAAGTCTCGCCGTCGTGATGCCAGCAAAGATAAAAACTTTGAGCCAGACAGTGCCTTTAAAAAAGGAAAATCAGGCCGAGGCAAGGCGAGCAAAGACAAAGCCGTAAAAGACCAAGTTGCGAAAGACAAAGCAAGTAGCAAACGTAAGAAAGCATCATCACAAACCAAAAAGATAGAGGCAAAACTTAAAGCTAAACGCGCAGCTAAACGCGATAATGCATAAAGTTTCGTTCTTCTGGTTCTTTATTTAAAAGGCGGAGACTCCGCCTTTTATCTGTTTTGTGCCTTTTATTTTTTAATGAGTAAGCACCGCTATGAGCGAAGAAATTATTTATGGTATTCACGCAGTAACCGCATTACTTGAGCGTGATCCTGCACGTTTTAAAGAAGTTTATGTATTAAAAGGGCGTGAAGATCGCCGTTTAACACCTGTTATTCATGAACTAGAAGCGCAAGGTATTCTGGTTCAAGTGGCTAATCGCCAATGGTTAGATAGCCAAACAGAGGGTGCTGTTCACCAAGGTATTATTGCTAAAGTAAAACCAGGTCGTCAGTATCAAGAACAAGATTTACCAGACTTGTTAGCTAAAGTCGGTACACCTTTCTTATTAGTGCTAGATGGCGTTACTGATCCTCATAATTTAGGGGCTTGTTTACGTAGTGCAGATGCAGCGGGTGTGCATGCTGTTATCGTTCCGAAAGATCGCTCTGCACAATTAAATGCAACAGCCAAAAAAGTAGCTTGTGGTGCAGCAGAAAGTGTTCCTTTAATTAAAGTGACTAACCTTGCGCGTACATTACGTTTCCTGCAAGAAGAGAACGTTTGGATTGTCGGCACAGCAGGCGAAGCAGATCATACTTTATATCAAAGTAAGCTCACTGGCCCAATGGCATTAGTGATGGGCGCTGAAGGTGAAGGTATGCGTCGTTTAACTCGAGAGCATTGTGATGAGCTGATTAGTATCCCAATGGCGGGTACCGTGTCTTCACTCAACGTTTCTGTGGCAACTGGCGTTTGCTTATTTGAAGCGATGCGCCAGCGTATTATTGTGAAATAATTGCTGAGTTTATTTTATTCTCCATACTCCCTTGAGTTTTATTGACTGCGGGGGTATAGTTACGCGTCAATTTTTTCAGTCACAACTTAAACAAGTTCCTTGCCTCCATGGGTGGTGACTGACCCTGACAGGAGGCTGATAAATCCGTAAGGAGCAATATCAAATGCGTCATTACGAAATCGTTTTTATGGTTCATCCTGACCAGAGCGAACAAGTTCCGGGCATGATCGAGCGTTATAAAACCGCTATCACTAATGCAAATGGTCAGATCCACCGTCTAGAAGACTGGGGTCGTCGTCAATTAGCTTATCCAATCAACAAACTGCACAAAGCACACTACGTTCTGATGAACGTTGAAGCTCCGCAGGAAGTGATTGATGAACTGGAAACTACTTTCCGTTTCAACGATGCCGTTCTCCGCAACATGATCATGCGTACTAAACACGCAGTAACTGAAGCTTCTCCAATGGTTAAAGCAAAAGACGAACGCCGTCGTGATATCGCTGATGACCTCGATGATGAAGATGAAGTTGATGATGTAGCAGAGGATTCTGAAGAGTAATTAGTGCTGTGACGGCTAATAATCATTTGGTGCTAACTGGCACAGTGTGCAAAGCATTAATTCGAAAAGTTAGCCCCGCTGGGATCCCGCACTGTCAATTTGTTATTGAACATCGTTCAATACAAGAAGAGGCGGGATTAAAAAGACAATCATGGTGTCGAATGCCCATTATTGCTAGCGGGAAAGCGTTACAAGCAGTTACTCACAGTATAACGGTCGGCAGCCTAATCACCGTTTCTGGATTCATTAGTAGCCATCAGGCGAGAAATGGATTATTTAAATTGGTGCTTCATGCCGAGCAGATTGAATTGATAGATTCTGGAGACTAGCCATATGGCACGTTATTTCCGTCGTCGTAAGTTCT
Organism: Proteus alimentorum; assembly: GCF_002607735.1. GTDB lineage: Bacteria > Pseudomonadota > Gammaproteobacteria > Enterobacterales > Enterobacteriaceae > Proteus > Proteus alimentorum. The sequence continues at coordinate 82,555 of NZ_NBVR01000044.1, forward strand.
GCCGTTTCACAGCAGAAGGCGTACAAGAGATCGATTATAAAGATATCGCTACGCTGAAAAACTATATCACTGAAAGTGGTAAAATTGTACCAAGTCGTATCACCGGTACTCGTGCAAAATACCAGCGTCAGCTGGCTCGTGCTATCAAGCGCGCACGCTACCTGTCTTTATTACCTTATACTGATCGTCATCAGTAATAGGTATATAGTCCATTAATGACTTGTAGAGGATAAGGTAATGCAAATTATTCTGCTTGATAAAGTAGCGAATCTGGGTAGCCTGGGTGATCAGGTTAACGTAAAATCGGGCTATGCTCGTAACTATTTAATCCCACAGGGTAAAGCTGTTTCTGCGACTAAGAAAAACATCGAGTTTTTCGAAGCGCGTCGTGCTGAGTTAGAAGCTAAATTAGCTGAAACTTTAGCAGCAGCTGAAGCTCGTGCAGCGAAGATCAATGCACTGGGTTCTGTCACTATCAGCTCTAAAGCGGGTGACGAAGGTAAACTGTTTGGTTCAATCGGTACTCGTGACATCGCTGATGCAGTAACTGCAGCTGGCGTTGAAATGTGTAAGAGCGAAGTTCGCCTGCCAAATGGCGTTCTGCGTACTACTGGTGACCACGAAGTTCACTTCCAAGTTCACAGTGACGTATTCGCTGAACTGAATGTTATCATCGTTGCTGAATAATCTTTGATTAAACAGTGAATGTTGATAAAGAAAAACGCCAGCTTAGCTGGCGTTTTTTTTGGGATAAATAAATGTTCTTCTTACTATTCTTACTATGGTGTACGGTAATAGCTTCCATCACTCAAACGAGTGTAAGTGATAACGGTACCGGCGCTATTTGTCACTTCTAGCATACTGATATCACCTTGAGGATTACGCTGTAAACGAATAGTTTGCCCTGAGCGTAATTGACTTAATGATTTTTGTTGGCCTTCTGATTTCGCCATAGAAAATGCATCATTGACAGGAAGCTGATTGTCTCTAAAAAGTTGCGCTAAGGTTTGCCCCTCTTTGATGGTATAAGTTTGCCATGTTTGCGCTGGGGTTGATTGTGTGTTTTGTGGCGGTGTTGTTTGAGCAATATTTCCTTCAGGATCATTTGCCGTTGGATCCTCTATTGATGGAGAAACCGCGGGATCGGCATTTAAACTATCTTGTGCTTGAGGGATCGCTGTTTGAGATGTCAGATCATTTGTAGATGCGATTGGGACAGGAAGATCATGCGTTGATGATGACGGTTGAGGTGGCTCACTCGTGTTTTCACTTGTCGGCCAAAAAAACACGACCAATAAAGCAATAGCAATAACCAGTATTGCTCGACGATGTAAACCAGGGAATTTGCCCATATTCACCTCATTATTGATCTGTGAATCAGTATTATGAATTGCTGTAACATCTTTTTTATTTCTTGTAGCCATACTAGCACGAACCATGATCCTAACCTGCTCCCTGAATTCTTTTCAGAATTATCTATTCGCTCTAACCGTTAATGTTCTTTATTCCCTTGATGGTTAACTAAAAATAGTTTCATACGTTGATACGCATTTTTATCAGTTTCTATGGTTAAAGCCTGCGTTAATTCACTATAAAGATCATGAGGCAATAATGTGTCAGGCCATGTTGAAAGCACATTCAGCGCCATATTTCTATCGCGCAATGTCGGACTGCGTAATTGCCTTTTGATAAGTGACCAGCCGATACCAGGAAAACCACCAAGATCTTGCATAATATATTCAACGGCATGATGAGGCTGATATTCAGAGTAGGTAGCTATTAATGGATCACCTGTGCTATCGAATGCTGTTAATTCAATTTGTTGTTCTGCAAGTTTAACTACTCTTTCTATTTTGTGAGAAGCATCTGTTTGCATTAATTGGTACCACCAATCCGCATTGGGATTATCTTTTTGGAGTGAAAAGAGCAATTCCCAAATATCAAGGCGAAGAGATTTAGCGACAAGGCTTGCTTGGTAATTTTTTGAGCGAGAAGGGTTTTGTAATGCCTCGATAATGAGTGTCGACCATTCTGGTTTTTGGATAATATTTTGCGAAGCAGAGATAATTTGTTGTTGGCAATGATCATTCCAGCCGAGAGACTCGAGTAATAACCAATCTTCACCACTATTTTGCACAAAGTCGGCGATTTCACAGACGCAATAAAGGAGTTTTAATTCTTTTGGTGGCAAAATATCGACTTGTGAAATAAAAACATTGCACGCTTGGGGACCCTCTACATAATCATAGATATCTTTTGCGGGGCCTCCATTAAGCAGTGCGTGTAAAAGATCACTACAGCCAAGCAATAGCTCATTATCTAAAGGATGTGTGTTCAACATCTCTAATAATGCCCCTTTCGTGACACAGTCATAGGCCACATATTCTGTCATCACATTATTTTTATACCCTTCAGTCAGCAACCAATAGCGATTATTAACAGACAGTGTTGAAGGTAGATGTTCGATAAATTGGATACGTCCCCAACCTTTAGTTCGTTGACCAAGGGAATATAAAAAAGGCTCAAAATCTTCACAAGAAAGGCGTTGTTTTAGCGAACGAATAGCATAAAGTGTAAATTCAGGATGAAGAGCAAACAATAAAAGTAAACGTTGAGAAGGACTATCGTTGAACGATCCTAATAGCCCTAAGGCGATTTTTATCGGATTCTTATCAGGACTTAGCTTTAAGATCCATAAAATGAATTGAAAATAGCTCTCATGATTAATCAGCGTTTCATCTTGTTCTATTTTATCTATTAGATATGAAAGATAGGTAATAGGGGCGAGTTTGTCTTGGCAAGTCATTGAATAAAAAGAATCGATATGATCTTTATCAGGTAAAAGCACGACATGCTTTATTGCATGATAGAGTGATAATGCAAATTCTTCACATACTTTTTGAGAAGGTTTCTGTTCAATCGCTCGACCTATTCGTTGGTGCAAAATAATACCTTCGCGAGCACCTGCTGACCAACTAAAAGGTATTGAATCATCAGGTTTTATTTTTAAGTGAGTGTCTGATAAGAGATTTAATTCATCAGGCAAAGGTGTATCACCTATTTCATAAGGTACTAATTGTGAAAAAATTGAAGGAGCAGCAAAAGGACAAACGTTAGGAAAGTCTATTTTGAGGTCGATAGACAGAGGTGACTTACTGAAAAGCTTATCGCGCCAATTAGCCATAATAGATCCTATTTTTGCCGTCTTAGTTTTGCCACCTTAGTATAACTTTAGCGGAAAATAGGAACACTGAATAAAAAAAAACAGAAAATCCACTTATATCACTTAAAAAAATCCTCGCCCAAAACATACCTCTTTCTTGAGATAGAAAAACAAATCAAAAAAAACTGGTCAATAAAATTAAAAAACGGTACATTATCGCAATTCATAATTGTTATATTATAACATTACAGTTAAAGTGAGGTTTATTATGAAACCAGGTATTCACCCTCAATATCGAACTGTCATTTTCCATGACACTAGTGCAGATGCTTATTTTAAAGTGGGTTCAACCATCCAAACGGAAAAGACAATAGAGTATGAAGGGCAAACATACCCTTATGTGACATTAGATGTCTCTTCTCAATCACACCCATTTTATACCGGTAAGCAAAAGACACATTCTCAAGAAGGTAATGTGGCACGCTTTAATAAACGTTTTGGTCAATTTATTAAGTAAGGAAGAAATAATGCAGGTATTAAGTTCATTGAAAAGTGCCAAACAACGCCACCCAGATTGCAAAGTGGTGCGTCGCCGTGGTCGTCTTTATGTGATTTGTAAGTCAAATCCACGTTTTAAAGCAGTTCAGGGGTAAGATTATGCAAAAGCCTGTTCTTTCTTGTATTTTGATTATGGGGTTATTGGGGAGTGCGATGTCAGTTTTAGCACATGGACATCATCATGAAAAAGTGCAAACACAAGCACAACGCGATGCTGCTAACGGAATTTTTGAGGACAAGGACGTTCTCAATCGCCAACTGAGTGATTGGGATGGCGTATGGCAATCTGTAGAGCCTTATCTGGTGAGTGGCGAGCTAGATGAGGTTTTACAAAAGAAAGCAGAAACGAAAAAAGATAAAACCGTTGAAGAATATCGCGCCTATTACGCACAAGGCTATAAAACTGATGTGGATATGATTGGTATTGAAAACAATATCATCGAGTTCCATCGTGGCGAGAAGGTAGATAGCTGTGAATATCATTATGATGGGTATCGTATTCTACATTATGAGTCTGGTAAAAAAGGAGTACGTTATCTTTTCCACTGTGATGATGCTAAAAGCCAAGCACCTAAATTTATTCAATTTAGCGACCATATTATTGCGCCAGAGAAAGCAGAGCACTTCCATTTATATATGGGCAATACATCACAAGATGAGCTACTGAAAGAATTAAGTAACTGGCCAACATATTACCCTTATTCCATGAAAGCAGATGATATTGTTCACGAAATGCTTTATCACTGATAACTCATTGATAAGAATATTGAGCTGACACCTTATACCCTTGGTGACTATCGAGGGTATTTTTCTTTAAAAATAATGATAAAAAAGAAAAAAGTAGTAGCATCCATGCTGACTTACTTTTATAAGTTGGGTTAAAGATTATTTATAATCCTTGGCAGAGGTATTTCATTTCCATATAGTCTTCAATGCCGTGTTCAGAACCTTCACGGCCTAAACCTGATTGCTTAATGCCACCAAATGGCGCAACTTCATTGGAAATTAAACCCGTGTTAATGCCTACCATGCCGTATTCTAAATTCTCAGCAACACGCCAAATACGTTGTGGATTTTCACTATAAAAATAAGCCGCTAAACCATAAATGGTGTTATTAGCTAAATGCACCACTTCATCTTCATCCTCAAAGATAACTAAAGGTGCCACAGGGCCAAAGATCTCTTCTTCAAGAATATGACTATCTGCGGGAACATTTCCCACAACAGTAGGTTGGAAGAAGTTCTCACCCGCTTTATCATTTTCACCACCACAAAGCAGTGTCGCACCGCGTTTTAGAGTATCAGCCAGTAAAGATTGTGATTTTTCAACGGCTTTGTGATTAATAAGAGGTCCAATAGTGACACCATCTTCAAAACCGTTACCCACTTTGAGTTTTTTAACAGCAGCAACAAAGCGTTCACTAAATTGTTGATAAACATCTTTATGAATATAAAAACGGTTAGCGCAAACGCAGGTTTGTCCTGCATTGCGGAATTTAGCACCCATCGCCCCTTCAACCGCTTTATCAATATCAGCATCGTTAAATACAATAAACGGCGCATTGCCACCTAACTCTAAAGAGACTTTTTTTACGCTATCTGAGCACTGACGCATTAATAAACGTCCAACACCCGTAGAGCCTGTAAAACTTAATTTGCGAACACGGTTATCTGAGGTAAAGACTTCACCAATTTTAATGGCATCACCAGTCACAATATTAATCACACCCGCAGGAATACCGGCTTGAGTCGCTAATTCCGCTAAAGCTAATGCGGTATAAGGTGTTTCATTGGCAGGTTTAATCACCATCGTACAACCCGCGGCTAATGCCGGAGCAGCTTTGCGGGTGATCATCGCGGCAGGGAAGTTCCAGGGGGTAATCGCAGCACAAACACCAATACCTTGTTTAATCACCATCAAGCGTTTATCAGCAGAAGGTGAGGGGATCATTTCACCGTTGGTTCTCTTTCCTTGCTCTGCAAACCACTCGATAAAAGAAGCGGCATAAGTAATTTCGCCTTCAGCTTCAGCAACGGGTTTACCTTGCTCAAATGTCATTAATTCAGCAAGTTTTCTTTTGTTTTCAGTGATTAATCTAAACCAGTTTTGCAATAATGCTCCGCGCTGATGTGCTGTAAGTGCGCGCCATTTTGGTAAGGCTTTTTGTGCAGCATCAACAGCCATTATTGCTTCTTGTGTTGCCATATTGGGTACAGTGCCAAGTAAAGTACCGGTGGCAGGATCGATAACATCAACAGTTTCGTTGTTTTTAGCATTACACCAAAGACCATCAATATAGCCTTGTTCGCGGAAATAGGGATTTGTCGTTATCTTCACTTAATACCTCTCTGAACATATTATATATTGATATTTATAAGGCTAGGCAGTTCGGTGCCTGCTTATAATTATATGCTTGTGTTGTGATGTTGTGAAAATAAGTATGACAAATGCCAAGAAAAAAATATCAAATTGCGGTGAATAGGCTCAATTGCTTATGTTTTTAATGAATAATCCCCATTACTCAAGACTGAAGGTTTACGCTGTACCTTACCACTGTTATTCTTGGATCTAACTTTCATAAAAAACAGGTATTTTTCATGTCAAAACCATCATTTGATTCTATCGAATCACAGGCAAGTTACGGTATTGGTCTGCAAGTCGGTCAACAACTGACTGAATCAGGTCTTCAAGGATTAGAGCCCGCGGCACTGTTAGCTGGCTTGACCGATGCATTAGAAGGTAATGCGCCTTCTGTACCTGTTGAAACATTACACAATGCTTTACGTACTATGCACGAGCGTGCTGAAGCTGTTCGTCAAGAACGACAAGCAGCGTTGGCTGATGCTGGTAAGATTTTCTTAGAAGAAAATGTGAAAAATGAAGGTGTTCAAGTTACAGAATCAGGCTTACAGTACAAAGTACTGACCGCGGGTGATGGTGCAATCCCTGCGCGTACTGATCATGTTCGTGTTCACTACACGGGGCGTTTAATCGATGGTACTGTGTTTGATAGCTCAGTTCAACGTGGGCAACCCGCTGAATTCCCAGTAAATGGCGTTATCGCAGGCTGGATTGAAGCATTAACATTAATGCCAGTAGGTTCAAAATGGGAATTATATATTCCTTACCAATTAGCTTATGGCGAACGCGGAGCGGGTGCGGCTATTCCTCCATTCGCAACATTAGTATTTGAAGTAGAATTATTAGAAATTTTATAATTTCTTATTCTGCGGTAAATCAGAGTAAAAAATAGCCGGTTTTTGCCGGCTATTTTTGTCTCTGGACTAAAATAAAGAGACAGTAGGGTAATTAATTTTTATAAGTGAAGTTATCTGCTTATAGAAATAAGAGAGGTGCATGATGTTAGAACAAGTCAGCAAATTAGCCCGCCAAGCAGGTATGGCGATAATGCAAATCTACCAGCAGTCAGAGCCTATCCAAATACAGGAAAAAAGTGATAATTCACCTGTTACAGAGGCTGATTTGGCCGCTCATCAAATTATCAAACAAGGACTTGCTTCTATTGCTCCTGATATACCTCAATTATCTGAAGAAGCTCCCCCTGAATGGGAAGTTCGTCGTCATTGGGATCGCTATTGGTTGATTGATCCTCTAGATGGAACTAAAGAGTTTATCAGTAAAAATGGTGAATTTACGGTAAACATTGCTTTAATTGAAAAGGGTATTCCTGTTTTAGGGGTTGTCTATGCGCCCGTTCAAAATGTGTTATATGCGGCGGCAAATAAGCAGGCGTGGAAAGAAGTGTGTGGACAACGATTGCCTATCCATGCAAGTCGTGCAGAGCCACCAGTGATTGTGATTAGCCGTTCTCATCAAGATGATGAATTAAAAGAGTATTTATCTCAACTTGGCACACATCAAACCGTTGCTGTTGGTTCATCCTTGAAATTTTGTTTAGTTGCTGAAGGCAAAGCGCAGCTTTATCCTCGCTTCGGGCCTACGCATACATGGGATACCGCAGCAGGCCATGCCATTGCGATTGCCGCGGGTGCACATGTTACAGATTGGAAAGGGGTAACGTTAGATTATTCCCCAAAAGAGTCGCTGATAAATCCAGGATTTAGAGTTTCTATTTTTTAAGTAGACCAGATAAGGTTGGAGCCCTATATATGAAAGGGCTCTGACACAGAAATTATTCTTTAATTAAATCGTTGATAAGGTTGATTGCAGTCGTAATTTCTGCACCACTTAATACACCTTCTTTGACGAAACGGACTTTGCCCTGTTTATCTAAAACAACAATAACTGAACTCTCTTTTTCTAATCCCCAGCCTTTTAATGCTACGCCATCAGCATCAACAATAAACTGTGACCAAGGAAATGCTTTTTTACTGTCTTCAACGCTGCCACGAACAAATGGGCCTGTACCAAATACGGCATCATCAGTATTAATAATCGTTGTAGTTTGATAACGGGTTTGTGGGAATTTAGCCAGTTTTACGGCTTCAATAAACGGCGCATTCATCTCCTTAGCCTTGCTACGTCCTGCGATATGCTGAACAGTACGTACTTTTCCACTGAGCAGCCCACTGTTCCAATTTTGGTAGCTAAACTTATCTTTGGTTGTGTCATAAAGTAGCTCACCTTTGTCATTGATTGTGACAGCGGGAAGTACTGAGTTTTCAGTGATGTTATGTGCAAATGCCCATGTGGATGTGCTGAGTAAAAGAGCAGCTAAGGTTATTTTGTGCATAGCCATTGTCCTATTATTGAAATCGACGCCAGATTCTATCTAAGCATAGAACCTAGTGAAGAATAATACCTCATCGCTGATACATTTATTTAACATTGAGTGGGTAAAATAACGCACGCGCTATCTTTATTTATATTCTTTACTGTCAATTAATGTAAAAACAGATAAGAAAATCAAATAAGTTGAACCTAGTACTTATAATTAGGTCTTTAAATTTGATATATAAAGATAAGTCTTTATGACTTATTAAACTCAACAACGAGCATGGGAGACTAACTGAAAGATGAAAATCTTCAATCGCTATAACCCTGAAAAAATTGCTCTCTACGTTAAGACATTATTTCGTGGACGGTTTTACATCAAAGGAATGGGTGCATTTGAATTCGATTACGGTAAAATTCTATTACCTAAAATAAGAGATAAGCTACATTTTAATGTCATGAGTGAAGTGAACCAGCAGGTCGTTTTACTGAAAGCAGAAATGGGCTAACTTTTATCTGATAGATAACTGAGTCTTTTTCTTTGATGAGTTAGATAAGACTCAGTTATTAATTGCATTTCGTTACTAATTAATCAGCTACTTTATTATTCTCATTTTTTTGAGTATCGACTTCTGTTGTGGTCGTCTGCGTCACAGGAACATGTTCTTGTAAAACAGGTTTAACAGGAGGAATATCATCAATTTTTGTTACAAGTAATTGATCTATCTTGTAATTATCAATATCGACAACCTCAAACTTATATCCTGAGAACTTCACATAATCAGTACGTTTTGGAATTTTACGCAAGCGATACATCATAAAACCGGCGATGGTTTCGTAGTTACTTGAATCAGGGAAATCGTCGATATCAAGTACACGCATCACATCATCAATTGGCGTACCGCCTTCAACTAACCATGAGTGCTCATCACGGCTCACAATTTGCTCTTCTTGTCCCGGTCCAATTAAATCGCCCATTAAGGTTGTCATCACGTCATTTAGTGTAATAACACCCATCACCATCGCGTATTCATTAAGGATGATGGCAAAGTCTTCACCGGATGTTTTAAAGCTTTCCAACATATCTGAAAGCGTTAATGTGTCAGGAATAATCAGCGCTTTACGGATATGAACACCTTCATTGAGGTTTAGGCTTTGTCCGTTAATAACGCGATTAAGAAGCTCTTTGGAATCGACATAACCAATAATATGGTCGATATCACCTTCACAAACTAAAAATTTAGAGTGAGGTTGAGTGGCAATTTTTTGTTTGATATCGCTTTCGGTTTCTTCACGATCAAAATAGACCACATCTTCTCGTGGTGTCATTGCAGAAGGCACTGTGCGTGATTCTAATTCAAAGACATTTTCAATCAGCTCATGCTCTTGTTTGCGTAAGACACCCGCAACAGCACCTGCTTCAACAATGGCAAAAATATCATCCGAAGTGATGTCTTCATTTCTGACCATCGGAATTTTAAACAATTTGAAAATAAGGTCAGCCATGCCATTAAAGAGCCAAACAAGAGGGCGGAAAAAGGCTAGGCAAAAACGCATTGGATTAACAATTCTTAGCGCGATAGCTTCTGGTTTAATCATACCAATACGTTTCGGTGTTAAGTCAGCCAGTAAAATGAACATGGAGGTGACAATAATAAAGGAACAAATAGATCCAAGCTGTTGCGCTAAAGGCTCTTCGAAAAATTGGAGGTAGAAGCTTTTGAGTGAAGGAGAGAAGGCGGATTCACCAACAATACCCGCTAAGATAGCGACGGCATTTAATCCTATTTGCACGACGGTAAAAAACATGCCTGGCATTTCTTGCATTTTTAATACACGAGCGGCGTTAATATTGCCCTCATCAACTAGTTGTTTGAGTTTAATTCGACGAGAAGCAGCAAGAGAGATTTCAGACAGCGAAAAAAAGGCGCTGATAGCACAAAGCAAAAGCACAATGAGTAAACTATTAAGCATATAAGGCTCACACCACCCCAAGTATTTAATCCAGAGGGTAATACTAGAGTGTTAAAAATAGAAGATAAATCAATATATTGTGATGAAATTATTCACAAAGAAAGATAAGAGGGCGTAATTATATCATCGCCCTGCTATTTTCTGCTAGTTTTACTTTTCAGGAGGATAGCAGATACCTATCCCACCTAATCCACAATAACCTTGTGGATTTTTGTATAAATATTGCTGGTGGTAATCTTCAGCAAAATAAAAAGGGCCCGCTGGCTGAATTTCTGTGGTGATTGCTTCAGTAGCACCTTGAGTATTCATTGCTTGTTGATAACGTTTTTTGGACTCAATCGCTTGTGTATATTGCTCTGCATTAACCGTGTAAATAGCAGAACGATATTGGCTACCAATATCGTTACCTTGGCGCATACCTTGTGATGGATTGTGGTTTTCCCAAAAAAGAGCCAAAAGTTGTGAGTAGCTAATTATTGTGGGATCAAAAACGACTCTCACAACTTCACTATGATCCGTTAATCCTTGGCAAACTTGTTGGTAGGTTGGATTTTCTGTTACACCACCGCTATAACCTGCACTTGTTGAGTAAACGCCGTGTTGTTGCCAAAACAGACGTTCAACTCCCCAAAAACAGCCCATCGCAAAATAAGCGATACTCATCTTTTCAGGAATATCATTAATAGAATGCCCATTTACTGCATGTTTAGCAGATATTTCTAATGGTGTCGGATTACCCTTTAAGGCATTCTCTGGTTGGTAAGCTTCATGTTGCAAGGTAGACTCCATTTTTTATATTTGTAAACGCTTTACTATGGTAAAGGTTTAATATTGTTATAAACTAAATCTACAATAAAGCTTATAACTATTTGTCGTCAATTCATCGAATGGATTAAATAAAAATACTGAGGAGAAAACGTGCCGAGATACTCTGTTATCTACGTTCTCTGTCTGTCTTTCACTGCACCAGTTGTCTATGGGGCAAATTTGCGTTTAAAAGTGGAAGGTTTAGAAGGGCAACTCGAAAAAAATGCGCGAGTCCAGCTATCAAACATTACAACAGAAGAGGTTGCACCTGACGGGCGTTTTCGTGCGCGTGTTGAAAAGGCAATTCAAGAAGGACTTCGCCCATTAGGCTATTATCAGCCTACTGTGACATTCTCTTATCAAGAAAACACACCACCAGCACGCTCGGTATTAACGGCAAAAGTAGAGCCGGGTATTCCTATTTTACTCAAAGGTGTGGATATTGTTCTTGAAGGTGGCGCTAAAACCGATGAGCAATATGCGAAGGTCATTAAAGAGAACACGCCGCCACTTGATAGTGTGTTAAATCATGGTGATTATGAACAGCTCAAAAGTTCGCTAACCGGGCTTGCTGTTCGCCGTGGTTACTTTGATGCTGAAATGGAAAAAAGTCAGCTCGGTGTTTCTTTAGATAATCACGCCTCTTATTGGGATTTTGTCTTTAATAGTGGCGAACGTTACCGTTTTGGTAAAGTGAATTATACCGGCTCTCAAATCCGTGAAGACTATCTACAAAATATTGTTCCTTTTAAAGAAGGGCAATATTACTCCTCAGAAGAGCTTGCAGAATTTAATCGACGCTTAGCGGCAACAGGTTGGTTTAACTCGGCACTCGTGACGCCTGATATTGCAAAAGCACGTAGTGAACATTCTTATTTGCTACCAATGGATGCGGTTGTCTCTCCTCGCTCTCGTAACTACGTTGAATTAGGGGGAGGCTATGCAACCGATGTGGGGCCTAGGTTGAATATGCAGTGGAATAAACCTTGGATGAATTCCCGAGGTCATAGTTTGACGTCAGATCTTAGTATTTCTCAACCCGAGCAATCCATTGGTGCAAAATACAAAATCCCATTGAAAGTCAATCCATTAGAGCAATACTATGCGATAGACGGCGGTTTTAAGAGAACAGACTATAATGACACGCGTTCTGATACGACAACGCTGAATCTTTCTCGAAATTGGGATATGTCTACAGGCTGGCAATATAGCGTAAATACCCGCTGGAGCCTTAGCCACTTTACCCAAGGGCAAGACACTTATACCACTATGTTGTTATACCCAGGGGTTAATGCGAGTCGGGTTCGTCAACGCGGTGGCATGATGCCTTATTGGGGAGATAGCCAACGTTACTCTATAAATTACTCAAATAAAATTTGGGGGTCTGATGTTGAGTTCTTAGCTTTCAATGCTCAACAAGTGTGGATACGTACGCCTTGGGATGGACATCGTTTTGTTGTCAGGGGTAATTTTGGTTGGATTGAAACCAATGCTTTTGAGCAAGTACCACCTGAACTTCGTTTCTTTGCGGGGGGGGATAGAAGTGTTCGTGGTTTTAAATACCAAAGCATTTCACCGGAAGATAGCAAAGGTAACTTAACGGGTGCCTCAAGAATGCTGGTGGGTTCAGTTGAATACCAATATAACGTGACAGGTAATTGGTGGAGTGCTGTCTTTATTGATAGTGGTGAAGCGATTAACGATTTTACTCGAAGTGATTTTAAAACAGGTGCCGGTGCAGGTGTTCGTTGGGCATCACCTGTTGGCCCCATCAAATTTGATTTAGCATTACCTGTCAGTGATGTCGATAAGCGCAGACTCCAGTTTTATATCGGGTTAGGAGCAGAGTTATGAAGAAGTGGTTGAAATGGATTGCACTTACCCTCCTTATCATTATTTTGCTTACCTTCGGTGCTGTCGCTTGGATTTTGGGAACACAATCAGGTTTGCACTTCGCTATTAATAGCGCAGCACGTTGGGTTCCCGGCTTAGCTATTAAAGACGTTAATGGTGGCTGGCAAGATCTACGTTTAACGGGTGTTGAATATCAAATGCCCGGTGTTGATGTTAATGTGGGTGAATTATCATTAGGATTACGTTTAGCGTGTCTGATTGATAAACAAATTTGTGTCGATACATTAGGCACACGCGATGTTGTTGTTAATGTCGATACTAGTGCTTTTCCCCCTTCAGAAGAAACACCGCCTTCAGAGCCTTTAACAGAGCTTAATGCACCATTACCTATCTATTTAAATTCACTTTCATTAGAAAATACGCATGTGAAGATTGATGATATGGCAATCTCGCTTGGTGAATTTAAAACGGGTGCACAGTGGGAAGGTCGTCAAGTTACATTAAATCCAACACTTATTAATGATTTGCTGGTGGCATTACCGAAAACGCCAGAAGAAGGCAGCATTGAAGCGGTTGCACAAGATGTAAACGAAGTTGTCACGGTAAAACCTCAAACTGAACCGACAACACAAGAAGAAAAAGAACAGGCTTTAGCTGCGACAATTAAAGCGATTTTTGCTAAACCTCTGTTAGCTGATTTACCCGAAATTATTATTCCTGTTGATGTGAATGTTGAAGGTATTGAAGGTAAGCAGTTACAAATAACAGGGGATACACCGGTTACGATTAACCAATTATCTTTTGAAGCCAATACGCAAGGTAAACAGGTTAATCTCACTAAATTAAATGTTGATGCACCAGAAGGTGAGGTTAGTTTAAATGGGGGAATTACCCTAGATAAGCAGTGGCCTGTTAATTTAAATGTGAATGCGACTATTCGTGATGTGGCAGGGCTTGAAGATTTTAAAGATCAAAAAGCGACGCTTTCTTTACAAGGCGCATTACTCGAAGAGCTTAAATTAGCTCTCTCTTTAACAGGAACGGTTACCGCAACTTTAGACGCTCAAGCTGAACTGGCAAAACCACACCTTCCATTAAAATTGACACTTGAAAGTCAAAAAGTACGTTGGCCTTTAACTGGGGATGTACAGTACCAACTTAATGACACCCGATTACGTCTCAATGGTCAGACTGATAATTACGATCTTTCATTGCGTTCTGATATCCAAGGTCAGGAAATTCCACCGGCTAAATTAACGGTGGATGCAAAAGGTAATGAAGAAAAAATTGAATTAACACGTCTGCGTTTAGCTGCATTACAAGGCCATGCTGATATCACGGGTGTTGCTGATTGGAGTAAGGCGATTAGCTGGAATGCCTTACTTACTATTTCAGGAATTAATACTGTAAAACAGTATCCTGATATACCTGCAAAATTAGATGGGCGTATTGCGACAACAGGCAGTCTGTATGGTGGAAGTTGGCAACTACGTGTTCCCGAAATTACCTTAGATGGTAACTTTAAAAATAATCTAATTAAGGCGAGAGGGAATGCGTATGGTAACGATTCAGGGCAATGGAATATTCCCCAATTAAAACTCATTCTGGGTAAAAATAACCTCGATATTGAAGGGCATTTAGGTGATAAGTGGGCATTAGATGCCAATATTAATGCGTCAGGATTAAATGGTTTAGTGCCTGGGTTGGCTGGAGTAATTAAAGGTAAGGTTAATATTCGTGGTGATATGAACAAGCCTAAGATTATCGCTGATATCAATGCTCATGGTATTAAATGGCAAGATCAAGTCAGTGTTGAATCCATCACGGTTAAAGGTGATGTTCAATCAGACAAAGAAATTGGTGGCAAACTCGCTATTACTGCTCGTCAATTAAAACAAGCTGATTTAGTTATTCGTAATTTAACGCTGGATGCTGCAGGTACAGAAAAACAGCATAAACTGACGCTAAAAATGGATGGAGAGCCTGTTTCTGGTGGACTGACATTAGCGGGTTCATTCGATAAAGAAAAACAGCAATGGAAAGGAACGCTAAATAATACGGCATTTGATACTCCTGTAGGTGAGTGGCGTTTAAATAAAGCCATGGCGTTAAATTTGTTGGCAGAAAAACAAGAAGTCACCATTGGTTCTCATTGTTGGGTAAACCCAAATGCACAAGTTTGTGTGCCTAAAACGATAACGGTGGGCGAAAGCGGATCTGCAGCAATCACATTGACACGTTTTGATTTAGCCATGATCAAACCTTTCCTACCAGCAGAGACTTCTGTTCGAGGCGTATTTACGGGTGATGCAACAGCAACATGGAACTCAAAAGGTGGATTACCGAAAGCATCTGTAAACCTGAAAGGGCAAGGTGTTGGTGTAAAACAGAATATTGATGGTACTGTTTTACCAATTGATTTTGATGCAATTACTTTAAATGCGGGCGTTAACAATGGCAAAGCGACATTGCAATGGTTGATTAGTATTGCGGGTAATGGTGATTTTAAAGGTAATGTGCATGTTGCTGATCTTGAGAAAAAACGCCAACTGTCTGGTACGGTTGATATTGATAATCTGACATTAGATTTAATCAAACCGTTCTTAGGGAAAGGTGAAATAGCTCAAGGAAGCGTGGGGGCTCAATTACGTTTAGGCGGAAATGCGCAATCTCCACTGTTATTTGGTCAATTCGGTATTAATCAATTAAAAGTGGTTGGGCATTGGATCCCATTTGATATCACCAAAGGAAATGTTGATATTAGCTTTAATGGTGCAACCTCTGATTTAAGTGGCAGAATCGAAACCCCAGAAGGTTATTTAAATCTTACGGGTAATGCTGATTGGCGTAAATTAGAGGAATGGCGCGCTGTTGTGGCAGCAAATGGTAATAAGTTACGTGTTGCATTACCTCCGATGGTTCGTATTGATGTCAACCCTGATTTAGTGTTTGAGGCAAGCCCACATTTACTGAAATTAGACGGTCGCATTGATATCCCTTGGGCGCGCATTGTGGTGCAAGATTTACCAGAATCTGCGGTATCAGCGTCTTCTGATGAAGTGATGCTGGATAAAAACTTACAGCCAATTGCACCAAAAGAGACATCGATTCCAATTCAAAGTAATTTAGCGATTAATATTGGCGATGATGTGACACTGGACGCATTTGGGCTTAAAGCTCGATTGACGGGAGCACTCAAAGTCAATCAGAATAAACAAGGACTAGGTTTAAATGGCCAAATAGATATTCCAAAAGGCGAATTCAAAGCCTATGGGCAAGATCTACAAGTCCGTAAGGGTCAGATCTTGTTCTCAGGGCCAGTTGATCAACCTTACTTAAATATTGAAGCTATTCGTAATCCTGAAAATACGGCAAATAATGTGATTGCAGGTGTCAGGGTGACAGGGCTTGCAGATAAACCTAAAGTTGAAATTTTCTCTGAACCTGCTTTCACACAGCAAGAAGCGTTATCTTATTTGTTAAGAGGTGAAGGGTTAGATAAAAGTGGTGATGCGGATTCATCACAAATGACAGCAATGCTGATAGGATTAGGCGTTGGTCAAAGTGGCCAGCTTGTAGGGCGCATTGGTGAAACCTTTGGCGTTTCGGATTTAGCGCTTGATACACAAGGGGTGGGGGATAACTCACAAGTTGTGGTCAGCGGTAAGATCACAAACGATCTGCAAGTGAAGTATGGAGTGGGTATATTTGATTCGCTAGCGACGTTAACCTTACGTTATCGCTTGATGCCCAGGTTGTATTTACAAGCAGTGTCTGGTATGAATCAGGCAATAGATCTGCTTTATCAATTTGAGTTTTAAATTATATGCGAATTATTGTTTATGGTAGTTTACGGCAAAACCAAGGTAACCATCACTGGATGACCTATGCACAACTTTTGGGTGAGCATAAATTGGTGGGATATAAACTCTATGATTTAGGGTTCTACCCTGCGGTTATTGAAGGTGACGGTGAAATAGAGTGCGAAGTCTATCGGATAACGCCTTCTATCTTGACCGAGCTTGATGAATTGAAAAAGAACGATCAAGATTACAAGCGTCAACTGATTTCAACGCCTTATGGCAGTGCTTGGATCTATCTTTATCAAAAGCCTGTTGATGGTTTACGTGAAATAAAATGCGGTGACTGGCTAAAACGTCACGAAGAAGAGTAATAGGTTAAATTTGCCTTTTACTGAAATATGTTTAAAAACGGCTCGATAGTGATATCGAGCCGTTTTTATCTGCGAAGAAATTAATGCTTATTTTTCACAAATATAAGAGAGCCGCGCTTCTTTATATAAATCAAGTCGCATTCGTCTCGCTTTATCTATTTCATTTTCAGCCAATAATGGTCTAATTTTTTTCTGATAAACTTGAATACTTGTTTCACCCGTATGGTGTTGATATCCCACTTCATGGCTACGCCATTTTTTATTAATAATGACTTCTTGAACATAAAAAGGATCTGAATTGTTGCGGATCTCATTGTCTAATTTGAGCCGTAATTCTTTTTTTATTTGTTGATAATCAGGATGGTGACTGAGGTTTTGGGTTTCACCTCGATCATTAACCATATCGTAGAGTTCTTCTTCTTCATCTTCTTTGTAAATAATATATTTAAAGTTTTCTGTTCTTAACATTCTTGCTGGTTGAACATCGACATTTCGGTCAGTATTCCAGTGGCAAATGACACTATCTCTCCACTCTTTCATTTTCTTTCCAGTTAATAACGGGTACAAAGAGCGACCATAAATATTTTTAGGGTAATCAATTCCGATATAATCACAGAGAGTAGGTAATAAATCACAAAGGGATGTTAACTCATTTTTTAAAGCACCAGATTGAATACCCGGCCCTGAAAATGCAAAAGGTACATTTGTCGATTCTTCATAAAACCAATTCATTTTAGCGACTAATCGGTGTGCTCCCATCGCATCACCATGGTCAGAGAAGAAAACAACAAGCGTATCTTCCCAATACCCACTCTTTTTTAATGCATTGATAACTTGTCCAATATAACTGTCTACTAATTCAGTAAAATAGTAATAGGCTTTGAGATATTGCTGGAAATTTTTCTCATTCCATTTCCCTGATTGCATAACTCTGTTATGTGTACAGCAAGCATATTGAATCGCTTTAGGTCTATTTTTAAGGTCATCAGCAGTATCAAAATTATCAAGCAAAGGTGGCAATTGTCCGATATTTTCGATGTCACCATGCTCACCTGCAAAATTTCCTGTCCATCCATTTATATTGTGGGGATTATTAAATTCAACGGCTAATAAAAATGGCTTTTTTTCCTCTCTTTTGGGGAGTGAATTGATATATTTCAGGCTTTCTTCTAAACAATACACATCTTCTTTCGTATCATAATCAACAGGAAAGGCTGGGTGAGCATTAAATTCTTTTTCTATTTGGGGCGCACAATCAAATCCTTCTAATGAGCCATAATCGTGCTGTTTTCCAAAATGTTTACACTCATATCCTGCTTGTGAAAACAACGTTCCTAATGTGGACATTGTTTCTGGTATGTTTGGGCTGTCATTGGAAATAATGCCTGTCTGATGTGGTAATTTTCCAGTCCAAAAACAAGCCCTTGAAGGAGCACATAAGGGGTAAGCACAATATGCATTATGGAAACTTGTTCCTGTATTTAAAATCGAGTCGATAACGGGAGTTTTTACCTCTTTATTGCCATAAGCAGAGATACCCCGTTTTGCTAATTGGTCTGCGGTAATAATTAAAATATTCTTAGGATTTTTAGGTGCATTTAATGGGGTTATACACTCTTTCGTTGATGGGGATAATGCAGACAGTGGTGAAACCAGTGATAATCCTGTCGCACCCACGGCAGCACCCTTTAACAAATCTCGACGTGTTATAGACATTTTAACCTCTCTTATTCATTAGATATGGCATTAACATAGATTAAAAAGTCTTCAATTTCTTTTGAATTGATCACACGAAACATATCGAAAGTAATTTCAAAAGTATATGAAAGTCAATATTTGTGATTTAAAGAGGGTAATTTATCTATGATGAATAAAAGAGAACATAAGAAGTGAGAACAAGTATGAAAAGCGGATTTTAATTTATTAGATTTAAAGGCACACTTTTTAACTTAAAATAGGTGGGCAAAAGATGATGAAATAAAAGGCAAATAAACCCAATGCTAGGGGGTTATTTGCCTTGTAATATCTTGATTCGCTCAAGGATTATTTTTTAGCGCGTTCGAAAGAAGACAGAATTTCAGCTTTAGCGGCTTCTACGCCTTCCCAACCGTCAACTTTAACCCATTTACCCGCTTCTAAATCTTTGTAGTGTTCAAAGAAATGTTTGATCTGTGCTTTTAACAGTTCAGGCAGATCGTTCACATCTTTAATGTGATCGTATTCTTTGCTCAGTTTAGTATGTGGAACTGCAACCAGTTTCGCATCTTCACCTGATTCGTCAGTCATTTTCAGTACGCCAACAGGACGGCAACGAATAACTGAACCTGGTTGTAATGGATATGGAGTTGGAACCAGAACGTCTACTGGGTCACCATCTAAAGATAACGTGTTGTTGATGTAACCGTAGTTGCATGGGTAGAACATTGCAGTTGACATAAAACGGTCAACGAACAGTGCGCCACTTTCTTTATCAACTTCGTATTTGATAGGATCAGCATTTGCTGGGATTTCAATAACAACATAGATATCTTCTGGTAGTTCTTTACCAGCAGGAACATGATTCAGGCTCATAAAAAATTTCCTATAAAAAAATTAATTTTACGTGGCCTTTAGTATAGCGAAAAGTTTTTAACAATACCCGTTTTTTGCCGAACATGTTGCGTTCTGGCGTAAAAATAAGCAGCAAATAAAAGAAAGCGCTGTTTTGAAGGATGAAAAAACCGGACGAATAAGAAGTCCGGTTTATCTATGTCCATGCTAAACGAATGGATTATTCTTCGTCTGGATATTGCGCCATAAAGCTTTCAGCTTGTTCAACCATCGATTTAGTCCCGACAAAGAAAGGCATACGTTGGTGAAGTTCTTTTGGTTCGATATCAAGAATACGCTCTTTACCGTTACTTGCTTTACCGCCAGCTTGTTCGGCTAAGAACGCCATTGGATTGCATTCATAGAGTAAACGTAATTTACCAGTAGGGTGGCTTGCAGTACTTGGGTAAATATAAATACCCCCCTTCAGTAAGTTGCGATGAAAATCAGCAACTAAAGAACCAATATAACGTGTGGTATAAGGGCGATTTGTTGCCGCATCTTGTTCTTGGCAATACTTAATGTATTTTTTTACCCCTAATGGGAATTTGATGTAGTTACCTTCGTTGATTGAGTACATATTTCCTGTTGGTGGGAAATGTACACTTTCATGAGATAAGCAGAATACACCCAAAGAGGGATCGTAAGTAAAGGCATGAACACCACAACCTGTTGTATAAACTAACATGGTTGATGAGCCATAAACGACATAGCCAGCAGCGACTTGACGATGACCGGGTTGTAAGAAGTCATCTAAAGTGACAGATTGACCAATAGGTGTAATACGGTGGTAAATAGAGAAAATTGTTCCGACGGAAACGTTTACATCAATATTCGACGAACCATCTAAAGGATCCATTAGTACAACATACTTGGCATTTTCAGCACGATCACCTTCAAAGATAACAATATCATCTTCTTCTTCTGATCCGATACCCGCAACTTCACCACGCGCTTTTAATGCAGCTTTTAGTTTCTCATTCGCGTAAAGGTCCAGTTTCATCTGGGCTTCACCTTGAACATTAGAAACACCGTTAGTACCAAGAATATCGACTAACCCTGCTTTGTTAATATCACGGTGGATAATTTTAGCCCCAAGCTTAATTGCTGAAAGTAATGCAGTAAGTTCACCCGTTGCATGGGGAAAATCTTGTTGTTTCTCGACGATAAATTCGCCTAATGTTTTCATGACGCAGGTCCTGAATGTGAGTGGGTAAAGTAAAAAGGAGGAAAAATCTCCTTGGTGGTGGCAAGTTTAGCCAAAGAATCGGATGATTCAAAGGTTAATCCGTTTCTTATCTGCTTTTTGATCGTTAGAATAGTGACCAACTTCATGCTATTGGACAGAAATTCATGCACATTCATATTCTTGGTATTTGTGGCACCTTTATGGGGAGTCTTGCCATTCTAGCTAGAGCGAAAGGACACAAAGTCACAGGCTCAGACGCTAATGTCTATCCACCCATGAGTACTTTATTAGAAAATCAGGGAATCGAACTGATTGAGGGATATGACCCAAAACAATTAGAACCTGCCCCTGACATGGTAATTATTGGTAATGCGATGACACGAGGAAATCCTTGTGTTGAAGCTGTACTTGAAAAAGGTTTGCCTTATACTTCTGGCCCTCAGTGGCTACATGATTATATTTTACCTGAACGTTGGGTGTTAGCTGTTGCTGGAACCCATGGTAAAACGACAACAGCAGGTATGCTGGCTTGGGTTTTAGAAGACTGTGGTTATAAACCCGGTTTTTTAATTGGCGGTGTACCGGGCAATTTCCAAGTATCTGCACAGTTAGGCGAAAGCCCTTTCTTTGTGATTGAAGCCGATGAATATGACAGTGCTTTTTTTGATAAGCGCTCTAAATTTGTTCATTACTCTCCACGCACACTGATTTTAAATAACCTTGAATTCGATCACGCCGATATTTTTGATGATTTAGCGGCAATTCAAAAACAATTCCATCACTTAGTTCGTATCGTCCCAGGCTCAGGGAAAATCATCATGCCTGATAACGATATGAATTTAAAACAGACCATTGGAATGGGATGTTGGAGTGAACAAGAGTTCACGGGGGAAACGGGAGATTGGCAAGCCAAAAAACTCAGTAATGACAGCAGTCATTTTGAGGTATTTCATAAAGGTGAGCGAGTCGGGGAGGTATGCTGGGGACTTTCTGGTGAACACAACATGCAAAATGGCTTAATGGCGATTGTGGCAGCGCACCACGTTGGCGTTTTACCTGCTGATGCTTGTGAAGCATTAGATAAGTTTATTAATGCGCGTCGTCGTTTAGAGCTACGTGGTGAGGTTAACCAAGTCAGTGTTTATGATGACTTTGCACATCATCCTACCGCGATTTTGGCAACGCTTGAAGCATTACGCAGTAAAGTCGGTGGAACTGCTCGTATTATTGCGGTGTTAGAGCCTCGTTCAAATACCATGAAAATGGGAATTAGCAAGGATGATATCGCACCTGCATTAGGTCGAGCTGATGAAGTCTTTTTATTCCAGCCACCTAATATTCAATGGTTAGTGAGTGATATTGCAGAGCATTGTGTACAACCAGCCCGCTGGAGTACAGATCTGGATACACTCGTTGATATGATTGCGAAAGAAGCTCAAGCAGGTGATCATATTTTAATTATGAGTAATGGCGGTTTTGGTGGTATTCATGAAAAGCTGCTCGCAAAATTAGCACAGCCTAAAGATGCTGATCGCCAGTATTAAAAATAAATAAGCCACTGAAAATTCAGTGGCTTACTTTTTGACGCTGTAGAAAAGCTAATTATAATTCTTGATCAAAAAGATTCAGAATAGCATCTCGTAATTCTTCTGTGGAAAATCCCGGTGCTGGTGTTGAAAAAATAGTGTCATCACCCGCAATACTGCCAAGGATCCCTTCTGCTTTGCCTAATGAATCTAATAAACGTGCAATAAGTTGTGCCGCACCTGGGCTCGTTCTTATCACCACAACAGAGTGGTTATGATCGATATCGAGTACCAGATTTTTTAATGGGCTGCTTGCTGTTGGTACGCCAAGCTCAGTAGGAAGGCAATACACCATTTCCATTTTGGCGTTACGAGTTCTTACTGCACCAAATTTTGTTAGCATACGAGAGATTTTGGACTGATTAATATTATCAAATCCAGCCTCTTGTAATGCAGTCACAATCTCGCCTTGTGAACTGAATTTTTCTTCTTTCAGCAGGGCTTTAAACGCTTTAACCAAGTCTTCTTGCTTAGAAGGAACGCGCATAGTTCACCTTTAGTGAGTTATCAATAACCCGTGTATTATGCAGAGAAGTGAATTTTTATGCAACATAAGACGAAAAAAGGCGAGTGAGAGCCTCCTCAAAATTGTAAAGTAAAACGTACTGCAAAAAAATTTTATTTACAGTGCGTGAATGTGATAATTTAAAGAAAGTAAAATATTTGTTAAATAAATGATAAGCTTATATGATTATCACAAGGATGATGGTGTACTTAACATTTTGTCATATTTATTGAAATTATTTATCAAAAGAGTGTCCACTATCTCATTAACAGATAAGCAATTTGTTTAGAATAACCAAAGTATTTTTTTTCACTGAAAATGCCTTATTATGCAATATTGCTGTTAAATAATTGTTTTTTAAAAGGTGAATTGCGTAATAGTGAGTATCTCGAAGGCGTTCCACTATCTCGTAAACTAAGGAGTATCAGAATGAAAGTAGCAGTTCTCGGTGCAGCAGGCGGTATTGGTCAGGCACTGGCACTTCTTCTTAAAAATCAGCTTCCAGCTGGTAGTGAACTCTCTTTATATGATATCGCTCCCGTCACACCGGGTGTCGCAGCTGACTTAAGCCATATCCCCACTCAAGTTACGGTAAAAGGTTTTGCGGGTGAAGATCCTTCTCCTGCGCTAAAAGGCGCTGATGTTGTCCTGATTTCTGCGGGTGTTGCTCGTAAACCAGGCATGGATCGTTCTGATCTTTTCAATGTTAACGCAGGTATTGTGCGTAACTTAATTGAAAAGGTTGCACAAAATTGCCCGAAAGCACTTATCGGTATTATTACTAACCCAGTGAATACAACCGTTGCTATCGCAGCCGAAGTGCTTAAGAAAGCTGGCGTTTATGATAAGAAACGTCTTTTCGGTATCACCACGCTCGATATTATTCGCGCCAATACCTTTGTTGCAGAACTAAAAGGTCAAGATCCACAAAAAACCAACGTTCCTGTGATTGGTGGCCACTCTGGTGTGACTATTCTTCCTCTATTATCTCAAGTTGATGGCGTTTCATTTACCGATGATGAAGTTGCAGCATTGACTAAACGTATTCAAAACGCAGGTACTGAGGTTGTTGAAGCTAAAGCGGGTGGCGGTTCAGCAACATTATCTATGGGTCAAGCAGCCGCGCGTTTTGGTCTTTCATTAATTCGCGCTCTAAATGGCGAGAAAAATGTTATTGAATGTACCTACACCGAAGGCGACGGAGAATATGCCCGTTTCTTTGCACAACCAATTCTTTTAGGTAAAAACGGTGTAGAGGAATATTTATCTATTGGTAAATTAAGTGATTTTGAAAAGCAATCTCTTGATGGAATGTTAGATGTATTGAAAAAAGATATAATTCTTGGTGAAGAATTTATTAATAAATAAAGAAATACTTTTTTTGCTATAAAAATAATGCAAATTTAAATAAAAACCGCTGATACTATATCAGCGGTTTTTTTTATTAATTATAATGCCTGTAATTATTAGTTAATTATTAGTTTTGGTACGAATCTTTCGCTCAAGTAATTCTCCTGTTTCAGGATGGAAATAACGGCTAGGCCAAATTTCACTAGGAGCTACACCAAGATAATCAGCAATGATTTTCTCTCCTTTAGGCCAAGGGCGTGATAGCGCATTAGCGAGTGTTGAAGAGCTTAACCCTGCTTGGCGAGAGATGGCAGCCAGTGTTGTTCCTCGTTTTCTAAGTGCGGCAATAATATCGGCAGGATGCCAATCAGATTTCCTTGAAATCATTTTTAATCCTTTTTCTATAAAATTAATTGCTGTGTTAGTGGTATAAATAACAGTTTATTAGAAATGTCCTAAAGCATTTAAACTGATTATTTAGAAAATAAAATAACATTATTTTTCTAAAAAGATTTCTGATTTTTTTCTTAATAATTTCTTTTTTGAAGTTGATAACAATTTTAGAGAAACATAATGAAAAAAGAGTGGTATACGGCAAAGGAATTGACGGGTATAGGTGGATTACCTAAATCACCACAAGGTGTAAACGCAAAAGCTAAACGTGAATTATGGCAAAAACAAAAGATAAAGAATAAGCAAGGTAATGGTGTTGAATATCATTATTCTTGTTTACCAGATGAAACTTTAATTGCTCTGGAACTTTATGAACCATTAGCACATTACAAATTAAATAAAAAAGAGGAGCCACTCGTTATCTGGGTGAAAGCATTCCAACAACTAAATGATGGTGAACAAAAAACATTAACAGAGCTGATATTGCGGGATGGTATTAGAAGTTTTTTAGAAAAAATCGTCAATGATTAAGCGATTTTAAAGAATCTATTATTGCGTTATCCGCAACAGATATCTATCTGACTAACCTCTTAGTTGAATGTGAGATGAGATCATGAAAAAAGAATGGTATACAGCGAAAGAATTAGTGGGGCTTGCGGGATTACCTAACTCACCGCAGGGAGTTAACTTGATGGCGCGTCGTGAAGGATGGGAAAACCGTCGTAAACGAGGTGTGCAGGGAAAAGCGGTTGAGTATTCAGTGAAAAGTCTGCCTGATGAAGTTATCGGTGTATTAGCTGCGCATGAACCTCCCGCAGAGTATTTATCCAAGCGTCAGGATGCTTTTTTGATTTGGGTTGAAGCCTATTATCAATTAACTAAATCAGAACGTGAAAAAATTGTGAAATTTGTACTGCGTGAAGGGCTAGCCAAGCTCATTAGTTATATTGATGCTGATAATCAAGATGCTATTGAGCGAGAAAATGAAGAAGTGCTCAATAAATTAAAAAACCCACCAGAGTCGACATAGTCGCTCTGGCGGGCTTTTCTATCCCATTAATGGGATAGTACCATTAGAATTAGGATAGACGTTGTACAGCGACGTGAGCAAGCCCAATAAGCGCATCTTTATACTGTGAGTCAGGTATAATGGATAAAGCTTCAATCGCTTTGTCTGCTTCTTCTTCTGCTTTTTGACGGGTATATTCCAAAGAACCACACTGTTTCATCGTCTTTAAAACAGTATCCAATAAATGGCGGCCATTACCTTGTTCAATGGCTTGGCGAATTAATTGAGATTCTTCATCATTGCCGTTATGCATAGCATGAAGTAATGGCAATGTTGGTTTGCCTTCATCAAGATCATCACCAGTGTTTTTACCCAGCTGGCTGTTATCTGCATCATAATCAAGCAAATCGTCAATGAGCTGGAAAGCAGTCCCAAGATAACGGCCATAATCTTGGAATGCTTTTTCTTGCTCAGGCGTCGCACCCGAAAGGATCGCTGATGCATGAGAAGCCGCTTCAAAGAGACGCGCTGTTTTGCTGTAGATGACTTGCATGTAGTCATCTTCAGAAATGTCAGGATCGTTACAATTCATTAACTGTAAAACTTCACCTTCAGCGATCACATTGGTGGCGTTAGACATTAATTTTAATACACGCATCGAATCAAGATCCGTCATCATCTGAAAGGATCGTGTATAAATAAAGTCGCCAACAAGTACACTGGCAGCATTTCCAAAGACAGCGTTTGCCGTTTGTTTTCCTCTGCGCATATCAGACTCATCAACAACATCATCATGTAACAACGTTGCAGTATGAATAAATTCGATAAGCGCTGCGACCGAGATATGTTTGTCACCTTGATAGTCCAATGCTCGTCCAGTGAGCACTGCGATCATTGGTCGGATCCTTTTACCACCACCACTAATGATGTAGTAACCAAGTTGGTTTATCAAAGAAACATCTGAATTAAGCTGGTAAAGGATTGCCTCATTTACCGCAGTCATATCAGCGGATGTTAGTTTTATAATAGATTCTAAATTCATGTTTTTTCGACTTTGGCTCGCCAATGAGCGCGTTATTATTAATAAAAAATGATCATGCCATAGATTTTACTCTCTTATAATTTAGATTGTACTTTAAAAATGGCTGAAATAAATATCGTGTAAAAAACTCTTTTTTTTAACGCTAGTTTGCGATCTGTACTTGTCATCGGCACTAAATTTGCGTAGAATTCGCGCCCTATGTGAATATTTTAATTGTGCACTCAAATTATACATATTGGGAGTGTGCGGAAAGCGGAGTTTATATGTACGCGGTTTTCCAAAGTGGTGGTAAACAACACCGAGTCAGCGAAGGTCAAACTATTCGTTTAGAGAAGCTGGAAGTAGCTACTGGCGAAACAATCGAGTTTGATACTGTAATGATGGTCGCTAATGGCGATGACATTCAAATTGGCGCTCCAATCCTTGCGGGCGTTAAAGTTAAAGCGGAAGTGGTTGCTCACGGTCGCGGCGATAAAGTTAAGATTGTTAAGTTCCGTCGTCGTAAACATAGCCGTAAACAACAGGGCCACCGTCAGTGGTTTACTGATGTTAAAATCACTGGTATCGCTTAAGGTTTAGGAGAGTAGTTCAATGGCACATAAAAAGGCTGGCGGCTCGACTCGTAACGGTCGTGATTCCGAAGCAAAACGTCTGGGTGTTAAACGTTTCGGTGGTGAAGCTGTATTAGCAGGTAGCATCATCGTTCGTCAACGTGGTACTAAGTTCCATGCAGGTACTAACGTTGGTTGTGGTCGTGACCACACCCTGTTTGCATTAGCTGACGGAAAAATTAAGTTCGAAGTTAAAGGTCCAAACAACCGTAAATTTATCAGCATCGAAGCTGAATAATTACTGGTCCTTTAAGCACCGAGTCAAAAGCCCTGCAAATCTGTTGCGGGGCTTTTTATATTTAAAAAAGGCCATCTCTGGGTAATTTCGGCCATCCAGCACGTTAATGGCTACTATACGGAGTAAAATCATGAAATTTGTTGATGAGGCCAAGATCCTAATCGTCGCGGGCGATGGTGGTAACGGCTGTGTAAGCTTTCGTCGCGAAAAATATATCCCTAACGGGGGACCAGACGGTGGTGATGGTGGTGATGGTGGTGATGTCTACATGATTGCAGACGAAAACCTTAACACCTTAATTGATTACCGTTTCACAAAATCTTATCGCGCAGAACGTGGTGAAAATGGTCACAGTCGTGATTGCACGGGTAAGCGTGGTCAAGATATTACTATCAGTGTTCCTGTCGGAACGCGTGTCCGTGATTTAGCAACAAATGAAGTCATTGCTGACTTGACTGCTCATGGTCAAAAGCAAATGGTTGCTAAAGGTGGCTTCCACGGTTTAGGTAATACTCGTTTTAAATCATCAGTTAACCGTGCTCCACGTCAACGTACAATGGGAACGCCGGGTGAATCTCGCGAAGTTCTATTAGAGCTAATGCTATTAGCTGATGTGGGTATGCTTGGTATGCCAAATGCGGGTAAATCTACATTTATTCGTGCAGTATCAGCAGCAAAACCTAAAGTTGCTGATTATCCATTTACAACGTTAGTACCAAGCCTAGGCGTGGTGCGTATGGATAATCACCAAAGTTTTGTGGTTGCAGATATTCCCGGATTGATCGAAGGCGCTGCTGATGGTGCAGGTCTTGGGATCCAATTCTTAAAACACTTAGAGCGCTGCCGTGTGTTATTACACTTGATCGATATTGATCCTATTGATGGATCGGATCCTGTGGAAAATGCAAAAATTATTATCTCTGAATTAGAGAAATACAGCGAAAAATTAGCACAGAAACCGCGTTGGTTAGTGTTCAATAAAGTTGATCTTCTTGATGCTGAAGAAGCAAAAGAGAAGGCAAAAGCAATTGTTGACGCGCTGGGTTGGGATGAAAACTATTACATGATAGCGGCCATCAACCAAGAAGGTGTAAAAAAACTTTGCTGGAATATCATGGAATTCCTGAATGTTACTCCGCGTGAGCAAGATATTGTTGCAACAAAAGCAGAGCCAGGAAAAGTTGACTTTATGTGGGATGATTACCACAAAGAACAGCTTGAAAACCCTGATTTCGAAGAAGATGACGACGATGATTGGGATGAAGAAGACGATGAAGGTATTGAATTTATCTACCAACGTTAATTGTCATTCTGATGGTGATTAAAATAAAAACGCCTGATTAATCAGGCGTTTTTCATATCTATTGCTTATATTTATCTCGTGTAAACCTAGCGGTTGTTGTACATATCTTTATACAGATTCGTTTCAAAACGCACTAAATAAGCGCGTCCAGCATTGCGATTCTGTGTAGGAGGTGAATACGCTGAAACGTATTGCACAAACGCAACTTTCTGTCCATTTGCTGTGGTCATAAAGCCCGCAAGATTGTAAACCCCTTTTAATGAACCTGTTTTGGCTGAAACTTTGCCATCAACACCCGCTTCATGAAAACCGCCTCGATATTGTAATGTACCGTCATGCCCTGCAAGGGGGAGCATAGTGATAAAGTTTAATTCACCTTCATGTTGTCCAATATATTGAAGGACTTGCATCATGGTTGCAGGCGAAATGAGGTTATGGCGAGAAAGACCAGAGCCATCAACCATAACGGTATTTCCTAAATCAATTCCGGCTTTTTGTTTTAAAATCGCACGGGTTGCTTCTGCGCCAGAACGCCAAGTACCTGCAACACCATAATACTCACGACCAATGGTTCTAAATACGGTGTCTGCAATCATATTGTCAGACTCTTTTAGCATGGTAGTTAGTAAGCTATGTAACGGTTTTGATTGTGTCTGTGCCAGTACAGTCACTGGCGCTTTTAGTTGAGATCGACGTTTGATATATCCATCAAGTTCAATATTGGCGCGCTGTAACTCTTCTTTTAAAATTGTACCAGCCCAATGCGCACCATCTTGAATAGAAAACATTAAAGGTACTGCATCGTCACGTTTAGGAATACAACCTGTGATGACATAGGTATTTAAGTCACGAACGGTGACATCTAATTCACAAAAACGGGTACGAGTCGATCCTTTTTCATAAGTTTCAACTTCACTTAAAACGGTGACAGGATAGAAAGAAGCTTTACGTATGGTGGCAATATCGCCTTCTTTGTTGCCACTTTGCAGCAAGACGGAAAAGCAGTTCTTATCAACAATTGCGGCACTCGGAGGAGCACTAAAGCATTGAGTCAGATCATTCCAAACCCAACCGGGTGCTTTGTCATGGCTTGAAAAAGCAGAAGTATCAATAAGTAGATCACCATGCACTTTTGTAACACCAGATTGTTTTAATATGGCAACCATTGCTCTTAATTGCTGGCGGGTTAAGGTAGGATCGCCTGTAAAACGAAAGATCAAATCACCATTAAGCTGATTGTCTTTTATTTTGCCTTCTGTTTCCATTGTTGTGGTGAATTGATAATTTCCACCTAATTGAAGTAATGCTGCAAGTGCAGTCACCACTTTTTGAGTACTTGCTGGAAGGGCTAATTGATTGGCATGGTAGTTAAGATTAGGATAAGCAGCGCCAACGGGTTGAGTGATTAAACCTACTTGTGTTCCTTCAGGAAGAAGGGATGTGTAGTTTTCAACAGGTATCGCTTGGGTTGAAAAACTGATGATACTTAATGTGTAAAGTATCCGTCGAAATGTTGATAGTAAGCGCATAATTTCTCTATCCGTGACTATAGCGTGTAACGTTACAGTATTGATTGCCAGAGGCTAATACTAAAGGGCAATGAGGGCAAAAGTAAACGGTAACAAGCAGGATTAGCTCATTATCGGAAAAAGTCTGTTTATCTCTTTATAAAGAGAGATAAGGCGTGAAGCAATGCGTCTGTTGTGTTAGATTTAGTTTTAAGTATGGGAGGGTTAGTTTTCGTCCCAATAGCATGAGTTGGGAATATAATATCGTCCCCCTCATTCACCGAATATATGTAGAGACAGGCCCAATTTAAGGTTGCCTGTGTCTTTTTTTGTCTTGAGAAGAGTAAATAGATCCTTTTCTCTGTGTTGTTAGTATAAAAAATCAGGATGATACCTATTTTTTATTAGGAATAGTATTGAGGTATTAACACATGAATCAGATCCCTATGACAGTTCTAGGTGCAGATAAATTACGCGAAGAGCTGGAATATTTAAAAGGTGTTCGTCGTCCCGAGATTATTGCCGCTATCGCTGAAGCTCGTGAACATGGAGACTTAAAAGAAAACGCGGAATATCATGCTGCAAGAGAGCAACAAGGTTTCTGTGAAGGTCGTATACAAGAAATTGAAGCAAAATTATCGAATGCTCAAGTCATTGATATTACAAAGATGAATAACAATGGCCGTATTATTTTTGGTTCAACAGTGACACTGTTAAATGTTGAAACTGAAGAAGAGCAAACTTACCGCATTGTGGGTGATGATGAAGCGAACATTAAAGAAAACTTAATTTCTGTTAACTCACCGATTGCGCGTGGGTTGATTGGTAAAGAGTTAGATGATGTCGTTGTTATCACTACACCGGGCGGACAAGTCGAGTACGAAGTTTTAAACGTAGAATACATTTAATTTATAATTTTACGTTTCTATAGAAAACTAGACTGCCATCCTGTGGTAATATAAAAAAGGCCTTAAAAGGCCTTTTTTGCCATAGAGTTAGTTATGGCATTTTTATATAAAGATACAAGTTTTATTTCGGTAAAATAATCTTACGTGCTTCTGAAGGACGATAAAGAACAAGAATTTTTCCGATAACTTGTACATTCTGTGCACCGCTTTCGCGTACAATCGCTGCCACGATCAAGTTTTTAACATCTCGATCTTCGCCTGCGATTTTGACTTTGATAAGCTCATGGTGCGCCAGAGCGAGTTCAATTTCTGCAAGAACGCCTTCAGTCAACCCGTTGTTACCAATCATAACGACTGGATTCAGGTGATGAGCGAGCCCTTTCAGGTGTTGAATTTGTTTTTTGTTAAGAGTCATCATTAATTTTTGCTTTGTTGGGATTGAAAACGATCTATTCTAACGCCATCTCTCACTTATCACCATAAAATGTCGTTAAGACGAGGTTAAATGAGTGAAAGAGTAAAAATTTTGATAGCTAAGTGTATGATAGTTGGAAAACGCAATGGCCAATAAGAAACGTTCGGCAAGCTCTAGCCGCTGGTTACAAGAACATTTTAGTGATAAATATGTTCAGCAAGCAAAGAAAAAAGGGTTTCGCTCTCGTGCTTGGTTTAAACTGGAAGAAATTCAGCAAAGTGACAATATCTTTAAACCAGGTATGACCGTTGTCGATTTAGGAGCAGCCCCAGGAGGGTGGTCTCAATACGTTGTACAGCAGTTAGGAAGCAAAGGTCGAATCATCGCATGTGACCTTTTACCTATGGATCCTATAGTCGGAGTCGATTTCCTTCAAGGCGATTTCCGTGATGAACTTGTATTGAAGGCATTGCTTGATAGAGTAGGTGAAAACAAAGTCCAGGTTGTCATGTCTGACATGGCTCCAAACATGAGCGGTACACCCGCGGTCGATATCCCTCGATCCATGTATTTAGTAGAATTAGCGCTTGATATGTGTCGTGATGTGCTGGCTCCCGGGGGAAGTTTTATTGTCAAAGTGTTTCAGGGAGAAGGCTTTGATGAATACCTGGGGCAAATACGCTCCCTGTTTACGAAAGTGAAAGTTCGTAAACCAGACGCTTCGCGGTCTCGTTCTCGTGAGGTATATATTGTAGCCACAGGGCGTAAACTTTAGTACCCTAAAGCTATTTGTTAACACAGTTGTAATATGAGGTTAATCCCTTGAGTGACATGGCGAAAAACCTGATCCTCTGGCTAGTTATTGCAGTCGTTTTGATGTCATTATTCCAGAGCTTCGGACCCAGCGATTCGAATAGTCGTAAGGTGGATTACTCTACCTTTATCAATGAGTTAACTAATAACCAATTACGCGAGGTCAGCATAAGTGGTTATGATATTAATGTAACTAAAACAGATAACTCAAAGTACAGCACGTATATGCCTATGCGTGATGATAACCTGCTGACCACTTTAATGAACCGTAATGTAAAAGTAACGGGTGAACCACTTGAAGGCCAAAGTCTTCTGACTCAAATTTTTGTGTCTTGGTTCCCAATGCTATTACTGATTGGTCTTTGGATTTTCTTTATGCGCCAAATGCAAGGTGGTGGCGGTAAAGGTGCGATGTCTTTCGGTAAAAGCAAGGCGCGCATGTTGACAGAAGACCAAATCAAAACAACCTTTGCTGATGTAGCGGGTTGTGATGAAGCGAAAGAAGAAGTAAGCGAATTAGTTGAGTATTTACGTGATCCGGGTCGTTTCCAGAAATTAGGGGGTAAAATCCCTAAAGGTATTCTGATGGTAGGGCCTCCAGGTACAGGTAAAACATTATTAGCAAAAGCCATCGCGGGTGAAGCTAAAGTCCCATTCTTTACCATTTCAGGTTCTGATTTCGTTGAAATGTTCGTGGGTGTGGGTGCTTCTCGTGTTCGTGATATGTTTGAGCAAGCTAAAAAAGCAGCACCTTGTATCATCTTTATCGATGAAATCGATGCGGTCGGTCGTCAACGTGGTGCAGGTTTAGGTGGTGGTCATGATGAGCGTGAACAAACACTGAACCAAATGCTAGTTGAAATGGATGGTTTCGAAGGTAATGAAGGTATTATCGTTATTGCGGCAACTAACCGTCCAGACGTGTTAGACCCTGCATTACTTCGTCCAGGTCGTTTTGACCGTCAAGTAGTTGTTGGTTTACCCGATGTGCGTGGACGTGAGCAAATCCTTAAAGTCCATATGCGTCGTGTGCCTTTATCACCCGATGTTGATCCAGCAATTTTAGCGCGTGGTACACCAGGTTTCTCTGGTGCTGACTTAGCTAACTTAGTTAACGAAGCAGCTTTATTCGCTGCACGTGGTAATAAACGTGTTGTCTCAATGGTTGAGTTTGAGAAAGCGAAAGATAAGATAATGATGGGCGCAGAGCGCCGTTCAATGGTGATGACTGAAGAACAGAAAGCATCAACCGCTTATCATGAAGCTGGTCACGCCATTATTGGTCGTTTAGTCCCTGAACATGACCCAGTGCATAAAGTGACGATTATTCCTCGTGGACGTGCATTAGGTGTGACTTTCTTCTTACCTGAGGGCGACCAAATTAGTGCAAGCCGTCAGAAGTTAGAGAGCCAAATTTCAACACTTTACGGTGGTCGTTTAGCTGAAGAAATTATCTATGGTGTAGAGCATGTTTCTACGGGAGCTTCTAATGACATCAAAGTTGCGACCAATATTGCACGTAACATGGTGACACAGTGGGGCTTCTCTGAAAAATTAGGGCCATTGCTGTACGCAGAAGAAGAAGGTGAAGTGTTCTTAGGTCGTTCTGTTGCTAAAGCGCAACATATGTCTGATGAAACAGCGCGTACAATCGACGAAGAAATTAAAGCTATCGTTGATCGTAACTATGTTCGTGCTCGTCAGATCTTAATGGACAACCTTGATATTCTGCACTCAATGAAAGATGCACTGATGACTTATGAAACTATCGATGCGCCTCAAATTGATGATTTAATGAATCGTCGAGATGTTCGTCCACCTGCGGGTTGGGAAGGCAATAATGGCAATAGTGGTACAACGACTACTGCCCAGCCAGCACAAACGCATGTAGCGAGTGAGCCAAAAGATAAACCTGAGTCAGAAAGTGATACACCTTCTGATAAAAATACTCACTAATCCTTATCGGGTTATGCATATTGAGTAAGCTATAAATACAAACCCCAGGCTGAACTGCACCCCAAAAGTTGGACACCAACTTTGGGGTGTTTTTCCATGGCTAAATATTCTCTTGATTTTAAACTAAATGT
>NZ_NBVR01000005.1 GCF_002607735.1 Proteus alimentorum
ATCTCTTCCTCAGTAACCAGCAATATCAATCTTAAACAAGCTTACTTCATCTACTCTTCGTCTCTCAGACAAAACACCTTCGGTGTTGTCAGGTTAAGCCTCACGGTTCATTAGTACTGGTTAGCTCAACGTATCGCTACGCTTACACACCCAGCCTATCAACGTCTTAGTCTTAAACGTTCCTTTAGGTCACTCTAGGTGACAGGGAAGACTCATCTCGAGGCAAGTTTCCCGCTTAGATGCTTTCAGCGGTTATCTCTTCCGCACTTAGCTACCGGGCAATGCCATTGGCATGACAACCCGAACACCAGTGGTGCGTTCACTCCGGTCCTCTCGTACTAGGAGCAACCCCTCTCAATCTTCCAACGCCCACGGCAGATAGGGACCGAACTGTCTCACGACGTTCTAAACCCAGCTCGCGTACCACTTTAAATGGCGAACAGCCATACCCTTGGGACCTACTTCAGCCCCAGGATGTGATGAGCCGACATCGAGGTGCCAAACACCGCCGTCGATATGAACTCTTGGGCGGTATCAGCCTGTTATCCCCGGAGTACCTTTTATCCGTTGAGCGATGGCCCTTCCATTCAGAACCACCGGATCACTAAGACCTACTTTCGTACCTGCTCGAGCCGTCACTCTCACAGTCAAGCTGGCTTATGCCTTTGCACTAACCGCATGATGTCCGACCATGCTTAGCCAACCTTCGTGCTCCTCCGTTACTCTTTAGGAGGAGACCGCCCCAGTCAAACTACCCACCAGACACGGTCCCCGATCCAGATTATGGACCTAGGTTAGAACATCAAACGTTAAAGGGTGGTATTTCAAGGTTGACTCCATGCAGACTGGCGTCCACACTTCATAGTCTCCNCCCGGATTACGGGCCTAGGTTAGAACATCAAACGTTAAAGGGTGGTATTTCAAGGTTGACTCCATGCAGACTGGCGTCCACACTTCATAGTCTCCCACCTATCCTACACATCAAGGCTCAATGTTCAGTGTCAAGCTATAGTAAAGGTTCACGGGGTCTTTCCGTCTTGCCGCGGGTACACTGCATCTTCACAGCGAGTTCAATTTCACTGAGTCTCGGGTGGAGACAGCCTGGCCATCATTACGCCATTNCCACCTATCCTACACATCAAGGCTCAATGTTCAGTGTCAAGCTATAGTAAAGGTTCACGGGGTCTTTCCGTCTTGCCGCGGGTACACTGCATCTTCACAGCGAGTTCAATTTCACTGAGTCTCGGGTGGAGACAGCCTGGCCATCATTACGCCATTCGTGCAGGTCGGAACTTACCCGACAAGGAATTTCGCTACCTTAGGACCGTTATAGTTACGGCCGCCGTTTACTGGGGCTTCGATCAAGAGCTTCTCCTTACGGATAACCCCATCAATTAACCTTCCAGCACCGGGCAGGCGTCACACCGTATACGTCCACTTTCGTGTTTGCACAGTGCTGTGTTTTTAATAAACAGTTGCAGCCAGCTGGTATCTTCGACTGGCTTCGGCTCCGTCCGCAAGGGACTTCACTTACCGCCAGCGTGCCTTCTCCCGAAGTTACGGCACCATTTTGCCTAGTTCCTTCACCCGAGTTCTCTCAAGCGCCTGAGTATTCTCTACCTGACCACCTGTGTCGGTTTGGGGTACGATTGTTGGTAACCTGAAGCTTAGAGGCTTTTCCTGGAAGCAGGGCATCAATTGCTTCACCACCTTAGTGGCTCGTCATCACACCTCAGCATTAAGTGACCGGATTTGCCTAATCACTCTGCCTACATGCTTGAACCGGGACGACCGTCGCCCGGACAACCTAGCCTTCTCCGTTCCCCCATCGCAGTTACCACCAGTACGGGAATATTAACCCGTTTCCCATCGACTACGCTTTTCAGCCTCGCCTTAGGGGTCGACTCACCCTGCCCCGATTAACGTTGGACAGGAACCCTTGGTCTTCCGGCGTGCGGGTTTTTCACCCGCATTATCGTTACTTATGTCAGCATTCGCACTTCTGATACCTCCAGCATACCTCACAGTACACCTTCGCAGGCTTACAGAACGCTCCCCTACCCAACAACACATAGTGTCGCTGCCGCAGCTTCGGTGCATGGTTTAGCCCCGTTACATCTTCCGCGCGGGCCGACTCGACCAGTGAGCTATTACGCTTTCTTTAAATGATGGCTGCTTCTAAGCCAACATCCTGGCTGTCTGAGCCTTCCCACTTCGTTTCCCACTTAACCATGACTTTGGGACCTTAGCTGGCGGTCTGGGTTGTTTCCCTCTTCACGACGGACGTTAGCACCCGCCGTGTGTCTCCCGTGATAACATTCTTCGGTATTCGCAGTTTGCATCGAGTTGGTAAGTCGGGATGACCCCCTAGTCGAAACAGTGCTCTACCCCCGAAGATGAGTTCACGAGGCGCTACCTAAATAGCTTTCGGGGAGAACCAGCTATCTCCCGGTTTGATTGGCCTTTCACCCCCATCCACAAGTCATCCGCTAATTTTTCAACATTAGTCGGTTCGGTCCTCCAGTTAGTGTTACCCAACCTTCAACCTGCCCATGGATAGATCACCGGGTTTCGGGTCTATACCCTGCAACTCATTCGCCCAGTTAAGACTCGGTTTCCCTACGGCTCCCCTATACGGTTAACCTTGCTACAGAATATAAGTCGCTGACCCATTATACAAAAGGTACGCAGTCACCCCATAAAGAGGCTCCTACTGCTTGTACGTACACGGTTTCAGGTTCTTTTTCACTCCCCTCGCCGGGGTTCTTTTCGCCTTTCCCTCACGGTACTGGTTCACTATCGGTCAATCAGGAGTATTTAGCCTTGGAGGATGGTCCCCCCATATTCAGACAGGATAACACGTGTCCCGCCCTACTCGTCGAGTTCACAATAACAGCATCTTCGGATACGGGGCTATCACCCTTTACTGCCGGACTTTCCAGACCGTTCTCCTGATGCTGCTATTGATTAAGACTCTGGGCTGTTCCCCGTTCGCTCGCCGCTACTAGGGGAATCTCGGTTGATTTCTTTTCCTCGGGGTACTGAGATGTTTCAGTTCTCCCGGTTCGCTTCATGACGCTATGTATTCACGTCATGATAATATCCATTGGATATTGGGTTTCCCCATTCGGAAATCGTCGGGTATAACGGTTCATATCACCTTACCGACGCTTATCGCAGATTAGCACGTCCTTCATCGCCTCTGATTGCCTAGGCATCCACCGTGTACGCTTATTCGCTTAACCTCACAACCCGAA
>NZ_NBVR01000027.1 GCF_002607735.1 Proteus alimentorum
TGTTGGATGGTTTGATTTAATGAAAAGAAAGAAACATCCCAAGATAATGGGAGAATATCCATTACGCTCATTTTTCAAACGCTTATCAGCAGAATGTAACTTTATCATATCACCACATCGCTTTCGACATACTGTTGCAACGCATATGATGCAATCACCAGAACGTAATCTTTATGTTGTGAAAAGGCTATTAGGTCATGCCAGCATTACATCGACATTAGAATACATTGATGAAAGTGTTGATAACTTGCGAGATATATTAGAAGCAGAATTGATGTGATGAAAATAACAGGAGGAGTATCAAGATTTGACAGTGATTAGGAAAGAAAGTAAAAGTTACAAATAAAAAAAAAACAGCCTTGGTATGAACAAGACTGTTTATTTTAAGAGTTTTAACATAAAGTGACAGTGCTAAATTATATTTTTCAACTCTTGTTTGCCCTCTCAGTGATTTAACTCACTGACGAACAAATGAAAGATGGTGCCCGAACTCGGAATCGAACCAAGGACACGGGGATTTTCAATCCCCTGCTCTACCGACTGAGCTATTCGGGCAACGGGGCGTATTAAACCCGATATCGCCTTGCTCGTCAACGTTATTTATCACAAAATGGTTTGATTGCTGTTTTTTTAAACTTATTGGTTAATAAAACGCTATTTGTCACGGAGAGCGAGCAAAAATAAAGCTAAAGCCTTTTGCTATGCTCAAAAAACACATGGTGATAAAACCGTTTATTAAGTCTCAATAACAACAAAGCTTCCCCAAATTTATTGAGAAAGCTTTGTTTTTAGATTAAATAATAACTAACGATAGTTACGTTGGGCTGTACTGACTTTCTCAAGATAACGACGAGATTGGTCGGCAGGATGCTTATTACGTAATGTGGTATACACCTGCGTTGGCTCTAAGTTGTTAATCATGGCTGCAGCTTGTTTTTTATCGTTATGGAATATCCGTAACACACTACCAGCACCACCGTTGTAAGCCTGTATAACAGCATAACGGCGTGAAACTGGATCTTTGATATCTCCAAGATAACTATTTTGCAGTATTGAGATATAAGCCGCACCTGCATCGATATTATTAGCAGGATCAAATAAGTAACTACGACTTGGTTGCCCAGATTTTCCTTGCATTCGGAATACATCACGTCCTGCGGTTGCTGGCATAATCTGCATTAAACCAAGCGCATCAGAACTACTGACTGCATAAGGGTTAAAGCTGGATTCAATTTGCATAATAGCAAGGATAAGTGAAGGCTCAACACCATATTTAGCCGCAGCTTGTTGAACTAACGGTAAATATTTATGAGCACGTTTATCAAGGTGATTAGGAACAAGATTAATGGTGACATACCAGATTGTATTTAATCCTGATTGGCGTTTTTGTAATTTATTGGCAATCAGATAATCTGCAAATTTATTGGCTCGCCATTCCCAGCGTATAGGTTGTCCCGTATTATCAAGAACCTGTCCAGATAAAAACGGCTCAGTACTGTGGGGAATATTATTAACGTCAGAGTAGAGGTCAATAGAACCTGGATCTTCACCCATTAATAATGTGGTGACTATCGCCTTATGCAATTGAAATTGAGGTGTATCATCACCTAAAGTTTCTATCGTAATTGTACCTGCTTCAAAATTAATATGGCTACGTGTTTTATAAGCATTGGTATATTTTACGTAATCTTTAGGGCCTGCGATTAATACTTCCTTCATACCCCAAATCATTTCGATATTATTGGCAAATTGCCCCATAAGAATATCGAACGCATTGGTGTCCTTTGCGTAATCGGGTTCAAATGTTTTTGGTGGTTGACTACTACAAGAAATGAGTAGAGGGGCGATAATTAGCAAGAGAAGGATTTTTTTCATGGTCAATTGCATCGCTATGGTGAATAAAATACCAGAGCCTTAAAGGCTCTGGAAATGTGAATATTATTTTTCAGGTGGTGTGTAGCCGTCAATATGAACATCATGGCCTTCGAATAAAAATCGCACCATTTCTTGTTCTAATAGTTTGCGATCATCAGGATTCATGGTGTTAAGTTTTTTCTCATTGATAAGCATGGTTTGTTTTGTCATCCATTGAGCCCATGCTTCTTTTGAGATTTCATTGAAAATGCGCTTTCCAATTTCTCCTGGGTACAACTGAAAATCAAGCCCATCGGCTTCTTTGTTAAGGAAAGTACAAAAAATAGTTCTGCTCATAATAAATCCTCAATATCGCAGGTATTAGCTTAGGCTAATTGTCTAAGTAAATTCTCTACAGGTGCTGCTAACCCTACGGTAGCAGGCGTCTGTAAGTTATACCAAAGTCCTTTTTGCTCCTCCATTATAGAGGTAAACGCTGAGAGTTTTACGCAAATTGGCACAATATCTAAATGAAAGTGGCTAAAAGTATGTCTAAATGAAATCAGTTGCTCTGATTCATTATTATCAAGCCCATGCTCAACTAACCACTGTTCTAAAAGCGCTTTTGTTTCAAATTGAGGAAAGGCAAATAGCCCACCCCATATTCCTGCTGGTGGTCTTTTATCTAACCAAACAAGATTATCATATTGTAAAATAAGAAAATAAGTTGTTTTTTCTGGGATGGTTTTTTTCGGTTTTTTCCCAGGGTAATCCGCCCAGTTGTTTTGAGCATAAGCGATACAGCCAGTATTTAATGGGCATAATTCACATTTAGGCTTGCTTCTTGTGCAAACCATTGCACCTAAATCCATCATTGCCTGATTAAAATACTCAACACCTTCAGTGGGAGTGACGTTTTCGCTGATCTCCCACAATTTATTTTCAACTTCTTTTTTACCCGGCCAGCCTTCAACAGCATAGCAACGTGCTAAAACGCGCTTCACATTACCATCAAGAATTGGATAAGGTTTTTTCAGTGATAACGATAAAATAGCACCGGCGGTTGAACGTCCAACACCGGGTAAGGCACAAACTTCCTCAAAGGTATCAGGAAATTGCCCTTGATGTTTATCTACAATGTGTTGTGCCGCTTTATGCAAATTTCTGGCTCTTGCGTAATAGCCAAGGCCAGTCCAGAGATGAAGGACTTCATCGAGAGGCGCTTTAGCTAATGCACTGACATCAGGAAAACGTGCAATAAAGCGTTCAAAATAAGGAATAACTGTCGCAACTTGGGTTTGTTGCAGCATTACCTCAGATAACCATACGTGATAAGGCGTTTTTTCTTGCTGCCAAGGGAGCGTTTTACGCCCATATTTGTGATACCAGTTGAGTACGACTTGCGAAAATTGCAGTGCTTCCATCATGTTTTATTTTATTAACTCATGTTCTGATTAAGGTAAGATTGCACCACAGAGAGAATAAACTGTAAACACTCTTAATATTTATCTTATAGAGTGATGCTTCTATGAGTGACTCTTGCTAAACTTAGCGATCTTTGGATAATGTCGGTTAAGTTGCACTATAGCGACATTATAACGCTTTTAAGTAAATAATTGGCCTAACGACTGACAGTATTAGACATGATCAAGAATGTAATTTCTCCGGAATTCAATGAAGAAGGGCGTGCTTTACGACGCGTTCGTAGTTTTGTTCGTAGACAAGGTCGTTTAACGCCTCGTCAAGAGCAAGCATTAGAAACACAGTGGCCTGCCTTTGGTGTTGAATATCAGCCGGAACCCATCGACTTCAGTCAGGTTTTTGGACGCGAAGCGCCTGTAATTTTAGAAATTGGCTTCGGCATGGGCGCATCGCTCGTGACTATGGCAAAAAATACACCAGAAAATAATTATTTCGGTATTGAAGTACATGCCCCGGGTGTTGGTGCTTGTCTTGCTAATGCTGAAGAAGAACAATTAACTAATCTGAGAGTCATGTGTCACGATGCGATTGAAGTGCTCAATCATATGATCCCAGATAATAGTTTAAAAATGGTTCAGCTATTCTTTCCTGATCCATGGCACAAAGCGCGTCATAATAAACGTCGTATTGTTCAAGTGCCTTTTGCAGAATTAATTTTAAAAAAATTAACGTTAGACGGTGTTTTTCATATGGCGACAGATTGGGAACCATATGCAGAACATATGCTTGAAGTGATGACAAGTGTTGAAGGTTATCAGAATTTGTCAGAAACTCAGGATTATGTACCACGACCAGAAACACGCCCTGTGACTAAATTTGAAAAACGCGGTCATCGTTTAGGGCATGGAGTCTGGGATCTTATGTTTAAGAGGGTAAAATAATGGCTAAACAACGTAGTCGCCGCTTACGCAAAAAAATGCGTATCGATGAATTTCAGGAATTAGGTTTCTCAGTTAAATGGACTTTCCCAGAAAATACCCCAATTGAGGAAGTAGATCGCTTTGTTGATGAACTGATCCTCAAAGTTATTGAGCCAAACGGGCTGGCATTTGATGCAAGTGGTTACCTGAGCTGGGAAGGCTTGATCTGCTTACAACAAATTGGTAAATGTACAGAAGAGCATCGCCAATTAGTCGAAAACTTCCTTAAAGAAAGCAAAATGCAAGATGTACAGACCTCTGAACTATTTGATGTTTGGTGGGATTGATAGAAAGTTATACATTTAGCAAATAATTACAAGGGCATCCAAAAGGATGCCCTTGTCTGTCTGGGGAAGGGACTGTGACTACAACGTTATCTAACGCATTATTGTCAGATATTTTGCAACAAATTCGCCCCTTAATCGGGCAAGGAAAAGTCGCGGATTATATTCCCGCATTGGCTCAAATACCGCCAGAACAGCTTGCTATGGCTGTTTATACGGTTGATGGCGAACTCTATCAGTCAGGTATGGCAGATAAGCGTTTTTCGATTCAATCTATTTCTAAGGTACTTAGCTTAACGCTTGCTTTAACTCGTTATGAAGAAAATGAAATTTGGCA
Organism: Proteus alimentorum; assembly: GCF_002607735.1. GTDB lineage: Bacteria > Pseudomonadota > Gammaproteobacteria > Enterobacterales > Enterobacteriaceae > Proteus > Proteus alimentorum. The sequence continues at coordinate 4,878 of NZ_NBVR01000027.1, forward strand.
ACGTGTAGGAAAAGAACCATCAGGCCTGCCTTTTAATTCCTTGATACAGCTAGAAATGGAAAAAGGAATACCGCGCAATCCTTTCATTAATGCGGGTGCCATTGTTATCACAGATATGTTGCAGTCTCGATTAAGTGCACCTAAGCAAAGAATGTTAGAAGTGATCCGTTTTCTGACTGATACTCCTGACATTTGCTATAACTCCGTGGTGGCAAAATCAGAGATGGAGCATCTTAGTCGAAATGCATCAATCGCTTATCTGATGAAATCTTTTGGTAATTTTGAGAATGATGTTATTACAGTGCTTGAAACGTATTTTCACTATTGCTCAATTGAAATGAGTTGCTCCGAGTTAGTGCGATGTTTTAGCTATTTAGCTAATCAAGGTACGAGTGTGGGCAATAAAAATCAGATTATTACGCCAAGACAAACCCGACAAATAAATGCGTTAATGTTAACTTGTGGTATGTACGATGGTGCTGGTGAATTTGCATTTCGTATTGGTATTCCCGGAAAATCAGGCGTAGGGGGTGGCATTATTGCCGTTGTTCCTGATGCCTTTACGGTTGCAGTTTGGTCACCAGAGCTGGATAAATCAGGTAACTCATTAGCAGGTTGTGCAGCACTTGAATTATTAGCAAATAAAGTAGGGCGTTCAATTTTTTAAGTGTGTTTTCAGGAGAGTTGTTATGAATTTAAGAAATATTGCTGTCACACTGTTTTTTGTTGCAGGTACAGCAAATGCATCACCCAGTTTTGATTGTGCTGTAATGCCAAAAGATGATTTACGCATAACCACTGAATTTGTTGAAGTCGCGGGTTCACATGGTTTAATGGTGATTTATCCTGATGGCACACTATTTCAAAATGAAAAAAGTGCCACATTGACACCACAACAGCAAGAATTAGCAAAAAAATATCAAGCAACAGTAAGACGAGATGTACCTTGGTTAAGAACTGAAACGGGGGTAAAACTGCAAGATTCTCGCAAAGTGCTTGATAAAGTCGTGATTGAAGCTTTTGGCAAAGAAAGCAATATTCTCAACAGATTAAGTCGATTAGAGAAAGATCTTAATCAGCAAATGGATCGAGTGGTCAGCATAGAATCGAATAACATTACGTTCCATTCTCAAGCCATCAAAGAAGTTGAAGCTAAAGGCCGTGAAATCGTAGAAAGCAGTCTAGGTGGTATGTTGCAAGACAGTATTAATGAATTGGGGAAAAAGCAGTTATTAGCAGCCGCAGGTGGCGACAGTAAAAAAGCCTTAGGCGGATTATTAGGCAGTTTAGATGGTTTCCAAAAAATTATAGATCAGGAGTGGAAGCAACAAGAAGCTGCGTTTACTCAATTTGGTCAGCAAGCTTGTAGCAAAATCACGCAAATGGAAAATCAGCGTGTTGAATTAATTAATGCATTAAAGAAGTAGCTGCTTTGTCTCTCTAATGTTTGGGTTATTAACCGGATAATTAATGAGCTTTACAAATGGCAAACTCACAATAATTGAAAATAATAATGAAAATCATTCTTGTTCAATTGACTTGTAAGAGGAGCTGTTTAGAATGCCCTGTTTGAGTATTCCACTTAAACAGGGCAAAATTAATGAAGAAGATCCTTCCTTTAGTCATCGCATCTATCTTTTCTGTAACGAGTTTCTCCGCGTTAAGTAAAACACCAATCGAATACCAACCTAACCAAGTTATTAGTCAGCAGAATGACAAGATGGTGATTAAACATCTATTGGGTGAAACGTCGGTCACTAAGAACCCTTCAAAAGTTGTTCTGTTTGATTTTGGTTTATATGATTCTTTAGTTCAGCTAGGTTTAGCTGATAAAGTAGTAGGATTGCCATTAGGTAATGCACCTGCTTATATTAAAGAAAGTATTGCAAGTAACGTTGCTAATGTCGGCGGTATGAAAGCGCCTGACTTAGAAAAATTAGCTGAGATTAAACCTGATTTAATTATTATTACGGGTCGCCAAGGTGCGTCTTATGATGCGTTGGCAAAAATTGCACCTACGGTTAATTTAGGGACTAATAGTGCTAATTATCTCAATTCCGTTGAGTCAAATATCAAGTTATTAGGTGAGTTATTTGATAAACAGCAAGCGACTCAAGAACAAATTGCTAAGTTAAATACTGTTATTGAGCAAGCTCAGAAAAAAGCAGTAGAGTCGGATAAAAAAGTATTAGTGCTGATGCACAATGCGGGCAATTTGATGCCAAATAACCAAAGTGTTATTTATGATGTGGTTAAAGTGAAGAAAGCCGAATTACCCCCTGTTGCTGAAGAAGACAAAGGTAAACGTCGTGTCGTTACCTCTGAAATGATCGCAAAAGCAAACCCTGATGTGATTTTCATTGTTGATCGTAGTGAGGCGATTGGTGCTGGCAAATTAGAAAAAGCTACTTTTGAAAACGATGAAATTAAAACGACATCTGCTTATAAAAAAGGTGGAATTGTTTATCTACAAGCTGATCTTTGGTATCTCTCTGGTGGTGGATTAGATAGCTTAACAAAACAGATTGAAGCGGTAGAAAGCGCACTTTAAGATTTTATGATCTTTTAATAACTTCTTTATAAATAAATGCCCATATTGTGAATAACAGTATGGGCATTTGAGTTATTGAGCGATAAATAATTTAGAGAAATAGCTCAAGCAAAGAGTTGAGGAATAACTTACCATGAGGGGTTATTTGCCAGTGCGTATCGGTTTCACTGATATAACCCAATGCGAGTGCTTCATCTATTTGATGGCGAATAATCTCTTCGGCAAGCCCCGTATAATCGCTGAAATCTTGTCTTGGAAATGCTTCTAATAGGCGAAAACGGTTCATAAAAAATTCAAATGGACGGTCATCATTATCAACAAAATTTTGCTGGTGGAGATAACGACCCTCCATAAAACCTTTAGGGTGCTTGGTTTTTACTGTTCGCATTATGCGACCATCTTCAAAGCTTATTTTTCCATGAGCACCACAACCGATGCCTAAATAATCCCCAAAACGCCAATAGTTTAAGTTGTGCTCACACTGAAAGCCTAGCTTACAATATGCCGATGTTTCATATTGTTTATAACCTGCTGCTGTCAGTAATTTATCGCCTTCTGAAAAAATATCCCACAGCATATCGTCATCAGGTAATTTTGGGGGGCGAGAGCCAAATTGCGTATTGGGTTCAATGGTTAATTGATACCAAGACAAATGTGGGGGAGATAACGCTATTGCTTGCTGTAAATCCGAAAGTGCTTGAGATAATGATTGGTCTGGTAATCCATGCATTAAATCTAAATTAAAGCTACGTAAGCCTAATTCTTTGGCTAAACGTGCCGCATTTTTAGCTTCATCAGCATCATGAATACGTCCTAAGCGAATAAGCTTATCGTTGCCAAAACTTTGCACACCAATAGAAATACGATTTACACCCGCACGTTGGAATCCAGCAAACCGTTCTGCTTCAACCGTACCCGGATTGGCCTCCATTGTTATTTCAGCGTTAGGATTAACAGCTATGCGCTCTTTCACACCATAGAGTAAATCAGCCATTGACTCAGCGCTTAATAAGCTAGGTGTACCGCCACCAATAAATATTGTTTGCACTTCACGGGAACCAACGTGAATAAGATCGGCATCTAAGTCATTGAGTAAATGTTGCACATATTCCTGATGCGGTACTTCACCCTTTAAGGTGTGTGAGTTGAAATCACAATAAGGGCATTTTTGTACACACCAAGGAATATGAATATACAAACTTAATGGGGGCAACTTAAGCATTCTTAAGGGCATCCAACATTAATTTAAGTGCTTTACCACGATGTGAATGCTGATTTTTTTGCTCTTTAGTTAATTGCGCCGCAGTACAATTTAATTCAGGAACAAAGAAAATAGGATCATAGCCAAAGCCACCTTCACCGTGCATTTCTGTGCTTAATACACCATGCCAAATACCGTGGAAAATCAACGGAGTTGGATCGTTTTCATGGCGCATATAAACCAATACACAGTTAAATTGTGCTTGGCGTTTTTCAGCGGGTACGTCTTTCATTGCATCAAGCAATTTATCTAGATTTTGCTGATCACTTGCATCCACACCCGCATAGCGTGCCGAGTAAATACCAGGAGCACCTCCCAGAGCATCAACCGAAATACCCGAGTCATCAGCAATTGCTGGAAGACCTGTTACTTTTGCTGCATGGCGCGCTTTAATCAGCGCATTTTCAACAAAGGTTAAGCCAGTTTCTTCAACAGAATCAACATCAAGTTCTGTTTGAGCAACAATATCTAAACCAAAAGCAGAAAGCAAAGAGGCTAGCTCTTTGACCTTTCCCGGATTTCCTGTTGCGAGAACGACTTTTTGCATAAGTGTTATCCTTAGTAAAGCGTTACGCTAAGTAGCCATTGTAAAACGTCTACACGTAGATAATTCAGGGCATAAAGCACAAGAATAACAATCATTGCAGAGAAATCTAAACCGCCCATCGCCGGAATTACACGACGAATTGGTGCCATTAAAGGTTCTGTTAATTGAAATAAAAGACGATCAATCGGATTACGGCCTTGACTTACCCAGCTAAGAATGGCGCGGATAATGATCAACCAGAAAATCATCTTACCTGCTGCTGTGAGCAGTTCAATAAAGGCAAATGGGAACATTAAAGAGAAAGGAATAGATGTTCCAGATAAGTAAGATGGAATAATAATACCAAGCAGAATCAGTATATAAGCTAATAAGACTGATGCGGTATCAATAGGGCCAATAGAAGGAATAAAACTTCTTAATGGGCGAACAATTGGCTGTGTGATCTTGACGATAAATTGTGAAAAAGGATTATAAAAATCAGCTCTGACACATTGCATCCAAACACGTAATAGAAGGACGGATGTGTAGAGTTGAAGAAGAGTCAGAATGACGAAATTTAAAAAATTCATTAGTTGGCCCTGATGAAATTAAAATTGTTTTTCCATTTCTTGCGCACGTTTAATCGCAGCTTGCATGGCAAAAGCGACGTTTTCAGGTAATTTACCTTCATAAAATTGCATAAGTGCAGCAGCTGTCGTTCCACCTTTTGATGTTACTTGCTCGCGTAAAGTTGAGAAAGGCAACATATGTTGTTTCTCAGCTAAGGCGGTAGAACCACTTGCTGCTTGTTGCACAATCGCTCTTGCAACTTCAGGTGAAAAACCTAAACGTTCAGCTTCTTGTTGCATTGATTCCATAAACAAGAAGAAATAAGCGGGTGCACTACCAGCAACGGCGATAATATCATTGATGGCAGATTCTTGCTCTACCCAAACAGTTGTGCCAACACTTTTCATTAATTCGTCAGCAAACTGTTTATCTTGAGATGAAAGTGAATTGTGTGCAAACATACCGCTTAAGCCTTTACCTACCAGTGCTGGGGTATTTGGCATAATACGAACAAGCTGTAATTGAGTCGCAAAATAGTCGTTATAACGTGTAGCAGGAATGCCAGCAGCGATAGTAAGGACTAATTTTTTGCTCATATCGATATTTTGTAAGGGCTTACAAACTTCTTCCATCATTTGTGGTTTTACTGCCAGCACAATAACATCCGCTTTTTGAACGGCATCAATATTGTCATTAGTACTATGAATGCCGAACTCTTTTTCTAAAGGTTCACGGCGAACAGCAGAAGGTGAGCTGACGGTTATTTTATGTGCTGGATATCCACCTTGAACCAATCCTGCAATAATGGCATGAGCCATATTCCCAGCGCCAATAAAAGCGATGTTACGATGTTCCATATAAACCTCTATTTTTACTTAGTCGCGTAATCTCTTGCGCCAAAAATGGCTGTACCAATACGAACGAGTGTTGAACCACAAGCTATAGCGGCTTCCATATCACTTGTCATTCCCATAGATAATGTATCTATATTGGGATATTGAGATTGTAATTGCTTAAATGCGAGATGCATTTTTTCTAGCACTTCAACTTGTTTTTCATAATTGCTTTCAGGTGCTGGAATAGCCATTAATCCTCGTAATTTAATGCCTGAAAGAATAGAAATTTGTGCCGCTAACCCATCAAGCTCAGCCAGATTAATACCTGATTTACTGTTTTCATCACTAATATTAATTTGAATAAGTACATTTAATGGTGGCAATGAGTCAGGGCGTTGCTCGCTTAATCTTTGAGCGATTTTTAATCTGTCAATGGTATGGCACCAATCGAAATTCTCAGCAACAAGGCGTGTTTTATTTGACTGTAAAGGGCCGATAAAGTGCCAAATTAAGGTGTGGTTATCAGCAAAATAATGGATTTTATCAACACCTTCTTGGACATAGTTTTCACCAAATTCAGTTTGTCCACATGCTATTGCTTTTTCGATGTCACTCGCAGGTTTTGTTTTACTTACTGCAAGTAAGGTTATTTCTTCTGAAGAACGGCCGCATTTTTGCGTGGCTGTGTCAATGTGAGACCTGACATTGACGAGATTCTGTTTAATAGTATTCATGGCAACTCAGGAGATAATAAGATGAAAATGGAAAATTTAATTGCATATAGTGTAAAGCATAACGCCTCGGATCTGCACCTTTGTTGTGGTGATGTACCTCGATTGCGGATCAACGGAATACTTTATCAACAAAATCAATGTAAACCTATCACTTCCGATAGTCTACTAATGTGGCTTATGCCTTTTTTAAGTGATGCTCAAAAGCAAATTTTTGAGAACGAAGGGCAGGTTGATACAGCACTTACGCTATCTTGTGGGCAACGACTCCGTGTTAATTTATTTCGCCAACAAAAAGGTGTTTCAGCAGTATTAAGAATAATTGAAACACAAATTCCTTCTTTAGATAAACTTCGAGTACCTAAGTCGGTTTCAACATTATTAGATAACTATTTTCATGGACTTATTTTAGTGACTGGTGCAACAGGGAGTGGAAAATCATCGACATTAGCGGCAATGATCAATCATTTAAACCAATATCAACGTCAGCATATTTTGACATTAGAAGATCCTATTGAATTTATACATAGCAATAAACAGAGTATTGTACAGCAAAGGGAAATAGGGCGAGATGTTCAACATACTGCCAATGCAATAAAGAGCGCTCTACGCCAAGATCCAGATGTCATTATGTTAGGTGAATTAAGAGATGCACAAAGCATTAAGTTGGCATTAACGGCAGCAGAAACAGGGCATTTGGTGTTGGCAACATTGCATACTCAAGGGGCGGTACAAACGCTTGAGCGCGTGACGAATGTATTTACAGGTAATGATCGGCAATGGATTTCATCACAATTAGCGTGCAGTTTAAGGGCGATAATTTCACAAGAGTTAGTGCCTTCAACTGAAGGAGGGCGTGTGGCATTATTTGAAATAATGCAGGTTACGCAGGGGATTTCACATCTTATTCGTGAAGGAAAATACCATCAAGTGACAACATTAATGCAAACAGGTAGTGAATACGGCATGCAAACCTTCATGTTAAGTCGGCAGCAACGCCAACATGAAGGTTTAATTCAGGCTGTGTGATAACGTATAACTAAAAATAGGCAGGTATCACGAGGTAGAGCCTATTTTTAAAATTGCTGTTCAAACCAGCTTTCAAGAATAATAACGGCAGATGCTGCATCTACACTGCCTTTATCTAAGGAACGGTAACCACCACGTTCAAAAAGATGGGCGCGAGCTTCTACAGTGCTAAGGCGTTCATCATGCAACGCAATTTGTACACCAAATCGACCATGAAGGCGATTAGCAAACTTTTTCGCTTGAGTTGTGACTAACTGTTCGGTGCCATCCATATTAAGAGGTAAGCCGACAACCACTAAATCAGGTTGCCACTCTTTTATGATTTTTTCGATTTGAGTCCAATCAGGAATACCATCTTTTGCTTTAAATGAGGCTAAAGGCCTTGCTGTTCCTGTAACTTCTTGACCGATAGCGGCGCCAATGCTTCTAGTGCCAAAATCAAAGCCCATTACCGTTCTGTTTGACATTATGCGTGACCCGCTATTGGTGAAATGGTGTGGATATTAATCCCAATTAATTCAGCGGCTTTATGCCAACGTTCAGCAATAGGGGTATCAAAAATAATTTGAGATGAGGCCTCAACGGTTAGCCAGCTATTTTCTAAAATTTCTTTCTCTAATTGGCCTTGTTCCCAACTGGAATAACCTAGAGAGACTAATGTTTTTTCTGGTTGCCTTGCTGTGCCTAAGGTTTCTAATACATCTTTGGAAGTTGTGATCATCGTACTATCACTAATTTTGATACTAGAACTAAAACCTGAAACCGGTGTATGCAAGATAAAACCATGCTCTTCTGCAACGGGGCCTCCTGACATCACAGGTTTTTGTAAGCTAATTGCTTCGTCTCTATCAGTCGAAAAAATTTCTAGTTGATCTAATACACCTTCCACAGAGATGTCTTCGATAGGTTTATTAATAATTAAACCCATCGCACCGTTTTCATTATGTTCGCAAACATAGACGACCGAGCGTTCAAATAACGGATCGCTTAATGAAGGCATAGCAATAAGAAAATGGTTAAGTAAATTCATAATAGTCGTACTGTTCCCTGATCATTTTTATTAAAAAACCTAGCCCTTTTATACATTGTATTTCTTAATGTATACCGCTTATTGATTAATATGTGGGGGCTAGGTTCATACTTTTAAACCCTTTAACCTCAGTGTCTAAAAGTTAGTTTTTCTTGTTTAAACGTACTTCAATAGCATCCATTAACATGCCTGTAATAGAAACATCAGGATAAGCGGCTTCAATTTCACGTGCACATGTTGGGCTTGTAACGTTAATCTCAGTCAAACGATCGCCAATAACATCTAATCCGACAAAAATAAGACCTTTTTGTTTAAGAATAGGTGCGACTTGACGCGCAATTGCCCAATCACTTTCTGTTAATGGGCGTGCTTCTCCACGGCCACCAGCAGCTAAGTTGCCTCGGGTTTCACCTTTTGCAGGAATTCGAGCTAAGCAATAAGGCACAGGTTCGCCATCAACAACAAGAATACGTTTGTCGCCGTTAACAATTTCAGGTAGGAAATTTTGTGCCATACAAAAACGATGACCATGTTCTGTCAATGTTTCAATAATAACACCTACGTTTGGATCATCTTTTTTCAAGCGGAAAATTGATGCACCACCCATACCATCTAATGGTTTGAAAATAACATCACCGTGTTTTTCATGGAAAGCACGTAAATGCTTAGCTTCACGAGTGACTAATGTGTCTGGTGTTAATGTTGGGAACCATGCAGTAAAGAGTTTTTCATTACAGTCACGTAAGCTTTGTGGCTTATTAACGATCAGTGTCCCCATATCTTCAGCGCGTTCTAAAATATAGGTTGCGTAGATAAACTCGGTATCAAAAGGCGGATCTTTACGCATTAAAATGGTATCTAGTTCACCTAAAGCAATATCTTGCTCTTGGCCAAATTCAAACCATTTTTCTGGGTTTTCTTCTACGCTGAGTAAACGAGTGTGAGCGCGTGCTTCACCTTGGTGTAGGTAAAGATCGTTCATCTCCATATAATGAATTTCCCAGCCACGACGTTGCGCTTCTAATAGCATTGCAAAGCTGGTGTCTTTTTTGATTTTGATGGATGAAATTGGATCCATCACAATACCTAATTTAATCATTACTTCTCCTTTATCCCAGATCGCCGAACCGAACCTGCAAAGCGGTGATTGCGGTGAGTGCTGTTGTTTCAGTTCTTAATACACGAGGACCTAATAAAATATCAGTAAAATGGTGCTCTGCTGTCATGGCGATCTCTTCAGGGGAAAGTCCACCCTCTGGGCCAATCAATAAGCGCACTTTTTTAACAGGTAAGGGTAAGGTATTAATGCTTTGGTTAGCCCTAGGATGTAAATTGAGTTTTAAACTACCATCATCTTGAGCACACCATTCTTCTAATGACATCACTGGCATTAATTGTGGGATGCTATTTCTGCCACATTGTTCACATGCCGAGATAATAATTTTTTGCCATTGCTGATGTTTTTTCTCTAAACGGCTAGGGTCAAGTTTAACACCACAGCGTTCTGAGATCAGTGGCGTGATCGTATTAACACCTAACTCAACTGATTTTTGAATCGTAAACTCCATTTTCTCGCCTCGTGAAAGTACTTGCCCTAAATGGAGGTCGAGAGGGGATTCTTTATCATCAACAATGCCTTCATTAATTTGCACAGTGACAGACTTTTTTGTGCTTTCTATGATTTCAGCATCAAATACCTGATTTGAACCATCAAACAGTGCCAGTTTTTGCCCAGTCGACATTCTTAATACACGCCCAACATGATTAGATGCTTCTTCAGCTAATGCTGTTTGAGTACCTGCTGTGAGTGGTTCTGGATGATAAATGCGAGGAATACGCATAACGTGAAACCCTTACGTAAAAGATGGTTAACCGTGATAAATAAAATATGTGATATGCATCATACGCATGACATTATGGCATGCAAGTTATCACTTTGCTTTTGTCATTATTATAACGCGGATCTTATTGCGTGTTTTGTCGCAAAATTTCATGTTTTCATCGTTATTATAAAGAAAATTCTCGGTATTAAATGGATCCTCTTATACAGTCGTTTAACAAGGATAACGAGGTATCTAAGGAGTAGATATTTATGCCATTAAGCCGTTGTTGTTTTATAAAAACACCTTTACTCTCTTTTTTGAATGATTTTCTTGTTTTTATTAAGTTTTGTCTGCCTTTTTCACTCTTATTTTTGTTACCTAAAACCCGTCGTAAACAACTTGCTATAAGTTATCTTATTATTTGTTTATATTGGTTTTTTTCAATTTATTCGCTTTCTTTATTGATAATACTTTCTATATTAAGCTTTTATTTATTAATGCTCTCTTTCTTTGATGCTGACTATTTTCTTTTGCCTAATACGCTAACTTATTGGCTAATATTTTTAGGGTTGTTGTGTAATTACACTGCATATGGATTAGTGTCTTTTGAATATGCTTTTTATGGTTTTCTAGGTGGTACGGGGCTTTTTTATGGCATCTATTTATGGGGATATTTTATCTGCCAAAAATGTATTTTAGGTTTTGGCGATGTGAAATTATTTGGTGCTATTGGTGCATGGTGTGGATTTGAAAAATTACCCTATATTCTTTTGCTTGGCTCTTTTTTAGGATTAAGTGTGTATTTTGCAGTATTAATCACAATAAAAGATCATATAAAAAAAGTGGCATTTGGCTCTTGTCTTTCATTTTCAACATTAATGGTATTAGGTTGCTATTTTTCGTCTTGAAATTCCTTTAATTTATTGATTTTAATTATCTTTTTTGTTTCTGTTATAGCAAAAGTACAAAATAGATAGTAAGAATCGAAACAAAGAAGGCAGTGTGCGGAAATTAATCTGCACACTGAAAAGAAGATTATAGATTCTCTTTTATAAATTGCTGCCAACGTTTTGTATCACCTAAATATTTTTCAACCGATATCAGGCGATAACCTTGGTTATCTTCAATAAATAAAGTCGGAAAACCTCGACCATTTACTTGGTTCATTAATTGTTGTGTTTGGCTTAAGTGCTGTTGAATTTGAGTTTCGCCAATTTCGGACAGTAAGGACGCAAATTGCTCAACATCAAAGCCAAGTTTTTTCACAATAAACAGCAGTGTATCTTTGTCACTGATATTTAAGCCATCAAGGTAATAGGCCTCTTGCAGTGCTTTTAGTAAACAAACATCACGGTTTCCCATTTTTTCGGCAACAAGGATCGCCGAAATAGGTAACAGTGAGTTTAATACCATTTCAGTGTTACCAAGAGCATCATGGTATGCGCGACTAAAAACTTGGCCTGATAATTGACTAATACGCTCATCAATTGGCGTGACATGCGTTTTCCATGATTGACCACCCGTTACGGCTCTTGCGGGTGTAAATAATCCACCGCCATGTAACTTAATGGAATTTGGAAATGCATTGCTTACGGCTTCAATCAGAGGTGCAATGCCGTAGCACCAACCACAAAGAGGATCATAAACATAGTGCAATTTTTTAGTACCTTGAGTATTACCTGTATTGCTTGCTACTGAGGCCACTGCATTTCTCCTTTTAGTACTTTTGCACTAAGTTCTAGGCTTGATTTATCAGCTAAATTCTGATGATTTTTTTCCATCGCTGCAATAAATTCATCTGAATTTTTCGTCTTTTCAAGATTTTTCTCAGCTTCAATGAGGTAGTTCATTGTAAAGTCAACAGCTTGTAGATCGTACGTTGCTTTTGGTAAATAGTGGCCAGGAATAACAGTTTTTGGAGATAGTGATTTTATTTGCTGTAACGCACTAACCCAATGTTGGCGTTCTGCCACGGTTTGTGTATCTGCTAACCAAACATGAATATTTTCAGAAACTAAAACACCACCCATCACAGCATTAAGTTTTGGAACATACAGGTATGTTCTATCTGGAGATAGTCCATCTAAGCCTTTGACTGAAATAGTTTCACCTTCTAGAGAAAAACTATCACCTTTTAGTACTTCAGGAATGATAATTTTCTGAGGGGCATTTTCTTTAAGTACAGGCCCCCAGTAGGCAAGTTTTCCAGCTTGAGTTTCATTAATAGCTTTAATTGTGGGTGCTGTTGCAATCACTTTGGCATTTGGAAATGCATCAGTAATGACATCTAACCCAAAATAAAAATCAGGATCCGAATGGCTGATATAGATATAAGTCAGGTTTTTTCCAGAGGCTTTTATTTTATCAACCAACGCTTGTGCATCATTTTTTTGAAATTGTGCATCAATTAAAACGGCATCTTTATCGCCATAAATGATTTCAGAAGAGACAGGAAAAACACTCGCATCTCCTGGGTTATAAATATCTAATGTTAAATCAGTTGCTAGCGCTGATGTTGCGAAGAGTGCGGTAGTTGCAAGTGTTAAAGGAAGTAATTTTTTCATCTTTTGTTTTCTCCATAATGTTGTTGCTGACTATAATATGTTGCATAAAAAAAGAGAAAAACCCTATTTTAGGCAATTGATTGTTGCGTAAATCGAGTAAATTAAATGGATAAAATAAAAGCATCAGAAGTGTTTGTTACCATTGTGAAGCAGGGAAGCATGATAAAAGCTGCGGATTATCTAGGTATGTCTAGAGCCATGGTGACGCGCTATTTAAATGAAATGGAGGAGTGGGCTGGAGTGCGTTTATTGCATAGAACGACACGCAAACAAAGCCTAACATCAGTCGGTGAAATGGTATATGAACAGAGTTTACAGCTATTAGAAATGGCGGAACGTATTCCTGCCAATATTCCCAAAGAACGTCATCAAATCAGCGGTCTTGTCCGTATTACTAGTTCACAATCGTTAGCAAATAGTATTTTGTCAGTGGCAATATGTGAGTTTATGCAACGTTATCCTTTAATTGCGGTTGATTTACAAATTACCAATCAAACGGTGAATTTGGTGGAAGAACGTATTGATATTGCATTGCGTATTACGAATCATCTTGAGCCTAACTTAATTGCTCGCCCGCTAGCAACATGTCTTTCGGTGGTGTGTGCTCATAAAGATTACTTAGCAAAAAAAGGGATACCTCAAACGCCAGATGAACTCGCTCAGCATCAATGTTTAACCTACCGATTTTTTGGTCGTAGTTTATGGGAATTTAATTTAGGTGATGAACGTTATTCAGTGCCTGTTGGCGGTAATTTAAGTGCAAATGAATCAGTTGTTTTATTGCAAGCGACGTTAAAAGGAGCTGGTATATCGCTACAGCCTTATTATTCAGCCAAACCTTATCTTGAAAGCGGTGAGTTAGAACAAGTCTTATCTAACTATCAAGCTCTACCGATGGGAATTTATGCTGTTTTAGCGAGTCGGCAAAATATGCCCGCTGCTGTCAGAGTATTGCTGGATTTCTTAGTTGAGTGGTTTTCATCATCACCTTATTGGCTGGCTTTATCGGGTAAAAGCTTGAGTTAGTCGCTTAGGGTAATCTGATAACGTCTCTTTCATTACATCAATAAAATAGGAAACAAGTTGTGATGAAGGGCGATGTGACGGGGTAATTAAGCTGATGGTAAAGGGGATAGAAAAGCTTAAAGAGCGAAGACAAATAGACTTATCTAAGTAATCAAGTGCGGTGATCGGGTTAACAATTGAAATGCCGATATTCTCACTCACCATGGCACAAATAGAGGCGGCACTTTGCGTTTCCATCACTAGCTGTCGTGTAATTCCATCTTTAATAAAAACGGTATCAATCAATTGTCGATAGCTATCATTGGCAGACAAACTAATAAAACGCTGATTTTGAAAATCAGCAGGGTGTAACAATGGTTTTTGACACAATGGGTGAGACTTGGGTAAAACAGCAACTTCATTGAGAGTAAGTAAGGTTTCTTGTTGGGTTCCCGCAGGGGGTTGTGTGTGTTCAGTCAATCCTAAATCATAATGTTGAGCAGATAACCACTCTTCTAATAGCGGGGATTCTTGAGGAACAATGGTCAAGTTGACATCAGGATATGTATTTAGAAATTGTCGGCAAATTGAAGGTAATAATGATTGAGCAAATGCGGGCAAGCAGGTGATATTCAATTCTGCTTGGTTAAAATGGCGAATGTTTTCAGCTGCGTTAATTATTCTATCTAAGCCATAATAAGAACGTTGTACTTCCTCAAAAAAACGTAGCCCTTCCGTTGTGGGTTGTAAACGGCCTTTTATTCTATCAAATAATTTAAATGCTAATAGATGCTCAAGACGAGATAACTCTCTACTGACAGTGGGTTGTGATGTTTTCAGTAACTCTGCGGCTTCAGTAAGATTTTGAGTGGTCATCACAGCATGAAAAATTTCAATGTGCCGCCAATTAAAAGGAGTTTTCATTGTCTATTCCTATATCACAGATGAATTGAGTGTAGCTTATTTGATATTTTTATTCCCTTGTAAGTTAATAAATAATAATTTTATTCACCAGCGACTTTTATGAGTAGATAACATGACAACATCAATAACGATGGCTCAATACCAATTAGCACAAACTTATGGAACGCCATTATGGATTTATCAAGGTGATACAATATCTCAGCGTATTGCTCAGCTTAAATCTTTTGATGTGGTTCGGTTTGCTCAAAAAGCGTGCTCCAATATTCATATCTTACGTTTAATGAAAGCACAGGGTGTGAAAGTGGACTCTGTTTCATTAGGGGAGATTGAACGTGCTTTAGTTGCAGGTTATCAAGGTGGTAGAGAAAAAAGTGAGATTGTCTTTACGGCGGATTTACTGGATGAAAGAACCCTTGAACGTGTTGTTGAGTTAGATATTCCTGTTAATGCCGGTTCTATTGATATGCTTCGTCAATTAGGTGAACGCAATCAAGGGCATGCTGTTTGGATAAGAATTAATCCTGGATTTGGTCACGGACATAGTCAAAAAACCAATACAGGTGGTGAAAATAGTAAACATGGTATTTGGTATGAAGATGTGCCTGATGCGTTAGCGGTGATCCAACAATACAATCTAACTTTAGTTGGTTTTCATATGCATATTGGCTCTGGTGTTGATTATCAACATCTTGCTAGTGTCTGTGATGCGATGGTAGAGCAAGTGCTTACCTCTCAAGTTGATATTCAAGCCATTTCGGCAGGCGGTGGATTATCAACACCTTATCAAGAGGGGGATGCGACAGTCGATTTGGAGCACTATTTTTCTTTATGGGATAAGGCTCGCCAGCGTATTGCACAACGTTTAGGGCATTCTGTTGAGTTAGAAATTGAGCCGGGACGTTTCTTAGTGGCTGAATCAGGTGTATTGATTTCACAAGTGAGAGCGGTTAAATCAATGGGAAGCCGTCATTATGTGCTGGTGGATGCTGGATTTAGTGATTTAATGCGTCCTGCAATGTATGGCAGTTATCATCAAATTTCAGTTCTAGATAACCATGGTCAGATAAAACCAATGACAGAATTACAAGAGACGATTGTGGCCGGTCCTTTGTGTGAATCAGGAGATGTTTTTACTCAGCAAGAGGGTGGCACCGTTGTTCCTCGTTTATTGCCTCAAGCACAAGTAGGTGATTATTTAGTTATTCATGATACGGGGGCTTACGGTGCTTCAATGTCATCAAATTATAATAGCCGACCACTTATTCCTGAAGTGTTGATAATAGAGGGCGTTCCTCAATTAATTCGTCGTCGCCAAACAATAGATGAGTTATTAGCATTAGAGTTAGATCTCTAGTTAATCTTTTTTGATCTCAATAATTTGATCTTAGTAAACACACCTCATGACTAAACGTGATGAGGTGTGTTTGTTTTATCAGGGGAAATATTTCCCTTTCTATCGGTTGTTAAGCTGCTTTGTCTGTTTTGACTTTGTCAGCTTTCGGCTTTTTTGCAGGCACCGCCAATGCATCAAAGTCAAACTCATCAACATTGATACTCCGTAAGCGACTCTGCTCTGCTTTACGTAAGATATCGGCTTCTTCTTGAGTTACTCGTTTATCAGCCAGTGCTTTGTCCGCTAATTTATCTAATTGAGTAAAGCTAAATTTCTTCTCATAGAGGCGACAAATACGGTCGAAAATAGGCTCAGCCGCTAAGATATCCAGTAGGGCTTCTTCCATTAAACCATGTGGATTATGCTCACTTGGTGTTAAGTATTGACCTCTACCAATGCGATCACGGGTTTCAGAAGGTTGTTGGATAAGTTGCGCTACTTTACTATCCAATTTATCTGATGGTAATTTTTGAGATTTACCCAGTGGGAAAATAATTGCACGCATCGTGCCTGCAATAACACGGCTTGGAAAATTGCGTAGCAGTTCATCAATTGCATTCTCAGCTTGGTATAAACACTCTTTTACGCTCCAATGTACGAGAGGTAAATCTGCGGTATGGCGCCCTTCATCTTCATAACGCTTAAGCGCGGCAGAAGCGAGGAAGATATGACTTAATATGTCACCTAAACGTGCTGAAATACGCTCACGACGTTTTAAGCTTCCACCTAAAACTCCCATTGATACATCAGATAATAGCGCCATATTGGCACTCAGACGGTTAATTTGTTGATAATAACGACGGGTTTCATCATTAGTAGGTGCGTTACTTAATCGACCATTAGTGATGCCTAACCACAAACTACGTAAGGTATTACTTGCCACATGACCGATATGACCAAATAAAGCACGGTCAAAATCATGTAGGTTATTGTCTCGAGCAGCTGCAATTTCATCTAATACATAAGGGTGGCAACGGATAGCACCTTGACCATAAATGATCATGCTACGAGTTAAAATATTGGCACCTTCAACAGTGATGGCAATTGGAGAGCCTTGATAAGAGCGTGCGACAAAGTTTGATGGCCCTAGGCTGATCCCTTTACCACCAACGATATCCATAGCATCAATAACGCCACGTTGTGCTCGATGAGTACAATGATATTTTACAATAGCTGATAATACGGCGGGTTTTTCTCCCAGCATAATGCCTGTAGTAATTAAAGTTGCCGCAGAATCTAACAGATAGGCGTTACCCGCCAGACGTGCTAATGGCTCTTCAATACCTTCCATTTTGCCAATTGGAATTTTGAACTGACGACGGACACGAGAATAAGCGCCTGTTGCCATTGCTACACTTTTTAACCCACCCGTCGAGTTTGAAGGTAGAGTAATGCCTCGGCCAACAGAGAGACATTCCACCAGCATTCTCCAACCTTGACCTGCCATTTTGGGTCCGCCAATGATGTAATCAATAGGAACAAAAACATCTTTACCGCGGGTAGGACCATTCATAAATGGCACGTTCAATGGGAAATGACGATGACCGATTTCAACACCTTTGACATCAGTTGGAATTAACGCGCAGGTAATGCCAGGATTTTCGTCATTACTTAACAGATGATCAGGATCACGTAATTTAAATGCTAATCCTAATACGGTCGCGATAGGGGCAAGAGTGATATAGCGTTTATTCCATGTTAGACGAAGGCCAAGTACTTGCTCGCCTTGCCATTCACCCATACAGACAACGCCACTATCAGGAATAGCGCCTGCGTCGGAGCCAGCTTCAGGGCTTGTTAAGGCGAAACAAGGAATTTCATCCCCTTTGGCTAAACCTGGTAAATAGCGTTTTTTCTGCTCATCGGTACCGTAGTGTTGCAATAGTTCACCGGGGCCTAAAGAGTTAGGTACACCCACGGTGATGGCTAAAATACCAGACACTCCTGACAGCTTTTGCAATACGCGTGATTGTGCATAGGCTGAAAATTCTAACCCACCGTACTCTTTTTTAATGATCATCGCAAAGAAGCGATTATCTTTAAGGTATTGCCAAATTTCAGGAGGTAAATCAGCTAATTCATGAGTGATTTCAAAGTCATTTGTCATGCGACAAACTTCTTCGACAGGTCCATCAAGGAACGCTTGCTCTTCAGCTGTTAGCTGTGGTTTAGGGTAATTATGAAGTTGTTTCCAGTCGGGAGCACCACGGAAAAGCTCGCCTTCCCACCATGTTGTACCTGCATCAATAGCTTCTTGTTCTGTTTTAGACATAGAAGGCATGACTTTTTGAAATGCTTTAAGTGCAGGTACTGAGATATAGGATCTACGAATAGAAGGAATAGTAAAGGGTAATAAAACCAATGCAACGGGAAGGAGTAACCAGTAACTCCAAATATTAGCGATACCCATTACTAATGTATAAGCAATAAGTGCGAGGCTACTTACCGCGATACTGAATTTGCGATAACTAAGTAAGCCAATAAGAACGATAAAAAGTACGATACTGAGTAGTGTCATAATAAACTCCTGTATTTAGCAAGAGATCAGAGGTCAGACCTGTTGTTTGTTATTTAGATCTAATTCAGTCACTAACTTTTATCAATATATTTACATTCTAATTACAATGTAGCTCACAAATTATTCGTAAATGAGAGAAGTTAGCATTTGTTCATAATAGGCATCTTCTTTCATGACATTTAATCCGTTACACTGAGAAACAGAAAATTTCGATTACCCTTTCTGGAGTAAAAATCCTATGTACCAAGATCTTATCCGTGGTGAATTAACAGAAGCAGCAGATACACTCTCTCGCTTTCTTCAAGATGACGCAAATATTGAAGCTATCCAAAAAGCTGCGGTGTTATTAGCAGATTCTTTTAAAGCTGGCGGTAAAGTATTATCTTGCGGTAATGGTGGCTCTCATTGTGATGCAATGCATTTTGCAGAAGAGCTAACTGGACGCTATCGCGAAAATCGCCCTGGTTATCCCGCCATTGCTATTTCAGATGTAAGCCATATTTCATGTGTAAGTAATGATTTTGGCTATGAATATATCTTCTCTCGTTATGTAGAAGCTGTGGGTAAAGAAGGTGACGTTTTACTGGGTATTTCAACCTCAGGCAATTCAGGCAATATCATCAAAGCAATTAGTGCTGCGCGTGAAAAAGGCATGAAAGTCATTACGCTGACAGGTAAAGATGGCGGCAAAATGGACGGTACCGCAGATGTTGAAATTCGTGTACCGCATTTCGGTTACGCTGATCGTATTCAAGAAATTCATATTAAAGTTATCCATATTCTGATCCAATTAATTGAAAAAGAAATGGAAAAATAATTTGTTGATATTGCTATAAATTAGCAATAAACATCGGCAAGAAGGAGTGAGCGATGTGTGAGTTGTTAGGCATGAGTGCAAATGTACCGACAGACATTAATTTCAGTCTAAGTGGATTAATTCCAAGAGGTGGTAAAACTGGACCTCATAAAGATGGTTGGGGAATTACTTTCTACGAAGGATTGGGATGTCGTACATTTAAAGATCCTCAAGCTAGCGCAATTTCGCCAGTCGCTCGCTTTGTTCAAGAATATCCCATTAAATCAGAGGCTGTGATTGCTCATATTCGTCAAGCAAATCGAGGTAATGTCTCTTTAGAAAATACCCATCCTTTTACCCGTGAGTTATGGGGCAAAAATTGGACTTATGCGCATAATGGTCAACTAAAAGGTTATCAATCGCTTGAAACCGGGCGTTTTAGAGCCATAGGTCAGACGGATAGTGAAAAAGCGTTTTGCTGGATCTTAAATCAGCTCGAAAGTCGTTATAAACGAACGCCTGTCAATTGGCCTGCTGTATTTCGTTTTATCGCTGTTTTAGCCTCTCAATTAAAGCAAAAAGGGGTTTTTAATATGCTGTTGTCAGATGGTCGATTTGTAATGGCATATTGTTCAACCAATTTACATTGGATCACCCGTAAAGCGCCTTTCGGCAAAGCCAAATTACTTGATCAAGATGTCGAAATCGATTTCCAGCAACACACACAATCAGATGATGTGGTTTCTGTTATTTCAACATTGCCATTGACTGGAAATGAATCTTGGCAGCGTATTCCTGCGGGTGAGTTTGTTTTATTTGATCGTGGTGTGCGTATTCTGTAACCATTTGCTTTCACTATTTTGTGATAAATTAAGGACAGGGTTTACACTATTAGATGAAGTCAAAGTGCTATTAACGAAATAACGCCCATCTTGAACGGTAACAGATGGGATTTGTTTGCGTTCTTCAACATATTGGTAGGCAGGCATAAGCTGTTGCCAGAAATCCATATCTTTTGAATACTGATGTTTTTTCATATTTTCAGCGGTCATTTTAAAGGGAAAAATATGAATATTAATCGTAGATTGACCGCCTTTTAGCGCCAATTCAGTATACTGATAAATTTCATCCATCACAGGATCAGTCATTGCATAGCAACCAACCGATTTACATGCCCCGTGGATCATTAAAAAATCGCCAGTGTATCCTTTTGATTTATCATATTGATTAGGAAATCCCAGATTGATAGCTCGGTAAAATCGACTATTCGGATTTAATTGTGAGAAATTAACCTGATAAAAACCCTCAGGGCTTTTTAAGTCACCTTGAAATTTTTTAGGCCCAAGACCTCCAGAATAGCTACAAATAGGGTAAGTACGTACTTTTTCTAATTGCCCATCTAATTTTTCCGTATAAAGTTCAAGTAAGCTTTCTTCTTTAAAAATCTGAATATAGATAGGTTGGCCTGTACTTTTTTTAACAGGTTTCATTAGAAAGCTTGAACTATTTTCGGCGTTAACTAATAAGGAAATTAACATTAATGTTAAAAAACTGATTAGTTGTTTTGCGTGACTGGTCATGGTTTTATCAGAAAAATAGCTTAAAATTTGTTGATAAAGTAGATCGTAGATTGCTATGAAGCAATAAATTTGTAAATTAAAATCTGATATGGTTTCTTTTCTTTTACAAAATATTCTGTATGAAATTTGAGCGTTCGTCGAAAAAGATGATATTTTAATTCGGTTTATACGAGTTGTTAACGTTTCAGTCAAAATAATATTCCCATTTGCTTGAGCTAAATCACTCGAATAGTCAGACAGGTTTAGGCTGAGATGATAAAATTCAGTTCGGCAGAATAAGAGAAAATAGTAACAATTATCGGAGATAAATAACTTAAGGGTCAAAAACACCTTAAGATGTTTTTATTACAGAGTCGCTACATTTTCGGGGTGAATTTGTAGCTTAGGGTTTAACTGATAAACTTGTGCAAATCTTATGATTAAAATTAAAAAAGGACTCGACCTCCCAATTGCAGGAGCGCCTGCCCAAGTGATAGAAGACGGACCCGCGATTCGACGCGTAGCATTGCTAGGTGAAGAATATGTCGGTATGCGTCCTTCTATGATGGTTTCGGAAGGTGAGCATGTAAAAAAAGGGCAAATTCTTTTTGAAGATAAAAAGAATGCCGGTGTTGTTTTCACCAGCCCAGCTTGTGGTAAAGTCGTTGCAATTAACCGCGGCGAACGTCGTGTGTTCCAATCTATCGTTATCGAAATTGATGGCGACGAAGAAATCACCTTTAACCGTTATGATAGCTCAACGCTCTCAGATCTGACCCGCGAACAAGTTGAAGCTAACCTTGTTAATTCGGGAATGTGGACTGCATTAAGGACTCGTCCTTATAGCCGTACTCCACATTTAGGCACAACACCTGTCGCCATTTTTGTCTCTGCGATGGATACAAATCCGCTTGCAGCAGACCCTATGGTTATTATTGAGCAAAATGAGAAGGCATTTAATGATGGTCTTGTTGTTTTAACTCGTTTAACTGAAGGCAAAGTCTATGTTTGTCATGGTGAAAAATCACCGACAAAATTAAATGACGGACAAATTAGTTATAACCAATTTGCAGGCCCACATCCAGCAGGATTAGTTGGTACGCATATCCATTTCTTAGAACCTGTGAGTGCTAAGAGAATGGTTTGGCATTTAAATTATCAAGATGTCATTGCTATTGGTTATTTGTTTACAACGGGTTCTTTATATACAGAGCGTGTTGTTGCATTAGCTGGCCCTCAAGTCAAAGCACCTCGTTTAGTGCGTACTCGCTTAGGGGCTGATCTCTATGAGTTAACTAAGGATCAATTAGTTGATGGTGAAAACCGCATTATTTCTGGCTCTGTATTATGGGGATGGAAATCTGATGAGGCTCATCACTATTTAGGTCGTTTCCATAACCAAGTTTCTGTATTACGTGAAGGCCGTGATAAAGAGTTATTTGGTTGGGGGATGCCGGGTAGCGATAAATTTTCTATCACTCGTACAACTATCGGTCACTTCTTAAAAAATAAACGCTTTGCATTTACAACCACAATGAATGGTGGCGAACGTTCAATGGTACCAATTGGTAACTATGAGCGTGTGATGCCGTTAGACATTATGGCCACGCATTTATTACGTGATTTAGTTGTAGGTGATACTGACAGTTCTCAAGCATTAGGTTGTTTGGAATTGGATGAAGAAGATTTGGGATTATGTACTTATGTTTGCCCAAGCAAATATGAGTATGGCCCAGCACTGCGCCAAGTATTGACCAAAATTGAGCAGGAAGGGTAACTCATGGGTTTGAAAAATTTATTTGAAAAAGTAGAGCACCATTTTGAGCCCGGTGGCAAATTAGCAAAATGGTATGTACTTTATGAGGCAGTGACCACGGTATTCTATACGCCGGGTACTGTTACGCGTAATGGTGGGCATGTTCGTGACACCATTGACCTAAAACGCATGATGATTTTAGTTTGGTTAGCCGTTTTCCCAGCAATGTTTTGGGGAATGTATAACGTCGGTCATCAAGCGATCCCTGCACTTAATCAGTTATATAGTGGTGCTGAATTACAGCAAATTATTGCTTCAGATTGGCATTATCGCCTTGCTGAGTTCCTCGGTGCATCATTAACAACAGATGCAGGATGGGCAAGTAAGATGCTACTTGGTGCAACTTACTTTTTACCTATTTATCTTGTTGTTTTTGCGGTGGGTGGATTTTGGGAAGTTCTTTTTGCCTTTATTCGTGGCCATGAAATTAACGAAGGTTTCTTTGTTACATCAATCTTATTTGCCTTGATCGTACCGCCAACATTACCACTTTGGCAGGCTGCATTAGGTATTACGTTTGGTGTTGTTATCGCGAAAGAAATCTTTGGTGGTACAGGGCGTAACTTCTTAAACCCAGCGTTAGCTGGTCGTGCATTCTTGTTCTTTGCTTATCCTGCTCAAATTTCAGGTGATCTGGTTTGGACTGCTGCTGACGGCTTCTCTGGTGCGACACCATTATCACAATGGTCTGTATCGGGGGAAAGTGCATTAGTAAATACCGTCACTCAACAACCTATCTCTTGGATGGATGCTTTCCTTGGATATATTCCAGGGTCGATCGGTGAAGTTTCAACACTGATGATTTTAATCGGCGGTGCTGTCATTCTTTTTGCTCGCATTGCTTCATGGCGTATTGTCGCAGGGGTAATGGTGGGCATGATTGCAATGTCATACCTGTTTAACCTCATCGGTTCAGATACCAATCCTCTCTTCTCAATGCCTTGGCACTGGCACTTAGTATTAGGTGGTTTTGCTTTCGGTATGATGTTTATGGCAACAGATCCAGTATCCGCATCGTTTACTGATAAAGGTAAATGGGCTTACGGTATTTTGATTGGCGTAATGGCTGTGCTTATTCGTGTCGTCAATCCTGCTTACCCAGAAGGTATGATGCTGGCAATCTTATTCGCAAACTTATTTGCACCACTGTTCGATTACGTGGTTGTTCAGGCGAATATTAAGCGGAGAAAAGCTCGTGGCTAAAGAGAAAAACAAAGATAGCGTCGCAAGAACGTTCCTCGTTGTATTTATTCTATGTCTGGTGTGTTCCGTGGTAGTAGCTGGAGCAGCTGTTGGACTGAAGTCTAAACAAGAAGAACAAAAACTTCTTGATAAACAACGTAATATTCTTGATGTTGCGGGTCTGCTCGTACCTAAAATGAGTGCGGCAGATGTACTGAAAGTGTATGACACTCGTATTAAAGCAAAAATTGTTAATTTTC
Organism: Proteus alimentorum; assembly: GCF_002607735.1. Lineage (GTDB taxonomy): Bacteria > Pseudomonadota > Gammaproteobacteria > Enterobacterales > Enterobacteriaceae > Proteus > Proteus alimentorum. Next base: position 29,252 of record NZ_NBVR01000027.1, read on the forward strand.
AGACTGGTGAACTAACGGATAGTAAAGGCAATTTTGATTTAAACGCGGCATTACGTAGTGATGATACTTCTATTGCATTATCGCCAGCAGACGATGCAGCTAAAATTCGCCGACGTGCAAATACCGCAGAGGTGTATTTTGTTCTTGATGAACAAGGCAAAACGACAGAAGTCGTTCTACCTGTTTATGGTTCTGGCTTATGGTCTGTGATGTATGCGTTTATTGCGGTTGATATTGATGGTGTGACTTCTAAAGGTATTACCTATTATGCTCATGGTGAAACACCAGGCTTAGGTGGTGAAGTTGATAATCCACAATGGAAAGCGCAATGGAAAGGTAAACGCTTAATTAATGAAGAAGGCGTACCTGCTATTAAGATTGTGCGTAGTGGCGCAGCTGCTGGTAACCCTTATGGTATTGATGGGCTTTCTGGTGCGACGCTGACCTCAAATGGTATCCAGCATATGTTCGATTTCTGGTTAGGTGAAAAAGGTTTCGGCCCATTCCTGAAAAAAGTTCGTGAAGGAGAGATCAATGGCTGATACAAAAGAAATTAAACGCGTTTTACTTGGGCCATTGTTAGATAACAACCCGATTGCCTTACAGGTATTAGGCGTGTGTTCTGCATTGGCGGTAACAACAAAACTTGAAACCGCATTAGTGATGACAATTGCGGTAACTCTGGTTACTGCATTCTCAAGCTTCTTTATTTCACTCATTCGTAATTACATACCAAGTAGTGTTCGTATTATTGTTCAAATGGCGATTATTGCTTCATTAGTTATCGTTGTTGACCAAATACTACAAGCTTATGCGTATGAAATTTCTAAGCAACTTTCTGTTTTCGTAGGTCTTATCATTACTAACTGTATTGTAATGGGGCGTGCTGAAGCTTATGCGATGAAAGCACCTCCTATTGAAAGCTTTATGGATGGTATTGGTAACGGCTTAGGATATGGCGTTATCTTGATCCTTGTTGGTTTTTTACGTGAACTTTTCGGTTCTGGTAAATTATTCGGCATTACAGTGATGGAATCTGTCCAGAATGGTGGCTGGTATCAGCCAAATGGTTTATTCCTGTTAGCACCAAGTGCGTTCTTTATTATTGGCTTGCTAATTTGGGGATTACGTACATTAAAACCTGCACAGGTTGAAGAGGACTAATCGCCATGGAACATTATATAAGCCTGTTTGTTCGTGCTGTTTTTATTGAGAATATGGCGCTCGCATTCTTCTTAGGGATGTGTACATTCCTCGCCGTTTCTAAAAACGTAAAAACAGCTTTTGGATTAGGTATCGCGGTTACTGTTGTTCTAGGTCTTTCTGTACCGTTGAATAACTTGGTTTACAACTATGTGTTACGTGATAATGCATTGATGGAAGGTGTTGATTTAAGTTTCTTAAACTTTATCACTTTCATTGGTGTGATTGCGGCACTGGTACAAATCCTAGAAATGATTTTAGACCGTTATTTCCCTGCGCTGTATAACGCACTAGGGATCTTCTTGCCACTTATTACCGTTAACTGCGCCATTTTCGGTGGTGTGTCATTTATGGCACAACGTGACTATAACTTTAGTGAATCTATTGTTTATGGTTTCGGCTCTGGGATTGGTTGGATGTTAGCCATTGTATTACTGGCTTCTATCCGTGAGAAAATGAAGTACGCGGATGTACCGGCAGGTATGAAAGGGTTAGGCGTTACTTTTGTCACCACAGGGTTGATGGCATTAGGTTTCATGTCCTTCTCTGGTGTTCAGCTATAAAGGGTGAGAAGAACTCATGGATATAATTATTCTAGGTGTCGTGATGTTTACCCTGATTGTATTGGTATTAACAGCGTTGATTTTGTTTGCAAAATCAAAACTGGTCAATACAGGGGATATTTCAGTTGAGGTCAATGGAGACCCAGACAAAAGTTTTGATGCACCTGCAGGTGATAAATTACTTAACGTATTATCAAACGAAGGTATTTTTATTTCATCAGCTTGTGGCGGCGGTGGCTCTTGTGGTCAGTGTCGCGTTAAAGTGCTGGAAGGTGGTGGTGATATTTTACCGACAGAACTTTCCCATATTAACAAACGTGAAGCTAAAGAAGGTTGTCGTTTAGCGTGTCAGGTAAACGTAAAAAACAACCTGAAATTAGAATTACCGGAAGAAATCTTTGGTGTTAAAAAGTGGGAATGTGAAGTTATCTCAAATGATAATAAAGCCACTTTCATTAAAGAATTAGTGTTAAAAATCCCTGAAGGTGAGGTTGTACCTTTCCGTGCTGGTGGATTTATTCAAATCGAGTGTCCTCCTCATACGGTACGTTATGAAGATTTTGATGTACCAGAAGAGTATCGTGAAGATTGGGATAAATTTAATTTATTCCGTTATGTTTCTGACGTGAAAGAAACCACAGTACGTGCTTATTCAATGGCAAACTATCCTGAAGAGCATGGCATCATCATGTTAAACGTGCGTATTGCAACACCTCCGCCACGTAATCCTGATGTGCCACCAGGCATTATGTCTTCTTACATTTGGTCATTAAAGCCAGGTGATAAAGTGACAATTTCAGGGCCATTTGGTGAGTTCTTCGCTAAAGAAACTGATGCAGAAATGATCTTCATCGGCGGTGGTGCGGGTATGGCACCAATGCGTTCACATATCTTTGATCAGCTAAAACGTCTGCATTCTAAACGTAAAATCAGCTTCTGGTATGGTGCGCGTTCTGTTCGTGAAATGTTCTACACTGAAGATTTCGATATGCTTGCAAAAGAAAATGAAAACTTCACATGGAATGTCGCGCTTTCAGATGCATTGCCTGAAGATAATTGGACTGGCTATACTGGATTTATTCACAATGTGTTATTTGAGAACTACCTCAAAAATCATCCAGCGCCAGAAGATTGTGAATTCTATATGTGTGGACCGCCAGTGATGAATGCAGCAGTGATTAAAATGCTCAAAGATTTAGGCGTTGAAGATGAAAACATTATGCTGGATGACTTTGGGGGTTGATCCTCACTTCCGATAAAGCATAAATGAATGAAATGATAAGCGCCCACTGATGTGGGCGCTCATGATCAGAAGAGAGAGTTATGTTAAAAAGAAAGATGATAAATTGGATAGTGATGCTGTCAGCATTAGTCCTATTATCTGCATGTGGTGAAAAGCAGCAGGTATTAGAAGGTGAAACCATGGGAACTTATTACTCGATTAAATATGTTCCTGACAGTAATTCACCTCCACAAAACGTCTTACAAACAGAGATTGATCGTATTCTTGAAGAAGTTAACGATCAAATGTCAACATATCGTCCTCATTCTGAACTCAGTCGTTTCAATCAAAGTCGTGAAATTAATACCCCATTTCCTGTTTCACCCGCGACAGCTAAAGTCGTCAGTGAAGCTATCCGTATTAATAAAATGACGGATGGGGCTTTAGATGTGACCGTTGGGCCATTAGTTAATTTATGGGGATTTGGCCCTGAAGGCCGATTTACACATCAACCTTCTGAAGAAGAATTAGAAAAACGTAAACAGTGGATTGGAATTGATTACCTTGCTGTCGAAGGTAATACACTCATTAAGAAGATCCCTGAGCTTTATGTCGATCTCTCTTCGATTGCTAAAGGTTATGGTGTTGATGCTGTGGCTGAATATTTAATTTCACAGAATATCACTAACTATATGGTTGATATTGGTGGTGAAGTAAGAACCCAAGGTGTGAATGGTAATGACAAGCTTTGGCGTATTGCGATTGAAAAACCAGCAAATGACGGCACCAAACAGAGTGTTCAGTTAATTATTGAACCAGGTGATAACTCAATTGCTACTTCTGGTGATTATCGTAACTATTTTGAAGAAAATGGTGTCCGTTTTTCTCATACTATTGATCCAACCACAGGTCATCCTATTAAACATAACCTTGTTTCTATTACTGTGATTGTACCAACTTGCATGAGTGCTGATGGTTTTTCGACAGGATTGAATGTTTTAGGGCCTGAAAAAGGATTAGCAGTCGCAAATGAGTTAAATATTCCTGTCTTTATGATAGTGAAAACTGAAAATGGGTTTGAAGAGCGTTATAGTAAAGCATTCGCCCCATTCTTGAAAAAATAGAATGTAAGGAGAGAAGGTTATGTTAAAAATATTTCTATTTGCCTTCATCTTATTCTTGATTGCCTTCTTTGGTATGGCGTTAGGTTATATTGTAAAACGTAAAAGCCTTCAAGGTAGCTGTGGCGGTTTAGGTGCTATGGGCATAGAGAAAGAGTGTGATTGCCCCGAACCTTGTGATGCACGTAAAAAACGCATGGCAAAAGATGCAGCAAGAGATGAATTACTTAATAAGAATAGAATTCTTTAAGTAAAATATAAAAATAAAAAAAGAGTGGTGTATCTGTTTACATCACTCTTTTTTATTTTATTCCTTTCTAAATACACGAAGCTAAAAGCTAGCGCGCTTACTCTTTTCTAAATGCTTTCATATTTGCGGGTGAATCGACCATAACTGCATCTGCACCTAATTCTGTGGCTTGAGTATAATCTTTCTCTGTATTGATCCCAAAAAGAACAATATGAGCATTGCCACCAGCACGAAAACAAGACATAGCATCTTTATCCCAACTCAGAATAGATGCTGAGCGTGCCTCACCTAATGTGTATTTCTCAACGACTTCTACTTTGCGGTGAAGCTCAAGCCCATACCAACGAGTAAAATCTAAATTTTCAGGTAGCAGGCAAACATGGCTCATTGTGATATTGGCTAAAATATCACGAGTAATATCACGACTTTCAAAACGTTGTACAGTAGTCGGTAAGGCATCAAGAAATGCAGTATTTGTAGAATAAACGCGGGTTCTATCTAGTGCGTTATGATTATAAAGTACGGTGGTTAATGCTTCACCTTGGATTGCTGGATCAGCATCGGGTGATTTTAAATCAAGATAAAACTGTGTTGTGGGGAATTGAGTTAAAATCTCATCCAATGTTGGAATGGTGACACCTTTATTTCGATAAGGAAATTGTTGTGCTTCACCAAATTTATAGCCTGCATCCCATTGTTTAAGTTCCTGCGCCGTAAAGTCAGAAACACTACCTTGCCCATTCGTTAAGCTTTTTAAATCGCTAGGGCGATAAAGGACAGGAATATTATCTTTCGATAATTGAATTGTGATCCAAATTGCATCAGCTTGATTAGAAAGAGCTGTTTTTATAGCAATTTCAGTATTTTCAGGGGCATCAGCTGTGCCACCACGATGTGCGATAATTTTAGGAGATGCCATAAGAATTACAGAATAAAAAAAGAGAGAAATAGCGATGAATAATTTGATCATGAAAAATTATTTCCTTGTTTTATATATAGTTACAAAACAATATTTTAAATTAATGGAATTAATCAACGAGCAAAAACAATCTATCATCACTTTGTGGCAATTCTATAAATAAACAAACTAATTCAGATTTTTATGAGAAATACACCTCAATAGAGGGAGATGAGAAGGAATAAAAATTGTAGTTAATATCCATTTACTGTATATTTAAACAGTGAATGGATTGAGGTGAGGTGAGGTGATTGTATGCGTAAAATTATTCATGTTGATATGGATTGTTTTTATGCTGCGATTGAAATGCGAGATAATCCGGCACTAAAAGAGATCCCAATTGCAGTTGGAGGCAATGCTTCTAGCCGAGGTGTGATTAGCACAGCGAATTATCCTGCCCGCCGTTTTGGTGTCCGTAGTGCTATGTCAACGGCAACGGCGTTGAAGTTATGCCCTCACTTAAAAGTTTTACCCGGCAGAATGTCTCTTTATAAAGAGACATCCGCAAAGATCCGCCAAATTTTTTCTCGTTATACCCACCTTATTGAACCTCTTTCACTTGATGAAGCTTATCTTGATGTATCTGACAGTATGCATTGTCGCGGTTCTGCAACGTTGATCGCCCAAGAAATTCGCCAACAAATTTTTGATGAGTTAAATCTCACTGCATCCGCAGGCATTGCACCGATTAAATTTCTCGCAAAAATTGCCTCTGATATCAACAAACCCAATGGGCAATTTGTTATTACACCGGAGCAAGTCGATGATTTTATTTTAAAATTACCGCTTAATAAAATACCGGGTGTAGGTAAGGTGACATTTGCTCGCTTGCAAGAAATGGGGTTAGAAACGTGTGCTGATATTCGTCGTACCGATGTCATTTCTTTGGTAAAAGCGTTTGGGAAATTTGGTCAAAATTTATGGGAACGCAGTCATGGCATCGATGAGCGCGAAATTAACCCTGATAGACTGAGAAAATCAGTCGGAGTTGAACGCACTTTTGCCTCAGATATTAATTCTTGGGATGATTGCTTGGCATTACTTGACGGGTTATATAGCGAATTAGAAAGACGACTTACAAAAGTAAAGCCCGATTTAAGGATAGCAAGGCAAGGTGTTAAACTAAAATTTGATGATTTTCAATTAACGACACAAGAGCATACTCATCCTATTTTAGAAAAAGCCGATTTAATAAATATTGCCTACCAAGCATGGCATGAGCGCCGAAATGGCCGAGGTGTGCGATTAATCGGCTTTCATGTCACCTTGCAAGATCCACAAATAGAACGACAACTTCTTTTAGCACTATAAGAATAAAAAACCATAGCCGATCAATAGACAGGCTATGGTTAATGCAGTTAATCTATATAGTTAATTTATATAGTATTACCAGCGATAATTCATTGTTGCTGTCATTGTTCTGCCAATCCCATAAAAACAGGCAGTATCACCAGCACAAGAGGCAACATAGTGTTTATTCGCAATATTATTCATATTAAGTTGAATTTCAGCACCTTTTAAAGAAGGTGATAGCTCACCTAATGAATAACCAATCATCGCATCGTAAAGTGTTACAGCCGGTACACTGATGGTATTTTTGGTATCACCTTGAGATACACCCACATATCTCACACCAACACCGGCTTTAGCCCCATTAAATAACCCAGATGTTTCATCATATTGACCCCAAAGTGATGCCATATGTTTAGGAACGCGAGGGAGTTCTTTTCCTTGCGTTCCTTCAATAATGGTTTTTCTTACTTCAGTATCGGTATAAGCATAACTGCTGATAAATGAAATATTTTCAGTTAATTGGCTATTAATTTGTGCTTCAACACCACGGCTTCTAATTTCACCCACTGGTTCAAAATATGCTTTTTCAGCATTGTAGTTGGTTACATTGCGTTGTTGTAATTGATAAACAGAGAGTGTTGCCAATGTTTGTTCATTCGGTGTGAGGTATTTGATCCCCGCTTCTAATTGACGACCTTCACTCGGATCAAATGGTGCTGTGCCTGGTGCGCGACGAGTTTGTAAATTAGGCTCAAAAGAGGTGCTATAGCTAATATAAGGAGAAATACCATTATCAAAAGAATATAGAAGCCCTGCGCGACCCGTTAGTTTGTGATCATCTTGTTGAACATCGCTTTTAGCTAAAAAATCATGAGTCCGCACTTGAGCCCAATCTTGGCGTAAGCCCGCAAGTAAGATCCAGTTTTTCCATTGGATCTGATCTTGTAGATATAACCCGATTTGATCTCGTTTCTGTAGCTGATCAGTCGCAGGTTTTTGTAAACTCATATCAATTGGATAGTGATAATTAGGATCACGCCAATCAAGATCGTACTCAGAGCCCATTGCGCGGAGTAAATTATCTTGATCTTTACTCCATTGATAATCAATCCCCACAATCATAGTATGATTAAGTTTTGCAGTAGTAAAGTCAGCTTGTAGACGAGTATCAATACCTAATGTATCTGTTTCTCGTTGCTCTTGTTGCGCTCGGCGTTCAAGGACATAAGGGTTATCTTTTCTTAAAGATCCAAATACAAGGTATTTATATTTTTGATTAATATGGCTATATCGAGCATTCTGTACAATTTTTAGTGAGTCACTAAATTCGTGTTCGAATTCATAACCTATACCATATTGTTGACGCCATGATTTATGGTAATCAGGATTGTTGACATCAAAATCAAAGGGAATAGTACCAGCAGGAGTGCTTTTAACCGTACCATAAGCAGGTAAAAAATTACGATATCCAGCTTCAGGCTCTTGCTGAATAAAGCTTAATAGCGTTAAGCGAGTCTGTTCATTAGGCAAGAAAGTAATCGCAGGTGCAAGTGCAAAACGTTCTTCTTTATAGTTTTTTATTTGTGTATGTTGTGTTTTTGCAATACCGTTTAGACGATAAAGCACACGATTATCATCACTTAAGGCACCTGAGAAATCAAAAGCCGTTTCTGCTAATTTATCATTACCCGCACGTACTTGAATGTGACGAATAGGGGATACAGTGGGTCTTTTACTGGTCATTGCAACAAGGCCACCTGGGTTTACTTGGCCATAAAGAACAGATGCAGGTCCTCTAACAACTTCAACGCGCTCTAATAACCACGGATCAATTGCGCCAGTTGATGATGAAGCTCCCATTCCATAGCTTAGGCCGTCAAGAAAACGTGGTGCATAACTGTATCCACGAATAAAAACCTCATCATTACGATTAGAACTTCCACGATATTCTGTGAAAACGCCGGGTGTATAACGTAACGCCTGAGAAACTGAACTGACATCTTGAGCGTCCATTTGATCACGCGTGATCACACTAATGGATTGTGGTGTTTTTTCAATTTCAGTGGGTGTTTTATTTGTTGATAATGTTTTTGTTGCGACAAAACCGGAAACAGGTGCTTGAGGATCTTGTGATGTAGATGCCGTAACAATTATCTTTTCAGGTACATTTTGATTGACTGCCGCATGAATTTGAACAGAGAGTAAACTGAGAGGTAAGGCAATAAAGACGCTAGCAACGCAATTTTTATTAGACACAATAGAACCCTTTAATTTTTTATTATTTAACTTTAAATGCGGAAGCCATGAAAATATCACCCCGAAAACATTAATGCTAATGATAATGATTAGCATTCTATATATTTAATTTATTAAGATTTATTTTTTATTCCATAATGAAATAAGCAATTATGGAATTGACTCTATGAGGAATAAATTATGATCTTTAAGGTAAATAGGGTGTGAATAGGTGAGATAAATTATTTTTTGGTGATGAATTTAGCCACAAAAAAACCCGCCAATTAAGCGGGTTTCATTACTAATGTTAAAGCGAGATTATTTAGCAGGGATTGCTTTTAAAATCGCAGTTAATAATTGCCAGTATTGACCGACGCTCTTAATGTGAACGCGTTCGTCTGGTGAGTGAGCACCACGGATTGTTGGCCCAATAGAAACCATATCCATATCAGGGTAAGGTTTTTTGAACAGGCCACACTCAAGTCCGGCGTGGATAACCATGATGTTTGGCACTTTATCAAACAGTTGTTGGTAAGTATCACGAACTAAGTGCATAACAGGAGAGTCTGCATCTGGTTTCCAACCTGGGTAACCGCCTTTGGTTTCGATATCTGCTTTAGCCAGTTTTGCTAATGCTGTCAGCATGCTAACAACATAAGTTTTACCGCTATCAATCAGAGAACGAATTAAGCACAGGATCTCGACTTTATCGTCAACAATGCTAACAACACCGACGTTTAATGAAGTTTCAACCACACCTTCAACGTCGTCACTCATACGAATAACGCCATTTGGCATTGCATTAAGTAGGTTGATTAAGCGTTCTTGGCAATCAACTGTGAAAACTTTTTTATCTGTTGTTGTATCAATTAATTCAACTTTTAGATTTTTTTCAGCAATAGCTAATTCAGTTTTTAACAGCGCTTCAAATTTCGCTTTTACTGCATCTAGTTGGCTTGCTTTATCCGCTGGAATGGCAAAAACAATGTTTGCTTCACGAGGGATCGCATTACGCAGTGTACCACCGTGGAAATCAATTAATTTCAGTGATAATTCTTCTGCATGACCCGCTAAGAAACGTGCTAATAATTTATTTGCGTTACCTAAACCTAAATGGATATCACCACCAGAGTGACCGCCATTTAATCCTTTCAGAACCAGTTGCTTAACAACGTGGCCTGCTGGAATTGCATCGTAAGAAAGGCTCACTGTGGTTTTAACATCAATACCACCCGCACAACCCATGTAGATTTCGCCTTCTTCTTCAGAGTCTGTGTTGATAAGAATATCAGCTTGTAACCAACCTGGTTGTAAACCAAATGCGCCGTCCATGCCGGTTTCTTCCGTCATAGTTAGCAGTACTTCTAATGGGCCGTGCTTAACAGTGTCATCAGCTAAGACCGCTAATGCAGATGCCATACCAACACCATTATCTGCACCTAATGTGGTGCCTTTCGCTTTGATCCACTCACCATCAACATAAGGTTGAATCGGATCTTTAGTAAAGTCGTGAACTGTGTCGTTGTTTTTTTGTGGCACCATATCTAAGTGTGCTTGTAAAACAACGGCTTTACGATCTTCCATACCTTTGGTTGCTGGCTTACGAATTAAAATATTGCCAACGGCATCGCGCTCTGCAAAAAGTCCTTTTTCACTTGCCCAAGAAAGAATATGGGTAGCTAAGGCTTCTTCATGATGTGATGGATGTGGAATCGAACAAATTTTTGCAAAAATATCCCATAGTGGTTGTGGGGATAGAGTAGATAGTTCAGACACGATGGATCTCCTCTAACAGCATCTGTGTTATTGATAGCCTACCGCTTTTTTAAGGGTTAGCTTTATTATTCTGAGCGTTATACGCCAATATAGTTGAGAATATCACTTTCTTCTGATGAATGCGTCATTCTATTCACATCTCTATCTAAGAAATTAGATCTCTATTTTGTATTCATTTTTTACAAGGTTCACTTTTTAATCAGAAAAAGACATTACAGAAAAAAATGAGGATAATCTCACCTGTTTTCACGTTTTCTCTGGTTTTTAGGTGCCCAAATCACTATAATCTCGCGCAACCTTTTTTTCCGCAAAAAAGCTTCTCTCGAAATTCAAGTAGCTAGGATCACAATATTATGAGCGAAAAATATGTTGTAACGTGGGATATGTTGCAAATACATGCCCGTCAATTGGCGCAACGTTTATTACCAGTCGAACAGTGGACAGGCATTATTGCTGTCAGCCGTGGGGGATTAGTCCCTGCTGCATTACTTGCTCGTGAATTAGGTATCCGTCATGTGGATACAGTCTGCATTTCTAGCTATGACCACGATCATCAGCGTGACCTCAAAATCTTAAAAAAAGCAGAAGGCGATGGTGAAGGCTTTATCGTTGTTGACGATTTAGTTGATACGGGTGGTACTGCTAAAGTTATCCGTGAAATGTATCCAAAAGCGCATTTCGTCACTATCTTTGCAAAACCAGAAGGGCGTCCTTTAGTGGATGATTTTGTGGTTGATATTCCGCAAAATACTTGGATTGAACAGCCTTGGGATATGGGGGTTGCTTTTATTCCACCTGTTTGCGATCAAAAATAAGTTGATAGCATTCGTTTTGCTGTTTTAATTGAGATCCTCGCCTAGGCGGGGATTTTTGTTTTTAAGCTTTTTTCTCTTTCTTGTTATGGTGTCTTCGTGCGATTGCTTGTCGTGATACACATTGTTTCAGTCGATTTCATGCTATGATAGAGCCAGACTTTTAAGCCCCCTTTATACGATATCCACTGATTTGAAGAGTGATATGGCAAACAATACGAATCTTTCTGAAACTTTATTTAAGCCACGAGCAAAACACGCTGAAACCTCGACGCTAATTCAGTACACCCATCCAAAATCAAATATTAATACCTATACCGTGCTTAATGGTACGAGCCAGCAAAATTGGTATCGAACTATTCAACGTTTACTTTGGATTTGGCGTGGAATTTCCCCTATTGAAATAGAAGAGGTGTTAAGTCGAATTGCGGTACAGGATGCCCCTCGTAGTGACGATAAATTTATTGATACCGTGGTAGGGTATCGTAAAGGAGGTTGGTCATTTGAGTGGTCACATCAAGCGATGATCTGGCAACAAAAAGCATTACGTGAAGAGTCTGGTGATGCCGCAGCAGATTGTTGGCTACAAGCCGCACATCTTTATAGCATTGCCGCATATCCCTTTATTAATGGTGATTTCTTAGCTGATCAAGCTGTTATTTTGTCGATGAAAGCTTTTGAGAATGCGACGAAATTTTCCTCTTTTGACGTCAAAAAACTAACATTTAAATTAGAGGGAAAAGGGACGACAACGGGATTTCTGCATTTGCCAAAAGATTGCAGGGGGCCTTATCCTACCGTGTTATTTTGTGGTGGATTAGATGGCTTACAAAGCGATTATGTCAGCTTCTTTCGTGATTACCTTTCCCCTAAAGGTATTGCAATGCTAACGCTGGATATGCCAGCAATTGGTTATTCAGCAAAACAAAAACTAACGGAAGATACATGCCAGTTACAAGGTGAAGTACTAAAACAACTTTCTGAAGTACCTTGGATTGATCATACTCGTGTTGGTGTGATGGGCTTTCGTTTTGGCGGTAATATTGCCGTGCGCTTAGCTTATATCTACCCAAAATTGATTAAAGGCGTTGTTGCCTTAGGCCCTTTGATCCATTCCTTCTTTACCCAAGCTGAATTGCAGAAAAAAATTCCTGTGATGTATCTTGATGTGTTAGCAAGTCGCTTAGGATTATGGAATATTGATGAGAATAATCTTCGATTATCATTGAGTAGTTATTCTCTGAAAAACCAAGGCTTGATTGGGCGACGGATACCTGTTCCTATGATGGGCGTTTATTGGAAAGGGGATGAAATGAGTCCTAAAGAGGATTCGCAATTAATTGCACGCTCCTCTATGGATGGTGACATTCTCGCTATTAATGACAAACCGCTTTACGAAAATTTAGAGCTTGCGTTACAAAAAAGTGCAGATTGGATCTATGATAAATTAATATAATTAATTTTAAACAATAACTTGCTAATTATATTAGATTATATAACAGTAGAGTTTCTAAGGAGACTGAATTTATGACTTCATCTTTGAACCCTACCCGAGGTAAGTTATTAAAGCGTTTTGCTCAAATCGGTCCATATATCCGAGAGCAACAATGCCAAGAGAGCCAGTTCTTTTTTGACTGTTTAGCCGTTTGTGTAAATAAAAAAGTCGCGCCGGAAAAACGAGAGTTTTGGGGCTGGTGGATGGAATTAGAACGTAATAATGAACAGCTCATTTATCATTATCAAATTGGGCTATTCGATAAAAATGGTGATTGGCTCCATCAGAACATCAGTAAGAATGATGTTATTGAGTCAATCAATGAAACACTTATTCGTTTTCATGAATTTCTTCAACTCGCGGTGAGTGAATTAGAGATGACACTCATCCCAGATGAAAAAATGAACAAATTTCCTCTCCCCATTCAGCCCTAATTTTGTGTTAGGGCAACTTTTCATAGATTTTGCGTTATGTCAGTTGGCATAACGCTTCTCTCCTGATAAAACTGTGTATTATCTTTTTAAATAATCAACAAGAATGGTAAATGTTATGAGTAGCAGCCAAACGCTGGTTGTTAAATTAGGGACAAGTGTACTTACTGGTGGTTCACGACGTCTGGATCAGTCTCATATTGTTGAGCTGGTTCGCCAATGTGCTAAACAACACGAAAAAGGGCATCGGATTATCATTGTCACTTCAGGTGCAATTGCAGCAGGACGTGAATATTTGAATTATCCTGATTTGCCCGCAACGATTGCTTCAAAACAGTTGCTTGCCGCAGTAGGGCAAAGTGCCTTAATTCAAGTATGGAAACAGTTATTTGCCATCTATGGTATTCATATTGGTCAAATGCTATTAACGCGTGCTGATATTGAAGATAGAGAACGTTTCCTAAATGCACGTGATACATTACATGCACTGTTAGATAACCATATTATTCCCGTTATCAATGAAAATGATGCTGTTGCTACCGCGGAAATTAAAGTGGGTGATAACGATAACTTATCAGCATTAGCGGCTATTTTAGGCGGTGCAGATAAACTGTTATTATTGACGGATATTGAAGGGCTTTATACGGCTGATCCCCGCAGTAATCCAGATGCTAAGTTGATCCCCGAAGTTTTTGATATCAATGATGAGTTGCGCCAAATGGCAGGTGATAGCGTATCGGGCTTAGGCACGGGCGGTATGGCAACAAAACTGCAAGCAGCAACCGTTGCTGGGCGTGCGGGTATTGATGTTGTCATCGCCGCAGGCGTACAACCTGACGTTATCGCTAAAGTTATAAATGATGAACCTGTTGGGACGTTATTCCATGGTTTACAAAGTCCATTAGAAGCGCGTAAACGCTGGATCTTTGGTGCGCCAATTGCGGGGGTGATTGTGGTTGATGAAGGGGCTGAAAACGCAATTAAAGAAAAAGGTAGCTCCCTTTTACCAAAAGGTATCAAAGACATTAAAGGCGATTTCTCTCGTGGATGTGTTATCCGCATTCAAAGTTTGCAAGGTAAAGATCTCGCTCATGGTGTTGCACACTATAATAGTGACGCACTGCGTTTAATTGCAGGGCACCATTCACAAGAAATTAGTCAAATTTTAGGTTACGAGTATGGCAGTGTTGCCGTGCATCGTGATGATATGATTGTTAGCTAAGGAGCCTTCTGATGTTAGAACAAATGGGTAAATCTGCAAGAGAGGCATCTTGGCATTTAGCTCAACTATCAACAGAGCAAAAAAATCAGGCATTATTAGTGATGGCTGATTTATTAGAACAACAAGAAGCTTCAATTCTTGCCGCAAATGAAAAAGATATGCAAGCGGCTCGCGAAGCCAATATTAATGCCGCTATGCTTGATCGCTTATTACTTAATTCTGCACGTTTAAAAGCCATTGCAGATGATGTACGACAAGTGTGTCGTTTAGAAGATCCTGTGGGTCAAGTGATTGATGGCCGTATGCTAGATAGCGGTTTACGTTTAGAGCGTCGCCGTGTGCCGTTGGGTGTTGTGGGGGTTATTTATGAAGCTCGCCCTAATGTCACAATTGATGTCGCTTCTTTGTGTTTGAAAACGGGTAATGCGGCTATTCTTCGTGGCGGAAAAGAAACCCACCATACTAACCAAGCGGTTGTTGCTGTTATTCAACAAGCATTAGAAAAATGTGGTATTCCTGCTGGCGCTATTCAGGCGATTGATAAACCTGATCGTGAGTTAGTCGCTAAAATGCTAAAAATGGATGAGTATATTGATATGCTTATTCCACGAGGTGGTGCAGGATTGCATAAACTTTGCCGTGAACAATCAACCATTCCAGTTATCACTGGTGGTATCGGTGTTTGTCATACTTTTGTGGATGAAAGTGCAGATTTAGAAAAAGCATTAACTGTTATCGTCAATGCAAAAGTACAACGTCCAAGCGCGTGTAACTCTTTAGAAACGCTCTTAGTACACGAAAATATTGCAGATCTATTTTTGCCACAGTTAAGTGATGCTATGGCGGCTCAAAAGGTGACTTTGCATTCAAGTGAGAAGGCATTAGCTGGGCTGAAAAAAGGCGGGGCTACTGTGGTTGATGTGAAAGATGCAGATTATTGCGACGAATGGTTGTCACTTGATTTAAACGTAGATGTTGTGAGTGGTTTAACTGAGGCAATTAGCCATATTCGCCGTTATGGTACTGCGCACTCTGACGCTATTTTAACGCAATCTATTGCGAATGCAGATCGCTTTGTTCGTCAAGTCGATTCTGCTGCGGTGTATGTTAATGCAAGCACGCGTTTTACTGATGGTGGACAATTCGGTTTAGGTGCCGAGGTTGCTGTTAGTACTCAGAAATTACATGCTAGAGGTCCTATGGGATTAGATGCCCTAACGACCTATAAATGGATTGGTTACGGCGATAATACAATTCGTAGCTAATTGTTAAGATGACTCAATAAGCCATACTTTTCTAAAGTGTGGCTTTATTTTTTTGTTACATCAGGTATGATATTTCACACTTTACAGTATGTAAATTTTTAATTACACCCCTAAAAGGGAACACACTATGGAGATAGTGCATTTTATGGATAGTACAATTTACCTTATCGGACCTAGAGGTGCAGGAAAAACAACAGTAGGTAAAGCGCTTTCCCTCACTTTAAATTATAGATTTATTGATACGGATGATTGGATAACTCAAAAATATCAACAAACTATAGCTTCAATGGTTCAAGAGAAAGGTTGGGATTTTTTTCGGCAAACGGAATCAGAAGCACTAGTCCAAGTTAGTCATCCTAATCAAGTTATCTCAACGGGTGGCGGTATGATTTTAGCAGAACAAAATCGTACTTATATGAAATCTTCAGGTGTTATTATTTATTTACAGGCATCTCTTGAAACTTTAGTTGAGCGTTTGTCCCGAGATCCCAATGAAGCACAAAGACCAAGTTTGACGGGTAAAACATTAGTTTCAGAAATGAATGACGTTTTGGCTAAACGTGAACCTTTATATTTGCAATGTGCTGATATTATTGTCGATGCGGGACTACCTATAAATGATATTATTGAGGCAATTCTCGCAAAACTAATGAAATAATTAAGTAGTCGTCTGATATAAAGGATAAAACAGGGAACATCTATTTTATTTTCATCACATCCTATTTATAGTAAGGCTAATTATAGCAAAATGAGATATGGATATGATGTTGATAGCGTTTTTTAAAACACTATTTAAATTCTTATTTAGAATAAGAATTGAAGGACTTGTTAATCAGTTTTCACAATATGAAAAATGTATAATTACGCCAAATCATACTTCTTTTATTGACGGTATATTATTACGTTTATTCCTGCCTATTAATCCGGTATTTGCTGTTTATACTTCTGTTGCTTCTGCAAAAACGACAAGATGGTTAGGTCGCTATGCCGATATCGTACCTTTAGATCCCGCCAATCCAATGGCTGTGCGTCAGTTGGTTAAAGAAGTGGATAAAGGTCGTCCGGTTGTGATTTTCCCAGAAGGAAGGATCACCGTAACCAATGGGTTGATGAAAATTTATGAAGGTGCTGCTTTTATTGCCGCAAAATCAGGCGCTAAAGTTGTTCCTGTTAGAATTGAAGGGGCTGAATTCAGCTATTTTTCACGAGTACGTAAAAGCTTACGAATAAAATCTCAATTCTTTCCTAAAATCACTATCAAGGTACTTCCTGCTGTTGATTTACCGATGCCAAAAGCTGAAAAATCTTCTGAGCGTCGTCGATTAGCGGGTGAAGCCATGCGCGATATCATGATGGAAGCCATCATGCAAACACGCCTTAATATCACGCTGTACGAAGCATTTTTACAGGCAATGTCTCAATATGGGCGGTTTAGTCCATTAATTTCAGATATCAATCTAAAAGAGGACTCCTATCAAGGGTTGCTGAAAAAAACGTTAGGGATCAGCCGATTGATTGAGCGTTACACTGAACCTAAAGAGCGTATAGGTTTACTGCTTCCAAATACAACAGTAACTGCGGCTGCACTATTAGGTGCAACAATGCGTCAACGTGTTGTGGCAATGCTTAACTACACGGCAGGTAGTTTAGGTGTACAAAATGCGATGAAAGCGGCATCAATCAAAACCATTTTCACATCACGTCAGTTTTTAGAAAAAGGGAATTTATTGCATATTCCTGAGCAAACCCCAGAAGCGAATTGGATTTATCTTGAGGATCTAAAAGAGACTGTTACCAGTGAAGATAAACGCTGGATCCTCAAACATCTCATTACGCCTAAAAAAGCGATGTTACCGCAAGATGCACATGATGCAGCCGTTATTCTATTTACATCAGGCTCTGAAGGGACGCCTAAAGGTGTTGTTCACAGCCATTCAAGTTTATTGGCTAACGTTGAGCAAATTCGTGCTATTGCTGATTTTTCACCGAAAGACAAATTTATGTCAGCATTGCCGTTATTCCATGCATTTGGTTTAACAGCTTGCTTGCTAACGCCAATTTGCTTGGGCGCCCGCGTTTTTCTTTATCCAAGTCCGTTACACTATCGAGTCGTACCTGAATTAGTCTATGACCAAAATTGTACAGTATTATTTGGTACATCAACCTTTTTAGGTAATTACGGAAAATTTGCCCATCCTTATGATTTTGCCAGAGTGAGATATGTGGTTGCTGGGGCGGAAAAGCTCTCTGAATCAACGCGTGTTTTATGGCAAGAGAAATTCGGTATTCGTATTTTAGAAGGTTATGGCGTAACAGAATGCGCACCTGTTGTCTCAATCAACGTGCCTATGAGTGCTAAAGCTCATACAGTAGGGCGTTTATTACCGGGGATGGAAGGTCGCTTAATCCCAATGAATGGTATTACCGAAGGCGGTAGACTACAACTGCGTGGCCCTAATGTAATGATGGGATACTTGCGTGTAGAATCACCTGAAAAACTGGAAGCTCCTGTTGCGACTAATGCTGAAGGTCTTGACGAAGAAGGTTGGTACGACACGGGTGATATTGTTGCTATTGATAGCGAAGGTTTCTGCACAATAAAAGGACGCGTTAAACGCTTTGCAAAAATTGCAGGTGAAATGGTTTCTCTCGAAGGTGTTGAGCAACTTGCACGTAAAGCATCTCAAGGTGAGCATGCAGTTGTATCAATAAGTGATAAACGCCGAGGTGAATCGTTAGTTCTTTTTACAACAGATAGACAGTTAGATCGTAGTGTACTATCAACACTGGCAAAATCTGAAGGTGTTGCTGAAATCGCTGTGCCGAAAGACATTCGTTTTATCAAAGATATTCCTGTATTAGGAAGCGGAAAAACGGATTTTGTTTCATTGAAGAAACTTGCTGAACAGGAAAACAACTAATGCCAGAGAATATTAGCCAGCCTCCTTTAATGAGTAGGGGAATGAAAGCGGTACTTTTATCGCAATTTCTTTCTGCTTTTGCCGATAATGCCTTGCTGTTTGCCATTCTTGCACAGTTTAAATCGTCACTGTACCCAGAGTGGAGTCAACCTGTCTTACAAATGGTCTTTGTGCTGGCTTTTATTCTTTTAGCCCCTTTTGTGGGACAATTTGCTGATCGTACTCCTAAAGGCAGAGTTATGCTCAGTGGTAACCTTTTAAAATTTGTAGGCGCATTTCTTATCTGTGTTGGCTCTGATCCTTTCCTGGGTTATGCCCTCGTGGGAATTGGTGCTGCGGTTTATTCTCCAGCTAAATATGGCATCTTAGGTGAATTAACAGATGGTGAACGTTTAGTTAAAGCGAATGGCTTAATGGAAGCTTCTACCATTGCAGCTATTTTACTGGGATCAGTTATTGGTGGTTTACTCTCAGATTGGAGCATTGTTTTTGCATTAGGTGTTTGTGCTGCAATGTATGCTTTAGCTGTATTTGTTAACTTTGGTATACCTAAATTATCAGCAGCTCAAATTGGTCGTGGTTGGAACATTAAAAAAATGTTCATACTGTTTCTTGAGGCTACACGTACTTTATGGGCTGATAAAGAAAGTCGCTTTTCTTTAGTGGGAACCAGCATGTTTTGGGGCGCAGGAGTCACATTACGCTTTTTACTTGTTCAGTGGGTTCCTATTGCTCTAGGTATGACCGATAATACGACACCGACGGTATTAAATGCGATGGTTGCCATTGGTATTGTGGTCGGTGCTGGATTAGCGGCTAAATTTGTGACATTGAAAACAGTGCGTCGCTGTATGCCAGCCGGTATTTTAATTGGTCTTGGCGTTGTTTATTTCTCACTGCAAACCTCAATTATTCCATCCTACTTAATTCTTATCATCATTGGTGTTTTTGGTGGTTTCTTTGTTGTGCCATTGAATGCGTTATTACAAGACAAAGGAAAGCACAGTGTAGGTGCTGGTAATGCTATTGCTGTACAAAACCTCGGTGAAAATACAGCAATGCTATTAATGCTTGGATTATTCTCACTGGTTACGAGCATTGGTATCTCTGTTGTTGCTATCGGAATTGGTTTTGGTGCTATCTTTGCCCTAGCCATTGGTGGGCTATGGTTATGGGATTGCACCAGAAAGAAATCTTAAACAGTGAGATTTAGAATAGAGGTTAGATGAACCTTAATGATAAATTACGATGAAATGACCCGCCTAAGTATTGAGGTAGGTAAAGCGTTACTTGAAAAGAAAAGTACGATAACAACGGCTGAATCTTGCACTGGCGGATGGATTGCAAAAGTTATCACTGATATTGCAGGAAGTTCTGAATATTATCACCGTGGCTTTGTAACATATAGCAATGAAGCAAAGCATGAAATGATAGGCGTTGATGAACAAACTTTGCTTAAATACGGCGCGGTGAGTGAAGAAGTCGTTCTTCAAATGGCCAAAGGGGCGCTGATAACAGCTAATGCAGATGTTGCCGTGTCTGTTAGTGGTATTGCAGGCCCCGGTGGTGGTAGCGAAGAAAAACCCGTTGGTTTAGTTTGGTTTGGCTTTGCAATGAAAACGCCAACAGGTATTCAAACTATGGCAAAACACTGTATATTCAGTGGTTCACGAGAGCAAATAAGAGCTGAATCTGTTATTTTTTCTTTAAAATCAATAATTAAAGAAATTATTGATAATTAACTTGATACTGTATGATTATACAGTATAATGAGTTTCAACAAGCAAAATCATATACGTTTTAATGGTAGTGACCCATCTTTATGCTTCACTGCCCAGAGGGAGATAACATGGCTATTGATGAAAACAAACAAAAAGCATTGGCCGCAGCACTTGGTCAAATTGAAAAGCAATTTGGTAAAGGGTCTATCATGCGTCTGGGCGAAGATCGTTCCATGAACGTTGAAACCATCTCTACGGGTTCTTTATCATTAGACGTTGCTTTAGGTGCTGGTGGTTTACCACGCGGCCGTATTGTTGAAATCTATGGCCCAGAATCTTCTGGTAAAACAACGTTAACATTACAAGTTATCGCTGCCGCTCAACGTGAAGGCAAAATTTGTGCATTCATTGATGCTGAGCACGCCTTAGATCCTATCTACGCTAAAAAACTAGGCGTAGATATTGATAATCTGCTGTGTTCTCAGCCTGATACGGGTGAACAAGCCTTAGAAATTTGTGATGCGTTATCTCGATCTGGCGCTGTTGATGTTATCGTTGTTGACTCCGTTGCTGCTTTAACACCAAAAGCAGAAATTGAAGGTGAGATTGGTGATTCACACGTTGGCCTAGCGGCTCGTATGATGAGCCAAGCTATGCGTAAATTAGCGGGTAACCTGAAAAATTCCAACACATTGCTTATTTTCATCAACCAAATTCGCATGAAAATCGGTGTTATGTTTGGTAACCCAGAAACCACAACAGGTGGTAATGCTCTTAAATTCTACGCATCTGTTCGCTTAGATATTCGTCGTATCGGTTCTGTTAAAAACGGTGATGAAGTTGTTGGTAGTGAAACACGCGTTAAAGTGGTGAAAAATAAAATTGCAGCACCATTTAAACAAGCTGAATTCCAAATTATGTATGGCGAAGGTATTAATACCTTTGGTGAACTGATTGATTTAGGTGTTAAACATAAATTGGTAGAGAAAGCTGGCGCATGGTACAGCTACAATGGTGAGAAAATTGGCCAAGGTAAAGCCAATGCTACAACTTACCTAAAAGAACACCCTGAAATGTATGATGAGTTAAACACTAAACTACGTGAAATGTTATTAAATCATGCTGGTGAATTTACTAGCGCAGCTGATTTTACTAACGATAGTGATAATGCAGCAGATATTGAAGAAACAGAAGAATAATTTTTTTGCCAATGTCTAAATTGCTAAATTAAATGTGTATTAAAACATATTACGATTATCGTAGTTGTAAACCTCTAGTCAATTAATGTGATTTAACTCACTTAAAAAAGGAAGCTCTAAAACAGCTTCCTTTTTGCTATATGTCGTATTTTTTATTCAAAAGAAGGTTAAAATTAGTCTTATTTTGTTCTCTTCTCATAAAAAATAGCCTTTAACACTACTTTATTTAATATAACGATATTTTTTACTAACCTATTTTTTTTAGCTGTATGAAATTTTATATAGTGAAATTTTGGTGATATATCCTTGTGGATAAATAATCTAAATAAGAATCATTACGATAATATGGTTGCGCCAGATAATAAATAATTGACATATAAAAATAAATATCTTCAATATATTTGGATCTAATTTAAATTGTATTTAAAGGTTTGTTGAGATGTAAGATGTGTTTTATACTGATAAACGCTTTTATTTTAGTAAGTTATCGTGCTATTAATATCTTATTTAAGTAATGATGCTTATGTGTTTATTACTAATTGCTATGAGAAAAAGAGATTATTCAGAGAAAAGAAACGTATAAAGAGTAATCTCATAAAAAATCAGCAATAACAAATACTTTTTAATAATTACAAAATGAAAATACTTTAAGTTGTTAACATTTCACTAGATAATTGCTCTTAAATAGAGAAAAGTCCCATTCTCAGATAACAATCCCACTTTCAGAAAAAAACTAGACGATTTACAATGTCAACACGAATAAGTTTATCGGGGGTTTTACTTCTGACAGAAGAAATTCTATCTTATCCCTACTTATGTATTCGTTGGCTAAGTAGAGGTAACAATAAACCTCCTCTAACTAGATTTCTAATTTCTGTTTTTCCAGCTTGATTTCGGGATAATTATGAGCAAAAGCACCGCTGAGATCCGTCAGGCGTTTCTCGACTTTTTTCATACTAAAGGACATCAAATAGTACCTAGCAGTTCTTTGGTTCCAAATAACGATCCAACATTGCTGTTTACAAACGCAGGGATGAACCAATTCAAAGATGTATTTCTTGGATTGGATAATAGACCTTATTCCCGAGCGACAACCGCGCAACGCTGTGTGCGCGCTGGTGGTAAACATAACGATTTAGAAAATGTGGGTTATACCGCTCGTCACCATACCTTTTTTGAAATGCTAGGTAATTTCAGTTTTGGTGACTATTTCAAACATGATGCAATCAATTTTGCTTGGGAATTATTAACAAGCAAAGAGTGGTTCAACTTACCTAAAGAAAGACTTTGGGTAACGGTATATGCCACAGATGATGAAGCTTATGATATTTGGAATAAAGAAATTGGTATTCCAGCAGAAAGAATAATCCGTATTGGTGATAACAAAGGCGCGCCATTTGCATCAGATAACTTCTGGCAAATGGGTGACACAGGCCCTTGTGGACCTTGTACTGAAATATTTTATGATCATGGTGACCACATTTGGGGCGGACCTCCAGGCTCACCAGAAGAAGACGGCGATCGCTATATTGAGATCTGGAATATCGTCTTCATGCAATTTAACCGTCAATCAGATGGTACAATGGATCCATTGCCAAAACCATCGGTTGATACCGGAATGGGATTAGAGCGTATTACCGCTGTTTTACAACATGTAAACTCTAACTATGACATTGATTTATTCCGTTCTTTAATTAAATCTGTTGCACAAGTGACTAATGCAACGGATTTAGAAAATAAATCATTACGTGTTATCGCCGATCATATTCGTTCTTGTTCATTCCTTATTTGCGATGGCGTTATCCCTTCTAATGAAGGACGTGGCTATGTTCTGCGTCGTATTATTCGTCGTGCAGTACGTCATGGTTATATGCTTGGCGCTAAAGATACTTTCTTCTATAAGCTAGTTGCTCCATTAATTGACGTTATGGCAGAAGCTGGTGAAGAATTAAAACGCCAACAAGCTATCGTTGAAAAAGTATTAAAAACGGAAGAAGAGCAGTTTGCTCGCACGTTAGAACGTGGTCTTCAACTATTAGATGAAGAGCTTGCTCAATTAACAGATGACGTTCTTCCAGGTGAAACCGCTTTCCGTCTTTATGATACTTATGGTTTCCCTATCGATTTAACTGCCGATGTTTGTCGTGAAAGAAATATCAAAGTTGATGAAAAAGGCTTTGAAGTCGCGATGGAAGAGCAACGTAAACGTGCTCGTGAATCCAGTGGTTTCGGTACGGATTATAATAATCTAATTAAAGTGGATAGCCGCAGTGAGTTCTCTGGTTATGAGCATGATGAACAGCAGGGCACAATTACCGCTATTTTCCATAACGGACAATCAGTCACTGAATTAAAAGCAGGTGAAGAAGGTATTATCTTCTTAAATAAAACCGCATTTTATGCAGAGTCTGGTGGTCAAGTTGGTGATAAAGGTGTTCTAACAGGTAAAGATAGCCTGTTTGAAGTCACAGATACGCAAAAATACGGTAAAGCTATTGGTCATATTGGTAAAGTTAACGTAGGGTCATTTATTGTTAACCATAAAATCAATGCAGCCATTGATACTGCTCGCCGTGATGCTATTCGTTTAAATCACTCTGCGACACACTTATTGCACGCAGCATTGCGCCAAGTTCTGGGTACGCACGTTACTCAAAAAGGCTCTTTAGTTAACGACAAATATCTGCGTTTTGACTTTTCTCATTTTGAAGCCGTTAAACCAGAACAATTACGAGAAATTGAAGATATTGTAAATGCGCAAATCCGTCTTAACTCACCGGTTGTCACTGAGTTAATGGATCTTGAAGATGCGAAAGAAAAAGGTGCAATGGCACTCTTTGGTGAAAAATACGACGAACGAGTTCGTGTT
The DNA here is from genome assembly GCF_002607735.1 of Proteus alimentorum. Classification (GTDB taxonomy): domain Bacteria; phylum Pseudomonadota; class Gammaproteobacteria; order Enterobacterales; family Enterobacteriaceae; genus Proteus; species Proteus alimentorum. Next base: position 53,808 of record NZ_NBVR01000027.1, read on the forward strand.
TTAACAATGGGTGACTTCTCTACTGAGCTTTGTGGTGGTACTCACGCTTCTAGAACGGGGGATATTGGTTTATTCCGCATTGTCAGTGAGTCAGGTACTGCAGCAGGTATTCGTCGTATTGAGGCGATTACGGGCATTGCAGCAATAGAGAGTATTCATGAGCAATCAGATCTTATCTCTCTTGTTGCACAAGTTCTAAAAAGTGATGGTACAAACTTGGTCGAAAGGATCAAAACAGTCCAAGAAAAACATCGTTTATTAGAAAAAGAACTCCAACAACTAAAAGATCAGCAAGCTGCCCAAGAGAGTTCCTCTTTAGGTAGCCAAGCTAAAAACGTGAAAGGTATCAAACTTTTAGTTCGTGAGCTTAATGGTGTTGAGCCAAAAATGCTAAGAACAATGGTTGATGATTTAAAAAATCAATTAGGTTCTGCAATTATTGTGCTTTCTACTATTTCTGATGGTAAAGTGAGCTTAATTGTTGGGGTCACTAAAGATTTAACTGCTAAAGTTAAAGCGGGTGAGCTAATTAGTTTTGTAGCACAGCAAATTGGCGGTAAAGGTGGCGGTCGCCCTGATATGGCTCAAGCGGGTGGTACTGATGTTGAAGCTTTACCAGCAGCTTTGGCAAGTGTTGACGAGTGGGTTGAATCGCATCTGTAAGCGATAGCAACCTGAAAAAAGGCGATATCCCTGTTTGTATAGGGATAACGCCTTATAGAGATATTGATGATCCGTTAAATAATCAATCACTAAATTTATATTTTGTTATGAAGTATGAGTTACTTGTGATAAATAATGATTATACGAATTGACAATGTATGATGGATAATGGCCGGGAAATTCTAGAGACCCGACTCTTGTAAATTTTCAAGGAGCAAAGAATGCTTATTCTAACTCGTCGAGTTGGTGAAACGCTTATGATAGGCGATGATGTGACCGTAACCGTTTTAGGGGTTAAAGGTAATCAGGTACGGATTGGCGTAAACGCACCCAAAGAAGTATCTGTCCATCGTGAAGAGATCTATCAACGAATTCAGGCCGAGAAAACTCAGCCTACTGATAACTACTAAATCAATTCCCATTTTTAGTTAGTCACAATTCATTCGTAAGCGTCCACACTTTTGCCGGGTTTGGGCGCTTTTCTCTTTATAAGACTTTTGATTCCTTTCTTTGTTCCTATCTTTGCTCTCCTTGAGCTGTATTTATTATTGCACTATCCGTTTATTCTGATTGACAGAATTGAAAGTCTTTTTACCTCTAATCATTCGCTTCACAATTATTTGATGTACGAATAAATTTATTTGCTAAGAGAATAAAATACTTGAATGATTTTTCATCAGCGATATCATTGTGTTTAGGACTTTTTTAGCCAATCTTGATGATAAACGCATCAGTTTGTTTGTGAAGTGTTCAAACAAACGTATATTCGTAAAAAGTTGAGAAAAATCGTTTGACTTCTTAGGCTGAGAAAGTAATATGTGCGCCACACAGAGACGAGATGTTCAGTAAGAACTTCTTCGAGTGGTTCTAAATATGGTGAGATGGCCGAGAGGCTGAAGGCGCTCCCCTGCTAAGGGAGTATGCGGTCAAAAGCTGCATCGAGGGTTCGAATCCCTCTCTCACCGCCATTTAGATTTGCATCCTTAGCTCAGCTGGATAGAGTACTCGGCTACGAACCGAGCGGTCGGAGGTTCGAATCCTCCAGGATGCACCATATTTCAACCCCATGATTAATGTATGGGGTTTTTATTTTGGTGCAAATGGTGAATAATTTGCATTAAAAGCGTAAAGTATTAAAACGGCGCATCCTTAGCTCAGCTGGATAGAGTACTCGGCTACGAACCGAGCGGTCGGAGGTTCGAATCCTCCAGGATGCACCATATTTCAACCCCATGATTAATGTATGGGGTTTTTATTTTGGTGCAAATGGTGAATAATTTGCATTAAAAGCGTAAAGTATTAAAACGGCGCATCCTTAGCTCAGCTGGATAGAGTACTCGGCTACGAACCGAGCGGTCGGAGGTTCGAATCCTCCAGGATGCACCATCTCATTACTCAGATTGCCAATTGCAATATGAGCAGCTAGAAAAGTAACTACGATGCATCCTTAGCTCAGCTGGATAGAGTACTCGGCTACGAACCGAGCGGTCGGAGGTTCGAATCCTCCAGGATGCACCATCTTTTATTAGATGCTTTAGTTAAATTATTTCTAGCCAAAACGTCAGACCTGCATCCTTAGCTCAGCTGGATAGAGTACTCGGCTACGAACCGAGCGGTCGGAGGTTCGAATCCTCCAGGATGCACCATCTTTTATTAGATGCTTTAGTTAAATTATTTCTAGCCAAAACGTCAGACCTGCATCCTTAGCTCAGCTGGATAGAGTACTCGGCTACGAACCGAGCGGTCGGAGGTTCGAATCCTCCAGGATGCACCATCTTTTATTAGATGCTTTAGTTAAATTATTTCTAGCCAAAACGTCAGACCTGCATCCTTAGCTCAGCTGGATAGAGTACTCGGCTACGAACCGAGCGGTCGGAGGTTCGAATCCTCCAGGATGCACCATCTTTAAAGCCTCGCAATAGCGGGGCTTTTTGCTTTCTACCATTCTATTATTTCTCATAATATAACGTCTTTGTTTCGCACCAACTAACAATGCTAACATCATCTAATCAGCGACAATTTAGTGACTTTGCGATAAAGTAACTCCTATCTATTTACTAACATCAATCAACACGGGAGGTCACCTTTGATCCCGGACGTATCAAAAGCGCTTTCTTGGTTGGAAGCACACCCTAAAGTTTTATGTGGCATCCACCGTGGTATAGAGCGTGAAACTTTAAGAGTCACGCCAGAAGGCAATTTAGCATCAACAGAACATCCTATTTCATTAGGTAAATCATTAACTCATAAATGGATCACAACAGATTTTGCAGAGTCTTTATTAGAGTTTATTACACCTGTTGATGACAACATTGCACATACCTTGCATTTTTTAGGTGATTTACATCGCTATACAGCACGTCACTTAGATAATGAACGTATGTGGCCTATGAGTATGCCTTGCTTTATTGAAGCAGAAGATAAGATTACGCTGGCTCAATTTGGTTCATCTAATGTAGGGCGTTTTAAGACCCTCTACCGAGAAGGGCTTAAAAATCGTTATGGCGCACTAATGCAAACTATTTCAGGTGTGCATTACAACTTCTCACTGCCTATCGAATTTTGGCAAGCATGGGCAAATGTAAAAGATGAAGAGAGTGGGAAAGAGGCGATTTCAGACGGTTACTTACGTCTTATTCGTAACTACTATCGCTTTGGTTGGATCATTCCATTCTTCTTTGGCGCATCACCGGCAATTTGTGGATCTTTCTTAAAAGGAAGAGAAACAAATCTACCCTTTGAAAGCACGCCTAAAGGGGCGAAGTATTTACCTTATGCAACTTCATTACGTTTAAGTGATTTAGGGTATACCAATAAATCTCAAAGCGATTTAGATATTACCTTTAATCATCTTGAAACGTATGTCAAAGGACTGAAAAAAGCGATTCATAAGCCTTCTGAAGAGTTTGCTAAATTAGGTGTTAAGAAAGACGGTGAGTATATTCAGTTAAACACCAATGTGTTGCAGATTGAAAATGAACTCTACGCACCTATTCGTCCTAAACGTGTGGTTAAGGGAGATGAATCACCTTCTGATGCGTTATTACGTGGCGGTATTGAATATATCGAAGTTCGTTCACTTGATATCAATCCATTTACGCCAATTGGTGTTGACGAAACTCAAATTCGCTTCCTTGACTTATTCCTGATCTGGTGTGTATTAGCTGATGCTCCAGAAATGAGTGCCTCTGAATTAGCGTGCTGCCGTTCAAATTGGAATAACGTTATTCTCGAAGGGCGTAAGCCTGGTCAAGTTATTGGAATGGGTTGTGGTGAAAGAAAAGAGCCACTAGCGCAAGTAGGTAAAGCCTTATTTGCTGATTTAGAACGTGTTGCTAATGTTCTTGATTGCTGTTCAGGCACTAAATATATGGAAGTTTGCGTTAAGTTAGAAGAAATGTTCGATAATCCTGAATTAACCTTCTCTGGCAGACTGTTAGACAAAATTAAAACGCAAGGCATTGGTGGTTTAGGCTTATCTTTAGCTGAAGAATATTACCAAGAATTAATTAAAACACCTTATGAAACGTTAACCGATGAAGCTTTTGATCATGAGAGAATTTCATCCATAAAACGTCAAGAAGAGCTAGAAAAGAGTGATACCATTTCTTTTGATGAGTATTTGAAGATCCATGCGGGGACAAACACCGATAACGTGGCTTCCTAAACTTAGATAGAAAAAAGCCACACTAAGATTTGTGTGGCTAAAAAATTCTATAGAGAAATAGGGATGATAACAATTTGCGCGTATTCATTACTAAGACTGGGTTACTTGCAGAAAGTTTCATTTTTTCTTAAAAATATTTAAATTTTTCTTAGGAGGTTTTTTATGCCTTTATTGGATAGCTTTACTGTTGACCATACACGTATGTCAGCACCTGCTGTACGCGTTGCTAAGACAATGAAAACGCCATCAGGTGATACCATCACGGTATTTGACTTACGTTTTACTGTGCCAAATAAAAAAGCCATGCCTGAGAAAGGAATTCATACTCTAGAGCATCTGTTCGCTGGATTTATGCGTAACCATCTTAATGGTCATGGTGTTGAGATAATTGATATTTCCCCAATGGGATGCCGTACAGGCTTCTACATGAGCTTAATTGGGCAACCAGAGGAGCAACGTGTCGCTAATGCATGGAAAGCGGCAATGGAAGATGTTTTGAAAGTAAAAGATCAAAACCATATCCCAGAACTGAATGTGTACCAATGTGGTACCTATGAAATGCATTCACTGACAGAAGCTCAAGATATTGCACGAGATATTTTATCTCATAGCATTGGTATTAATCATAACGATGAATTAGCACTGCCTGAAGAAACTTTAAAAGAGCTACATGTCTAAGTTATAGCTAATTTATAACATTAGGGGATAATAGATCAGGAAATTCGCATCCTGATTTATTGTCTCTTTTTAATTTCTCTATTATTTTTCTTTTCTCTACTCCATTGTTTTATTTTCTTATCTTCTTATATTGTTAGCACAGTAATGGATTAAATTTATGCTTAATACACGGAGTACACTTTCGTTATGGAAAATCGCAAATTCTCATCACCTAAATTAGTATTAGATTTTTTTGTTCGAGAATTTTATTTTGTAGGCAAAGGCACATTATGTACTCAATTTCCTAAAGATGCCTTTTTTTATCAAGGACGTTCTAAAGCACTTGAATATCGTTATTTAGAACGAGTTCACAAAAAGTATGTTAAACGCACTCAGTGCGAACCAGAGCTTATTATCAAGCCTGATTCGTTATTGCTGTCATCTGAGCTCAATCCTGAATTATTTGCCAAAATCACTAAACCACAAACAAACACCATAATGAAAATAAGTGGTGATTATCTTTATAAAGAAAAAAAAGAAGATCAATATTGCTGGTATTTTCAACAAGATGAAATTAAAACAAACAGTTATAGCGGTGAAAATTCACAATTAAAATATGAAAATATTCGTAGCTTAGCACCTCATCATTTTAATATTGAAGCGATAAACGATGAGGGGGCGCTTATTACTAATTTTCCACGCAAGTCCCTTTCTCTTACTTTGAATAAAGGAGAAACAGCGTGTTTTATTTGTCGGCGTGAAGAGTATGGTGTTGATTATTCTTATCAACCTGCATTAAACTTAGTTATGTGGGTCAAGAATCATGGTTTCTATTCTGATTATCAACAATTAAAACCTGCAAAACTAATACAAGAGCAAGAGATAGAACCTTTCTATATGAAACCTGCCAGAGAGTTTGATTTTCGTAATAGCAAATTACGATTTGAGCTAGGATAAACAGCAAAAAATAAAGCGCCTTAGAAGGCGCTTTATTTTGTATTTACGAATGATGTGGGATTGAAAGGTGGCGAATTAACGCCTTTTTGATGACGTTATCCTGAACGTCAAGTATTTCAAATTCGTAGTCACTCACTTTTATTTTATGGCCTACAACAGGTAAATCACCCAACTCTTCAATAATAACGCCGTTGATTGTTCGAGCTTCATCTTCAGGTAAATGCCAACCAAAAGCTTTATTGATATCTCGAATATTTGTTGTGCCATCAACTAATAATGAACCGTCTTTTTGAGGAATAACTTCTTCAGCTAAAGATGGGGACATCGAGGTAGTAAAGTCACCCACAATCTCTTCAAGAATATCTTCAACAGTCACTAAACCTTGAATTTCGCCATATTCATCAACCACAACACCCGCTTTTTCATTATTACGTTGGAAGTTGACGAGTTGTAGATTTAATGGCGTGCTTTCTGGAATAAAGTAGATTTTATCGGCAGCCTTCATCAGAATTTGTTTGGTAAATTCTTTTTTCTCGGTCATTAGGCGATAAGCTTCTCGCACTCGCAACATACCAATCGCGTCGTCAAGAGTATCACGATAAAGCACAATTCGACCGTGAGGAGAATGGGTTAATTGTCTTACAATAGATTTCCATTCGTCATTGACATCGATACCAAAAATCTCATTTCTTGGCACCATGATATCGCCAATCGTCACTTTTTCTAAATCTAAAATCGACAGCAACATATTTTGATTTCTTTGCGAAAGCTTTGATTTAGATTCATTGACGATAGTTCTTAATTCTTCTTTTGAGACTGCATTTCCCTGTATTACTGGGGATTTGATACCAAAAATGCGCATGAGTATTAATGTGATTTTATTAAAAAACCAAACAATAGGCAGCATCAGTTTTTGCAAAGGAGAGAGAATAATACTACTTGGATAAGCAACGCGCTCTGGATAAAGTGCCGCGATTGATTTTGGAAGTACTTCAGCAAATATAAGGATAATAAAGGTCAGCACACCTGTGGCTATTGCGACACCTGCATCACCATATAAACGCATACCCACAATAGTCGCTAGCGCAGAGGCAACAATATTAATCAAATTATTGCCAATCAATACTAAACTAATCAATCTGTCAGGACGTTGTAATAATTTTTCAACACGTTTTGCAGAGCGATTCCCTTGTTTCGCAGCATGACGAAGACGATAGCGATTAATCGTCATCATACTGGTTTCAGTCCCAGAAAAATAAGCTGAGGCAATAATCATACATACAAGTATGATAATGAGCGTAGTTGTCGACACATGCTCCAAAATTGAGATCCTTTTGCTATCCTAAAATAGAAAATTAATTAATCACTAACTCTTGTAATAAACGATTACCAAAAAAAGCTAATGTCAAAATAATAGCGCCAATCAAATTAAAAATAATGACTTTCTTTCCTCTCCATCCTTCTCGGAAATGTCCCCATAATAAAATGATGTAAACAAACCAAGCAATGATAGAGAAAATAGATTTATGAATATTCTCTTTACCAAATATATTATCCATATACACCAAGCCTGTACATAAGGTCAGTGTCAGTAATACCACACCTACTTGTGTGATATGGAACATTTTACGCTCAATTGACATTAATGGTGGCATTTGAGGTGAGAATTTTAGTTTCTTATTTTTTAGTTGATAGTCGAGCCAACTAAGTTGTAATGCATATAAAGCGGCGATTAACAGTGTGGCATAGCTTAATAAAGCCAGCCCAATATGAATAAAGAGTGATGTGCTACTTTCAAGATGTGTAACAAATTCCCCTGGCATCAGTGCTGCAATAATAAGATTGACTATTGCAAAACAATAAACAATAGGCAGTAAGAACCATGCACGGCCACGAGAAGCCACAATCGTCATGATAACGCAGACCATCAGGCTGACAATCGCACCTAGATTGGTGAGTGAAAGATTCTGTCCGCTGTGGGGACGGAAAACTAAAAATTTTAATGAAATGGCATGTGCAACAAGTGCAATTACCGCAAATAGTAGAGCTAATCCGCGGTATCCATTCTGCTCTTTTCGTAACAGACCGGGCAAAAACAGCACCAGACTGAGTAAATAAGCGCAGACAGCGACGATAGAGATTGATATAACGGGCATAGTTTCGCTTACATATATTGTTTGAATAACTTCCTAGTATAGCGCTAGGAGCATACGGCTCCAACTATTGAAGTCATTAAGCTTAAATCTCTATGCAGAGATCCGCGAGTCATCGTGATATAATCGATGGCATACATGACCGATAAGCCCAACTTTAACACTGAGCTAAGATAATGTTTGAGAATTTAAGTGACAGACTATCGCGCACATTGCGCAATATAAGCGGTCGAGGAAGACTGACCGAAGAAAACATTAAAGAGACACTGCGTGAAGTGCGCATGGCTTTATTAGAAGCTGACGTTGCCTTACCTGTGGTTCGTGATTTTATTGCGCGCGTCAAAGAGAGCGCAGTAGGGCATGAAGTTAACAAAAGCCTGACACCGGGTCAGGAGTTTGTGAAAATAGTTCAAAATGAACTCGTCAATGCGATGGGTGAAGTGAATACTGACCTTGATCTATCAGCACAACCGCCAGCTGTTGTGTTAATGGCAGGTTTACAAGGTGCCGGTAAAACAACCAGTGTCGCAAAACTAGGTAAATTCTTAAAAGAGAAAAAGAAGAAAAAAGTTCTTGTTGTTTCTGCTGACGTTTATCGCCCAGCAGCGATTAAACAGCTTGAAACGTTAGCCGAAACGGTTGGCATTGATTTCTTCCCTTCAACGGTTCAAGAAAATCCAGTCACAATTGCAAGTAATGCATTAAAACATGCGCAACTTCAATTCTATGATGTATTGCTGGTGGATACGGCAGGTCGTTTACACGTAGATGAAGGCATGATGGAAGAGATCCAACTTCTCCATAAAGCCATTAATCCAGTTGAAACCCTGTTTGTTGTTGACGCCATGACGGGTCAAGATGCGGCAAATACAGCAAAAGCATTTAATGAAGCATTACCATTAACAGGGGTTGTATTAACCAAAGTTGATGGTGATGCGCGTGGTGGTGCGGCATTATCAATTCGCCATATCACTGGTAAGCCAATTAAATTCCTCGGTGTTGGGGAAAAAACAGAAGCTTTAGAACCTTTCCACCCAGATCGTATTGCCTCTCGCATTTTAGGCATGGGTGATGTTCTGTCTTTAATTGAAGACATTGAAAGCAAAGTTGATAGAGCACAAGCTGAAAAGCTAGCAACAAAACTTAAAAAAGGTGATGGCTTTGATCTAAATGATTTCTTAGATCAATTAAAGCAGATGAAGAACATGGGCGGCATGGCGAGTATGTTAAGCAAAATGCCGGGTATGTCTCAGGTGCCAGATGCAGTAAAATCACAAATGGATGATTCAATTTTAGTGAAAATGGAAGCGATTATTAATTCCATGACTAAAAAAGAACGTCAAAAACCGGAAATCATTAAAGGTTCCAGAAAACGCCGTATTGCAGCGGGCTCTGGAACACAAGTGCAAGACGTCAACCGTTTATTAAAACAGTTTGATGACATGCAACGTATGATGAAAAAAATGAAAAAAGGTGGCATGGCTAAGATGATGCGTAGCATGAAAGGTATGATGCCACCTGGATTCCCAGGCCGATAAAATCAAAAAGCCTGAAAAAAAACGTGCTTTGGATTGCTTTTTTCGCCAAAGTGAGTAAACTTTTCGGGCTTTTTATATGACAACCGGACTCCGTTCCTCGATGGCGTCTGGTTGTTTTATTAACTAATGAGGATGTTATGGTAACAATTCGTTTAGCTCGTGGCGGCGCAAAAAAGCGTCCGTTTTACCAAGTAGTAGTAACCGATAGCCGCAATGCGCGTGATGGTCGTTTCATTGAACGTGTAGGTTTTTATAACCCACTGGCAACTGGTAATGCAGAAGAATTACGTTTAGACGTAGACCGTGTTGAACACTGGGTTGCTCAAGGCGCAACTGTTTCAGAACGTGTTGCTGGCCTGATCAAATCAGCGAAGAAAAGCGCTTAATCTGTCGCGGTGGTAACAATGAGCGAACAAAAAACCTTAAAAGAGCCTGTAGAACCTATTGTTATGGGTAAGTTGGGCTCACCTTACGGGATCCGTGGTTGGCTCAGAGTTTTTTCCTCCACCGAACACGCCGAAAACATTTTTGAATATCAACCGTGGTTTATTCAGCGTCATGGACAGTGGGAAACCATTGAAATTGAAAGTTGGAAACATCACAACCAAGATATTATTGTCAAGCTAAAAGGTATTGATGACAGAGATGCGGCCAATTTCCTGACTAATTTTGAAATTATCGTGAATGCTTCGCAACTTCCAGAACTTGAAGGTGAATATTACTGGAAAGATCTGATGGGTTGCCATGTAGAAACGGATAAAGGCTACGATCTCGGTGTCGTTACAGACATGATGGAAACGGGCTCAAATGATGTCATGGTGATTAAAGCGAATCTGAAAGATGCGTTCGGTATCGGGGAACGGTTAGTTCCGTTTCTTGATGGGCAGGTTATCAAGAAAGTCGATCTCTCAGCGAAAAAAATTATCGTTGATTGGGATCCTGGTTTTTAGATTATCCGGTTAACGGTTCTCAATAGTGGGACACAAAAATGTGGATTGGGGTAATTAGCCTATTTCCAGAAATGTTCCGCTCTATAACCGAGTACGGGGTGACTGGTCGGGCAGTGAAGCATGGTCTGCTCAATGTAGAATGTTGGAATCCCCGAGATTTTACATACGACAGACACAATACCGTTGATGATCGTCCTTATGGCGGTGGTCCCGGTATGTTGATGATGGTTCAACCTTTAAGGGAAGCCATTCATCAAGCAAAAGCTGCGGCAGGTGATGGAGCAAAGGTGATTTATTTATCACCTCAGGGACGCAAACTCGATCAACAAGGAGTTTGTGAACTGGCAACAAATGAGAAGTTAATTCTGGTTTGTGGTCGGTATGAAGGTATAGACGAGCGTGTCATTCAGACTGAAATCGATGAAGAGTGGTCTGTTGGTGATTACGTATTAAGTGGTGGGGAATTACCTGCCATGATAATGATAGATGCAGTAGCGCGCTTTGTACCGGGTGTTCTCGGACACGCAGCCTCTGCGAAAGAAGATTCTTTTGCTGAAGGTTTACTGGATCATCCTCACTATACCCGCCCAGAGGTTTTAGATGGTATGGAAGTTCCGGCAGTTTTACTGTCAGGCAACCATGCTCATATTAATCGCTGGCGCATGAAACAATCACTGGGTCGAACCTGGCTAAGAAGACCTGAGCTTCTGGAAAGCCTAGCTCTGACTGACGAGCAAAGAGTGCTGTTAACAGAGTTCCAGCGGGAACATCTGTCAGGAACAGCAGAGTAAGTCTGACACAAGATGTCATTAATATCAGTTTACCTAGGGTAAGAGAGTTATTATGAGCAATATTATTAAACAAATCGAACAAGAACAGATGAAGCAAGATGTTCCTTCATTCCGTCCTGGTGACACTTTAGAAGTTAAAGTATGGGTTGTTGAAGGTTCTAAAAAACGTCTGCAGGCATTCGAGGGCGTGGTTATCGCTATTCGTAACCGCGGTCTGCACTCTGCATTCACTGTTCGTAAAATTTCTAATGGCGAAGGTGTTGAGCGTGTATTCCAAACTCACTCTCCAGTCGTAGATAGCATCACTGTGAAACGTCGTGGTGCGGTTCGTCAAGCTAAACTGTACTACCTGCGTGAGCGTTCAGGTAAGGCTGCTCGTATCAAAGAGCGTCTTAACGCTAAATAATACGCTTTCGCACATCCGAAAGTTATTGTTAAAAGGTCAGCATTTGCTGACCTTTTTTATATTTCCTTATATTGAAAATATAGTTTGTTAGTTTTTTCTCTCTTTTACTTCTCTATTCCTATCTTATCTATTCTTCTTATCTCGAAATTCATTAAAAGATAAAATGTAAATATATTTTTACAGTATAACGTTTTTATTCAATCTCGATCACATTATTTTTGTGCTCTTTGTCTGATTTAACTGATTGTTATCTATTAATTATTTATAATAAAAACCCCTAATGTAAAGATTTAATTACAATGTTGTCAAAATTATTGGAAATATGGATTGATTTCTTTACATTGCATGTTATCTTATCTTTCAGACACACAAAATCACAATGACAGATATAAAAAAGGTAAATATTATGATCATGCAAAAAGACGCACTCAATAATGTGAATATCAGCGAAGAGCTGGTTTTAATTACTCCAGAAGAGTTAAAACAAAAATACCCATTGAGTCGCAATGATCTGCATGCCATTGCTCAGTCACGTCAAACAATTTCTGAAATTGTTCAACGTCGTGATCCTCGCTTACTCGTGGTATGTGGCCCTTGTTCCATTCATGATGTCGATGTTGCGTTAGATTACGCAAAACGCCTGAAAGTCTTAGCGTCTGAATTAAGTGATAGTCTGTACATTGTGATGCGTGTCTACTTTGAAAAACCTCGTACAACTGTTGGTTGGAAAGGTTTAATCAGCGATCCATTTATGGATGGTAGCTTTGAAATGGAAAAAGGGTTACATATTGCCCGTAAGCTACTGACTGAACTTGTGCAATTAGGTCTGCCACTGGCGACCGAAGCGTTAGATCCTAACAATCCACAATACTTAGGTGATTTATTTAGTTGGTCTGCAATTGGCGCCAGAACAACAGAATCTCAGACTCACCGTGAAATGGCATCAGGGCTTTCAATGCCAGTTGGATTTAAAAACGGAACAGATGGTAATTTAGATACTGCGATTAACGCGATGAAAGCGGCTTCTATGCCACACCGGTTTATGGGAATTAATCAATCAGGACAGGTTTGTTTGTTGCAGACACAAGGCAATCCTGATGGACATGTCATTTTACGTGGCGGTAAAACACCAAACTATCATGCAGAAGATGTTGCTCAATGTGAGGCTCAGATGGTAAAAGCAGGATTAAAACCATCATTAATGATTGACTGTAGCCATGGTAATTCTAATAAAGATTTCCGTCGTCAAACAGCGGTGGTTGATTCTGTCATTGAGCAAATAACTAAAGGCAATGAGTCTATCACGGGTATTATGTTAGAAAGCCATATTAATGAAGGTAATCAATCGTCAGAGCAATCTCGTAATGAAATGAAATACGGTGTTTCAGTAACAGATGCCTGTATTAGCTGGGAAACAACGGAGTCTGTATTAAGAAATTTACATGTTCAGCTTTCCCCGATTTTGGTTCAGCGTGAAGCGCAGTTAAAAAAAGTTAGTTAATCATAAAGAAAAAAGAGGCAAGCATAGATGGCTGAAGAATTACAAGGTTTGCGTGAGCAAATTGATCAGGTAGATAAATCACTGCTTTCTTTACTCGCAAAAAGAATGCAACTGGTAGCTGAAGTGGGCGAAGTTAAAAACCGTTATGGCTTACCGATTTATGCACCTGATAGAGAAGCCTCCATGCTTGCTTCTCGTCGTAATGATGCACAAATGATGGGGATTTCCCCTGATTTAATTGAAGATGTGTTACGCCGAGTAATGCGAGAATCCTATACTAAAGAGAATGACAAGGGATTTAAAACACTCAATCCTCAACTTGGTAAAATTGTTATTGTGGGAGGAAATGGGAAAATGGGTAAACTATTTTCTCGTTTGTTTACTCTCTCTGGTTATCAAGTTGAAAGCTTAGAAGCTAATGAATGGGAAACTAAGTCGCCGACTATTTTTGATAATGCAGGAATGGTGATTATCAGTGTACCTATTCATTTAACAGTTGAGGTTATTAAAAAACTGCCTGCTTTACCTGAAAACTGTTTACTTGTGGATCTTGCTTCTATTAAAAAAGCACCTTTAGAGGCGATGTTAAAAGCACATAATGGCCCTGTTTTAGGTCTTCATCCTATGTTTGGCCCAGATGTGCCAAGTTTAGCCAAACAGGTTGTGGCTTATTGTGAAGGTCGAGATCGTCCGGCATTTGAATGGTTGCTAGAACAATTGATGGTATGGGGCGCAAGAATAGAAGCCATAACGGCAGAAGAGCATGATAAAAATATGAGTTTTATCCAAGCGCTTCGACATTTTACAACTTTTGCTTATGGCCAACATTTGGCGAAAGAGAAAGTTGATCTCGCGAGTTTGCTTAGATTGTCATCTCCTATCTATCGCTTAGAATTGGCAATGATAGGGCGTCTATTTGCTCAGGATCCACAACTTTACGCGGATATTATTTTATCATCGAAAGAGAATATTGAATTAATTCGCCGATATCATCATTCATTAGGGCAAGCTATTGACCTATTAGATATAAATGCAAAGAATGAGTTCGTTCATTCATTTAATAACGTGAGTGATTGGTTTGGTGATTATGCTTCTCAATTTATGAAAGAGAGTGGTGTATTATTACAAAAAGCGAATGACAGCCGTATTTAGCTATATAGTATTTAGCTTTCTATAAAAAGTATAAAAAGCCGAACAGATGATTGTTCGGCTTTTATTTTGCTAATTATTTATTGTTTTTTAGTTTATTACCACTCATCATCACAAGGTGGCCAAACGCAACCATTAGGATCAGTCATGTTAGTCTTATTTTGTGAATACTCATTTATTGATAATTTACTTTGTATATTTTTATTATGAAATTGGGCACTTGCATAGCTAGAAAATAGAAATGAAAGTATTAAAATATATAATTTAATCATAAAAATTCCCTTTAAAATAATATGGTTATAAATTAATAGTCCTTAGGATCCGGACATGGGCTTACCGTACAGCGCTGTAAATGTGATTTATTACTCACAGAATAAGCGTAATAACCCTTCTCTGAATCAACGCTATCTGCATGGTTGCTAAAAAATAGACTTAAAATCAGCAAGATAAAAGAATTCATATTATTTTCCTATCTTTTTCAATTTTAATAATAAATAGAGTTCCCTACTTTTATTCAGAAGATAAGAGTAGGTAAACTTAAATATATATTTAAAAACAATAAGATAAATATTCATTTTTATTAATCTCCTGATGTTTTTTATATCCATTGTTATTCAATTGTTATTATTGAGTTTAATTAAATAACTATTAATGTTCGATATTGTCTTTTATTAAAAATAATTTGTTGAGGAGTTCTTAAAATTGAATGAAATAAAAATGGATTATTAAAACTATAACAATGATCAAAAAAATGAATATAACAGTTGTCGTAAATTACATTTTATAAACAATGTTTTTTGCAAGAAATGCTGGAAACTCGACTGTATTATTTTTTATTTATATTCCGACGTGTTTTTCAAGGGGTAATTTATGGATTTTTTAATACAACTCGCCATTATATTAGTGTGTCTATTTTATGGAGCTAGGAAGGGAGGAATTGCATTAGGTCTATTAGGTGGTGTAGGTCTGGTTATTTTAGTTTTTATTTTTAATCTCCCTCCGGGAAAACCACCTGTTGATGTAATGTTAGTTATTATTGCCGTTGTTTCTGCATCTGCAACATTGCAAGCATCTGGTGGATTAGATGTTATGTTGCAAATAGCAGAAAAATTATTACGTAAAAATCCAAAATATATTTCTATTGTTGCACCACTTGTAACTTGTACTCTTACAATATTATGTGGTACTGGGCACGTTGTTTATACCATATTGCCAATTATCTATGATGTGTCGATTAAAAATAATATTCGCCCTGAAAGACCCATGGCGGCAAGTACAATCGGCTCTCAAATGGGGATTATTGCCAGTCCGGTTTCCGTTGCCGTTGTTACATTAGTCGCAATGCTTGGCGATGTGACTTTTAATGGCAAACACCTTGAGTTTTTAGATTTATTAGCAATTACTATTCCTTCTACTTTTATTGGTATTTTAGCTATTGGCATCTTTAGTTGGTTTAGAGGAAAAGATTTAGATAAAGACCAACGCTTCCAAGAATTTGTTTCAGTTCCTGAAAACCATGATTATGTTTATGGTGATACAGCAACACTTCTAGATAAAAAGCTCCCTATGAAAAATTGGGTAGCAATGTGGATTTTCTTAGGTGCAATTGCTGTTGTTGCCATATTAGGTGCTTTCTCTGAAATACGTCCTGTATTTAATGGCAAACCATTATCTATGGTACTCGTTATTCAGATGTTTATGTTATTAGCTGGTGCATCAATTATTATTATCTGTAAAACCAACCCTTCTCTTATTTCTAAAAATGAAGTATTCCGTTCAGGGATGATAGCAATTGTTGCCGTATATGGTATTGCTTGGATGGCAGAGACAATGTTCTCTGCACATATGAAAGAAATAGAAGCAGCATTAGGGCAATTAGTACGAGAATACCCTTGGGCTTATGCGGTCGTCTTATTATTAGTATCTAAGTTTGTTAACTCCCAAGCGGCAGCTTTAGCAGCAATTGTTCCTTTAGCATTGGGTATTGGTGTTGATCCTGCTTATATTATTGCATCGGCACCAGCGTGTTATGGTTATTATATTTTACCAACTTATCCTAGTGACTTAGCGGCAATTCAATTTGACCGTTCTGGTACAACTCGAATAGGGCGTTTTGTTATTAACCACAGCTTTATTCTGCCAGGATTAATTGGTGTAACTGTTTCCTGTGTCTTCGGCTGGGTATTTGCTGCGATGTATGGTTTCTTATAATTAATTTTAAAATAAGAACAAAAAAGAAAAGCCAGATAGTGATATGCTATCTGGCTCTTCTCTTTGAGTGAGGTTATTTCACTTCGACAGGAACAACATTTTCTGATGGGTAACAGCCTAGTATTTTTAATGAACGAGTTGTTTGTGATAAATCGTGCAAGGCTTTTTGCATATTGATATCACGTAGATTTGCTTGAACATCAATATAAAACATCTCTTCCCAAGGTGTGCCATTAATAGGACGAGACTCAAGTTTTGTCATAATAATATCGTATTTTTTTAAAATCATTAATGCATCGACTAATGCACCTGCTTGTTGCCCAGTTGCCATTAAGAAGGTTGTTTTAGCGGGTACTTGCTCTGAAACATCAATGGCTTTTCGTGCAATAACAATAAAGCGTGTTACGTTTATTTGCTGGTTTGCTAAGTTATTCGCTAAAGGTTTTAAATCATAAAGAGAACCACCGGCTTCACTACCAATAGCTGCAACATGTGGTGATTGTGCTAGAGCTACTTTTTCCATTGCCGCGGCTGTACTTTCGCAATATTCAATTTTCCAGTTTGGATACTGATTTAAATAATGGCTGCATTGTTGGAAAGGTTGAGGATGACTATAAATAGTTTGCAATGCTTCTATACTGCTATCAACACTTGTTAAAAGCGCATGATTAATAGGGATGCGAATTTCTCCAACAATAGAGATTGATGTTGTTTGCAGTAAATCGTAAACATCATTAATTGCACCCGAACTGGTATTTTCAATTGGCAGTAAGCCGTAATCAGCTTGGCCTGTATCGACAAGCGTAAAAATGTCATCAAATTTCTGACAAGTGCAATCAACGAAGGTATCAAAATGGCGGGCTGCATATTGGCGAGCAGCAATATGTGAATAAGAGCCTTTAGGCCCTAAATAAGCAATTCTGGCTGATTCATTGGGAGTTGCATTAAGATGTTGTTGTAGAATAGCTTGTTGTGTTAATACAGAGTCTTCAATGATCATTTGAAAAATACGACTAATATAAAAACCATCTAGCCCAACGTTTTTTCCTTTCTCAACTAATAAATCAAGTAATTCACGCTCACGATTTTTATCTCTAATAGGGCGATGTGTATTCAATTTAAATTGAGCAACATCAGCAGATAATTGGCGTCTGTTTGCTAACAACGTTAGTAATTCTGAATCTAACGTTGTGATTTTATCTCTGATTGCTAATAAATCGAGTTTTTCCATGTTTAAGCCCTATACCGTTATGTCATGCCATCATAAATAAAAAAGCCTCCAATTTGGAGGCTATTGTCGTTCTTACTTTTCTTTCTGAAATGACAAAGCCTCTTAATGAAAGAGTAGAAAGAAAAAGAAGAAAGGCAAATATGAATGTTTGTTCATTATATTGATTGGTAAATTATTTAACCTATTGCTATCAAACATGATGATGTGAAAGGAGTCAAGAAAAATACAATAAAAAGCGCATCACGAGGATGCGCAGAGGCGTTTTGAGTCAGTGATTTATTCTAATTTTTAATCTTGCTTTACTATTTACATTTCATCGACAAGTAAATTCTCTTCTTTCAGGCTGTTATCAGCCCGACGAGATTCGTTTTTATGCTGAACTTTGTTTAATTGACGTTCAAGTTTTGCGAGTAAGTCATTAATTGCAACATACATATCGGCGTGTTGTGCATTAGCGACCAATTGCCCATTTGGTGTATGAATGCTGGCATCAACACTAAAACCCTTAGGATCTTTCGTAAGAATAATATGAGGATTGATTAAATTCACCTGCCATTTATTGAGTTTAGTTAGACGGCTTTCAATGTGTTCACGTAGTGCTGGGGTAATTTCCATTTGTTTGCTAGTAATATTTATAATCATATAGTTACCTCTTTATTACTCCGTCTTCGATAACTTCAGAATATCGTGATACACAATTTAAAACATGATCAAAATCACTTTTTGTTAGATGTATGTGTAACTAGTAATAGAAACGTGACAAATGATAAATAGCTGAAAAAGACCGCTTGTTAAGTTGCATTTATTCGGTCATATTAGAAAGGTTGGGCTGATGAAAAGTAAAGACAATTTAGCGAGAAAAGAATAAAAAAACAGCAGCGATAAGCTGCTGTTTTTGATGGTGATGTTTAGTTAGGCTGGATTGACTGCAATTAGTGAAGCTACTTTTTCTGCTTCTTGTGTCAGACCTAATTCTTTATAAGCGTTTTCCATATAGACAAGTGCATCACGAGTGGCTTGTGTATCAGGATAATCACGCATCATTTGCTCTACTCTATTAATAACCGCGACATAAGCCCCTCGTTTAGTATAGAATTTCGCAACAGAAAGCTCATACTTCGCTAAACGGTTTTTAAGAAAGACTAGGCGTTTGGTTGCATCAGCGGCATAAAGGCTGTCTGGATAGTAACGGACTAATTGACTAAAATCTTTAAATGCCACGATGGCATGTTGAGGGTCACGGTCTGAACGATCAATACCAAAGAATCCTTGTAATGCACTATCATCTAATGCTTGAGCTGTTAAGCCACGCATATAAAGAACATAGTCGATATTAGGATGGGTTGGGTTTAATCGCATAAAACGGTCGATTGCAGAAATCGCCATTGGTAGTTCCGCTGATTTATAATAAGCATAAATCAGATCGAGTTGAACTTGTTGCGAGTAAGGGCCAAAAGGATAGCGATTATCGAGAGACTCTAATTGTTTGATAGCCGCTCCATAATTGCCATCTAGCAATTTTTCCTGACTGGTTGAGTAAAGCTCAGAAGGCGACATATCGGCAGTAGCGTCTTTGTCTGAACTCGAACAGCCAGCAAGTAACAGGCTTACAGTGGCCGCTGCCACTAGGTATTTAATGCGTCTCATCACGTATTGATTATCCTCTGAATAGGTTTGGGGAGTCTCTCCGTGAAGCTCCCCTGAAATCGGTTACACTATAACTCATTTTAAATGAAACGGCTGTGCCGTCAAAACACTAACTTAATTAATAGAAAATTATTTATGTCTCAACAAATACGACTTAATGCTACAGTCGCAGATTCACAGCTGGGTCAACGCTTAGATCAGGCTTTGGCCGAAATGTTCCCTGATTATTCAAGATCTCGTATAAAAGAGTGGATCTTAGACAATAGAGTGCAGGTTAACGATAAAATCATCAATAAGCCAAAAGAAAAAATGCTTGGCGGTGAAAAAATTGAAGTCGATGCCTTAATTGAAGAAGAAGTTCGCTGGGAGCCTCAGAATATTCCGTTAAATATCGTCTATGAAGATGATGATATTTTAGTTATTAATAAGCCAAGAGATCTTGTTGTACATCCTGGCGCTGGTAACCCTGATGGCACCGTATTAAACGCATTACTTTATCGCTATCCAGAGATTGCTAATGTACCTCGTGCAGGGATTGTCCATCGATTGGATAAAGATACAACAGGTTTAATGGTTGTAGCAAAAACAGTGCCTGCTCAAACGCATTTAGTAGAAGCGTTACAACGCCGTGAAATCACACGTGAGTATGAGGCGGTTGCAACAGGAAGAATGACCGCGGGAGGATTAGTGAATGAACCTATTTCTCGTCATCCCACTAAACGTACACATATGGCTGTGCACCCAATGGGCAAACCAGCAGTAACACATTATCGTGTTATGGAGCATTTCCGTGCTCATACACGTTTGCGTTTACGTTTAGAAACGGGTCGTACTCACCAAATTCGTGTTCATATGGCACATATTCACCATGCTTTAATTGGTGATCAGCTTTATGCCGGAAGACCTCGACCTTTAAAAGGGGCTTCAGATGAATTACGTGAAACGTTACGTTTATTTGACAGACAAGCTCTACACGCAACGATGCTACGTCTTTATCATCCAATAACAGGTATTGAAATGGAATGGCATGCACCATTACCAGATGATATGGTTAAGCTTATCGATGTGCTAAAAGCTGACGTTGAACAGTTTAAAGATGAAATGGATTGGTAAATGACTTCATTGATTTTTCCAGATTGGCCACAACCTGAGAATATTGGGTCTTGCAGTACCTTGAGAGAGGGGGGGATTAGTCTACCACCTTATAACAGTCTTAATTTAGGTACTCATGTTGGTGATAAATTGTCTGATGTCGAAGAAAATAGACGTAGACTTTGTCAGCAAGCTCAATTGCCTGAGATGCCTCTATGGCTTGAACAAGTTCATGGCACTCATGTTGTTACGCTAAATACTGAGAAAAATAATGAAATACAAGGTGATGCCCTTTACACCTCTACCGTGAAAAAAGTTTGCGCGATTATGACAGCAGATTGTTTGCCTGTCCTTTTTACAACTGTTGATGGAACAGAAGTTGGCGCAGCTCATGGTGGATGGCGAGGGCTTTGCCATGGTGTATTACAAAATACACTTGCACAGTTTAAAGCACCTAAAGATCAAATTATGGCATGGTTAGGGCCAGCAATTGGGCCAACCGCTTTTGAGGTTGGTGCAGAAGTCCGTTTGGCGTTTATAGAAAAAAATATTGTCTTTGAGCCTGCATTTATTCCCCAAAATGGTAAATACTTAGCTAATATTTATATGTTAGCGAGAATAATCTTACAGGAAAGTGGAGTAACTCAGATTTATGGCGGTGATTTTTGCACTGTAACTGAACCATCGCGCTTCTTTTCTTATAGACGAGAGCATGTAACCGGGCGAATGGCATCATTAATCTGGATTAAATAAACTTCCTCTCAACGATTTTTCTCACTTATCTCAAATATTGATGAATATTTTTGCTCAAAATTTTTATTTTGAGCTTGAATATTGTCAAAATGACCTCATCTATTCTCCAGTTACGAATTTTACTTTAAATTTTACTTGGAGGTGTTATGCGTCTGGATAAATTAACCAATAAATTCCAGCAAGCTCTCGCAGACGCCCAGTCATTGGCACTTGGGAACGATAATCAATTTATAGAACCCATACATTTACTGAGTGCGTTATTTAATCAACAAGGTGGCTCAATTCGTCCTCTATTAACATCTGTAGGTGTTAATGCATCGCAATTTAATGAGCGAATAAATGATGCTTTGTCTCGATTACCTAAAGTCGAAGGTGCTGGTGGAGAGGTTCATCCCTCAAATGATTTAATTAAGCATCTTAATTTGTGCGATAAATTGGCACAGAAAAAAGGTGACGAATTTATTTCGTCAGAGCTCTTTCTTTTAGCGGCCATGGAAACCGGTGGTCAAGTTGCTGACATGCTAAAAGCAGCCGGAGCAAATAAAGCAAGTCTTGAGATGGCGATTGAAAAAATACGTGGTGGAGAAACAGTGAACGATCAAAATGCAGAAGACCAACGTCAGGCATTGAAAAAATATACTGTGGATTTAACGGAAAGAGCAGAACAAGGCAAACTCGATCCTGTTATTGGTCGTGATGAAGAAATAAGAAGAACCATTCAAGTTCTACAACGCCGTACTAAAAACAACCCTGTGCTTATTGGTGAACCAGGTGTAGGTAAAACGGCCATTGTTGAAGGTTTGGCTCAACGTATTGTTAATGGTGAAGTCCCTGAAGGTTTAAAGAATAAGCGTGTACTTTCTTTAGATATGGGCTCGTTATTAGCGGGTGCTAAATATCGTGGTGAATTTGAAGAACGTTTAAAAGCTGTTTTAAATGATTTATCTAAACAGGAAGGCAGTGTCATTCTGTTTATTGATGAATTACATACGATGGTTGGCGCAGGTAAAGCTGACGGAGCTATGGATGCGGGGAATATGTTAAAGCCTGCATTAGCTCGTGGTGAATTACACTGTGTTGGTGCAACAACACTTGACGAATATCGCCAGTATATTGAAAAAGATGCGGCATTAGAGCGTCGTTTCCAAAAAGTGTATGTAGCCGAGCCAACTGTAGAAGACACTATCGCTATTTTACGTGGTCTGAAAGAACGTTATGAACTTCATCATCATGTTCAAATTACAGATCCAGCGATTGTGGCGGCTGCGACTTTATCTCATCGTTATATATCTGACCGTATGTTGCCAGATAAAGCGATTGACTTAATTGATGAAGCAGGCGCAAGTCTACGTATGCAAATGGATTCAAAACCAGAAGCATTAGATAGACTCGATAGACGTATCATTCAGCTCAAACTTGAACAACAAGCACTGCAAAAAGAGTCTGATGATGCAAGTAAAAAGCGTTTAGAGATGCTCAACGAAGAACTTGCTGAAAAAGAGAAAGAGTATTCTGCTTTAGAAGAAGAGTGGAAAGCAGAAAAAGCAGAGCTTACGGGGACTCAACATATTAAATCTGAGTTAGAACAGGCTCGTATCGCATTAGAGCAAGCTCGCCGTAGTGGTGATTTGGCGAAAATGTCAGAGATCCAATATGGACAAATCCCGACATTAGAAAAACAGCTTGCTGAAGCTAATAAAGCTGAAGATAAGCATATGAAGCTGTTACGTAATAAAGTCACTGATGCTGAAATTGCTGAAATCTTAGCGCGTTGGACAGGTATTCCTGTATCTAGAATGCTAGAAGGGGAGCGTGAAAAACTGTTAAGAATGGAACAAGAACTACATAGACGTGTTATTGGTCAGGCTGAGGCTGTGAGTGCAGTATCTAATGCTATCCGTCGTAGCCGTGCTGGATTATCGGATCCTAATCGCCCTATTGGTTCATTTTTATTCTTAGGACCTACTGGTGTTGGTAAGACAGAGTTGTGTAAAGCATTAGCGAACTTCTTGTTTGACAGTGATGATGCAATGGTTCGTATCGATATGTCTGAATTTATGGAAAAACACTCCGTTTCTCGGTTAGTGGGTGCACCTCCAGGATATGTTGGTTACGAAGAAGGTGGATATTTAACAGAAGCCGTTCGCCGTCGCCCTTATTCCGTCATCTTATTGGATGAAGTTGAAAAAGCGCATCCAGACGTATTCAATATCTTATTACAAGTATTGGATGATGGTCGTTTAACGGATGGACAAGGTCGAACAGTCGATTTTCGTAATACCGTTGTGATTATGACATCGAACTTGGGATCTGATTTAATTCAAGAACGTTTCGGGACAATTGATTACCCTGAAATGAAAACGATTGTGATGGATGTTGTTGGTCATCATTTCAGACCAGAGTTTATCAACCGTATTGATGAAG
Source organism: Proteus alimentorum (assembly GCF_002607735.1). Lineage (GTDB taxonomy): Bacteria > Pseudomonadota > Gammaproteobacteria > Enterobacterales > Enterobacteriaceae > Proteus > Proteus alimentorum. The sequence goes on from NZ_NBVR01000027.1 coordinate 77,598, forward strand.
TTGTGGTATTCCACCCATTAGGTAAAGAAAACATTGCAGCGATTGCACAAATTCAGTTGCGTCGTTTATACCAGCGTTTAGAAGAGCGTGGTTATCACGTTACTATCACTGGGGCTGCATTAGAGAAATTGAGTGAGGTAGGATTCGACCCAATTTATGGTGCTCGTCCATTGAAACGCGCTATCCAGCAAGAGGTTGAAAACCCATTAGCTCAAGATATCTTGTCTGGCAAATTATTACCGGGCAAAGAAATTATCTTAGATTTAGATGACAATAAGATAATTGCAAAACAGTAATAGAGCGTCTTCTCTATTTATTATGATAAATAAGAGATGCCGTGAAACTGAAAAAGAGGCTTATATAAGCCTCTTTTTTATAGTCTGCGTTTTAGTAGAGCAGAATGAAGATAATCTATCCATAGCGTTTTTTTATATTTGGAACTTTTTTAGGCAAGAGTTGTCTACTATTTGCACTAGAAAGGCTGTATTGATTATTAAGTGCGCTGTCGGAAGTTTTTTTTAAAATAATACTTGTCACATTCAGAAAACTCCCTATAATGCGCCCTCGTTGTCACGGCAAACCACGCTAAGTGAGTTAGCCGAGAGAACAAAGAAAAAAAGTGAAAAGCCTTGAAAATAAACGC
>NZ_NBVR01000036.1 GCF_002607735.1 Proteus alimentorum
CCCATGTGAGAGTAGGGAACTGCCAGGCATTAAATAAGACGAGAAAGCCAACCCAATGGGTTGGCTTTTTTGCGTTTGGGGATAAAACACTATTTTAATTGCTGATAAAGTAATGATCCCGCTACCGCACCAGCAACATCGTAAGCAAAATCATGCCAACTCCAGCCAGTACCTTCTGGGCGACTATCATAAATCTCCTTCGCTGCACCTAGGCTAATCGAAAACGAGAGTCCAATTAATAATCCCTCTTTGTAACCATAATTTTGATGATCTGCATACGCATTTGCGCCTGCGGAGGCTGCCATCGAAAATAAGAAATGCTGAGCTTTATCTTTGCCTTGCCAATTATCATTGGCAAAATGAAAAGAGTGGCACCCTGTTAAAATCATTATTGAGAATACAATAATTGGAAAGCCATCTTTAAGCTTTAGTTTCATAAAAATAAAAGCCTTCTCACTGAAAGTTAATATTCTTAAATCAGATATATAGAGTATAGAAGAGGATTGTTGATACAAAAAAGCCTTGCTGTAATTTAGCAAGGCTTATCAAATGAAGCGTCGATTAAAGTATGCGACTGATTAATCTATCAACACGAATACGCCGTAATCGTTTGATTAATTTCTTCACTTTTAGAGGATAAAGTTTAATACTTTCTAGATCTTGGTAATGTTTCACGACAATAGTATGTTGGCGAATACACGCTAACTCATTGTGTCGTTGCTCATGTAATTCATGTTTAGGATCATGAATTAATATGGCATTTTCTAAATCTAATCCCCATGCGCGCGGATTAAGATTATTACCAGTAATTAATTGCCAGCTATCATCTACCCACATACCCTTTAAGTGATATGTATTATCGTTATCTTTCCAAAGTCTTACTGTTAATTGGTCATTATCAATAAATCGTTGGAAACGTTGAGTAAATTTACGCAGATTGATCTCATAGAGATAAGGTAGAGCACCAATAATTTTAAATGGCTCTTCCGGTGGAATATAGAAGTCATTTGCGGTTTTATCACCAATAATAATTTCGACTTGCTTGCCATTTCTTAATAAATGACTGATTTGACGTACAAGGATCGCAGGTAAATTAAAATAAGGTGTACAAATAACAAGCTTTTCTTCAGTAGAAGCCATAAGGTGAGAAATTGTCTTATTTAAGATATTTTTCTTACCTAAACCCATTAAAGGTGTTACTGCCAGCTCGTTGTTAGAAGCATCGGCTTTAATATCATAGCCATCACGAGTGCGTAAATTGAAACGAAATTGGCGAATACAGTTTTTAATTTCGGCACAACGAACTCTATTTTTGATATCCAATCGTTGAATTGCATCTGATTGTAAAAGATCAGTCACAATAAATTGCTTCATTGTAGAGGCTAATTCGCTATTTTGGATGACGTGATATCTGTCATAACGATATTTATCCAGCTTGTGCAAGTAAACATTATTAATACTTGCGCCACTATAGATAATCGTATCATCAAAAATAAAGCCTTTAAGGTGTAATACACCTAATGCTTCACGAGTATTAACGGGAATGCCGTAAATAGGGATCTCGACATCAGGGTGTTGTTGTGCAACATGGTAATACCAATCTGCATTCGTTGCATCAGCAGAGACACCAATACGCCCACGTTGAGCACGGTGCCAATCAACAATAACGGTAATGGATAATTCAGGACGTTGTTGTTTTGCGGTGTAAAGTGCATCAAGGATCTCTTCACCAGCCTCATCATGCTCTAGGTAAAGAGCTGTAATAAAGATCTCTTTCTTTGCTTGAGCAATGTATTTCAATAAGGTGCTGCGAAACGCGGACGTCTGATAAAGCGTTTCAACATCAGCAACTGACTGAGCTAATTTAGGCAGTTGTGCAAGGTGTTGTTGATGCTTAGCAAGTTTTAGTTTAGACAACATCACAGTGCTTAATTCTCTTGTTTATGATGGCAGATGGAGCCATCGTCCATGTGGATTTTCTTTAACCGATCTTCTGATCATAACATTAGTTATATGGGATGTACGCATAAAATCATCATATATAGCTAATTTATCAAAGGATGCGTGAACAATCACATAAAGAAATTTTCTTTTATGATTATAGCATTGGACTATCTTTTGATGATCCAAGCTGTAAGTCAAGATTGACTATTCCTTCATCAAATTGTACTTCAACAGAAAATCCCAGTTTTTTCGCTAAACTTATCATGTTGCGATTTTCAGGCATTGTTATTGCGGTTAAACGTTTAATGCCATGTTCTCTAGTATAGTTGATAAGTTTAGTCATAAGTTGATGACCTAAAGTATTTCCTTTTAAATCAGAACGCACAAGAATAGCAAATTCTGCATGCTGATTATCAGGATCTGCCATTGCACGGGCAACACCAATAATTTCAGGCTGATCTTCTGGATTTCGGATTGCAACAAAAGCCATTTCTCGATCGTAGTCAATTTGTGTCATATTAGCGAGATCGTCATGCGTAAACTCACTGATCTCACTAAAGTAGCGATAATAAAGATCTTCTTTTGTTACTTGGTTTATAAAGGTTTTTAGTAACGGTTCATCTTCCGGCAAAATAGGGCGGATAAAGCAAGGATTGTTATCTCTTAGAAAGAAGGTTTCTTCTAATTCATTGGGATAAGGGCGAATAGAGAGTCTTTGATGAGGATCGCCTTGTAGAGGTGCTAACTCCATTGCGACATCGAGTAATGTAAAATCATTACCTGAAGCTAATAGAGGATGAATATCTAATCTGACAATTTGTGGGCAATCTAAAAGTAAATGAGAAACTTGCACTAAAAAATGGCTTAGACTTAATATATTTAGAGGCTGTAAAGCGCTTCTCGGTTGTATCTTTCCGCTTTTTATCGCATTAATAACCAAATAACGGGCAAGCGCCATATTAAGAGGTGGCAAAGCAACTGCGGCTTTAGTTTCTATTTGCCACTCAACTCCCCCTTCACCCAATACAATTAATGGGCCAAAAATAGGATCTTGCTCTATCGCCACACGTAGTTCTTGAGAGCCAGCTCGATTCGCCATACTTTGCACCAATAAACCTTGGATTTGCGCTTGAGGGTACAGCTCCGTGACACGCTCTATAATGGCATGCGCTGCTGATGATACTTCTGTGCTGTCTCGAAGGTAAAGCATAACACCTTGTACTTCGGATTTATGAGGGATATCAGGAGAACGCAATTTCAGTGCAACAGGATAACCAATCTTTTCAGCAATATTGACGGCTTCTTGAGCATTATGGGCAATCCAAGTAGGAAGTGTATTAAAGCCATAAGCTTTCATAATGGGTTGAACTTGGTGTGTGTCTAATCGATATTGCTTATTTTTTAATGCTTCTTCAATGCAACGATGTGCTTGCTGTGTATTCATTTTGACATCTAAAGGCAATGCGGGTGTTTCTTTTAACTGTTTCTGATTTCGACGATATTCCACCATATGCATAAATGCAGTGACGGCACCTTCTGGTGTTCGATAGGTTGGAATTCCTGCTTCACTAAATAATTTACGCGATTGCTGAGAGGAATACTCTCCGCCCCAGTTAGTAAAAACGGTAAGCCATTTACGTCGAGGGTGTTTATTTATGGCTTCTATGACTCGTTGCGCAGTTTCAATACTCGGCGCAATGGCACTCGGGGTGTGAATAAGGAGTAAAGCATCATGATCATGACTATCTAACAAACAATTCAATGCCAAAATATAACGATCAACCGTTGTATCATCACCTAAATTTAGCGGATTACGAATGCCATTTTCTTCTTGGATCACATTTTGTAGTTTTTGTTTTGTTTCATCTGTAAGTTGTGCAAGCTTTCCTGAATGCAAAAATAGTTCATCAACTGCCATCGCAGCAGGTGCAGAGCCATTACTCATAATCATTAATCTTTCGCCTTTTAAAGGCGTCATATAGCTAAGTGTTTCAACGGCAGAAAACATTTCATGGGTATCTTGTACTCGTAATAACCCCGCACGTTGAAAAGCCGCATCATAAGCCACGTCATAACTAGGTGTATCGCCCAATAACAGTTGCGCTTTTTGAGTACGACCACTTTTTATCACAAGGATCGGTTTATTGCGCGAAGCACTACGTGATGCCGACATAAAACGTCGTGCATCTTTTATATGTTCGAGATGCAATAAAATAGCACTGGTTTTGCTGTCTCTTGCCAGAAAATCCAATAAATCATCGACTTGAATATCTTGGTTATCACCTAACGCAATAAAATAGGAGAAGCCGATATTTCGATAATAAGCCCAATCTAAAATTGTGTTGGCGACAGCTGCTGATTGCGAAATAAAAGCTAATTTCCCTTTTTTAACTGGAAGAGGGGAAAAACTGGCATTTACCCCTTGCCACGGTGCTAAAAGCCCCAAACTATTGGGGCCAAGTAAACGGATATGATATTGCTGACAAAGTAATTTTATTGGTTGGAATTGTTCCGGTTGTGCAGAAAGCACAATCACGGCTTTACAACCCGATCCACCTAATTGCTTTAGTAGCTCAAGGTTGCGGCGATGATGTGTACAAATAATTGCGAGATCAGGAACTTGAGGTAACTTGTCAATAGAAGGATAAGTGAAAACACCAGAGACAGAGCCACGAGAGGGATTAATCGGAAACACTGGACCGTTAAATCCACCACTGAGCAAATTCTTCATCATGGTGGTTCCTGCTCGACCTAATTTTTCAGAGGCACCGATCACTGCAATCGATTTAGGACGTAATAGTGCTTCAAGACCTCGTTGGCTCATATTTACTCCAGCGTTTCATTATCAACTGCTATTCAATGTAGCTGATTTGCTCTTCTTTTGCCTGACTCCGGTCTGGTTTTCCAAGTAAATATTGTTGACGAAAGTAACTAAAATGAGAAAAAAGTTGTTGTGAGGCTTGAATATCACCGACATTCTCTAAAATAGAAGCTGCAACTTCGGCTGTACAATGTTGATCTTCTCTTGCTGCTTGGCGAAGTATGTACTCACATTTACTAGTCTCATTTAAAGAAAAGAGAGGCAATTCATTGAGATAAGGGCTTTTGCGAAACATTTTGCGTGCTTCACTCCAAGTGCCATCAAGGAGGATAAACAAAGGTGGTTTGCTATTTACAGGGAGTTGGTTGTATACAACACGTTCACTTGATGCATAGCTTTCAGGGAAGACTACATACGCTTGTCTATCCGGTGTATTGATTAGATCAAGTAAGGCTTGTTCTGGAGTGGTTCGGGACCATAAAAAAGCCTGCGTGTCTGGTAATACATCGGCAATTAATTTCCCTGTATTACTTGGCTTCATCACTTCAGTATCATACATCAATAAACAAAATTGGCTTTTTGCAGGTTGATTGACAATCGTGTCACAAAGACACTGTTTTTCAGGTAATAAGCAAAAAGTGCAACGTTTTGTACGAAAACCTCGCGCTTTAAAAGGGCGAGTTGAAATTGAAAGCCGATATTGACGAAGTCGAGAGACTGCATTGTCATGCATAACAGAGAGACCAAAAATCATAAATATAAGGAAGGAACGAATATTATCATGATACCCAAAGGTCTACTATCAGTTGTTTTTTTTATGAAAGCTAATTTACGGGATGGTAATAGGATTATTATTATTTAATAATTTGTGGTGACTTATGAACATAACGCCAATTTCTTTTATTGCCAATGAACAGTGTATTAAAGATAATGAAATTAAAAATCTATTTGATATCTTTGATATTCAGCTTTTTAATAATGATAGTTTGAGCTTCAATCTTGATATTGCTAAAAATCAAATAAATGAACTCGCTAATTCCGTAAGGAATTGAAGTTCAAAAGATTTAGATTATTTAGTAAATATCATGTTTCATGATGATATAAAAATAAGTTTATATGCAACTAACCAACTCTACTTAATTTATTCAAAATTAAATAATTCGATAAGAGGAGATATTAAAGAGTTAATTAAATCACTCTATGAAATAAAAGTAAGAGACGATAAAGAATATTTCAAAGAACGACCTTTATTAAGTGCGATGGCTTGTGGAAAATCGATTGCTGGACAACAGGGGAAAGGGAATAATGTTTTTATCTCAGCGATTGATAACTATTTAAATGTGAAATGTAATGATAGTGTATTGGCCAATAGTACTGAAAGTGTAAGCAGTAATAATCGTTATATCTCTTCATCAGAATTACAATCTTGGGCTTCATTTCAATCCTATCAATGTGATATCGGTCACTATGAAACAATACTCAAAAAAATAGAAAGTGGCAAAAAAAGTGATGAATTAAAAAATCACGTAATTTTAGTCAACAATAACCATTGGGTTGCATTGTTTACTTATAAAGATAGCTGTTTTTTATGTGACTCATTACCCTCAACCAAAAAAGAAAATGATGATCGCAATAAATTATTAACTAGACTAGAGGAAAAAGAATTTCATACTTTCAATATAGAATATAATTTACAAAAAAATGTACCTAATGGATGTGGCCTTTTTGCGATTAATTATATTGATAGTTTACAAAATGAATTGAATAAATTAAATAATGAAAAAGAAGCTGATTTAACATCCACAATAGAAACAGTATTACAAAATACAGGAAAAAATTTTTTAAACCAGAGTGATGGAGACCAAACCACATTTAATCATGATGTTAGGAAAAAATTGATCATGGATACACTTTTCCGTTTTGTTGAATCTAGTTATAAATAGCGCTCTTACATATTGATATACCAGTTATTTTCTGTTAATAAAAAGTTAAATCTAATCTTATTTTTAAAGAGAGAATTTTTTGATATAAGTTTATCTCTTACTCTGCGTGATTCTCTCGGTGACAGTTGCTAAACTATCATGTAATCTGCGCCCCTATTGCAGTTGGAGAGACAAATGAACGATTCTTATGAAGGTAAAAACGGCAAAGTAAAAGTGATGTATGTCCGTAGTGAGGACAATGCCGATAATAAACCTAAAAAACCATCCCGCCGTCCTGAAAATGGTCGTGGTGATAGCCGTGATAACAAACGCGGTGATAACCGTGGCGACAAAAATCGTGATAATAGACGTGGTGATAACCGCGACGATAAAAATCGCGATAACAGACGTGGTGATAACAAATTTTCTCGTCGTGATGACCGCGGTGCAGGTAAGCCTTCAGGGCGTGGCGCATCACGTAATGAATCAAAACCTTCTCGCGATAGCGAAGGCGGAAGCTTTTCTCCGTGGAAAACGATTTCTCGTCCTGCTGGCGAAGAGGCAATTAAAGAGCACGATGGCATTACAGGCAAGAGCCAAATCGATCCTGAGCAGTTGCGTCGTCAGCGTTTAGAAGAAACACGCATTTATGGTGAAAATGCCTGTCAGGCAATGTTTAAAAATCGTCCTGATGCCATTGTTCGTGCTTGGTTTTTACAAGATGTGACACCGCGTTTTCGTGATGCACTAAAATGGATGGCTGCAAACCGTAAAGCCTATCACGTTGTTGAAGAAGAAGAGATGGTCAAAGCCGCTCGTACCGATCACCATGGTGGCGTGTGCTTCTTAATTAAAAAACGTGTCGGTCATGATGCAGAAACCTATCTGAAAGATGCACCTGAACATGATTGCGTATTAGCACTTGAAGATGTGGGGAATCCACATAATGTCGGTGCAATTATGCGCAGTTGTGCGCACTTTGGTGTGAAAGGGGTTATCTCTCCTGATTCTGCTGTATTAGAATCAGGTGCTGCTGTTCGTACCGCAGAAGGTGGTGCTGAATATATCCAAGGTATTGATGCTGATAACTTTGCTCAAACGTTAGATAAATTTAAAAAAGCAGGTTATACGCTGGTGGCAACATCAAGCCATAAAGGCAGTGTGCCATTATCAAAAGCACAATTACCAGCGAAAATGGTGCTTATCTTAGGTCAAGAGAAAGATGGCTTAAGTGAAAGTACTTTAAATCAAGGTGATATGAGCATTTACATCGGTGGTACTGGGCATGTTGAAAGCTTAAATGTCTCTGTGGCTTCTGGTGTGTTATTAGCAGAATGGTGGCGTCAGCACCAAGGCTAATCGCTTTATTGCTTTAAAGAATAATATAAAAAATCCCGCTTGGATTGTTTGAACTGAACTGACTTCAGTTAATTTAACAATCAGCGGGATTTTTATTTTTACTGGTGTTTAGTTATTTACCTGGCGAGAAAGGCGGTTTGGCAAACCAAACAACAACCATCATCACTAGGAAAATGCCTGCAGCTAACCAGAAAATTTCGTTGGCTGAGATAATTAATCCCTGTTCTGTAATGGTTTTGGCTAAATAGGCTGATGCTTGTTCATTTGAAAGGCCAAGATCATTCATTTGCTGGTACGCCATTTGCGAATCAGGATCGAGTGGATTGATTTTTTCTACAAAGGTTTCATGGTGAAGTGATTCTCTTTGTGTCCAAATTGTTGTGGTTAACGATGCGCCAATTGCCCCCGCCAATGTTCTTAAGAAGTTTGAAAGGCTAGACGCAGATGCCATTTTCTCTGGTGGTAATCCAGATAATGTCATTGTTGTTAATGGCATAAAGAAACACGCAACAGCTAAACCTTGCCAGAATTGAGGCCATGCCACAGTGGCAAAGTCCATTCCTGGTTCGAAGGTATAAGCTCGCCAATAAAAACACACAGAAAACATAATAAAGCTAAAGCTGATGATATAGCGTAAATCCACCTTACCACCAAACTTACCTATAATCGGTGTGATAATTAAAGGCAATAAACCTACCGATGCTGATGCTAATCCAGCCCATGTTGCTGTATAACCAAAGACTTCTTGTAAAAGCAGTGGCAGTAAAACAATGGTACCAAAATAGATCATATAGGCGAGGCTGAGCGTGACACAACCAATGGTAAAGTTTCGACTCTTAAAGAGTGAAAGGTCTATCACTGGATGATCGTCTGTTAACTCCCAAACAATTAAGAAGCTAAGTGCAACCACCGCCACTATGGTGAGGACGATAATTTCTGTCGAATTAAACCAATCGAGCTCTTTACCCTGATCGAGCATGATTTGTAAAGCACCTATACCCACGATGAGTAAAACAAGGCCAATGGTATCTATTGGTTTAATTTCAGTTTTTGTTTCGCGTCCCGCTAAGGTGTTTGATATACACATAATAATCAACACACCAAATGGAACGTTAATAAAGAATATCCATCCCCAATGATAGTTATCACTGATGTAGCCACCTAAAATAGGCCCTAAAATGGGGGCAACAACAATGGTCACTGACCATAGCGCAAGTGCCATATTTCGTTTTGCGGGTGGATAGTTATTCAATAACAAACTTTGTGATAAAGGAATAAGCGGTCCGGCAACTAAACCTTGAAGCACACGAAAGAAAATAAGCATTTCAAGGCTTTGTGAAATACCACAAAGCCAAGAGGTTAGCGCAAAAAGTGCCGTTGACCACATAAAGAGTCGAACTTCACCAATACGTTTTGCTAACCAACCTGTAATTGGGATAGAAATAGCATTCGCTACACCAAAAGAGGTAATAACCCAAGTTCCCTGTGAGTTAGAGGCACCTAAGTTTCCTGCAATAGTTGGAATGGCTACGTTAGCGATTGTAGAATCGAGAACTTGCATAAAGGTTGCCAACGCAAGGGCGATGGTCATTAAGGCAAGTTTTCCTCCTTGTAATGGCTCTTTGATCACCTTTACACCTCGCCTTTATTGTCCTGCATTTTGTTCAATAATTTCATTGATCAGTTTATTAATCTCTGACATATCAATTGTTAAAACATCAGTATGGTAAGCAGGTGTTTGGCGTTCGCTGTGTGATAATACTTTTCCATCAAGGTTAATCGTATCGACAGTCACTTCAGAAGAAAGGCCAATACGCAGTGGTTTTTCCGCTAATTCTTTTTCATCTAATGAAATACGAACGGGTAAACGTTGAACAACTTTTATCCAGTTACCACTGGCATTTTGCGCAGGCAATAATGAGAAAGCACTCCCTGTTCCCATATCTAACCCTAATACAGTACCGTGATAAATGACTTTTTTGCCGTAAAAGTCGGTTGTGATCTTTGCCGGTTGACCAATACGCATATTGGCGAGCTGGGTTTCTTTAAAATTGGCATCAATCCACATACCTGTTACAGGAACAACGGCCATTAACGGTTTACCCGGCGAGACTTGTGCACCAACCTGAACGCTACGACGTGAAATATAGCCATCTGTTGGGCTTAAAATTTTAGTTCGTTCTAAGGTAAGCCATGCATTACGAACATCAGTCGATGCTTGTAAAACAGAGGGTTGTTTTGCAATAGGTGTGTTTAAAATAATTGCTTGATTAGCATTATATTGCTCTTTTGCAACTTCTAAAGCCGCTCTTGCGGTGGAAACGGCTTCTCTGGCGTGTTGAAGTTCTTCTTTACCAATGACATTACGTTCGCCTAAAACTTCACGGCGACGAAGATCATTTTGTAATTTAGTCAGTTCCGTTTCACGTAAAACGATGTTTGCTTTTAGTTGACGACCGTTGATAATTTGCTGGTGCATTTGGCGAACACTATTAGCTAACGCTGTTTTTGCTTTTTCTAATGCTAGTTTTTCATCACTTGAATCTAATAAAACTAAGGGGTCACCCGCTTTTACAAAATCGGTGTTATCCACATAAACGGTAGTAACAGAACCAGAAATCTGTGGCATCACCATGATTTGATTGCCAGTCACATAAGCATTATCGGTTGTTTCATGATGTCTTAACACCATAAACCAATAAGCTGTGTAAGCTGCACCAGCAACAATAAATAGGATAGTTAGCAGCAGTAGAACATTTCGGCGAGTTCGTTTTTTATTGCGAATGGGAGCCTGAGGGGGGATATTTTCCTCATTAACACTCATTTAGAAGATCTCCATAAACCAGAAAAACATCATTAGATATGTTTCCAGTATTCAAACTGGAAACATAATTATAAAGTCAATCTTAGAATAATTATTAGCGTGAAGGTAAATTATAAATGCTAATGGGTAAGTATGTTTGCCGATTTATGGCGTAAATAGGATTAGATCAATAAAACTATTTATTATGCGACTTATTCACAACCTTTTTCAGCCAAAGTATCTAATTGTAATAATAACTTACGCATTAGTGTTTCAAGCTGTCTTTGTTCAGATTGATCTAATACCGACCAGATTTTTTTTAGACACTGATGTTGCGGTGGTAATAAGCTATTTAAAAACTCTTCACCTGCATCAGTTAAATGGAGATGCAAACAACGGCGGTCATTATGACTTTCACGGCGTTCGATCCAACCTTGCTTTTCAAGCTCATCAGCAATACGCGTTGCATTGGTTCTTGAAGAGCCTAAAGCTGCACTTAATTCTGATGGTTGAATACTACGATTTTCTGTCGTATCTAAAATCATTAGTGCCATAAATAATGTCTCGTTAATACCCTGAGACTTCAACATATTATTACGACTTTCAAGAAGTTTGCTTTGAACATGCATAGAAAGGCGAGTTAACAAAATTTCTTGATAAGGAATATCTTTGTTAAGCGATTTCTGTTGTGTAGCGCGAGTGTTTAGTAATTCTTCTGTTGGCGTAAATGAGCTTTCCATTTTTAGACACCTTGTTAGTTTCGAAAATTAGGATAATGCTGTTATCAACATGTTAAATGGTATATTAAACACACAATTTAGCAATTTTAATTATTTATAGTCACTATGTTTTTTTGATTATGTTACCTGATTCATAAATTTTCTGAATGATAACACAAAAAAAGGATAGGTACTTATCTCTTTGCAATAAGTTAATAAAATCAATTTATCACTTATCTGACAATGAATAGTAGTCTATTTGCGAAAAAAGGGATCATTTTTTACGATAAAACACGTAATAAATTTATTACTACTGCCAATGCTTGTTATGTTTATAGTATCGTAGTGAAATAATTTATATAGTGCTTTATTGGGGAGATTGATATAATTTTCTTAATAAAGAATGAGATGATGATATACATTAATAGTAATCACGCTGTTAAAACATTCATATTTTATTCTGATTGGCGTGGGGTTGAAAAAATAATATAACCCATCCTTGGGTCTAAAAATTATTCAGCGTGGATTATTGGATCATTTTTATAACCTAAAAACCAAACAATAAGACCGATAACACCAATGACTAATCCAGCGATAGAAACGCCTGTCCATCCATATTGATGATAAGCATAGCCTGATAGTAAAGATCCTAATGCACCACCGATAAAATAGCTTGTCATATAAGCGGCAGTCAGGCGGTTTCTTGCATCAGGTAAAATACGGTATATGGTGCTCTGATTGGTGACATGAACACCCTGAACAGCTAAGTCTAGCAGGACAACGCCAATAATAAAGCTAATGAGCCCAATCCAGTGATAATAAGGTGCAATAATAATAAATCCCCAAGAAAGAAAGAGGAGGATTAATCCGACTGTCGTGGTTTTCTTACCTTTCCCTTTATCAACTAATACACCTGCTTTACCGGCCATTAATGCACCTGCAGCACCGACAAGACCAAATAAACCAATCACAGCATCCGAGTAATTAAAAGGAGCGGATGCCAATAAAAAGGCCATTGAGGTCCACAATAAACCAAAGTGAGCAAAAATAAGTGCACCCACTAATGAGCGAGTTCTTAATACGGGAGTTGTTGCAAATAATTTGAAAATAGAACCTAGCAATTGGAAATAATTTAAGTCTGTTTTACTTTTATAAGTGGGTAAACAGCGCCATAAAGTGATTGCTAAAATCGCAAGAAAAATACTCGCTACCCAGAAAATACCCTGCCAATTAGTAAATGACGCCATTAACCCAGATGCGGTTCTTGCCAGTAAGATCCCGAGTAAAAGGCCACTCATAATCGTTCCTACTGCCTTTCCTCGTTGATGTGGCGCGGCAAGTGTTGCAGCAAAAGGAACAAGAATTTGAGCGACAACGGAGAACATACCTGAGAGCGCAGTTCCTATTAACATCACCCAAATATTAGGTGCCATAGCGGTAATTAATAGGCCACTCGCTGAAATTAATGTCATGGTAATAATAAGTGAGCGACGTTCAAAAATATCGCCAAGAGGTACTAGTAGCATTAATCCTACGGCATAACTTAATTGCGCAGTGGTGACAATAAATCCAGCTAAAGTAGCAGATATGTGGAAATAGTTTGCAATTGAATCAAGCAGAGGTTGTGCGTAGTAGTTACTGGCAACAACCATACCTGTGGCAACCGCCATGAGTAAAATAAGGCCTTTGCTTAGTGATGTTTGTGGTGCGGTGTTTTCCATAATACTCATAACAAATTATTTGTAAGGTAAATGATAGTAACATGAGTCATTTTTTTGAGAAAAGAATTACTGTGATAGAGATGTTCAATTAATTTGATATAAGCCCTTAGAGTTTATTATTGTAACATATTGTTTTATAAGATGAATAAACACTGTCTTTAGCTTATTAATAACTAAAAAGTGTAAAAAAGATCATCGTCAAACACACTATCCACTGAACTGAAACACCAATCACAGCAAAAGAAAACAGACGTTTAGTTCCTAGCCAGCGGGCTTCCATCGTCTGTTTTTTGGGACGTTTAGGAAATAACGTAGAGAGGCTTTCATCGAAGCTAACATCGTCTTGATAGCGATAAAGAGCCTGAAAAAAATGGCTATCAAGCCATAAACGAAACAGGTGATATTGCGTAAATAAAAATAAAAGAGAAGCAACAAAAAAAGCCAATTTATTGTGAAAATGAAGGCTAAACACAGGCCATGTGCTTATATAAGGTAACAGTGATAACAGCAGTAAATAGCGCCAACTTTGAGTGAAAGAGACCATCACTTTACCGCTCGTTTTTGTTGTCAGCATAGTTATCTCGTTATCTATTTTGTTGGAAACGTGAATACCAAATTTGTAATGCCTCTTGTGTTTCTGGATTTAAAATCACTTGAGGGCGTGTTTGATACACCTGTTTTATTGCATTTTCCAAAGTATCTACTGTGCCATTGTAAACTAGCCATGCAACCGCAATAGTGGCACTGCGCGAATAGCCTAATTTGCAATGAATATAAACAGTCCCTACTTGGCTAAGTTGTTCCATGGACAACATGGCTTTGCTGATATCATCAGGAGATAATGGTAATAAATCGATTTGAGGTTGCGCTAAATAAAGCTGATTTTGGCTAAATTTGTTTCTTGGCCATTCACAGGTTAAATCAAAGACTGCGTTTGCTTTTAATTTATAAAGTGGGCGCCCACCTAATAAAATACCTTCAGTCACTAAACTGGGTGTTTGGCAACGAGTTAAATAATAGCGATAAGTACACCAAGCAAAAAAGCGATAAGGCAATAGGATTATCTGTGCAGAAAGAGGGATTTCACCTTGTGCATTTTTTTGAAAAATAGAAGCTCCTGCCCCTAAATAGCCCAAAGTTACAAAAGTTAATGTGATTGCCGGCCAGAGAAAGATCCAAAAGAAACCTTGTAAGCCAAAAGATAACAGATAAAACACTATTGCGGATAACGCATAGTTTTTACCAATACGTAAACTGCGTTTGCTACCTGTAAAATGCCATTTCCAATGGGAGTTTATGGGTAACAAATAACAGATAAATACGCCAACGCCAAAGCCCGTAATAATATCAATAAAGTGGTGTTGCCACGTTGTCAGTACAGAAACAGCAATAAGCAATGACCATAAATTTAAAAACCACAGCCATGATTTCGGTGTATGTGCGCGAAAACGTAACCAAAGTATCCACAATAAGATAATGTGCAATGAAGGCGCTTGGTTATAAGGTAAATCGAAACCTTCTAATTGGGTGAATAACCAACCAGAAAATCCTTCTGTTGTTGGGCGAAGAAAACTAAATTTTAAAGGGAATAATAAAAAACCAGCACAAGCAATAAGAGAGGCCGTAATTAAGCGTAACCCATGTATAAATTGTTCTCTTAACGTTGTGCAAATAATTAGTGAAATACCATAGGCAATATTCACACTCCAATAAGGAATGATTGTCCAAGGTAAAAAAGGGATCGCTTTTTCCCACGAATAAACAAAAGAAGGAACATCAGATAAAGTGGAAGTATAAGTGTTAACTTGCATATAAGTTAAATAGAAAAATGGGGCAAGAAACAACAGCCATACAATACCTGCAAGCCAGATACGTTTTCTCGATGATGTTATTTGAGTGAGTTGGGTTCCACCCATACTAAAATTCCTTTCTTTGTTTATGTTTCTATTTTTTACAATAAATTAAAACTATCGCTAAATGTTGCCATATAGCGATAGATTGGTTATTGATGGTGCATTCGTTAGCGACGTTTTGCTATCGATACACTAAAAATACCCCAATGATCAATCTGTTGATCTAACTTCTCAAAACCAGCTTCATTAACTAAAGCATCCATTTCACCTTGGCTACGGCAACGCATGATCCAAGGTTGCCCATTCTGGTGACTAGGTAATACACGCGCAATCATTTCAAGCTGAGGGTGCCAAGGTTGACAGGTATAAATCAGTAAGCCGCCACTTGGTATGGCCTGAGATAGTCCTTTTAAAGACTCTTTTAGCAGATGATTTTCAGGGAATAATTCATAGAGTCCACTGACAATACCTAAAGTTGGTGAAGGCGAAACCGCACTCAAGCTTTCAGCATCAAAAGCGTTACCTTCTTCAAAACGTACTTTATCTTCTAAATGACGTTCTTTAATTGCAATTTTGCCTTGTTCAACATTAATGGCGCTATAATCACGCATTAAAATTGAATCGACCTTACCATAATCATTAACAGCATCAAAAATATAGCGCCCTTGTCCTGCTGCAATATCCATAATATGCACTGGCATATTATTTTGTATTAATTGGCGAATTGCGTAGCGGATCGTATTTTCAATATTGATTTTACGTTGGCGAATACCTTGCCAACCAATACTATTTAAATACTGCCTATCAACAACACGGCCAAATAATCCTTTCCCTTGGGGCTGATTACGGTAGACATAATCCAGCGTCGAGCCGGAATCAAAGCCTTTATCGTAGCCCAAAGCAACACCTTCAGACGCTTTGCCTAACGTACTCATAGAACGGCCAAGCACTGTATAATAAAGTCTTTTTGGACAATATTTAGGAAGAGGGGTCTGTAATGCGCGATAAACATCCGCACTGTGGCTCCAAATATCTTCATGCTGGTAATCATGTTGATAAAGTGGTTGTGCAAATAAGGTTTCAATAAAACTGCGCATTTTGTTGATAGGGATAATTCTGTCTTTCTCACCTAAGGTATCGTGATAAAAGCCCGGTAAGACATGCTTTTCTTTGATAGATGTATTTAACCGTTCATAGAAAAGATGTTGCGGCTTGGCGTGAACCACATGATCATTACCTGAAATAAATAATTGTGTTGGTAACGTAATCGCACTTGCATCTTCAACAACACGATCTGCCGTTTTATAAAGCTCTAATAAAATATTGACGGCAATAGGGCGAGTGATCAGTGCATCTTGATTAAAAGAGTCGATACGACTTGGGTCATGGGTTAAGTACTTGGCTTTTACATACGAATTGACGTAAAAAAGGCCGCGAATTTTTTGCATTAAGGCAAGGCCAGTGCGTGCAAATGGAACATATAATTTCACTTTAAATGCAGGAGATGCTAGCACCATACCGCGGATTTTTGGCGCGTAATCGTGTACCCAACCTGTCACTAAAACGGCACCTACACTTTGGCCAACAACCAGAATATTCTCCATTGGAATATCATAGTTAGAAGAAACGTAATGAACGAATTCGTCGATATCTTTTATTGATGTTCCCATTGATGGGCTATAACCGCGAGCGCCTTCATTTTTACCATGTCCACGGGCATCCCAAGCAAACATTGAAAAATCAGGTAGGTCTAACTCATCAACGAGATGAGAAACACGACCTGAGTGTTCATGACCTCGGTGAAATAAAATAATTGCTTTTGGCTCAGTGGTAATTTGAGCAGGCCAATGGCGATAATACAATGGTGTTTTATCGCTGGTGGTAAATTCAGACTCAATCATATTCCTTTGAGTTTGATATTGCGGTTGTTGATTCATAACGATGTATCCTTATCTTTATCTGTCATCGTTGCTTCTTTTAGTGCGCGATGAATTCGGTGATAACAAGTCAACAAAAGTAATAAATTAATAATAATAAAAAGATAATGCGTGTTTTCTGATAATGTCAGTGAGGGGAATAATCCGATAAAAAATGCAATAGCACCGAAAATAAAGGCTCTATCACTTTTCCCCATCGGGCCATCATAACGACGAGAAGCATGAATAGTTTGGGCAAGAACGCCTAAAAACTCAGTCATTATCATTAAAAAAAGTGCCAGCATAATCCACCAGTAGGCCTGTGGAAAAATAAAAGCAAAAGGTAGATAGAGTGCAATGTCTGAAATAACATCGCTGGCTTCGTTTAATATCGCGCCAAGTGCGCTTTTTTGATTATGTTCTCGTGCAAGCATGCCATCTATGGCATTAAGCGCCATACGAAAAAAGAGAACAAAAGGGAGTAATAAAAATAAACGCGGGTAGGGATAAAGCAAAAGTAATCCACCAACGACAATGGATAACAGTAAGGCAGAAAGTGTGACCTGATTTGCTGTGATCCCTTTTGCGAATAACTGCTCTACATAAGGGCGCAATAGAGATTGAAATTTGGGTTTTAGGTCATAAATTGTCATGACGCATCCTTGTGTTCAAAAGTGCGTATATTACCTCATTATTATTATTTTATTATTAGCTGATTTTTATCTCATTGAATATCTTTATTTCAATGGTTTAATTTATTTATGATTTAAACATAAAATGGATATTTGAAATTTACTTGAGTTAATAATTAGTTAGCGATCGAAATAAAGGCAAAGTAAGATACGTAAAATTGTAATTATCAGACTGTTCCGTGTCTGCTTTATTGTTTTTACTTTAAGAATGATTAAATTTTCTTTAGTAATATGTAGGTAATTATAATTAGAGAATTAAATGGGGGGAAATGAAAATAAGGAATATTAAAAAACCTTATAATAACTAATGAAATTAGTTTAATTTATTAAAAATATTGTTTTATATGAAATTTAAATCTAATAATGGGGTGTCAATAGTGTAGTTATCTGTATTGAGTGATAAATGCAAAAAAGCTAGATAATGATAATTATTATCATTATCATAATTGTCGCTGTTAGTTACAGCTCTAATTATCTATCAAACTAATAACCATACAAAAAGATACTACTATTATGATCCATTTCTTAGCAAAAAATGATGCTTATCGTCAGGGAATTGGGATATTTTCATTTTCGTCATCAGCGATAGCATTATTATTGACTTCACTCACTTCGTTAAATAGCTATGCAACTGAAAGTGTAAAACCAGAAATAACGACATCGACAAAGTCAGAAAGTCCAGTACAACCCAAATTGCATGAAAAGATTATTATTGAACCCATCTATGTATCAGGTGAGCTTAATTCGAGCGTTGATGCGGGAAGTACTGTTCTGACATTAAAAGATATCGACAGAATTCAGCCTAATAATATTGCCGAGTTGGTGGATAAATTACCCGGAATTTCATCATCGGGCTCACCAAGACCCGGTGGTCAAACATTAAATATCTGGGGGATGGGGAATCCTGAAGATATTAAAATCACTCTCGATGGTACGCCTAAAACCTTTGAGAAATATCGTCAAGGCTCAATTTTTATTGATCCTGAATTAATACGTCGTATTGATGTTGATAAAGGGCCTCATAATATCACTCAAGGGAATGGCGGGTTTGGTGGTTCTGTGAGAATAGAAACCAAAGATCCCGATGACTTATTATTACCCGATCAGAATATTGGGATGTTTTTAAAATATGGTCACCATACCAACGATAGACAAAATCGTTATAGCGGTGCGGTATACGGTAAATTACTTGATGGGCAAGCCGATGGGTTATTCTATTTTAACCGTCGTGAAAGTGATGATCTGCGACGCCCTGACGGCACTAAATTTGGTTATTCACAATCAGACCAAGATTCTTTTTTAATTAAAACGAATATCTATTTAACTGAAGCTCAAACATTAACGTTATCAGCATCACGATCAGAAAGTGATGGTTGGACGCCTTGGGCAGCTAAACGTGATGAGTTAGCTAAACCGACTCAAGCTGAAGTGGATAAATACGGTTTTGATGCGGCGATGAAACGTAAATTAGTTTATCGTGATCAAAAAGATGACACCTTTAGTGTGAAATGGAATATTCAGCCAACTGATTCTGATTTAATTAATTTAACGCTCACCTACGGTTATTCAAAAACCAAGCAAAACGATAGTCGCCCTGAAACAGCAAGCTCCTATTTTAGTAGCAGCATGGGAAATCAAAGTTGGGTAGATTATCGAAATCATCAAATTGAAATTAAAAATGAAAGCACGGTTATGCAAGGTGCTTTAGAGCATAAGGTATTAGTGGGAACACGTTGGCATCGAAATGATCGTGATGTCTTAATGTTTACTCGTGATAAAGCTAAAAATCCAAATTATAACTATGGATATTATGCGCCACCTTATATGCCAGAAGGTACGCAAACGACGACCAGTTTCTATCTTCAAGATTCGATAAGTTATAGAAATCTGACGATAACACCGGGCGTTCGCTACGATATTGTTAAAAATCAAGGCAAAGGAAGTCGAGCTATCGCTTATCAAGATCCTGATCCCTATTATGGTCATGATTATTCTGATGTGACTTATCGCGGGGCAACACCCCATTTAGGTTTATTATGGAAAATGAACCAGAATTTCAGATTTTTTGGTGATCTAACTTATACATGGCGAGCGCCATTGATTGATGAGCAGTATGAAGTTCAAGGAAGTGTTTCAAGGTTAACGGGAACAAGTCGCCATCTAGATAAAGAAACAGTAAGAGCGGCACGAATTGGCGCAATTGCCGACTTTGAAAGTGTTATTCAACAAGAAGACCAACTGCAGTTAAGAACAACACTGTTTGATACTCGTGGTAAAGACGAAATCTTCCGTCGCCGCGGTGTCTATTGTGAAAGCCAAAAGGTAGATGGACATAATGGAAATTGTCCGCCTTCAATTGGTAATTACCGTAATTTACCGGGTTATCATATTCAAGGATTGGAAATTGAAGCTTTTTATAATAGCCCTAATGTATTCGGTCGTTTAGCGTATTCAACAATGAAAGGGAAACGAGATCAATCACCGCGTGATCCGTGGTTTGGGCAAAAAACATGGATTGCGGAGATCCAACCTGACGCTTTACATGCGACCCTTGGCATAAAAGTACCAAGTATTAATGTCAATATGGGATGGACGGGCGATTTTATTGGTGCTCAACGCCGTTCACCAATGGATGCTGATCCTGATGCTGGCTATTGGTCATTACCAAAAAGTAAAGGTTATGCAATCCACGGTTTATTTGCGAATTGGGAACCTTCTTTTATAGATAATACTGAGGTTCGCTTTACGATCGCAAATTTATTCAACCGTGATTATTATCCATATTTAGGTGAATCAGTTTCAGGTGTAGGACGTGATTATCGATTTACAGTGGTAAAACGTTTCTAATATTACTGAAAATCTTTGGTTGTTTAAACAAATAAACCCCATAGATATTATGGGGTTTATTGTCATTAAGAGTTCAATACTCAATATATTGAATTAATAACCGTATGATGCAGAAGTTGCAATCATTGCCATCATGGTAGTGAAGAAGAAAATAAAGAAAAGAACAGCCATAACGATACTAATAATAAAGTAAATAAAGCCCGCTCTGTTCCATGTTTCTTGCACTTTCATAAAGGTTTCAACAGAATCGTAATCACCATTTTTCCAAGCCCACTCATTTCCTTTTATACCACAGACAAAAATCCAAACTAGATTCAGTAAAGGAACAAGTGCTAATAATGGAAGATAGGATTTATTACCAAAACCCCAAATAATATTAAACATGAAAGCACCCCAGTTCCAACGTTTAATTTCTTCAGGTACTGGTTTGTTAGTGTAAGACACAGTTTATTCCTTATCTAAAATAATAAATATAAAAATGAGAATGCCGAAATGGCAACTGGAGAAAAGGATAATCATAATTGAAGAAATGAGGGAATGAAAGACAGGTCTATTTTTACCTTAAATAAAAAGAATAATCTTAATAATAAAGTAGATTAAGATCTTTTAATTTTTATATAAATTCGTTTTGTTTAATTACATATCATTTTAGTTTTTTATAAATAAAAACAGGCCACAATAGTGTGACCTGCTTTGTGATAATCTTAAATTAAGACCATTTATTGATTACTTTGCAGCAGCTTGGGCTTGTTCAATCCAACCATCAAAGGTTTTTTGATGCGCTTTGATCCAAGCATTCGCATGACGTTCAATATCTGCCTGTGATTTTTGACCATTATGCATACGTAAGTTTTGCGCATTAATATCGGCAACAGACACTTTCATGACTTCAAAGAGTTTTGCCGCAGCAGGGTTTTCTTCAGCCCATTTTTTATTTGCTGCAATATGCATGGTACTTGGCGGGAAGCCATAGTTTTTCCCATTTGCTAATGTGGTATCGGTTTTGTCATCACCCGGCAATGAAGAGAAGGGCACTTGTAACCAAACAACATCTTTACCCGGTTTTAATACATCACTTATCCAGTAAGGCGTCCATGTGTAATAAAAAATGGGTTTGCCTTCTTTATAGCGAGTAATGGTATCTGCCATCATTGCTGCGTAATTGCCTTGGTTATGTGTAACAGATTTTTCTAATCCATAGGCTTTTAAGTGATTGTTGATGGCTTCTTCACAACCCCATCCCGGATTACAACCCGTTAAATCCGCTTTGCCATCACCATTGGCATCGAATAATTTGGCAATTTTAGGATCTTTTAATTGCTCAATATTCGTAATGTTATATTGCTCTGCCGTTTTTTTATCAATCAAATAACCTTGAGCGGCATTAACGACATAATCCCCTTTACGATAAAAGGTATTATCACCTCCCGCCGCTGCATATTGTGAATTATGAAGAGGAACCCAACTGACGGCCATAAAGGTAGCATCACCATTGGCGATAGAGGAGTAAGCCACGTTATAGTCAACTTCTTTAATTGGCTGAACAGTGTAACCTAATTGTTCTAGTGCTTTGTTGACGATTAAAGTTTGAAAGGTTTCTTCAGAAATCGTACTTTGCACGGGTTGAACCGAAATCCCTTTTCCAGGTAAATCAGCAGCGGATAACTGAGTGCTTATCAGTGTGGCGGACAATACTGTTGCCCAGATAACTGGATTACGCATAGTTTTTCCTTCTGTTGTGATGGTAAGAGATAAATAGCGACAGCGAACTGTCGCTTCTATTTCTTATATTGATTGAACGTGATGTTCTTTATTAATTTCCAATACTTATTTTTAATAAATACTGAAAATATTTATTACGATGCTTTTTTGCCAAAAAGTTGGCAAATTAAGCCGATAGGTCCTGTCATATACCAGCATCGATTGCCTTTATGACGGCTGTTTTGACCTAAAGACTGTGTTAATCGGTCAAGGATAATGGCGAGAATAACAATACCTGCGCCCCCAACGGCAGCAAGTCCCATATCAAGACGACCTATACCACGTAATACCATTTGTCCTAGTCCACCAACGGCTATCATTGATGCAATAACAACCATTGAAAGCGCTAACATCAGAGTTTGGTTTACACCTGCCATAATCGTTGGCATGGCGAGCGGTAATTGTACTTTAAACAGCATTTGGCGAGGATTTGCACCAAAGGATTGTGCTGCTTCAATTAAATCTTCAGGAACTTGTTTGATCCCTAAAATGGTCAATCTGACAATTGGCGGTAAGGCAAAAATAATGGTGACCACAACGCCGGGTACGTTACCAATACCAAATAACATGACGATAGGAACTAAGTAGACAAACGCTGGTGTTGTCTGCATCGCATCCAGTAAAGGCCGAACAATTTTGGATGCTCTATCACTGTTAGCTAGCCATATTCCTAATGGAAGCCCGATAATAAGACAAAACAGTAATGAAGTGAGTACCAAAGCAAGGGTAACCATGGCTTCAGACCAAGCACCAATCGCACCAATTAATATTAATGAGATAAAAGAAGCGACGCCCATGGCTTTGCCAGAAAGCTGCCATGCAATCAGAGAAAACAGCATAATGGCGATAGGTGCCGGCATGGAGGTTAAGAAATTTTCAAAACCACTTAATACCAAATCAACGGGTACACGAATACCTTGGAAAACCGGACGAAAGTGCAACACAATCCAGTCAATAGCATCGGTAACCCATGAATCTAAAGGGATCAGTGTATGGTGAAACGGATCCATTAGATTGAATGAATCGGGTGCAACATCCGTCGGTGAGGCATCTAGCCAATCACTGCCAGTGGATGAGGTATCGATATTTTCAGTACCACTACCCGCACCCCATGGGTCGGCATCGGTTGATGAACTGTCAGCACTACTCCAAGGGTCGCTTTCTGTTGCGTTAGTATCTGCTGTTGCCCAAGGATCATCATTTACGTTATTGGTTGTCTCTTGTGTTGTCTCGTTTGGTGTCGCTTCTTGGATCTTTGTATCCAAGGCCGTATCTTGATCTGTTGTATTACTCATTTGGTGTCTCCTTATCCAGTGCTTGTAGTAACATTCCTTTAGAAATTAAGCCGATATAACGGTTTTTTTCATCAATTACAGGAATTGCACAGGGAGATTGCGCAACAGTTGAAATCAACTCGTTTAATGGCGTATCACCATTAATGGCACAAGGCTCAGGTAAAATAGCTGACTCAATAGGTTGTTTATTTTTAAGTGCGTCTTCAAGAGATGTAACGGAAACGATGCCAACAAATTTTCTTCCCCGTTCAATCAGATAGCCAAAATTTCTATCTTCATCTTCGAGTACTTTTAGGGCGGAGCGAGGGCCAAAGCCGGGCGCGACATGCAGTAAGGTTTCTGGGCGACGTTTGGCAATATCTTTTGCACTAAATACATGGCTAATATCAACACCACGGAAAAACGTACGCACATAATCATTTGCTGGGTTGTTGAGTATTTCATCCGGTGTCCCCGTTTGAACAACAACGCCACCTTGCATAATGGCAATTCGGTCACCAATACGCATCGCTTCGTCCAGATCATGAGAGATAAACACAATGGTACGCTGTTTATCACCTTGTAAGCTTAATAACTCATCTTGCATTTCTGTGCGGATCAGTGGATCAAGTGCTGAAAAGGCTTCATCCATTAACAAAATATCTGGGTCATTGGCAAGCGCACGCGCAAGACCGATACGTTGACGCATCCCACCAGAAAGCTCATCAGGCCAAGAGTTTGCGTAACTACCCAAGTTGACTTGCTCTAAGGCATCCATTGCTTTTTTATAACGCTCGTCTTTGCTTAACCCAGCGAGATCCATTCCAAATGCAGTATTATCAAGCACATTCATATGAGGCATCAATGCAAATGACTGAAACACCATACTGATTTTTTTACGACGAACTTGTCGTAATTCTTTATCCGACATGGTGGCAATATTTTCACCATCAATAAGCACCTCTCCTTTTGTCGGAGAGATCAGACGATTGAGAAGGCGGACTAGAGTGGATTTACCTGAACCAGATAATCCCATAATGACAAATATTTCGCCTTCTTCAATTGCCAGATTTGCATTTTGAACGCCTACTGTAAGCCCTGTTTTATCAAAAATCTGATCTTTATTCATACCAGAATCTAATAATTCAAAAGCGCGTTTAGGGTGCTCGCCAAATACCTTGTAGAGATTTTTTACTTCGAGTTTAATTGCCATGCAATATATAGTTTCCTATTTAAATATTGAAAGGAATAAATTAAATATTAATTAATGTGTGTTGTTGTTTTTCCTAAATAAGATTTTTAGTAAGGGAAATACCCTACCACAATGATTGAGTCTGACAACCCTATGTTAATTATAATTAATTAAATAATTTGGTTATATTTTCTTTGTTTTTAATATGATTAATAATTAAATAAAGTGAAATAAATAAAATTTATTAAAAGATGTATTTTCCTCTAACTTACTGAAATAACTTTATTTTTAGAGATACTGTTAATTTGATTAGGATCTCAATAAAAATGAAAGCTTGATATCAAAATAGAGAGGAAAAAGAGATGAAAATTAAATGAAAAAAAATCAACATACATTAGTTAAATTAATATTTCATATCTTGTGATACGATTTATCTACGTGATACAGGCTAAAATTATTCGAAAAAAATTGATTTTTTGACAATATTGAACGGCAAAAATCAATCAATTAGATTGTTTAGTAAACAAATAAAAATACACCAAAAAATAATCTATATTTTTCAGTGTATTATATTTTATGTGATATACATAATTAAATTGAATGTATTGTGTTGTTTCTCTTACCTTCAATTAGGCGAATAAATCTTAAAAATCCCAATCATCGTCTTCAGTATTAATGGTTTTTCCAATAACATAAGATGAACCTGAACCAGAGAAGAAATCGTGATTTTCATTTGCATCTGGTGACAATGAAGAAAGAATTGCAGGACTTACCTTGGTTATCTCATTAGGGAATAAAGCCTCATACCCTAAATTCATTAATGCTTTATTTGCATTATAATGAAGGAATTTTTTGACATCTTCTGTCCAACCTACAGTGTCGTAAAGATCTTCAGTATATTTCACTTCATTATCATATAAATCTAATAATAATGAGAAAGCAAAATCTTTAATATCTTGCTTCTCTAATTCTGATTTATTTAATAACTGATTTTGAAATTTATAGCCAATATAATAACCATGAACAGCTTCATCCCTAATAATAAGGCGAATTAAATCGGCAGTATTGGTTAATTTTCCTCGGCTTGACCAATACATTGGTAAATAGAATCCTGAATAAAATAGAAAGGATTCTAAAAAGACGCTGGCGATTTTTTTCTTTAAAGGATCTTCATCTTGATAATAACGTAAAATAATTTCGGCTTTCTTTTGTAAGTAAGGATTTTCCTCACTCCAACGGTATGCTTCATCAACATCGGTTGTTAAGCAAAGTGTAGAAAATATTGAACTGTAAGAGCGAGCATGAACCGCTTCCATAAAACAGATATTAGATAACACCGCTTCTTCATGAGGCGTGAGTGCATCAGGCATTAAAGTCGGTGCGCCTACGGTATTTTGGATCGTATCAAGTAAAGTTAGCCCCGTGAAAACACGGATTGTCAGTTGTTTTTCAGCTTGAGTCAGCGTGTTCCATGAGGGAATGTCATTAGAGAGTGGAATTTTTTCAGGTAACCAAAAATTCATGGTTAAACGATTCCAAACTTCTAAGTCTTTTTCATCTTCAATACGATTCCAATTAATCGCATTAACGTGGCTTAGTAAAGGTGATGACATGCTATGTTCTCCTTATTGTTATTATTAAAGTGCACACGAAACACAGCCTTTGATTTCAGTACCTGCTAATGCAGATTGCCGGATACGAATGTAATACAAGGTTTTAATACCTTTACGCCATGCGTATATTTGTGCTTTGTTAATATCTCGGGTTGTTGCTTCATCAGAAAAGAATAATGTGAGCGATAAGCCTTGATCGATATGTTGAGAAGCCTCTGCATAGGTATCGATAATTTTTTCAGCCCCAATTTCATATGCATCTTGATAATATTGACGATTTTCATTGGTCATAAAGGGGGCTGGGTAATAAACTCGCCCAATCTTACCTTCTTTTCTAATTTCTATTGGCGCGGCAATAGGATGAATGCTCGATGTAGAGTGGTTGATATAGGAAATAGATCCTGTTGGGGGTATCGCTTGTAAGTTTTGGTTATAGATCCCATGCGTCATAATCGATTGCTTGAGAGCCTGCCAATCTTCCTGTGTTGGAATATGAACATTGGATTGACTAAATAACTGGTTCACTTTTTGAGTTTTGGGTAACCATTGTTGTGATAGATATTTATTAAAATATTCACCCGTTGCATATTTTGAATTTTCAAAGCCTTTAAAATGCTGTTTTTTCTCAATAGCCAATTGATTTGAAGCTAATAACGCATAGTAAGTAACGGTATAAAAATAGAGGTTAGTAAAATCTAACGCTTCTTCAGAGCCGTAATAAATCCCTTCACGCGCTAAGTAGCCATGTAAATTCATTTGCCCTAAACCAATGGCATGAGAAGCGAGATTACCTTTTTCGATAGAAGGAACAGACTCAATTTTCGTCATTTCAGAGACATTGCTTAATGCCCTAATTGCAGTATTGACCGTATGTGCAAAGTTAGGTGAGTCCATTGCCATTGCAATATTCATAGAACCTAAGTTACAACTGATGTCATGGCCGATATGGCGATAACTTAAGTCAGGGTGATATTCACTTGCGCTATTCACTTGTAAAATTTCAGAGCAAAGATTGCTCATGTTAATTCTACCAGCGATAGGATTGGCGCGATTTACTGCATCTTCAAACATGATATAAGGATAGCCAGATTCAAATTGAATTTCGGCAAGTGTTTGGAAAAATTCTCTCGCTTTAATTTTTTTCTTACGAATTTGCGCGTTATTCACCATTTCGCTGTATTTTTCACTAATACTGAGCTCTGACATAGGTACCCCATAAACACGCTCTACATCATAAGGTGAGAAGAGATACATATCTTCATTGCGTTTCGCTAATTCAAATGTGATATCAGGGATAACAACGCCTAAAGAAAGGGTTTTTATTCGGACTTTTTCATCCGCATTTTCTCTTTTTGTATCAAGAAAATGGTAAATATCCGGATGATGAGCATGAAGATAAACAGCGCCAGCGCCTTGTCTTGCACCTAACTGATTGGCATAGGAAAACGCATCTTCAAGCATTTTCATAACAGGAACAACGCCAGAAGATTGATTTTCTATACGTTTAATGGGGGCACCCGCTTCACGTAAATTAGTGAGCAAAAATGCAACGCCACCGCCACGTTTAGAGAGTTGTAATGCGGAATTTACCGATCGACCGATAGACTCCATATTATCTTCTATACGCAGTAGAAAGCAGGAAACCAATTCACCGCGTTGCTGTTTTCCACAGTTTAAAAAAGTCGGTGTTGCGGGTTGAAAACGACCACTAATGATTTCATCGACAAGATGAATGGCAAGATCAGTATCGCCTTGTGCAAGTGTGAGCGCCACCATACAAACGCGATCTTCGTAGCGCTCAAGATAGCGTTCTCCATCAAACGTTTTTAAGGTGTAACTGGTATAATACTTAAAAGCGCCAAGGAAAGATTGAAAACGAAACTTTTTGCTATAAGCATGTTTGAATAGCTGTTTGATAAAGGCAAATTCATACTGTTCTAACACTTGGGCTTCGTAATAGTGTTGTTGGACTAAGAACTCTAATTTTTCTCTTAGATCATGAAAAAATACCGTATTTTGATTTACATGCTGACGAAAAAAATGATGTGTTGCTAATTTGTCTTTATCAAACTGAATATTACCTTGCTCATCATAGAGATTTAGCATGGCATTCAATGCATGATAATCTCGTTGTTCTGTTGATTGTGTCATGTTAATTATCTCGTGACGCATTGATCTGTAAGGCTTGACCAAAACGTGTTTAAACCTGTTTTTACGCGATGGACATCTTCTGGCGTGCCTAACAATTCAAATCGATATAAAAAAGGGATTTGGCATTTTTGTGCGATAATATCGCCCGCTAATCCGTAAGCTGTGCCAAAGTTAGTATTTCCAGAAGCAATGACCCCACGTATTAATTGACGATTTTCAGGCATATTTAAAAACTGAATAACCGCTTTAGGCACTGCACCTTTAGCACCACCTCCGCCATAAGTAGGGCAAAGCAACACAAAAGGTTGCGTTGCAAGCAATGTTTCATCTTCAAAAATTCTGGTTGCCTTTAAATTGAGCTTTTGTACAAAACGATGGCAGTTTTCAGAGCGGCTTGAAAAATAGATCAAAGGTGCAGTTTGCATGAGATGCTCCTTTAGAGCGTGATCTGTCTGATTTTATCAGGGCAAAAACCCGACCAATGTTGTTCACCGTGAACCACAACAGGTACTTGGCGATATCCCATAGAAACAATGTGTGCGAGGGCTTGCGTATCTTTGGTGAGATCAACTGCAACAAACGGAATGTTTTTCTGTTTTAAGGCGCGTTCTGTGGCGCTGCATTGAACGCAATTCGGTTTGGTATAGAGGATAACAGACATAAAAATAACCCTTATAAAAATATGGATGCGTCTGTTTTCACATCCATAATGAGAAGTGCCTAAATACTATATATAGAGTTATTTATTTTCAACCACACAATATATGGTGATTTTTATTTTTGATAATGATTATCATTAAAATTAAACAGTTAGTGCATTAATTTTATTTTTAGATCGCTCGATTGATCAATTTTTATTAGATATACGAGTAATTAGATGATTGCTTTATCAATCAAGCATGATTTAATCTTGTTGCTAAAGACAAATCAGCAGAGAAAACATTATGTACCAAGACTATCTGGATACACCTAAAGGCTTTCCAAAACCCTATATCTCTATCACTGCAAATGAAAAAGGGATCACTAGTCTCTATTTTGTGAATGACAAAGAGGTTGCTGTAAGTTCAAGCCCCGTGATTAACCAATGTATACAACAGTTAAAAGAGTATTTTGTGGGTAAACGCACGACGTTTTCAGTACCGTTAGCGCCGAAAGGAACTGAATTTCAAAGCCGTGTTTGGAAGACATTACAGACAATCCCTTATGGTGAAATTTGGAGTTATAAAAAATTGGCGCTTACATTAGGTTCGATCAATTATTGCAGAGCGGTAGGAATGGCAAATTCACGCAATCCAATTTCTTTAATTATTCCTTGCCACCGAGTTATTGGTCATAACGGTAAGTTAGTCGGCTATACTGGTGGATTAGATATTAAGCGTTGGCTACTTCACTATGAAAAAGTAGAAATTGATGAATAGTTCAGATTGTAAGTATTAAGTATTGTTTCTTAAGTGAACTATGCGTTAAGGCATGGGATTTGTCTGAATATTAATCATTTGGCAGAAAAAAAATGTGAGTTTCGTGATCTAGACTGTGGACAGGGAATCATCATTTTTGTTTTACTATAGCCAACGCAAAACGCTTGCGTTTATTTTCTATTTTAAAGGTAAACTTGATGTCTAAATTAAAAGGTAACGTTAAGTGGTTTAACGAAACTAAAGGTTTTGGTTTTATCACTCCAGAAGATGGCAGCAAAGATGTATTTGTACACTTTTCCGCTATTACATCAGAAGGCTTTAAAACCCTTGCTGAAGGTCAAAAAGTAGAGTTTGAAGTTACTGACGGCGCGAAAGGGCCATCTGCTGCAAACGTTGTCGCTATCTAATTAACGACTTCTTTGAGACAGTAAAAACCCGTTTTTTAACGGGTTTTTATGTATCTAGAGCAAAAACTGTTTTTAACGGGTTTTTACATTCCGAGCATTACATTTCTCGTAGTAACCAAAACGCAAATGCGGTCATTAAAAATGAACCCGCCAAGTTAGCGCCCATCGTACTTAATGCCCATCCTATCTTCCCCTCAGTCAAGAGTGCGACAACTTCAACAGAGAAGGTTGAAAATGTTGTCAGACCGCCACAAAAGCCCGTAGTTAGCATAATTTTCCAAATAGGATCAATATGTGGCGCTTTGCTAAACCAAGCAATACCAAAGGCAATAATAAAAGCACCAATACAGTTAGCAATAAAGGTGCCAGTAGCAAAATGAGGAAAGATAGAGTTTAGGCGGTAGCTAATCAGCCAGCGTAATACGCTACCTAAACCACCACCTATAAATACAGCAATTGCAATATTAAGCATGAGAGATTAATTGTTATTTAACCTCAATCCCTTGAGCTTGAAGATCAGCATGATAAGACGAGCGAACAAACGGCCCACAAGCTGCATGGGTAAAGCCCATTGCAAGTGCTTGCTCTTTCATATACTCAAACTCGTCAGGACTGACGTAGCGTTGAACAGGAAGATGGTGACGACTTGGCTGTAAATACTGGCCTAATGTCAGCATCGTTACCCCATGTTTACGCAGATCACGCATAACGTCAATAATTTCTTCGTTAGTTTCCCCAAGGCCGACCATTAATCCCGACTTAGTAGGAATGTTTGGGTGAGCTTGTTTAAAACGCTCTAATAATGTCAATGACCATTGATAGTTAGCACCTGGACGTACTTGACGATAAACACGAGGAACGTTCTCTAAGTTATGGTTAAAGACATCAGGTGGTGTGTCCGTGAGGATCTCAAGTGCTTTATCCATACGACCACGGAAATCAGGAACTAATGTTTCAATACGGATCGTTGGATTTTTTTCACGAATGGCAGCAATACAATCAGCAAAATGTTGAGCACCGCCATCACGTAAATCATCGCGGTCTACAGAAGTAATTACGACGTAACGTAGCCCCATATCTTTAATCGTTTGAGCGAGTTTTTCTGGCTCTTGTGGATCGGGAGCATTTGGGCGGCCATGAGCAACATCGCAGAATGGGCAACGGCGTGTACAGATTGCGCCCAAGATCATAAAGGTTGCTGTTCCGTGGTTAAAGCACTCAGCAAGGTTAGGACAAGAGGCTTCTTCACAGACGGAATGAAGACCATTTTTACGCATTGCTGCTTTGATACCCTGAATTTTACTTGAGTCAGCGGGTAGCTTTATTTTCATCCAATCAGGTTTGCGTAGCAGTTGTTCACGTTCTGTAGCGACTGTTTTAACAGGAATAAGTGCCATTTTATCGGCGTCGCGATATTTAACTCCGCGTTCCATCTGAATAGGTTTACTCATAATTGTGCCAGTTCCAGTTATCTAGAGTGATTAACACGATGTGACTGAGGTAATCAGGGTTTTAAAAAAATATGACAAATGTTAAAAAAATTATAGCATTTTTATTGCTGTGGTTGAAATCCTAGTTGTGTACAAAAATGCTTAACTAATAACGGTGCTACCTGTGTCGTTGTCGTATTCGGTGCAAAATCAATTAACTGTGTCATTTTTAGATCAGAATAACCACAAGGATTTATTCGTGCAAAAGGGGATAAATCCATATCGATATTGAGCGCTAGCCCATGAAAGGAGCAACCTTTACGAATGCGTAATCCCAAAGAGCAAATTTTATCGCCCTTTACGTAAACGCCGGGTGCATCAGCGCGAGCATAAGCTTCTACATTAAACTCTGCCAGCGTATCAATAACCGTGTTTTCAAGCGCAGTGACTAATTGACGAACACCTATATGATTGCGTTTTAAATCAATTAAAACATACATCACTTGTTGACCTGGGCCATGATAAGTCACTTGACCACCACGATCTGATTGAATAACGGGGATAGTGCCCGTATTTAATAAGTGTTCAGCTTTACCTGCTTGGCCTTGGGTAAAAACCTGTTCATGTTGAACGAGCCATATTTCATCAGGTGTGTGACTTTCCCGTTTTTCCGTAAACTGATGCATAGAATCAGAAACCGGTAAATAGGGTTCCACACCTAATTGGCGAATAATGATTGTTTTGTCTTGCACCGTGAAAATCTTCATTTGTAGCGTAATTGTGAAGAGCAGTATAACGCTCCAGTAAATGAACTACCAGATTGAGATGTTTTTTTTCCGAGATAGGGCGAAAAATGAGGAAATGCAGAATAAGAAAAAGCGCCTTAATGAAAGGCGCTTTTAAAAAGTTATCGATTAAAAGAAGAGATTACAGAACCATACGTACCAGTTCAAGTTCACCTAATTCTTTATATAAGGTTTCTACTTGATCGATATGAGTTGCGTTGATGGTAATAGAAACCGAGTGGTAATTACCTTTGCTACTTGGTTTCACTGAAGGCGTGTAATCGCCAGGTGCATGGCGCTGAATGACTTCAACGACTTGATCCACTAATTCTGGTTTTGCATGACCCATCACTTTATAAGTGAAAGAACATGGGAATTCTAACAGTTCGTTTAATTTTGTTTTCATCATAATGTAATTCCTTAAGACAACAGGTGCGGTTGTTTTAATAATTTATTTCTACACCTAATCTTAGCAAATAAAAAGCGCATTCCTTACATAATAAGGAATGCGATACTAACTATTAGGGTAAATATGGGGATAGTAAATGTGTTTCTGCCAATATCTGTATAAAAGTTATATGTGGTCACATTTACTTTTTTCAAGTCTTAGCCAAACCAATGTGAGAATAATAATTTGATATAGTCGATAATACGGCTAAAGAAACCACCTTCTTTTACTTCATTCATCACAACAAGCGGGCGCTGTTCAATTACTTGACCATCAAGTTGGAAATTAATTGTTCCCACAACTTGGTTTTTAGCTACTGGTGCATGTAATTCTACATTATCAAGAATATAGCTTGCTTTTAAATCTTTTAAACGACCACGAGGGATTGTTAAATAAACATCTTTATCTACCCCTAATTGTACTTTATCTGTTTCACCATACCAGATAGGCTCAGCCGCGAATTCTTTACCCACTTGCAATGGTTTCACGGTTTCAAAGAAACGAAAACCCCAAGTAAGTAGTTTTTTACTTTCGGCATCACGACCTTTAGATGAGTGACCCCCCATAACCGCAGAAATTAAACGCATATCGCCTTCAGTTGCAGAAGCGACAAGGTTATAGCCAGCAGATGCAGTATGGCCTGTTTTAATGCCATCAACGTTTAAACTGGTATCCCACAACAAACCGTTTCGGTTAGTTTGGCGGATATTGTTGTAGGTGTACTCTTTTTCTTTATAGATGGCATATTCATCTGGTACATCACGAATTAATGCAGCACCAATTAACGCCATATCGCGAGCTGAGCTGTATTGTCCCGGGGCATCAAGACCATGAACGGTTTGGAATTGTGTATTTTGTAAACCTAGACGTTTAACGTAATCGTTCATCATGGTCACAAATGTATCTTGGCTTCCTGCAACGTAAGAGGCCATTGCGACACAAGCATCATTACCTGATTGTAAGTTAATACCACGCGTTAACTGTGCAACTGTAACTTGATCACCCGGTTTTAAGAACATTAAAGAAGAGCCACGAAAAACAGGATTACCCGTTGCCCATGCTTCTTCACCAATAGGGACGATATCGCTATTAGAGATTTTACCAGCACGAATAGACTGACCGATAACATAGCTGGTCATCATCTTGGTTAAACTTGCAGGATCACGGCGAACGTCAGCATTCATTTCAGCTAGTACTTTCCCAGAATTATAATCAATAAGAATATAAGATTCGGCTTCGATACTAGGAACAGCAGGTATCATTGTTTTTAGGGAATCTTCCGCAATACTTTGATGGCTTACTGTGAGTAAAGCAAAAGAGGCGCTTAATAGGCTTGTTCTTAGTAATTTCGCTGGGAGTATTTGTTTCATTCTGTTTGTTTAATCCGAAAATTCAGGGAAAAATAGGGACTGATAAATAAAATATCAGCAAATCCAGACGATTCTACGCTTGAATTTGCTGACATAAAAAGGATTTTACGTAAAATTATTCTTTATTGGGTAATAATAAACCCAGTGATATCTTTAACTTGTTTTAGCTTGTTTTTTATCGTTTCGGCTTGATCTTTAGATGAATAAGGGCCGAGTTGCACTTTATATAATCCATCTGTTTTATTGATCACACCTTGGGTGCTAACTGATGATGCTAAATCATTTAGCCAACGTTGTGCGTTATTTTCATTACTGAGAGCACCGACTTGAACATAAAAGCCTTGTGCTATGGAATGTGAGGATAAGATGGGTTTTGATGCTGTTGTTTCCATCTCAGTTGGCGCAGGCATTGAAACTGGCGCCGGAGTTGGCGTTTTTGCTGGCACTGGAGTTGGAGCCGGTGGCTCAACCGGCATATTGTTGTTGGTCGGCGTTGATGTCGTTAATGGCACAGGCGTTACTGGTTGAGCATTAAAATTAGGACGCTCAGGTAATGCCGTTGTTTTTTTCTCTATCTGCGCGCCATGTGTACCAATACCACTCATATGGCCATTGGGGTCAACAACAATTCCTTCAATAAGCAATGGGGTTGTCGGCATTAAACGTAAGCTATCAGAAACCGCTGGCGTGACTTGGACCTGTTTTCCATTGACATAAGGGCCACGGTCGTTAATACGTACAACCATTGTGCGCCCGTTGAGCAAGTTGGTGATTTTCGCATAGCTTGGGATCGGTAATGTGGGATGCGCGACGGCAAACTCATAAGGGTTAACACGCTCACCAATGGTAGTTAAACGACTCATCGCTAAACTATCATAGACAACCGCTTCTCCTCGCTCACTGAAGTTTGCAGGATCAGTCACAATACGGTAAACCACCCCATTCTTTCGGTAATCTTGATTTGCCGTAGGATGATAAGGCTCATAACGTGGCTCTGCACCGAGAACACGTTGAGCTGGCATATTGGGTAATGGTGCTGGCTGTTTATTGGTATTCGGCTTATCAATAACACACCCTGACAGTAGCAATGCACTGATACCAATCAAAACCCATTGCAGACGCATAAAAACCTCATTATAAACTTTTCGATAGTAGTTTTCGGTGTGTATGAATCGACATCACGATACCAAACCCTGCCATTAACACAATAAGGGCCGAGCCTCCATAACTCATCAGCGGTAACGGAACACCCACAACAGGAAGGATGCCACTCACCATTCCTATATTGACAAAGACATAGACAAAGAAAATTAGCATTAATCCGCCAATCATTACTCTACCAAATGTATTTTGTGCTTTCGTTGCAAGGTAAAGGCCCCGCGCGATTAAGAGTATATAAAGAGTCAGTAGTATCAAAACACCAATTAATCCGAGTTCTTCAGCCAATACAGCAAAAATAAAGTCTGTGTGGCGCTCTGGTAAGAATTCTAATTGAGATTGAGTGCCTTGTAACCATCCTTTTCCATGTAATCCACCAGAACCAATGGCAATTTTAGATTGGATGATATGATATCCTGCACCAAGCGGGTCTGATTCAGGATCAAGAAGCATCATTACCCGTGCTTGCTGGTAATCATGCATGAGGAAAAACCAAAGTATGGGGATAAAAGCGGCAACAAGAATAATCGCCACAGTGATAAGGCGCCAACTCATGCCTGCCAGAAAAAGGACGAATAAGCCGGAGGCAGCAACAAGAATTGATGTTCCTAAATCAGGCTGTGCTGCGACTAACAACGTTGGCACAAAAATAAGTACCAGAGCAATAGCCGTATTACGCAAAGTAGGTGGGCACACATCGCGATTCATAAATCGAGCCACCATTAAAGGCACTGCGATTTTAGCGATTTCTGAAGGCTGAAAACGCACAATACCTAAATCCAGCCAACGCTGTGCCCCTTTACTGATTTGACCAAAGACATCAACAAGAATAAGTAAAATAACACAGAAGAAATAGAGATGAGGAGCCCAGCTTTCATAGACTCTCGGTGGGATTTGCGCCATGACTATCATGATCATAAAACCCATTGCAATTTGTCCTAACTTACGTTGCATCATTTCTGGATCTTGCCCGCTGGCACTCCACATAATAAATGCGCTGTATCCTAATAAAGCAATAATACAAAGTAAGAATAGAGGGTCGATATGGATCCGTGTCCAGAAGGATTTTTTCTTATTATTTTCAGTCATGAATATTATTCCTCTGAACCACGCGGTGCTGGTGGAGAAGCTGGCAATACCGTGTTGTTATCACCAAGGAGAATGTGGTCAAGAATTTGTCTTGTAATATCGCCGACAGAAGGGCCTGCTCCACCGTTTTCTAGGATAATAGAGATAGCTACGGTTGGCTTATCATAAGGCGCAAAGGCAATCATCAATTTGTGGTCACGAAGATGTTCAGCCAATTGGTTCGCATTGTAGGTTTCGTAACTAAATACCTGTGCAGTTCCCGATTTTGCTGCTGCTTTATAAGGCGCATCAGCAAAACTTCGGCGACCAGTACCATTAGGGAAGTTAGCTACACCATACATACCGTGTTTTGCTAATTCCCAATAACCTGAGTTGATATCACCAATTTGGCGTGTTTCGGTATCAACATAAGGCAACATTTCATTGCCAAGTTTTGTACCATAAAGTAGGTGAGGGGTTTTAACTTGGCCGTCGTTAATTAATGTCATTAAAGCTTTCGCCATTTGAATAGGTGTTGCGGTCCAATAACCTTGTCCAATCCCTACGGGGATCGTGTCACCTTGATACCAAGGTTTTTTATAACGTTGCTGTTTCCATTCACGTGTTGGCATGATGCCATTGCGCTCTTCGGAGAGATCAATACCTGTATATTCGCCATAACCAAAGCGTCCCATCCAAGTTGATATACGATCAATTCCCATATCATAAGCAACTTGGTAGAAGAAAGTATCCGCAGATTCTACGATAGATTTTGTCACATTAAGTTTTCCATGTCCCCAACGTTTCCAATCTCGATAACGTTTTTCAGAGCCAGGAAGTTGCCACCAGCCGGGATCATGAATTGTTGTATTGGCTGTGATCACACCTTCACTTAATGCAGCAACAGACATAAACGGCTTTACGGTTGATGCAGGTGGATAAAGACCTTGGGTTGTACGGTTGATCAACGGTCTATCTGGGTTGTTTAGTAACCCTTGATATTCGGTGTTCGAAATCCCACCGACAAATAAATTAGGGTCATAACTCGGGTTTGAGACAAGCGCTAAAATTTCACCATTGCGAGGATCGGTGACGACAACCGCAGCTCGGCTTGTGGTGAGTAATGTTTCAATATAGGTTTGCAGTTCAAGGTCGATGGTAAGATAGATATCTTTACCTGCCTGTGGAGGTTGTTCGTGTAACTGGCGAATAACACGGCCACGACTATTAACTTCAACCTCTTCATAGCCGGTTGTACCGTGTAAAACAGACTCATAATAACGTTCAATACCTAACTTACCGATATCATGAGTCGCGGCATAGTTAGGTGATAAACCTTCTTTATCAAGGCGTTCAACATCTTTATCGTTAATTTTTGCGACATAACCGATCACATGCGTGAGTGCTGAACCATAAGGATAATAACGACGTTGATAACCTTTAATTTCTAAGCCGGGATAGCGGTATTGGTTGATAGCGAAACGTGCGACTTGTACTTGGCTTAATGTTGTTTTTAAGGCAATAGAGCTAAATCGACGTGAACGCTTACGCTCTTTTTCAAAGGCAGCAATATCTTCGTCAGTTAAGTCAACAACATCCCTTAAACTTTCAAGCGTTTCTTGTAAGTTTGCTACCTTTTCAGGCACAATTTCTAATTGATAGATAGTACGATTGAGCGCAAGAGGGATACCTTTGCGGTCGTAAATAATGCCTCTGCTGGGAGCAATTGGTACTAATTTAATTCGGTTATCATTTGAACGTGTTTGATAATCATCATGGCGAGCGATCTGTAAGTGATTGAGGTTAAAAACCAAAACACCACTCAATATAATAATTACTGAAAATGCGACAATCACACGACGGATAAATAGCTTTGATTCCGCAGTATAATCTCGAAACGGGGTACGTTTTTTTCTTTTCATCCCATTTGACTTCACTTACTAACCCGCCAATTTATTGATTATTCACGATGATAAGGATGGTTTGTGGTAATGCTCCATGCTCGGTAAAGACTTTCTGCAACCACGACACGAACAAGGGGATGTGGCATTGTTAAAGGAGATAAAGACCAGCTTTGTTCAGCCGCAGCTTTACAAGCGGGTGCTAATCCTTCAGGGCCACCAATGAGTAAGCTGACATTTCTACCATCAAGCTTCCATCGATCAAGTTGTTCTGCAAGTTTTGGCGTATCCCAGCGAGCGCCAGGAATATCGAGAGTAACGATACGATTTCCCTTACCTACTGCGGCTAACATTTGCTCACCTTCTTTTTCGAGAATACGTTTAATATCCGCATTCTTCCCACGCTTGCCTGCGGGGATCTCGATAAGTTCTAAAGGCATGTCTTTGGGGAATCGATTAAGATAATCCATAAAGCCGGTCTGTATCCAGTCCGGCATTTTTGTACCAACGGCAATGAGCTGTAATTTCAAACTCAGCTCCAGAGTTTTTCAAGTTCGTACATACGGCGGCTATCTTCTTGCATGACGTGTACCATGGCTTCACCAAGATCAACGACAATCCAGTCAGAAACACCTTGTCCTTCAACACCTAAAGGTTGTAATCCCGCTTCGCGGCAATCATCAACGAGATTATCGGCAACAGACATAAGGTGTCTGCTTGATGTGCCAGTACAAATAATCATGTAATCAGTTACACTGGATTTTCCGCGGACATCTAATGCAATAATGTCTTGAGCTTTAGAATCTTCAAGTTTATCAATAATAAATTGCTGTAATTCAGAACCTTGCAAAAGGATCACCTTTAATCTAATAAGTTAATTCAATCGAAAAATAACATACTCGTGATACTTCAAGTTGCAGCGTTGTTGACGACATTTATTCGCACTAGTCACGTACTTTGGTATGTTCCTAGTGGCTTACTCCACTTGTTGTCTAACTGCGCCTCAAATTATTTAGAATATGAAGGCTATTTTAAAGGAATTTATACCAATAAATCTATTTTACTGAATGATTAATTCCAGTTAGCAATAACAAGAACATAAACCTCATTTTCTTGTTTTTCGACGTTTGATTTAGAAAAATTCATATATGCCCATTAACTGCGTCATAATAAATAACAAAAAGAAGGCAGATAAGAACTTTTCCGTTTAGACGACAGTTTTACCTTACAGTTCCCTTAAGGGAACAGAGGGTGAGAATAACAGCTAAACCTCGTCTGTCAATGCTGATTAAATACCTAATTAGCGTGTTTTGACTTTGCTATGTTTAGATTATACAGACTAATACTCATACTTTTTAGTTAGAGAGAAAAAGAATGGAAAGAAAAGAAAATTATCTCGGGCTATCTTCAGAAATTGTGAGTAACAGTGATCGCCAATTACAAGAAAAGTTAGCGTTACTTTGTCATGTCGTTAAAGATGAAAAAATAGGTATTATGCAGATAGATCGCCAAAACAGAGATCATCTGTTGCCGATTTATGGTTATATCGGAAAAGAAGGTGACAGACTTGTTTCGCCACCAAATTTTATTTTACCTCAATTAAGTATTGAACAACTTTTACAGCCTATTGTTCTCGATCACTTTCTGACTCAATTCTTTGCACTATGTGATTATCAACAACAGGTTAATCAATCATTAAGTAAAGGGGCTTTGATTAAATTTCATAGTCGATATAAATATTTAATTATGGCTTATTCACAAGTGGCTTATCGTGAATTAGGGCGTTATATTGCTGATCTTTCTAACAAAATTTCTCTTGATGAAATTGCATCTAAATATCAACAAAAGCTAATGAAGGCATTAAGTGTTGCACCAAGTCGAGAAGGACAAACTAATGCATTAATGCATATGGCGGGGTACTTTAAGCGAGATCTGAGTTCACAACAGAAACAAGCAATGTCACAGATAATTTTGCTATATCGTCAAGGTGTAGTGCCTTTCTCTAAACCTTATGATTTACTCCAATATTGGTTAACCATTTATCCAGATGACTATTTGATTAACCAACGCTATTTTTCGCCTTATCCATCTGCTTTTAATTATTTAAGAGAACAACTTTAAAAAGAATACGTTATTTATAAAGTTGTTGTCGGCGAATATAGTTTTCAACAGAGTTGGGTAGCAAATCGTGACAATCTAAACCCGCTTTGTGGCGAGCACGAATGTCTGTCGCTGAAATATTATAAAGTGGGGTGTCAGCGAGAAATATTTTACCTGCAGGTAAACAGTGAATATCTTCTTGCTGATAGGTTTGATTTTTTTTCAGCCATGCTTGCATTTGTGCTGATTCAAAATGAGTTTGATAGCCAGGACGAGCGCAAACTAATAAATGGCATACGTCTAATAAATTTTCCCATTTGTGCCACGTATTTATTGAAAGCAATGAATCTTGGCCAATAATAAAAGCTAAAGGTTGCTTATCACCAATTTCTTTTCTGAAATCGTTTAATGTCTCAATCGTATAAGAAGGTGTTGGCTTCTCAAGTTCTCGAGTATCGACTTTAAAGGAAGAATACGGTTCGAGTGCAAGACGCACCATCTCAAGACGTTGTTGAGAAGATGCTTCTGGCTGAGGGCGATGAGGCGGAATATTGTTGGGTAACCAAATCACTTCTTTTAAACCAATTAATCCTGAAAGTGCTTCAACAGGACGTAAATGCCCATAATGAATAGGATCAAATGTACCACCATATAAAGCGATGGCTTGGTTAATTAAAGGTGTTGAGTGATTAGTTTTAGGCATGACTTACAAATCCTTCTGGTAATGCTTTTCCACAAAGTAATAAGCCCAGCGCACTAAGTGAGGGCCAAACCGTCTGGCCGTAATCTTGTTTAATAGTAATTTCGATTGTTGCAAGTAATTGTATTGCTGTCAGCAATTGATGTTCAGACAAACGTTGTAGTGCTGCGGTGAATATTGGACGTCGGTTTTGCCAAATTCGATGTTTATCAAAAATTGTTTTTAATGAAGCTGTTTTAGATTCGCGATGTAGCGTAATTAACTGCATTAACTCACGTTGTAAGGTTCTGAGCAAAATAACAGGTTCAGTGTCTTCTCTTTTGAGTTGTTGCAAGATATGCCATGCACGTTGTGTTTTTCCAGCAAGTAATGCATCAACCCAGTGATAAGGAGTAAAATGTGAAGCGTCATTGACTGCTGCTTCTACTCTTGGAAGCGTTAGCTTACCGTCAGGATACAACAGAGAAAGGCGCTCGATGGCTTGTGCTAGTGCCAGTAAATTCCCTTCATAACAGTAGCAAAGTAATTGATTACCTTGTTCATCTAACACTAATCCTTTTTGTTTTGCTCGACGCGCAACCCAATTAGGTAATTTATCAAGCTCAGGTGTCAGACAAGAAACATAGGTTCCATGTTGGCTTAATGTTTTAAACCATTCACTGTTTTCTTGTGCTTTTGTGAGTTTATTACCACGTAAAATCAGCAATAAATCTTGATGTAATTCTTGAGATAGGCGAGTGAGTTTCTCAGACATTGCTGCATTGGGGCCATTTTCAGGTAAATGCAGTAAAAGAGATTGTCTTTGAGAAAAAAGGCTTAGTGATTGACAAAGTGAGTAAATTTCATTCCAGTCCGTATTATTATCAAGGGTAAATTGATAATGTTCGATAAATCCTTGGGATTTAGCGGCGGATTGAATAGCATCTTGAGATTCTTGGAGTAACAGAGGTTCATTACCCCAGAGTAGGTAACTTTGGCGCAGCCCCTCTTGGAGCTGCGCATTCAGTTGTTCTGGATATAAGCGGATCATTTGGCTGGTGAGATTATCTGTTTTGCCTGCTCAGCTTGTGCAGCTTTTTGGCGTTCAGCGTTGTGAACAACCAATAATTTACGCACTAATATTGCTGTCGCTTGTTCACGCATCTCTTGCTTGATAATGTCATTTTCAGCATCTTTCGCTAATGCTTCTAATGGATTATCGAAGAATGGACGTGAAACCTGTGATGAAATTGGGTAAATCGTACCATCTGGCATAATCACTTGTGCATCAAGCACAAATGTTAACTGACGCTCTGCAGATTTACCGTCTTGATACACAGAAACGGTCTCTTTACTTTCTGATGAACCGACAATTTTAAGAATAGGGATATTTGCTGTTGGATTTTCAACAAGCTGAACACCACTAAGTCTAAGTTGTTGACGCATTATACGAGATAATGGGCCATAAGGGTCACTAGAGCTAAGATAAAGCGTTTTTAATTCTGCTGGAACCTGAGTTTTACCTTGAAGGTGAAAACCACAGCCAGCGGTGATTAACACCGCTAAACCGAAAAATAGCGAAAGTAGATATCGCACTAGGCCTCCTTATCAGCCAACAACGATGTTCAGTAATTTTCCTGGGACATAGATGACTTTACGAACAGTCACATCTTCCAAGTATTTAGCAACACTGTACTCTTTTGTCGCCATTTCCTGAACATATTCTTTTTCTGAATTAGCCGGAACAGTGACTCGACCACGCACTTTACCATTCACTTGAACGATGATCAGCTTGGTGTCATCAACCATAGCTTCTTCATCAGCAACA
Organism: Proteus alimentorum; assembly: GCF_002607735.1. GTDB lineage: Bacteria > Pseudomonadota > Gammaproteobacteria > Enterobacterales > Enterobacteriaceae > Proteus > Proteus alimentorum. The sequence goes on from NZ_NBVR01000036.1 coordinate 43,181, forward strand.
GGCCATGGTGCAACATCAACGTCCTCTTTTCCACCTAATGCCTGCCACATAACAAAACAAGCATGAGGAATGATTGGAGAAAGCATACGAACAATGGCTTCTAAGGCTTCTTGCATTAAAGCACGATCTTGTTCTGTTTCTTGTGTTGCACGAGTTAATTTGTTCATTAACTCCATAATGGCAGCAATTGCGGTATTAAAAGCTAAACGGCGACCTACGTCATCAGATACTTTCGCAATCGTTTTATGTAAGTCACGACGTAAATCTTTTTGTTCTTCTGTCAGTGCAGAAAGATCAAGAGATTGTGTCGCTCCTTTTTGAGTGTGCTCATGAACTAAACGCCATAAACGACGTAAGAAACGGTTTGCACCCTCAACGCTAGATTCCTGCCATTCCAGTGTTAATTCTGGTGGAGCAGCAAACATCATAAATAAACGAACGGTATCTGCACCATAACGTTCAACCATAGTTTGCGGGTCGATACCATTATTTTTAGATTTAGACATTTTGCTCATGCCAGCATAAGTCAGTTCATGACCTTCACTGTCAGTCGCTTTTATGATGCGGTTTTTCTCATCACGTTCAACAATAGCTTCAGCAGGAGATACCCAATGACGAGCACCATCTTCACCAGTGTGATAGAACGCATCAGCTAATACCATGCCTTGGCACAGTAAGCGTTTTGCAGGCTCATCAGAGTTCACTAAACCAGCATCACGCATCAGTTTATGGAAGAAGCGGAAATACATTAAGTGCATGATGGCGTGTTCAATACCACCAATATACCAGTCAACAGGTAACCAATAGTTAGCTGCTTTCGGATCTAACATGCCTTTATCGTAATCAGGGCAGGTATAACGAGCGTAATACCAAGAAGATTCCATAAAGGTGTCAAAAGTATCCGTTTCACGCAGCGCTGGCTGACCATTGATTGTGGTTTTTGCCCACTCAGGATCTGCTTTGATTGGGCTGGTGATCCCATCCATTTTTACATCTTCTGGCAGAATAACGGGCAGTTGATCTTCAGGAATAGGAACAACAGTACCATCTTCTAAGGTAGCCATTGGAATTGGCGCACCCCAGTAACGTTGACGAGAAACACCCCAGTCACGTAAACGGTAGTTAACTTTGCGCTCACCAATACCCATTTGTGCCAGTTTATCTGCAATTGCATTAAAGCCAGCTTGGTTGTCTAAACCAGAGAATTCACCAGAGTTAATCAGGCTATTTTTCTCGGTAAATGCACCTTCAGATAAGTCAGGTTGATTACCTTCAGCATCTGCAATAACCGCTTTAATGGGTAAATTGTATTTAGTTGCAAATTCCCAGTCACGTTCATCATGACCTGGAACCGCCATTACAGCACCCGTGCCGTATTCCATTAATACAAAGTTAGCAACCCAAATAGCAACTTTCTCTTTAGTTAATGGATGAATAGCATAAAGGCCTGTTGCAATCCCTTTTTTCTCCATTGTTGCCATATCGGCTTCTGCCATTTTCATGTTACGGCATTCATCAATGAAGTGTTGAACTTCAGGATTATTTTGAGCAGCTTTTTGTGCTAATGGATGACCTGCTGCAACTGCAACATAAGTGACGCCCATAAAGGTATCTGGACGCGTTGTATAAACGGTCATTGTGTCGTCACTGTCAGCTACATCAAATTTAATTTCGACACCTTCTGAGCGACCAATCCAGTTACGTTGCATGGTCTTAACTTGTTCAGGCCACTCATCTAACGTATCTAAATCGTTTAACAGCTCTTCTGCATACTCGGTAATTTTGATAAACCACTGTGGAATTTCTTTACGCTCAACAGGGGTATCACAACGCCAACAACAGCCATCGATAACTTGTTCGTTGGCTAAAACGGTTAAGTCATGTGGGCACCAGTTAACAGCAGAGGTCTTTTTATACACTAAGCCTTTTTCATATAACTTAGTAAAGAACCACTGTTCCCAGCGATAATATTCTGGTGTACAGGTAGTGACTTCGCGATCCCAATCGTAACCAAAACCCAGTTTTTTTAACTGGTTTTTCATGTAATCGATGTTTGCGTAAGTCCATGGTGCTGGGGCTGTTTTATTTTTTACTGCGGCACCTTCTGCTGGTAAGCCGAATGCGTCCCAACCAATAGGCTGTAAGACGTTTTTACCTAGCATACGTTGATAACGGGAAATCACGTCACCAATGGTGTAGTTACGGACGTGTCCCATGTGTAGTCGGCCAGAAGGATAAGGTAGCATTGACAGGCAGTAATATTTTTCTTTGTTATTATCTTCTGTCACTTTAAATGTATTGTTCTTTTCCCAGTGTTCCTGGATAGTTTGCTCTATATCTTCGGGACGATATTGTTCTTGCATGGCACCGATAATCCTATGGTGAATTAATGGCTACCGGAGGGTAACCGCTATTATGAAATTAAGACTTGCATAGCATAGCTGATTTTGTCTAATAGCCACAACTATTGATCTCAATGAAAACCACTGTTTGCATAACTTTTTCAAGACAATTGAGAGATATCTTGGAAAGAGTCAAAGCAAAAAGACAATAAATGCGTATTTTCTGAAAAAACAATAGTGATATTGCGAAAAAAGAAGATTATTTGATATTTAGTTGCGAGGTTAGTCGAAATTATTATTTTGGGCTGACGTGCTAAAAAAGCACGCCAGCAGAGGGGATGTGGGGATTAATGCAGAATTTTAGCGAGGAAATCTTTTGCTCTCGCGGATTTTGGATTATCAAAAAAGTCATTTTTAGGTCTATCTTCTACAATTCGACCTTCATCCATAAAAATAATACGGTCAGCAACTTTTTTAGCAAAACCCATTTCATGGGTCACTACCATCATCGTCATACCTTCATTTGCAAGCTCTACCATGACATCAAGGACTTCATTAATCATTTCAGGATCAAGCGCTGATGTAGGTTCATCAAATAACATTGCAATTGGATCCATGCATAATGCGCGAGCGATAGCGACACGTTGTTGTTGACCACCAGAAAGCTGAGCTGGATATTTGTTAGCATGGCTTGCTAATCCCACTCGCTCTAATAACTTTAACCCTTTCTCTTTTGCGGCACCTTTCTCTCTATTAAGCACTTTAACTTGTGCCAGTGTAAGATTTTCAATAATAGAGAGATGAGGGAAGAGTTCGAAATGTTGGAATACCATGCCCACTTTTGCCCGTAATTTAGCAAGATCAGTATGCTTGTCATTGACTTTAATTTCATTAACAAGGATCTCGCCTTGTTGTATAGGCTCTAAGCCATTCACTGTTTTGATCAGTGTTGATTTACCTGATCCTGAAGGCCCACAGACAACAACAACTTCCCCCTTTTTCACTTCAGTGGAACATTCAGTCAGTACTTGAAACTGACCATACCATTTGGATACGTCTTTTAGGGAAATCATCTAGGTAGTCCTTTTTTTAAGAAAGTTCACTAACATCGAAGCGGCGAAGCTAATGACAAAATAAACAAAACCAGCAAAGAGGATCATCTCAACTTGTGTTCCATCTCGTTCTCCAATATTTGCCGCTGTTCTGAAAAAGTCAGTAAGACTTAAAACGTAAACTAAGGATGTATCTTGGAATAATACAATTCCTTGAGTCAGTAAAAGCGGGATCATGGCTCTAAAGGCTTGAGGTAGGATCACTAAACGCATGGTTTGTGATTTGGTCATACCTAGCGCGAGTGAGGCTGAAAATTGTCCTTTGCTAACACTTTGAATGCCTGCTCTTATAATTTCAGAGTAATAGGCCGCTTCAAATAAAGAGAACGCTATCATTGCTGAGATTAAACGGATATCACTTTTCGGTGAAAGTCCTAGAACATTTTGTAATATGTTAGGCACAATTAAATAAAACCACAGTAATACCATGACTAATGGGATAGAACGGAAGGTATTAACGTAAGCAGCTGCAAACCAGCTAATAGGCTTAAAGGTAGATAGGCGCATAACAGCAAGCACCGTTCCCCATAAAATACCGACCACAATTGCGGTGATAGTGATTTTTAATGTGATAGCCATTCCATCGACGAGAAATGGTAGGCTTGGAACAACAGAACTCCAGTCAAATTCGTACATTATTGACCTCCTGTTGTGCCGGGTAAGCGAACGCGTTTTTCAAGCCAATGCATTATTAGCATAATGATGACATTGATAAATACATAGGCCAGCGTGATTGCTGTGAATGACTCATATGCTTTTGCTGAATAGTCGAGGAGTTTATTCGCTTGCGCTGCCATATCAATAAGTCCGATAGTAGAGGCAATCGCTGAGTTTTTCACGAGATTGAGCATTTCGGATGTCATTGGTGGAATAATGACTCGGTATGCATTGGGTAATAAAACATAACGATAAGTTTGGGGTAAAGTTAAGCCCAATGCTAATCCTGCGGCTTTTTGACCACGGGGTAATGAGTTTATTGCGGCTCTAACTTGTTCACACATACGCGCGGCGGTAAATAAACCTAAGCAGAGTGCTGATGAGACAAAAAATTGCACATTTGGCGCTAAGTCCATTTTAAACCAATCGCCAATAGATTGAGGCAATAGTTCAGGAATGACGAGATACCACGTAAAGAATTGCACAATAAGTGGTACGTTACGGAATAACTCAACATAAACAGTGCCTAAGCTTGAAAGCCAGCGATTAGGTACTGTGCGTAAAATTCCAAATAAAGAACCAACAAGGAAGGCAATAATCCAAGCGCATAGAGATAAGGCTATGGTGACTTGAAAGCCAGAAATCAGCCATCCTAAGTATGTGGTGTTTCCGAATGGGGCCTCTTGGAAGAATATCCCCCAATCCCAATCAATCGACATGATTTCACCTCCGGTGAAAAAGAGGGGCAGGGAACGGCTGCCCCAAACTTTACTGATCTGTCTGTCCAACAGATACTTTATAATTATTTATTTTGCATCAACTGCTTATGTGTTTTTAATTCAACGCTTTATCATTTGGTGATGCAAATAATGCTTTCATTTCATCAGAGATAGTGAATTCTAAGTTAAGATTTTTAGGTGGGATTGGTGCATTAAACCAGCGATTGAACGATTTTTCTGCTTCACCCGATTTTTGTGCTTTAGCGATAGTTTCATCAATTAACGCTTTGAATTGAGCGTCATCTTTACGCAACATACAACCATAAGCTTCTTCAGATTGTGGGGTTCCTACAATTTCCCACTCACCCGGTTTTTTCGCTTTAGCGCGCTCACCCGCCAGTAATGCGTCATCCATCATAAAGGCAACAGCACGGCCTGATTCAAGTGTACGGAATGAGTCTCCATGATCTTTTGCGCTGATAATGCGCATATTCATCTTTTTCTCATCATTTAATTTGTTGAGTAACATTTCAGATGTTGTTCCAGATGTTACGACAACGTTTTTACCTGACAAATCAGCAAAATCTTTAATTCCACTGTCTTTTTTCGCCAGTAAACGAGTACCTACGATGAAAATAGTATTAGAGAAGTTGGCTTGTTGCTGACGAGCTTCATTGTTGGTTGTTGAGCCACACTCAAAATCAAATGTCCCATTTTGTAATAATGGAATGCGATTCTGAGAAGTAATAGGAATGAGGCGAACTTGTAAGTTTGGTTTGCCTATTTTATCTTTTACAGCCTGTACAATTAGGTTGGAATAGTCTTGAGAATAGCCAACGACTTTCTGTTGATTATCATAGTAAGAGAAAGGAACAGAGGATTCTCTGTGTCCAACAATAATAATATCGTTGTCATTGATTTTCTTTAAGGTTCCAGTGAGTTCTTCTGCCTGCACAGCTCCTGCAGCCCCTAAGATCATTAACGATAATGCTAGTTTACGCATGCGCATAATAACTCCTGTCGTGGTGATAAGTGATATTGGTGTTTTGCTTAGTGTTGCTTTTTTGTTTTAATTTGTTTTGATAATGTTAATAAATAGAACAAATAACATACTGTTGGGAAGTGCAATTTGTGAAATACGAGAGGTATCTCCCAATAAAAAAATGAAATCAAATATAGTTGATTATTTTTTTGGAAGTTGTTTTCAATATTTAAAATTATTGTAGTAGAAACCTTATGGAAATAAAGGTTAAAGATAAAAATTTGAGATAATGCGAAAAATAAAATAAGTAGGGATTTGTAAAGTTTGTCTTAAGGAGTTGTTTGTCTGTGGATTACCGTTAAGATAGCGGGTCATATTGATGAGGAACATCTATGAGTAATTGGCGGTCAGGTCGCTGGCTAGTGGTGATAACAGTTTTGCTGATCTTGTGTTGCATTGTTCAGCGTTCATTAGGTGCCCACATCATTAGTGAGCGCTTAGCAACGGCTGTTGCTCAAACACAATACCCACTATCAACACCGATTACTGATGAGAATAGCGCAAAAGAGCACACTTATTCACTGTCTACCTGTGAATTAAGCGCCAAATCATTATTATCTGTTCCACCATTAACAATAGAGCCATTTTTTCATTCATGGGCTGTATTACTATTGTTAAGCATGGCTGCCATTTATGTGTCGCGCCAGCGTAATCAGAAAAAACACCATCATCCACCTCCTCCAATCAGACTTCACCTTCATTATTGTATTTTGAGGGATTAGAAATTTCCTTTTAGCTAAAAGATTGTGCGTCTATTTTTGGCGTGGCTCTATGTGTAGCGTTGTAGGAATTTTTAGGGAGTTTTTATGTTTCGTTCTTTTGTTATAGCGTTGATATTAACGCTATTTACTTTATCTACTACTCAAGCCGCAGATACAGGTTGGTTAACTACGCCTGATAATTCTCATGCACAAGTTAGGGCGACAGCGCAAAAGTCTCCAGCAGGTGACGTGAAAGTTTTACTTGAAGTACAGCTTGAGTCTGGATGGAAAACGTATTGGCGTTCTCCTGGAGAAGGTGGCGTTGCCCCTGAAATTCATTGGTCGCCAGATGTGAGTGTAATGGCTTGGCATTGGCCTTCGCCTTCAGCTTTTGATGTCGCGGGTATTCATACCCAAGGTTATGATAAACAAGTCGTTTTCCCCATTGAATTATCCGCTGTTCATGCTGATCGTTTAACAGGAGTTTTAACGTTATCAACATGCAGTAATGTCTGTATTCTGACTGACTATACTTTAGATTTAGATCTTACCGAGTCTGTACCTGCTGATTTTGAATGGCAATACAATCAGGCAATGGCCAAAATTCCTGTTGGAACGGGATTAATATCATCAGTTTCTTCGGGTTATCACAATAGCCAACTCACTATCTCTTTACAGAAAGAGCAAGGTGATTGGGTTAAGCCTAATATTTATCTCGATCCCCCTGAAGGCATGCTTTACGGTATTCCAAAATTAAATCATCAAGATAAAAACCTATTTGTCACGGTTGATGTGACCGATGATTGGGGGGATGCTGCCGGTGATATCTCAGGTAAGGTGCTTTCTTTTGTTATTACTGACCAAGGTTTTTCTCGTCAAGTCAATGACACAGTAGGGCATGGAAAAGAGGTGATTGCTCCACCTTCTAATTCAGGTATTGGGCTTTGGAGTATTCTTGCTTTTGCACTATTGGGTGGCTTAATTCTGAATCTGATGCCTTGTGTATTACCTGTACTTGCGATGAAAATGGGATCAATTTTACATCTCGAAAATCGTGATAAAAGGGTTATTCGCAAGCAATTCTCTGTTTCTGTTTTAGGGATTTTAGTCTCATTTTGGGCGCTAGCGCTGTTTATGACAGGCTTGCGTTATAGCCAAGAAGCCCTAGGCTGGGGAATTCAATTCCAAAGTCCTTGGTTTATTGGTTTTATGGTATTAGTTACCGCTATTTTTACTGCAAATCTATTTGGATTATTTGAGCTGCGTTTAAGTAGCAATATGAATACTAAAATGGCAACAGCAGGTGGACAAGGATATAGCCGACACTTTTGGGAAGGTGCATTTGCAACTTTACTTGCGACACCTTGTTCTGCACCCTTTTTAGGTACCGCAGTCGCTTATGCGCTTATAGCGCCTCTAAATGAACTATGGCTTATTTTTACTGCTTTAGGGATTGGAATGAGTTTGCCTTGGATCTTAGTGGCAATATTTCCATCTATCGCCAAAGCACTACCCAAACCGGGTAAATGGATGAATCGCCTCAGAGTAGTTTTAGGCTTTATGATGTTGTTGTCTAGTATTTGGCTAATAACGCTCTTGATCCCTCACTTGGGAATGCCAATAGTTGCGGGTATTTTTGTTATTATTGGGCTGTTGTTATTGTTTGCTATCGCAAAGCATTATGGCAAAAAAGTATTATTGATTTCTACAGTGGTAGCTTTCCTTTTAGGAGGAAGCACCTATCTATTTGTCGAGCAACCAGCAAGCCAAACACTCGCAGGTCAAGATACGATAAATTGGCAGCCGTTATCAGAAGAAGCAATACACCAAGCATTAGCCGATAATAAACGGGTATTTGTTGATGTAACAGCAGATTGGTGTGTAACCTGCAAAGCAAACAAATACAATGTATTATTGCGAGAAGAGATCCAAGCCGCACTTTCAGCGCCAGATGTTGTCGCATTAAGAGGGGATTGGACTAAACCCTCTGATAAGATCACTCAGTTTTTAAAACAACGTGGTCAAGTTGCAGTACCTTTTAACCAAGTTTATGGGCCTTGCCATAAAGATGGCGTGGTTTTACCCCCTATTTTAAATAAAGATTCAACATTGACCGTTCTTTCAGAGGCTAAAGGAGCCCAATAATGAAAAAAACACTTTCTGCACTGGTTATCTCTTCGTTACTTTTTGGTGCAAATGTGCAAGCTGCGGCGTTAAGTACTGATCAGGAAAAAGAAGTTCGCGCGCTGGTTCGTGATACGTTAATCAAAAACCCAGAAATTTTGGAAGAAGCGATCACGGCATTACAAGCACAAAAGGCAGATGAACAACAAGCTCAATTCCGTACCGCATTAAAAGCAGAGCATGACGCATTATATAACGATGCAGCAAGCCCTCGTATTGGTGCAAAAGACGCTAAGTTAGTGTTGGTTTCTTTTACTGATTATAACTGCCCTTATTGCAAACGCTTTGACCCATTATTAGAACAAATCACAAAAGATTATCCTGACGTTGCCGTGGTGATTAAACCACTGCCATTTAAAGGTGAAAGTTCTGCAAAAGCCTCTCAAGCTGTGCTTTCAGTTTGGAAAGAAGATCCAAAAGCATTCTTAGCATTACACCAACGTTTAATGCAGAAGAAAACAATGCTAGATAATGCAAGTATTGAAGATGCAATGAAAACAACCAATACAAGCAAAGTGAAATTAACGGATGAAAGTTTAAAAGCGTTACAAAATAACTTAGATCTTTCTCGTAAATTAGGTATCCAAGGTACGCCTGCAACAGTTGTTGGCGATATGGTTATTCCTGGTGCCGTTGATTACGCTCAGCTAGAAGTGATTGTGAAAGAGCAACTGGCTAAAGTGAAAAAATAATGCGTAGTCGCTTACGAAAGTGGAGTAAAGAACTGATTGTTCTGGTTGTCATTTTCGTTGTAGCTTCTTTTGCGATGGATTGGTGGCGACAACCTACGCCACCCTCTTTTACGAATTTACCTGAGCTTTATACTGTTGATAATAAAATTGTTTCTCTAGTTGAATTGAGTGCTGAAAAGCCCTTATTAATCTATTTTTGGGCAACTTGGTGTGGGGTTTGTAAACTAACAACTCCCGCAGTAAATTCGTTAGCGCAAGATGGTTATAACGTGACATCTGTTGCAATCCGTTCTGGTGATAACGCAAAGTTAGAGCGCGGTATTCAGTCTAAAGGACTTGTGTTTCCTGTAATAAATGATAGCCAAGGGGATATTTCTCAGCAGTGGGAAATTAGTGCAACACCTTCTTTTGTTATTGTTTATAATGGAGAAATGGTAGGCTTTACGAGCGGTTGGTCATCTTCGTGGGGATTAAAACTACGTTTATGGTGGGCTGGTCTTTGAACGGTATACCAACGATTATTTTAAGCTTGAGTAGATTAAAAATAACGGAATTCATTATTATATTGAATTCCGTTATTTTATTTTGCTTTATTCAATACGGCGTTTAATAAAGGCGATGATAAAAAATAATCCAACGATTATCCACAATGGTGTATTACCCCACTTGTAATAAGGGGTTAACCCAGTTGTTGGTGTGATTTTTTCCGCTAAAGCACCTTCTTCAAACTGAGGTAATTGAGAAATTACATCACCATTGGCAGCGATAAATGCGGTAATACCGTTATTTGTCGAGCGTAATAATGGTCTTCCTAACTCAAGAGAACGCATTCTCGCCATTTGGAAGTGTTGCCAAGGGCCAATTGAATTACCAAACCACGCATCATTAGAAATCGTTAATAAGAACTGTGTATCAGGTTTAAAATTAGCGCGGACTTGTTCACCTAAAATAATTTCGTAGCAAATAGCGGCGGTTATTTTGGCATCATTGACAGTAAGTTGAGGCTGTACATATTCGCCTTGGCTTAATGATGACATCGGTAAATTAAAGAAAGGCGCAAGTGGGCGTAATAGTGATTCTAATGGCACATATTCACCGAAAGGAACAAGGTGATGTTTGTTATAGCGATCGGTTGCTGGGTATTGATAAGCATAGTGTTCACCTAATGTGATGACACTATTGTAGAAACGATAACCTTCTAATGTCGGTCGGGCATCAATAATCCCCGTCATTAAATGGGTATCTTGTTCTCTCAGTTGCTTATCTAATTCTGCTAAAAAGCCTTGTTGTTGAATTTCAACATCAGGAATTGCAGATTCAGGCCAAATAATAAGATTTGCATTACCAATAAACGGGCGACTTAAGGTGAGATAGGTTTTTAATGTGCTCTCTAATGTACCAGGTTCCCATTTTAAAGATTGTGCAATATTACCTTGAACTAATGCAATTTCTTGCGTTTCATTTGGTAAAGGTTGATACCATTGATAAGACTTAAAGCTGATAGGTAATACTAATAAAAGCAGTGCAACCACAAGGCTGTAAATTGATTTACGATAGATTGTAAATGCAATTAAACCACTAATAACGGTTAAGAGCAGCGTTATCATCGTGACACCAAAAATAGGGGCAATACCTTTTAATGGACCATCAATCTGGCTATAACCAAACTGCAACCACGGAAAACCGGATAAGACCCAACCTCTTAAAAATTCAGTGATTTGCCATAGGGCAGGGGCTGCAAATACAAACCGCCACAGGGTTGGTTTTGGAAAAAATTTATTCAGCAATCCTGCAAATAACAGTGTGTAGAGTGATAAATAGAGTGCTAATAAAATTACTAAAAAGATATTTATCGCAAACGGCATACCACCAAAATCAGCGATACTGACGTAAACCCAATTTACACCGCTACCAAATAGCCCAAATCCCCAAGCAAAACCAAGGAATGCGCCTTGACGAGTTGTGCGGTGAGTGATTATCAGTAATAAGCCAAGTAGTGAAATTAACGCTGCAGGCCAAAAATCAAATGGCGAAAATGCCAATGTGCCAATGGCACCGAAAAAAACCGCCAGAAGGGCGCGAACCCACTGGCGGTTTAAGAAAGAGATCTTATTCATTGATATCCTATGCATCATTACCGAGTTCAGGAATGGGCGCATCGTCGGGGATATGCACATAAACCTGAATGATTTTACGGCTATCTGCCATAACAACTTTAAATTGGTAATTATCAATGGTAATAGTTTCACCACGAGCAGGAAGGTGACCAAAGGCTTGCATAACTAAACCGCCAATAGTATCAACTTCTTCATCGCTGAAATGTGTACCGAACGCTTCATTGAAATCTTCTATCTGGGTTAAAGCTCGAACTGAGTAAGCGTGAAGACTTAACGGACGAATATCAATATCATCCTCATCATCATACTCATCTTCAATTTCGCCTACGATAAGTTCAAGAATATCCTCAATTGTGACGAGCCCAGATACGCCTCCGAATTCATCGATCACAATCGCCATATGATAGCGTTGAGAGCGGAACTCTTTTAATAGGCGATCAACCCGTTTGCTTTCAGGCACAACAACAGCAGAGCGTAAGACTTTATCCATACTAAATGGCTCTGCGTCAGTACGCATAAAGGGCAGTAGATCTTTTGCCATTAATAAGCCTTCAATATGATCTTTGTCCTCGCTAATGACTGGGAAACGGGAATGTGCTGAATCAATAATCACATCTAAACATTCATCAAGAGTTTGATTGCGTTTTAGTGTGACAATTTGCGAGCGAGGGATCATTATGTCCCGAACGCGTTGTTCAGCAATATCCATTACCCCTTCAAGCATGTCGCGGGTGTCAGGATCAATTAATTCTTTCTGTTCAGAATCGCGGATAAGCTCCATCAGATCATCACGGTTTTTAGGTTCACCGTGGAACCACTGATTAAGCAGTGTGAGAAACCCTTTCTTAGGACCAGGGTTATCGTTACTCGAAGATTGGTCGTCGCTCATGGCGTTTTAACTATTTTTCCTCATTGAATGGTTAATTAGATATAGTATTTATCATAAAAATAAGAGAACTGTTACTCTTTTTCAATCAAATAGGGATCTGCATAACCTAAATTTTGTAAGATTTCTGTCTCTAAACTTTCCATTTCTTCGGCTTCATCATCTTCAATATGATCATAGCCTAAAAGATGGAGACACCCATGAATAACCATGTGTGCCCAATGCTCTTCGACAGTCTTACTCTGCTCAACCGCCTCTTTTTCTACCACTTGGCGGCAAATAATCAAATCACCTAATAATGGCAATTCAATTTCAGGTGGTGCCTCAAAGGGAAAAGAAAGCACGTTAGTCGGCTTGTCTTTTCCACGATAAGTGAGATTTAGTTCGTGACTTTCTGCTTCATCAACAAGACGAATAGTCACTTCACTTACAGGTTGAAATTGCGGTAATACCGCCTCTAACCATGTCATAAATTGGGCTTCAGTAGGAAGCCCTTGCGTATTTTCACTTGCTACTTGTAAATCAAGGATAACTTCACTCATGATTTTCTCTCTGAAGCTTCTCTTTTTCTGCTTTGATAGCTTGGCGGCGTTTTTGATCTTCCGTTTCCCAAGCCTCATAGGCGATAACAATTTTGGCAACCACCGGATGGCGAACAACGTCTTCACTGTGGAAAAAATTAAAACTTAAGTCATTTACATCAGATAAAACTTCAATGGCATGACGTAAGCCTGATTTATTGCCTCTCGGCAGGTCAATTTGGGTAATATCCCCAGTGATAACTGCTTTAGAGTTAAAGCCAATACGCGTTAAGAACATTTTCATCTGTTCGATAGTGGTGTTTTGGCTTTCATCAAGAATGATAAAGGCGTCATTTAATGTGCGTCCACGCATATAGGCGAGAGGAGCGACTTCAATGACATTACGCTCTATGAGTTTCTCAACTTTTTCAAAACCTAACATCTCAAATAACGCATCATAAAGTGGTCGTAAATAGGGATCGACTTTTTGACTTAAATCGCCGGGTAAAAAACCCAGTTTTTCACCGGCTTCAACTGCAGGACGCGTTAATAAAATACGACGCACTTCTTGGCGTTCAAGCGCATCAACAGCGGCAGCAACAGCCAGATAAGTTTTCCCTGTACCAGCAGGTCCAATACCAAACGTAATATCATGGGTCTGAATGTTGGCAATATATTGTGCCTGATTCGGTGTACGAGGTTTTATCACACCTCGTTTAGTTCGAATATTGGTTGATTTCCCAAATTCAGGAACATGCTCATCACTTTGCTCAAGCACACGGCTTTCTTTGATGGCAAGGTGAATTTGTTCAGGGTCGATATCGGGGATCACGCCTTTAATTGGCGAGGTTTCCACATACAGGCGACGTAAAATTCCTGCAGCTGCATTGACACACAATGATTTTCCCGTGAGTTTAAAACGGTTATCACGATGATTAATCTCGATACCTAAACGGCGCTCAAGTTGCTTAATATTATCGTCAAATGGGCCACATAGGCTCATTAAACGGGCATTGTCAGCTGGCTCTAAGAAGATTTCTTGGGTCGCTACCTGTGTATGTGCTATTACTGTCACTGATTATCCTTTTGTTAAATCTGATCAATTAAGGTTGGTAAACACCCACCCCTAATTCATCCTCTTTACGTGTACGTGCAATGACGGATTCTGGAGATTCATGAATACGTAAATCCATTTGATCTTCCGTTCTAACGACTTTACCACGTAGTGAGTTGGCATAAACGTCAACAATCTCAACATCAACGAACTTACCAATCATATCTGGTGTACCTTCAAAGTTAACCACTCGGTTATTTTCAGTACGACCAGAAAGCTCCATCACATTTTTACGTGAAGGTCCTTCTACTAGAATACGCTGTACGGTGTTTAACATTGCACGGCTAAAGTTCATTGCTTGTTGATTGATGCGCTGTTGTAGCAGATATAAACGCTGTTTCTTTTCATCTTCACTGACATCATCAGGTAAATCAGCAGCAGGTGTGCCCGGACGTGCTGAATAGATGAAACTAAAGCTCATATCAAAATTAACATCCGCAATTAATTGCATCGTTTTTTCAAAGTCGTCTTGGGTTTCGCCCGGGAAACCGATGATGAAGTCTGAACTTATCAGAATACCAGGACGTGCTTTGCGTAGTTTGCGAATGATGCTCTTATATTCAAGTGCAGTATGGTTACGCTTCATTAATGTTAGAATGCGGTCAGAACCACTTTGCACTGGCAAGTGTAAATAGCTGACTAATTCCGGCGTATCTTCATAAACCGCAACAATATCGTCAGTAAATTCGATAGGGTGGCTAGTAGTAAAGCGAACGCGGTCAATGCCGTCAATGGCCGCGACTAAGCGAATTAATTCAGCAAAGCTACAGATTTGACCATCAAAAGTCGCACCACGATAGGCGTTAACATTTTGGCCTAATAGGTTTACTTCGCGCACACCTTGTGCCGCTAATTGAGCAATTTCAAATAGCACATCATCGCAAGGGCGGCTAACTTCTTCACCGCGTGTGTAAGGAACTACGCAGAAAGAGCAGTATTTGTTACAGCCTTCCATGATGGAAACAAAAGCAGAAGGGCCTTCAGCGCGTGGCTCTGGTAAACGGTCAAATTTTTCGATTTCAGGGAAGCTGATATCGACAACTGGGCTTTTAGTCCCTTTAACCTGATTAATCATTTCAGGTAAACGGTGTAAAGTTTGTGGTCCGAAGATAATATCGACACACTGCGCACGTTGACGGATGTATTCACCTTCTTGAGAAGCAACACAACCGCCGACGCCAATGATAATATCGGGTTTATTATCTTTAAAATATTTCCAACGTCCTAACTGATGAAAGACTTTTTCTTGTGCTTTCTCACGGATAGAACAGGTATTTAGCAGTAGAATGTCCGCATCTTCGGCGACATCGGTTAACTGATAACCGTGGGTGCTTTCGAGTAGGTCTGCCATTTTGGATGAATCGTACTCATTCATCTGACAGCCCCAAGTTTTAATGTACAGTTTTTTTATCGTCGACATTGTGTAAATCCGGTATTTTCAGTGAGACAATAGCTAATCATTGGAAAACGTTGCGTGTAATAAGCCAATAAGGCGGTTATTGTAGTCATTTGTGTGGTCAGTGACTAGAGCAAGTCGGCGCTAATTCTCTATGGCGTTTAGTTTAATAGAAATAAACTGAAACAGCGCTTACCTATTATTTAAAGTAATGAGTTATGGCATAACAATGATGAGTAATGTAAAAAACGATTTTGATGCAATCATCGCTGGTGGCGGGATGATTGGCGCTGCTGTTGCAATTGGGCTGGCGCAAGAAGGATTGCGTGTTGCAATGATTGAACGACAGTCACCCGCACCTTTTGATGCGTCATCTCATCCTGATATCCGTATTTCTGCGATTAGTTGCGCGTCTGTTAGTCTATTAAAACAATTAGGTGTATGGCAACATGTTTTAGCGATGCGTTCTGCGCCTTATCTTACCTTAGAAACATGGGAAGAAGAAAATGCCCATGTGGTTTTTGATGCTAAAAGCTTAGGTTTACCAGAATTAGGCCATATGGTTGAAAACCGAGTTTTGCAATTAGCCCTTTGGCAAGAGGCTGAACGTTATAGCAATATCACTTTATTATGTCCAAATAGTCTAAGTAAAATGACTTATTTAGATGATAAATGGAAAGTCACACTTTCTGATGGCAGTGAAGTGACCACAAATTTAGTGGTAGGTGCGGATGGGGCGAATTCTCAAGTGCGCCAATTTGCGGGTATTGGTAGCAATGGCTGGCAATATCGTCAATCTTGTATGTTGATCACCGTGAAAACAGAGTTGCCTCCTGAAAAGGGGACATGGCAACGTTTTTATCCTTCAGGGCCTCGCGCTTATTTACCGCTTTTTGATAATTGGGCTTGTTTGGTTTGGTATGATTCGCCTGACAGAATTAGAAAACTGCAAAATATGTCGATGACGCAGTTAGAAAAAGAAATTCAACATGCTTTTCCTGAACGATTAGGTAAAGCGACACCGATTGCAGCAGGTTCATTCCCATTAACACGTCAGCATGCAAGTCGCTATGTTGATAAAGGCATCATTTTGTTGGGAGATGCGGCTCATACTATCAATCCTTTAGCGGGACAGGGCGTTAATTTAGGTTACCGTGATGTGGATTGTTTCTTAGACTTAGTGGCTGATGCCAAAAAACATTTTGAGCCTTGGGATTCAATGGCATTATTGAAGAAATATCAGCGTCGTCGTATGCCTGATAATTTAGTGATGCAAGCGGGCATGGATGTGTTTTATCACGCCTTTAGCCACCCATTACCGGGTTTAAAAGTGGTTAGAAATATCGGCCTTTTAGCAGCTCAACATGCAGGAAAAGCCAAAGAAGCGGCATTACGTTATGCGTTAGGTATTAAGTAATAGAAATGCGATGATCTGAATTGAATGTTCGTAATAAGATCATCGCATTATTGTTGTTACGCTTTTAAATGCTT
Organism: Proteus alimentorum; assembly: GCF_002607735.1. GTDB lineage: Bacteria > Pseudomonadota > Gammaproteobacteria > Enterobacterales > Enterobacteriaceae > Proteus > Proteus alimentorum. The sequence continues at coordinate 60,155 of NZ_NBVR01000036.1, forward strand.
GGCATGAAAAGCAATATGCTCACCAATAAAACTCGCCACAAAATAGTAACTGTGATCGTACCCTTGATGTAAATTCAATTGATAAGGGAATTGTTTTGTATCGCAAGCTTGTGCAAATAATTCAGGCTTCAGTTGCTCTTGATAGAAAGGATCATCAAGTCCGACATCAACACGCATAGGTAACACACTTTCTGCTTGGTTAAGCAATGCTACCGCATCATATTGTTGCCATTGTGTCGTATCATTGCCTAAATAAGCGCTAAACGCTTTTTTACCCCAAGGAACAACTGACGGTGCCACGATCGGAGAAAATGCTGATACACTGCGATAGCGTGCCGAATTTCGCAATGCAATCGTTAATGCGCCATGTCCCCCCATCGAATGCCCACTGATGGCACGTTGATGAGTCACAGGAAAATGCGTTTCTATTAGTGTAGGAAGTTCATCAACAATGTAGTCATACATATTGTAATGATTATTCCACGGTGATTGTGTCGCATTAAGGTAAAAGCCTGCGCCTTGCCCTAAATCATAAGCACTATCATCAGCAACATTTTCACCACGAGGGCTGGTATCGGGTACAACTAAAATAATGCCATGCTGTGCCGCAAATTGTTGAGCACCTGATTTAGTAATGAAATTTTGTTCATTGCAGGTTAGGCCTGATAACCAATATAAAACAGGGTATTTTTGCTCTTCTTCCATAGGGGGAAGATAGATGGCAAATTTCATCTCACAATTTAATGCTTTTGATGTATGTTGATAGACTTCTTGCCAACCACCAAAACAGGCGTGACGTTCAATCCTTTCCATTTTAACTCCTTAAAAAACAAAGGAAAACCTATGAGATATAGGTTTGCGGATGATTAATCGAAATGAATAACGGTTCGGATTGATTTGCCTTCATGCATTAAATCAAAAGCTTCATTAATTTTTTCTAACGGTAGCTTATGGGTAACAAAAGGCTTAAGTTCGATATTGCCTTTCATTGCATCTTCAACCATGCCGGGTAATTGGCTACGGCCTTTAACACCACCAAAAGCACTACCTTTCCACGAACGACCCGTAACTAATTGGAATGGACGGGTTGAGATCTCTTGTCCAGCACCTGCGACACCAATAATAATGGATTGACCCCAGCCACGATGGGCACTTTCTAATGCCGCTCTCATGACATTAACGTTACCAATACATTCAAAAGTATGGTCAACACCCCATTGTGTCATTTCAACAAGCACTTGCTGAATGGGCTTGTCGTAGTCATTAGGATTTAAGCAATCTGTAGCACCAAATTGACGTGCTAATGCAAATTTTTCAGGATTAGTATCAATCGCAAAAATTCGACCTGCTTTGGCTTGTCTTGCACCTTGAAGAACAGCAAGGCCAATTCCGCCTAAACCAAACACTGCAACCGAATCACCTTCTTGTACTTTTGCTGTATTGTGAACTGCGCCAATACCGGTTGTTACGCCACAACCTAATAAGCAAACTTCTTCGTGATTGGCTTCTGGATTGATTTTTGCCAGAGAAACTTCAGCCACCACAGTGTATTCACTAAAAGTAGAGCATCCCATATAGTGATAAATTGGCTGCCCGTTATAAGAAAAACGTGTTGTTCCATCGGGCATTAAACCTTTACCTTGCGTTGCTCTGACTGCAACACATAAGTTTGTTTTGCCTGATTTACAGAATAGACATTCGCCACATTCAGCTGTGTACAGAGGAATAACGTGATCGCCCGGTTTAACACTGGTGACACCTTCTCCGACTTCTACAACTACCCCCGCGCCTTCATGACCAAGAATAGCCGGGAATACACCTTCAGGATCATCACCAGAGAGCGTAAATGCGTCTGTATGGCAAACACCTGTATGGCTAACTTTTATGAGCACTTCACCCGCTTGAGGTGGCATTACATCAACTTCAACGATTTTTAAAGGTTCTCCTGGTCCAAATGCGACCGCAGCACGAGATTTCATGGTGTATCCTTTTTTGTTATTAACGCAGGTAAGTGCGGATAAGTGAAATGGCATCATCAACGGAATTTTTTTGATCTTCAGGAGAAGCGACAGCATCCATAAGACCTTCACGTAAATGACTTTCGAGCACACCAGCCATCAGACCGTTGATAGCACCTCTGATGGCGGCAATTTGTTGTAATACCTGACCGCATTCATTTTCATTTTCAAGCGCAGTTTCTAATGCAAGAAGCTGTCCTTTAATTTTTCTTACGCGAGTTAACGCGGCTTTTTTTTCTGCTGGTGAGTGTGGCATACATGATCCTTTAATATACTATGGGGGAGTATAGTATCTAAAGGGATGTATGTACAGAGGGATTAATAAAGTGTGGCGTGATGAGAATAAATAAAAAATGATGATGTGGAGAATGTTGATCTTTGAGAGCAGAGAAATAAGAAAAGAAGGGGGAAGAATGATGTGTAGAGAACAGATAGAAAAAATGAAGAGACAAAAACAAAAAAGACCCGCTATTGCGAGTCTTATCTGTTGATTTCGTGATAAACACGTTAGTAATCAATGGTGCGGGAGGCGAGACTTGAACTCGCACACCTTGCGGCGCCAGAACCTAAATCTGGTGCGTCTACCAATTTCGCCACTCCCGCAACAACTTGGAGAAAAAAAGACTCGCTCAGCGAGTCTCTCTTTCAAAATATGGCTGGGATACCAGGATTCGAACCTGGGAATGCCAGGATCAAAACCTGGTGCCTTACCGCTTGGCGATATCCCAAAAAATGGTGGCTATGACGGGATTCGAACCTGTGACCCCAACATTATGAGTGTTGTGCTCTAACCAGCTGAGCTACATAGCCATATTGAATCTAGCTACCTTTCTTTTGAAAGATGGCTGGGGTACCAGGATTCGAACCTGGGAATGCCAGGATCAAAACCTGGTGCCTTACCGCTTGGCGATACCCCATCCGCTAATTCAATTGTCAACGCGCTAATTTATCAGAAATATGGCTGGGATACCAGGATTCGAACCTGGGAATGCCAGGATCAAAACCTGGTGCCTTACCGCTTGGCGATACCCCATCCGCTAATTCAATTGTCAACGCGCTAATTTATCAGAAATATGGCTGGGATACCAGGATTCGAACCTGGGAATGCCAGGATCAAAACCTGGTGCCTTACCGCTTGGCGATATCCCAACTGATAAATTCTTGACGAGGTTAAAATGGTGCGGGAGGCGAGACTTGAACTCGCACACCTTGCGGCGCCAGAACCTAAATCTGGTGCGTCTACCAATTTCGCCACTCCCGCAAAAAGATGGTGGCTATGACGGGATTCGAACCTGTGACCCCAACATTATGAGTGTTGTGCTCTAACCAGCTGAGCTACATAGCCATCTTTTTTTGCATAACCTTCGTCGGCGTTGCGGGGCGCATTATGCGTATTACAGACAAATCCGTCAACTGCTTTTTGCATTAATTTTCGAGAAACGTGTCCGTTTGCTCGATGGTTAATCATTTTGTCGAAAAAAGATCCAAAAAACAACCTTGTTGATGAAAAATATCTCAAAGAATAAGGCACAATAGTGTGTGAATAAAAAGAAAAAACAAAGCAGTAACAGAAATGAGGTTAAGTGAAAGAGGGCAAAGATGAAGAATAATAGACATAAAAAAAGAAATGAGGCGAAAAATTTACGCGACATTTCTTTTTCTTTGGATATTACTGATTGAATTTTAGACTTATTTCACAGTAAAGGTCGAAAAAATATACATTCAACTCAAAAAGCATAATTTATCAACAATAAATTACTTTTCTAAGAGCTGTTGAAGCAATTCTCCGTTAAGCATCGCGCGTTTAGTCAAGGCGAAAGCCCCTATGGCAGAACGATGATCAAGCTCTGATGTGACGACAGGAAGCTCTTCTCTGAATTCTTTTAATACTTGCGTATTAATACAACTTTGAATTGAGGGAAGTAAAACCTCAGCTGCTTCAGTCAATTCACCCGCTAAAACCACTTTTTGTGGGTTAAACAGGTTAATAGCAATCGCAATAGCTTTACCTAAGTGTAAACCCACTTGTTTGATGGTTTCGACTGCTAACGGGTCATTTTTAACCGCAGCTCGACAAATATCTTGGATTTGGCACTGTGTTGGCGATAAATACTGGCTTGGATAACCTTGCTCTAATTGATAGCGCACTTTGGCTTCGATTGCCGTATTGGATGCAATCGTTTCTAAACAACCAAAATTACCACAATGACAACGTTCGCCTAGAGGATCGATTTGAATATGGCCAATCTCCCCTAAGTTACCACGTTGGTTGAGCAGAATTTTATTATTAATAATAACACCAGCACCTGCACCACGATGGATCCGGACGAGTAGCGAGTCTTCACAATCTCGTGTGGCACCAAAATAGTTTTCAGCGAGTGCAAGGCTTCGAATATCATGTCCAGCATAACAAGGCAGACTAAAGCGTTTTTCTAAGCTATTTACCAGAGCCCAATTATCTACTTTCATATGAGGCATATAACGAACAATGCCTTTATTTGGATCAACCAGACCGGGTAAGATCACGGAAATTGAAATAAGCTCACGAATGCGACGTTGATTTTGTTTAATAAAATCATCAATTGCATTGATGAGCAGGGCTTCAACTTCATTTTGAGTACTCTGTTCTAAAGGGTAGTGTTGCTCAATAATGACTTTGCCGCTCAGATCGTAAAGAGCGACGGTGGCATCATTACGTCCCAATCGCACACTGACGGTATTAAAATTACGGTGTTCAACAATAATAGAAATTGCGCGACGTCCACCGGTTGATGCTTGTTGATCAACCTCTTTGATTAAGCCTCGTTCAAGCAACTGACGAGTAATTTTAGTCACACTGGCTGGCGCTAGTTGGCTTTGTTCGGCTATTTGGATACGGGATATCGGCCCGTGTTGATCAATCAGTCGATACACAATTGCACTGTTAAGTTGTTTAACAAGATCGATATTGCCAATTTGCGTTTCAGTGTTGTTATGACTCATCAGCATATACATCCATTAGTTATTCAGTTATTTCGATACCATTGACAAACGTTGTGCAAAGGTTAAAGTCCTTGTCGAAAGCAGCGAGGTTAGCAATTTTACCCGCTTCAATTGTCCCCAATTCTTTTTCCATTCCAATTGCACGAGCAGGATAAAGTGTAGCCATCCGCAATGTTTCATCTAATGGAATGCCGACATGGTTCACGCTATTTTTAATCGCACCAATCATGGTCAGTGATGATCCACTTAATGTGCCATCTGCATCGACACAAAGGCCATTACGATAATATATGGTTTTACCTGCAAAAACGAAGCTATCCATCTCATTTTTACTAGGATCAAGCCCCGCTGGCGCAGTTGCGTCTGTGACTAAAAGTAATTTTTCACCTTTCAAACGCTTACTGTTACGAATATTTGCCCATGAAACATGTAAACCATCGGCAATGATACCAGCATAAACCTCAGGTGTATCATAAATGGCGCCTACAAGCCCTGGGCCTCTACCTGTAATATAAGGCATTGCGTTGTAAAGGTGAGTCGATAATGAGATACCATTACGGAATCCTTTACGCGCTTCTTCATAAGTCGAATTGGAATGACCCGCAGAAACAATGATACCTGCTTTGATTAATTGACGAACATACTTTTCATCAACCATTTCTGGCGCAAGGGTGATTTTGGCGATGACATCAGCATTATCGCACAAATAGCTAATCATCTGAGCACTTGGCTGACGAATGAATTGTGGATCATGAGTCCCTTTTTTAATCACATTGATATAAGGGCCTTCTAAATGTAACCCCAACACTTTATTTTCATGTTTCTTCATATAAGCACGAGTTGCTTCAATGCCTATTTTCATCAATTCATCAGAACAGGTAATTAACGTTGGTAAATAGCTAGTGCAACCTAAACGTTCATTCGCTTTTTGCATAATTTCTAACGTTTCAACGGTCACATTTTCAGGCGTGTCATTAAATTGCACACCACCACAGCCATTAACCTGTAAATCGATAAAACCGGGAGAGACAATTGCACCTTTCATATCACGAACAGTGATATCTTTTGGCAGTTGATCCTGTGGGCAAACCTGCTCAATACGGGAGCCGTTAATAATAATGGCGTAGTTTTCTAAACGGTCGTAACCTGTATAAATAACAGCATTTGTTAAGGCAAACATACCTTTGTCTCCTGATAAGGGAAGTCAATCTAAAAAGCCGATATCAGCCAGCAAATTCTGGCTGATAAGTAAGAGAGCTTAGCCTTTTCCGCTACTTAATCAGTAGGTACTTATTTTACTAAACTTAGTCTTGGTATTTCTGACACTCTTGCGCTTCAATCTGTTGGAAATAACGCAATGTTTTTACTCGTAATTCCATTGTTGCAGGATCATCACACACTAAAATAGCTTTAGGGTGAAGTTGAACACAAGAAATCGTCCATAAATGGTTAACAGCGCCTTCTGTTGCTGCATGTACTGCTTGTGCTTTATTAAAACCTGTTGCCAAAATCATTAATTCTTCAGCATCTAATAATGTGCCTACACCAACGGTCAGTGCATATTTAGGAACATGATTAACATTATTGTCGAAGAAACGTGAATTTGCTAAGCGTGTATCTTCAGTTAGCGTTTTCATACGCGTGCGTGAAGAGAGTGATGACGCAGGTTCATTAAATGCAATATGACCGTCGTTACCTACCCCACCCATAAATAAATTGATTTTGCCGTAAGACTTGATTTTAGCCTCATAACGTTCGCATTCTGCTTGTGGATCTTCTGCATTACCGTTTAATAAATTGATATTTTCATCTTTAATATCAATATGATTAAAGAAGTTTTCATACATAAAAGTACGATAACTTTGTGAATGATCTGATGGAATACCAACATATTCATCCATATTGAACGTCACAACGTGTTGGAAGCTGACTTTTCCTGCACGATGCAATTCAATTAACTCTTTATATGTCGCCAATGGCGTGCCACCAGTCGGTAAACCAAGTACGAAAGGGCGCTCTGCAGTTGGATTAAATGCGTTGATCTTCTCAACGATGTAATTTGCAGACCACTTACCAACTTGTTTTGCCGTGGATAGGGGGATTAACCTCATAGTAACCTCATAGAAAAAAGACAAATCTGATAACTCAGTAACGTGTTATTTTATCGTGTGATTATCAGTGGCTCATCTATACTCGTCATCCTTCACGTTGTAGCGGTGTTGGCTACGCTCAGCTACCCGAATCACATACATGAGTATACTCATTGGGGTATCTTTGCTTGCTGCCTACCTGCAACTCGAATGATTTAGAGTGTATAACACGAATTTCTTTTCATTTTTAGCTGATGATCGAAATGTCCCGCCAAAAGATATTTTTAATCATAAAATAAGCTTTCTGACTTAGCCAGCATTTCAGCTAAAAATTATACGATATTGGTGACTTAAATCACAAATTATGACTAATTAATTTGCGATACGAAATAATTTTTTTAGACTAAAAATGGAATTAAATAATTAGCTCATCAGTTTTATTATAAAATATGAATGAGTATGAATAAGATCCCGCATAGGGACTATCCAAGGGGGAGTTTGTGAATATTTTAAGTTATCTGCAGAAGATAGGGCGGGCGCTGATGGTGCCTGTTGCTACATTACCTGCAGCAGCAATTCTGATGGGGATTGGCTACTGGATTGACCCAGTAGGCTGGGGTGGCGATAACGCGCTTGCTGCCTTACTTATCAAATCTGGTGCTGCTATCATCGACAATATGTCAGTCTTGTTTGCCATTGGTGTTGCTTATGGTATGTCGAAAGACAAAGACGGCGCTGCTGCTTTAACCGGGTTTGTGAGCTTTTTAGTTGTTACAACACTGTGTTCACCGGCTGCGGTTTCAATGATTAAAGGTATCCCGTTAGCAGAGGTGCCTGTCGCATTTAGTAAAATAGAAAACCAGTTTGTGGGGATCTTAGTTGGTGTGCTTTCAGCTGAACTTTATAACCGCTTTAGCCAAGTAGAACTGCCTCTCGCACTCTCTTTCTTTAGTGGTCGACGTTTAGTCCCTATTTTAGCGTCATTCCTCATGATCATCGTCGCCTTTATTCTGATGTATATCTGGCCTGTAATTTATGGCGGGTTAGTCAGCTTTGGTGAAAGTATTAAAGATATGGGGGCATTGGGTGCAGGTATTTATGCATTCTTTAACCGTCTATTAATTCCAGTTGGTCTGCATCATGCGCTGAACTCAGTATTCTGGTTTGACGTTGCTGGTATTAACGATATTCCTAACTTCTTAGCAGGTCAGCAAGCAATCGATTCTGGCTTAGCAACAGTGGGTGTAACAGGCCGTTATCAAGCCGGTTTCTTCCCAGTCATGATGTTTGGTTTGCCGGGTGCAGCACTGGCGATTTATCACTGTGCACGTAAAGAAAATAAAGCAAAAGTGGCTGGTATTATGATGGCAGGTGCTTTTGCAGCATTCTTCACGGGTATCACTGAACCACTTGAATTCTCATTTATGTTCGTGGCACCCGTGCTTTACGTTATTCACGCATTTTTAATGGCAATCTCTGTTTATATTGCGGCAAGCATGGAGTGGATTTCAGGATTTGGCTTTAGTGCCGGCTTAGTGGATATGTTCTTATCATCCCGTAACCCACTGGCTGTGCATTGGTACATGCTGATTGTCCAAGGTATTGTTTTCTTCTTTATTTATTATGGTATTTTCCGTTTCACTATCACTAAATTCAACCTGAAAACACCCGGTCGTGAAGATGAAGCTTCTGGAGATGAAACGGCAGATGGCTATAATGAAGATATCACCACAACGCCCGTAAATAGCAAAGAAGGTATCCAGCAAGAAGCGCGTCAATATATCGCGGCTATTGGTGGTTCTGATAATTTAACTGGTATTGATGCTTGTATTACCCGTTTACGTTTAAATGTAAAAGATGCCTCGGTTGTTAATGATGCCTATGCAAAACGCCTTGGTGCATCAGGTGTTATTCGCTTAAACAAACAAAGCGTTCAAGTGATTGTAGGTACGCGTGCTGAATTAGTCGCTAACGCTATGCGCGATGTATTAACACAAGGTCCTGTGCCGGCTTATGAAGGTGCTTCTGCTTCAACAGTTTCTACTGAAAAAGCACCCGTAAAACAAGCTAACGCCAATGCAAAAGTGTTACTTGAAATGATTGCACCTTTTGATGGTGAAGTGGTGGCATTGAAAGATGTGCCTGATGAAGCGTTCTCTAGTGGTGTTGTTGGTGATGGTGTGGCAATCAAACCAACCTCTAATATCGTGATGGCGCCTGCGACAGGTACTGTTGTTAAGATTTTTGATACAAACCATGCATTTTGTATTGAGACTGACAATGGCGTTGAAATCATCGTGCATATGGGAATTGATACCGTTGCATTAGGCGGCAAAGGCTTCAAGCGTTTAGTTGAAGAAGGTGCGGACGTTAAAGTTGGTCAACCTATCTTAGAATTAGATCTTGAATATCTGAACGCGAATGCCAAATCGATGATAAGCCCTGTCATTGTTAGCAATATCGATGATTTTGATAAGATTGCTGAACAAGTTGCAGGTGTTGTGGTCGGAAATAAAACGGTTATCTACAACGTGTTAAAATAAATTCTATATAGATATTTAATCCTCTATAAAGAGATGGTTAAATAAGACGATAAAACGGGGAGTCTTTCGAACTTCCCGTTTTTTTATCTCTATTTTGATAAATATCTCAGGGGTGTATTTAGCTAAGGTATTTATGAAACCTGCTTATTGGATTATAGTGGGTTAATTATGCGTTTTGCTTTGAGGAAAAAATGACCATGAATGAGGCAGATGCCCGCCCAACGAACTTTATTCGTCAAATTATTGACGAAGATCTGGCTACCGGGAAACATTATAGCGTTCAAACGCGTTTCCCACCTGAACCTAATGGCTATCTTCATATCGGCCATGCGAAATCAATTTGCCTGAATTTTGGTATTGCTAAAGATTATCAGGGAAAATGTAATCTACGTTTTGATGATACCAATCCAGTAAAAGAAGATATTGAGTACATCAACTCAATTCAAAAAGATGTTCAGTGGTTAGGTTTCCAATGGGAAGGTAGCATTCATTACTCCTCAGATTATTTTGATCAACTTTATCAATATGCGATTGAGCTGATTAATAAAGGCTTAGCTTATGTTGATGAGTTAAGCGCTGAAGAAATTCGTGAATACCGCGGTACATTAAAAGAGCCAGGTAAAAATAGCCCTTATCGCTCACGTAGCGTAGAAGAGAACTTAGCACTATTTGAAAAAATGCGTGCTGGTGGCTTTGAAGAAGGTAAAGCGTGTTTACGTGCGAAAATTGATATGGCATCACCGTTTATTGTTATGCGTGATCCTGTGCTTTATCGTATTAAATTTGCTGAACACCACCAAACTGGAAATAAATGGTGCATTTATCCAATGTATGATTTTACCCACTGTATCTCTGATGCACTGGAAAATATCACGCATTCTTTATGTACTTTAGAATTCCAAGATAACCGCCGTTTATATGATTGGGTGCTGGATAATATCACTATCCCTTGCCATCCTCGTCAATATGAATTCTCACGTCTTAACCTTGAATACACAGTGATGTCAAAACGTAAGCTGAATCAGCTTGTGACAGAAAACATTGTGAATGGTTGGGATGATCCTCGTATGCCAACGATTTCAGGCTTACGTCGTCGTGGTTATACTGCAGAGTCTATTCGTGAATTCTGTCTACGTATTGGTGTGACGAAACAAGAAAACAACGTCGAAATGGCTGCTTTGGAATCTTGTATTCGTGATGACTTAAATGAAAATGCACCACGCGCAATGGCAGTTATCGATCCCGTTCGTTTAGTGATTGAAAATATGCCAGAAGGCGAAGAAATTCTTGTTGCACCCAATCACCCGAACAAACCAGAAATGGGAACGCGTGAAGTGCCATTTAGCCGTGAGATCTATATTGATCGCGCTGACTTTAAAGAAGAAGCAAACCGTCAATATAAACGTCTAGTGCTAGGTAAAGAAGTACGTTTACGTAATGCTTATGTGATTAAAGCAGAACGTGTCGAAAAAGACGATAAAGGCGAAATTACGACCATTTACTGTACCTATGATGCAGAGACTTTAAATAAAGATCCTGCTGATGGACGTAAAGTAAAAGGCGTTATTCACTGGGTAAGCATTCCACATGCTATTCCTGCTGAGATCCGTCTTTATGACCGTCTGTTTAGCGTACCAAACCCAGCTGCGGAAGAGGATTTCTTATCAACAATTAACCCTGAATCATTAGTTATTCGCGAAGGTTTTGTTGAACGTAGTTTAAAAGATGCTGCTATCGAAAAAGCGTACCAATTTGAGCGTGAAGGCTACTTCTGTGCTGATAAGCTTTCAACAACGGATAAACTTGTGTTTAACCGTACTGTGGGCTTACGTGACACTTGGGCGAAGATTTCTCAGCAAGGTTAATCTGACGTGCTTTAAGTCACATTAGTATTTTAATGAATCAAATGCTCGGTAATTATTTATCGAGCATTTTTTTATCTTTTTTACACCTAAATTTATATGATTTTTCATCTATTGATGTTAAATATTAACCATTCTTAATTTGATTAGTCTCTCATTTTTTCTTTTTTAGATGACAAGTTTTCATTTATTTCATTTGAAATAGTTTATTCACTATCGCTTTATTCTTTTGTTTTTTCATACCATCACGCTAAATAAAACTGTAATAATAAAAGTGTGATTCATACCACATATTTTGCATCATTAAAAAAGATTATTTATAAATACTACTTATTATTCTTTTTTATAAAAACGAAATTTTATATCATTTAAAGATTGTTTTATAAAATACAGTTAAATCAAATGATTATATTGATTTTTAATCAATGCTTATAAAAGCAAGAAAATGAAACGATCATTTAGTTATGTGCCCTTTATCATATTTTGATAAAAATTCTTTTTTTGGGGTTGATAATTCGCGTCGCGAAAAATATGCTGTTCCTAACCTAATTTAGGTTTTTTCCCCACTTGGGGTTTTATATTTGGAAATAGGCATTGTGCTTATTTCTTTTTTAGTCAAAGTCAAAGAGGAAACAATGCTATGGTTATGCAACATGCTAAACCAGGCAGGGTGGCACTTGCCGTTATGGGCGCATTGCTTGTAACTGCACTACCTGCAAAAATGTCTCATGCTGAAGGGTTTATTGATGACTCAACCTTAACTGGCGGTCTTTTTTATTGGCAACGTGACCGTGATAGAAAAGAGTTAACACCAAATAGCCCTGATTACGGCAAATACAAAGCTAACTTACACCATTCTACTTTCAACGCTAATCTTGATTTCTCATCAGGTTACCTTGGTGATTTTATTGGTATTGATTTAGCTGCTTTTGGTGCAGCTGAATTAAATAACAGTGGCCCTGCGGCACCTAATGAAATCGGTTTTAGTGATGCAAAAAGTCGCTGGGATGAAAAATGGACTGGCGATCGCAGTGGCATGAGCGTTTACAAAGCGGCTGCGAAATTCAAATTAGGTAATTTCTGGGCTCAAGGTGGGTATATTCAACCTAAAGGCCAAAGCTTATTGCGTCCACACTGGAGCTTCTTACCGGGAACTTACCGCGGTGCTGAGGCGGGTGCTGTTTTCGACTTTGATAAAAGTGGTGAATTGTCTTTCTCCTATATGTGGACAGATGAATATAAAGCACCATGGTATCGGAATATGTACAACTTCCGTAAAGCTGATCTAGAAACGAATATCAGCTATCTTCACTCTTTCGGCGCCAAATATGATTTTAAAAACAGCTTAGTGTTAGAAGCTGCATTTGGTCAGGCCGATGGTTATATCGATCAGTATTTTGGTAAAGTTTCTTATGATTTCCCAATTGCTGACAATGCATTAAGAACGTCTTACCAATTTTATGGAGCTAAAGATAAAGTTACCGGTGGTGGCGTTAATGACGTTTATGATGGGCTGGCATGGTTACAAGCACTGACTTTTGGTTATACCTACAATGTATTTGACTTCAAAGTAGAAGGAACATGGGTTAAAGCTGAAGGTAATCAAGGTTATTTCTTACAACGTATGACTCCGGGCTGGGCAACATCTAATGGTCGTCTTGATGTCTGGTGGGATGGTCGTTCTGACTTTAACGCCAATGGTGAAAAAGCACTTTATGCTGGCGTTATGTATGATCTGAAAAACTGGGATCTGTCAGGTTGGGCGGTAGGTACTTCTTATGTTTACGCATGGGATGCTAAGCCAAGTGGTAAAGCCATTTATGACCAAGGTCAACGTATCAGAGAAAGTGCATGGAATGCGGATATTATGTATACGGTTCAAGAGGGTCGTGCTAAAGGCACTCTCTTTAAGCTTCACTATACCCGTTATGATAACCACTCCGATATTCCAAGTTATGAAGGTGGTTTTGGTAATATTTTCCAAGATGAAAAAGACGTTAAGTTTAACGTGATAATGCCATTCACTATTTTTTAATATTGGCATAAGGATAAAGTGTATTAATTGCACTTTATCCTGAATCAAACTAAAAAAACTAAGTACGATTACGATAAGTAAAAATAAGCAGTAGAAAGATAGGGATGAGCTAATTAAGAAGTACCTTACAAATAAGCCTCGTTAATTAAGTGAAGTTGTCAGCAGTAGTAAGAAGTAGATGATTAGAAGTAAAAAGTAGTAAAGAGTCGTTTTAAAATCGCAGTATGTAGTAAAAGTAATGAAGTAAAGTCGTCATGTCATGTCGTCTGAGATAAATATGAGTGGGTTATGTTTATCTCTTGTGCTTCAGTTATTTCGCAGAATTTGCGTAAGGTATTTACCCTAAGTAAAGGCAGTCAGAGTGGGTATCGTAGTGGGGGGTAAATACCTTTATTTTTCATTCCTTTCTTTTTCGTCCTTTTCATCCTTGTACGTTTTTTTATTCTATGGCAAATTTCTTGCCATTCATTTTATCTCACCTTATTTATTATTCTGCATTGAAGGCTATTCGATAATGCGAACTTTCAGGAAGAAGCATGTTAAAGCGATTGGATGATTTTTTATTAGAACCACCATTGAAGTCTTTTAAAGGTATAAAACGATTTATTGTTGAATTTCTTTTTTTTTGGTGTGAAAGAGGCGCGTTCTTGTTTATTTGCAGGATTTTTCTTCTTTATTTTATTTGCAACACCAAGCAAAGGCATCTTTGGTATACCTCGTTATGATGTGCTTCTTATTCTCGCTATCGTTTTTCAATTATGGATGGTGTGGGGAAAGTTAGAAACATGGGATGAATTAAAAGCGATTTGTTTTTTCCACATTGTTGGTTTTGTGATGGAGTTATTTAAAACATCAGCGGCAATTGGTTCATGGAAATACCCTGATTTTGCTTACACGAAATTGTGGGAAGTTCCTTTGTTTACAGGATTTATGTATTCTGCGGTAGGAAGTTATTTAATTCAAGCATGGCGTTTTTTAAAAGTTCGTATAAATAACTATCCGCCTTATTGGTTGGCAACATTAGTGGCTCTTGCGATTTATATTAATTTCTTTTCTCATCACTTTATTGGTGATTATCGATGGTACTTAACAGCCTTTATTTTAGGCCTTTATGCACGTAGTGTGGTTTATTTTACGCCTTATGATACAGAGCGAAAAATGCCCTTATTATTGGCTTTTGTGTTGATCGGTTTCTTTATTTGGCTTGCTGAGAATTTTGGTACTTTCTTTGGTGTTTGGCAATATCCTAACCAAATTGGGGCTTGGTCTGCTGTACATGCAGGCAAATGGGGTTCTTGGTCACTGTTAGTTATTGTTACTTTTACTATTGTGGTGCATTTAAAACATATCAAACACAGTATTAGTGTGGCGAAGTAAATTGATATAGCTTATGTTATCTTTAAAGTGACGTCATTACACGATAATATTGGGGTTCATCGCGGGAGCCAATAAAAAAGGAACTGTGAACAGTTCCTTTTTTTTACTGAGAGATTATCCAGAATGAATTATTTCTCATCATGTGCGTGGCTATCTTCTTTACAATTACCTTCAGCACAGTGGCCATATAAATAAAGGCTATGATTGGAAAGCTTGATACCATGACGTTCAGCGATGTTTCTTTGGCGTAATTCAATTGCATCGTCTGTAAACTCGATAACTTTACCACAATCAAGACAAATTAAATGGTCATGATGGTGCTGTTGAGTTAATTCAAATACTGATTTGCCACCTTCAAAATTATGTCGGGTAACAATACCTGCATCATCAAATTGGTTTAAGACGCGATACACTGTTGCCAGACCAATCTCTTCACCAATATCGATGAGTTTTTTGTAGAGATCTTCAGCACTGACATGATGGCACTCAGGATCCTGGAGCACTTCCAAGATCTTTAAGCGAGGAAGTGTAACTTTTAACCCAGCATTTTTTAACGCTTTATTATTGTCGGTCATGCGGATTTAATCCTGTTGCTAATGGTGAATTTAATTTTTGTGCTCACAAATAGGTTTTATTCATTAAGACTCGGGCGAATAAATAACCTTATTGATTATAGGCATGATATTTAAAAATAA
The DNA here is from genome assembly GCF_002607735.1 of Proteus alimentorum. GTDB lineage: Bacteria > Pseudomonadota > Gammaproteobacteria > Enterobacterales > Enterobacteriaceae > Proteus > Proteus alimentorum. The sequence continues at coordinate 75,757 of NZ_NBVR01000036.1, forward strand.
ACACCCCACCTATCACACTATCTTAGCACACCATTGAATAATTATCATTCTCAATATTGAGTATTTATATTATCCCAGAATTTCGTCTAGGCTCATTTCTTCTTTGATTTGAGCAACCCAAGCGTCAACACGCTCTTCGGTTAATTCTGGTTGGCGATCTTCATCAATCGCAAGACCGATAAAATGATTATCATCTGCAAGTCCTTTAGAGGCTTCGAAATGATAACCTTCTGTTGGCCAATGTCCTACGATAACTGCACCACGAGGCTCAATAATATCGCGGATAGTACCCATTGCATCACAGAAATATTCTGCGTAATCCTCTTGGTCACCACAACCAAATAGTGCAACAAGCTTACCATTAAAATCAATATCTTCTAGTGTTGGGAAAAAGTCATCCCAATCACACTGTGCTTCACCATAATACCAAGTAGGAATACCTAGTAACAGAATATCGAACGCTTCGATGTCTTCTTGACTGGATTTTGCAATATCATGAACTTCGGCATTATCAGCGCCCAGTCTTTCTTGAAGCATTTTGGCAATATTTTCAGTGTTGCCTGTATCACTGCCGAAGAATATTCCTATGATTGCCATAAAGTGAGATAACCTCTTTTATTCTATTTGTCTGTGTTTGAACTATTACTAGTGAAAGATAAGCATTGTGTTTTCATAATAGAAAACTAAAAACGTATTTTGACGAAAATAGCAGGCTAATTCTGTCGAATTTGTGTGGTTTATCTGCTAGCTATTCTTGTTTTGATGCATTTTTAAGGCGTGATTTTGCGCCAATTGCTCTAGTAATATTTCTTCAATAAGTTCACTGCGACTGACGTTTCTTTCTGTCGCCAACTCATTGAGAGCATTCACAGCATCCTCATTTAATTTTAACTCAACTCGACGTAAGCCATTAACTCTATCACGTCTTAATTGATTGCGTTTATTAATTCTAAGCTGTTCATCCCGAGATAGCGGGTTTGTTTTAGGTCGCCCAGGTCTGCGTTCATCTGCGAACAAATCCAGTGTGGTGCGATCAGTTTGTTCTTTTGCCATAAATTTTGCTGTGAAAGGGCGTATACCAATGACTAAATTGCGAAACGCCCAATAATACCCCACATAGTGATGTCTCGCCACTGCTTCCTGAGTTTAACCTATTGTGATTTGGTCTTTTTATCAACAGACGCTATTTTTAAGCACAATAATTATACATTCTATTAAATTATCATTTTTCAGTGGTGTGATTTTAACCCATTAAGTCTATTGACTAAGCTTTTTCTAAAAAGCGACGAATGGCTTTAATAACGGTGTCTGGTTTTTCTGAATGTACCCAATGTCCAGTGTTTGCGACAACAAAGGCGGTCGCGAGAGGAAATTGACGCGCGATATTTTCACGATACTCATCTAAAATATAAGGTGATAAACCGCCACGAATAAATAATACAGGGTGATGCCAAGCAGGCACCTCTTGCCAGCCAATAATGTCTGAATAAGCATTTTTTATTGCCGGTAAATTAAATAACCATTCACCATTTTTGAATGATTTGAGTAAAAATTGGATCACACCTTCTTCTTTAATAAAAGGGCGCATGATTTCCACCGCATCTTGACGGCGTGTGACTTGAGCTTCTGTTACGGCTTCAAGCGCAGCAAAAATTTTGTCATGGCGGCGAACGTTATAAGCAACAGGTGACATATCAATTACAACAATATTTGCGATACGTTCGGGGGCTAATGCTGTCATCGCCATCGCAATTTTGCCTCCCATTGAGTGCCCAATAATAATGGCTTTTGTGATCGTTAAACTATCAAGCAATGCGAGCACATCTTGCGCCATATCTTGATAATTCATACTTTCGCTATGAGGAGAGTGCCCATGGTTACGCACATCAATTTGTATCACGGTATTATCTTGACGAAGCGCGCGACCTAAAACGCCTAAATTATTGAGATCACCAAAGAGACCATGGATCAAGACGATAGGTAAATGAGATGCAGGTGTCGCTTCAGGTTGGTGTAATTGATAATTTAATAATGTGTTGAGTTTCATATTAATGACCAAAATAATTGCGATTTTCTTCTATGATGACACGCACAAGATGCGAAGCCAACTTATCGTAATAATATGAAAGAGTAATGAAGCTTAGAAATAATTGATAAGAGAAATTTATAAAAAACCATAAAAATGACATTATATGGTTATATATTCCAAATTAACTTAAAAAGTTGAAATCTTGACATTACTCAAAAATAAATGATTGGAATTTTATATCATTTAGAGGCTGAGGTGGTGTGATATAGCGGAGTTTACAACTGATTTTGTGTGAATAAGTTCAAAGAATAGAAGATGATACCAAGATAAACAATAGGATAAATACCGAGCTTAGCCGTTAAAACGGTAGGATCTTGAATAGATCCTCTTTAAGTTATTGAAATTTTACCTATTTTGTTTTTAAAGATTATATCTTATAATCCTAATTACTTTTTTTTGAAAACAGTACTGGGTAGCAATGAAAAAGATAGAAATTGATGACGAACTTTACCGCTATATTGCTAGCGAAACTAGACATATCGGTGAAAGCGCTTCAGATATTTTAAGGCGTCTACTGAAGCTTGATGCCAAACAGCCCGTACAACCAGTCGTTGTCACTGAGTCAGTACAAGCACCTGTTATTAAACAGGAAGCTGAACCTATAACACCAGCTATAACACCAGCAAAAAATCCGATCCGTGAAATGCGAGAATTGCTGTTATCTGACAGTTATGCTGAAAAAACAAAATCAGTTGATCGCTTTTTACAGATCCTTTCTACGTTATATAGCCTAGATAGCGCTACTTTTACTCAATCTGCTGAAACAGTACATGGACGAACACGTATCTATTTTGCTGGTGATGAACAAACATTACTCAATAGTGGACGTCATACAAAACCGCGCCATATTTCAGGCACGCCGTTTTGGGTTATTACTAACTCGAATACCGAGCGTAAGAGAACAATGGTACAAAGCATCATGCAGGATATGCAATTCCCTGCAAATGAGATTGATAAGGTGTGTGGAACTATCTAACCACTATTGTTAATTGATGCATTGCAAAGGCTTTTGTTTAAAGCGTGATTGTGATGTCAAATAGGAGAAGATTTGTGGCAATTCATCCAAGAGCAGGGCAGCATACTCGTCAAAGTGATTTGATTAATGTGGCGCAATTAACGTCTCAATATTATTCACTTAAACCACAAGCTAGCAATAACGCTCATCGTGTGAAATTTGGTACATCTGGTCATCGCGGAAGTGCAAATCGCCATAGCTTTAATGAAGCACATATTTTGGCAATTGCACAAGCTATTGCTGAAGTACGTGCTAATAATGGAGTAACAGGACCATGTTACGTGGGTAAAGATACCCATGGACTGTCAGAGCCTGCATTTATTTCTGTTTTAGAAGTACTTGCTGCCAATAAAGTTAAAGTGATTATTCAAGAAAATAATGGCTATACACCAACACCGGCAGTCTCTTTTTCTATTTTGACATACAACGAAGCACATCAAGATATTGCTGATGGTATCGTGATCACACCATCTCATAATCCACCTGAAGATGGCGGTATTAAATATAATCCATCAAATGGTGGACCTGCTGATACTGATTTAACTTCAGTTATTGAAAAACGTGCCAATGAACTGCTTGAAAATAATTTAGCAGGGCTCAAACGTCTTTCTTATGATGAAGCATTAGCAAGTGGTTATATCCAAGCACAAGACTTAATTATGCCTTATGTCAAAGCGTTAGGTGACGTTGTTGATATGGAAGCAATTAAGAAAGCGGGCTTAAAATTGGGTGTTGACCCATTAGGTGGTTCTGGTATTGAGTACTGGAAACGCATTGGTGAGTATTATGGTCTTGATCTTGAATTAGTTAACGATCAAGTTGATCAGACATTCCGTTTTATGACACTTGATCACGATGGTGTTATTCGTATGGACTGCTCATCACCATGGGCAATGGAAGGCTTATTACAACTACGTGATAAATTTGATTTAGCCTTTGCTAACGATCCTGATTACGATCGCCATGGTATTGTGACACCGTCTGGTTTAATGAACCCAAACCACTATTTAGCGGCTGCGATTAACTATCTTTTCCGTCATCGTCCACAATGGGCGAAAGATGTAAAAGTGGGTAAAACACTGGTTTCAAGTGCAATGATTGACCGTGTTGTAGCAGATTTAGGTCGTGAGCTGGTTGAAGTGCCTGTCGGTTTTAAATGGTTTGTTCAAGGCTTATTTAGTGGTGAGTTTGGCTTTGGTGGTGAAGAGAGTGCAGGTGCTTCTTTCTTACGCTTTAATGGTAAACCATGGTCAACTGATAAAGACGGTATCATTTTATGTCTGTTGGCTGCGGAAATGAAAGCAGTAACAGGTAAAGATCCGCAAGAGCATTACAACGAATTAGCACAACGCTTTGGCTCACCAAGTTATAACCGTATTCAAGCATCAGCAACTCATGAACAAAAAGCGTTGTTATCACGTTTATCACCAGAAATGGTGACTGCAAGCACCTTAGCGGGTGATCCCATTACTGCACGTTTAACACATGCATCAGGCAATGGCGCATCTATTGGTGGCTTAAAAGTGATGACCGATTACGGTTGGTTTGCGGCTCGTCCTTCTGGTACTGAAGAAGCCTACAAGATTTACTGTGAAAGCTTCCGTGGCCCCGAGCATCGTGAATTAATTGAAAAAGAAGCCATTGAAATAGTAAATAATGTTTTTGCTAACAAATAAGTTAGTGCAATAAACTATTTATATAGAATACACTCTACTTAAAAGTAGAGTGTATTTTTTTAATTATTGAATATTTTTAGATCACAGCATTGATATCCATCATTGAGGTTGATTTAGAATTAAAAATAAATTGGATAATCAATACAATGCAAAATAATTTTGTTTTACGAAGTGTACGTTACATGCTGGATCTAAGTGATGCGCATGTTGTTGAAATCATGAAACTGGCTGATTTCACAGTCACAAAAGAGTTAGTCAATAGTTGGCTGAAAAAAGACGATGAGCCTGAGTTTGTCGAGTGTGACGATAATGCGATGGGGCATTTTTTAAATGGCCTTATTTTTTATCGTCGAGGCAAAGATGAAAATTTTCCAGCACCTGAAGTTGAAAAGCGTATAACCAATAATATTATCTTAAAAAAATTGCGTGTCGCTTTTGAATTAAAAGATGTGGATATTCTAAAGATTTATGAGCTTGCAGACTTCCGTGTTTCTAAACCAGAACTCAGTGCGGTATTCCGTAAGCCTGGACATAAAAACTACCGAAACTGTGGTGACCAGCTAGTAAGATATTTTCTTAAAGGATTAACCGAAACCCTACGCGGTAAAGGCAAAACGGTTAAGAAATAAATAGATAGATCTTAATTAAAATTATTTCCCTCTTTGATAGAGGGATTTTTTTCAAAAAAATTCTTTGTAGTATGAGAACTCGTATTTAATCTTGAATCTCCATGGTGTACATTGTACACTTATTAATGACGAATTAGAAAGGGAACTTAATGAGTCATGCTATAGAATTTATTGAAACCTCAATGTTTACCCAGCAAATCAAACTATTGACTACCGATGAAGAAATTAGAGCATTTCAAAATGAACTTATTGGTACGCCTGATAAAGGCGATATAATCCAAGGAACAGGTGGATTACGCAAAATAAGAATGGCGGTAGGTAATAAAGGTAAAAGTGGGAGTACTAGGGTTATTTATTTTTTAGCAACTAAAGAAGTTATTTATTTAGTTATGGCCTATCCAAAAATAATAAAAATGAGTTTAACTAATTCAGAAAAGATTGAGTTAAAAAAACTAACAAAGCGACTTAAAGGCGAAATGTGATATGAGTTTCTTCAATGATTTAAAAGCCTCTTTAGAAGAAGCCGTAGAAATTAAAAATGGCGATAAAAAGGCATCAAAGGTGACTCGTTTTGAAGTTACTGATGTAAAAGCGATTAGAGAGCAACTTAACGTTTCACAAAGTGAATTTGCACATGCGTTAGGAACAAGTGTAGATACTGTCAAAAGTTGGGAATTGAAAAGACGTAATCCGACAGGCCTTACAGCGAAAGTGCTTATTGCAATTCATAAAAACCCTAATTTATTTAAAGAATTAGCTAATATCTAATTCCACTAACTTTTTCGTTTACTGCTAACCTTATCTTGTTTAGCAGTAAACCTCATTCTTGAATATCTCATATCTCCTCACTGATTTGATTTTCTTCCTTTTTGATAATGTAGAGCAAAGATTATTTATTGCGAACTTAATTAAGTAAAAATACCGATCTTATTTTGTTAATAATTATGACATTTATGTTTCATTTTTGTTTTTATTCTGAAATTTAATTACATATCAAGCAAAATAAAGGTGATTTTTCGCACAAATTAAGTGGTCTGATCAGTAGTAAAATTTCATCAAATGAGGTAAAATTTCAGTCATCAAATTAATCTCTATACTCTAAGTCATTCGAGTTGCAGGTAGGCGGCAAGCAAAGATATCCTGATGAGCATACTCATGTATGTGATTCGGATAGCTGAGCGTAGCCAACACCCCTGCAACTTAAAGGATGACGAGTATATACAGGAGAGCACTATGCCAGCTTATAACGAATATACAAAAAAACATGTTTTAGCCCGTCGTACTGGTGCTGTAGCGCTAGGTGTTGTGGCATTTCCTGTTATGATTTTTCATCCTAAACGCGCACAATTTTACAGCTATATACACCGTGTATGGTCTAAAACAAGTGATAAACCCGTTTGGCTGGCAAAATCAGAAGTGGCACTAAATAGCCACAAATAACAGAATATTAAGATAACGCCTGCAAAAGTAGGCGTTATTTTTATCCCTCTTTAAGCACTTTCCCGGTGCTACCTGCTTGTTTTTTCTTATCTGCAAATAATCTTCAATTTTTACGTTACAATAAACAGTAATGAGTCATTTAAACGAAGGCGATTAATCTATTGCTATTTATCTTATTGTTAGATAAATAGTGGCATTCGTGATAACAGGGAAATAAATGAAATGAAGAATACTGATCTGGAATTAGTGATTAATGAGAAGTTAAGCATTGAGAACTTTCAAGATTATGCACCTAATGGACTTCAAGTCGAAGGACGCCCTCATATTCAAAAAATAGTAACGGGTGTAACGGCAAGCCAAGCATTACTTGATGAAGCTGTGCGATTAAACGCTGATGCAATTTTAGTACACCATGGTTACTTTTGGAAAAATGAGCCCGTTGTTATTCGCTCAATGAAACGTAACCGCTTAAAAACATTACTTTGTAATGACATTAATCTTTTTGGTTATCACTTGCCATTAGATGCTCACCCAATCTTAGGTAACAATGCTCAGTTAGCGTTAAAAATGGGCGTTAAAGTTGAAGGTGAAATATTACCGTTAGTGCCTAAAGGTGTGTTTGATTTACCTTTAACGCCTTTTGAATTAAAAGCACGGTTAGAAAAAGCATTACAACGCAATGTATTACATTGTGGTGATAATGCACCAGAAACTATTCGTAATATTGCTTGGTGTACGGGCGGCGGACAGGGTTTTATTCAAGATGCAGCAGAGCAGGGTGTGGATGCCTTTGTGACAGGTGAAGTTTCGGAACAAACTATTCATATCGCAAGAGAAATGGGCGTTCACTTTTTTGCAGCGGGACACCATGCGACAGAGCGTTATGGTATTAAAGCATTAGGTGAATGGCTTGCTCAAACACATCACTTCGATGTGACGTTTGTTGATATTGATAATCCAGCATAAGCCTATTTATTCTTATCTTATAAGCTATCTCACTAATTAAAGAGAGATAGCTTTTTACTTATTACTACTTCTTATTTATTACTCATTAAGTTGGATGGGTAATGGACTTTGTAATTGTTGCAGATTATCGCATAGCCAAATTAACTGTAATAAAGCTTGTGGATCTCGTGTCGTTAATGCCAAATAACGCACTAATTGGTTGGCAATTAATGTCATTCCTAAATCATCTGCAGTATGCTTGCTTATTTCTAACTGCTCTTTTTGCATTTCAGAAAGTAATTCTCTTCCTGTACATGCTTGGGCTTCTAATACTGACAAAATAGGGCGGCAAAATTTTTGTGCTAACGTCGGTTCACTGTGATGCATTGCCGTTTGTTGCTTACGTTTAGCCATATATTCTTGAATACGGTTAATAAACTCTGATTGTTTTTTCTTACGTGGAAATTGGTCAAAATCGAGATAAAATAGTTCAATGCCTTTTGCCGTTTTAAGCCAGATAGTTGTTGGCAATAAATCCATATTTAAATCACGTCGGACAGGCTGCACAGTGACTGCAACTATTTCTAATTCTCGCTTAGTGAGATAACGTAATTCTTCCAGATTATTTTGCATTGTCCCTTCCCAATAAAGACGTAAGAAGGCTGAATTATCATGATTATCTGAAATCTCCCAAATAACGCATTGCTCTATTTCATACCAAATTAATGGCTTATAGCTTTTGATATGTAAGACGAGAGGAGAAAGAAATCCTTCAGGTTGATTAGCAAAATAGTCCGGCAACGCTTGCCAATTGTTGATCCCTAATTCAGTTTGTAGATTTTGGTAATCCGTAATATCAAGAAAATCAGTTTGGTTTTGTGCAAAGCTTTCGCCAATCGTTGCTAGTTTTCCTTCATCAGAAATACGAGGCTCTTGTAATAAAAAAGGGCGACGCATTAATTTATCGGATGTTTGTTTCCATAACGATAAACTATTCCAAACACTATAACGATTAAACAGAGTATCAAGTTGATTAGGGCGTGCTTGTGTCGCTTGTAAGAGCTGTTTATCTTCTTTATCCCAAAAGGTAAAGGTTGCGCCTAATGCACCACTTTGTGCCGTCCACCAATTTGCACCAACAGGGATAAGAGAGAGGCTCACTTTTTTATCGTCATATTGACGACGTAGTTGCCCTCGTAACACTTTTAACTGCTCAGGTGTCGCATTGGATAATTGAAATAAGTAGGCTGAAATATGGGCCAACAAGCGCAAAACATTGCTTTCATCCATCGTGAAATGTCTTTCTGCCAACAGCTTAACTTGGGTGCTTAATGTCCGCAAATAGGATGCTAAACGAGGTAAACCTTCAGCTCGAGCCGACATATTCAATAAGTGCAACTGTGTGGCACTGCTTAAGCTGATATGTGATAGCCCTTGGCGCAATAAATCATAAATAAATTGTTCAACCGTCGTAATTAACGCTGACTCTTCTTCATTGAGAGGACGTTTTGAAGATTGCACAATGATTAAATCTTCAGGCCAACCCCATGGCTGAGCATGTTGTTCAAATATTTTAGCCACAATAGCAAGGTGGAATGCTTTTTTCTGTGAGTCAGAAAAAGGCGATAACATGCCATCGTAACCACTACCTTGTAAGAAAATAACAGGCTCATCAACATCAGGGAGTTGAATTTTTAACTGTGTCCCAGTGTCTTCTAAATTAAATGTTGTCGTTTCCCATTGCTCAATTAATTTAATCGCCACTCGGCAGGCTGGTTTTCCTGCTTTTTTAATTAATGCTTCCGGATCAAGAGCAAATAGCGTGGGTAACAGAGGGGCAATTTCGACGGGTTCTGTAATGGTTTCTGATGATGTTTCACTACTCTTATCGTCATTTGAATTATCAGCACTATTATTGGCTTGTAGCCATAAAATGGCGGCTAAAATATGTTTACAACAACCAGATGCAGAGCAATCACAACTGGCTTGTTGGATCCCCGCTTCGTGTAAAACAACATTTTGTCCGTCACTACTGAACTGCCCTGTATTGGTATCAGTGAGAGAAACTTTTTCGTTATCAACATCTTTTCTTGCGCGTCTTAATAATCCTGCATTAGCAAATACAGTGAGCGCATCTTCATCGTAATGGAAGTAAACAGTTTGCCAACTCATTGCATTACCTCTGCCAACCATTGTGCGAAATGTTCAGGTGTTAATGCTGCAACTTGCATGCCTCTGTCTGCGAGTTTTTGTGCAATAGCCGAGTCATAAACAGGTTGAGCTTCATCATCAAGTGCCGCAAGCCCTAATAATTTAACTTGTTGGCTATTAAGGCGCTGTGTGCAATCTAATAAGCGGTTTAATGAGCCACCTTCTTCAAAGTCACTAATCAGTGAAATAACGGTACGTTTAGGATTTTTCACTAAGCTTTCACAGTATTGCATGGCTCTCGCAATATCAGTACCGCCTCCTAATTGTACAGTCATTAAAACTTCGACGGGATCGTCTGCTAAATGCGATAAATCGACAACTTGGGTATCAAAAACCACTAAAGAGACATTAACAGCAGGTAAAGAGGCTAAAATACTGGCGCAAACAGCTGCATACATAATTGAGCTAGACATTGACGCACTTTGGTCAACACAAAGAATGACATCCCACGGAAAATGCTGTTGCATTCGTGAGTTAAAATAAGGTGTTTCAATCACTAAACGGCGGTTTTGAGTATCGTAGTGTTTTAAGTTTGCAGCGATGGTTGCGCGCCAATCAAAGTTGCGGCTATTTGGCACTAACGAGCGTCTAAAACGATTACGACGACCCGTCAGTGATTGGCGAAAGTTATTACGAATTTGACGTAAGATATCTTCGACAACTTGACGAATAATTGTTTTTACGGCATCCCGCGTTTCTTCACTCATTCGTCCACGTAAGCTTAATAATGTTTTAGCTAACGCTTTTGTTGGCTCCATCGCTTTTAAGGTATTGGGATCTTTAAGAAAGCTACTGATTTGATAACGTTCAATAGCTTGTGATTGCATACGTTCAAATGTGCTATTAGGAAATAGTTTACGCGCTTGATTTAGCCAGTTCACCGCAGTAAGTTGCGATGCATCGAGTGATCCATGACGTCCTCGTTCTTGGCGAAGTCCTCGGCGTTGATATTCTCGGCGATAGAGAAAGTCGAGTGTGCGTTCAACTTTTAAATCATCAGCATTAAAAGTCGCTTGCCCAAGAGCATCATCAGCATATTGACCTAAAATTAGGCGCCAGCGTTTTGCTTGTTTTATTTTATCTTCTTCAGGCATATCGTCATTATGCTGACTCATAGGTTGTATCTCCTTTCTCTATTTTCTTAGCATCAAACCAAGAAATCATGCCTTGTTCCATTATTCGCTGTTGTAATTTTTGATTGAGTTTAGTGGCTTCAAGCATCTGTTTCGCACTAAATTCTGATTGCCATAAAGACAACGCTTGCGTATCTAAACCAATATCGTTGGCAATATATTGTGCAAGCTCTGCATTTTGCTTGGGATTAAGTTGGCTAAAGGCAAAACGCAGATCAGGTAAGATCTGAATAAATCGTTCTTCATCCCATTGTTGCAACAAAGTATTTAAGTGATCGACTAATAACGGTAGGCGAATAACGAGCTCGGGTGCCGTTCGCATCAGACCGACGAAATAACCAATGGCATATTCGGGAGAACTACCTGTGCTAAAGGTCGTGTTTAGCGCGGTGACTAACGTTTTTTCGTCAATATATGAACCTAAATAACGTAATGCATCTACTGCACCTTTTAGTAAAGGCACTGTATCTAATTGACCATCAAGACGATTGAGTTGCTGATAGAAATCACTTTTATAGTCATGCTGATTATTGAGTGATGGCATAAATTCAATTAATTCACGTAAAGAGAGTAATGCTTGTAGATTGCTTTCTTGTTGTTGTTCATCACCTTGAGCCAGTTGTTCTAAACAAAAGAAAGCCTGTGGAATTACTTGATGTAGGCGATTTTCAAGAGACAGCTCATCAGTAATATCAAGATATTGACGACCTCGCCATAAATGGATCAGCTTATGTCCACATTGAGTGAGTGACTCAAGACGAAAATCTTGCTGAATATAGCTATCTAACAGTTTAAACAGTGAGGGTATGCGCTGGTGGAGCCCAATTAATGCCGCTTGGATTAATAATGTGACTGCACTCTGGCTTGAACGGCTTTGCCCTTGTTCTTCAAGCTGCTTTTCCATTGATATCAGCTTATTTAGGGCAATGGCTTCAAGTTGAGAGCCTTTCTCTGATAATGAAATTAGCTCACCTTCCACACTGGGTGTCCAAGCGTATTGCCACTCTTCAAATAGCAGATCTAATTGATGACCAGAAAGGAAATCAGGGCCATTTACACGGTGTGCAAAATGGATCTCTAAGAAAGCCAATAAATGTAAAAAGCGACTTCTTAAGCGATGTTGCGGGTTACGGTAAACATCACATTTAGTGGTTTTTGCTAAGGTATCATCAAGTTTGAACCGAAACGCTCTAGCGCGTTCATAGGTTTCATTAACTAAAGGGGGTGTTGCTGTTCCTAATGGGATCTTACCTAAGAGATAACCAGAAAAACACGTTTTAATTTCAGCCCATAATTCGCTTTGGCTATCATCTAAACTGCCTTTAATAAAGGCACTTTGTAAACCATCAAGCAAGTCATAGCGACCAGTCCCTGCGTGATCTCTTAATAACGCAAGGCGTAAACTTTGTTCAGCCGCGAGTTTTACCGCTAAATAACTAGGCGGATTATCAAATTGTTTCTCTCTGATTGCTTGAGCCACAGAGCTTAGAAAAGCGATCCCCATTTTATTGCGATAAAAGTGGGTTGGCTGTTTTGCAGCATCATTATGATCTAACTTATCATGATGTTGTTGCATCAAACTTTGCCAAACTTGTTGATAAAATGCGGGAGAAGGCATGCCTGAAGCATAGCCATTAAGTGCATCTAATCTGTCAAAACTATAGCGAATAAGCCAAGCTTGTTCTTTTTCACCCATTTTTTGCATTTTAGTGAATTGCTTTTGTTCTGTGCTAGAAATGGCGAAAGATTGAGATTGTGAATGCGCTAGACCTTCAATTAACGCAAGGGTATGAAATCCCCCCGTGACGATTAAAATCTTCGCATTCGGCTCTTGGTTTTTGATTGCCTGAATATGAGTGAGCATATGCGCTTCACGTTGTGAAGATCCCTCAGATTCAAGCACTTCTGGTTCGTAATCAAGGCGTGCAAGTGCGCACCAAATAAAGGTGTCATTAAACAGTGTTTGCCAATCTGTTAAGGCTTCAATACTACGTAATTCAAAAAGATGCTCCCAAACATCATCATGATCACGACAGTGGCATTTTTTGGCTAATTGCGCGATAAATTGGCTATGTGCTAAATAACGTTCTTTTTGTAAGCTACGACTTTGTGAGTCACTATACTCTTCGTTATTAACTTGTGCAGCCCAAGGTAAATCGATAAAACGTGTTTCGGCATTGATGCGCAAGCCACCCCGCAAAGCTTGCCATTCAGGTGAGTATTCACAAAATGGAAAATAGGCCGAGTGTAGTGATTTCTCACGCTCTTCTTGGTTTCCATCATTATGCAAATACTCTGCTTGTCCCATAATCGCAACGGGAGGCAGGGTATCTTTATCGGTTAAGCTAGGAATAAGTGAATTAAAGGTATCTGGGCCTTCAATTAAAATATAATCAGGTTTTACAGAGTCAATTAATGATAAAACCGCATAAGCACAAGCAGGGCTATGGTGGCGTACAGGGGCAAAATAGAGATGTTGTTGCTGTAACGACGTCCATTTCAGTCGTGCTTGGTCAATTCTTTCTGGCAAAGGTATTGAAGGTAGCGTCACCGTGTCGATCCCTTTTCTGGGTGAAAAGGCAGAGTGAGTTAACTCTGCCTTTAATAGATAAATAACGTATTTTAATGCGTAGCCACGAGTCTTAGCGTTTTATTGCCAAAACTCTTTTGATGCATAAAAGAAAGCTTTCCACTCTTTACTATTTCGTGCTCTCTCTCTGGCTACGTTGTCCATGTAATAACGAATACGCTTGATATCATCGGCATTGTCTTTTAATACAACGCCGATTAATTGGCGGGCAATTGCACCTGCATTCATCACACCATTACCTAAATAATGCGCTTCTAAGGCACAAGCATAAGCAATGTTCACGGCTTCTGCAGTTGACATAACGGCATCAGGTGTTTTGATATTGCCACCATCTTTCGTATTACCTGAACGTAACTCTTGGAATGTTGTGACCAGTAATTCCACCACATCCGTTGGTACCGTGACTTCACTTGCTAAAGCGCCTAATTCATTCTCAAGCTGTGATTGGATCAAGCTAATTTCAAAGGCAGGATCACGAATAGGTTTCACCGTTTCAAAGTTAAAACGGCGCTTTAATGCGGCTGACATTTCATGAACACCGCGATCACGTAAGTTGGCTGTACCGATAAGGTTAAATCCCGGTTTTGCACTAATACGTGCACCATCACCCATTTCAGGGATCATCAATTGTTTCTCTGACATCAAGGAAACCAACACATCCTGAATTTCAGGAGGGCAGCGGGTTATCTCTTCAAAGCGAACAATTTTGCCGTGCAACATACCTTGATAAAGCGGTGATCCCACTAACGCGCGTTCTGTTGGGCCTTCTGCTAATAGTAAGGCATAGTTCCAAGAATACTTAATATGATCTTCTGTTGTGCCAGCAGTACCTTGGATAGTTAATCCTGAATCACCACTGATGGCGGCAGCAAAAAGCTCTGAGAGCATTGATTTTGCTGTACCCGGTTCACCAACCAGCATTAAACCTTGTTTACCCAATAATGTGACAATGGCACGATCAACCAATGCATCATCGCCAAAAAACTTAGGTGTGATGCCTAATGCATCATCACCTAAAATAAATTGGCGTACAGCACGAGGAGAACGAAGCCATCCTTGTGGCTTAGGGTTATTAGCATCAGCTTTTGTTAAACGCTCTAACTCTTGAGCAAATCGAACCTCAGCGCTTTCCCTAATTGCTTGTTGATCTGCGGGTGCTTTTTTAGCCATATTCTTTCCTAATTATCCCTATCTTTTACCAAGGTGTTTTCTTTTCCCATTCAGGATCAAATCCTGCACAAGCTTCAGCGACTTTTAGATAATCGGCATAGCTTTCTGCTAATAGAATCGGTGGTACATCTTTTAGCTCAACATTATTGCGATCCCAATAATCTTGCTGATTTTTCTCAAAACTTAAATCAAATAAGACCGCTGGAATGTTTTCTTCTGGAACATAGCTACCACTAAAACCGATATTCACGTAGTAGTTTAAACTAGAGAAGAATTTGTAATAGTGTGAGAACGAGCCACCATCTTCTGCTGGGCCACGTTGATAACCCATTTTGGTTAAAATACCGCGTAAAGTGAAGGTGTCTGTGATCCAGCCTTTTCTATCTTCCACTTCAGTTTGCTTCAGATCTAATTCTGGGATCTTATGTTCCATTTGAGAGAACAAGAATTTCACTTTGTAATCTTTAAAATGAGCCATCCATGCCTTACGCTCATCTTCATTAACTAATGCTGCGTGAGCAAGCTGGATCAGTGAATCGTTTTGTAACGTCACTTCATCATCGTCTAGATCAAGCAATGCACCATCATCAGAAGGACGGAATGTATTGATAACCTTGTCATCTTTCACTTCTTGCCAAACCAGTTGTTCAATCAGTTTATGCATGATTGGGTGAGCTAAGATATATTCTTGCCAATCCGCGCTTAACCACTGACGTTGAGCACACATTGCTTCATATAAGCGCACACTTTGTAGCTCAATAACTTGTTTAAGTTCTTTTTTACTTGAAGTGAAGAGTTTTTTCGCTTCTTTGATAAGCTCAGCATCGTCATTTTTACGCGCAGCAGGTAAGGCTTTCACCTCTTTGCCTTCAGGATTAAACAACACCAGTTTTTGTTTTGCATCCATCTTCGCAGTAAAGATACGCTCACCATATTCCAGTACTAATGTACCCGTATCATCAAAGCCCGCGGTTGGAATGGTTCTATCCGCTAATTCATCTGAACTCCAGCCATTACGTTCAGCAATTTGTGTGACTAAATTACGCGCTTTTTCTTGAACCGATGCAGTGCGATAACGACGTGATAATGAAAGAAGAAGCTGAATGATAATTGGATCATTGCTTGATGCTATGGCGTCAATCATGGCTTCAATTTGAGCACGACGCTGATAGTGATCACGCATATAGTTACGTAATACAGATACTGCAACATGGCCTTCGATACCACAGATAAGCGCTAGCATGCCTTTATCGCTGATAGCAGAGCCTAAATAACGACGTAGCACCTCGTTTTTAATCTCTTCAATTACTTGCTCTAAAGTATAGTGTTCATATTTAGCATAATATTCTGGATATCGTTTAGCCCAATCCTTATATTGTGTTAAGCGAGAAGGGGCATTTTGTCGCGCTTCTAGCATCGCTTCTTCAAGTGTTGGTCCTTTAATATCTTGAGCAACAAAGGTATGAAGAATAAAACTTGAAAGTTTATGTTGGCTATCGATAGAGAGTAGGCCGATATAACGTTGTAATAACGCATTACCACCCGGCATTTTGAGTTTGACTGCTAAAATAATCCACCAACGAATAATCGCGGGATCAACGGCTTTCTTGTTTTCCCACGTTAATGCTGGAATAGTATCAAAGTTAAACCAAGCAAGACTTGCAGGGGCTTTGGCTTTAAGACCTTTTTCAGCTTCAGCTAATAAGGTTTTTGGTGATAAATAACTTGAGATATCTTCACCAAGTTGCTCTAACGCCGTTAATAAAGAGGCACGTACCACTTCGCGTTTCTCTTTTTTCAATAAGGCATTCAATGCTGGTAATGACTCTGGATTTTTTAAACGAGCCAACCAATCAATAGCGGTAACGCGAATTTCTTGTTTTGCAGAAGATAAACCTTCTTGAGCACTTGTATGAATATTTGGCAGGGTCTCAAGTAAATTCTGCGCTGAAACGCGGTGCATTTTATTTTCACCTAATGCCAGCTCCATAATTCGAGGCACGAATTGTGCTGGAATGGTAGGGAAACGACCTAATACTTTAATGCCTTGTGAAATTTCAAACTGGCGATAGCGACGCTCACTTTGACTTGGCATTAAATTCAGGGCTTCAGCGATATAATCTGGATGTTGAGAGAAGAACGGCCAAATTTGTTCTGGTCTACGGAAGCGTTTTAAACCATCTTCATAAGATTCTAAACATAATGCAGCGGTCAGACGGGTTGCATTTTTAAAGTTGCAACGCTGTAGCACATCTTCAAGATGACGCAATTCAATATCGCTAAATAAGCGCTCAGGAATTTCGCCATTAAAATAGTGAGAAGAAAAGTGATCGGCATGTTGGCGATTATTAACGATCACACGCACAGCATGGAACAGAGTATATTCAGGTAAATTCAAAACACGATTTTTATGTTTAATGATTTGAATTTCATTTGATTGGATTGAGCCTTGTCCGCTATTCAGTTTATCCACTATTGCACGGCACTGTTTCTCATCAATTTTATTTAAATCTTTTAAATGGCGCTGTGCCCAATTATAAGTGTGTTTAGCGGTTTTATTTTCTTCAATTTCACGTTCAGCATTTTCTTTGGCTTTGACCAAGATCTCATTGAAGTTATTGACCATCATATCGCGAACGCTATCCGGTAATGGCGTGTCTTCTAATGGCGTGAAATCAGGTGCCTCAATTGCCTCTACGGTATTAGCATCTTCTGCAACATTAAAACGCAACAGAGCGCTTTCAATACTTTTCATTACTGCTTTTGAGGTTTCATGTTTTAACGCTTCTTCTAGTACATCACGGTTTTCACCTTGGCGCGCAAATAAATCTGCTGCTTGAGTACGTTGTTTTGGCGTACCATTCATTAAAACATGGGTAAGATTTTCTTTAACAATTTCAGGTGGTAAGGTGACTAAAATTGGCTCTGCAGCTTTTTTCACGGTTTTTAAGCTGCTGGTGGCAAGTAACACAATAATGTCAGCAAAAGTGTCGCGTAATACGGTATTTTTATTGAGGTAATTAATTAACTCAACTAAGCCATTCGCTGATAATTTTTCAATTAATTCTGTTCTAACAAATTCTTGATGTGAAAGTAGGTAGTCTTTTAAATCACTTAATTCATAAATACGCTTAAGATTAGATGCATAGTATTCAGAAATATCTTTCCTATCAAACACTGCGAATAAGGCATTTTCACCCGCAATATTAGCCTCTTTTTCGACCATATTAGCGATAAATTCCATATTCCAATGTTTGCGATGCTCTAAATTGAGATTGCGCGCATTTTCATAAGTGTTGTAAAACACATCAATTAAAAGATAAAGCACCCAAGTGGGGACTTCTTTTGTGATAACTTTAATATTGATATCTTGGCAAGCAGCCGCAAGGACCTTACCATAACGTGCAACTTGTTCTGCTGAAAAGCCATCGCCGACTTTAGAATAGAGTTTGTGTCGTGCGTTTAGCCCTTGAGTGATCACTTTGTTGTATTGGCCTGTATTCACATTATGTGCATACCACCACTCTAGAGTACCGGGTTTATCAAAATAAACGGCCGCTTTTGAAGCATCCAGCTTGTTTAATTCGAAAAGGATCTCCGGATTTTCACCCGTAAGGACATAATTTAATGTACGTTTAGGTAAACTCTCATCAAATATTGCAAGCAATACCAGTGATTCTTGGAGATGTTTTTCGGTAATTGCGACATCTTTTTTCCCAAAGAGAGGGAAAATGTCTAAGATTTTTTTTATCACGCCAGTTCCTTAAGCTATGTATGGATAAACAGTTTTTTTTACCATGAAATAGCGTAACGAACAATTTGATTATCATGGGTGAAAATAAAATCAATGTGTGCCATTTATCAAATTTATAGCGATAAACGCTAAAAAATGTAGCTGAGCTTTATTAATATTCAATTTGGCTTTATATAAATAGGTATATCAGGAAAAAGTGCTAAAAATGAAGAAATGATAATAAAGGCATTTTTTGTGGCATTTAAAAAGTTTAAGAATTGTCTGTTAAATAAAATAAGCGTTAACCCTTAGCTAAATAGATTAAAAAATAACAGCAAAATATGGGCTTAATATTGTAAGAAAAATATCCCGTATTTATCAGCAATACGGGATAAGTAGGAATTATTTAAATATCGCGATTACCAAGGTAATTTCTTTTTCCATTCAGGATCAAACCCTGCCAAAGCATCAGCTATATTGACATAATCGGCATAACTTTCAGCTAATAGAACTAAGGGAATATCGTTTATAGCTAATTTATGTCTATCAAAACCAGTTTGGCGACCCGTTTCAAAAACGAGCTCTAATAACGCAACGGTGACATTCTCTTCAGGAACACAGTTACTACTGAAGTTGATAATGGCGGAGATATTGAGATTAGAAAAATACTTGTAGTAGCAATTAAAAAATCCCGCATCCTCTATCGAACCTCGTTGATAACCGAATTTTGTCATTACACTTCTTAAAGTATAAGCATCACTTAACCAGCCTTTTTTGTCTTCAATTTGAGTCTGCTCTAAGGTGAAGGACGGGAGTTTATGCTCTAATTGAGAGAATAAGCACGTTATTTTGTAATCGTTAAAATGTGTTAGCCAAGCGCTATTTTCTTCTTCACTTAAAAATATGCGATGAGCTAAACGAAGTGATGAATCGTTTTGTAATGTAATTTCGTCATCTTCAATATTTAATAAAGTGCCATCATTCGCAGGACGAAATGTATTAATGACTTTATTATCTTTCAATTCTTGCCAGACTAATCGTTCCATTAATTTATGCATAATCGGATTAGCTTGAAGAAATTTTTGCCAATCAGCACTTAACCATTGGCGCTGAGTACACATTGATTCGTATAAACGTACCGTTTGTGATTCGATAATTTGCTTTAACTCTTTTTTACTTGCTGTGAAGTATTTTTTTGTCTCCTTAATCAGTGTGCTGTCATCATTAACACGAGGTGATGGCAACGCTTTTACCACTTTGCCTTCAGGATTAAATAAGACGAATTGCAATTTATCGTTAATTTTTGCAGTGAATGTACGTTCACCATAATCTAAAGTTAGTACACCTGAGTCATTAAGTCCTGCTGTTGGTATGGTTCTATCTGCCAGTTCATCTTCTGTCCAATTATTACGTTGTGCTATCTGGGTAATTAATAGCCGTGCTTTTGCCTGAATAGAGGCCGCACGATAACGGCGAGAAATAGAAAGTAAAAACTGAATGATAATCGGATCGTTACTTTGGCCAATAGCATCAATCATGGCCTCTATTTGTGCTCGGCGTTCGTAATGGTTACGCATATAATTTTGTAATAAAGGTACTGCAATATAGCCTTCGATGGCAAAAATAAGCCCTAACATCCCTTTTTCTTTTATTGCTGATATTGGCGCTGAATCATACCACTCAGAATCCAGAAAAGTTTCATCTTTTGACTGTCCACTTACATCTTGGGTGATAAATTCAATTAAGATAAACTGGGCCAGAGTTTGTTGGCTTTTTAACGAAAGCAAATTGATATAGTAATGTAATAGTATATTGCCAGCAGGAAGTCTTAATTTTACAGCGAGTATTATCCACCATTGAATAAGTTTAGGTTCAACAGGTTTGTTATTTTTCCAAGTCAGTTTCGGTATAGCGTCAAAATTAAACCAAACTAAATTAGCGGGGATTTTATTTTTTAAGCCAAATTCCGCTTCTGCTAATAACATTAAAGGATCAAAAAAATCCGAAATATCTTCATTAAAATGCGCTAATGCCGTCATTAAAGTTGTTCTGACAACACCATCCTTTTCTGTTTTTAATAAACTGATTAAAGTTGGAATTGCATCGTAATTATTAAATTTAACAAGCCAATTTATTGCATTAATACGTACATTTTCTTTCTTTGAGCTTAGACCTTCTTTAATCAATAAGAGTGGTTCTGGTAATTTCTCAATTAACTTTTGAGCATTAATACGATGAATTTTTATATTACCTAAAGCAAATTGTAATATTTTAGGAATAAATTGAGATGGAATAATAGGATATTGTTCTAATACACCAAAGGCATTTTCAGGATTAAATAGACTGTTATCAGTATCACTTTGATTGGGAATAAGATTTAAGGCTTCTGCTATATATTTCGGGTTTTGGTAATAAAAAGGCCAAACTTGATCAGGATTTGATAAATATTTAGACCTACATTGACCAAGAAAAAAATCAGCGACAGCGCGTGAGGCATGAGGATTATTTTTCTGAATAAGAATGTTTTCAATATGACGTAACTCGACATTTTTGAAAACCGCCTTGTAATTACAGTCATTTAAGGCATAAAATAAAATATATTCAGGTTGAGTATCGCCATCGTGCAAACGTATAAGATGAAAAATTGTAAACTCAGGTAACTGAGGGATAATATTATCGTGCGTAACAATATATTTTTCTACTTTATTAAGAGAGCCATTAGGAGAATTGAGCTGATTAAAAATATTTTTGAGGCGAATTTCATCATATTGTGATAGTTCTGTGTAAAGTTCTTGAGCATATGTATAGGTAAATGAAGCGTATTTATTCCTCTTTTTTTCTTCAAGTGCTTTTTTTTTCATCTCTTCTAATAATAATTCATGGGATTTGACGATAAGTTTATATACATTATCAGGTAATGGAGTGTCTTTAAGTGGCGTAAATTTAGGAACTTCTAGGGGGTAAATATTATTATCATTGCTAAATTTTGCTAACTTTTTTTCAATATTTTTTTGAGAAGTATTCATTCCATTTGTCATGTTTTATCCTTTTTTATCTTCTTAAATAATCAATTAGTTTCCTTCTTATTTTATATTAATTTTATAAAATAAGAAGAACTTCTTATTAATATAAGAAGCTCTTTGAATTATTTTTTTGCTTGGTGTGAGAAAGACAATAATAAAGCACCTATACTACAAATGAGTAAAGTAATCGCTAAGTTTTGTCCCCATCCTGCCAGTGCAAGACCACTACCAATTAATAAATAATAGAATAAACCTAATAATGCACCGGCAGTTCCCAATCTGTCTTTATATTGTGCTAATGCTGTGGCTAATATATTGGGAATAGCAATACCATATGCAATAACACTCGTCATCATTGGAATAATAAAGCTAATGTGATTACGTAATAAATAAACACCCACAGCACTGACTAATGCAATAAAACTCGCAAGTAAAACTAGTCTTCCACATTGCCAATGACGGTTTAATAGTGCTTTATTAATATAAGAGCCAACACCGACACCTATTGCTAATACAATACCACTATAACCAAAGGTACTTGCGCTATAGCCTTGTTTATCAAACATAAAAGGTGCTAACTGATAATAAGCAAAGAGGCTGATATTAAAACAGGCAATTAATAATACTGTTTTAGCAATTTGCTTATCTTTAAGCATTTTTATTGCAGTTTCTCCTAACGGCGCTGTTTTTATTGTTTCAGGACGGCTTTCAGGTAAAGAAAAAGTGCTCCACAACAGTAAAATCACAGCAAGAAGGGCAAGACCGCTAAACACACCTTGATAACCGGTATAACTCACTAATAATGAACCACTTAACATCCCAACTGCTGGACTTAGGGCGATAGCCGCTCCCATAACAGAGAAAACTTTAGCCAGTTCATCACCACTATACACATCACGCATAATGGTTTGTGTGCCGACCGAGCCTACCGCAGCCCCAAAAGCGGAAAGCATACGCAATCCAAGTAAGACTGAAAAATCTTGTGTCATAAAAACGCCAAGACAAGCAATAGCATAAATAAACAAGCCTGCTAACATTGTCGGACGACGACCAATGACATCACATAATCGACCCCATATAATGACGCCCAATGCAAACGCGAAGAAATAGAGCGAAAGTGTTTGTCCAGCCTCATTTGCACTGACATGAAAGCCATTTGCAATATCAGTCAGTGCTGGGCTATAAATGGTTTCTGCAATTTGTGGAAACATCATTAACGCAATTGCTAACCATAAAGAGAGTTTTTTGTTCATCTTTTTATCCTATATCCTTAAATTTTGATGGGCAGAATACAGAGATAATGAATGTCTTGTTATAAACATAAAGACATATTATTTTTTAAATAGGACAAGTGATGGCTTGGCTTAATCAATACGACCACTTTGTGCCAGAAGAGCATCTTGCATCAGTCGTTGGTATTGCAGCAGAAATGGGAAAGCACGATTCAGGATTTCATTCTCATGATAGAGGGCAGTTGTTATTCACGCAGTCTGGGTGTATGCGAATTACTTTAGCTTCCCGCGTTTCTGTATTACCTCCCATGAGGATTGCGTGGATCCCCCCAAGACTTGAGCATCGAGTCGAAATGTACGCCTCTGTCGGATATCGTTCAGTGTATATTAGTGAAGAATTTCATGATAATTTTCCAAATGAGAGCGAGATCTTAACGATTTCACCTCTTTTACGAGAAATATTAGAACGAATTTCTATTGCTGATTTTGATACACAGTGGGAGGAAGGACGCTATGCCAATTTATTGGCTGTGTTCTTTGATGAAATTGCTTTGGCACCGCGGCAACCTAATCATTTATTTATGCCTAAAGATAGACGGTTAAGTCGTTTATCCTTTGATGATTTACCACCAGCATTACAAGAAATGGCAAAATATGTGGGAGCGAGTGAAAAGACGATCACTCGTTTATTTTACAAAGAAACAGGGCTGAGCTATCAACAATGGCGTCAACAATGGCGACTAATGAAAGCCATTGAATTATTAGCAACCCATCATCGCTATATTGATATTAGCCAGATATTAGGATTTGCCAGTGATAGTGCCTTTATTACCTTTTTCAAAAAAATGACAGGGCAAACACCGCAAGAATATTTGAAAAGCTGATTGGATTTTGTCGATAATGTTAAAACATAAAGCCCCGATTTAAACGGGGCTTAGCAAGATAAATAATTAATAAAATTCAATTATTTCTTTTTAATTTCACTTTTGAAATCACGTTCACTATAACCAGTATAAAGCTGACGAGGACGCGCAATTTTCAGACCATCTTCGTGCATTTCATTCCAGTGAGCAATCCAACCAATTGTACGTGCAATAGCAAAAATAACAGTAAACATATTGGATGGAATACCTAACGCTTTAAGGATAATACCTGAGTAGAAGTCAACGTTAGGGTACAGTTTTTTCTCGATAAAATACGGGTCGTTTAGGGCAATACGCTCTAATTCCATTGCCACTTCAAGTAAGCTGTCATTGAGGTTTAATTCTTTTAACACTTCATGACAGGTTTCACGCATGACAGTTGCACGAGGATCGTAGTTCTTGTAAACACGGTGACCAAAGCCCATTAAACGGAAGGAGTCATTTTTATCTTTTGCACGTTTAATAAATTCAGGAATGTGTTCAACCGTTTTGATCTCTTCCAGCATACGTAGACAAGCTTCGTTAGCACCACCATGAGCTGGTCCCCAAAGTGATGCGATACCCGCTGCGATACATGCAAATGGATTTGCACCAGAAGAACCCGCAGTACGTACAGTTGAAGTTGATGCATTTTGCTCGTGATCTGCATGAAGGATGAAAATTCTATCCATTGCACGTTCAAGTACTGGGTTAACAACATACTCTTCGCATGGTGTTGCAAACATCATATGCAAGAAGTTACCGGCATAGGAGAGGTCATTTTTTGGATAAACGAAAGGTTGACCAATTGAGTATTTGTAACACATCGCTGCTACTGTTGGCATTTTTGATAGTAGGCGATAAGCCGTGATATCGCGGTGAACTGGATTACTGACATCTAATGCATCGTGATAGAACGCAGCTAAAGCGCCTGTAACACCACACAGTACAGCCATTGGGTGTGAGTCACGACGGAATCCATTGAACAGTCGGGTAATTTGTTCATGGATCATGGTGTGACGAGTGACTGTGGTTTTAAATTTATCGTATTGTTCCTGTGTCGGCGCTTCACCGTACAGTAGGATATAACAGACTTCCAAGTATGTTGATTCAGTCGCTAATTGCCCGATAGGGAAACCACGGTGAAGTAAGATACCGTTATCGCCATCAATAAAAGTAATTTTTGACTCACAAGAGGCGGTTGAGGTAAAGCCAGGATCATAGGTGTAATAACCTTTGGAGCCGAGAGTACGAATATCAATAACTTTGGAACCGAGTGTAGGGGATAGAACGTCCAAGTCTACAGATGTTTCAGCAATCGTTAGCTTAGCTTTGTTATCAGCCATTTATAATCTCCTTAGCGCTTATATGTCTCCTAACAAAGTCGAGGGTATCTTCATAAAGATGCACTTCGATAGTGAAACTATAGTTGATGTAAGGTACCCAGCCGAGTTTTATTCAGTGCCCGTAATGTCTAGGTCTATAGTGTGTCACTTATGTTAAGGAGCTTTTGATGTTATGTTTTTTTAGGTGCTTTTTTATGCAATGCACTTAGAATTAGTACTGCTATCACTTTTACATAAGTTTGAGGTTTCTGGAAGCGTGTTTGCGCACAAAAAAAACATAAACATTAAAATAATGCGTTAAATGTAATAAAAATGTTGTGTATGTGTCAAAAATGATAATCATTTTTGCATCAGATGTATTAAATAGTGATCCCTCTCACTGTTCGAGGCAAATGTCGGGCACACAAGTTGTGTGGTAATTGTAATAAGTTTGTGAAGCACTTATACTGCGCGCAGGTCTCCGGAACCGTTGTTGTATGGAGAACCAGCGTAACGAATCCACACTTTTTGTAAAATAGACGGATTTAACATTTTACTTAAAATGTGCCTTTGTACCCCATTCGCTGTTTAATTTCCATCCAGGTCCGGAGGAAGGAAAAATTATAAAAGCTGTGTGGGCATAAATTGTGAAAAAACAAAGACCTGTCAATCTGGATTTACAGACGATACAGTTTCCACTCCCTGCTATCGCATCGATCTTGCATCGTGTCTCTGGGGTTATCATGTTAGTCGCAGTTGGCATCTTACTGTGGTTACTTGGTACCTCTCTCTCCTCTCCTGAAGGTTTTCAGCAAGCGGCTGAAATTATGACTGGCTTCTTCGCAAAATTTATTTTGTGGGGCATCTTAACGGCATTGGCGTATCACATTTGTGGTGGTATTCGCCATATGTTAATGGACTTCGGCTTTATTGATGAAACCTTGATTGTGGGTCGCAACTCAGCGGCTGCATCAATGGTTATTACTGTTATTTTATCAATATTGGCGGGGGTATTAGTATGGTAAGTAATTCTTCTACTTTAGGCCGTACTGGCATACAGGATTGGTTATTCCTTCGTGCCTCAGCCATTATTATCGTTTTATATGTTCTTTATCTTGTGGGATTTATTGCTACAACAGAAATAACCTATGAGGTATGGCGTGGGTTCTTTAGCTCATCCTTAACCAAAGTGTTCACCATCTTAACTCTGCTTTCTATTCTTATTCACGCGTGGATCGGAATGTGGCAAGTGTTAACGGACTATATTAAACCGCTGGCATTACGTCTGACATTACAACTGATTATTGTTGTTGCGCTGTTGGTTTATCTTATTTATGGAACAATTGTGGTGTGGGGTGTGTAATGAATCTGCCAGTAAGAGAGTTTGATGCTGTTGTGATTGGTGCGGGTGGTGCTGGTATGCGTGCCGCTTTACAGATTTCTCAAATGGGTCTGTCCTGTGCACTGATTTCTAAAGTTTTTCCTACTCGTTCTCATACTGTTTCCGCTCAAGGTGGTATTACTGTTGCGCTAGGTAATACCCATGAGGATAACTGGGAATGGCACATGTACGATACGGTAAAAGGTTCCGACTATATTGGTGACCAAGACGCTATCGAATATATGTGTAAAACCGGTCCTGAAGCAATTTTAGAACTGGAACATATGGGACTCCCATTTTCTCGCCTAGATGATGGTCGTATTTATCAGCGTCCATTTGGTGGTCAGTCAAAAAACTTTGGTGGTGAACAAGCTGCACGTACAGCTGCTGCCGCTGACCGTACTGGGCATGCATTGTTGCATACTCTTTATCAGCAAAATTTAAAAAATCACACAACCATCTTTTCAGAGTGGTATTCACTGGATCTAGTGAAAAACCAAGATGGCGATATTGTTGGTTGTACTGCAATCTGCATCGAAACGGGTGAAGTGGTTTATTTCAAAGCAAACGCCACAATTTTAGCTACTGGCGGCGCGGGTCGTATTTACCAGTCAACCACAAATGCGCATATCAACACAGGTGATGGTGTCGGCATGGCGGTTCGTGCAGGTGTTCCTCTGCAAGATATGGAAATGTGGCAATTCCACCCAACGGGTATTGCGGGTGCAGGCGTATTAGTGACCGAAGGTTGTCGTGGTGAAGGCGGATATCTGTTGAATAAAGACGGTGAACGCTTTATGGAACGTTATGCACCAAATGCCAAAGACCTTGCCGGTCGTGATGTGGTTGCGCGTTCTATTATGATCGAAATTCGTGAAGGTCGTGGTTGTGATGGCCCTTGGGGTCCTCATGCGAAATTAAAACTCGATCATCTGGGTAAAGACGTTCTTGAGTCTCGTTTACCGGGTATTCTTGATCTTTCCCGTACTTTCGCACACGTTGACCCAGTTAAAGAACCTATTCCGGTTATTCCTACTTGTCACTATATGATGGGTGGCATTCCAACAAAAGTGACAGGCCAAGCTATTCGTGTGAACGAAAAGGGCGAAGATGTCGTGATTCCTGGACTGTTCGCCGTCGGTGAAATTGCTTGTGTATCTGTTCATGGTGCAAACCGCTTAGGGGGGAATTCACTGTTAGACCTCGTTGTATTTGGTCGTTCAGCAGGGGTTCACTTAAAAGAGTCACTGATGGAACAAGGTACAATGCGTGATGCGAGCGATTCTGATGTTGAAGCCGCATTAACTCGCTTAAATCGCTGGGAAAACAACCGTTCTGGTGAAGATCCTGTTGAAATCCGTAAAGCACTGCAATCTTGTATGCAACATAACTTCTCGGTATTCCGTGAAGGCGATGCGATGGCAAAAGGCTTAGAAGAACTGAAAGTGATTCGTGAGCGCTTACAAAATGCACGACTGGATGATAACTCAAGTGAGTTTAATACACAGCGTATTGAATGCTTAGAATTAGATAACCTGATGGAAACTGCTTATGCCACTGCGGTATCTGCAAACTTCCGTACAGAAAGCCGTGGAGCTCATAGCCGTTTCGATTTCCCAGAACGTGATGATGCGAACTGGTTATGCCATACATTATATCAACCGCAAACCGAAACAATGACACGACGTGAAGTCAATATGCAGCCGAAACTGCGTGAAGCTTTCCCACCAAAAGTGCGTACATATTAATTAGCGGTGTTATTGAAGTTGCGGAGACTTAAATATGAAACTTGAATTTTCGATTTATCGTTACAATCCCGACGTTGATAATGCGCCGCATATGCAAGATTACACCCTTGAAGTTCCTGAAGGGCGTGACATGATGCTGTTGGATGCATTAATTCAATTAAAGGAAAAAGATCCTACCTTATCGTTCCGTCGTTCTTGTCGTGAAGGTGTTTGCGGCTCTGATGGCGTGAATATGAATGGTAAAAATGGTTTGGCTTGTATCACACCTATTTCATCTTTACAGAAAGGAAGTAAGAAAATTGTGATCAGACCGTTACCCGGTTTACCCGTAATTCGTGATTTAATAGTGGATATGACTCAGTTCTATACACAGTATGAGAAAATTCGTCCGTATTTAATTAATAATGGCAAAAATCCTCCTGCTCGTGAGAACTTACAGTCACCAGAACAGCGTGAAAAGCTTGATGGACTTTACGATTGTATCCTTTGTGCTTGTTGTTCAACCTCTTGCCCGTCATTCTGGTGGAATCCAGATAAGTTTATCGGGCCTGCTGGATTGTTAGCGGCTTATCGTTTCTTGATTGATAGTCGTGATACAGAAACTGAATCTCGTCTTGATGATCTTAACGATGCGTTCAGTGTATTCCGTTGTCATGGCATCATGAACTGTGTCAGCGTATGTCCTAAAGGACTTAATCCAACAAAAGCGATTGGCCATATTAAGTCAATGTTGTTAAAACGTAGTGCATAAAATAATAACCGCCCTAAAATAGTTAGGGCGGTTAATGGAAAAACTAAGTTGGGCGTTTGCGGTAAAAAATAGTAAGGCACCTTTAAACACTGTAAGACAGTGCTTAAAGGTTCCTTGAGAGCTAAAGCTCCATATTTAAAGAACCTGCGAGATAGCGGGTCATAAGAGAACCTTGCAATCGACACCGTTTAATCACGGTATTAGTTATCCACGGCGAACTAAAGCTGTATAGCTTAAGGGATCATAATGCAGAACGGCGCAATGAAGGACTGGCTAGAATCCACTTTTCTAGCAGGAGAGAATCAGTCTTACATAGAAGATATCTATGAAGATTACCTAACTGACCCAAACTCTGTTGACGAAAGTTGGAGAGAGATTTTTCAACAACTGCCTGCAAGTCAAGGCATAGAACAGTCGCATTCTCAAACCCGCGACTACTTCAGACGCCTCGCAAAAGAATCCACTCGATATCATACCTCGGTAAGCGATCCGGCAATGGACTCAAAACAAGTTAAAGTTTTGCAGCTCATCAATGCCTTCCGTTTTCGTGGTCATCAAAACGCTAATCTCGACCCACTTGGTTTATGGAAACAAGAATCTGTTCCTGATTTAGATCCTGCTTTCCATAATCTAACTAAAGAAGACTTTGAAGAAACCTTCAACGTCGGTTCTTTTGCTATCGGCAAAGAAACGATGAAATTAGGTGATTTATATGAAGCCCTGAAACGCATTTACTGTGGTTCAATCGGTGCTGAATATATGCATATCACTAATACTGAAGAAAAACGTTGGCTACAACAACGTTTAGAATCAGTAAATGTTGCAGACCAATTCACTAAAGAAGAAAAGTTACGCTTTCTGACAGAGCTAACTGCAGCAGAAGGTTTAGAGCGCTATTTAGGTGCAAAATTCCCAGGTGCAAAACGCTTCTCTTTAGAAGGTGGTGATGCATTAGTTCCAATGTTAAAAGATTTAATTCGCCATGCAGGTAAACAAGACACTCGTGAAGTGGTTCTTGGTATGGCGCACCGTGGACGTTTAAACGTTCTAGTTAATATCCTAGGTAAAAAACCGGCTGATTTGTTTGATGAATTTGCGGGTATTCATAAAGAACATTTGGGAACGGGTGACGTTAAATATCACCAAGGTTTCTCATCTGATTTTGCGACTGAAGGGGCTCAAGTCCACCTCGCATTAGCTTTTAACCCATCTCACCTAGAGATTGTTAGCCCAGTTGTCATCGGTTCTGTTCGTGCTCGTCGTGATCGCTTAGATGAAGCGCGTAGCAATATGGTTCTTCCTATCACTATTCATGGTGATGCAGCTGTGACTGGTCAAGGTGTTGTGCAAGAAACCCTGAACATGTCTCAAGCGCGTGGCTATGAAGTAGGTGGTACAGTTCGTATTGTGATTAATAACCAAGTTGGTTTTACGACTTCAAATCCAAAAGATGCCCGTTCAACACAATACTGTACTGATATTGTGAAAATGGTTCAGGCACCAATCTTCCACGTTAATGCAGATGATCCTGAAGCGGTCGCTTTTGTCACTCGCTTAGCATTGGATTTCCGTAATACCTTTAAACGCGATGTTATGATTGATCTTGTTTGTTACCGTCGTCATGGTCACAACGAAGCGGATGAGCCAAATGCGACTCAGCCTCTGATGTATCAAAAAATCAAAAAACATCCAACGCCACGTAAAATTTATGCGGATAAACTGGTTGCTCAATCATTGCTTGATGCCAATGATGTAACTGAACTGGTTAATCTCTATCGTGATGCGTTAGATCGTGGTGACTGTGTTGTTGAAGAATACCGCCCAATGGGCCTGCATTCTTACACATGGGAACCGTATTTAAACCACGAATGGAATGAAGAATATCCACATAAAGTAGAGAAAACGCGTTTACAAGATTTAGCGCGTCGTGTGAGTACTGTTCCTTCAGAAATCGTGATGCAGTCTCGTGTTGAGAAAATTTATGCTGATCGTGCTGTTATGGCAGAAGGTGAGAAACTACTCGACTGGGGTGCAGCAGAAACATTAGCGTATGCGACTTTAGTTGACCAAGGTATCACCATTCGTCTTTCTGGTGAAGATGCAGGACGTGGTACATTCTTCCATCGTCATGCTGTTATTCATAACCAAACAAATGGTTCTGTTTATGTACCATTAGCCAATGTCCACAATGCTCAAGGACAATTTAATGTCTGGGACTCTGTATTAACAGAAGAAGCTGTACTTGCATTTGAATATGGTTATGCCACAACAGAACCTCGCGGTTTAACGATTTGGGAAGCTCAATTTGGTGACTTCGCAAACGTTGCACAAGTGGTTATCGACCAATTCATTAGCTCTGGCGAGCAAAAATGGGGTCGTATGTGTGGTTTAGTCATGTTGTTACCACACGGTTATGAAGGCCAAGGCCCAGAGCACTCCTCTGCACGTTTAGAACGTTATCTGCAACTGTGTGCAGAACAAAATATGCAGGTTTGTGTGCCATCAACACCGGCTCAGGTTTACCATATGTTACGCCGTCAAGCGTTACGTGGTATGCGTCGCCCACTTATCGTAATGTCACCAAAATCACTGTTACGTCATCCATTAGCGGTTTCTGCATTGGATGAATTAGCAAATGGTAAATTCTTACCTGTCATTGGTGAAATAGATGATTTAAAACCTGCTGATGTGAAACGTGTTGTGATGTGTTCCGGTAAGGTTTACTACGATTTATTAGAACAGCGTCGTGCTAATGAGCAAAACAACGTTGCCATTATTCGTATTGAACAACTGTATCCATTCCCACACGAAGATATTGCGCAAATTCTCGCACCTTATGCTCATGTCAAAGAGTTTATTTGGTGTCAAGAAGAGCCTCTAAATCAAGGTGCTTGGTACTGTAGCCAGCATAACTTCCGTGATGCAATTCCAGCTGGCGCAACATTACGTTATGCAGGACGTCCTGCATCAGCTTCACCAGCAGTTGGTTATACCTCTGTTCATCAGGAGCAACAAAAAGCTCTGGTTGAAGACGCACTGAAAGTTGAATAAATAAGGATAGAAAATGAGTAGTGTAGATATTCTAGTACCGGATCTCCCTGAATCAGTTGCTGACGCATCGGTCGCAACTTGGCATAAAAAACCTGGTGATAGCATTCAACGCGATGAAGTGCTGGTTGAAATCGAAACAGATAAAGTTGTTTTAGAAGTACCTGCAAGTGAAGCAGGTGTTTTAGAAAGCATTCTTGAAGAAGAAGGCGCTACCGTTGGTTCACGCCAATTATTAGGTCGTATTCGTTTAGGTGATAGCACTGGTATTCCTGCTGATGTGAAACCGGTTCAAGATAGCACACCAGCACAGCGTCAAAGTGCCGATATTGCTGAAAAAGGCAATAATGATGCATTAAGTCCAACAGCGCGTCGCTTAGTGGCTGAACACGATATTAACCCTGCGGATGTGAAAGGTAGTGGTGTAGGTGGACGTTTAACTCGCCAAGATATCGAAGGTCATGTTGCGAATAAATCAACTGCACAACCGATAGCAGAGGCTCCTCAAGCACTGTTATCTCACCGTAGCGAAAAACGTGTACCAATGACACGTTTACGTAAACGTGTGGCAGAGCGCTTATTAGAAGCGAAAAACACGACTGCAATGTTGACTACGTTTAACGAAATCAACATGCAACCAATCAAAGATTTACGTGCTCAATATGGTGAAGCATTTGAGAAACGCCACGGTGTACGCTTAGGCTTTATGTCTTTCTATATTAAAGCTGTTGTTGAAGCACTAAAACGCTATCCAGAAGTGAATGCTTCTATTGATGGTACTGATGTGGTTTATCACAACTACTTCGATATCAGTATTGCAGTATCAACACCGCGTGGTTTGGTAACACCAGTATTACGCGATGCGGATGCAATGAGCATGGCGGATATCGAGAAAAACATCAAAGCATTAGCGGTAAAAGGCCGTGACGGTAAGTTAACTGTTGAAGACTTAACAGGTGGTAACTTCACTATCACAAATGGCGGTGTTTTTGGTTCATTAATGTCAACTCCAATTATCAACCCACCACAAAGTGCCATTTTAGGGATGCATGCAATTAAAGATCGCCCAATGGCAGTAGATGGTCAGGTTGTTATTCTACCAATGATGTATCTGGCTCTGTCTTATGACCACCGTTTAATTGATGGTCGTGAGTCTGTCGGTTTCTTAGTAACCGTTAAAGAGATGCTAGAAGATCCAGCTCGTTTATTACTGGATGTATAGGTAATAAATATCGCTTTTAGGCAGGAGATGCTCCTCCTGCCTACTTAGCAACAGACACAAGCATCAAAGAAGTACAGTGTGTTCGTGAAGCCAGATTTCTCTGGCTTATAGTCAAAAAAATAAGAAAGCCCGACTTTCAACAAGATTATGGATAGAACATCATGAATTTACACGAGTATCAGGCAAAACAGCTTTTCACACGGTATGGATTACCAGCACCTGCTGGTTTCGCCTGCTCCACACCGCGCGAGGCAGAAGAAGCTGCATCAAAAATCGGTCAGGGCCCTTGGGTCGTGAAATGTCAGGTTCACGCGGGTGGACGTGGTAAAGCTGGCGGCGTAAAAGTCGTTAAATCGAAAGAAGAGATCCGCGCATTTGCTGAACAATGGTTAGGCAAACGTTTAGTCACTTATCAAACAGACGCTAATGGTCAGCCTGTTACACAGATTTTGGTTGAAGCAGCAACCGATATCGCTAAAGAGCTTTATCTTGGTGCGGTTGTTGACCGTGGTACCCGTCGCGTTGTCTTTATGGCTTCAACAGAAGGCGGCGTTGAAATTGAGAAAGTGGCAGAAGAAACGCCAGAACTTATTCATCGCGCGATTATTGATCCACTGACAGGTCCAATGCCTTATCAGGGAAGAGAATTAGCATTTAAACTGGGTTTAAAAGGTAAGCAAGTTAGTCAATTTGCTAAAATCTTTATGGGATTAGCCTCTATTTTCTTAGAGCGCGATCTTGCTTTAATCGAAATTAACCCACTGGTTATTACTAAAGAAGACGATCTGATTTGTCTTGATGGCAAATTGGGCGTAGATAGCAACGCGTTGTATCGTCAACCAGAAATGCGTGAAATGCATGATCCTTCACAAGAAGATCCTCGTGAAGCACAAGCTGCACAATGGGAACTGAACTACGTTGCATTAGATGGCAACATTGGCTGTATGGTTAATGGTGCTGGTTTAGCGATGGGAACGATGGATATCGTTAAACTTCACGGTGGTGAGCCTGCAAACTTCCTTGATGTAGGCGGCGGTGCAACAAAAGAGCGTGTAACTGAAGCATTTAAAATTATTTTGTCAGATGAAAATGTCAGTGCTGTATTAGTCAACATTTTCGGCGGTATTGTTCGTTGTGACTTAATCGCAGACGGTATTATTGGCGCCGTTGAAGAAGTTGGTGTTAATGTTCCTGTGGTTGTACGTCTGGAAGGAAACAATGCAGAGTTAGGCACCAAGAAATTAGCCGATAGTGGATTAAATATTATCGCTGCTAAAAGCTTAACTGATGCCGCGAAACAAGTTGTTGCAGCAGCGGAGGCAAAATAATGTCTATTTTAATCGATAAGAATACCAAAGTAATTTGCCAAGGCTTCACTGGTAGCCAAGGAACATTCCATTCTGAGCAAGCTATTGCTTATGGTACGCAAATGGTCGGTGGTGTTACACCAGGTAAAGGTGGTACTACGCACTTAGGCTTACCTGTATTCAATACAGTACGTGAAGCCGTTGAAGCAACTGGTGCAACGGCGACAGTTATCTATGTACCTGCACCATTTTGTAAAGATTCAATCCTAGAAGCGATTGATGCAGGTATCAAACTAATTATTACTATTACTGAAGGTATTCCTACGCTGGATATGCTGACTGTTAAAGTTAAATTAGATGAAACTGGCGTGCGTATGATAGGTCCTAACTGCCCAGGTGTTATCACGCCAGGTGAATGTAAGATTGGTATTATGCCTGGTCACATTCACTTACCAGGTAAAGTCGGTATTGTATCTCGTTCCGGTACCTTAACTTATGAAGCTGTTAAGCAAACAACTGATGTTGGCTTAGGCCAATCAACTTGTGTTGGTATTGGTGGTGACCCAATTCCGGGTTCTAACTTTATTGATATTCTGAAGCTATTCCAAGAAGATCCACAAACAGAAGCGATTGTGATGATCGGTGAAATCGGTGGTACAGCGGAAGAAGAAGCCGCTGCTTATATCAAAGAGCACGTAACTAAGCCGGTTGTCGGCTATATTGCTGGTGTAACAGCACCTAAAGGCAAACGTATGGGACATGCGGGTGCAATTATTGCTGGTGGTAAAGGTACCGCGGATGAGAAATTTGCTGCCCTTGAAGCTGCTGGCGTTAAAACAGTCCGTAGCTTAGCTGATATCGGTGAAGCGATTAAATCACTGATCAAATAAGTAACAATTCTGTTAATAATTTTAGATTGATACTATCTCGAATGCCAGTTTCTAAAAAAGGAGCTGGCGTTTTTTATTTCTAGTTTCATTTAAAAGGCTATATCAATAGCTAATATTGTAATTAACGCATCAATATCCCATCTGAATTTATTCTAATAAACTGTTTTATATTGTCTTTTTTGAAAATTGATCTGTATACAAAACATCGTTTCTCTACTTATTAACTTTCTTGTGGCGCCCAAAAGTAATGATATAAGTTATGAATAGATACCCTGAATTGTTAAAAATAATATTTTAAATACATGTTTTTAGTAAAAAAGAGAGTTAACAAGAAAAGATGAACACTTATTTTATGCTGTTCTCAACATAGGTACTTCTATAAATATCGTAATAATTAGCTTTAAATCTGTACTAGGATCACGTTGTAACACGGATTTTTACTAAGAAGATAGACTTTAAAACATGTTAATAAATGCCTATGGAAGAAGGAGAGATAAGCTTTTTGATAGGAAAAATATCTTTTTATTATGATAAAACACCAAAATGACGATTAACGGCGAATTATGATCTCCTTATCGTTATAAGAATTGATAATAAGAAGTTGGTGAGTATCTGGAAAAGCGCTTAGTTTAAATAAGAAAATATAATAAAAGTTTTTTTTGTTTTTTCTCAAGTTGTTCAATAAATGGCTGATCATAATTACTTATATTATTGATTTTTATGGTTATTTATTTTTACTATTAATAATGATTGTACGCTTTATCTTTTAAATACAGATGTATTTCATTTCGTTTATCTAGAATTAAAAAGAAACTAAAAAAGAAATAAAATTAGGAATCGACAATCAATATTGGACGTTTTATATATCTTTATTAGATAAAATAATTGAGCATGTTTTTTATATTTACAGTTTTGTACATTTCAACTTATTAATTAATAGATTATTTTTATTAAAATATTTATTATTTACCTGAAAAAAAATGAAATTGATATTAAAATTAATAAAACACAATTAAAAGTGTTTATTTTTAAGTCTTTTATGAAAATAAAAAGTTAATTTTATTATGGAAAATGTAAGGAGGTAAATTATACTTAAGAATAAAAACAACATTGCATTAACACAATGGTAACCATTGGGTAATTTATTCGCAACTAGTTAACATTAAAGTGTTTTTTTGATGTGGGTCAAGTTATTAATTGTGGAAAAAATTTCTGAATATGCTTAAATTGGCACACGATCAAATATGCTATTACAAACCTAAAAGTCGTATTGTTGACCTAAGCTCAGAATTCAAATCTGGGTCACGCAAAATATATTTATTATATGTAAATATAAGCGTACTATTTGTAAGGTATTGTGTTTTTGGTCTTTAATATTCGTTGTTGTTTTTAGAGGCATTTATTGCTGGTAGTTATGAGGCTTTATAATTTAATTAAAGTCGGGTTGCCGCAAGTCGGTGTCTTCCTGCTAGGAGCAAGGAGTCAAGATGTTTGATATTGTCGAACTGTCACGGTTACAGTTTGCCTTAACAGCAATGTATCACTTCCTGTTTGTCCCATTAACGCTGGGTATGGCGTTTATGTTGGCAATCATGGAAACGATATATGTTCTGTCGGGTAAACAAGTTTACAAAGATATGACAAAGTTCTGGGGTAAGTTATTTGGTATTAACTTTGCTCTGGGTGTCGCAACTGGATTGACCATGGAGTTCCAATTTGGTACTAACTGGTCATATTTCTCTCATTACGTCGGTGATATCTTCGGTGCGCCTTTAGCAATCGAAGGTTTGATGGCGTTCTTCTTAGAATCAACTTTCGTCGGATTGTTCTTCTTTGGCTGGGATCGCTTAGGCAAGAAGCAGCACTTGATGGTAACTTGGTTAGTTGCTTTCGGTTCTAACTTCTCTGCTCTGTGGATCCTTGTTGCGAATGGTTGGATGCAAAACCCTGTCGCTGCAGACTTCAACTTTGAAACCATGCGAATGGAAATGTTGAGTTTTGCTGATCTGGTTTTAAACCCTGTCGCTCAAGTTAAATTTGTTCACACCGTTGCTGCTGGTTACTGTACTGGTGCATTCTTTGTTCTGGGTATCAGCTCTTACTACCTGCTCAAAGGTCGTGATATCGGTTTTGCAAAACGTTCTTTCGCAGTTGCTGCTACTTTTGGTATCGCGGCTGTGTTATCTGTTATCGTACTGGGTGATGAATCTGGTTACGAAATGGGTGACGTACAGAAAACCAAACTGGCTGCAATTGAAGGTGAATGGCATACAGAAGCAGCTCCAGCTGCATTTAATCTGATTGCATTCCCTAATCAAGAAAAAATGGAAAACTCGTTTGCATTACAAATTCCTTATGTCATGGGTATTATTGCAACGCGTTCTTTCGATACACCAGTATTAGGTCTGCATGATTTGATGAGTCAACACGAAGTTCGTATTCGTAATGGTATGAAAGCTTACGAATTATTAAACGAACTACGTTCAGGTAATACCGATCCAACGGTACGCGCTGCATTTAATGACGCTAAAAAAGATTTAGGCTATGGCTTATTGCTTAAGCGTTATACAGATAATGTCTCCGATGCAACGGAAGCGCAAATTAAATCTGCTGTAAAAGACTCTATTCCTAAAGTCGCACCACTGTTCTGGTCATTCCGTATCATGGTTGCCGCAGGCTTCCTGATGTTACTGGTTGTTGCGATTTCCTTCTGGACCGTTCTGTCTAACCGTATTGGTAACTACAAATGGTTACTGCGTGCTGCGCTATTCGCTATTCCATTACCATGGATTGCAGTTGAAGCAGGTTGGTTTGTTGCAGAATATGGACGTCAACCATGGGCGATTGGTGAAATCCTGCCTACGGCTGTAGCAACTTCTTCACTGACACAGGCTGATATCCTCGTATCTATGGGTCTTATCTGTGGTCTGTACACACTGTTCCTAGTTGCTGAAATGTTCCTGATGTTCAAATTTGGTCGCCTTGGGCCGAGTAGCCTGAAGACGGGTCGCTATCACTTTGAACAGAAGACAGCTTCTTCTCAAAGTAAGTAACACAGGAGTCCACTATGTTTGATTATGAAGTATTGCGGTTTGTTTGGTGGCTACTGATTGGTATCTTACTGATTGGCTTTGCAGTCACTGATGGTTTTGATATGGGTGTTGGTGTGTTACTACGCGTTATCGCTAAAGATGACACCGAACGCCGTATTTTGATTAACTCTGTTGCACCTCACTGGGATGGTAACCAAGTTTGGTTAATCACAGCGGGTGGTGCATTATTCGCTGCATGGCCAATGGTTTATGCTGCGGCATTCTCTGGTTTCTATTTCGGTATGATCTTCGTATTGGCGGCATTATTCTTCCGTCCAGTAGGTTTTGATTACCGTTCTAAACTAGAGTCACCAAAATGGCGTGGCATGTGGGATTGGGGTATCTTTATTGGTAGCTTCGTTCCACCATTAGTTATCGGTGTTGCTTTTGGTAACCTGTTACAAGGTGTTCCATTAGAAGTCGATAGTATGCAACGTGTATCTTATAACGGTACAACTAATGCACTGATTAACCTGTTAAGTTTGTTAAACCCATATGGTTTATTAGCGGGTGTGGTTAGCTTAATGATGATTGTTGCACACGGTGCAAGTTATCTTCAAATGCGTACTACTGGTGAATTACATGAGCGTACTCGTAAAACAACGTATATTACCTCATTAATTACGTTTATTGCATTCGCATTAGCAGGTGTATGGTTAATCTATGGTATCGATGGCTTTATTATTACAAGCGCTATTGATACAGCAGGTCCATCATCTCCACTGCTGAAAACTGTTTCTCATGAAGCGGGTGCTTGGATGACTAATTACAACAACTATCCAGTATTATGGGCACTGCCGGCCTTAGGTCTGTTATCTCCATTACTGGCGATTGTTGCAACTAAAGCAAACAAAGGTGGTTGGGCATTCCTGTTCACGTCACTAACAATTGCTGGTGTTATCCTGACTTGCGGTGTGACTATGTTCCCATTTGTGATGCCTTCAAGCACTTTCCCAGATGTGAGCTTAACAATGTGGGATGCAACTTCTAGCCTGTTTACTCTTCAGGTAATGACAGTTGTTGCGATTATCTTTGTACCTATCGTTCTCCTTTACACCATCTGGTGTTACTGGAAAATGCATGGTCGCCTCGATAAGAAATTTATCGAAGGCAATAATCATACTCTTTACTAAGGAGCATAGAGAATGTGGTATTTTGCATGGATCCTCGGCACACTCTTCGCTTGTAGTATTGCGGTGATCGCAGGACTGGCTTTCGAGCACGCTGAAGCGAAAAAAACTTCAGAAAGTGAAGAATAATGTTGGATAAAAGCTACCAACTACTAAACAAGGGCCCTATTAGGGCTCTTGTTTTAATCATGGCGTTGGTCATGGCATTTTGTGTCATGTGGGATCCTAGTCGATTTGCAGCGAACACTAGTTCACTTGCAATTTGGCAAGGTATTCTTCTTATTTGGTCTGTGTGTGCTGGTGCAACTTTTGGTCTAGCATTTCGTCC
Organism: Proteus alimentorum; assembly: GCF_002607735.1. GTDB lineage: Bacteria > Pseudomonadota > Gammaproteobacteria > Enterobacterales > Enterobacteriaceae > Proteus > Proteus alimentorum. The sequence continues at coordinate 115,767 of NZ_NBVR01000036.1, forward strand.
TAAACATGTTGTTGCAAAATGTTTATTACATCCAATCCCTGCAATTATTATTTTAGTTGTTGGGCTAATTTACTTTTTCTTCTAAGAAAATACCTTATTTCTGCTCAGTGTATGAGAAAGAAATAAGGTATTTTATCTCCTAAATATCTCTTCTAAATTCTCTCTCGCTTCTAGCGTTATAGCTGGATATTCTCTTTTAAGTAATCAATAAATAAACGCGTTTTTCTTGGAATATATTTACTATAAGGGAAAATAATATTAACAGAATTTGGAATATTAACAGGCAAGTTGTTTTTAGTGTCGGGGCAACCATGGTTGCTATGTTATTTAATATTCTTTCTCTTTTCTGCTTACCACAAACAGCTTATCCCATGACTTTTTTAATTTGTGCATTGATAGGCATATTACCTCTCACATTATTATTTACACTAAAGAAAAAAAGTATTACACAGGAAACACAAGATGAATTTTAATACTGATTTAATTATAGAAAGCATTAAATCTTTGCATGACGAGATTGAAACAGTTTTTACGCAATATCCACTATCAGTTGATGCTATTACAAAAATAGAAAAAAAATCTTTTATCTCACGAGTTTTCAATGGTCGGGATTAGTGGAAATGCAGTGGGTTATGATGACGTTATCGCGATGTTCAGACAAAATGCAGGAAAAAGAAGTGGTCTGAAAATAAAAACGGTCGATTATAAAATAATTTACCAGTCAGATTGTTTGGCACTTGTCAGATATCAAGAAACTCATAGTGAAAATAAGAAAATTCTTATGCGTGAATCTGTGGTGTTATTGAGACGCAATTCTCATGATGAGTGTTGGCAATGGTACTATCTTCATGAAACTCCAATCTCAAATAATTAGTTGATTTATATGAAAAACTAGTTTTTTAACTGGTTTTTTTCTGTCATTAAAAATAATATTACTAAACTAGACAATCTATGAATTTCTAATTAGCAAGCATTTTTATGCTGTCTTAATGAAAATATTTTTTCTATTCAGAGCACAAAGCATATTGCGTGTTGCAAAGAAGAGTTTATGATTGGCGCCTGAAAACTGTGTTTTCTATTCTTTACGTTACTACGATTCCCTTAGAGCGACCTCTTAAGTATAGTTAGGTAACCTATAGCTACATTATTTATGGACTTAACTCGGGAAATGTAAGGAAGGTAATATGCAGTTTCTTTGGTCTGTTCGTGTTTATTATGAAGATACTGATGCTGGTGGTGTTGTTTATCATGCTAGTTATCTGAAATATTTTGAACGCGCTAGAACTGAACTACTCAGAGAAAAAGGTTTTCATCAGCATGATTTACGGGAGTATGATCATGTTGTATTTGTTGTACGTAAATTATCAATAGAATATATTGCGCCAGCTCGACTTGATAATCTTTTGCAAGTAGAAAGTGAAATTACCACATTGCGTGGTGCTTCGATGACATTTTCTCAAAAGATTATTAATGAAGATGGTTGTGTATTGTGTAGCGCAGAAGTGCTCGTTGTCTGCGTAGATTCATCAAAAATGAAGCCAGTAGCGCTTCCTAAGTCCATTATCGCGGAGTTTAAGTAGTGGCTGACATGAATGTTATCGATCTCTTCCTAAAAGCGGGGCTTTTAGTCAAGTTGATCATGTTGCTTTTAATCGGATTTTCTATTGCATCTTGGGCGATTATTATTCAGCGAACGAAAGTTCTGAATGCTGCCGATCGTGAAGCCGCAGATTTTGAGGATAAATTCTGGTCAGGTACTGATTTGGCTCGTTTATATAAAGAGAGCCAAGCTCGTCGTGATGAATTATCTGGCTCAGAGCAAATTTTTCATTCTGGCTTTAAAGAATTTGCCCGTTTGCATCAAGCAAGCGTTCATGCTCCTGATGCGGTTGTTAATGGTGCATCAAGGGCTATGCGCGTCTCTTTCAATCGTGAATTAGAATCTTTAGAAAATCATATTCCTTTCCTTGGTACTGTCGGTTCTATCAGCCCATATATTGGTCTGTTCGGTACAGTCTGGGGGATTATGCACGCATTTATTGCATTAGGTAGTGTAAAACAAGCAACATTACAAATGGTCGCACCCGGCATTGCTGAAGCTCTGATTGCAACAGCTATCGGTTTATTTGCGGCAATTCCCGCAGTTATGGCTTATAACCGGTTTACGCAGCGTGTAAATAAACTGGAACAAAGTTACGATAACTTTATGGAAGAGTTCCTGACGATTTTACATCGCCAAGCTTTTGCCTCCGCAGAAAAGAAATAGTTAACGCAGAAGGAGAGAGCTGATGGCACGGGGTCGCAGTAGCCGCCGAGGCGTAAAATCAGAGATTAACATTGTTCCTTTGCTCGACGTATTATTGGTGCTGTTACTTATTTTTATGGCAACGGCACCTATTATCTCGCAAAGTGTTGAGGTTGATCTTCCTGAAGCAACAGAGACACAAACTGTTTCAAGTAGTGATAACCCTCCTGTGATTGTCGAAGTTGCAGGTGTTGGGCAATACAATATTCGTGTTGATCAGGAAGTATTAGAATTATTACCACAAGAACAGATTATGGCTGAAGCTAAACGACAACTGGAAAAAAATCCGAAAGTTGTGTTTCTTATTGGCGGTGCTAAAGATGTTCCTTATGATGAGATAATTAAAGCGCTCAACATGTTACGTCAAGCAGGTGTTAAATCTGTAGGTTTAATGACTCAGCCTATGTAATTAGGTTGAAATAAGTTTGGATAATAGCGTGGGAAAGAAAACGAAGCCAATTCGAAGTAAATTGAGCGGTTCAGTTATCTTGTCTACCGCCTTGCATTTACTCGTTATCGCCTTGCTTATCTGGGGTTCGTTAACTCAGAAATGGGATCTAGGTGGCGGTGGTGGATCTGATGGACAAGTTATTGATGCTATTATGGTTGATCCTAATGCGGTGGTACAACAGTATAACCAGCAAAAAGCGCAACAAGCTAACGTCCAAAAAGCCGAGCAAGAGCGAAAAGAGCGTGCAGAGCAACAAGAAGAAGAGTTGCGTCAGCAACAAATAAAAGAACAAGAACGCTTGAAAACGTTAGAAGTTGAACGTTTACAAGCGAAAGAGGCGGCAGAAGCTCAAAAACGTGAAGCTGCATTAGCTGCTGCTAAAGCAAAAGAAGAACAAAAAGTTGCAGAAGAAGCGGCTGCACAAGCGAAAGCAGAGCGTGATCGCATTTTAAAAGAACAAGCAGATGCGAAAGCTCAAGCTGAAGCTGAAGCGAAGAAACAAGCAGAATTAGCGGCGAAACAAAAGGCAGCAGAAGCGAAAGCTGAAGCGGATGCCAAAGCGAAAGCTGAAGCGGATGCCAAAGCGAAAGCTGAAGCGGATGCCAAAGCGAAAGCCGAAGCGGATGCCAAAGCAAAAGCTGCAGCAGAAGCAAAGGCTAAAGCAGCAGCTGAAGCCAAAGCAAAAGCGGCAGCTCAGCAGCAGAGTAAAGCAGTAGATAGTTTACTTGATGGTTTAGTCGCTGACGGTAGTAAACAAAGCGGAGCCTCAGCAGCAGGTCAAGGTGGTGGAAATCGCACTGGTGCGAATGATGCGGGTATTGATCGGTATACAGGACAAGTAAAAGTTGCCATTGAGCAGAAGTTTTTTGATTCTGATTTATACAAAGGTCGCAAGTGTGATCTTAAAATAAGTATTGCACCAGACGGTATGTTGATAAGCGCGAAAGCGGTAGGTGGAGATCCGGCTTTATGCCAAGTCGCATTACAAGCGGCAAAAATGGCGACATTGCCTAAGCCACCAAAAGATATTTACGAGAAAGTAAAATCACCGACAATTGAGTTTAAGCCATAAAACTGTCTGATAGTAGGAAAACATACACTAATTTATAGCTATTTTAGAATGTTATTGATGCGTTGTATGGTGTTGTTGAAAAGCGTTTGTTACTATTCTGTGCGTTATTGCGTAATAACCGCAATAATAAAAGGGAGACATGATGAAGCAGGCATTAAATGTTATTTTCGGGCTTTTAATTTTATGCGTAACCACTCTGGCTAACGCTGAAGTTCGAATTGAAATTACACAAGGGGTGAATACTGCACGCCCTATCGGTGTTGTTCCTTTTAAATGGGAAGGCACAGGTCAAATGCCAGAAGATGTTGCTGGTATCATTGCAGCTGATTTACGCAATAGCGGAAAATTCAATCCGATTGATGTATCTCGCATACCTCAACAACCTGTTACTGCTTCTGAAGTCCAACCTGCACTTTGGACTGCATTAGGCATTGATTCTGTTGTCGTGGGACGCGTGCAACCATCAGCGGATGGTCAATATTTAGTGAGCTATCAGCTGGTTGATGTTGCTGGCTCACCAGGTGCGGTTTTATCTCAAAGTGAGTTTAAAGTTCCATCTAAGTGGTTACGTTACTCTGCACATACGGCTAGTGATGAAGTTTTTGAAAAACTGACAGGTATTCGTGGTGCATTCCGTACACGTATTGCTTATGTTGTTGTGACAAATGGTGGTGCATATCCTTATGAATTGCGCGTTTCAGATTATGATGGATTTAACCAAGATCGTGTTTATCGTTCATCACAGCCATTAATGTCACCAGCATGGTCACCAGATGGTGCTAAACTTGCCTATGTGACTTTTGAAAGTGGTCAATCTGCTTTAGTGGTACAAACATTAGCAACAGGTGAAATTCGCCAAATTGCATCATTCCCAAGACATAATGGTGCGCCTTCGTTTTCACCTGATGGCTCGAAACTTGCATTTGCTCTTTCTAAGAGCGGTAGCTTAAATCTGTATGTGATGGATTTAGCGAGTGGGAACATGACACAGGTAACCAATGGCAGAAGTAATAATACCGAGCCAAATTGGATGCCAGATGGACAAACCTTAGTCTATACTTCAGATCAAGGTGGACGTCCACAAATTTACAAGGTTAATATTAACGGTGGAACGCCAGAGCGTATTACTTGGGAAGGTAAACAAAACCAAAACCCAGCAGTAAGCCCAGATGGTAGTTTCTTAGTTATGGTGAGTTCTGAAAGCGGTAGGCAACATATCGCTAAGCAGGATCTGGAAACGAATTCCGTACAATATCTAACAGATACGTTTCTGGATGAAACGCCAAGCATCGCGCCTAACGGCACAATGGTTATTTATAGCTCTACACAAGGCTTAGGCACCATTTTGCAGCTAGTATCGACTGATGGACGTTTCAAAGCGCGTCTTCCGGCGACTGACGGTCAGGTTAAATCACCTGCCTGGTCACCGTTTATGTGATGCATAAAAATTATGTATGGCAAACAAATAAAGGAACAAATAGAGATGCAATTAAACAAAGTGTTTAAAGGGTTGATGTTAGCATTACCACTCGTTGCTGTTGCAGCATGTAGCTCAAACAAAAACGACGATCAAACTGATACAAACAATGTACCAGTTGTTGAACAAGGTCCTACTGCTGAAGAATTAGCACGTCAGCAATTAGAACAACTGAAACAACAAAACATCGTTTACTTCGGTTTTGACAAATATGACATTAGCTCAGACTACGCTAACCTGTTAGATGCACACGCTGCATTCCTGCGTGCAAATCCATCAGTACGTATCACTGTAGAAGGTCATGCTGACGAACGCGGTACTCCAGAATACAACATCGCTCTGGGCGAACGTCGTGCTAACGCTGTGAAAATGTACCTGCAAGGTAAAGGCGTATCAGCTGATCAACTGTCAATCGTTTCTTACGGTAAAGAAAAACCAGCTGTACTGGGTCATGACGAAGCCGCTTACGCGAAAAACCGTCGTGCAGTACTGGATTACTAAGAGAACGGCATGAACAACAGTAACTTCAGACCTTTCTTGATGAGTCTGTTGTTACTGGTTGGCGTAGCGGCTCCAGTAGCCGCTATTGCCCAAGCGCCAATCAGTAATATCGGTTCAGGTTCGACCGATGAACGACTCGCCCAACTTGAGCGTTTTTCAAATGCTCACAGCCAGCTTTTGACTCAATTACAGCAACAACTCGCTGATTCTCAGCGTGATATTGATATGTTACGTGGTCAAATTCAGGAAAATCAATATCAGTTAAATCAAGTTGTTGAACGCCAACGCAATATCTATCAACAATTAGATAGCCTTGGTGGCGGAGCTTCAACATCAACAGAAGCCACTCAACCTGATAATACTGCTTCTTCAACACCTCCTGCGGCGACTAATGCAGGGCAAGGTGATGAGAAGGCCGATTATAATGCAGCAATTGATATCGTATTGAATTCTAAAGATTACGATAAGGCAATTGTTGAATTAAACAACTTTATCAATAACTATCCGAAGTCTAGCTATCAATCAAATGCACAATTTTGGTTGGGTCAGATGTATTATCTAAAAGGTAATAAGGATCAGGCTGCAAGCACATTTGCTATTGTTGTTAAAAACTATCCAAAATCTCAAAAAGCAAGTGAAGCCTTTTATAAAATTGGTTTGATCATGCAAGAGAAAGGGCAAAAGGATAATGCTAAAGCTGTTTACCAACAAGTGATTAAGCAATATCCAAATAGCGCTGGCGCTAAATTAGCGCAAAAGCAGCTAGGAACACTCTAATTATTGACCCCGTAATGTAAAATGTTGCATTTTCGGGGTTAAATGATTGTTTTTTCAACGGTTAGATTTTTTTTTGAAAAAAAACGTTGCACAAAAACATTAAATCAGTATTATTACCCGCCGTTGCCACAGAGAATGTGGCGAGTTCGAAAAAGGGTCGTTAGCTCAGTCGGTAGAGCAGTTGACTTTTAATCAATTGGTCGGGCGTTCGAATCGCCCACGACCCACCATTTTCGAATACCATCCGTTTTTATTGAAATGGGTCGTTAGCTCAGTCGGTAGAGCAGTTGACTTTTAATCAATTGGTCGGGCGTTCGAATCGCCCACGACCCACCATTTTCGAATACCATCCGTTTTTATTGAAATGGGTCGTTAGCTCAGTCGGTAGAGCAGTTGACTTTTAATCAATTGGTCGGGCGTTCGAATCGCCCACGACCCACCATTTTCGAATACCATCCGTTTTTATTGAAATGGGTCGTTAGCTCAGTCGGTAGAGCAGTTGACTTTTAATCAATTGGTCGGGCGTTCGAATCGCCCACGACCCACCATTTCAAATTCCTTCTTGTATATCTGTTAGTTCCTAATCCCTAATCCGTAAACAAACTCTTAGCTACCTTTCTATTTTTTGATAGTGCAGTTCATCGCTTTATTAAGCAATGAAGATAGTTTTCTCTTCATTGAAAAAACGACCTAGCCTTAATCTAAAATGACATTCAAATCAGTAATGGCAAATAATTGATGACGTGATTTGGGTGTATTCATTTTCAGTCAAAAATTCATTATCGATTAACCAATTACTGACCAGTTCTTGTGTTTTTACCGCTGTATCAATAGGGTGATTGAGGCGTTGAGATGCATCAAGAAAAAATGCCATCATAATCGAAAGTGTTGCAGCTGATTCATAGGGGGTACTCATTGCAAGCGTGCTTTCCAATGAACGTAATGAATAAAACTTAGGTAGCCATTCTTTCAGATTTTTTCCTTGATACCATACATCTTGTGTTGGCGTATTGTGTAACGCAACTTGTTCAAGTAACGCTATCAGCCATTCACGCATGTCATTTATACGATAATTAGCAGACCAAAATTCACGGCGTAGAATGGCTACAGCGACTTGTGTCGCTTCAAACCAGAATTCTTGAGCATTATTACACGCCTGTTCTTTTGAAAGCTCAGGGGGCGTTATAGTGCTAATTTCAGGAAGTCCGTCACATAAACCCGTTTTATCGAGTAAGATTTGATATCCACGCTGGTAAACTGGGCTAAGTCCTTCAGTTTTCATGTTAAAAATACGCTCAGGCTCTGCCATCATAATGTCCATTTTGCGACCTTGAGCTAAGACATGTAAATAAATAGGCCAAAACTTACTTTTGGGATCTTCACACTCTAACTGTAAGCTGACAAGAGCATCACCGAATTGTGATAACCAATGTTGGTTTTTTGCGAGGTCTGTCGCACCATAACCGATTAGCTCTATATCAATATCAGAATAACTGTCTATCTTTCTATTGCGCCCTAACGATCCCGTTAAGATCACGGACTCAATTCTAGGATCGAGAAGAGCAAAAGACAGAATGCGATCGATTAAACGTGTTGTTGGCTCCATATTTCTCTCTAATAAGTAAAATGTAATAAAGTTATTTGTCGTTTTTATTGTTTAAAAAGTAGAATTAGAATAGTTTGTTTAGTATATAAAACATTTATTTGTTATTTTTCTAAATCAGAAACATAATGTTTAATATTAAAAACTAAGTACCATTATAAATATGAATTTATAATATATATTTACTACTTTGCAAAGATGTCGCAATAACCCATATTTTCTTTGTTTTTTCTATGATTAAGTCGGGGTTGTAAAATGGATGTGATGAGTTGGTTTAGTATCAATAATATTTTAGTCAATATCCCACTCGGAGAAGGTGGATATCCACTTTCATGGATTGAAGCAGTTGGCACTATCGCTGGCCTATTATGTATTTGGCTTGCCAGTCAGGAAAAAATTATCAATTACTTATTTGGACTTATTAATGTCACCTTGTTTGCCATTATTTTTTTCCAAATACAACTATACGCAAGTTTACTCCTTCAAATATTTTTCTTTGCCGCCAATATTTATGGATGGTATGCATGGAGCAGAGTGAATGACTTTGAGCAGGCCGAATTGAGAATACGTTGGTTAAAATCAAGTCATCGTCTCTTTTTAATCGTTGTTTCAATAGCTGCCATTGCCGCTCTTACTTTCAATATTGATACGGTATTTGGCTATTTAGCCGTTGTTGCTGTTGATATATTAAATGTCTTTGGTGCAAATCTAGCTACGCCTGTTCTTGAACCTGATGCTTACCCATTCTGGGACTCTACAATGACGGTTCTTTCTATTGTCGCAATGATCTTAATGACACGGAAATTAGTTGAAAACTGGCTAATTTGGTCAGTTATTAACGTGATTAGTATTGTTATATTCTACAAACAAGGTGTTTATGCAATGTCTGTTGAATATATTATTTTACTGGCTATCGCAATTAATGGTTCTCGTTTGTGGATCAAAACAGCAAAACGCTCTAACAGAAATAATTATCTCTCCTAATAAAAAAGGCTGGCAGAGTTATCTTTCTCTCCAGCCTTAATATTCATTGTTTTTATTCTTATTCTTAACGCAATTTTGAATCATTATTTTTCTTAAATGCGCTATTTCCCTTTATATTGAAATTTTTAGAAAGGTAACTATAGATGCTTTAGGTTGAAAGGGTGTTTACAGATAGAAAACGAATGGTTAGATTGGAAAAGCAATAATAACATTGACTAGATAACATAGAGTGGATGCACGGGAATGAATTATCAAAATGATGACCTTAAAATAACACAAATCAATGAACTCTTACCGCCAGTGGCTTTATTGGAAAAGTTTCCTGCGACTGATAATGCGGCTTTTACAGTTCGTCATGCCCGTGAAGCTATTCATCAAATCCTAGCAGGAAAAGATGATCGTCTATTAGTGGTAATTGGACCTTGTTCTATTCATGATCCGAAAGCTGCGCTGGAGTATGCACAACGTTTAAGCCTTATTAGAGATGAGCTGAAAGACAAACTTGAAATTGTAATGCGTGTTTATTTTGAAAAACCACGCACTACTGTCGGTTGGAAAGGCTTAATTAACGATCCTCATATGGATCATACTTTTGATATTAATGAAGGCTTACGCATTGCTCGTAATCTTTTATTAACGATTAATGATAGTGGCTTGCCAACGGCTGGCGAGTTCTTAGATATGATAACGCCTCAATACGTTGCTGATTTAATGAGTTGGGGGGCAATTGGCGCTCGTACGACAGAATCACAAGTTCACCGTGAGCTTTCATCTGGTCTATCTTGTCCTGTTGGTTTTAAAAATGGCACAGATGGCACCATTAAAGTGGCGATTGATGCAATCAATGCCGCGGGATCGCCACACTGTTTTCTTTCAGTGACTAAATGGGGACACTCTGCCATTGTGCGCACAGCAGGTAATGGTGATTGCCATATTATTTTACGAGGTGGTAAAGAGCCAAATTACAGCGCTGAGCATGTTGCTGCAGTAAAAGAAGGGCTTAAAAAAGCGGGTTTACCACAAAATGTGATGGTTGATTTCAGTCACGCCAATAGTTGCAAGAAATTTGAGAAACAAATGGAAGTTGGTGCTGATATTTGCCAACAAATTAGCTCAGGTGAAAAAGCATTAATCGGCGTGATGATTGAAAGCCATTTAGTGGAAGGCAGCCAGTCATTAGAAAGCGGTGAACCTTTGGTTTACGGCAAAAGTATCACCGATGCTTGTATTGGCTGGGATGATACCGAAACGCTGTTACGCCAATTAGCAGATGCAGTTGTCGCTCGTCGTAATAAAGCGTAATAATTAAATTTAGAGTATAAAAAATGCCACTTTGAAGTGGCATTTTTTTATGTAACTCAAAATAAAAACAAAATTATTTTGCTTTACCTTGGTTAGCAACAGCGGCTGCTTTTGCTGCGATTTCGTCAGCATTACCTAAGTAGTAACGTTTGATTGGTTTCATATTTTCATCAAATTCGTAAACTAAAGGTACTGCTGTTGGGATATTCAGCTCAAGAATTTCATCTTCGCTCATGTTGTCTAGGTATTTAACCAGAGCACGCAGTGAGTTACCGTGAGCGGCGATGATAACTTTCTCACCAGAAGCAACACGAGGCTTGATAACTTCTTCCCAGTATGGTGTTACACGGTCGATAGTTAATGCCAGGCTTTCTGTTAATGGCAGTTCTGCTGCAGTTAAAGATGCATAACGAGGATCTTTACCTGGGAAACGTTCATCGTCTTTAGTTAATTCTGGTGGAGTGATAGCAAAACCACGACGCCATTGTTTAACTTGCTCATCACCGTATTTTTCAGCGGTTTCAGCTTTGTTTAAGCCTTGCAGAGCGCCGTAATGACGTTCGTTTAATTTCCAGCTTTTTTCAACTGGCAGCCATTGTTGATCAACTTGATCAAGAATGTTCCATAGGGTGTGAATTGCGCGTTTCAGAACAGAAGTATATGCATAGTCAAAAGCAAAACCTTCCGCTTTCAGCAGTTTACCTGCTTCTTGCGCTTCATTACGGCCTTTTTCGGACAGCTCAACATCAGTCCAGCCTGTAAAACGGTTTTCTTTGTTCCATACACTTTCACCGTGTCGAACTAGCACAAGCTTAGTTACTGCCATAGTTTAGACTCCTATAATTACTTTCTTAATATAAGTTTAAAATTAGCACTTCAATCATTATATGGATCATCGACAAGAACGCCAAACATAAGTGACAAAACAAGAGGGATTAAGTCAAAAATGTCGTTTGTTCGATGAATTATTGCACAGTTGTCACACCTTTTGCTTAATCGTTCAAGCTATTAATCTAGCGGGATCGGCGTAAAAAAACAAAATATCCGTTTTGCATAAAAAATAGACGAAAAGAGCGTCTGTAAAAACGACACATTTTCTATTTATCATTGTTTAAATAATAAGCAAAAAAATGTCGATTTAAATAAAAATTAAGATACTAAGTTTAGCGTTAATTTCTAAAATCATTACCCTGATTATGACAGTAAAAATTCATATTTAACAAATTTCTTGCTGATAGCGATAAATTTCGCCGTCTTTAATAAAAGTCAATCGATGAGTAATACATAATGGTGCATCCTCTTGATGGTGACTCACAAACAAAAGCTGCGTATTACTGTGGCTTATCATGATGTCAATAAAACGCTGCACTAAGAGTCGATTTGTTGTGTCTAATCCTTGCAATGGTTCATCAAGAATAAGCAAGGTAGGATGCTTAACTAACGCTCTTACAATTAACACTAAGCGTTGTTGACCCCAAGATAAGGCATGGAATGGATGATTAGCATATGCGGTTAAACCAATTAATGCTAACCATTCATCAGCGAGTTTAAGCTGTTTATCAGTAATTGCTTGATAAATGCCAATAGAGTCATGAAAACCTGAAATAATGACATTTTTTACACTTGAAGAGACACGATAGCTCTGGTGTAAGTCATTACTGACATAACCAATATGGCGTTTAATTTCCCATATCGTTTCGCCACTTCCTCTTTTACGGCCAAATAAGGTTAAGTCATTACTGTAGCCTTGAGGATGATCGCCAGTAATTAAGCTTAATAATGTCGATTTTCCTGCGCCATTAGGGCCTAAAATTTGCCAATGCTGTTGAGGTTTTACCTCCCAGCTTAAATGGTGAAGCACAGGTTTGTCGTTATAACTCACGACACCTTCTTTCAGCACGATAGGGGAAAGCGTCGGTGGTAATTGAGGAATGGCATCAGATGGATCTTGTTCAGGCAATGTAAGATTTTTAAGGGTTTCACTGTGAGATAATTGCCCTATTACAGAGTCAGATAAAACCTGTTCTTTCTTACCGTTGGCTACTAATTCACAATTAATCAATAAACCTGCATGTTGAATAAAATCAGGAATATCATTAAAACGATTTAGGATCAGAATGATAGTCAGATTTTGTTGATGTAATAGTGTGAGTAATTCATTTAAAGCGCGGCGAGAATCCACATCTAAGCCATCAAAAGGTTCATCTAAAATGATTAGATCAGGTTTATTCATTAAAAGTTGAATAAGCAGTATTTTGCGAGATTCACCAGTAGAAAGATATTTAAAGCGTCTTGATAAAAGATATTCAACACCAAATTGCTTAGCGAATAAAAAGCATCTGTCGGCATCTTTTATCTGCATTTGAATAACTTGAGCAACCGTTAAACCTGTGTCGTCTTCACCTTCACTTAATAAATCCGTGTTATTACGGCGCCACTCTTCTTCAATCATTTTTTGTAGTTTTTCAAAAGAGAGACTAATTGGACGAGAAAATGTATTGATAAACTCACCAGAGAGCAAAATACCTTCTTGGCATAACGCATTTGCTAAAGCGGTTTTGCCACTTCCATTACTGCCTACAAATGCCCAACTATCACCTTCATTAATTGTTAAATCATTAATTTGCAAACAGAGTGTATAGCTTAATCGAAATTGTGTTTTTTTGAGTTGCAAGTATTTCATTATTATTATCCGTCGCTTTTAGAGCAAGTAGAGTACTTACCAATATCGAGTTAACTAAAAATTGTCAATATTTGTTGAATTATTCTTAGGTGAAAAAAGCTTAAGTGTCTTTTAAAAAATGATGATTATTTAGTCAGAAAGTTTATGCAATTATATAAAAAATAACTCAAGGATGATTTTTATATGCATAAATTTAAAAATAAAAAGATTAAAGTATTATTATTTCTATTGCTAATATTAGTAAGTAAAATGAGTTTTCCTAATATTAATAATAATTGGGTCAATAAAAACAATTGTTTTCTAATTAATGAAATAAAAATAGAAAACGCTGAGTTATTAAGTGATAAAAAGCAGAATAAACTAATATTAAAATATCTATATCAATGTTTAACATTAAATGATATACAGAGTATCGTTAATATTATAACAAATGAATATATTGAGAAAGGTTATATCACTTCACAGGCATTTATTTCTCATCAAGATCTCTCTAATAGTAAACTTACAATTAAAGTGATAGAGGGGAAGATAAAAGATATCTTTATTGATGATGCTCCATCTCGATTAGTTAATATTATCTTTCCATCATATAAAGAAAAAAGACTTAATTTACGTGATTTAGAGCATGGGCTTGAGCAGCTTAATCGATTAACAACAACACAATATACATTGGATATTCAACCTAGCGATAGTGTGGGGTATTCTTCTATTTTTATTGTTCAAAACAATAAAAAATTGTTTTTTAAAAACCAATTAAACTTTGATAATTCAGGTAATAAAACAACAGGTGAAACGCTATTAGCCAATACCACAACAATAGATTCGTTATTTGGATTAGGCGAACAATGGAGTTTCTCACTGAGTACAAATACAGATTTATCTCGTTCGCACTATTCTCGCTCTTATTCTGTAAGTGTGAATATTCCTTATGGTTATTGGTTTTATCAGTATCAATTATCTCATAGTCAATCCTCTTATCCTTTTCTCAGTCATAATGTTCAATATAGTTATAAAAACAAAAATAGCGATCAGCAATTTGATATTAGTCGTTTAGTCTATCGTGATAATAAGCAGCGAATAATATTAAAGAGTTCGCTGAAACATAAAAAAGTAAGGACACAATTAGCACAACAAAAACTACGAATAAATAGTCCCACATTAACCTCTTTATCATTTAGTCCTCAATATAGTTTAACTCTTAAACGAGGATATTTAACGATTAATCCAATGGTAGAAATGGGGCTTTCTTTTTTTGGTGCATCATCTGATTATATTGCTGAAAATTCACCTCGTAGTCATTATCGAAAACTAAGCATAAATTTAAGCTATCAACATTTATTTCTTAATAAATTTTTCTATATTACGTCATTTTATGGGCAATATACGCAAGATAATCTTTATAGTATAGAAAGAGTAGCAATTGATGGAATAAAAGCAGTCCGCGGATATAAAGAGACAAAACTGAATGCAAATAGAGGTTTTTATTGGCGTAATGAAATAAATACACCACAGATAAATTACTTTTTAGGTGATATTAATTTTATTTTTGCACTTGATTATGGCGTTGCTCATTCAGGTAAATATGAAATAAAAAAACAATCTTTATTAGGAAGCGCTATAGGGGCTTCATTTTGTCGTTCTGTATTCTCTTCACAATTATTAGTTAATAAACCGTTATTTTACCCAAAATCACTAAAACCAGATCACTGGTCTTTATTTTGGTCTATTTCTTTTGCTATTTAAAATTTGGAGGTTTTTATGCACGAAAAGGATATCTCTCGAAAACAACGCTTAATTAGCTATAGCATTATTTATTTAACCGCTATTTATCCATTACATCCTGCTTGGAGTTCTGCAATTACTCCATCCGATAAAACGATCAAAATAAGTCAGCAAAATACTATTCCTATTATTAATATTGCAACACCTAATAATACTGGTATTTCTCATAATCAATTCCATTCTTTTAATGTAGGTAAACAAGGTGTTGTACTTAATAATGCAACAACTCCTGTTAATACACAATTAGCTAAACAAGTGAATGCCAATACCAATTTAAAAGGTAATGCAGCGCATTTAATTATTAATGAAGTAGTAGGAAATGGACATTCACAGTTATTAGGAAAATTAGAAGTTGCAGGTGAACAGGCGAAAGTGGTTATTGCAAATCCGAATGGTATTACGTGTGATGGCTGTTCGTTTATTAATACTCCAGCAATTACGCTTACGACAGGAAAGCCTCAATTTAGCCCTCAAGGTGCCTATTCGGCGATAGAAGTGAAAAAAGGCAGTGTTGTTATTGGTAAACAAGGTATGAATACCGAGTTGCAAAATTATGCTGACATTATTAGCCGTAGTATTGAGTTAAATGGAAAAATAAACGCTAAAAATCTTTCTTTAATGCAAGGCAATAACCGTATTGATTTTGAAAAAGAAGCAGTAAATAGCCTTACTGGAGAAGGTATAAAACCAACAATCTCGATTGATACTAAAGCGCTGGGTGGAATGTATGCCAATCAAATACGCCTAGTCAGCACAGAAAAGGGAGTCGGTGTTAATTTAAGTGATATTCAGACAACTCAAAACAGTGTGAATTTAACGGTTGATGGAAAAGTTACCTTTAATGGCAATATTCAATCTGAACAAGATATTAATGTTAGCAGTAAAGAACTACATATTAATAGCAATACAAAACTAAAAGCAAAAAAAGATATTACGTTAGCCACTAATGCGCTAACTAATTATAGTGAAATTATCTCAGAAAAAGATATGCGTTTATTTGCAGATAAACTCACTAATAAAGGTGAAAAGGCAGTTATTCAAGCCAAAGATAATTTATGGATACAAAAAAATGCACAGGGTGATCCCAGTAGTTTAATTGAAAATCAATCCGCCACGATAAAAACAGAAAAGGGTGATTTGATTATTCGGACCAAGAAGTTGGTTAATGAATCTATTACACCTTTATTTAAAGAGATAAAACAAGAGCCTGATTCTAAAAAATTTTACAGTGTTAGAAATCAATTTATTCCACCTTATCCTAGTAGCGGTTTTTTTCAGGGTAATTATGAAGCATATATTATTGCTTACATACCCGAGTTAATAGATGAAAGAAACAAGAAATGGTTTGGTATGGCAAATTTAAATGATGATTATGGTATAAATAGTGAGAGGAAAAAAGTAGATTTAATTTCAAGTTATATTGCTTCTAAAATTATCTCTGGTAATAATTTATATATTCAATCCAATAGTATCTCAAATCATCAGTCATATATTTTTGCAAATAATAATTCAATTTTAACTGGGAGAAATGCTCATTTTTTAGATTATTCAATAGGACAATTAGATAAATGGGTGATATATGAAAATAGAGGCGTTTTTCCAGAAATAAATCCACTTTTTGAAATCCCCAATAATCAGGTTGAGAAATCGAAATATAGAAAAGAATATGAATATATACCATATGTTTCCACTGATATTTTTAGTTATGATTTTAAATTTGAAAATAATAATGAACATATCAGGGCGAAAGGAAATTTAACTTTAGATTTTAAAAATTTTATAAATATAGAAACTAAAGTACCATTTAAATATTCTAAAATAAAAAGGTTAATAAACAAATCACACTCAGGATATAATATTTTAGCTAGTAATATACTGATTAATTCTGATTCTATTAATATATCATCAAATATAAAATCAAATAATGATCTATCTATCATTTCTAATGATGACATTACAATAAAAGATGCACAACTCTCATCTAAAAATTCGTTAAGTTTAATTTCAAATAAAAATATAGAACTTAACCAAGTAGATTTAACTGCAAAAGATAGTGTTGTTCTTGCAAAAAATGGAAATATTAATTATACATTAAACCCCATTTCTTCATTTAATCAAAATAATGTTTTAACTCCTCCTGTTATTAATGTTCCTAATTCTATCTTATTTCAGTCGGGAGGGAATATTACTTTTAATAATATTGAAATTAATAATTCTAATTCTTTCAATTTAATTTCATCTGGTAATATAAAAATTCAGAGAAATGAATCAGCACTTTTTAAGATATTACCGTATTTCCATTTATATACTCAAGAACCTGCATTATCAAAAACGGAAAGCTGGAAAGCGCGAGGTGATATTACATTCACAGCTGGTAAAGATATTATTAGTCAAGGAATAAAATATCATAGTGATAAGGCCATAACTTTCAATGCAGGTCAGGATATTTTTCTTGCCTCTAAATCAATAAAAGAAGCCGATCCTTTCTTTAGTGATATTCATTATCCTCAATTACAATCTAAGTTATTTTCAGATAATAACCTTATTTTAAATGCTGCTCGTGATATTGATTTAAGTTCAACAGTATTAAATTCAAAAGATAAAGTCATTGTATTAGCTGGTAGAAATATAAAACTAGGTGCAAATGCTTATTCTGCTATTACAGATCCTCACGAAGATGCTCAAGATCTTCAATATGCCACAGCAACGATAACCGGTAATAAAGGTATTTCTATTGCGTCATCAGGCACATTAATCACAGAAGGAAGTTCAATTAAATCAGAGGGTGACGTCATCATTTCAAGTGGTGGCAATATTCAATTGGGCGCAGTAAGAACACATTTTCGTAAAGAGTCGGGTTCTGACTTAGAAGAACTTCGTAAACAAGTCAGTACTGAAATTAATAGTGGTAATAATCTAACACTATTATCTGAAGGTAGTATTTTATTTCAGGCATCAAAATTAACTGCAAATAAAGAGATGGATATCGCCGCTAAAGGTGGATTTCTTTACGCACAAGCGATGGAAGAATCGAGTTACTACAAAGAAGAAAAGAAAAAATGTAATAAGTGGACTTTGTGTATTACTAAAAAGAAATATACGAAAACATTTTATAATACCAATAATAAAGTTACCGAATTTATTGCTAATGGCAATATTAATTTATTGGCTAAAGATGATATCACTTTAGAAGCGACTAAAATTGATACAGCAAAAAATGCCAAGTTAACCAGTAAAACAGGAAAAATTAATTTTAAAGCAGTACAAGATACTTCATTTAAACAAGCTATTACTAATTCAAAAGATATTTATATTACTCAGCGTGATCAGGGATATACCAAAGGAATATGGGTATTACCTGAACTTTATATTGGCGGAAAGCTTACTATTGATGCGCCTAAAGGCATATCTGCGGATATTAAAGCCCAGAAAGAACAATCACTAGAAAAAGCATTAACCGTTTTAAGTAACACGCCAGAATATGCTTGGCTTAACGCTCTCCAACGTCAAGAAAATATTAATTGGAATTTAGTGAAAGACACTTATTCCAGTTGGGATGATAAAACTCAGCAATTAAATCCTGTTGTTGGTGCGGTTATTGCTATCGCGGTAGGAGTTGCAACTTACGGTACTGCAACGGCGGCAACCATTGGTGGAATGGCAAGTGAAGCCACCATTGCGGCAGGCGCATCAGCCAGTGTGGCTTCAACAGCATCGGTTGCAGCACAAGCAGGTTTTGCCTCTTTAGTATCGCAAGCTGCGGTGTCTTTAGCTGAGAACAAAGGCAATATTTCTAAAACTTTGGAGTCACTCGGTCGTAGTGACACTGTCAAGTCTGTTGTTACCAGTATGGTGGTTGCAGGGGCATTGCAAGGTCTTGACCAATTTATGGGTTGGGATCAGGCAATCCAAGGAGGAACCTTACCTTCAACAGGCAAGTTATTGCTTACTGATAACGCCACATGGAATCAAGTTGCCCAGCGTGTTGCCTCGCATTCCGTCGTCAGTTCAACCCTCGGTACCGCCATTCAAGGCGGCAGTTTTATTGATAATTTTAAAATCGCGCTATTAAGCAATATTGGCAGTCAATTCCATGCAGAAGGTGCCAATCTAATTGGTGATAACGGTGCCGTATTAGGACATGCAGGAAAGGTTTTAAGTCATGGTGTCGTTGCGGGTATTAGTGCAGAAATTGCAGGAGGCAGTGTTACTGGCGCTGTCGCGGGTGCTTTGGCGGCAGAGATAGCAGCGATATCGCTACAAAGTAAATTATTTGAGCCTAGTTATTTAAATGAAACTGACAGACAAGTTGCATTAATTCAAGAGGCAATGCATGGCAATGAAGGTCAAACACAGCTCACTAAATTAATTGGTGCACTGACAGGCGCTATTGTGACTCGTAAGCCTGAGGGCGTATTTTCTGCGGCTAATTCTGCGGAATTAGTTTATCGGCATAATTACAGTGAACATATGCTTTCTAACTTAGCTTTAGAAAATAATAAGGATATGATCGCTGTTTCGAAAGGAGATGTTGCAGCAGCAGAAAGAGTTGTCAATCGACAAAATGCAGGAATGGTTGCAATCGCTCTTGGCTTAGGAGGAAGTGTAAGTTTTATTGCTGGTCATACTGTTATTGCAGCAACACCAGAACTTATCGCTATTGCTCAAGTTGCATTTAATACATGTAAAGCTAATTGGGTTTATTGTACTAATCAACTAGGTATTAATATTGCTGGGATATCGGCTCCAGAAGCAGCAATAGCAGGTGTCACTTTTGGCAGCGGTTATAAAGTGTTAGCAAGTTCAGACGAAAGTACTAAAGCTTTCTCTAGCATGTTAGCTAATAGCGCAAAGTCTTTAATAACGTCAGGCAAATTAAATATTACTGCTATAAAACCGATAGTAGAACAAGAAAAATTATTAATAACTACCCATAAAAAAGCTATTGAAATAATCAATAACGGGGAACTTATAATATATTCAGGAGTAACTACGAATGGATATAAAGTATCTAATGGAGCCAAAACAGTAGTTTCTAAAAATGAATTAGAGCATCCTATTGTTCAATCTAGGATTAATATTAAAGTGGGAGATTTAGAATCAGGTTGGTTGCATGTACAAAAACGTCATTTTTCAGGAGCGCAAAATGCTAGCCAATTTACGCTTAGTGAACAGGAAATTAAAGATATATTATTAAGTCCTGCTGTCATTAAGATTCCTATTAATAAAACGAGAGAATCATATAATAAAAACACTAATGGTATTGATATTTTGTATGAAAGAGTGATTCAGCTTGATAAAAATATAGGAATTGATAAATTTAGTAAACAGCCAACTAACATAATTACTATGCTCACAGATAAAAATGGAAATTTAATAACTACTACCCCAGGGGAAATAAAGTGATGATAAATGAAGCTTTTTTAAAATTTAAGGATTCAGAAAATAAAATTATCATTCCGTACCTCAAAAAAGTATTTCCATCATTGAAATCAGCATATTGTTTATATCATATGATAGAACAATTAGAGGATGTTTATACTTACTTAGTTAATAGCAAGGATGTTATTTTTATTGAAGTGTCGAGGTTAAATAATTCTATTAACCATACGAATATTTTATCAATTAAAGATTATGCTATTATGAAAAAGGGGAAACAATATCATCGTTATGTGAAAGAGATTATTGCTTTATCAAATAGTGAGATAATTAAATGATAGTTTATAGATGGAATATTAGATTAATAAATTATATATAACAATGCAATTATAACGTTAAAAATTCATTGTATTGACAAAGTATTAATCGCATCAATAAAAGAAGCTTTTACGCGTTGTATTAGTCGTAAAGTTTAAATGGATAATAAATAAAATCACCTTATGCTAATTATGTGTAAGGTGATTTTTCATTATATGAATTTATCTATGAATAATAATCAATTAATAAATTATTTACATACTGTCTATCCAGAGCTTCCTATCAGCATTCATAAAATAAAGGGGTATTCTGATGATGAGATAAAGAAAATTGAACGTCTTTATGATATTAAAGTAGCAGATCAGCTATATGACTTTTTGAATTGCATGGGGCGTTGCAGTGGTGGTTTTTTTGTGATTATTCATTGTTATTTTATCGATATAAATTTTCGGTTAGAGGGCATGTACAGTTTCAAATTGGTAGTTGTTCTGAGCTTTGTAGCATACAAAAACACGATTTATTAGATCAAAAACCTTTCTTTTTTTCAATAGAATCAGAAACGCAATATCTATTTTTATTAACTTATTCAGATAATCCAAATAAAGTTTATCAGTATGATGAAAATGAAGAAATAGTAAAGGAGACAGAGTGGACACTTTATCAATATTTAAAAAAATTAATCAACACCGAAACTAGAAAATGTGTAAAAAAGCATTGTGTTACAGGCGAATTAATTAATATATGAAGATAACTGTAATAGTAATTTACTATTATTAATTATATAAGGGTGAATAATTTTTATGAAAAACAATCAATTAATAAATAATCTACATTTAATTTACCCCGAGATTTCTATCAATATTCATAAAATAAAAGGATATTCTAATGATGAGATAGAAAAAATAAAACGTTTCTATGGTATAAAAATAACAGAACAATTATATAGTTTTCTAAGTTGTATAGGGCGATGTAGTGGAGGGATTTTTGATGATTCATCTCTTTTATTTTATTGCCATACATTTTCTGTTAGAAATCACATTCAATTTCAAATTGATATGTGTGAAAGGTTGTGTAATATACAACAGCATGACTTATTAGATCAAAAACCTTTCTTTTTTTCAATAGAATCAGAAAATGAATATCTATTTTTATTAACTGATTCTGATAATCCAAATAAAGTTTATCAGTATGATGAAAATGAGGAAGTGATAAAAGATACTCATTGGGAATTTAATGATTATCTAAAGTATTTAATAGATAAGTCAAAGAAGAGGAAGATAGATAATATTTTAAAGGATGATTTTATTGGTGAGTTGATCGAAATTTAATAATATGAAATCATATGGTTTAAATGGATAATAAATAAAATCATCTTATTCTAATTGTGAATAAGGTGATTTTTTATTATATATATAATATTTTTTAATAATTTTAAATAATTAAATTAAAAATAGAATTATCTTAGCTGGT
>NZ_NBVR01000031.1 GCF_002607735.1 Proteus alimentorum
TTATATTATGAAAAAAAGCATACCTTTTGTTGTTTTACCTCTTATTATTGCTGGATGTTCTAGTGGTGGTAGTGAGAACAAAGATAATAATGTTATTCAGGAAAAGAAAGTCGATATTATATCTAACAACCCTACATCTAGTTTAAATAAAGAGGGGGCTAAAAGAGTCAATGAAGAATTAAATAAAGAAGTAAGTGAAAAAGTAAATGAAGAAGTAAATAAAGAAGTAAATAAAGAAGTAAATGAAGTGGAAAATAAAGAAGTAAATAAAGAAGCGAATAAAGCAGTGAATGAGGTGGTAAATAAAGAAATATTCGTGGATCAGAAATTATTGTCAAAAGATAAAGAAAAAGTATATACAGGTAGTAAGATAGATAAGATATACCAATCTAACTGGGAGTATGGGAAAGAAAATATTCCTGTTTATAATATTGAAGGTTCAAAAGATCCATATGAAAATTATTTATCTAGTGAAGAAAAAATAATTACTTTCGTAACAGATAAAGGCGATTCTCATCAATTTAGTTTGTTGGGTGATGTTGGATATTATGGATATCGAATTGAATTAGATGCTGATAGAACAGCAAGTTATGCTTCTTATATTTATTCTATTGAAAAAGACCTTATTGCTGAAAATGTACCTAATGATTTAAATGCTGTGTATAGTAAAAAAGATGGTTTTGTATATGGCCCTTTAGATCACAGATCTGATCAAATAAACGCAGTAGTTAGAACAGCAGACATTACAATGAATTATACTAATGGTATAGTTAAAGGCGTTATTACTGAAAATGACCCACGTATAGGTAATAATGAATTATTTAAAATAGATGGTAATACTAAAAGTTTAGTAATAACACCTACTCAGCATGTATCAAATGGTATCATTCCTAATGATAGAGCAGCAATGGATATTCAATTTGTTAATTCTGCAGAAAATATAGATGATCATAAATATATTTTAGGAACTGCAAAAGCGGAGTCATGGGTAGGTGTATTAGCCGCAGAAAAACAAAATTAATATTAGAGTGATGTACAGCTATTTAGTTAGTTTTTATTTATCAAAAGCCTCTTAGCTGAGGCTTTTTAAAAAATCATAGTCTAGGCTTATATGGATAAAAATAATTATACTTTTTAAGTAATGAGAGTTTTTGCTCGATGCATCAAGCGTCTCTCGTTTTTCTCTCAAATAATCATATCGATCATAATGTTTCTATGAAATGCTGTTTTTTTGTGATTTTGCACTATATCCTTTAACTTATGACTTATTCCTATTCCTCCAGCTAATATTTTGAATACTTACTGAATTATATTTACCGCTCTAATATGTGGTTATCAAAACCAATAAAAGTATTATGGTAATCAACTGATTATAAAAAGGTATAATCAGTTTTTAGGTCTGAGAATGGAGAATATGCCGTAATAAATAGTTAAAAGTCATGGTGATATATAATGCTACGCCACCTGGGGTGAGGGTGTATGATGGGTAATACAACTAATTGTCAGTATGATGTTTTATCAATAAGTGTAAGAGAAAAAATCAGGAAACCAATAAGACTCCAAAAATTTATAACTGAGTGATTATATAAATCGGTCAGTTCCATTGAGTATCGGCACTATTATGTTTTCAAATATTGCACTGACTTGTTATCAGGTAATTTCTTACTTCTCTCTTTATAAAATGCCAATCGTTCATTAAAGTACGCTCTCAAATGTGTGGGTTGTTGTTCAACTTCAGGCGCAACAACTGGCATATTGAGGCATTCTTTGTATGCGACTTCCGACACAGCTAACTCGATATTAATTTTATCTTTTTCTTCTTGGGCTAAGTTTGCGAGATTCATATCGGATCTAGCCAGTTTTTGGATAGTATAAGAAAAGGGCTAATTTGAGATAAAACGCACAGACTAGAAGTAGTAATAGATTGATTTATTTCTCATGCTTTGCCATATTTTAGCATGCATTTTTGCGTGAAAATAGAATAATATATCTATAGCTTATTGATATATAAATATGTCTTTGTACAACCCTTTATGCAAAAGGATAAAACGTGAAAGTAAAAATCATCTTTTCTTTGGCAATTTTGCTTCTTGCTGGTTGTGCTGATCATGCTCGTCAACCTGTTCAAAAAGAAACATCACGATTCTTAAGCCAAAAACCAGTAGAGAATCGCGTTAATAATGCTTCAATCTCAACGGCACAATGGAAATCAACACCTTTTGATAACCATATACAGCAAGCATCAAGCCGTTATGATGTTGATGAAACATTAATTAAGGCGATTATCCAAGTTGAATCAAACTTTAGACCTGAAGTAATTAGCAAATCAAATGCGGTTGGATTAATGCAAATTAAAGCATCAACTGCAGGAAGAGATGTTTACCAAAATAGAGGTAAGATAGGGCAGCCAACAACGGCTCAACTAAAAGATCCCGCCATTAATATCGATTTAGGTACAGCTTATATTCAATTATTAAGAGAGCGCCACCTTGTTGGTATTGCCGATCCTGAAACACTTTATTACGCCACTATCCTTGCTTATGTGAATGGTGCTGGCGCTCTGTTAAGAACATTTGATAAAGATAGAGATAATGCTATCGCTAAAATTAATTCAATGAGTGCGGATGATTTTTATCGTTATGTCGAAAAAAATCATCCGGCGTCTCAAGCACCACGTTATTTAGCAAAGGTGAGAGCGGCTTACCATGCAGGTGATAATTAATCTGGCAAATTAGCGGCTGCTTGAGCCTGTTTTAATAAAGCAGGTAAATCAGCAATAATTTCAAGAACGCCATTGATCATAAACTGAACACCCATACAGATTAATAAAAATCCCATTACGCGAGAAATAGCGTCTATACCACTGTGACCTAAATACTTCATAATGCTGGTGGAGCCACGAAGTGATACCCAAACAATGACGCTAATTAAAAAGAAGCTTGTCACAGGGGCGATATACAATACCCATTGCGCAATATCAGTACGTGAGGGGATTGAAGCCGCAGTACTGATTATCATTGCAATCGTTCCGGGACCTGCTGTACTTGGCATTGCTAAAGGAACAAAGGCAATATTAGGCTCTTTGGGATTACGATGTGGATTGTTATCGTCTGAAATAGGATCATCGACATTAGGTGTGTTTGGAAACAGCATACTAAAGCCAATAAAGGCAACGATCATTCCGCCTGCAATACGAAGACCGGGGATCGAAATACCAAACGTTGTCATTATGATCCGTCCCGCATAGAACGCGATGGTCATAATGAGGAAAATATACACACACGCCATTAAGGATTGTTGATTACGCTGTTCCTTTGTCATATTGCCTGAAAGGCCAAGCCAAAGAGCAACAGTCGTTAATGGATTAGTTAAAGGCAAAAGCAAAATAAGACCAAGACCGATAGCCTGAAAAAACTGGTAAACAGAGTGCATGGAATATAAAAGCTCCCAATAACAGATAATTAAGGAGTAATTATGATAACAAATTAAACGAGATAATAGTTATTTTCCTCGTAATATTCTTAATGTGTATTAGTATTTTTTCATAAGCCATTCTAAATGCGCCTTTACCGAACTCCAGTCATAATCAGTAATGCTATAAACACAAGTATCTCTTTTTTGCCCCGTCGTTGTTAATCTATGATTACGCAAAATACCATCCAGTTTTGCACCAAGTCGCTCAATCGCTCTGCGGCTAGTTTGATTTAATATATGAGTTCGAAATTCAACAGCAATGCACTGCAAATCTTCTAAGGCATATTTAAGTAAGAGATATTTAGCCTCTGTGTTTATTCCTGTTCTTTGTACTTCTTTGGTATACCACGTTGAACCAATTTCTAATCTTGGGGTTTGGCTATCAATATTCATAAAGGTTGTTATGCCAACCACTCGGTTATTAGCTTTAGAAATAATGGTAAAAGGCAACATTAACCCTTTTTGTTGCAACTGAAGTTTATGCTCAATATCGCGTTGTAACGCTGTTACTGAAGGAACGGTGGTATACCAAAGCTCATCGGGCCTATCTTTCTCGATTAATTGATAAAGTTCTGAGTAGTGTTCCATACTTAGAGGCACTAAACGCACAAGATTTCCTTCTAGTGTTGTCCACTCTGTTATCTTTTTCATCATAAATATTCTCTGGGGGGGAATAAAAATACGTTTTTTAAGAATACTTTTTATACATAACAAATTTATGAATTAATATTGTTATTTAAAAGGCTATTAAAAAAATAGGCCAAATTCAGAATGATGGAAATAGAGAAAAAAGAATGCGAGTGATTCTTTCTCAACAGAAAATGACTGTTTTACCACAGGTGAGCCAGCATCATGCGTGTTAATCTATAATTCAACAATAGTGATATAACCGTAAACACAATCGATTGGTAAAAAGATGACAGATTTAATTGAATGGGATGATTTTCTACGTGTAGAAATGAGAGTGGGAACGATTATTAGCGCAGAAATAAATAAGAAAGCTAATAAACCCGCTTATGTGATGGAAGTTGATTTGGGCGAGTTAGGCATAAAGCGTTCAAGTGCTCAAATTACGGTAAACTATACACCTGAAGATCTTGTGGGACGTCGCATTTTATGCGTATGTAATTTTCCAGTTAAACGCATTGCAGGTATAAAATCTGAAGTCTTAATTACAGGGGCACCTGATGAAACGGGAGCAATTGTATTGGCTGAGTTTAATTTGCCTTTAGCAAATGGTTCACGTTTAGCATAAATCAGTATCTTGATAAGACACTCTTAAATAGTGATGTTCTGCTGAGTTTTGATATAGTAATTGTTCAATAGCAGGATGGATATAAAGGAGTGTCTTTTGTTATTACCTCAATTGCATTTGCGATGTTATACACAAGAGACGGTATCTCATCAGCATGATAATTTATGGCAGATTATTTTCGGGCTTTCAGGTTCGATGGAAGTTAATTTCAATCGAGAAGATTTTCTGATTTCCAGTCAAAACTGTTTGATTATCCCTCCAACTATTCATCATGCCTTTTCAGGTAATATAGATAATAAAAATCTTATTCTAGAACTCCCTGCAACCTCGCAATGGCAATTAGGTGAGAAAGGTGGGCAATTTGCGTTATCACCAGCAGCCATTGGTTTATTAGACTGGCTACATCAATATCCTCAATCTCCTGATCAATATTCAACGATCACTCGCTTATTACTCGCTCAAATGAAAATACAAAAAAGTTGGCGCGATAATTTGGATGTTTGGTTAGCGAATAACTTACATACACCATTAACAACACATGATATTGCTTTCGCTTTTAATACATCTGCGAGTACGTTGCAACGAAAAATGAAAGCAGAGGTAGGAGTGTCTGTGATGCAATATGTTACTCAACAGCGACTTAGCAAAGCTGCTGAATTATTAAAATATACATCAGTAAATATTGAAAATATTGCTTTAACAGTAGGGTATGATTCGCACTCTGCATTTAGCCAGGCATTTCGCCAATACTTTAATAAAAGCCCTACTGAGTATCGACAAAATTAATCAATTACACCACTTTATTCTCTGTCGAATAAACGCGGGGACATAATTTATCGAAGGCGAGTGTGAATAAATAGGTATAAATAAAGAAGAACACTAATATCGTGATTTCCATACTTATTGCTTTTATAAAACCGACATCATACCACCATATATAAAGTGGAATGGTAAAGAAGAACAGACCTAATTCAAAACTTATTGCATGGATAAGCCGCACCATGACGGTACGTTTTTTTATTTTTAGCGTTGATTCAATCAATTCAAAGAAAGAATTAAAAATATAATTCCAAATCAAGGCAATAACAGAAACAGCGATTGCAACAGGCAGTGAATTATGTGATTGGCTTTGGCTTAATACTGCAAGTAAAACAGTACTTAATAAAATCGCGAGAGCTTCAAAGGTAATAGCATAGACTAATTTACGAGAGCGGGGCTTTAGATAAAACACGTTATACACCTTTATGTTAACAACGAAGGTTCTGGCCCGCCCCAGAAAATGTTATTTTTAAAGCCACGGTTTCCGCTTATTTGTTATAGTAGATAAATTAAATAAAAATTTCTATCTCTCTGTGTATTAAAAAAGAAACGTTAAAATTACCCATGAGATAAATGTATAAATCTTTACAGTCTGTGATAATATCCCCCCTGAGTTACGATAAGGCTCAGTGATGTTATGGATATTTATAAAATAAATATGAGTACATAACTGTGTGCAAACCTCGCGAGGTAAAGTGAGAAATTGTCGTAACGTACTGAATATATACGAAATAAAAAGCTTACATGTGATCTTGCGTATGGGTCACCACTGTAAATAAGGATTTTAAATGCCAATTATTACTCTTCCTGACGGAAGCCAACGTCAATTTGAAAATGCAGTTTCTGTCATGGATGTCGCTGCAGATATCGGTCCTGGACTTGCGAAAGCATGTATTGCAGGTCGTGTTAATGGTGAGCTGGTAGATGCTTGTGAATTAATCGAACATGATGCAAATCTGGCGATTATCACCGCAAAGGATGATGAAGGTCTTGAAATTATTCGTCACTCTTGTGCCCACTTATTGGGACATGCCATTAAACAATTATGGCCACACACCAAAATGGCGATTGGTCCTGTTATTGAAAATGGATTCTACTACGATGTGGATTTAGACCATTCTCTAACGCAGGAAGATTTAGACACTCTAGAAAAACGCATGCTAGAGTTGGCAAAAACAGATTATGACGTTATTAAAAAACGCGTAAGCTGGGCTGAAGCTCGTGAAACATTTGTTTCTCGTGGTGAAGACTATAAAGTTGCTATTCTTGACGAAAATATTAGCCAAGATTCTCAACCAGGTCTTTATCATCACCAAGAATATGTTGATATGTGCCGTGGGCCACACGTTCCAAACATGCGTTTCTGTCATAACTTCAAATTGCAGAAAATCGCAGGTGCATATTGGCGCGGTAACAGCGATAATAAAATGCTACAACGCATTTATGGTACAGCTTGGGCTGATAAGAAACAGTTAAAAGCTTACTTAGATCGCTTAGAAGAAGCCGCTAAACGTGACCACCGCAAAATTGGTAAACAGCTTGATTTATATCATATGCAAGAAGAAGCGCCGGGTATGGCTTTCTGGCATAATGATGGCTGGACTATTTTCCGTGAGTTAGAAACATTTGTACGTTGTAAATTAAAAGAATATGATTACCAAGAAGTAAAAGGTCCATTTATGATGGATCGTGTTCTTTGGGAAAAAACAGGTCACTGGGAAAACTACAAAGAAAACATGTTCACAACATCTTCAGAGAACCGTGAATATTGTATTAAACCAATGAACTGCCCTGGTCACGTACAAATCTTCAAACAAGGTTTACGTTCTTACCGTGATTTGCCATTACGTATGGCTGAATTCGGTAGTTGCCATCGTAATGAACCATCAGGTGCATTGCATGGTTTAATGCGTGTTCGTGGCTTTACACAAGACGATGCGCATATTTTCTGTACTGAAGAACAGATTTTAAGTGAAGTAAATGACTGCATCAAATTGATTTATGATGTATATTCTACTTTCGGATTTGAAAAAATCGTTGTTAAGCTGTCTACTCGCCCAGAAAAACGTATCGGTGAAGATGCATTATGGGATGTTGCTGAAGCAGACTTAGCAAAAGCCTTAACTGATAACAATATCGAATTTGAATATCAGCCAGGCGAAGGGGCGTTTTATGGCCCTAAAATTGAATTTACACTTTACGATTGTTTAGATCGTGCATGGCAGTGTGGTACAGTACAATTAGACTTCTCACTACCAGGTCGTTTAGGCGCATCTTATGTTGCCGAAAATAACGAGCGTAAAGTACCTGTTATGTTACACCGAGCAGTGCTAGGATCCTTAGAACGTTTTATTGGTATTCTGACAGAAGAATACGCAGGATTCTTCCCAACTTGGTTAGCACCACAGCAAGTTGTCGTGATGAATATCACGGATGGACAGGCTGATTATGTACAAAAACTCGTCAAAGAATTGCAAGATGCCGGAATTCGTGCAAAAGCAGACTTGAGAAATGAGAAGATTGGCTTTAAAATTCGTGAACATACTTTACGTCGTGTTCCGTACATGCTTGTCTGTGGCGATAAAGAAGTTGAATCAGGCAAAGTTGCGGTTCGTACTCGTCGAGGAAAAGACCTTGGCAGTATCGACGTTAACGAATTTAAAGAAAAGCTTCTGCAAGAAATTAGAAGCAGAAGTCTTCATCAGTTGGAGGAATAAGGTATTAAAGGCGGAAAAAGAATTCAATCAACGCGTCAGAATCGCATCAATGGTGAGATTCGCGCTCATGAAGTTCGTTTAACAGGTTTAGATGGCGAACAGATTGGAGTTGTTAGTCTGAAAGAGGCTCTTGAGAAAGCCGAGGAAGCAGGTGCTGATTTAGTTGAAATTAGTCCTAATGCCGAGCCGCCGGTTTGTCGTATTATGGACTACGGCAAATTCCTCTATGAGAAAAGTAAGACTCTCAAAGAACAGAAAAAGAAACAAAAAGTTATTCAGGTTAAGGAAATCAAATTCCGTCCTGGTACAGATGAAGGCGACTATCAGGTCAAACTACGCAACCTGATTCGTTTTCTTGAAGATGGCGATAAAGCCAAAGTCACACTGCGTTTCCGTGGTCGTGAAATGGCACACCAACAAATCGGTATGGAAATGCTTAACCGTATCCGTGAAGATTTGGATGAACTGGCTGCTGTTGAATCTTTCCCTAATAAGATTGAAGGGCGTCAGATGATCATGGTGCTAGCGCCGAAGAAGAAATAGTCGGGCAATTCAAGTAATAGCGTCAGCCTTTCAAGGCTGATTGCTATTCGCCTTATTATTTTATGTTATTAACAATGCGAAGTGGATTATAGAAATGCCAAAGATTAAAACAGTACGCGGCGCAGCGAAGCGCTTTAAAAAAACTGCTGGTGGTGGCTTCAAGCGCAAGCATGCTAACCTCCGTCACATTCTGACTAAAAAATCAACTAAGCGTAAACGTCATTTACGTCCAAAAGGCATGGTCTCTAAAGGAGATTTAGGTCTGGTCGTAGCTTGCTTACCATACGCATAAGTATCACTTTTTTAACAGAATATAGACATTTAGGAGTTTAATATGGCTCGTGCTAAACGTGGTGTTATCGCCCGTGCTCGTCACAAGAAAATTTTAAAGCAAGCTAAAGGTTATTACGGTGCACGTTCACGCGTATATCGTGTAGCTTTCCAGGCTGTAATTAAAGCTGGTCAATATGCGTACCGTGACCGTCGTCAGAAAAAACGTCAGTTCCGTCAGCTGTGGATCGCGCGTATTAACGCAGCAGCTCGTCAGAACGGTATGTCTTATAGCCGTTTCATCAATGGTCTGAAAAAAGCATCCATTGAAATCGACCGTAAGATTCTGGCTGACATCGCTGTATTCGACAAAGTAGCATTCGCTGCTTTAGTTGAAAAAGCGAAAGGTGCTCTGGCTTAATTATTAATTAAGCAATGGAAGAGGGAGTTTTCTCCCTCTTTTATTTTGTCTAAATTTGTGGCTTAATGATATATATTCAATAAGTTAATATTTTAAGAGACATTATCAATGTTAAATATCGCTTTTTTCCGTTTCTTTTTTTACTTTAGCGCCTAATTCAAGGGGGCTTTTGCGCGTAAGAAAAGAAACGAAAAGTAGCGCCTGAGCCTCCAATATGGAGGCTTTTTTGTTTTCAGATCCCATCTTGGGTTAGAAACCAAAAAGGGCAATTTTATTCGTCATCATTGATAACAACTAATAGACCTCATCAGGTCAAAGGAAGAGGAAACGATGCCACATCTCGCTGAACTCGTTGCTCAAGCTAAAGCAGCTATCGAAGAGGCACAGGATGTTGCTGCGCTGGATTCGGTTCGTGTTGAATACTTGGGGAAAAAAGGTCATTTAACGCTTCAGATGTCCACGCTGCGCGACTTACCCGCGGAAGATCGTCCAGCTGCAGGGGCTGTCATTAATCAGGCTAAACAAGAGGTTCAGCAAGCGCTGAATACTCGTAAAGATTATCTTGAATCAGCATTATTAAACGAACGTTTATCTGCTGAGAAAATCGATGTGTCTTTGCCTGGTCGCCGTATTGAAAACGGTGGTCTACACCCAGTAACTCGTACAATTGAACGTATTGAAACTTTCTTTGGCGAATTAGGGTTTTCTGTAGAATCTGGCCCTGAAATCGAAGATGATTATCATAACTTTGATGCGTTGAATATTCCTGCACATCACCCAGCAAGAGCTGATCACGATACCTTCTGGTTTGATGCAAAACGTTTACTGCGTACACAAACGTCAGGTGTACAAATTCGTACCATGCAAGATAAACAGCCACCTATTCGCATCATCGCACCGGGCCGCGTATATCGTAATGACTACGATCAGACTCACACACCAATGTTCCACCAAATTGAAGGCTTAATTGTTGATAAAGACATTAGCTTTACCAATTTAAAAGGAACACTACACGATTTCCTGAAAAACTTTTTTGAAGAAGATATGGAAATTCGTTTCCGTCCTTCTTATTTCCCATTCACAGAGCCTTCTGCAGAAGTCGATGTAATGGGTAAGAATGGTAAATGGTTAGAAGTGTTGGGTTGCGGAATGGTTCACCCAAATGTATTACGTAATGTAGGTATCGATCCTGAAGTTTATTCAGGTTTTGCGTTCGGTATGGGTATGGAACGTCTGACTATGTTACGTTACGGTGTCACCGACTTGCGTTCATTCTTCGAAAACGATCTTCGTTTCCTCAAACAGTTTAAATAAGGTGGGATTATCTCATGAAATTCAGTGAACTTTGGTTACGTGAGTGGGTAAACCCAGCGATTAGTAGCGAAGCGCTTTCTGAACAACTGACAATGGCTGGCCTTGAAGTCGATGGCGTTGAAGCTGTTGCTGGTGATTTTAACGGTGTATTTGTAGGTGAAGTTGTTGAATGTGGGCAACACCCTAATGCCGATAAATTACGTGTAACGAAAGTTAACGTAGGCGGTGACAGATTACTCGATATCGTTTGTGGCGCACCTAACTGCCGCCAAGGCCTAAAAGTTGCGGTTGCAACAGTAGGGGCTGTATTACCAGGCGACTTCAAAATTAAAGCAGCAAAACTACGTGGCGAACCTTCTGAAGGTATGCTGTGCTCATTTTCTGAATTAGCAATTTCAGAAAATCATGAAGGTATTATTGAATTACCTGCTGATGCACCGATTGGCATGGATATTCGTGAATACTTAAAATTAAATGATAATGCGATTGAAATTAGCATTACACCAAATCGTGCTGATTGCTTAGGCATTTTAGGTGTTGCTCGTGATATCGCTGTTATCAACAAAATGGAATGCCAAGTACCAGATATGTCGCCTGTTGCGGCAACTTCTTCAGCAACATTCCCTGTACGTGTTGAAGCGCCAGAAGCGTGTCCACGTTATTTAGGTCGTATTTTCACTAATCTAAATGTGAAAGCCAAAACACCTTTATGGATGCAAGAAAAGTTACGTCGTGGTGGCATTCGTTCTATTGACCCAATTGTTGATATTACCAACTTCATTCTACTTGAAATGGGTCAACCGCTACATGCGTTCGATCTTGATAGCGTTGAAGGGGCTGTTGTTGTTCGTATGGGTAAAGAAGGTGAAAAACTGACCTTACTTGATGGCAATGAAATTACATTAAAAGAAGATGTATTAGTTATTGCTGACGAAAAACAAGCATTAGGTATGGCGGGTATTTTCGGCGGTGAATCATCAGGTGTTAATGAAGAAACGAAAAATGTCTTCTTAGAGTGTGCATTCTTCTCTCCATTATCCATTACAGGCCGTGCACGTCGTTATGGCTTGCATACTGATGCTTCCCATCGTTTTGAGCGTGGCGTTGATTCTGAGCTGCAATACAATGCAATTGAGCGTGCAACCAAGCTACTGCTAGAAATTTGCGGTGGTGAAGTTGGTGAAGTCATTGATGTAACCAATCAAGCCCATTTACCGAATATTGCACCAGTCAAATTAACACGTAAAAAATTAGACCGTTTATTAGGCCACGTGATTGATGATGCACAAGTTCTGGATTCATTAACTCGCTTAGGTTTCAACGTTTCTGTTGAAAATGATGGCTGGTTAGCAACCGTTCCTTCATGGCGTTTCGATGTTCAAATCGAAGAAGATCTGATTGAAGAGGTTGCTCGCATTTATGGTTACAACAATATTCCTGATGTGCCATTACGCGCTGATTTGGTGATGACCAACCATCGCGAAGCGAACTTGTCATTAAAACGTGTTAAAACAATGCTAGTAGACAATGGCTTCCAAGAAGCCATTACTTATAGCTTTGTTGATCCGAAGGTTCAATCTTTATTACATCCAAATGAAGAAGCCTTAATTCTGCCTAATCCGATTTCAGCGGATATGTCAGCAATGAGACTGTCTCTATTAACCGGATTATTGACTACGACTGTATATAATCAGAATCGTCAACAATCGAGAGTTAGGTTATTTGAAGCAGGTCTGCGTTTTGTTCCTGATAATCAAGCAGAATATGGAATACGTCAGGAACTTATGTTAGCTGGTGTGATCGCGGGCAACCGTTATGAAGAACATTGGAATTTAGAGAAGCAAACTGTTGATTTCTTTGATTTGAAAGGTAATATTGAATCAATTCTGGAATTGACAGGCCAGCTAGATGAAATTACATTTAAACCAGCTAATCATTCAGCACTTCATCCGGGACAAAGTGCTGAGATTTATCTGAGAAATGAATATATTGGCTGTATTGGCGTTGTTCATCCAGAGCTTGAACGTAAACTTGACTTAAACGGTCGTACGGTAGTATTCGAAATACGTTGGAATGCAATTGCAAATCGCAGTTTACCACAAGCAAAAGCAATTTCTCGTTACCCTTCGAATCGTAGAGATATCGCTGTAGTTGTTCCGAATGATGTCGCTGCAGAGGATATTTTAGCCGAATGTAAGAAAGTTGGCGGAAATCAAATAGTTGGCATAAACTTATTTGACGTGTATTGTGGTAAGGGAGTAGCAGAGGGCTATAAAAGCCTCGCTATTAGCATAATCTTGCAGGATATCGAGCATACACTGGAAGAAGATGAGATTGCTGCAACAGTGAGTAACTGTGTAGCAGCATTGAAACAGCGATTCCAAGCATCCTTGAGGGACTAGACCTATGGCGCTTACAAAAGCTGAAATGGCAGAAAATTTGTTTGAAAAACTTGGTGTTAGCAAACGCGATGCAAAAGACCTTGTAGAATCCTTTTTTGAGGAAGTGCGTCGTTCTCTTGAAAATGGAGAACAGGTGAAGCTGTCTGGATTCGGAAACTTTGACCTGCGTGATAAAAATCAGCGCCCAGGTCGTAATCCGAAAACTGGGGAAGACATTCCTATTACAGCTCGCCGTGTTGTTACTTTCCGCCCAGGACAAAAGTTAAAAAGCCGGGTTGAGAGCGCAACACCAAAAGAATAAGATTTAAAAAACATCCAAAACGGCTTTCTTTGAAAGCCGTTTTTTTATCATTATTACTTGTATCTTATTTTGATGATAAGCGTATTGGGATGTTTATATTTATCAATATAATCTGAATGGATATTTCTATTTGGAAGAAGTATTTTTATTTTTTCATTATCTTTCTTTTTATGCTCATCCCTTATTCTGATTCTTTCATTTTTCTCTTATTTGCATCAACATTGTGATAGTTAATCTCAATTTCTTCTTCATTATTAGAGGCTGGCTTACATGTTTTAAATTTAGTTTTTCATCATTGAATGCGAACATGTTATGTTGCTAAAAAATTATTTTATAAATAAAAATAGTAAGCGCTGTTGTTGCATGGATAGGGAATGAAATGAATAAAGAAGTTAATCCTCTTATTAAATTGACTAAAAGACAACGCATTGACGACAGAAAAAAGCTGTTTTTAATGGTATTAGTATTATGTTTTTTGTTTATTTTTTCCCTCTCTGTCGGTGAGATTTCGTTATTTCCACATCAATGGCTAACAGATGAAGCTCATTTATTTGTTTGGCAGATCCGTTTACCAAGAATACTTGCAGTAGTGACTGTGGGTGCCAGCCTAGCAATTGCGGGTGCAATTATGCAGGCGCTATTCCAAAATCCACTTGCAGAGCCTGGATTATTAGGCGTAAGCAGTGGTGCGGGAGTGTGTGTTGTATTACTTATTGTTTTACAAATTGGGTTAAGTCCTTGGTTGATAAGTAGTGCAGCAATATTCGGTGCACTGGGGATTACTCTCTTATTAATGTTTTTTACTCGAATAAAAAAGCTATCTAATGCTCAATTACTATTAATTGGTGTGGCATTAGGTGTTATGGCAAGCGCGATAATGACTTGGCTAGTTTATTTCAGTTCAGCTTTGGATTTAAGACAATTAATGTATTGGCTGATGGGAAGTTTTAGTGGCATTGATTGGCGTCATCAAATCTTATTTTGGGCTCTTATACCCATTGTCTTAATTCTTATTCTACAAGCCGATGTTCTTAATTATTTATCTCTGGGTTCATTCAGGGCAAAGCAATTAGGGATATCCGTTAATCAATGGCGAAATTGGTTTATTTTAGCCGTTGGGTTATTGATAGGACTGAGTGTTGCTTTAGCGGGCGCGATAAGCTTTGTTGGACTTGTTGTACCGCATTTATTAAGACTATGTGGATTAACCCATTATAAAACGTTATTACCAGCATGTGCGTTTGCCGGTGGCGGATTGTTATTGCTTGCTGATCTATTCTCTCGCTTGATGTTAAATGGTGCAGAAGTTCCGATTGGTGTGATTACCGCAACGCTTGGTGCGCCTTTATTTATCTGGCTATTGGCAACAAAAGAGATGGGACGTTTGTAATATGGCGTTACTTAAACTTGATAATTTAAGTGTTGATAATCGACTTAACGTATTTACAGAACAAGTCAATTATGGGGAGCGTGTCCACTTAATTGGTGCTAATGGTGCAGGAAAAAGCACACTTTTAATGGCCATTGCGGGAGAGTTGCCATTTAGTGGTAAAATCATTCTAAACGAAACTTCAATAAGACATTATAAATATGATGATCTTTCTAGAATGCAGAGCATTGTTATACAACAATTGGAAGCTTTGTCATTTATGCCTGTTTTTCATTATCTCTCGCTATATCATAAATTGTCGAAAATGGATGTTCAGCAATTAAATATGTTGTTAAATGATTTTAAAATTGACAAATTATTGTCAAAGAACATTCATCATTTATCGGGAGGTGAATGGCAGAGGGTTAGAATTGTTGGTGCATTCATCCAATTATGGTCAAGTTATGATTTAAAAGGGAAATTAATCTTACTTGATGAACCAATGAATAATTTAGATGTCGTACAGTTGGCGATTTTTGACAAGTGGGTTGATAAGTTTTGCCAACAAGGTGGTGCCGTTATTATGAGTACACATAATTTGAATCATTCCTATCAAAAAGCAGACAGAGTTTGGCTCATGAAAAATGGATATTTGGTTAATTCTGGCGCATCTGCACTCTTATTGGACGAAAAATTATTATCAACTACATTTAATACAAATATCAAGTGTATCAATGATGTTGATCATATTGATTGGCAGGTTTTGCCATAATATGACTATTGTTAAGCTTATCCCCAAGTAATTATTAAGGTTTTTTTAATGTTTTCTTAATAAGACGGATGTCGGTGAACAATAGTTTGTATATAATTGTTTTTTATTTATTCATTAATTAGGCTACATTTTTATGAGTCATTTCCTTCCTTTCTCTCGCCCTGCGATTGGCGATGAAGAAATCAAAGCCGTTGAGGATGTATTGCGTTCAGGTTGGATTACAACAGGCCCTCAAAATCATCAATTAGAGCAAGATTTTTGTGAAAAATTTGGTAGCAAACATGCTATCGCAATTTGCTCTGCCACTGCGGGTATGCATGTTGTTTTAATGGCGATGGGAATTGGCGCTGGTGATGAAGTTATCACACCATCACAAACTTGGGTTTCAACGATAAACATCATTACGTTACTTGGCGCAGAGCCGGTGATGGTTGATGTTGACCGTGATACCTTGATGGTGAGTGCAGAAGATGTCAAAAAAGCGATTACACCGAGAACAAAAGCGATTATTCCCGTTCATTATGCCGGCGCACCTTGCGATCTTGATGCATTAAGAAAAGTTGCACAAGATGCAGGAATTCCGCTTATTGAAGATGCCGCGCATGCTATTGGTACTCGCTATAAAAATGAATGGATTGGTGAAAAAGGAACCTCCATTTTCTCTTTCCATGCAATTAAGAACGTAACTTGTGCAGAAGGCGGGTTGGTTGTTACTGATAATGACGAATTGGCCAATAGAGTACGTTGCTTAAAATTCCACGGTTTAGGGGTGGACGCCTTTGATAGACAAATTCAAGGTCGTAAACCTCAAGCAGAAGTTGTTGAACCAGGCTACAAATACAACTTATCTGATATTCATGCAGCAATTGCTGTGGTGCAATTGGGACGTTTAGATGAAATGAATGCTAAACGTGCTGAGTTAGTTGCACTGTATCGTGAAAAACTCAAAAATTCTCCATTAGAAATGTTGAGTGTCCCTGAATATTCACATTTACATGCAAATCACCTATTTATGGTGAGAGTTGATAAAAATGCCTGTGGTATTGATCGTGATACCTTTATGGAGAAATTGAAGCAAAAAGAGATTGGTACAGGGCTTCATTTTCGTGCAGCGCACACACAAAAATATTATCGTGAGCGCTATCCTTCTTTATCCCTTCCTCAATCAGAATGGAACTCTGCAACGTTATGCTCGCTGCCACTGTTTCCTGATATGAATAATAAAGATGTTATTCGCGTTGTAGATGTGATCAATGAAATTCTTTCGGAGCATATTTAAGTGTCAACATTTGATGAAATCAAGAAAGTATCGGTTGTAATCCCCGTTTATAACGAGGAAGAGAGCCTTCCTCAGCTTTTAGAACGCACAATCAAAAGCTGTAAACAATTAGAACAAGAATATGAACTGATCCTTGTTGATGATGGTAGCAGTGACAATTCAGCTAAGATGTTAGAAGAAGCCGCTGCAATTGAAGAAAATCACGTTATTGCAATTATTTTAAATCGCAATTACGGCCAACATTCTGCAATTATGGCGGGTTTTAATCAGGCGGATGGTGATTTAGTGATCACATTGGATGCTGATTTACAAAATCCACCAGAAGAGATCCCAAGACTTGTCGCGACTGCGGAAGAAGGGTATGACGTTGTCGGAACTCGTCGTCGTAACCGTCAAGATTCATGGTTTCGAAAAACCGCTTCAAAAATGATCAATTCAATGATCACTAAAGCAACAGGTCGCTCTATGGGAGACTACGGTTGTATGTTGCGCGCTTATCGTCGCCATATTGTTGACGCGATGTTACAGTGTCACGAAAGAAGCACATTTATCCCTATTCTTGCGAATACATTCGCTCGTCGTACTATTGAAATTGATGTCGCACACGCAGAGCGTGAATATGGCGACTCAAAATACAGTTTTTTAAAGCTGATTAATTTAATGTACGACCTATTAACTTGTCTTACCACGGCACCATTACGTTTATTAAGCATCGTCGGCAGTGTGATCGCTGTATCTGGCTTTGTCTTAGCCTTATTGTTGATTATTTTACGTATTATTTTCGGTGCAATGTGGGCTGCTGAAGGTGTATTCACACTTTTTGCAATTTTATTTATGTTTATCGGAGCGCAGTTCGTTGCAATGGGCTTATTAGGTGAGTATATAGGCCGAATTTATAATGATGTAAGAGCGCGTCCTCGGTATTTTATCCAAAAAGTGGTTGGCGTTAATAAACCCAACGAAGATCAGGAAAAAGACTAATGAAAGCAATAGTATTTGCCTATCACGATATTGGCTGTGTTGGTTTAAAAGCACTTGAAAAAGCAGGTTATGATATTCAGGCTGTATTTACCCACACTGACGATCCTAATGAAAATCATTTCTTCTCATCTGTTGCTCGTGTGAGTGCAGAAATGGGATTGACAGTATTTGCACCCGAAAATGTCAATCACCCATTGTGGATTGAACGTATCCGTGAAATGAAACCTGATGTCATTTTTTCTTTCTATTATCGTCACATGTTAAGTGATGAGATCCTGAATTTGGCACCTAAAGGCGCGTTTAATTTACACGGTTCTTTATTACCAAAATATCGTGGTCGTGCACCAATTAACTGGGCGATCGTGAACGGTGAAACAGAAACAGGTGTTACTCTGCATAAAATGACAGCGAAAGCTGATGCAGGTGATATCGTTGCTCAAGAAAGAGTCACCATTGCAGATAATGATACTTCTCTGATTTTACATGAAAAAGTAAGAGAAGCTGCTGATAAGTTACTTTCTAGCGCATTACCACACATTGCATCAGGTGATTATTCAACAACTGCACAAGATGAAAGCCAAGCAACTTATTTTGGCCGTCGTTGTGCTGATGATGGTTTAATTGACTGGAATGCAGATGCAAAAACAGTCCACAACTTAGTGCGTGCTGTTACTGAACCATACCCAGGCGCATTCACTTTCTTAGGTGAACGTAAAATGATTATCTGGCGTTCACGTGCTGTTGCTGATAATCAAGGTAAACGTCCTGGTACTGTTATTTCAACAGAGCCATTAGTGATTGCGTGTGCGACAGGTGCAATCGAAGTTGTTACGGGTCAAAGCGAAAATGGGCTTTATGTTCAAGGAAGTCGTTTAGCGGCAGAAATGGGCATTGTGACGGATGTTCGCGTTGGACCAAAAGCAACGGCACAAGTTAAGCGTCGTAAACGTGTTCTGATTTTAGGTGTGAATGGCTTTATTGGTAACCACTTAACAGAGCGTCTATTGAAAGATGACAACTATGATATCTATGGTATGGATATCGGTTCTTCTGCAATTGAACGCTTTATTGGTAATCCACGTTTCCACTTTATTGAAGGTGACGTGAGCATTCATACAGAATGGATTGAATACCACATTAAAAAATGTGACGTTATTCTGCCATTAGTAGCTATTGCTACACCAATTGAATATACCCGTAATCCATTACGTGTATTTGAATTAGACTTTGAAGAAAACTTAAAAATTGTACGTTATTGCGTTAAGTATAATAAACGTATTATTTTCCCATCCACATCAGAAGTTTATGGTATGTGTGATGATAAAGAATTTGACGAAGATAATTCACGTCTGATTGTTGGTCCAATCAATAAACAACGTTGGATTTACTCTGTTTCTAAACAATTATTAGACCGAGTTATTTGGGCTTATGGTGCTAAAGAAGGTCTGAAATTTACATTATTCCGTCCATTTAACTGGATGGGACCTCGTTTAGATAACTTAAACTCAGCACGTATCGGTAGCTCTCGTGCAATCACACAGTTAATTCTGAACTTAGTCGAAGGTTCACCAATTAAATTGGTTGACGGTGGTGAGCAAAAACGTTGTTTCACTGATATTAATGACGGTATTGAAGCTTTATTCCGTATTATTGAAAACCGTGATAACAAATGTGATGGTCAAATTATCAATATTGGTAATCCAACTAACGAAGCAAGTATTCGCGAATTAGCAGAAATGCTGTTAGATTGCTTTGAAAAACATGAGTTACGTGGTCATTTCCCTCCATTTGCAGGCTTTAAGAAAATTGAAAGTAGCAGTTACTATGGTAAAGGCTACCAAGATGTTGAACACCGTAAGCCAAGCATTAAAAATGCAGAGCGTTTATTGGATTGGAAACCAAGTATTGAAACTCGTCAAACAGTAGAAGAAACATTAGATTTCTTCTTACGTGGCGCAGTTGAAGAATTAGGCACTAAATAGGAATAAATAATGAAGAAAGTTGGTTTGAGAGTTGATGTGGATACTTATCAAGGAACGAAACAAGGTATTCCACAACTGCTGGATGTATTTGCCAGACATAACATTCATGCCAGCTTCTTCTTTAGTGTGGGTCCAGATAATATGGGGCGCCATTTATGGCGCCTTTTAAAGCCCAAATTTTTATGGAAAATGCTGAGATCTAATGCTGCATCACTGTATGGCTTAGATATTTTATTAGCAGGAACGGCATGGCCGGGCAAAAAAATAGCTAAAAATTTAGGTTATTTGATGAAAGAAACCCAAGATGCGGGGCATGAAGTTGGCTTGCACTCATGGGATCATCAAAGTTGGCAAGCAAAAGTTGGGCGCTGGTCAACAGAAGAATTAATGCAACAAGTTCGTTTAGGTGTTGAAGCACTGGAAAAAGCACTTGAAAACCCTGTAAAATGTTCGGCAGTTGCTGGATGGCGAGCAGATGAACGCGTATTAACAGTTAAAGAAACTTTTCAATTCGATTACAATAGCGATTGTCGAGGAACGCATCCCTTTAGGCCTATTTTAGAAAATGGTTCTATCGGTACGGTGCAAATTCCAGTAACATTACCAACTTATGATGAAGTTGTTGGTACAAAGGTAAAGGATGAAGATTTTAATCAATTTATTATTGATGAAATCAAAAAAGACAGTGGAATACCTGTTTATACTATCCACACCGAAGTTGAAGGAATGTCAAAAGCCGCTCAATTTGAGCAGTTACTGGCAATGATTGCAAATGAAGGCATCGAATTCTGTCCGTTAAGCGATTTATTACCACAAGATAAAGAAACGCTTCCGATGGGTAAAGTTGTTCGATCTGACTTTCCGGGTCGAGAAGGCTGGTTAGGGTGCCAACAAGAGGTCTAACGAAACTATGTTGAATAACCGGGCGAGTAAAATCGGGGCCATCCTCTTGGCTCTTTTTTTTGTTCTTACCTACTTATTTCCATTGAACAGCCGGTTATTATGGCAGCCAGATGAAACCCGTTATGCGGAAATTAGCCGTGAAATGGTGGTGAGCGGGAACTGGATTGTTCCTCATATGCTCGATATTCGCTATTTTGAGAAGCCCGTAGCAGGTTATTGGATCAATAATGTTAGCCAGTTGATTTTTGGTCACACCAATTTTGCTGTACGTTTTGGCTCTGTTATTTCTATTCTCTTAAGCACATTACTTGTCTATTTGTTGGCAAGAATGATGTGGCGTAACCGTCAAGTTGCTTTTGTTTCTAGTTTAATCTATTTATCCATGTTCTTAGTGTTTAGCGTAGGTACTTACAGTGTATTAGATCCTATGTTGGCACTTTGGGTTACCGCGAGTATGGTTTGCTGTTTTTGGGCGCTTAAAGCGACCACAGTAAAAACACGAATATTAGCGTGGATAACATTAGGGCTTGCATGTGGTATGGCATTTATGACCAAAGGATTTTTAGCGTTAGCTATTCCAGTCATTGTCATGATACCTATTACGCTGTATCAAAAACAATTTACACAAATGTTGCTCTATGGCTTACTTGCTGTATTGAGTGCAGCATTAATTAGTTTGCCGTGGGTATTGGCTGTTGCAAAAGCAGAACCTGATTATTGG
Organism: Proteus alimentorum; assembly: GCF_002607735.1. GTDB lineage: Bacteria > Pseudomonadota > Gammaproteobacteria > Enterobacterales > Enterobacteriaceae > Proteus > Proteus alimentorum. Next base: position 21,524 of record NZ_NBVR01000031.1, read on the forward strand.
CACTATTTCTTCTGGATTGAACATATTCAGCGTTTTTCGGGTGAAGATGCTCAACATAGTTCACCATTTTGGTACTATATCCCCGTTGTCTTATTAGGCGTGATCCCTTGGCTTGGATTACTTCCGGGCGCATTAATGGGCGCTTGGAAGAAAAGACGTAAACGCCCTGAATTATTCTTCTTATTATGCTGGTTTGTTGTTCCATTCTTATTTTTTAGCATTGCGAAGGGTAAGCTACCGACTTATATGTTGCCATTTATGGCACCACTAGCAATGCTGATGGCGAAATATGGCGTAGATTGTGCACGCAAATTTAGGATGAAAGCGCTGCGTATTAACGGTTATATCAATATTTTTATTGGTGTTGCTGTGGTTATCGCTATTTTAGTTATCCAACTAGCCTCTACAAAACCTATTTATATGCCATATGAATGGTCTAAATGGGTATTAGCTATAGTGGCATTCTCATTATGGGGCATTATTGGTTATCTGTGCTCGACTCTTAATGGAAAACACTGGTTATGGGCAGCGTCTTGTTCGCTAGGCGTAAGCTTATGTATCGGTCAGGCTATACCAAATAGCAGCGTGGATGGAAAGTTACCTCAAGAATTTATTCGCCAAAATATAGAGACATTAAACGCCAGCAAATACATTGTGAGCAATAGTGTTGGTATCGGTGCGGGATTAGCGTGGGAATTACAGCGTAGCGATATTTACCTTTATGAAAGAACAGGCGAATTAACTTATGGTGTTGAAGAATACCCTGATTCTCAGCATAAATTAATTAAACCTGATAACTTTGCTCAGTGGTTGGAAGAAGCAAGAAAAGAAGGTAATGTTTCAGTTGTTATTACCTTTAAAGATCCTAAGAAATTAGCACAATTGCCAAGACCTGAAGAGCTGGTGACAAACCATCGAGTTGCTATTTTAACTTATGAGAAGCGTAATTAATGGCATTTGTTTTATTGCTGATCGTAAGTTTGCTGACCTGTATAGGGCAGGTTTGTCAAAAGCAAGCAGTGGTTAGCTGGCAAAGTGACTCATTAACAAAAACCAGAAAAACGATTTTCTGGCTTTTTGTTGCCATTGCAATGCTTGGTTTTGGGATGCTATTTTGGTTACGATTATTACAAATGCTTCCTCTAAGTATTGCTTATCCTATGTTAAGTATTAACTTTATAGTGGTGACATTAATTGGCCAGTTTGTTTATAACGAGCCCGTTAATGTAAAGCATTGGATTGGCATCGCGTCAATTATGGTTGGTATTGTATTGATGAGTATGCAAGCATGAAAGGCTATCTATGGGCAATTGGAAGTGCGCTATTAGTGACAGCCGCTCAATTGTTGCTAAAATTTGGCATGTCTGAACTGCCGGATTTACAGTTAGAAAAACAGTGGTTTGATTTCTTATGGTTATGGGCTAATGTAACGCCACTTGCTATCGTGTTTGCCGGTCTTGTCGGTTATGTCCTTTCTATGGTCTGTTGGCTATTTACTTTGCGTACTATTCCGTTAAATAAAGCCTATCCACTGATCAGCTTAAGTTATGTGTTTGTTTATATTCTTGCAGTGATATTGCCTTGGTTTCAAGAAACACCATCATGGACAAAAACAGCGGGTGTAGCATTTATTATGGTGGGAGTGTGGCTAATAAGCCAAAAAACAAAAGAAGCATCATCGCACTAACTTAATGATTGTAGGATTCATTTTCTGGATCTTGTTGTTAATTGTGCGATTTATTCTAGCAATCATCACTCATTCATCTTCAATAACTTGTTTTTGCTTAAAAAAGCAGATAGATTTTAAAATCTATGCTAACAATCATGGTGGATGCAATGAGAAAGTCCGTTTTTTATCCTTTCTTACTCTGTATTATTCTGCTGGCTGGATGTTCATCTAGCCCGTCTAAACGTATTCCACCAGCACCTCCTTTAAAAACACAACTTTCCGATCCCATCATGGTGATAGTGCAATTAAAATCACAACTTGAGCAATGGTATGGTACGCCATATAGTTATGGTGGAATGACGCCTTCGGGTATTGATTGTTCAGGCTTTGTGTATAAAACCTATAGTGATCGCTTTGATATAAAACTTCCTCGAATGACCATTGATCAAACCAAATATGGTACACAAATCAGTAAAAGTGATTTAATGCCCGGTGATTTGGTTTTTTTCAAAACTGGCGGTGGTGAAAATGGGCTTCATGTCGGTATTTATGATACTGATAATACATTTATCCATGCATCAACGAGTAAAGGGGTAACTCGTTCATCCCTTGATAATGTCTATTGGAAAAAGACATTCTGGCAAGCTCGCCGATTGTAGTTTCGTGCCATTTAACAGCCTAATATATTGAGAGTTATGGTATCTTATACCTTATTTTCTTCATATAGGTATTCCTTATGTCAGGCAAATTGCGTCTGTTAATTTCCGAGTCTTATGATCCTTGGTTTAACCTTGCTGTTGAAGAGTGTATTTTTAGACAAATGCCCGCAGATCAACGCGTACTTTTTCTTTGGCGTAACGATAATACGGTAGTCATTGGTCGAGCACAAAATCCATGGAAAGAGTGTAATACCCGTAAAATGGATGAAGATGGTGTGAAATTAGCTCGTCGCTCAAGTGGTGGTGGTGCTGTTTTCCATGATCTGGGCAATACCTGTTTTACCTTTATGGCAGGAAAGCCAGAATATAATAAAACGATTTCAACTCAAATTATTCTTGATGGATTATTAAAAGCGGGCATTAATGCTACGGCATCAGGACGTAACGATTTAGTCGTTCCCCAAGATGATGGTGAAAGAAAGGTTTCTGGATCAGCCTATAAAGAGACTAAAGATCGTGGTTTTCATCATGGCACATTATTAATAAATGCTAACTTATCCCGATTAGCTAATTACCTCAATCCAGATCCGAAAAAACTTCAAGCTAAAGGTATCACTTCTGTACGCTCTCGAGTGGCTAATTTGGTCGAGCTTAAACCTAATATTACTCATGAAAAACTTTGTGAAACTATCACAGAAAGCTTTTTTGAATACTATGGTGAACGAGTAGAAGCCGAGATTATTTCACCGCAAAAATTACCTGATTTACCTGGTTTTGAAGAAACATTCGCGAAGCAAAGTAGCTGGGAATGGAATTTTGGGCAAGCACCTGCATTTTCACATCTTTTAGATAATCGATTTAAATGGGGTGGTGTTGAGCTGCATTTTGATATTGAGCGTGGCAATGTTATTAGAAGCCAAATATATACAGACAGTTTAGATCCTGCACCATTAGAAGCATTATCAGAGATGTTGGTAGGGCAGCGTTATACACCAGAGTCTCTAAAAGGGCTTATTGAGCAACTTATTCAGCGTTATCCTAACAATAAAATAGAGCTTAATGAGCTTGAAGAATGGCTTGTGACAGCGATAGCGTAATTTTTATTAACGTTAGAAAATAATAAAAAAACAAAAACCAGCTAAAAGAGCTGGTTTTTTATGAAGAATAATGTGATGTGAAATGAATTAGTGATTTTCACATGACATAAAGCAATGCGTATCTGGCATTTTACCATTTTCTCTAAATTTGGCGGGTGTAGTATTGAAATGCTTTTTAAAGATACGTGTAAATGTTGCTTGAGAGCTAAAGCCATACATTAAAGCGATATCTAAAATAGACATATCTTTTTCTTGTAATGATTTAGCTGCTTCTAATAAGCGACGTTTGCGAACATATTCGCCTAATGTACAGCCTTTAAAATCTTTAAAAATGCGTTGCAAGTGCCACTTCGAGTAGCCACTTTTATTTGCAATCGTATCGATTTTTATACCTTCGTTACGTTGTAACTGGGTTTCTAACCATTTCAGAATATCATTAACGACATTTTCAGCCATAAAACCTCCCACAAAAAATGGTGGGGACACAATGCCCAAGTAAATAGAATAGTAACGTATGTTATTTGTAATCTATTTTAAGCATGGGGAGAATAACAGGTAGGCAAAAAGTGCTTTTCGTGATTGATAATCATTATCATAATGATAGGTCTAGCTTATATGATTCAAGTAATGTTCAGTTTGCTGAATCTTTCTGGTTAAAAATGTTATTTTGTATGACTTTTATTTTGTTGAATTTATTGATTTATTTTTTAATTTAATAGTTCTGTTATACCTTTTATTTTTATTTCTGTTATGTTTTTTTGTGCAAAATACAACCTAATCATTGATTAAGGTGTATTTTAAAGTCAGTTTATTTGACTAAGTATCGAAAAACTAAAATAAGATTTATTAATCAATTGATGTGGTATTACTTTCACTATTTTATTTTTATTGAGAGTAAATTAACTAAGCCACCTTTTAGAAAATAATGCTAAAAGGTGGCTTGGTAACAAAAATTTAGGCAGTGTTCTTTTAGGGGCGTAGAAAAACTTGAGGATATAAATGTTCTGGATGAGTATTAACACTCACATCTGCACCATACCATTTTTGAATATTCTCTGTTGTGAGTACGCTGTGTGGCGTACCTTCACAAACTAATTTTCCTTGATGAAGTAATAAAATTCTATCAGCATAAAGAGACGCTAAATTGAGATCATGCAACACACAACAGACCATAAGATTTTGTGTTTTTGCCAGTTGTTTTAATAAACGCAAGCTGTGTTGCTGGTGGTAAAGATCGAGTGCGGAGGTTGGTTCATCAAGGAACAATACGGCTTCTTGTGGTGTCGGGTGCCATAATTGTGCTAACACTCTAGCAAGTTGTACTCGTTGTTGTTCTCCTCCCGATAATTGACGATAGTCTCTATCTTTAAATTTTAAACAATCTGTTTGGAGTAGTGCGGTTTCAATTGCAATTTTTTTATGTTGCTGCCCATGAGGTGTTCTTCCCATGGCAACCACTTCTTCAACTGAAAATGAAAATGAGAGCTGGCTATTTTGTCGCATCACGGCACGGTTTTGCGCTAATTGTTGGCTGTTCCATTGTGAATAGGTTTTTTGTTTAAAATAACATTGACCTTGTGTTGGTGTTGTATAGCCTGTTAACAAGCGTAATAGTGATGATTTTCCTGCGCCATTAGGGCCAATAATGGTAACTAATTCCCCTGCATTCAGTGAAAGTGACACATCATCAATAATGGTCTTATTACCAATTTGGTAAGTTAAATTATTTCCATAAAGTAATGGTGTGTTTTGTTTTTCAATCATGACATTCTTCCTGCGGGTTGTCGTAAGATCAGCCAAAGGAAATAAGGGCCACCAATTAATCCTGTAATGAGCCCCACAGGGATTTCTGCTGGAGATACTAGTGTTCGTGATAATGTGTCAGCAGCGAGTAATAGTGTTGCACCACCTAGAATAGTGGCAGGTAATAGCCATACATGATTACTGCCAATACGCATACGAATAAGGTGTGGCACGACAAGCCCAATAAATCCAATAACACCACTCAGTGCGACAGCACAGCCAATTAAAATGGCGCTAAGAAGTAACAGAATAAACTTGGTTCTTCTTACATTTAGCCCTAAGTAATGCGCTTCTTCATCACCAAGTTGTAATAGGTTTAATTTATGGCTTTGCCAACATGCCAAAATACTGACAGGAATGATCACAAGGGTTGCAATGGATAAGGTTTTCCAATCAATCTGGCTTAATGAACCCATCATCCAAAGTGAGAATTGGCGTAGCTGTTGGTCGGTACTGATGTAACTTAATACACCAATAAAAGACATACATAGTGCATTGATAGCAATACCAGCAAGCAATAGCCGCGCTAAATTACCATCACTTAATTGATGTAATGAGAAGATAATCATTGCCACAATTAAACCGCCAACAAAGGCGGCGACAATATGACTGTAGAATGCAAAGGCTGATGAAAAAGAGAACGGTAGAATAATCACGATGGCAACCATTAGTGCTGCACCGCTACTAATACCAAGTAAACCCGGATCAGCTAATGAGTTTCTAAATAATCCCTGCATTATTGCGCCCGATATTGCTAAAGCGCCGCCAACAAGAATGGCTAATAATACGCGAGGTAGACGGATATCTAGCCAAATTTGCCATTCCATATCATCAAAAGAGCTATTCCATAATGTATGAAACGAAAGGGCCAATGCACCGCTATTCACAGAAATTAATGTAACAGTGGTGAGTAAAAAGAGTAAAACTAAAATACTCATCCACGGTGAACGAAAACGAGACATTATTGCTCCAATGCTTGACGAATTTGATGCATAACTTCTGGCGTTGAAAGGGTAAAGCCTAATAATCCCATGTCATCAACAACAACATAATGCTTGTTTTTACCTGCTGGTGTGTATTTTATACCGGGTAATGTCCATAGTTTTTCAATTCCGCCAATGCCTTTAATACCTTCTTTGGTCACTAGTAAAATATCAGGTTGGCTTGCAATAACACCTTCTTGAGAAAGTGGGCGATAGCTTGTAAATCCTTGCATGGCATTTTTACCACCAACCAAAGAAATAATGGTATCTGCAGCGGTATCTTGACCCGCAGCCATTGGAACAACGCCACCATGACTCATGATATAAATAATTTTTTTATCGATAGGAGAGGTTGAAACTTGCTTGATAGAGAGGGCGAGTTTCTCTTTTAGCTGATTGCCTTCTTGTTCTTTATTTAAAACAGTCGCAATAGTGTCTATTTTTTCATTAATGGCTTCTAATGAGCGTGTACCTGTAATGGTTTTAACTGGCACTCCGGCTTCTTTGATACGACGTAACGCCAAAGAAGGGCGCGCTAATTCACTGGTAATGATCAACGTTGGTTTGACAGATAAAATCCCTTCTGGGTTTAGCATTCGCATATAACCCACATCAGGAAGTGTTTTTACTTGTTCAGGAACTAAGCTCGTGCTGTCTCTTGCAATAATCTGCTCGCCTGCACCTAATGCGAAAACAATTTCTGTAATATCACCACCAATAGTAACGATGCGTTCATTGGCTGAACTTGCAAACGTCATTGCGCTACACAGGATCAAAAGAAGCCATTTTTTCATTAAATCATTCTCCGATTAGGCGATTTTAGTGAGGGTATTCACTTGTTCACGCCACTGTAGCTGCTCTGCAGTACCTTCAGTGCGTTGTCCGTAGAGTTGAGCAATTTGTTGTCCCTTGTTATCAAATATTTCAAGGCTGGTAACAAATCCATCTTGAGTTGGTTTACGTGTTACCCAACTTTCTGCAATTTCACTTTCAATTAAATGAAGTGTAAAAGCAGGGTTGAAAACGTTGATCCAAACTTGCTCACTATTTTCAAATTGATGAGGTACTAGACGATCAATTTGGCCTGTGAAAATCTGTACACAACCACGGCTACCGACAAATATCATAATCTCGTTTTGTGCTTCTTTAGCGAGTTCTAATAAGGTTTTCAGCGCGTTGTTATTGACTTGATAAGCAAGGTCGTCAGGAACAGCTTTGAAGGCTTGTTGACGACTTAAGTTATTTTCTTTTAGTAATTTAAAGAATTGGTGAACGTCAGTCATTGAACGCCATTGTTGTTCAAGTTGTTCCGCTAATTCATTACTAACAGGCGTGTTTGAGTATGGTTCAACAGGCGTGATATCAAGAGCCGGATTATCTTCCAATAAGAATGATTGAATAAGTGTATTCCATTCATCCATATTCGTGTTATCTGTCGCATAGACTTTATGTAATGCATCACCATGCATATCAAAGAATTGAATGCTATAACGCGTCCCTTTTGATGTCTCTTCGGTAAGTGCAAAAATGCTTGACCAATAAGCGAAGAAAAAGCGTAAATCCATTGCACGCGGATTTAAGATTAAACCTGCGTGATCGCTAAAACGGGCATTTGTGTATTCACCAAGGTGTTCATGAACTGCAATATCATTACGAGTAATTGCTTTGACTTCACCTACTTTACTTAATGCTTTTAATAACTCTTGTACATCATTGCGTAGACGCTTTGCATCATGTCCTACACGGGCGTGAGTGAGTTCAGCTTCACTGACATTCAGGTAAGCTGCGAGATCACGCGCATACGATGCTTTTTTGTCCGCTTTAGCTTGCAGGTAGCTCTCATAAAGAGATTTATTCACAGAAACTCCTATTATATCGTTGATTTTATTGTTAATTACCATTGATAACTCACAAGTACTTTTGCATTTCGGCCTTCTTGAGGAATACCCGCAGAAGAGTAATAAGTTTTATCAAATGCGTTACTCAGTACAAATGAGGTTGTTAGCCCCTTTAATGAGGCATTACCTTCATAACGAAGGTAAAAATCGTTAACGCCATAACCTGCTTGTTGGCGATTGGTTGGGCGATTAAAACGGTCATGTTTAGTAAAGTCCGTTTTTTTGGTAAATTGGCCGACCCAACCCACAGAAAAATCAGTACTTGGTACAGGAACATCAAAGCGACTGGTTAATGTATCTGGCTCAATTGAGGTAATTGAGGCATTAGTCGCATTATCTTTCCCTTTGGTATGGTTGTAGGCTAAATCCCAATTAAAGAATTTCGATTGGTAGCTCATAGAAACATCCCATCCCCAAATGGTTGCTCTTGAAATATTTGTTGATTGTGTATATCCCTGAAAAATAGCAACATCTGCATCAATATAATCTTTTGCGCGAGTATTGAAATGGGCAGCTTTAATTTTCAGATTATCATTATTAGATAATAAGTCGTCGAATTGAAAACCGAATCCATATTCAGTAGTTGAATTGGTTTCAGGTTTTAAATTAGGATTTGGACGCCAATAGTTTGTTGGTGCACCGGGGAAAGGAGCATCAAAATGTTTCGCATCGTTATACATCTCACCTAAAGTTGGTGCTCTAAATGCCTGTGAGTAAGAGGTATAAAGCATTGACCAATCCGTCGGTGTGATACTGATTGCGCCTTTTGATGACCATTTATCCGCAGTAATATCATCATAACGATCGTTTTGGCTTTTATATTTGTCAAAACGCGTTCCTAAAATTAGGGAGACAGGGAGATCACGTAAAGTGACTTCATCTTGCACCCAACCGGACATAAAGCGGATATCGGCTTGTGGGAAGCTTTCTGCATTTTGGCTTGGTGATTGTTTTTGTTTATAAATCTCGCCACCATAAGTCAATCCATGTGATGCAAAGCTGTATGTACCCACTTGTGAACGGTTTTCGAGTTTTACCCCATAGGTTTTTTGTTCTCGACCTTCAAATCCTTTTTGTACCGTTTTGGCATTGATATCCACTTCACTGTAATAAGCCTGTGTTTTCAAATTAATCCATTGTGAATTTGAAGGATCAAATTGATAGGTTAACTGAACATCTTTTTGTGTCGTGGTGCGATCTGTTTCTACATTAGAAAGTGTAGGGTTTGAGGGAACTTGAGGATTTTTAGGTTGATTTGTATTGTTATGGTAATAACGGAATTGTCCACTTAATGTGTTGCTATCATCAATTAGCCAGCGCCCTTTAGAAAGGAGATTAATAATAGTTTCATCATTTTGAGCACGATAACCACCACCATAACGGATATCACCTTTATCGCGGGCTGATAATGCAACGAGTCCATCAAGGTTATCGTGTCTACCAAACGCCGTGACACCTAAACCTTGGCTATGCTGAGCAGTATTACCAAGCCCCGTAACACGCACGCCTCCTTGTTCGTTTGTTGAAAGCAGATCGCTGGCATTTACCGTATCGTAAGCGATAACACCACCAAGAGCACCACTACCATATAGAAGTGCAGAAGGGCCACGAATAATTTCAACTTGTTTTATAAGTAGAGGATCAACAAAAATACTGTCGATATGCCCGGTGTCTGTTCCTTGGCGCACGCCATCTACAAGTGTCAGTATTCCATTTTTACTGTATCCACGCATACTGATGGTTTCACCATTAGTACGGCCAGCCCCCGAAATAGAAACTCCGGGGACATGACGAAGTAATTCAGAAGCACTTCCTGCTGTTTCTGACAACGCATTGTTATTTTTTATAACCGTTGACATCATGGGTAATGTAAAGCTATCGCGTTCATTACCTGTCGCATAAACAGTAAGTACCTCTGATTTTCTTTCCTCATTAGTTTGTATTTTCTCTTGTGCCGACGCACAGGCAGAAGAGACAGCAACAGCTAGCAAACTTAACTTGATAAATAAGGATGACTGAGACATGCAGAGTGATCTCCGTAATTTTAATGGGCTGTTAAATAACAGCCCTTTGTTATATAAATCATTGCTCCTCATCTACCAGCGATAACTGACAGACATTTTGATATTTCGACCTTCTTGCGGAACACCCCTTGTTGAAAAATACTCATAGTTAAAGGCATTTGCCAACATCAGTGTTGCTTGGAGATCTTTATTCTTTTTAGATTGATAGCTTAGTGAAAAATCGTGGACAGAATAGCCAGGAAATTGTTGAATAACTTCTTGTAAGCGAGTGACATCTTTTCCCTTATTATGTGGAGCAACAATGCCGTTGTAGCGACTTTTCGTGTCAGTAGCACTGGCAAATTGTCCTGACCAGCCTAATGAGAAAGGGGTTTTAGCAATAGGAACCTGTATAAAGGCAGTGAGTATTTCAGGTCTCACAGGAGAGATGGTTTCGCTGTCTGTAAGTTGGAATGTGTTTGTACGGTTATAGCTTAATCCCGCAGAGAGCCAAGAGTGAGTATAACGTAAGGCAATATCGACACCTTCAATATAAACATTCGCAATGTTATAGGCCTTTAGGCTCGTTTTCCCTAAAAATGTGCCGATCCATTCAGCATAAGAAATATAATCTTTGGAAAGTGTATCGAAATAAGCCGCTTTAATTTCTAATGCGTCATTTGCAGATAACAATTGTTGGAATGTGAGTTTTCCGCCATATTCCCAAGTTCTATTTCTTTCTGGATTTAAATAAGGATTTGGTATCCAGTAAGATTTTAAATATCCCCGTTTAAAATGAAGTGAATCATTAAACATCTCACTTAATGTCGGTGCCCTAAATGCGGTCGAATATGATGTGTAAAGCTGTAACCATGGAGTTGCAGTAAATGTTAATTTTACATTTTCAGTAGTACCACGATAACTTGCTTTATGCATAAGTTTACTGGCATCGGAGTTTCTCTCTGCATGGTTATAAATGACGCTATCAACATCTTTATTTGGCGTGCTTTTATAATAGTGATAGCGAACACCCGCCGTTAAGGATAAAGGCAATAGTGGTGTCGATAGAGTGCTCTGCAACCAGGTTGCAGCATAATCCATTTCTGCTAGTGGGAAGTTTTTGGCTTTTTCGTTAGATCGCATTTTCTGTCGGTAAGCTTCGGTGCCAAGAATGACAGATAAATTAAGATGATCGTGAGGGGTAACACTGGTGTAATTTTCTAATTTTCCACCATAAGTTGACTGTGTTCGTGTTTCGAGTGTACCGATATTACCTTTTATATTATTTTGACGTTCTCTTTCTGTGAGTTTTACATCGGTTAAAAAAGTTTGCTCAATATTAAATTGTGAGTAATAAAGATGGGTTGTTAAATCAATCCACGAATTGCTTTCTGGAGCATAGTGATGAGTCAAAGAGTAATTTTTTTGTTGAGTATCACGGTGCATTTGGTTACTTTCGTTTTTACCAAATCCCCCCATACGATGTAATACTTCTCGTTGTTCACCTGAATTATCATAATGACGAGTTGATAAAATAAAGGTTTGGTTATTGGTCGGGTAGAGATAGATTTTTGCAAAGTAATTATTAATGGATTCATTGTTATCCATTTTTTGACCATCAGCCAATAATATAGGGCCACGCTGACGTTGAGTATAAGAAATCAAACCTGAGAATAGTGCATGTTGACCCGCAATTATCCCACCATAAGAAAAATGACGATCAGCAGAAGAGTAAGAACTGAATAATTTAGCCCCTAAATTTCTATTTTTTTCTAGTATTGATTGAGGATCCAGAGTATTAAACGCGACAACTCCTCCCATCGCGCCTTCACCATGAACAGTCGAAGCAGAACCGTGTTTGACATTAATATTTTTAATTACAGAAGGATCAAGAAATACGCCCCCTAAATTATTCATGGTGTTTTCGAGTGGTTGATGAATACCATCAACGAGAATTTTGACACCTTTTTGGTCATATCCTCGCATTAGAATGTTGGCACCATTAGTCACGCCGGTTCCTGAAAGCGTGATCCCCGCAACTTCTTTTAACATTTCACCTGCTGTTGAGGCAGTCTGTGCACGAGGTGTTGAACTTTCAATGGTTGATTGGAAGTTATGTTCTATTTCATTATATTTGTGACCGATAACAGTTAAAGGATCCGTCTTCGTTTTTTCTAAGTGTGCAGAGGCAATAGGGGTGTACAACAAGCAAAGCGCTGTTGCTACACCTGAATATTTGAAATGTTTTTTCAGCATACACATACCATAAATGTCCATAAAAAATCCTTGTATATGGAGTTATTTAGCTGGCTGCCTAGCTGAGGGGTAGGTGGCTTGCAATTTATTGTCAAAAATGATTATTTAGTTAGGATTAATTTTCCCGACTTTGTTTGACGTAATTGATACAACTCTCCGTTATGTTGGATGTAAACCACGCCATTTTTACCCAATAACTCAATACTACTAATCGATTGAATCATTGATGAATGAAAATTCAGTTTAGTTAAAGAACTATCCAAATTATTAGCTTTTTTATTCATAATACACTAAGAGTAATAAGCGTTATCATTATGATAATCATTATCGTTAACAAAAGTGTTTAGACAAGCTTTTTTTAACGTAAACAGGTAAATTTAAGTCATATTGTGAGTCATTTGAGCAGGGGGAGAGAAAATCTGAAGAAAAATCAAACAGAGGATTAATAACCTAAATGATGAGATATAATAATTAAAATTATATTCGACGATAACTTCTGACGAGAATGTATTGGCGTGATAATAATTACCCTCAGTTATAAAATGGTTTACTTGAAAAGTAGATCTAATGAAAAAACTTAGAGTGGCATAAAATGATGTGAAACTCACACTTTTAAAATTTGTGATTTGAATAACGGATAGGGTTTGTTTACAGTAAAAGCGAGTTTACTGGATTGTTACTGCTAATAATATTAGCAGGCAAAACCTGATAAGACCATGAATTGCCATGGGACTATCAGGTTTTTTTCATTTTTGGGGAAATAAAATGAAGATCGCAAAAATATTAAATAACAATGTGGTCATTGCCTTAAGTGAAAATAACCAAGAGCTCGTTGTTATGGGAAGGGGATTGGCGTTTCAAAAGAAAGTAAATGAAGACATTGAACAAGATAAAATTGAAAAAATATTTGAGTTACGTAGCAATGAACTTATTTCTCGATTAAGTGAGTTATTGAGCCACATTCCAACTTCTGTTATGAAAGTTTGCGATAGTATTATTTCTGTTGCTCGCTGCCAATTAGGAGAGCTTAATGAAAATATTTATATCGCGTTAACAGATCACTGTAATTATGCTATTGAAAGACAGAAAAAAGGCTTAGCAATTTCCAATACTATGATGTGGGAAATTCAGCATTTATATCCTAAAGAGTATCGACTTGGATTAGAAGGATTAAAGCTGATTGAACAAGAATTACAAGTCACATTACCTGTTGATGAGGCGGGATTTATCGCTCTTCACTTTGTTAATGCACAATTAACCGGTGATATGCCAATTGTGATGGAAATCATGACTATCATGCATGAGGTCATGAATATTGTTAAGTATCATTTTAATATTGAGTATCAAGAAGATACTTTAGATTATCAGCGATTTGTTACACATTTGAAGTTTTTCACTCACAGAATGATGAATCGAAATACGGTTCCTAATGATGATATTTCTATGCATATTGTCATCAAAGAAAATTATCCACTTTCTTGGTGCTGTGCAGAAAAAATAAGTCAGTTTTTACTGAATAAGTATCAGCGCGAGTTAACGGATGAAGAACGTATGTTCTTAGTGATCCATATTGAACGAATAAGAAAGAAACGACACGATTAATCGTTAAAGTATATTGTGTTGATATAAAAATATTAAATTAAAATATGATGGATTGTTACTACCGATATTGGGTAGGCAAAACCTGATTGACTCTCATTTATTAATGGGAGTCAATCAGGTTTTTTTTTACATATTCATTGATGGTTGAGCATTTCATTATTTTAGTCATAAAGGAATTGTATATGGCATACCGAACATTAGCAGAACAAATCATTGATAATGTAGGTGGAAAAGACAATATCGCCAGTGTTATACATTGTGCAACACGTTTGCGTTTTAAACTGGTAGATGACACTAAAGCCAATGCTGAAGTATTAAAGCAGAATACGGGCATCATTACAGTTGTTGAAAGTGGGGGACAATTTCAGGTTGTTATTGGTAATCATGTCAGTGAAGTTTATAAAGCGATTGCTGCTCTTATCGGTGAGGTACAAAATAGAAATATTCAAAGTGAAAATATCAGTAATAACAAAAAGAAAAAACGTAAGGATAATATTTTTAGCCATTTTATAGATATTGTTTCCAGTATTTTTACCCCTGTATTGGGGATCATGGCTGCGTCAGGTATTTTAAAGGGGCTATTATCATTAGTGGTCAGTTTAAATTGGTTGTCAGCTTCAAGTGGAACTTATCAGATCTTATTTTCCGCAAGTGATTCATTATTCTATTTTTTTCCACTCGTTTTAGGTTACACCGCAGGCAATAAATTTGGAGGAAATCCATTTTTAACTATGGCGATTGGTGGTGCATTAGTGCATCCGTTAATGCTTGCTGCATTTCAACAACAAACTACGGAATACTTTTTAGGTATTCCTGTCACATTTATTAATTACAGTGCGTCGGTTATTCCTATTATTTTTGCTGCATGGGTGAGTTGTTTATTAGAAAAAAAATTAAACACCATTCTGCCTTCATCCATGAAAAATTTTATTTCTCCGTTATTGTGTTTATTCATTATTGTTCCACTGACTTTTTTAGTTATAGGGCCTTTAGCAACGTGGATAAGTTTGCTGATCGCGGACGGTTTCCAAACTGTCTATAACGTAACACCGGTTGTTGCCGGCGCGATAATGGGGACAATTTGGCAAGTGTGCGTTATTTTTGGCCTGCATTGGGGCATCGTACCGATTAGTATTAATAATCTGAGTGTATTAGGTCAAGATGCGCTTGTGCCTCTATTATTACCCGCAATTGCAGGGCAAGTAGGCGCAACACTTGGGGTTTTATGGGCAACTCGTGACACTAAATTACGTATTATGGCGGGTTCATCGGTAACAGCAGGGATCTTTGGCATTACTGAACCTGCGGTGTATGGAGTGACTTTGCCTCTGCGTCGACCTTTTATTTTTGCCTGTATTGGGGGCGGAATTGGAGGCGCGATTGTCGGTTATAGTAATACACTTACGTTTTCGTTTGGTCTGGTAAATATTTTCACTTTCACACAAATTATTCCGGCAACAGGAATTGATAATACTGTCTGGGGTGCCATTATTGGTTCGTTAATTTCATTTATTTTTGCGTGTATTACAACGTGTTTATTTGGACTGAAAAAAGAAAATAACGCAGAATCTGGATCTTCTATTCAATTACCAACAACTCGCCTCAATAGCGCAGGGCAAAATTCAAAGCAGGAAACCCTTTTTTCACCGTTATCAGGTGTGGTGATCTCATTAAAAAACACACCAGATGAAACCTTTGCCAGTGGCTTATTAGGCGATGGTGTTGCCATTATTCCAAGCACTGGTGAGGTTTATGCTCCTTTTGATGGTGAAGTTGCTTCATTTTTTAAAACTGGTCATGCCTTGGGCTTATTAAGTGGAAAGGGTATCGAATTATTTATTCATGTTGGAATAGATACCGTTAAGTTAGATGGAATGTATTTTTCACCGAAAGTTAAAGTCGGGGATAAATTTAAAACCGGCGACTTATTACTCACCTTTGATCGTAAAAAAATTCTTGAGTCTGGTTATGACTTAACAACGCCCGTTATTGTGAGTAATGCCGATGATTACAGTGCAATGACTGCTTTGGAATTAAATAAATCGATAAATTCAGGTTCGGCGCTTATCAGCGTTAATTATAAATAAGGAGTTAACAATGAAAAAATTTCCTAATACATTTTTATGGGGTGGCGCTGTCGCCGCTAATCAAGTTGAAGGCGCTTATTTAACTGCGGGTAAAGGATTAAGTACCTCAGATGTTCAACCACAAGGTATTTTTGGTCATGTGGTTGAAAGAACCGAAAATGATTTTTGTATCAAAGATATTGCTATCGATTTTTATCATCAATATGAAAAAGATATTGCACTCTTTGCCGAAATGGGATTTACCTGTTTAAGAACCTCTATTGCATGGAGTCGTATATTTCCATTGGGAGATGAAGTAGAGCCTAATGAAGAAGGACTGGCATTTTATGATCGTGTATTTGATGAAATGGCTAAATATAATATTCAGCCGATTATAACCTTATCTCATTATGAAATGCCTTATCATCTGGTAACAGAATATGGTGGTTGGGGAAATCGTAAAACTATCGAATTCTTTGAGCATTATGCTCGCAGTGTTTTTCAGCGTTATAAAAATAAAGTTAAACTTTGGCTCACCTTTAATGAAATTAACATGTCATTACATGCGCCAATGACCGGAGTTGGATTAGCGGGTGAAAGAACGCAATCAGAAATTTATCAAGCCATACATCATCAGTTAGTTGCCAGTGCCAGAGTCGTTAAAGCATGTCATCAGATTATTCCAGATGCAAAAATCGGCAATATGTTATTAGGCGGTTTAGTTTATCCATTAACGTGTAAGCCAGACGATGTCTGGGAAGCTATGAACGAAAACCGTAAATGGCTATTTTTTGGTGATGTGCAATGTCGTGGCCAATATCCTTCTTATATGCTGCGTTATTTTAAAGATAATCATATTGATGTTGTGATAACGGATGAAGACCGACAGGCTCTCAAGCAAACGGTAGACTTTGTGTCATTTAGTTATTACATGACGGGTTGTATTACAGCAGATAAAGAAGAATATGAGGTAAAGCGAGGAAATATTCTCAGTATGGTGCCAAATCCTTACTTAGAAAGCTCTGAATGGGGATGGCAAATCGATCCTAAAGGTATTCGCATTGTGCTTAATTTACTGTGGGATCGCTATCAAAAGCCTTTATTTGTTGTGGAAAATGGGCTGGGTGCGATTGATAACGTTACGCCGGAAGGTGAAATCAATGATGATTACCGTATTCAATATATCAATGATCATCTGGTACAAATTGGTGAAGCGATTGAAGATGGTGTCGATGTAATGGGATACACCAGTTGGGGGCCGATTGACTTGGTGAGTGCGTCAAAAGCTGAGATGTCTAAACGTTATGGTTTTATTTATGTGGATAGAGATGATCAAGGAAAAGGCACGTTAGAAAGAAAACGTAAGAAAAGCTTTTATTGGTATCAAAGTATTATTCAATCTCAAGGTGAATTATTGCGTTAACATAATTTATCATGTGTGAATGACGCAATAAAAAAAGGAGAGCTAAGACTCTCCTTTTTACTATTTCTTAGTATTTAGCTTACTAAAATCGACTCTCAACGGCTTGTGCTAATAATTCAAGAAGTTGTTCTGTGTCATTCCAGCTTAAACAAGGATCAGTGATCGATTGTCCATAATTAAGCGGCTTATTTTGCACGACTTTTTGTGAACCTTCTTGTAAAAAGCTTTCAGCCATCACGCCGACAATCGCTTGTGAACCATCTTTAATTTGTTGACCAACATTTCTAGCGACTTCCAATTGGCGACGATGAATTTTTTCACAGTTACCATGGCTAAAATCGATAATAAGATGCTCTGGTAAATCCACTTGTTTTAGTGCATCAACCGCGTCAGCGATATCGCTTGCGTGATAATTTGGTTTTTTACCTCCACGCAGAATAATATGACCATAAGGATTACCACTGGTTTGGTAAATCGTCATACGACCATTTTTATCAGGCGATAAGAAAGTATGACCCACTCGAGAGGCGCGAATAGCATCAATTGCAATACGGGTATTACCATCAGTGCCATTTTTAAAGCCCACTGGGCAAGAGAGTGCAGATGCCATTTCACGATGAACTTGGCTTTCTGTTGTTCTTGCACCAATGGCGCCCCAACTAATTAAATCTGCAATATATTGGCCTGTGACCATATCGAGAAATTCAGTTGCAGTGGGTAAACCTAACGCATTTATTTCAATTAATAGCTTTCTTGCAAGGCGAATACCTTCATTGACATTGCAAGAGTTATCAAGGTAAGGATCAGAGATTAAACCTTTCCAGCCAATGATTGTACGTGGTTTTTCAAAGTAGGTTCTCATGACGATTTCTAAGCGGTCATGATAGCGTTCTTTTAGCTGATTAAGCTTAGTGGCGTACTCTTTGGCTGCGTTAGGATCATGAATAGAGCAAGGCCCTACAATCACTAATAGTCGCTTGTCTTCGCCGGTAAGGATCGCTTCAATTCGTTTACGTGCTGATGTGATATTTTGGATTATCTCATCAGAAATGGGGAACTCTTTTGCTAAGGTTTCTGGTGTTACCAGACTGTCTAGCACCTTAGTCCGTAGTTCGTCTGTCTTTAACATAATTTATCTCAATAAATATACAGGGTAAGTCTACCCAGTGATTAAGATCACAATAAACGAAATTCAGCTAATTTCAACAGCGTTCACAGAGAAAAAACAATAAAAAAATTGCCCTAAAGAATTAAAACATTCTTCTCGCTAATCCCATTGAATCAATTACCTTGGTTGAAATTTCCTCAACTGAGTAATTGGTAGTATTAAGATAAGGAATATTGTTTTTTCTAAAAAGCGCTTCTACTTCGGCTAATTCAATTCTGCATTGGCGAATTGATGCATAACGGCTATTTTCACGGCGTTCACCACGAATAGCAGCAAGTCGTTCTGGCGCAATGGTTAAGCCAAATAATTTATGCTGATACTCTTTTAGTTCTGCAGGGAGTTTTAAAAAATCCATATCATCCGCAGTAAATGGATAGTTGGCAGCTTGAATACCAAATTGCATTGCTAAATAGAGGCTGGTGGGGGTTTTCCCGCAACGGGAAACGCCAATTAAGATCACTTGTGCTTGGTCTAGATTACGTAATGATATGCCATCATCATGGGAAAGTGTGTATTCGATGGCGGCAATACGGGCATCGTATTTACTAAGATTTTTTTCAGTTAATCCATGGGTTTTATTTAATTTTGGCGATGCTTGGATCCCTACTTCTTTTTCAAGCGGTATTACGAGAGATTGCACAATATCCTGACAAAAACCTTCACTGCTATTTATTATCTGTTTCACTTCAGGGCTGATAATAGAATAAAAAACAAGGGGCTTAGCGCCACTCTTTTTATAAATTTCAGCGATTTTCTGTTTTATTTCTTCAGCCCTTTCCACAGTAGAAACAAAAGGTAATGTATAACTTTTCATTTTTAATGGAAATTGAGAAAGTACCGCATGACCTAATACTTCTGCCGTAATCGCTGTACCATCAGAGATAAAAAAGACTGTTCTATCAATGGGTTCATTATTATCACAATTAATAGAATTCAAGCTTAATATCATAACGCTCACCTTTTTTTAGCTGAATTAGCCAATCAAACAATATTATCTAAAGCATTTTTAGTGATTATAAAGGATAAAAAAATAAAGTTTTTTGGTTGATCGATTCACCTTTCTATATTCAGCATCACATTGTGATACGCTTATTTACGTTGTCGTTTTGACAGCGGGTTTTTCTTTTTTTCTCTCTCTCTCATAATTGTTTAAAAAAGGATTGTTCTCAATGTCCAGCAATAGCCTCACCCCGTGCAATGTGCTTTGGTATAACCAATTAGGTATGAATGACGTTGATCGTGTTGGTGGGAAAAATGCTTCCCTCGGTGAAATGATCACAAACCTAGCGGAACTGGGTGTTTCTGTTCCTAATGGGTTTGCTACCACAGCGCAAGCGTTTAATGATTTTCTGGAACAGAGCGGTATCAATCAGCGTATTTATGAATTACTTGATAGCGTTGATGTTGATGATGTTCATCAACTGGCTCAAGCAGGTAATCAAATTCGCCAGTGGGTAATTGATACACCTTTTACGCCTCAGTTTGAAAAAGATATTCGCGATGCTTATCTCACATTAAGTGAAGGTGAATCTGAAGCTTCATTTGCCGTTCGTTCATCTGCAACTGCAGAAGATATGCCTGATGCTTCTTTTGCAGGTCAACAAGAGACGTTTTTAAACGTTCAAGGTATTGATGCCATACTCGTTGCAATCAAACATGTATTTGCCTCATTGT
This sequence comes from Proteus alimentorum, assembly GCF_002607735.1. Lineage (GTDB taxonomy): Bacteria > Pseudomonadota > Gammaproteobacteria > Enterobacterales > Enterobacteriaceae > Proteus > Proteus alimentorum. Next base: position 41,825 of record NZ_NBVR01000031.1, read on the forward strand.
TTAACGATCGTGCAATTTCTTATCGTGTTCACCAAGGTTATGATCACCGAGGTGTTGCATTATCGGCAGGTATTCAACGTATGGTGCGTTCTGATCTCGCTTCTTCAGGTGTGATGTTTACCATCGATACTGAATCTGGCTTTGATCAAGTTGTCTTTATTACATCAGCTTATGGTTTAGGTGAAATGGTTGTACAGGGTGCAGTTAACCCAGATGAGTTCTATGTACACAAGCCAACTTTAGCCAAGGGATTACCTTCTATTGTTCGTCGTAATTTGGGATCTAAAAAAATCCAAATGGTTTACGCCGACAGTGTTGAGCATGGTAAACAGGTCCGTATTGAAGATACGCCAGAATCACTGCGCAATCGTTTCTCTTTAACGGATAATGAAGTCCAAGAACTGGCTAAGCAGGCAGTACTGATTGAACAACATTATGGTCGTCCTATGGATATTGAATGGGCGAAAGACGGTCATAATGGTCGTTTATACATTGTTCAGGCACGTCCAGAAACAGTTCGTTCTAACCAACAAGTTATGGAACGCTACCAATTAAATGAAAGTGGCTCTGTGATTATTGAAGGACGAGCTATTGGTCATCGTATTGGTACGGGGGCCGTTAAAGTTATTCATAACTTAAGTGAGATGGACAGAATTGAAGCGGGCGATGTGCTGGTTACTGATATGACAGACCCAGATTGGGAACCTATCATGAAAAAAGCCTCTGCGATTGTGACTAACCGTGGTGGTAGAACATGTCACGCTGCAATTATTGCTCGTGAATTAGGTATTCCCGCTGTAGTGGGTTGTGGTGATGCAACAGAATGTATTACTGAAGGCCAAATTGTAACCGTTTCTTGTGCTGAAGGTGACACCGGATTTGTTTACGATGGCAAACTGGATTTTTCTATTCAGAGCTCCGCAATCGATAATATGCCTGAATTAGGGCTCAAAATCATGATGAATGTCGGCAATCCTGATCGTGCATTCGATTTTGCAGGCTTACCAAATGATGGTGTTGGTCTTGCGCGTTTAGAATTTATTATTAACCGCATGATTGGCGTGCATCCTCGTGCATTATTAGAGTATGACGACCAAACTGAAGCACTGAAAGCCGAAATCAATGAAATGATGGCAGGCTATGAATCTCCAGTTGAGTATTACATCAGTAAATTAACGGAAGGGATTGCAACATTAGCCGCGGCATTCTGGCCTAAACGCGTTATTGTTCGTTTATCTGACTTTAAATCTAACGAATATGCCAACTTAGTGGGTGGCGATCGCTATGAGCCAGATGAAGAGAACCCAATGTTAGGATTCCGTGGTGCCGGTCGTTATGTTTCTGACGATTTCCGTCGTTGCTTCTCGCTTGAGTGTGAAGCGGTTAAACGTGTTCGTAATGATATGGGTTTAGAGAATGTTGAAGTCATGATCCCATTTGTTCGTACTGTACGCCAAGCTGAAGAGGTGATTGACGAATTAGCCGCAAACGGTTTGAAACGAGGTGAGAACGGCTTAAAAGTCATTATGATGTGTGAAATCCCATCAAATGCTTTATTAGCAGATAAATTCTTAGAACACTTTGATGGTTTCTCTATTGGCTCTAACGACATGACCCAATTAACATTAGGTCTTGACCGAGATTCTGGTGTGGTCTCTGCTCTGTTTGATGAACGTAATGATGCAGTAAAAGCATTATTATCCATGGCAATCCAAGCTGCAAAACGTAATGGAAAATATGTGGGTATTTGTGGTCAAGGGCCTTCTGATCATGAAGATTTTGCACAATGGCTAATGGAAGAGGGAATTGATAGTTTATCTTTAAACCCAGATACTGTAATTAAAACTTGGGTAAAATTAGCACAATAGAATTAATATCATTGCTATAAATAAAAAGCTCACAATATAATGTGAGCTTTTTTTATACAATTATTAAATAATAGGCAAAAAAAAGCCTATCATGGGCTGACAGGCAAAGACTACACACAGCAATATTTTATATTCTTAAATCCCGCCAATTAATCTATTAATATGAAGGGCGAAATTATTAATTTGATGAAACATTTGTTTCGTTGATATTTATATTAAGAGAAATGCGTTAATTATGCTCTAAGAATTATCTCAATAAAAAGAATATTGGTTTATTTAAAAGTGAATATAACTTGCTGGTAACAAACAGGTTTAAAAAAATGTAATTTGTTTCAAAATGTGAATTTCAATATAAAAATATAAGGGTTTATTCCTAAATTGATAATCTTTATTAAACTTTGCTCTGTTATTTTTAGAGCATGTAAGTAGCTACACTTACATGCTCATTATTATTTATTCTTTCTCAATAAAGTTTTTATTCATAAATTCTACTGTTTCAGTTAAATCAGGATTAGGTCTTGGTACTTCATTAATCCATGCATTTAATAAGCTATGTGCAACGGCGAGAACAACAGGACCAATAAATAATCCAATCATACCTAATGTTAAAATGCCACCAATAACACCCGTGAGAATTAATACCATAGGTAAATCAGCGCTCATTTTGATTAAATAAGGTCGTAATACACCATCCATTGTTGCAACAACACCGCCCCAAATCACCATAACGATGCCCCAAGTAGTATCACCTGTCCAAAATAACCATAAAATTGAAGGGATCAATACTAATAAGGGGCCTATTTGAGCAAGGCAGCAAATAAACATAATAACGGTTAATACCGTAGCATAAGGTACGCCAGATACCGCAAGACCGATGCCACCAACAATAGCTTGAATTAAGGCGGTTAAAACCACACCTAATGCAACGGCGCGAATAGACATAGATGCAAGTAAGATAGCTGCATCGCCACGCTGGCCTGCTAAGCGAATAGCAAAATGGCGCAACCAAGAGACGACATTTTCACCTTGTAAAAACAGTAAGCCTGAAAATAACAACATCACACCCAAATGTAGGGCAAAGCGACCAATATTTAAGGCTTGAGCAAAAAACCAGTTTGCAGCTTGTCCAACATAGGGTTGGATTTTTGAAATTAATGCATTACCCCCCGAGACAAGAATAGAGTGCCATGTATCATAAAGCTTGCTTCCTATCATAGGGACGTCGTTAAGCCATAATAATTGAGGTGGCTGAATATTCGAAGGTGATTTCGCTAATTCAATTAGGGGGGCACTATTATCAATGACACTGCTAATTAATAAGATAATAGGGATAACGAAGATCAGTAATATCAAAATCATCATTATCATGGTTGATAGCCAGCGATATTTCACCCGTTTTTCAATAATAAGAAGTAAAGGCCACGTTGCTACAACAATCATTCCAGCCCAAATGAAACCCACAATAAAGGGATTTAGGATCCAAAAACTGGCGATAATAAAAAAAGAAATAAAAAGAACAGTGAATAAAACTTTGGGTATATCTGTATGGATCTGCGGTTTTTCCATGGTTTTAAATCCCTACACGAATAAAAATGCTAGAAGCAGATGAATAAACATTGCAAATATCACGTTGTTTATATCACTACGCAATTTGCCAGAATTGTATGATAAGGTGAACAGGTATCGGTCTGAAAGTACAAAATGAGGCAAAGTACCTCTTAGCATACATTTCAACATCTAAAATTAAGCAATGTGGACTATTAGATTAAAGAGCTATAACAAATGATCCCACGTATATCGCAAGCACCGCAAGTCAGTGAACTCACAACAGAATTTCTTGATACTCTTCGAAAAAACGGCTTCACCGGTGATATCTCCAGCAGTTACGCTGACAGACTCACTATGGCAACAGATAATAGTATTTACCAGTTATTGCCACAGGCTGTCGTATTTCCTCGCTCAACAGCCGATGTCACTATTATTGCTCGCTTAGTTGATGAACCTCGATTTCATTCACTCTCTCTGACACCAAGAGGGGGCGGTACAGGCACCAATGGGCAAGCATTAACAGATGGCATCGTCGTCGATTTATCTCGCTATATGAAACGTATTATCGAGATAAATCCAGAAGAACGTTGGGTAAAAGTGGAAGCTGGAGTAATAAAAGATGAGCTAAACTTCTTTTTAAAACCGTATGGCTTCTTTTTTGCACCAGAGCTATCTACCAGTAATCGCGCCACATTAGGCGGAATGATTAATACCGATGCATCAGGGCAAGGTTCAATGGTTTATGGCAAAACCTCTGATCACGTTCTTAGTGTTAGGGCAGTTTTGTTAGGCGGTGAACTGCTTGAAACGCGAGCAATGGATACCGCGTTAGCAGAAAATATTGCTCAAGAGACCTCTGCAATCGGTAAAGTTTATCGTACTGTTTTATCTCGTTGCAAAGAGCAACGAAAACTTATTCTTGAAAAATTCCCTAAATTAAACCGTTTTTTGACTGGGTATGATTTGCGCCATGTCTTTAGTGATGACATGAAACGATTTGATTTAACGAGAATTTTAACAGGCTCTGAAGGAACGCTCGCTTTTATTACTGAAGCGACACTCGATATCACGCCAATTCCTAAACAGCGCAGTTTAGTCAATGTAAAATATGATTCTTTTGACTCTGCATTACGTAATGCGCCTTTTTTAGTTAAAGCGAATGCACTTTCTGTTGAAACGGTTGATTCCAAAGTATTAAATCTTGCTCGTGAAGATATTGTATGGCACTCCGTGAAAGAGTTGATCACTGATATACCTGATATAGATATGCAAGGCCTTAATATTGTTGAATTTGCGGGTGATGATGAAAATCTTATTGCTTCACAAGTTGCCTCATTATGCCAACGCTTAGATTCATTAATGAAAGAGGGTCAGGGCGGTGTTATCGGTTATCAAGTCTGCGAAGATTTGGCAGATATTAACCGCATTTATGCCATGCGTAAAAAAGCGGTTGGTTTATTAGGCAACGCAAAAGGGCAAGCAAAGCCGATCCCTTTTGTCGAAGATACCTGTGTACCACCAGAGCATCTTGCGGATTATATTACAGAATTTAGAGCGTTACTTGATAGCCATCAACTTAACTATGGCATGTTTGGACATGTTGATGCAGGTGTATTGCACGTAAGACCCGCTCTTGATATGTGCGATCCACAACAAGAATTATTGATGAAATCTATCTCAGACGACATTGTCACGTTAACAGCCAAATATGGTGGGTTACTCTGGGGTGAACATGGAAAAGGCTTTAGAGCGCAATATAGCCCCGAATTTTTTGGTGAAACGCTTTATCATGAGCTACGACAAATCAAAACGGTGTTCGATCCTCGAAATAGACTGAATCCTGGGAAAATATGCCCTCCATTAGAGGTCGATGAACCCATGAAGCAAGTTGATACTCTCAAACGAGGCACCTTTGATCGCACAATTCCTTTATCTGTGCGTCAAGACTTCAAAGGTGCATTAGATTGTAATGGTAATGGACTTTGCTTTAATTTTGATGCTAAAAGCCCAATGTGCCCTTCAATGAAAATCAGCGGACAACGCATTCATTCACCTAAAGGACGAGCCGCACTTGTAAGGGAGTGGCTACGCTTATTAACAGAGCAAGGCGTTAGCCCAAAACAACTTGAATCAAGCCTTGAAAATAATAAACCTAGCTTAAGAGGGTTGATTGAAAAAACACGTAATACATGGAAAGCCAAACGTGGTGAGTATGATTTTTCTCATGAAGTCAAAGCGGCTATGAACGGTTGCTTGGCTTGTAAAGCGTGTTCAACGCAATGTCCGATTAAAATTGATGTACCCTCGTTTCGTTCTAAGTTTACTGAACTTTATCACCAGCGTTATTTACGTCCGTTAAAAGATCATCTTGTCGCTAATGTTGAATTAACAACGCCGATCATGGCGAAAGTACCCGGATTTTTTAACTTTTTTATGAAACAACCGCTGGTGCAAACATTAAGTAAACACACGATAGGAATGGTCGATTTACCTTTGCTGTCATCACCGACATTAAGGCAGCAATTGGCTGGTCATAAAGCATTAGATATGACGCTAGAAGACTTAGAGCGCTTATCTGAGAAGCAACGAAGTCATCATGTGCTGGTGGTACAAGATCCTTTCACTAGTTATTACGATGCAAAAGTGGTTGCTGATTTTATCAAACTAATTGAAAAAATTGGATTTAAACCTGTCTTGTTGCCGTTTTCACCTAATGGTAAAGCACAACATATTAAAGGTTTTTTACAGCAATTTAGCAAAACGGCGCAAAAAACCTCAATCATGCTTAATCGTGTTGCACAATTAGGCATCCCTATGGTGGGGGTTGATCCTGCATTAGTGCTTTGTTATCGCGACGAATATCGTGAAATACTGGGTGATAAGCGCGGGGATTTTAATGTTCAACTTGTTCATGAATGGCTAAGTAAATTGGTATCTGAGCCAATAGCAGTTCGCGATGATGCTGAAAAATGGTATCTTTTCGGTCACTGTACAGAAGTGACAGCACTACCACAAAGTATGAAACAGTGGCAGGCTATTTTCCAACGTTATGGGCAGCAACTCGAATTTGTGAGCACAGGATGTTGTGGAATGGCGGGTACTTATGGACATGAACTTAATAATTATGAAAACTCGTTGGGTATTTATCAACTCTCATGGGGTAATGCATTAAAAACATTACCAACAATGCGTTGTTTAAGCACAGGTTACTCTTGTCGTAGTCAAGTGAAACGTATTGATAATATTGAGTTAAAACACCCACTACAGGCACTTTTGGAGATTATGCCATGATATGGAAACGTGAAACGACAATTGAGCATCTTAATCATATTGGACAAAATAATATGATGAGCCATTTGGGGATTGAATTAACATGTCTTGGTGATGATTATCTTGAAGGAACAATGCCTGTTGATCATCGTACTAAGCAGCCTTTAGGACTTTTGCATGGTGGTGCTTCTGTTGTTTTAGCTGAAACATTGGGATCTGTTGCGGGTTATCTTTGTACCGAAGGTGAACAAAAGATTGTCGGGCTAGAAATCAATGCGAATCATATTCGTTCAGCGAGAGAAGGCAAGGTAAGAGGGGTATGCAAACCTATTCATTTAGGACGTTCACACCAAGTCTGGTCAATAGAAATATTTGATGATCAAGATCGTCAAGTGTGTATTTCTAGATTAACGACATCTGTTATTTCTTAAAAAAATAAAAAAATATACGCACAAAGTGAAATACTCGCTTTGTGCGTTTTTATGTTTATAGGTAATGCCAAAAAGAATAAAAATAGAGAGAGAAAATAGAATTATTTCTTTATTTAGATTTTATTTTTAATGATAATCATTATCTTCATAATAAAAGATAAGACGATCAATAATGTTAACTATTTCTAAATTCAACACCACAGTATTATTAATTGTAGGTTTATTAATCAGCGGATGTGATAATAATTCTACCTCTGAAACGGGTAATGATATAAGTCATATTCCAGTACAAACTGTTTCTGGCTTTAATATGAATTATCCCACTTCATTTACAATGAGCAGAGAAGATACTGAAAATTATTTTAAATCATTACCTGATAATGTTCAGGACGTCACAACAGAAATGATGGTTTATAAATCAGAACCTATTTGTGATTTGACAGAGGTTCGTCTGGTTTATTTTAAAATGATCGATGCAATGAGTTACGATGTGGATGCAGGAGCGCAAGGTATAGTTGATAATATTGCGATAATAGATGGCATGAATGAAATATCTACATCGATAAAACCATTAACTATCCCAAATATGGAAAGCCGACATATCTTTTTTGAAGGGAAATACGCAAAAGAGAATGTGAGCTATGAAGGTGTTTTAGTGGCTGATCTTAAAACGAATCGAGTATGGCAACTGCAATTGATTAGCAACTTCAATAGCCAATCGACTAAACAAAAAAATAATCAACTTCTTGAATGTACAAACAAATATATTCAAACCATTACTATTAGTAAATAAGTTAAAAGAGCACACAATCCAATAAGAGGTCATCACATGAGTGGTGCTATCTTATCCTTCATGATAAGCATAAAAATGAATGTGAACAGAGCCAATAAACGGGAATGTAAAAACACATTTTTATGCTTTTTTCTCTAAATTTCAGTGATAACATATAAGGTGCATTCACATTGCAACTTATATGCGTATTGTGCGAAATATAAGAAAAATTAAAAGTTTTATTTTTTGTAATGAAAAATCAGAAAAGTGTTATATTACATTGTGTTAACATTTATTATTAACAAATCAATCGCAAAAATAGAACAAAAAATACACATTTATAGAATATCCTTTCAAAAGACATGGTTGAAGTGATAAGGGTTATCATTACCATTAGTGTCAGGAAAGATATCAATCTCCTTTCGAAATGAGGTCAGAAATGACAAACAACGTTGAAACTTTTTCTCTTAATGACACAGCTTGGCAAGGCATTGTATTAACGGATAATGCGGCAAAGCATATCTGTCATTTAGTTGAGAAAAACCCTGAAAAACAAGGGCTTTCCTTAAATATAAAACCCTCTGGTTGTACAGGGTATGGTTATGTTATTGAACTTGCTACTGCCCCAAATGATGATGATCTTGTTTATGAACATAATGGAGCAAAACTCTTTGTTTCATTAAAAGCAATGCCATTTATCGATGGGTTGGTTGTTGATTATGTTCGTGAAGGACTTAATCAAATGTTTAAATTTAATAATCCTAAAGCTCAAAACGTCTGCGGATGTGGTGAGAGCTTCGGGGTATAACATAGTGAAGTCAGATTATGTCTCAGAGCAATGTTGAAATTGGTGATGAAGTTCAAGGATGGCTAAGCGATCACCACTATAAAGAAGGTTTTTATACCGATATCTCAACCGATGCCTTAGAAAAAGGATTAAACGAAGCGGTTGTGCGTGCAATATCGGCAAAAAGAAACGAACCAGAGTGGATGCTGGAATTTCGTTTAGATGCTTATCGCCATTGGTTAGAAATGGAAGAGCCTCATTGGCTAAAAGCAGATTATCCATCGCTTAATTATCAGGATTATAGCTATTATTCAGCACCATCTTGTAGTTCATGCTGTGCTAATGGCAGTTGTGCTGGTGGTACAAATGAAGCGATTGCGAGTGATAAACAAGCCACGCAAGATTATTTAACCAAAGAAGTTGAAGAGGCTTTTAACCAACTCGGTGTCCCTGTAAGAGAAGGGCAAGCTGTTGCTGTTGATGCTATTTTTGACTCTGTTTCTGTTTCAACAACATATCGTGAAGAGCTTGCCGAACATGGCATTATTTTTTGTTCATTTAGCGAAGCTATTCAAGAATATCCTGATTTAGTGCGTCAATATTTAGGCACTGTTGTATCAAGCCATGATAACTACTTTGCTGCACTAAATGCAGCGGTCGCATCTGATGGTACTTTTGTCTATATTCCTAAAGGGGTTCGTTGCCCAATGGAATTATCGACTTATTTCCGTATTAATGCGGCTCAAACAGGTCAATTTGAACGAACTATTCTGGTTGCTGATGAAGGCAGTTATGTCAGTTATATCGAGGGTTGTTCTGCGCCTGTTCGTGATAGCTATCAGCTTCATGCTGCTGTGGTTGAAGTCATTATCCACAAAGATGCCGAAGTAAAATACTCTACTGTGCAAAACTGGTTCTCTGGTGGCGATAGTGAAGGTGGCATTCTTAACTTTGTGACTAAGCGTGCTATTTGTGAAGGCGAAAACGCCAAAATGTCATGGACGCAATCAGAAACAGGTTCGGCAATCACATGGAAATATCCAAGTGTGATTTTAAAAGGGGATAATTCGACCGCTGAATTCTTCTCGGTTGCTTTAACGAATGGCAACCAACAAGCAGATACTGGTACTAAGATGATCCATATCGGCAAAAATACCAAATCAACCATTATCTCTAAAGGTATTTCTGCGGGTAAAAGCCAAAATAGTTACCGTGGACTCGTAAAAGTACTTCCTGGTGCGCAAAATGCCCGTAACTTTACCCAATGTGATTCCATGTTAATTGGTACGCAGTGCGGTGCGCATACTTTTCCTTATGTTGAGGTAATGAACAACTCAGCACAGCTTGAACACGAAGCGACAACGTCACGTATTGGTGAGGATCAGCTGTTCTATTGTCGTCAACGTGGGTTAAGCGAAGATGATGCAATCTCAATGATTGTAAACGGATTTTGTAAAGATGTGTTCTCAGAATTACCGCTGGAATTTGCTGTAGAAGCACAAAAATTATTAGCAATCAGCTTAGAACATAGTGTCGGTTAATTATCAACCAAATTCTGAGTATAAAGATACCGAAGGCATATATTATGTTAGAAATTAAAAACTTACATGTCAGTGTTGAAGGCAATGAGATCCTTAAGGGATTAGATTTGCAGGTTCGTGCAGGTGAAGTTCACGCAATAATGGGGCCAAATGGTTCGGGTAAGAGTACCTTATCGGCAACACTTGCTGGTCGTGACGAATATGAAGTTGATGAAGGTTCAATCACCTTTAAAAATAAAGATTTATTGGAGTTAGAGCCCGAAGATCGCGCAGGTGAAGGCATCTTTATGGCATTTCAATATCCTGTTGAAATACCCGGTGTTAGCAATCAATTTTTCTTACAATCTTCTGTGAATGCGGTGAGAGAATACCGTGGCCAAGAGCCGTTAGATCGCTTTGATTTTGAAGATTTTATTGAAGATAAAATCAAATTACTGGATATGCCACAAGATTTGTTAACACGTTCAGTTAACGTGGGATTTTCTGGTGGTGAGAAAAAGCGTAACGATATTTTGCAAATGGCGGCGTTAGAGCCTGAATTATGTATTTTAGATGAAACAGATTCTGGCCTTGATATTGACGCATTAAAAATCGTTTCTAATGGGGTTAATAGTTTACGTGATGGTAAACGTGCTTTTATTGTTGTAACACATTACCAACGCATTCTTGACTATATTAAACCTGATTTTGTGCATGTGCTTTATCAGGGAAAAATCATTAAATCAGGTGATTTTTCATTGGCGCAAAAATTGGAGGAACAAGGTTATGGCTGGCTTATTGACCCTCAATGAAAAGCGTGAAAAACAACACCAAGTTGAACTGCGTAATCAACAAGCACTAAAGATGTTTTCAGCGTTATACCATCAGCGTAAAGGTGACGATAATCTCAATGCGCGTAATCATTGGCTGCAAGTCGAGAAACTGGGTTTCCCTGCTTACCGTCATGAAGATTGGCATTATACACCATTAGAAGAAACGCTAAGCCAGCGCTATCAACAGCAGCCACCTTTTGATGTGCAACGTTTAATGGCTAAACATGCATTATCTTTTGATTGCTACCGTATTGTTATGGTGAATGGCACATTTTCACCGATAGAAAGCAGTAAAGATTTTGGCCCTTATCAAATCACTTTACTTGATAATCAAAGTGAATTACCTAAAGCGGTCCATGGTGAAATTTTCCTGCATTTAGTCGAAAGTTTAGCGCCACATCCTTTGCTTATTACCCTGAAAAACGGTGTTATTGCGGATAAACCACTTTATATCCTCAATATTACTCAAGGTGATCAATGTGCAGAGGTAAATAGTGCAAATTATCGTTTTCACCTTGATGTTGGTGCAAATACTCAGATGCAAGTTATTGAGCACTATATCAGCAGTGACAACGAAAACCGCCATTTTACAGGCGCAAGATTAACGGCAACGATTGGTGATAATGCCTCTTTTAACCATATCAAATTAAGTTTTGAAAATGGGGCAAGTCAGCATTTTGCTCATAACGATCTGACGATAGGCCGTGATGCTCGTGTCCATAGCTACGCGTTCTTATTAGGCGCTAAACTTAGCCGTCATCACACGAGTTCTGCACTAAAAGGTGAAAATACAGAACTTTCGATGAACAGCGTTGTATTACCTAAAGCCGGCGAAATAGCGGATACCCGTACATGGCTGGTTCATGGTGAGAAAAATTGCCAGAGTCGTCAACTACATAAAAGTATTGCGATGGATGCAGGGAAAGCTGTATTTAACGGCATGATCACGGTGACACCTCAAGCATTAAAAACAGATGGTCAAATGACGAATAACAATCTGTTGCTGGGTGAGAAAGCGCAAATCGATACTAAACCACAGCTTGAAATCTATGCTGATGATGTGAAATGTAGCCATGGTGCCACTGTAGGGCGAATTGATGATGAACAACTATTTTATTTGCGCTCACGCGGTATTTCTTTAAGTGACGCCCGTAAAATGATCATCCATGCATTTGCGGCTGAATTAACTGAATCGCTAGAAAATAGTGTGATAAAGACGCAGGTATTACACAGAATTAATCAGCGCTTATTAGAGGTATAAAATAAGGCATTATGACGCATTCCATTGAAAAAGCGCGAGATGATTTTCCAATCCTTTTACAACAAGTAAAAGGAAAACCACTGGTTTATCTCGACAGTGCCGCAAGTGCTCAGAAACCGGCTTGCGTCATTGAACATGAAACGCAATTTGCCTTAACACAATATGCCGCGGTTCACCGCGGCATTCATACATTAAGTGCAAATGCGACAACATTAGTTGAGAATGTCCGTAAAAAAGCCAGTGATTTTTTAGGTGCCAATAGCGAAGAAGAGATTGTTTTTGTTAAAGGAACAACGGAAGCGATCAACTTAATTGCAAATGTTTATAGTCAACGATTTTTAAATGATGGTGACAATATCATCATCACAGAAATGGAACATCATGCAAATATCGTTCCTTGGTATATGTTGGCAAAACAGTGTGGCTTTAATGTTCGTGTGTTACCACTATTACAAGATGGCACACTCGATTTGGCTCAATTACCTCACTTAATCGACGAACGAACTAAATTACTCAGCCTTACGCATCAATCAAATGTATTGGGCACAGTAAATCCTATTGCTCAAATTATTCGTGATGCTCGCCAATATGCTATTGAGCAAGGTGGTGAGTTACATATATTGGTTGATGGGGCTCAAAGTGCAATGCATCAAACAATTAATGTTTCACAACTTGATTGTGACTTTTTTGTTTGTAGTGGCCATAAACTTTATGGGCCTACTGGTATTGGCTTGCTGTATGGTAAAAAAGCGATATTGGATGAATTACCGCCTTGGGAAGGCGGTGGCGCAATGATAAAGCATGTTCATATTAATGGTGATATTACCTACGCAGATGCACCTTGGCGCTTTGAAGCAGGAACCCCCAATATAATGGGAATGATTGGCTTAGGTGCTGCATTAGATTATCTTTCACGATTAGGCATGAATAATATTGCTGAATATGAAAATCGTATAATGAAATATGCCCAAGAGCAGTTGCAAAAAGTAAAATCTTTAACGCTTTATGGCAATGATCTTCGACAAGGTGTGATAGCGTTTAATTTAGGTAAACATCACGCTTATGATGTTGGGGCATTTCTTGATAATTATGGTATTGCTATTCGTACAGGGCATCATTGTGCGATGCCAATTATGGATTATTACCAAGTTCCTGCGATGTGTCGTGCATCTCTTGGTTTATATACCAATAAAAATGATATCGATGCGTTGGTTAATGCGCTATTACGTGTTGAAATGTTATTAGGTTAAAGATTAAAAAGAGGTTATTCATGGCAGTTGCCAATTTGCCAGATGAAGCAAAACTATTACGCAATTTTTCTCGTTGTCAGGATTGGGAACAACGTTATCTTTATATGATGGAGTTAGGTGAGCGCCTCCCTCCTTTAACAGATGAACAACGTGTTTCTGCTAATTTTATTGAAGGTTGTCAAAGCCAAGTTTGGATAGCGGTTTCTCTCAATGAAAATAAACAACTGGCGCTGGCAGGCGACAGTGATGCAGGCATTGTGAAAGGGCTTGTTGCTTTAGTGATTATCTTATTTCAAGGTAAAACTATCGAGCAAGCACTAGAAACAGATATCAAACATTACTTTTCATCGTTAGCACTCGAAAGCCACTTAACGCCTTCTCGTACGCAAGGTTTACATGCGATGGTTACAACACTTATTAAGCGTTTTTCAGAATACGCTGTAGTATAAATGTTACCTGATCCCGCATTAATGTTCTAAACTGACTTATTATATGAAAGCATAACAATGATAATGTTATCATCATAATAGTCAGTTTATTTTATTTCTAACACACGGGATAAACGATGAAAAAATGGTTAACTCTCTTGGGAGTATCGCTGTTAGGGATGAGTAGTCACTTATCTTATGCGACAGAATATCTATTACCTGCTGATGGCCAGCGTATTATTGGTGAAAATTTTTCATATATAGTTCCCGATGATAAACGTTCGCTAGAGGCTATTGCGTCCGAATACCAAGTAGGACTGCTTAATATGATGGAAGCGAATCCTGGTATTGATCCTCTTTTACCTGATGCAGGTAAAACCTTAATGATCCCATTACAGATGATTTTGCCTGATACTCTACATAAAGGTATTGTTATCAACCTTGCTGAATTGCGCCTTTATTATTATCCAAAAGAGGGTGGAACTGTTGATGTTTACCCTATTGGAATTGGTCAATTAGGGCGAGAAACACCTGAAATGGTGACATCGATTTCTCAATTAATTAAAGATCCAACTTGGACACCGACGGCGAATATTCGTAAAAACTATGCGGCTAAAGGGATCACACTACCCGCTGTCGTTCCTGCTGGCCCTGAAAACCCAATGGGAGCATATGCCCTAAGATTGGCACATAGCCGAGGTGAATACCTTATTCATGGCACTAATGCGGATTTTGGTATTGGTTTAAGAGTGAGTTCGGGCTGCATTCGTTTAAGACCAAATGATATTGAGACGTTATTTAACGTGGTACCCAAAGGTAGCCGTGTTCAGATTATCAATAAGCCGATTAAATTTACTGAAACCGCAGACGGTAGACAGTTTGTTGAAGTTCATCAGCCACTCTCACGCAATGAAGATGACGATCCGCAAACCATGCCTCTTACATTCACGAAGCAATTTAATGCTTGGTATGAAAGTGGCAAAGTCGATAAAAATAAAGTCGATGCAGAGCTTATTCGTCGCTCGGGTATACCCGTTGATGTGACATTATATTAATACAATATTTTATTAAACAGAGAAAAACCAAAGCCCTAACAATGTTAGGGCTTTGTGATTAATGCTTACCTAAAGCTGTTTTCAGCCTATCGGTGAGTCAAATTACTTTTTATAAGTAGTGACTTGGTTATCTAAACGCTGATTTGCACGAGCTGCTTCGTCGTAAGCTGATTTAGCTTCAGCACGAGCAGATTGTACATCACTACTTAGTTGTTGAACTTGAGTGTTCAGGCGGCTTACATCAGAAGAGATTTGATCTAATTGTGCATTATTACTAGAAGAACAACCTGCTAATAAGCCTGAAGCAAGAATTACCGCACCTAGTACAAGTTTCGCTTTCATAGTTACAACCTCTATTATTAGTTTGTGTAAAGGAACAAGTAGCATTTATATGAAACCATTAATAAGTATGGCACATATATAGGAAAATGCTGGATTTATTCGTAATAAGTGTATCTTACGTTCCCTATAACAATAGGAAAAATAACACTTATATTGTAAATTTTCAGCACAATAAATGCGTGCTTTCTCACAAAATCTTTTTATTAGTAAAAATCCTAATCACTAAAGCGCTATTTGCTGACTAAAAATTACACAACTCGACATTGGCGATTTACACGCAAACTGATTGATAAATAGCTATAACTAAGTGAAAAAAAATAGAAATAGGAATGAAAAACAATTTAAAAAGGAATGGTGAAAAATAAGAAAGAAAAAATTTTTTGGAAATAAAGAAAACGCCACTCAATGAGTGGCGTTTGGCATCTTCTCGTTGTGTAAAATTACAGAACGTGAACCGATGAAGTATTTGTTGTACCGCTATCAACCAGCGCACCAGTAACCATAACTACACGCTCACCCGCATGAGCTAAACCACTTGCTAATGCTGCTTCTTTACCAATACGGTAGAAGTCATCAGTAGAAGAGATTTCGTTAACTAATTGCGTTGTCACACCTTTAACTAACAGTAACTGACGAGCTGTTTCTTCGTTGTTTGTTAATGCTAAGATTGGTGCAGTTGGGAAATATTTACGGATAGAACGCGCTGATTTACCACCGAAAGTTGCAACAACAATCAGAGGTGCGTCTAAGTTTTCAGCCATTTCTACCGCACCGCGACAAACCGCTTCAGTTACGCGTAATTTCGCAGCGGTTTGTTTGTAATCAAGGCGAGATTGCATGATACGGTCTGTACGATCACAGATAGTTGCCATGATAGTCACAGCTTCTACTGGGTATTTACCTTTCGCACTTTCACCTGACAGCATAACAGCATCAGTACCATCTAAGATAGCATTCGCAACGTCACCCGCTTCAGCACGAGTAGGGCGTGGGTTTTTGATCATTGAATCTAACATTTGCGTTGCAGTGATAACCACTTTACGCGCAGCGTTACATTTTTCGATCATCATTTTTTGTGCGAAGATAACTTCTTCAACTGGGATTTCAACACCTAAGTCACCACGAGCAACCATGATACCGTCAGAAGCTTCTAAGATCTCATCAAAATTGTTTAAACCTTCTTGGTTTTCAATTTTTGAGATGATCATAATGTTTTCGCCGCCGTGTGCATTTAAGTGAGCACGCATTTCTTCAACGTCAGAACGTTTACGAATAAATGATGCAGCAACGAAATCAACGCCTTGCTCGCAACCAAAGATAAGATCTTGTTTATCTTTTTCAGCTAATGCAGGTAAACCGATAGAAACGCCTGGTAAGTTAACACCTTTGTTTTCACCTAGGTCACCGTTGTTTAAAACTTCACAAACAACTTCTGTATCAGTTACAGCAGTGACTTTCATGCCGATAAGACCATCGTCAACTAAAACAGTGTTACCAACAGTTAAGTCTTTAGCGAAACCTTCGTAAGTTACAGCAACGCGGTCTTTGTTACCCACAACAGTTTTGTCTGTAGTGAAAGTGAAAGTTTGACCAGCAACTAAAGCAACATCATTACCACCTTCTAATTTGATGGTACGGATTTCTGGGCCTTTAGTATCTAATAAGATAGCGGCTTTTTTGCCTGTTTTAGCGCAAACGTTACGCAGGTTCTTGATACGGTTGCCATGCTCTTCATAGTCACCGTGAGAGAAGTTTAGACGCATAACGTTCATGCCCGCGTCCAGTAATTGATTCAGTTTTTCTTCAGATTCGGTTTTTGGCCCGATGGTGCAAACAATTTTTGTCTTTTTCATGGCAGTCTATTTAATGGTTGTATTGTAATGGATGAATAAGGATTAATGTCGCCGTTTTCTATTAACAGTATCAACGGTGCAAAACCGGATGTACAACCCCATCTCTAATGGATAAGTTGCGCAACATGTTAATGGTTCAGCAACATCATAAAAATCTTGTCATTATTTTGTATCAAAGGTTAATAGACATCTTACATTATAGTCTATCACGGTTCATTTGTTCTGTTTTCTAAAGATGCCCGAAAATCAATACGCTGAAACCTTTCAACAAAATTATGTTTCGTATTATAGAGGTTAATTTCTGTGAAGAAAATCGAAAAAAGGTAAATTTAAGTGATGTGATCAAAATACCACGCTGACTGCTTGTTTTTTATACACTTTGTTGCGCAATAAAATATTGCAAGCGAGATTAATTATTTTGTAGGGTAGGTAAGATGAGTAAAAATAAGAAAACAGAGAAAGAGAAATGGTGCGTCCAAGTGGACTCGAACCACCGACCCCCACCATGTCAAGGTGGTGCTCTAACCAACTGAGCTATGGACGCACTGTATTGAGATGTTGTCGAAAAATAAATGGTGCGTCCAAGTGGACTCGAACCACCGACCCCCACCATGTCAAGGTGGTGCTCTAACCAACTGAGCTATGGACGCACTGTATTGAGATGTTGTCGAAAAATAAATGGTGCGTCCAAGTGGACTCGAACCACCGACCCCCACCATGTCAAGGTGGTGCTCTAACCAACTGAGCTATGGACGCACTGTATTGAGATGTTGTCGAAAAATAAATGGTGCGTCCAAGTGGACTCGAACCACCGACCCCCACCATGTCAAGGTGGTGCTCTAACCAACTGAGCTATGGACGCACTGTATTGAGATGTTGTCGAAAAATAAATGGTGCGTCCAAGTGGACTCGAACCACCGACCCCCACCATGTCAAGGTGGTGCTCTAACCAACTGAGCTATGGACGCATTATCTATTGGGTGACAACGGGGACGAATATTAACGAGATGATTCGATTCTGGCAAGAGGAAAAACACAAATTTATATTCAACTGCTCGTATTTAAAGCTATTTGTTGATATTTGTGCCAATCCCTTGCCTAAATAACCGTTTCTCTTTAACGCTCTGAGCGTAATAACACCACTTCATCAGATTGGCGTTGGATCCACCAAATACGGGAACCCATCATAATTGCTGAAGCAGTTAAACCTAAAATAAAGCCAATCCAGAAACCAGCAGGTCCCATCGCTTCAACAAAGTAATTGGTACGTCCTAAGAGATAACCAGAAGGTAATCCAATTACCCAGTAGGCAATAAGGGTAATAAAGAAGATAGAGCGGGTATCTTTATAACCTCGTAATACGCCTGAGCCAATAACTTGCACAGAATCTGATAGCTGATAAAGCGCAGCAAATAACATAAGATGAGAAGCTAATGTCACCACTTCAATATTATCGTTATACATTAACGCGATTTTTTCTCTAAAGATGATAGAGAAAATTGCAGTACAACTTGCCAACATTAGCCCAACAGCAAGAGCTGTAATAGCTGAGGTACGGGCTTGTTCTGTAGAGCGTTGTCCTAAGTTATGACCAACACGGATTGTGGCCGCTATTCCCAATGAAAGCGGGAACATAAACATCAAGGAGCTAAAGTTAAGTGCTATCTGATGACTCGCAACTGCAGTAACGCCTAAAGGTGAAACTAATAATGCCACAACGGCAAATAGTGTTACCTCAAAGAATAAGGCTAAACCAACCGGTAACCCTAAAAATGTAATACGTTTTATCGTATGGAAATCAGGGCTTACTAAACGTTTCTTTGGCATAACGTCACGTTGTGTCGGTGCTCGACGCACGTAATAACGCATCATTAAGAACATTGCCCAGAAAACAGAGGCCGTTGCAACCCCGCAACCAATCCCCCCTAATTGTGGCGCGCCAAATTTACCGTAAATAAAGGCATAGTTAACAGGGATATTGATTAATAAGCCAATAAAACCAATTATCATACCGGGTTTTGTTTTAGATAATCCCTCACACTGGCTTCTCAGTACTTGATAGTAAAGGCAACCTGGTGCCCCCCACATAATGGCATGAATAAATCCAATGGCCTTTTCAGCTAACTCGGGTTCGATATCATGTTGCGCTTCAATAATAAAACGACTGTTATAAAGAATAGCAATTACCATGATAGATAAGAAAGTGGCGAGCCAAAAACCTTGCTGTGTACGATTAGCAATGTGTTTTCGTTGTCCTGAACCATTTAATTGAGCAACGATAGGGGTTAATGCCATTAATATGCCTTGGCCTAATAAAATCGTTGGTAACCAAATAGACGTACCTACTGCCACTGCCGACATTTCTGTGGCATTCACAGCACCCGCCATGACAGTATCAACCACACCCATTGCGGTCTGGGAAAATTGCGCGATGATAACGGGGATACCGAGAGCAAGTAAGCTACGCGCTTCTCTTATGTACTTCTGCACGCATACACCTTTATTTATTATAAGAAAACGAAAGGAAAGGAAGGGAACAAACGTCGTATTGTTAAAATGACGTAAAGAGATCCTCAAGACAGCTTATTCTAATGATAAAAGTTTAATTAGCAACGAAAGAAGTTTAGCTTTTTAAACACAGGATTTTGATAATTTATTACGTGCTTTTACGTTATATTTAACGGCAATAATCAATAAGGAATAAATGCGATAATTGTTCCTTTGTATTAATACGAGCTATGTTATTCTTAATAGCATAAACCTAAATTGAATTTACCAGTTTATCGACCCAAGGAGATGTAAGATGTTTACAGGTATTGTTCAGGGAAAAGGGCGGGTTATTGCTATCGAAGATAAAGGCGATTTTCGCACCCATATCATTGAATTACCCAACGAGTTAGTCAGCAATTTAGAAACAGGCGCTTCTGTTGCAAATAATGGTTGCTGTTTAACGGTCACTAAAATTGAAGGTACACATATTAGTTTTGATTTAGTGAAAGAGACATTACGGTTAACTAACCTTGGCGAATTAAAAGTCGGCTCTGAAGTCAATATCGAACGTGCGGCTAAGTATGGTGATGAAATTGGTGGCCATGTGATGTCTGGTCATATTGTCACAACGGCTGAAATTGCCAAAATTATTACATCAGAAAATAATTTACAAATTTGGTTTCGTATCTTTGATAAAGCATTAATGAAGTACATTTTACACAAAGGTTTTATTGGTATTGATGGAATAAGCTTAACTGTGGGTGATGTGGTTAATAACCGTTTTTGTGTTCATTTAATTCCAGAAACTCGTGATAGAACAACATTAGGTCGTAAACGCCTTGGTGATAAAGTCAATATTGAGCTTGATCCTCAAACTCAAGCGATTGTCGATACAGTAGAACGTGTTATGGCACAACAAGCACAGCAACAAGCTTTATTAGCAGCACAACAAATTGAAAATAAAGAACAAGCTTCACATAATGAATAATTAATGTTGTTGCTCTTAAAAGACAACCAAAGAAAAAGCCAGTTTAATCAATCAAACTGGCTTTTTTCTTGTTATAAAAAGAATAATTAACGAGGGATCTGTAAACCGCCAATATGACCTTTAGGACTTAGTACTAATTGCCATAGTTGAATATCTCTGGCACGAAATGCACCAGCACAGGCATTAAGATAATAGCTAAACATACGTTTAAAGCGCGGTGTGTAATTAGATTCAATATCTGGCCAACAAGTTAAAAAACGCTGATACCATGCCATTAATGTTTTATCGTAGTCAGCGCCAAAGTTATGCCAATCTTCCATCACAAATTTACTGTCCATTGCATGAGCGATTTTTTGAATAGACGGTAAACACCCATTAGGAAAGATATATTTGCTTATCCAGCTATCTACATTTACTTTATCTCGATTTGACCCAATAGTATGTAATAAGAACAGCCCATCATCTTTTAAGTTACGGCGCACAACATCAAAATAAGTGGCATAATTTTTAGGCCCCACATGTTCGAACATGCCCACTGACACTATGCGATCAAATTTTTCATGTAAATCACGATAGTCTTCTAAGATGATATTGACATCAAGCCCTTGGCATCGAGCTTGTGCCAGTTTCTGTTGTTCAACAGAAATGGTGACACCTGTAACAGAAACGCCAAAGTTTTTGGCTGCGTAGCCTGCAAGCCCACCCCAACCACAGCCAATATCTAGTAAGGTCATACCTGGTTTTAAATCTAATTTTCGGCAAATTAAATCTAATTTATGCTCTTGAGCTTGCATTAAATTATCTGCATTTTTCCAGTAACCACAGGAATATTGCATATTAGGATCAAGCATGGCCGTAAATAGATCATTACCCAGATCGTAATGCTCTTTACCGACCATCCATGCACGTTTTTGTGTTTGCAGATTAAAAAGGCGGGCTGTCGCAATTTTGAAAAGATCATGAAGGTTTTGAGGCAGTTTATTCTCAAGACCAGCACGTAAAACTTTATGAAAGAATATATCAAGGCGTTCACAATCCCACCAACCGTCCATATAGCTTTCACCGAGACCTAATGAGCCTTGCTGTAATACTCTTTTATAAAAATTTTGATTATGAACCTGAATATCATAAGGTTCATTGCCATTAATACGAATGTCTGCTTGAGATAGCAGTTCTGTAGCAATCCTTTCATAAGGATCATTGGAGGTCTTTCGGCCTTCTTCTACACAAGATGTACTCATATACTCTCCGGCGTAAACTAAGCGGGTTTTGAGACATGAAGCTAAAAAAGGGCGTGTACAGATTGATAGTATTAAAATGGTATTGTGTTCAATATGGATTGAACGAATAGAATTAATAAGACAACTAATCTGACATAATCAGCAAATAATCTGTTTAATGTCTCAAAATCCGAAAGAAAAATAAATAAAACGCTATTCAGCGTTTAGATAAGTATAGATATGTAGATTATTTTTCTCTATAAAATAAAACGGCTATTTTTTATAAAATAGCCGTTTTTAAGATGAATCTTAAAAAAAGGAGAGGGTTATTCTGCTGTTTGAATTGTGTGCTTGTTAACAGATTTATTACGCTGAATAAAGTAGCCAGCCGCCATTGGGATTGCTGTTAACGCCATAATTGCAGTAGTGTTAATCAGAGGTTGTTGGCTGATAAATGCAGACACAATAAAACTTGCCAAGCTACAAAGACCTAATTGAAGTGCATTTTGTAACGCAGCAGCTTTACCACTGATTTCAGGGTAAGCGGATAAAGCATTAGATACTGCGATTGGATAAGATGCACCATTCATTGCAGCCATAATACAGAACGGAATTAAAATAGTCGTTAATGTTGGTTCAGTAAATTTAGCAACAAGGTATAACGCAGTCATGCTGACAGCATAACCAATTAATAACAGAGGTAGTAGCGTTTTACCTGTCATTTTTGATAGTAAAATACGACAGCCATAACCACCTACCATAAATGCAATAGTTTGTGGAATATAACTTAAACCGATATCCTGTGGAGAGTAGCCCATTTTTTCAAGAATAATGGGTGAGCCAGCTAACCAAGCAAAGAAACCTGCACTACAAGAAGCGTAAACTAATACGTTACCTGTGTAGATAGGGGATTTTAGTAAAGTCATAAATGAAGCAGAAGATTGGTTTGCATCTGTGACTGATTTTTGTTTAATGTTTTTTAGCATTAATGTCGGTAACATTAGAACTAACGTTACTGCCATTAACAGCATGAAAATCATACGCCAGCCACCGTGATCTAATAACGATGCACCGATTAAAGGTGCAAGTGCTGGTGATAATGCAACCAGTGGCATAATTAAAGCAAAAACGTGCTGAGCGCGAGATTCATCAAAACGGTCGATGACAAGAGCTTGCCAAATAACAGCAGCAGAGCAGACGCCGAAAGCTTGTAGGAAGCGCATAGCAAGTAAGCCAGTTGCACTTTCAACCCACAGCATACCAAGGCAGCCTAAAGAGAAAAGGCCTAAACCAATAAGCAGAATAGGTTTACGACCGACTTTGTCAGAAAGTGGTCCCCAAAGTAATTGAGCAACCGCAAAGCCAAATAAAAAAATACTTAAGCTATTACTAATTGCACCTTCGCTGATAGAGAGTTCACGTTGCATTATACCAAATGCAGGTAAGTACATATCAATAGCTAAGTAACCTAGCATACTCAAACCTGCTAGGTACACCATAAAGCTCATAGGTGTTTTTGATTGTGTGGAAGTTTTAGAATTCATTTTATTTTCTATGTTATGTGATGTAGAACATTTTATGTATTGTAACTAAGACCTATTTTACTTGTGAAACGGGAATATTTGGTTAATGCTGTGAAAAATTTTCAAAGGAATAAACTCTATGTGGTCAGAATACTCTTTAGAAGTTGTTGATGCAGTCGCAAGGACAGGAAGTTTTAGCTCCGCTGCTCAAGAATTGCACAGAGTGCCATCCGCCGTTAGTTACACTGTTCGGCAATTAGAGGAATGGCTCGCCGTTCCTTTGTTTGAACGCCGTCACCGTGATGTAGAATTAACCGATGCAGGTAAAATTTTCATCAAAGAAGCGCGATCTGTTATCAAAAAAATGAATGACACTCGGCATCTTTGTCAACAAGTTTCTAATGGGTGGCGCGGTCAATTTAGTATAGCAGTTGATGGCATTGTTAAACCTGAAAGAACACAACAACTTATTCTCGATTTCTATCGCCATTTTCCGGATATTGAACTGTATGTCTACCCAGAAGTATTTAATGGTGTATGGGACTCCTTAGTTAATGGTCGTGTTGACTTAGCCATTGGTGCAACAAGAGCTTCACCAATTGGTGAGCGTTATAGCTTTAGAGATATGGGATTTATGCCTTGGCGCTGTGTTTGTCATGTTGAGCACCCTTTAGCGAAAGCACAACATCCATTAACGGATGATGAAATGCGGCCTTATCCAAGTCTATGCTTAGAAGATACCTCACGCAGTTTACCCAAGCGTGACACTTGGGCGCTAAATAATCAGCGGAGAATGATTGTTCCAACATGGGATATGGGGCTTGAATGTTTGTTAGCAGGATTATGTGTAGGAATGGTGCCTTGGCACCGTGCTGAACCTTTAATCGAACAAGGTAAGCTAGTGACGTTAGAACTAGCACAACCATTGCCAGACAGCCCATGCTGCCTGACGTGGGTCGATAAAAGTGAATCGCCCGCTTTGACATGGTTGTTAGATTATCTTGGAGATAGCCAAACCTTAAATGAGGAATGGCTTCGCTAGAAATCAGATAGCTGAATAATATGAATTAACGACGGTAGTCGATAAAAGGACCGTCAGCAACTGAACGGCGCTCAACTAATCGTGGATGAACTTCGATTGTTTGGGCGTCTTCGCGTTTATTAACGATGCGATCAAGCAACATTGATAATGCCATTTGACCTAAACGTTCTTTGGGCTGGTGGACAGTCGTTAGTGCTGGTGTAAAATAACGTGCATTACGAATATTGTCGTAACCTACAATAGAAATATCGAAAGGAACACGCAGACCAAGTTCATCTGCAGCACAAATTGCACCCATCGCCATCACATCACCACCACAAAAAACAGCAGTAGGGCGATGTTTTTGATTTAGCATTTGGTACATGGCTTTATAACCAGATTCTGGCTCAAAGTCACCTTGTACAATCCACTCATCTTTTACTGTGATTTTTGCTTCTTCCATGGCTTTTAAGAAACCTTGTAAGCGACCACCGCCTGTATTACGTTCTAATGGGCCTGGGATAATACCAATCTCACGATGACCACGCTCAATAAGGTAACGACCCGCAATATAACCGCCATGGAACGCGTTATCGATAATGGTATCTGTAAAATCGCCACGCGCTTTACCCCAATCCATGACAACCATTGGAATATTACGATAGCCCTCTAAAAGAGTAAGAAGGTGATCGGGATATTCAGAACACATGACTAATAATCCATCAACGCGTTTTTGTGCCAGCATCGCTAAATAGGCTTTTTGTTTGTCGAGGTTATTATGTGAATTACATAAAATCAGTGTGTAGCCTTTGCTATAACAACTATTTTCAACAGCTTCAATCACTTCAGCAAAGTAAGGAGCTTCACTGGACGTGGCTAACAGGCCAATAGATTTCGTGTGATTGACTTTTAAACTACGCGCAACGGCACTAGGCGAATAATTTAATTCTTTTATAGCGGCCCAAACTGCTGCCCGTGTGTTCTCAGCAACAAAACGTGTTTTGTTGATCACATGAGAAACCGTCGTGGTTGATACGCCTGCGCGTTTTGCCACGTCTTTTATTGTTGCCATGGTGTGGAAAACTCCTGACCTTCATTGGTCTCTTTTATCTAATTTTATGGTTTAACTGCCAGTATAGTCATACATAGGGCAAACACTGGCAATAATTTAGCGATTAGCTGTGAATTTTGTATGATCTAGCTCAAAAGTGAAAGTATTAATCAATGTTATAAATTGTGCACTGGTCGCTATTTTAGCAAATTTTGATATGTGATAATAATTAACCATGACAAGGTTATGGTTAAAAGTGTGTATTATAATCATTTTGAGGGAGAAATAGATGGATACGGATCTGAAATTTGGTTTGAGTACAGCAGTAGCAGCGCTTGTTATGATTGTTTTATTTTCGACTATGTTGTTCTAATCACTGCTTTATAAAATATCCGATCAACTAAAATAATAGATTATCGAATATCTGAATATAACAAAGGGCTCAAGGCCCTTTGTTATTTTGTCACCAAAAATGAATCTCAATCACTCACCTTTGATTATCTAGCTCAATTAAGCAAGGTTAGCTTCAACAAATGACCAGTTAACCAATGCCCAGAACTCTTCTAAATATTTAACGCGCGCATTACGGTAGTCGATGTAGTAAGCATGTTCCCATACGTCTACGGTTAACAGTGGTTTGTCTGCGCCTGAAACTGGAGTTGCAGCATTAGATGTGTTAACAATTGCAACTGAACCGTCAGCTTTTTTAACTAACCAAGTCCAACCTGAACCGAAGTTTTTAGCTGCTGCATCATTAAATTGCTTTTTGAACTCTTCAAAAGAGCCAAATGCTTTGTTGATAGCATCAGCAATTTTTCCGGTTGGTGCGCCGCCTGCATTTGGTGCTAAACAGTTCCAGTAGAAAGTGTGGTTCCAGACTTGAGCGGCATTATTAAAAATACCACCATCAGTAGATTTGATGATTTCTTCTAAAGATTTGCTTTCTAAATCAGTACCTTTAACCAGATTGTTTAAATTGGTTACATAGGTTTGGTGGTGTTTGCCGTAGTGATATTCTAAAGTTTCTTTAGAGATGTGTGGCTCAAGAGCATCTAACGCATAAGGTAATTTTGGTAATTCGAAAGACATTGCGTACTCCTTTAAACTATCTATTTCGGGTTTTGTGCCTGAAATCATTCCATCAAAATCATTTGAATTGATAGAACGAGGCAAATGAATCACTAAGTTGTTACTATTTTGCTAATTATTTTAACAAAAATCTGCTGAAATAACAGCTAAATATCTTTTATCTATAGTTATAAGCCATATAGATTAATTATACTCATAAGAGTATATCCCTCAGAGTGACTCGTAAAGCAGTAAAATATCGACTGTGATCAGAAGCAGTATCTTCTAATTGTATATTTTCTGCTTACTCCATTATTAGTGTATACATCATTTTCACGACAACTAAGAATAAGAATAGTGCAAATATTTGGCGAACTCTCGGAATAGGTAGGCGATAAGCAACTTTTACACCAACAGGGGCGAAGAGAATACTGGTGATACTTATTCCGATAAAGGCAGGTAAATAGATAAAACCGAAGTAATAGTCATCAATATTTGTTTGATTCCAACCATAGATAACACCCATAATTGTGCCAATGGAAGCGATGATGACACCAATCATTGAAGAGGTTGCAATACATTTACGTGTATTAAATCCCCAATGACTTAAAAGAGGAATAGTGATAGTACCACCAGCAATACCGATAAAACTGGATATAAAGCCAATTAAAGAGCCACCACTGGTTAACGCCAGTTTTGAAACAATAGGATCTTTTACGTTTTCAATGCGTTCTGCTTCTTTCTTTTTAGTTAATAATCCATAGATGGTATATACCATGAAAATACAGAACACGATTTGCAATATCGTGTTTGACATTTTTTGTACCAGAAATGTCCCAACAAGCATACCAATGATAGTGCCGATAGATAATAGAGGAAATTGTTGCCATAAAATGGCTTTATGTTTGTTATGGGAATACGCTGAAGAGGCTGTGGAAAATATAATGACAGAAAATGAGGTAGATAAGGCAATTTTCATCACCATATCTGTTGGAATGGCTTGTTGACTCACTACATACATAACTACAGGAACAATGATTGCACCGCCTCCAATGCCAAGTAATCCAGCAAAAAAGCCAGTGATACATCCCACTAAAAGAAACAGCAAAATCATGTCCATAGTTAATACTCATCAGGTTTTATAATAAACCTATTTATATACATTATATCCTTTTAAGAAGGTAGCGTTTTATCTTAATGTATAGATTATGAAATTTAATGTATTGATTTTGATGTAAACGTTACTCCTCTTTAAAAATAAAAGGTGAAATAATAAGATAGAACACACTCATCACCATCTGTAACCTATTGATTTGTTTTTTTATGCTTTATGGTGTGTTTTTTCATCAGTAACCACGTGGTTTAATAACAACCTATTGTTTTATATCGAGAAATAAACTTATATAGAGGTTTCTAATATAAAGTGGTATTCTTCTTTCATGTTTTCCCCTATAAAGCATATCGAATATAAAAGGCTGTAAGGACTTACAAATGACGACTATTGAAAAAATTGAACGCCAGATCAATGAAAACCCAATTATTTTATACATGAAAGGTTCACCAAAATTACCAAGTTGTGGTTTTTCTGCTCAGGCAGTTCAAGCTATCTCTGCTTGTGGTGAGCGTTTTGCGTATGTTGATATCTTGCAAAACCCAGATATTCGTGCAGAATTACCAAAATATGCACACTGGCCAACCTTCCCACAATTATGGGTAGATGGTGAATTAGTCGGTGGATGTGACATTATTTTAGAAATGTATCAGCGCGGTGAATTACAGAAGTTATTAAAAGAGACTGCTGATAAATATCGTGGTGAAGAAGAAGCACAGTAATTAATTTTTATCGTTTCGGTATTGAAACGCATAAAAATAATGAGATCTTCAGTAAAAAAGCCAGTTCAATATTTGAACTGGCTTTTTTCTGTTATTCATAATGTATCAGTGGAATCATGGCTTCAGGGTGTAGGCAATGGCCATCCACCAAGCTTTTTCCAACGGTTAACTAATTCACAAAAAAGTAATGATGTGCGATTAGTATCATATAACGCGCCATGCGCTAATTTGCTATCAAAGGGAATACCCGCAGTGATGCAGGCTTTAGCCAAAATTGTCTGCCCTAATACCAATCCACTTAAAGCCGCCGTATCAAAGGTGGCAAAAGGGTGAAAAGGATTACGTTTTAATCCTGCACGCTCAGCAGCAGCCATTACAAAGCTGTGATCAAAATTTGCATTATGAGCCACAATAATGGCGCGATTACAATCTGCATCCTTCATTCCCTTACGTACCATTTTAAAAATGGCATGAAAGGCTTCATATTCACTGACTGCACCACGTAAAGGATTGGTTGGATCAATACCTGTAAATTCTAAGGCTGCTGGCTCTAGATTAGCCCCTTCAAAGGGTTCAACATGAAAATGTAATGTGTTATCAGGTTTTAGCCAACCTTGTTCATCCATTTTTAATGTAATGGCGGCGATTTCAAGTAAACCGTCTGTTTTCGCATTAAATCCACCTGTTTCAACATCAATAACAACAGGGTAGTAACCCCGAAAACGGTTACAAAGCTTATTGGGATTATTTATATCAGGCATTAAATTGTACTTATCCGATAAAAATAGAATATCGGAAATTGATAATCAGTAAGGCCAGAAAGATACACATGTTATCTTTCTGGTTTTAATAAAAATTAGTTACCTAGAGCGTGACTTGCACTTTTGTTTTCGATGAGTTCGATTTTATATCCATCAGGATCTTCAACAAAAGCAATAATTGTTGAGCCACCTTTTACTGGGCCTGCATCACGGGTAACATTACCGCCAGCTTGGCGAATGGCTTCACAGGTTGCAGCAACATCATCAACACCTAATGCCACATGCCCAAAAGCGGTTCCCATTTCGTAGCTGTTTACACCCCAGTTATAGGTCAACTCGATAACCGCACCGGTGCTTTCATCACCATAACCAACAAAAGCTAACGAGTATTTATATTCCTCATTCTCGCTAGTGCGTAGAAGTTGCATACCTAAAACCTTGGTATAAAAGTCGATAGAACGTTGTAAATCGCCCACACGGATCATGGTATGAAGTACTCGCATATAAACCTCTTGTGTTTTTTTAATGATTAAACCCTACAGATAAACTGATGGCGGAGTACTATAGCGCGTTAAAGCCCTAAAGTTCAATTTTACTACGCCTTCAACAGTTCAATAAATCCTGTTGTGCAGATAATATCTCTATTAACTATACTCTATTGTAACAAACAATAGGGAGGGAAAATCAAATGCAAGAACAATTAGAATTTTTTGATATTCCTAGCCCTTGTATTGGGCGTTGTGAAATGAATGCACAAGGATATTGCGTTGGGTGCTATCGTAGCCGTCAAGAGCGGTTTAATTGGTCAACAATGAACCAACAAGAGAAAAGAAATATATTACGACTTTGTCAGCAACGTTATTTAAGAACATTAAAAAAATGGGGTTCTTCAATTGAAAAAGAGAACGAACAACTCAATTTATTTTAAATCTTCCACTTATTTTTTAATATTAAAACAATAATTAACTATCGTTTTAATTCATTATTGTTATTTATTGTAGTTGTGTGGTTTATTATTTTTTCTTTATTAATATAAAAATACAGATTTAAAGTGTTATTGTTCGGTTGTATTTGTAAGGATTTGATTATATTGTTGTTTTTTCCCTCTTTGTATTTGGGTTTTAAAATAATAATAATTATTATGTAAAAAAATATAGATTAGTTTTTATAACAAGGTTATTCTTTATGAACTTTCTTTTCTAGAAAGAAATGGTTTAATTATATCTGGAAAATAATTACTTATCTGATAAATAGGATTATAACTATATTAGTTATTAAAGGTAATATTTTAATTAAAAAGAATAGGTAAATATTGTATTAAAAATGAATATCTAAACTTTGTAATAAGTTGACTGAAAATGCTAATTAAGGAGAGATAAGTGGAATCAACATTAGGAGCTGATTTAGCGCGTTTAGTTCGATTATGGCGTGCTTTAATTGATCATCGTCTCAAACCATTAAAATTAACCCAAACCCATTGGGTTACTTTATACAATATCAGCAAATTACCTCCAGAGCAGTCACAAATCCAATTGGCAAAAGCAATAGGAATCGAGCAACCGTCTTTAGTGAGAACCTTAGATCAACTGGAAGAAAAAAAACTGATATGTCGGCATACATGTGCAAATGATCGTAGAGCAAAACGTATAAAATTAACAAAAGAATCTGAGCCTTTTATTAATGAGGTTTATACTGTTATAGAAAAAACGAGACGAGAAATATTAGGTGGTATTCAACTAGACGAAATCGAAAGACTAATAGGTACAATTCAAAAAATAGAAAAAAATATAAATAGATTAAATGACTAATAATTTCAAATTTAATATATATTCTATTTAAATAATATTAATTACATGATGATAACTATACTCTAAATAATTCATTTTTCAGCTAGATAACAAGTGGATGAATCACTAGGAACATATAAAATATGTAACTGGTGCGAGTAAACGATGTCAACAACATTGAAACTTGAAATATGACGAGTATATAACGAATATCATTACATAGTTCTAATTGTAATAATTAGATTATATATTCGAGCTCTCTTTAGGTTACTTATTATTGAGTCATAAAATAAAACAGGCAACTTTAATGTTGCCTGTTTTTGTTGCTAATTAGCGAGGAGAAACAGTTAAGTTATTTCCGTTACCAATAACTGCAACACGTTGACCTTGGCTATAAACAGTATTATCTGCTTTTTGAACGATGGCGACAGTTTTACCAGTATCTAAGCGAACTTCAATTTGAACACCCTTAGTGGTATTTAAAGCACCTTGTGCTTGTTGCCCTGCCATACCACCTGCAATTGCACCCGCGGCTGTTGCAAGATTACGACCCGTACCACCGCCCACCGTGTTACCTAACATACCGCCAAGAACGGCACCACCGATAGCGCCTAAAATATTCTCATCGCTACCCGCTTGAATATTCACTGCACGTACAGAAACCACTGTACCATAAGTAATATTTTGAGCTTGTTTTGCTTGGCTTGCGGTGTAAGTGTCGCCGGATAGTGAATTTGTATTCACACAACCAGTAAGTACAGTCATTGTGAAAAGACCAATAAGTAAATGCTTAAACATAGTCACTCCTAAAGAAAACCTGAGGTAAATGGCTCAGATTATACCAATGTTATCTAGTATCAGTTATAGCTCGTTTTTTGCGTATGTCGACACTGATTTTAATAATATATAGCTTACTATATAGTAAAGGCCGATAGTAAAAACAGAAGAGATTTCTGAAAACAGAGAATATAACATTATATGTTAAAAATTTGCATCATCTTGATTATAAGGAAAAGAACATGATAGCAGGGCGGTACATTGGCGTGATGTCTGGCACAAGCTTAGATGGTGTTGATGTTGTATTAGCTGCAATCAATAATAAGTTCGTTGCACAACAAGAAAATCACTTTCTGCCTTATCCACAAAACCTACGCCAACGAATTTTAGCTGTTTGCCAAGGGCAACCAGCTACCTTGCATGAAATCGGTCTATTAGATGCCCAATTGGGCGAACTTTATGCGCAAGCAATTATAGAATTACTCGCAAAAGTAAAACTGAGTGCGAGTGATATTACGGCGATAGGGTGTCATGGACAAACCATTTGGCATGAGCCAGAAAGTGATATGCCATTTACTATGCAAATTGGTGACAACAACCGTGTTGCTGCCCTAACAGGCATTACAACAGTCGGTGATTTTCGTCGCAGAGATATTGCTTACGGTGGACAAGGTGCCCCTTTAGTACCTGCTTTTCATCTTGCCGTATTGGGACATTCTGTTGAAAAACGAGTGATTTTGAATATTGGTGGTATCGCCAATATCTCATTGTTATTACCCGGAATAGCAGTCAAAGGCTACGATACGGGGCCAGGAAATATGCTATTAGATAGTTGGAATTGGATCCATAACCAAACACCCTATGATGATAATGGCAAATGGGCGGCTACTGGTACTGTAAACGCAACTTTATTGAAAGATATGCTCTCAGATCCTTACTTTTCACGTTCAGCACCTAAAAGTACAGGGCGAGAATATTTCAATACACAATGGTTAAATTACCATTTAGCAAGAGTACCTAATGTTTTTCCTGAAGATGTACAAGCAACGCTAGTTGAATTAACCGCGATAAGTATTGTGCAACAGATCCAATTAAACGGTGGATGTGAACGTTTACTTGTTTGTGGCGGAGGGGCGCGAAATGGGCAAATTATGCATCGCTTAGCTTCATTATTACCGGGTACAGAAGTCGCAACAACGGATAAATATGGTTTAAGTGGTGATGATATGGAAGCGTTGGCATTTGCTTGGTTAGCTGCTCGCACTATTGCAAATGAATCAGGGAATTTGCCTTCTGTAACAGGGGCATCGAGAGAAACCGTTTTAGGGGCGATTTACCCTACAAATCCTCGTTAAGCGTGATATGCTGAACGCAGTTTCTCAAAAGAGAGAGTGAAAAATGACAGAACTTGATTTTATTGATGTTGCAGATTTACGCCGCGAATATATGAAGGGTGGACTACGACGTCATGAGTTAACTGAACAGCCATTAGTGTTGTTTGAAAAGTGGCTAAAACAGGCCTGTGAAGCACGTTTGAGTGATCCTACTGCAATGTGTGTTGCCACGGTTGATGAAAATGGACAACCTTACCAACGTATCGTGTTATTAAAACATTTCGATGAACATGGCTTAGTCTTTTACACCAACTTGGGCAGTCGCAAGGCGAGTCATTTAGAGCACAATCAACGAGTCAGTTTATTATTCCCTTGGTATCCATTAGAAAGACAAGTTTGTTTTTTAGGAAAAGCGGAAAAACTTTCTCCTATTGAAGTTATTAAATATTTCCATAGTCGCCCTAAAGATAGTCAAATTGCAGCGTGGGCTTCTCAACAGTCTTCTCGCATTTCCGCAAGAGGCGTGTTAGAAAGTAAGTTTCTGGAATTAAAACAGAAATTCCAAAATGGGGAAGTGCCATTACCGAGTTTCTGGGGTGGATATCGTGTGACATTTGATTCTGTTGAATTTTGGCAAGGACGAGAAAATCGTTTACATGATCGCTTTATCTACCAAAAATCACCAGAAGGATGGGATATTGAGCGATTAGCACCTTAATGAATGGGGTATTAATAAATTTGTCTCAAAAAGTCTTTTTCTACTGGTACTTAATGTAGTGGCGCTTTATGCTATACCACTTGTGTTTCACTTATATTTTAAATAGACAAAAAACAATAAACCGATGGAGTCATTGATGTCTAGCAAGAACCTAATCACACAATTGCAGGAGCGTGGGCTAATCGCTCAGGTCACGGATGAGGCAGCTTTAGTTGAGCGTTTGGAGCAAGGTCCTATCGCTCTCTATTGTGGCTTCGATCCTACCGCTGATAGCCTGCACTTGGGGCATTTGGTTCCTTTGCTGTGTTTAAAACGATTCCAACTAGCCGGGCATAAGCCTGTGGCGTTGGTGGGTGGTGCAACGGGTCTAATTGGTGATCCTAGTTTTAAAGCCACCGAGCGCAAACTGAATACCCAAGATACTGTTCACGAATGGGTAGAGAAAATTCGTAAACAAGTGTCACCTTTTTTAGATTTCAACAGTGGTGAAAACAGTGCGGAATTAGCAAACAACTATGACTGGTTTGGTCAAATGGATGTGCTGACATTCCTGCGTGATATCGGTAAACACTTCTCTGTGAACCAAATGATCAACAAAGAAGCGGTTAAACAACGTTTAAACCGTGACGATGTGGGTATCTCTTTTACTGAATTCGCCTATAACCTATTACAAGCTTATGACTTTGCGTCATTAAATACGCATTTAGGTGTTGAATTACAAATCGGTGGCTCTGATCAATGGGGTAATATCACTTCAGGTATCGATTTAACCCGTCGTTTCAATCAGAAACAAGTATTTGGTATGACTGTACCATTAATTACTAAATCTGATGGAACTAAATTCGGTAAGACAGAAGGTGGTGCGGTTTGGTTAGATCCTAAGAAAACAAGCCCATACAAATTCTACCAGTTCTGGATCAATACAGCCGATGCTGACGTTTATCGCTTCTTAAAATTCTTCACATTTATGAGCATTGAAGAAATTAATGCACTCGAAGAAGAAGATAAAAATAGCGGTCAAGCGCCTCGTGCTCAACGTGTATTAGCAGAACTGGTTACTGGTTTGGTTCATGGTGACGAAGGTTTAATCGCCGCTAAACGTATTACAGAAAGCTTATTCTCTGGTGCAATTACAGACTTAACACAAGCTGACCTTGAACAATTAGCACAAGATGGTATGCCAACAATTGAGTTAGAAAAAGGCAGTGATTTACAACAAGCGCTGGTTAACGCAGAATTAGTTCCTTCTCGCGGTCAGGCTCGTACAATGATTGGCTCTAACGCAGTTTCAATTAATGGCGAAAAACAAGACAACCCTGAATACGTCTTTGAAGAAAAAGATTTCTTATTTGGTCACTACTCCATTTTACGTCGTGGTAAAAAACATTACTGCCTTGTTATCTGGAAATAATTGACAGTAAAGGGCAGCCAGTGAGTTGCCCTTTTTCTTAATAACAATAAATAAACGTATATACCTCGCCTATGATGATAAAGCTTGGGTGTTGTGTGTATTCACAATAATCGGTTTATGTCATGAAAAATATACTCTCTATTCAGTCACATGTTGTTTTCGGTCATGCAGGTAACAGCGCCTCTGAGTTTCCAATGCGTCGTATGGGGGTGAATGTTTGGCCTCTAAATACCGTGCAATTTTCAAATCACACACAATATCCAGAAAAATGGACTGGCTGTGTTATGTCAGCAGAACATATTACTGAGATTGTTGATGGTATTGCCGCAATCGGTAAACTTTCACAATGTGATGCAGTATTAAGTGGCTATTTGGGATCGGCTGAACAAGGTTTGCGCATTGTTGATATTGTTAAAAAAGTAAAACAAGCGAATCCTAACGCATGGTATTTTTGTGATCCTGTAATGGGACATCCTGAAAAAGGGTGTATTGTTCCTCCTGCTGTTTCCGGCGTGCTGTGTGAAGAAGCATTACCTATTAGTGATATTATTGCACCTAATTTATTAGAGCTTGAAACATTAAGTGGTGGCAAAGCTCTTCATAATGTTGATGAATGCGTAAATGCTGCCCGTGAATTGTGTAAACAAGGCCCTAAGATTGTATTAGTAAAACACTTATCACGTGCTGGATATCGTCATGATCGTTTTGAAATGCTGCTAGTAACCGCAGAGCATAGTTGGCATGTTAGCCGTCCATTAGTTGATTTTGGTGAGCGTCAACCTGTGGGTGTTGGTGATTTAACAAGTGGTTTAATGCTGGTGGATTTACTCAAAGGCGTTGAATTACAAATGGCATTAGAACACGTTGCCGCGGCAGTTTATGAAGTGATGCTAAAAACGAAAGAGATGAATGAGTACGAACTGCAACTCGTTGCTGCTCAAGATCAAATGGTGCATCCAACACACAGATTCTGCGCAACACAGTTAGATTAAACCACACAAATTCTAAGAAAAGAAAAAGCGGATATAAATATTACGTCCGCTTTTTTATTGTATTAAGATTATTTTTATTACGTTTTAACTTACTCTTTAATTAACCCTTCAGTGACCAGTGCGCTGTGTACATTAGGGCGTTGTGCAATGTGTTTTAGGTAATTTTGTAGGTGTGTTAAATCAGTTAAATCTAAACCAACATGCGGCGCCCATTGGCTTAAGGTAAATAAATAGGCATCAATAACCGTAAAATGCTCACCACAGGCATATTTCTGTTTGCTCAATACATCATTAATATAAGCGAATTTACTTTTTAATTTCGTTTTAACAACAGGTACATAGCTTTCAGGTGTATCTGGTGAAAATAGCGGGCCATAGCCTTTATGCACTTCACTTGCAAGAAAGTTTAACCACTCAATTTGATGATAACGTTCTAGCGATTTTGGGGATGCAATTAAATTTCTATCAGGTTTTAAGTCTGCTAGGTATTGCACAATTGCAACACCTTCAGTCAAAATATCACCATTATCTAATTGAAGGACAGGGACTTGGCCTTTTGGGTTGATGGTTAGAAAATCTTTCCCCGATTCTGTTTTCTTAGCACGTAAATCGATGCGCTCTATTGAGAAATCTAAACCTGTTTCACGTAAAACGATATGAGGGGAAAGTGAGCAACTACCTGGCGTGTAGTACAATTTCATATTGAATAGCTCCCTATCAATGAGGTGGTGAATTAACTTACAGATATCAGAATATCTTTACTAATATAAGATGATAAGAGGTTCTAAGAAATTAGCAAACTCAAAAGGTGCGAATAAAAAAGGCTTTTGTAAATTTGTGAACAAGACGGTTAATTGATGAAATTACACGAAAATAAATGCTCCCTATATTTTTAAATATAAAGAACATTTATTTATGACTCTTCAAATGAAGGTAAAAATGAAATATCAAGGTAATAAATTTTGGGGTTCTTTTTATCAACATAAACGGTAACCAGTTCCCTATTAATATAAGGTGTGGGATCAAAGAAGATATAACCACTTTTATAACGAATTAATCGATTGTTTAATGTATCATGATAATCAGCAATAATTTGATAGGGAGAACGGTGATTAAAACGGATATGGTTATTAATAATAATTTCAGATATTTTTACATTGATAGGCATTCCATCGCGTTTTAATCGTTGATCCCTTGTGGCTCTTCTTCTGATAAAATACAAAGGGATAAGCCCTGTTGATGCAAATACCAGTCCAAAAATACTTAATATAGTCCCCGCGCCATATAAGCCTAAAAAGTTGTTTATCGTGGCTCTTTGTGGATCATTTGGAAGATAAATAATATTAATTTTTTCACCAAGATAAAAGCGAGATTGACTACCACCTTCCGGTGAACGGAACGTTATTTCTCTATTATCTGCTGTGTTGAATTGAATAATAGGGTGATAAAAATAGCTGCCACCAGAAGACTTACTGACACTTTGGTCAATAACAACGCCTGTTGTTTCTATTCCATTTCTTACTACATTTAATTCAGATTTAATAACGAATAAAGCCACAACAAAAATAATTGCACCAATAAGAGCAAAAATATAAAACAGAAATCTAAATTTCTTCATACATTAAATCCTTTTATTAATATGTAATTATTTTATCGCTAATATAAAGAAAAGATTATAGGAATAAGCTAAAAAACAAAAGTGAAATTTATCTAACAGAGTTATGATATTAAAAATGAAAGGAAAAAGGGAGATATTAGATAAAAAACGGGTATTTAATAGAGGTAAGAGTAAAAAGCGTAGAAGCAACATAAAAAACCATAAAAAAGCCAGCCTGAACAGTAAGGCTGGCTTCTATTATTTATAGAACAAAATTATTTTAGTTCTAATTCATTCATTGCAGCGATGCTGAAACCGCCATCTACGTGAATGATTTCACCGGTGATACCACCAGATAAGTCAGAGCATAGGAATGCTGCTGTATTACCAACATCTTCGGTTGTTACAGTACGGCGCAGAGGCGTTACTGACTCGCAATGGCTTAACATTTTACGGAAATCTTTGATACCAGATGCCGCTAATGTACGGATTGGGCCAGCAGAGATACCGTTAACACGAATACCTTCAGGACCCATAGCATTTGCCATATAACGAACGTTAGCTTCTAAAGAGGCTTTCGCTAGACCCATAACGTTATAGTTAGGGATTGCACGTTCAGCGCCTAAATAAGTCAGAGTTAACAGCGCTGAATTTGGATTTAGCATTTCACGGCTTGCTTTCGCCATTGCAACGAAGCTGTATGCACTGATGTCGTGAGCAATTTTAAAGCCTTCACGCGTTACTGCATTAACGTAATCGCCATCTAATTGGTCAGCAGGAGCAAAACCGATAGAGTGAACAAAACCATCATATTTAGGCCAAACTTTTGCAAGTTCTGCGTACATAGTATCGATGCTTTCGTCTTTTGACACATCACACTCTAATACGATATTTGAGTCTAATGATGCTGCAAATTCTTCAACGCGTGGTTTCAGTTTTTCATTTTGGTAAGTAAATGCAAGTTCTGCACCTTGGTCACGCATAGCTTTGGCAATACCATAAGCAATTGATAATTTACTAGCAACACCAGTAATAAGAATGCGTTTGCCGGTCATAAAGCCCATAGCTGTATCCTTGTTTTTTCGTAAATCGCGATAATAACATCATTCACAGTTTTATTTATCTGTTAGGTTATCACGCTTATTGTTAATAAACGTGGCTGATTCTACCACGACATTTGTAAATTTGTTTAATTTCCCTAGCACCTCCGAGGAGTTAAGGAAAAAGGGTGAAATAATGTGCAATCAACATTATGCTTATATTGTTTACACTTAAGTCAAATCTTGACGCCAAGCTTCTGCTGTTAAGGCTTCACCAAAGTGACTTGCTACCAATCTTCGAGTGACTTCATGTAATGGTGATGCAAGAACTTCCGCGGTATTGCCACGTTCAACGACTTCGCCATTATCCATCACAATGATTTTATCGCTAATATGTTTTGTCATGCCTAAGTTTTGTGTCACATAAATATAGGCAATATCATGAGTCTCTTGCAGTTCTAACATCAAGTTTATAATTTGCGAGCGTAAAGACATATCCAGCGAAGCTATTGCCTCATCGGCAATAATGACTTGAGGTTGTAATATCAATGCTCGTGCAAGCGCAATTCGTTGGCGCTGACCTGATGCAAACATATGCGGATAATAGTTTGCATGCTCAGGCAAAAGACCCACTTGACGTAATGTTTGGTAAATTCGTTTCTCACGCTCAATCGCACTTAAGTCCGTATTCAGTCGTAAAGGGATCTCTAATGTTTGACCGATACGTTGGCGCGGATTTAATGAGTTAGTGGGATCTTGAAATATCATTCTAATTCGCTGGCTACGATAAGGGTAATCACCAAAAGTCAGTTGATGCCCATTAATAAAAATATCACCACCCGTAGGCTCAGTCACACCTGATAACATTCTCGCGAGTGTCGATTTTCCCGAACCATTAGCACCAATAATAGCTAAAGTTTGCTTGGGTTCTAGCGAAAAACTCACGGGTTTTACGGCTTCTAACTGCTGACGCCGAAATAATCCAGTACGATAGCGAAATGTTTTTGATAAATTTTTCACCTCAAGCAGTTTATCGAACATCTGTTGGCTCCACATTTAACGGAAAATGACAAGCCACGGCATGGTTTTTAAATAAACGTAACCGAGGTGCTTCAATACATTGTCGCTGCGCATAAGGGCAGCGAGGCCCTAAACGGCAACCCACAGGTAAATGCTCAAGAGAAGGGATTGCGCCGGGTAATGTATTTAAACGGCTCTTATGTGCTAATGAGTTGGTAAAATCGGGAATAGAGCGGATCAACGCTTGAGTATAAGGGTGATAAGGTGTCACCAATAACTCGTCAGGGGAGGCTGTTTCGACGGTTTGACCACAATACATAACCGTAATTTTATTCGCCAATTTACTCATCCATTGCAAATCATGGCTAATCAATAAAATGGTCATATTGTTATTTTGATTGAGTCGAGTCAGTAAACGAAAAATTTGGGTTTGTGTTGCTGGCTCCATTGCGTTAGTCGGTTCATCCGCAATAAGCAATCGAGGTTGATTGGCGATAGCAATGGCAATCATCACTTTTTGGCACTCACCCTCAGTTAACTCATAAGGGTAACTGCGCATAATGTCTTTATGATCTTTAATACCTACACGGTGTAATAGTTCAATTGCGCGGCGTTTCCGCCAATGAAAGCGTTGCCACCAATGGCCTTTAAAAGTCCACCCAGGAATTGCCTGTATAAGCTGTTGCTCAATTTTTGTAGCAGGATCAAGACAAGATTGTGGCTCTTGGAAAATCATTGAGACATTATGACCAATGACACGGCGTCGCGCTCTTGGTGATAATTTAAGTAAATCGATATCATCAAAACGGAAGCGATCGGCTGTCACACTGATATTATCTTTTGTAACGCCACAAATTGCTTTTGCAATTAAGCTTTTACCCGATCCCGATTCACCAACAAGGCCTCTCACTTCACCTTCATTTAAGGTTATAGAAACACGATCTACCGCTTTTACTGGGCCATCGGGTGTCATAAATTCAATGGTTAAATTGCGTATATCTAATAAAGGCATTATTCAACTCCCTCATTTATTGCACGCTGTAAACCATCACCTAAAAGGTTCACCAATAAAACGCTTATCATAATTGTGGCGCCCGGAATTAAGACAGTCCAAGGAGCAACATAAATTAACTCTAATGAATCACCTAACATCGCTCCCCATTCTGGTGAAGGAAGTTGGGCACCTAAATTGAGAAAACCTAATGCTGTAATATCAAGAATAGCAATTGAGAAGGCGCGTGTTAATTCAGAAACTAATACAGGCGTAATATTAGGCAGTACGGTATACCATAAAATGGAAATGTTCGATGCACCATCGAGTCGAGAAGCAATAACATACTCTTTGTTTAATTCATCATTAACCGCAGAGTAAATCATTCTGACTAAACGAGGTAACAGCGCCAGCCAAATAGCTATCATTGCGTGGCCAAGGCTTGTTCCTACAAAAGCCACAACAATAATAGCAAGCAATAGGGATGGAATTGATAATAGTGTGTCTAATATATGATTGAGAATGGCGGATTTTAAGCCATGGGTCATACCAGCAAAACAACCGATAATTAATCCCATTAGTGTCGCAGCAAAAGTGACAATAAATGCACCACCAAAGGTCATGCTTGTACCAATTAAAATTCGGCTAAAGACATCACGCCCTAAATCATCTGTACCAAAGAAATAGGAAACATTACCGTTTTGATACCAAGATGGCGGCGTCAGTTGATGGCCAAAAAATTGTTGGTCGAGTGCATAAGGCGCAATATAAGGGCCTATAATACTGAGCACTAAGAGAAAAAGGACGCCATAAAACCCTACCATTGAGATAACGTCTTTAGAAAAACATTGCCAAATCACCGCAGCGGGTGAAGGTGTTTTTTTCTCTTTATAAAATTGGCTATCTAAAGGCATATCCCACCTTGTGTTTCATTGGGTTGCTCATTGCGCCCACAATATCTGATAAGACGTTGACAATAATGACCATAGAACCCACCAACATGACGCCGGCTGAAATAGCAGAGTAATCTTGTTGGCGGATTGCTGTAACTAACCAACGGCCAAGCCCTGGCCAGTTAAATACAATTTCTGTCACCATCGTTAATGTCAGCATGGTGGAGAACTGTAAGCCTAATTTAGGGATGATAGGGGGTAAAGCATTATGAAGAATATGGCGACGAATAATTGTAAAACGTGAGAGACCTCGAGTTGCGGCAGCTTTTACGTAGTTCTCTGACATAATTTCTTCAGTACTATTTCGCATTAATCGAATAACTTCGGTTGTTGGTGCAATAGCTAGCGTTATTACGGGTAAAATGAGATGCTGTGATACGTTAATGATCATTTGTTGGCGATAAGGTGAATCAGATAACCATGCATCCACTAATGCAATGCCTGTAATAGGTTTCAAGTTATAAAGCAAATCAATACGGCCTGAAACAGGTAGCCAACCTAATTTTAGTGAGAAGAAAAGCGTTAACAACAATGCAAGCCCAAATACAGGCACAGAAAAACCTAAGAGCGCGAAATTACTGATAATAATATCGGCGGATTTATTGCGCCAAACCCCCGCAATAATGCCAGCAGGAATGCCGACAATAAGGGCAAAAAGAAAGGCTAATGTACAAAGCTCCATGGTTGCTGGAAGTGCTTCAACCAATTGTGCTTTGATAGGTTCACCATTGATAGAAGAAATACCAAAATCAAAATGGACCATATTATGGGTATAAAAAAAGTAGGCATCGATGAGTGATGCTCCACTTAATGGGGCATTGGGTGTGTAATAGCTTAGGCTAAAGCTCACTAGCGACAAAAAGAACAGTGTCACAAGTAATAAAAGTAATCGACGTATTGAATAAATAATCATGGATTATTTTACAGCCTCTTTCTTGTGATTTTGTTCGTCTACTTCTGCCTCTCGATAAACACCAGCAAAAGACGCATTACCAAAAGTACTTAATACCAATCCTTTAATATCATAACGATATGCTTGCATACGTAAAGAGTTTGCTAATGGTAACACGGGTAACTCTTGAGCAAGAATATCTTGAGCTTCATGATAATAATCCATTCTTGAAGCAAGTTGCTGACTATAAAGCGCTTTTTTCAAAATATCATCAAAGTTAGGTAAACACCAATGACTTAAGTTAGTTTGTGAACCAATTGCTGCACAGCTAAAAAGAGGGCGGAAAAAACTATCTGGATCGTTACTGTCAGTTGACCAACCAGATAAGGTCATATCATGGGAGCGATCCATCATACTCGTTTCTTGATATCGCCCTTCAATAGGACGAATATTCATTTGAATACCTACTTGCGCTAAGTCTGCTTGAATAAGTTCCGCCATTTTTAATGGGCTAGGGTTATAAGATTGTGAGGCGCTAGGCACCCAAAGGTTTAATTTCAGTCCATCAAGACCCAACTCTTTAAGAATTTGTTTCGATTTCTCAGGATTGTATTCTGTAATTTTTGCTCGGTTATCATAAGCCCAAGATGCACGAGGAAGCACGGATGCTGCCGTTTCAGCTGTACCATAATAAATAGATTCCATTAAACGTTCATTGTTAATGGCATAAGCAATAGCTTGACGAACTTTAAGATCATTTAATGGTGGTTTACTGGTGTTAAAGGCTAAATAAGCGATATTCATACCAGAACGCAATGTGAGTCTTAGTCGCGGATCGTCACGTAAGACTTTTAATTGGCTTGCAGCAGGATAGGCTAAAACATCACATTCACCAGTGAGTAATTTAGATATACGACCTGTACCACCCGCTCCCATATCAATAACAACCTGTTGCATTTTTGGTTGGCCTTTCCAGTAATCTTTATTTCTAAATAAACGAACAAATTGCCCTGGTTGATATTCATCTAGAAAGAAAGGACCTGTTCCTACTGGTTTCCAATCAAGCTGTGTCTGATCGCCTGATTTTTCTAAATTTTGGGCGTATTCAGCAGAAAGAATAGGGGCGTAATGTGTTGCTAAATGCCATAGAAAAGAGGCATCAGGCTCTTTTAAGCTAAATTCTACTGTGTATTGACCTAGTCTTTTTATTGATTGGATATTATTGGCAAAACTTAAGCTGTCAAAATAGGGATATTTTCCGCCATTAATTTGATTGAAAGGATTTTGTGGATTAATCATTCTTTCAAAACTAAAAATAACGTCGTCAGCAGTAAGTTTACGTGTTGGTGTAAACCAAGATGTTTGTTGAAAAGCGATATTTTTACGTAGATAAAAGCGGTATGTCGCTCCGTTATCTAATGTTTCCCACCGAGCTGCAATTTCAGGGATCAGGCGATAAGTGTAAGGGTCTACATCTAAAAGACGGTCATAGAGCTGTGCAGCCAGAGGATCAATAATTAATCCACTACTTGATAACTGTGGATTAAAGGTATTTACACTGCCATCAACACAGTAAACAAAGCCATTTTGATTAATTGGAGTTGGCTCAAGCGTTATAGATGGTGCTTGTGTTTTTGGTGCTACATCCGCGATACAAGTTGCGCTTGTAAAGGTGAGTAGCAAAGTACCAATAAATAAAATAGGGTGCATAAATAATGTCTTTTAGAGAAACGATTTTGCTATTGTAACTTAAAAAACTTTCTATCCCCAAATAGTCAAAAAAACAAAGTGAGAAAAATTCTCAATAAAATGCTTTACAAATGCTAATGATAAAGATTATCATCCGTATTGTCCTTCGGCGGTAAGAGGTTTTCCGCAGAAGGCACGACATTGCTCACATTGCTTCCAGTATTTTTTACTAGCCAGCTCGGGTGCTGGCTTTTTTTTTGCCCACGGTTTACTAAATTTCTCAGTAATTAAAAACGTTATATATCAATA
Organism: Proteus alimentorum; assembly: GCF_002607735.1. Classification (GTDB taxonomy): domain Bacteria; phylum Pseudomonadota; class Gammaproteobacteria; order Enterobacterales; family Enterobacteriaceae; genus Proteus; species Proteus alimentorum. The sequence goes on from NZ_NBVR01000031.1 coordinate 86,508, forward strand.
AATTAAGTTGTTATTTGGTGTTTTTTAATTAGCCCTCTAAATTGATCGTAGCTTAATGATAACTTTTCAGCTGCCTCTTTCTGGTTATATAAACTCTCTTTTAATGCATTATTAACTAATTTTTTTTCTACCTCATTTTGCCATTGGCGTAAATCCAACGGTAATGTAGGTAGTGAAAAATTTTCTTCAGACGATTTCTTTAATGTGGGTATTTTGGGCGTTTGAAGACCAGCGAAGGGATCAATAATAATACGGTTGAGTACGTTATCACTGGTTCCATGACGATAAACTGAGCGTTCAACGACATTTTTGAGCTCACGAATATTACCCGGCCATGGATAATCTAAAAGCACTTGACGCGCACTATCACTAAAACCGGGAAAAAAAGGTAAACCTAACTCTTGGCACATTGAGATAGCGAAACTTTCAGCAAGCAACATAATATCTGCACGTCGCTCTCTTAATGGTGGGAGTCGAATAACATCAAACGCTAATCTATCAAGTAAATCAGCACGAAATTTACCTTCTTCCGCCATTGCGGGTAAATCTGCATTTGTCGCGCAAATAAGCCTAACATCAACATGCAGAGATTGACTGCCCCCAACGCGCTCTAAATGACCGTATTCAATGACACGCAGAAGCTTTTCTTGCACAAGCATGGGAGCCGTCGCCAGTTCATCAAGAAAAAGAGAACCGCCATCCGCACGTTCAAAACGCCCTTGATGACGATTTTTAGCACCAGTAAAAGCGCCGGCTTCATGACCAAAAAGCTCAGAATCAAGCAAATTATCATTGAGTGCAGAACAGTTGATTGAAATAAAAGGTCCTTGCCACCAAGGAGCAAGATAGTGTAATCGATGCGCGATCAACTCTTTACCTGTACCCCGTTCACCAATAATTAATACAGGTTTTTTTAATTGAGCAAGCGCTGAGGTTTGTTCTAATACATCAATAAATTGACTATCAACGCCGATTATTGTCTCTAAATTCTCATTCATTGGTTAAATTCACCATCTTGAGGTATTTTTTACCAGTCTATCAGGTGTTTGAAAAATAGGCGAATAATATAAATAACCTATTATTAATAGCTTAAGTGAATTTTTAAAGTTGGCACGTAAATTGTATTAACTAAAGTATGCAGGCGTTACGACAGTGCGCCATTATTGAAATAATTTAACGTCACTCATTAGCATAAGCTATTAAGGATAACATCATGGGTATATTTTCACGTTTTGCTGACATTATTAATGCCAATATCGCTTCTTTATTAGATAAAGCGGAAGATCCTGAAAAAATGATCCGCCTAATGATCCAAGAAATGGAAGATATGTTAGTTGAGATCCGTACAACTTCTGCACGTACTTTAGCTGAAAAGAAAGGATTAGAGCGCCGTATCGAACAAGCTGAAAAACAGATGAAAGATTGGCAGGATAAAGCCGAATTGGCTCTTATCAAAGAAAAAGAAGATTTAGCTCGTGCAGCATTAATCGAAAAACAACGTGTAGCATCAGTTAATGACACATTGAAACACGAACTGATTATTATTGATGAAACGCTAACGCGGTTAAAAGGTGAAATTAGCGAGCTAGAAAATAAGTTAACTGAAACACGCGCAAAACAACAATCTTTAGTGGTGCGTCACCAAGCGGCAAACTCATCTCGTCAAGTTCGTCGTCAATTAGACAGTGGCAAAATGGATGCTGCAATGGCGCGTTTCGAACAGTTTGAACGCCGTATTGATCATATGGAAGGTGAGGCTCAAAGTTACGGGTTAGGTAAAGAAAAATCATTAGACCAACAGTTTGCTGAATTAAAAGCGGATGATGAAATTAGCGCGCAATTAGCGGCATTAAAAGCTAAAATCAATATCAACAAAGAGTAACAGCAAGCGTAATAACCATCTTATAAAGGATATGTAATGGGCTATATATTTCTGGGAATACCACTGACCATTTTTATTTTGTTTATTCTCCCTATCTGGCTGTGGTTGCATTACAACGGTCAGAAAGGCGGAGGTAATGTTCAGCTAACCCAACAAGAAATGCAGCGACTGAGCGCGCTGGTGGATAAGGCTCAGCAAATGCAGGAGCGCATTAAGACATTAGAACAAATACTTGATGCAGAACATCCTAACTGGAGGCAGTCATAATGACGATGCAGAGCAAACAATTGTATCGCTTGCCACAAGAGGGCGTGATCCGTGGCGTATGTGCAGGCTTGGCCCATTATTTTAATATTCCTGTTTTACTTATCAGGGTTATTGCGGTGATTGCGCTGTTTGCTGGCTTTTTTGGTTTAACTATTATTGCTTATCTTGTCTTAAGTTTCTTTATGGAACCCGCTCCGGCTAATTACCAGCAAGGTGAAGATCAGCAAGAAAGTTTAAAAGAAATTTTAAGTGGGGTAGATAATCAATTGATGCAAGGTGAAAAACGTTTACAACAAATGGAACGTTATATTACCTCTTCTACTTATCAGTTAAATAAACGTTTTCGAGATTTGTAATATTTTTGCTATTTAATCTGATAAGACGCTCCATTTTAGGAGCGTCTTTCTTTCTACCCGCTTATCTTTTTCAACGCTTGTATCGTGAGAAAGTAAAATTTCTGATTGAGGAGCGTATTATGAATTCCAATCAAGTATTCGTTTCTTTAAAAACAAATAAATTCGCCCAATTAGTCAAAAAAGGGTTAACATTTGGGTTAATGTTATTCACTTTATTTGGGCCAGCAGCAATCACCGGCGGTATATTAAAACGAGTAAGTAGCAAACCGTTACGTTGGCTGGTTCTATTGATAGCTGAACCTATTATCAAAGCAGGTTTTAATAAGCTATCGCGTCAAGTGTCTTGGGAGAAACATGAAACGCCTACAAAATGAACTTACTGCTTTTATTAATCGTGGTGTTGATAGACATCTTCGTCTGGCCGTAACTGGATTAAGTCGAAGTGGTAAAACAGCATTTATTACCTCTTTAGTTAATCAACTTATTAATGTGCATACTGGTGCGCGTTTACCGCTGTTTTCGGCTGCACGAAATAAGCAACTACTGGGTGTAAAACGTATCCCTCAACACAATTTAAATATTCCTCGTTTTACGTATGATGAAGGAATGGAAGCGCTTTATCACACACCACCAAGTTGGCCCGTTCCTACAAAAGGGGTCAGCGAAATTCGTTTACAACTACGTTATCGCTCTAATGAGTCCTTAACACGTTTTATAAAAGAAACGTCTTCTCTTTATTTAGAAATTGTTGATTACCCCGGCGAGTGGCTATTAGATTTACCTATGCTTGAGCAAGACTATTTTGAGTGGTCAGCGCAAATGAATAAGGTCAATCACCAAAGAACATCACCAGAACAACATTGGCAATTACTCCTTAAAAAATGTGATCCATTTGCACCAGCGAATGAAACATTATTAGCTGATATTGCCTCCGCTTACACTGACTATTTATTAGCATGTAAAGAAGAAGGGCTTCATTTTATTCAGCCGGGGCGTTTTGTATTACCTGGTGAATTAGCTGGAGCACCTGTTTTGCAGTTTTTCCCGTGGGCTGATTTACAAAAATATGATATTGCTAAATTAAAGAACGCAGATAAACGCACTAATATTGGTATGTTAAAACAACGCTATGAATATTATGGACAGCATGTTGTAAAAGGTTTTTATCGTGATCATTTCCAAGGATTTGACAGACAAATTGTTTTGGTTGATTGTCTACAACCTTTAAATCAAGGTGCAGATGTTTTTAATGATATGCGCCAAGCATTAACACAATTAATGCGCAGTTTTCATTATGGAAAAAGAACCTTACTAAGACGCTTATTTTCACCGTGTATCGATAAGCTTCTATTTGCAGCCACAAAAGCCGACCATATCACGGTTGATCAACATGAAAATTTAGTGTCATTGCTTCAACAACTTATTCAAGATGCTAAACAAAATGCCATTTTTGAAGGGATCAGTATTGATTGCATGGGACTTGCTTCTATTGCAGCCACTGAAAGTGGAATTGTTGATCATCATGGAGAAAAAATACCCGCCTTAAAAGGTTTTCGTTTAAGTGATAACTCACCATTGGTGTATTTTCCCGGTGAGGTTCCTAAACGATTGCCTGAAAAAGCATTTTGGGAAAAACAAGGGTTTAGTTTCGAATCTTTTAGACCGCAACAAATATCAAGAGATAGTGCGGTTCCTCATATTCGAATGGATAGTGCAATGGAGTTCTTGTTAGGGGATAAATTAAAATGAATGAGCCATTAAAATCGCGAATTGATTTTAAAGAGCCCATACTTCAAGAAGAAGTTACCTTGAAAAAAGGTGTTGGCTTTAATGAAAATGAGCAATTTTTGCCTATTGATCCACAATTGGATGAAGAGAATGAAGGGCAATTAGAAGGTGATGTTCAATCCATATTAAAACCGAAAAAAAGTGTCTGGAAGCGTTTATTAACGATTGCAAGTACCCTTTTAGGGATTAGTGTTATTGCCCAAACTGGACAATGGATTTATGACTCATGGATAAACTCTGACTGGATTGCGTTGGGTGCAGCCAGTGCGGGGGGGTTAATTGTTGTTGCTGGTATTGGGTCTGTTATAACAGAGTGGCGTCGTATTTATCGTTTACGTCAGCGCGCTGATGAAAGAGATAAAGCAAAAGAATTACTTTATAGTCATGCGATGGGAAATGGTCGCCCATTTTGTGAAAAACTCGCTAAACAAGCGGGTATTAACTCACAACATCCTGCATTAATTCGTTGGCAAAGCGCATTACACGACACACATAATGACAAAGAAGTATTAGAACTTTATAGCCAACTTGTTCAACCTATTTTGGATAAACAAGCAAGAGCTGAAATTAGTCGTTCTGCGGCAGAGTCAACCTTAATGATCGCTGTCAGCCCGCTGGCAATGGTTGATATGGCTTTTATTGGTTGGCGCAATATTCGTTTAATTAATCGTATTGCTGAAATTTACGGTATCGAATTAGGCTACTATAGTCGTTTAAAACTATTTCGTCTTGTTTTGGTCAATATTGCATTTGCGGGGGCGACGGAACTGGTTAGAGAAGTCGGAATGGACTGGCTTTCACAAGATCTTGCAGCACGATTATCAACAAGAGCCGCTCAAGGTATTGGTGCTGGACTATTAACAGCACGATTAGGAATAAAGGCAATGGAATTATGCCGTCCTTTACCATGGATTGATGATAATAAACCTAAGTTAGGTGATTTTAGAAAAGAGCTCATCGGAAAATTAAAAAATACCATTAGTAGTAAGAAAAAAGAATAAATTATTTTTTTTACCTTTTAATTATTTTAAATAAAAACCGTGGAAGTCAATTCTGCGGTTTTTTTATATAACGATTGGTAAGGTGTTGTTTATATAAAATAGCCCTAACAACGAAGATACTAAGATATTATTATTAAAATAATGAGCTTAATGTTATAAAGTATTTTTGTTGTTTTATTACCAATGGTGTTATTGTTTTAATTTGAAACTATCGTAATAAAAAACTTTTTAAAAGAGTCAGTTTTCACAAGAAAAAATATGATTGTAACTATTTGTATATAAAGGTTAATGTGTGCGTCTCTAGCTAAATGCGCATGATTTTAATCATAAAGTTCCTTTTTTTGATAGAAAATAGTATTGATTTTAGTGTGATAGATGGCGTTAAATATCACTCTAAAGTAACTATTATTGGGTTATTTTTTTTAATATATTTTGATGCATCACCTTTTTATTAATTTGCTATTCAAAAAATAGTGATGGATTTTATTTATAAAAAAATAGAAGAAACGAATAAATAATATTTATAACAAGGTTGAAAAATGAAAGAAATACAAATCTCAGTAATAAAGAAACTCTCTACATCAAGACGTAAACGTTATCTGAGTTCGGCATTTAATGTCTCAAATATTGATAACCAACTCAGCATTTTAATCCCTATTCTTAGAGAGACGATTAGTGAGATTAAAAAGAGGCAATACCAAAATCAACCTAAGTCATTTCAAATAAAAGAGATATCCCAATTTTTTGAATATCTGACTGAGTCGGATAAGAAAGAAAAGGCAATAAACGCATTAGAGTATCTCCTCTTTTGTTTTGATAATGGATGTAAAACTATCAAAAAGGTGATCCGTCGAGAATTAAGTCCTTTGGTAAAGGACGTGGAATATCTTATCGATTTTGAACTAAAAAAAATAATAAAAACCTCTTCATTTTCGTTATTCGGTTTTTTTAAAGCATAAATAATCTTGCTTAAAAATTAGGAGATTAATTTAGTTGTGTAAAAATAAATGCTAGTGGTGTCAACCTTTGCTGACAAGACTCTTTATTTCCTTGATATTTATGTATAATATCTAGAATAGGCTCAGGGTCATTCAGTATTAAGAAGGTTTATAATGCGTTTAGAGATCACTTGTGAAGATCGCATCGGGTTAACCCGTGAATTATTAGATCTATTAGTATTAAAAAATATTGATTTACGTGGGATTGAAATATTTCCAATTGGCCTTATTTACCTGAATTTTTCACAGATTGATTTTGATATTTTTCAACCGCTAATGGCGGAAATACGGCGAATAAACGGTGTTATTGATGTCCGTACTGTTACATTTATGCCATCAGAACAAGAACATCGAGCCATGTGGACACTGTTAGAATCTGTGCCAGTTCCTGTGTTTTCCATTAATATTAAAGGCCAAATACAATTACAAAATCCAGCAACTCGTCAATTGTTTGAATTGGATGCTAACGATAATAGTGAGAAATCATTCAATCAACTGATCCCTAATTTTAATATTCATCGTTGGTTAGAACAAAAAGATCCTTCTGCTGAAATTATTCCAATTAATTTAAAAAAACAAAAATTTGATATGGAAATAGTACCAATAAAACTCGCAGATGATAATCAATCTAATCATTGTGTTGGTGCTCTTATTTTATTGAAATATTATGGTGTTGTTCATGATCACTCAAAATTAATTGTCAGTGATAATCATGAGTTTGAGAAAATTATTGCTGTTAGTTCTCAAATGAAACAACTCGTTGAACGTGCAAAAAAAATGGCAAAAATGGATGCGCCATTGTTACTGGTGGGTGATACTGGTACTGGAAAAGATTTATTTGCTAAAGCCTGTCATTTCCTTAGTTCTCGTGCTAGAAACCCTTTTTTGGGGCTCAATTGTGCATCAATGCCTGATGATGTCGTTGAAAGTGAATTATTTGGCTATGCGGCAGGGGCTTACCCTAATGCAGTCGAAGGAAAAAAAGGATTTTTTGAGCAGGCCGATAGAGGAACTGTTTTACTAGATGAAATCGGTGAAATGTCGCCTCAAATGCAAATTAAGCTTTTACGTTTTTTAAATGACGGGACATTTCGTCGCGTAGGTGAAGAGCATGAAGTTAATGTTAATGTTCGCATTATTTGTGCGACTCAAAAAAACTTGTGGGAATTGGTGCAAAAAGGACTCTTTAGAGAAGATCTTTATTATCGTTTGAATGTATTAACATTAACTCTACCGCCGTTGCGAGAAAGAAAATCTGATATTATGCCATTAGCGATGCATTTTATTAACCAATATTGTATTGAGCAGCAAGCCACTAAACCCGCCATATCACCTGAATTATCTGTTTATTTAACTCAGTATGGCTGGCCTGGTAACGTTCGCCAATTAAGAAATACAGTTTATCAAGCAATGGCGCAATTAGTAGGGAATACACTACGAATTCAAGATATTACTTTACCTGAACATACTGATGAAACGTTATTTGATGAGGGCTTATTAGAAGGCTCATTAGATGAAATGACAAAACGCTTTGAAGCTTCTATTTTAGCGCGTTTATATCGAGATTATCCAAGTACACGTAAGTTAGCGAAACGTCTAGGCATCTCTCATACCGCCATTGCGAATAAGTTAAGAGAATATAATCTTACGAATAAAAAGAGTGATAAAGCAGAGGAGTAGTCCTTGATTGAATTTCACGTATAAAAAACAAACGGGCATGATGCCCGTTTGTTTTTAGCATATTAATGCTATTGATTATTTCAGTGCATTTAAAGCGCTGTCATAATCTGGTTCTGTCGTGATTTCATTAACTAATTGTGTATAGATAACAGTATCTGTTTCATCTAATACAATAACCGCACGGCTAGTTAAACCAGCCAATGGGCCTGATGCAATGAGAACACCATAGTTTTCTTTAAATTCAGCACCACGCATTGTTGATAATGTAACAACGTTATCTAAACCTTCAGCACCACAAAAACGCGCTTGAGCAAAAGGTAAATCAGCCGAAATACATAAAACAACTGTGTTGTCTAATTCATTGGCCACTTTGTTAAACTGGCGCACACTTGCCGCACAAACACCAGTATCTACACTTGGAAAGATATTAAGAACTTTGCGTTTGCCTGCAAACTGAGCTAAAGAAACATCATTAAGATCTTTACTTACTAAAGAAAATTCAGATGCTTTTTGACCAACTTCTGGAAATTTGCCCATTAGGTCTACAGAATTTCCTTGTAAAGTCACTTGATGTGTCATTTTATTCTCCTTTATTAGTTTTTAAACTAACCATTATGACTAAATAATTAATAAAATTATTAGTGTGTAATTATTACTAAAAATTTCACTGTAATTTTATTTATAGTGAAAAACGAAAATTTATAAAAATTTCATCATCTATTATTGTGCCTTTTTATGAGGCTCTTATAATTATCTTGTTTAATTTTTATATAGATTACAGGACGAAGTGGACATGCGCAAAGTTTTTGTTATTTTATGTGCGTTTTTTGTTAATGAAATGTTTGTCGTGAATGCTTGCGCTGCAACTGTTCCTACAGGCGCTATTTTAGCTCTCAAACAAGAAGTGGTTCGACATTTAAAAGATGAGCCAGCCTCTCTCGATCCTATTAATGCGGTGGGATTAACAGAAGCACAAGTGCAGCGTGATTTATTTGAAGGATTGACGATAGAAGATGAGCACGGACGGCCTATTCCGGGTGTCGCGCAGAGTTGGCGTACAGAAGATAATCGCGTATGGATCTTTACACTTCGTGATAATGCCAAGTGGTCTAATGGTGAAAAAGTCACAGCGACCGATTTTGTTTATAGCTGGCAAAGATTAGTTGATCCTAAAAACCTTTCGCCTTTTGCGTGGTATGCGTCACTTGCATCTATTGAAAACGCACAAAAAATTATTGATGGAAAATTAGCTCCCTCCGAATTAGGTGTTACCGCACTTGACGAAAAAACACTAAAAGTAACCTTGGAACGCCCAGTTTCTTATTTCCCTAGCCTGACGACTAACTTTTCGTTATATCCTGTCCCTCGCCATAGTATTGAAAAATATGGCGCCGAATGGATTAAGGTGGGAAATTTAGTTGGTAATGGTGCTTTTGTATTAAAAGACAGAGTGGTTAATGAAAAAATTGTATTAACACCAAATCCTTATTATTGGGATCATGAAAATACAGTATTAACGAAAGTAACGTTTGTTCCTATTAATCATGAATCACACGCGACAAAACGTTATTTAGCAGGTGATATTGATATAACTGAGTCATTCCCCAAAAACTTATATCATAAACTAATGAAAGATATTCCTAATGAGGTTTATATTCCTGATCAATTAGGGACTTATTATTATGCTTTTAATACTCAATCAGGGCCAACAAAAGATATTCGTGTACGTAAAGCGTTAGCGATGGCAATAGATAGAAAAATTATTACTGAAAAAGTTTTAGGCACAGGTGAAAAAGTCGCAAATCATTTTACACCTGATGTTACGGCTAACTTTACACCAGAACCCACAATTTATGATGAATACAATCAAGATGAATTAGATAGTCAAGCAAAGATCTTGTTAGCGGCTGCGGGTTATGGCCCTCATAATCCATTAACACTCTCATTGCTATACAATAATTCAGAGAATCATCAGAAAATTGCTATTGCAGTTGCTTCTATGTGGAAGAAAAAGTTAGGCGTGAAAGTCGAATTACGCAATCAGGAATGGAAAACATATATTGATAGCCGAAATTCGGGGGATTTTGATGTTATAAGAGCATCATGGGTTGGTGATTATAACGAGCCTTCTACTTTTTTAAGCTTATTAGGTTCTAAACATGCCGGTAATATTTCGAAATATCAAAATAAACAATATGATGAAGTGTTAGCATTGTCTAGTATGGCTATTGATACAAATGAAAGAAATGGTCTGTATAACCGCGCCGAGCAAATAATTGCTGAAGATGCGCCAATCGCGCCTATTTATCAATACACAAATGGGCGCTTGATTAAGCCGTGGTTAAAAGGTTATCCCATTGAGAATCCAGAAGATGTTGCTTATAGTCATACACTTTATATTCTGAAGCATTAATATAAAAGCTAGATGAGAGGCTTAAATTTAAGCCAATATAAAAATCTTAATTTAGCGATAAAATCATTAAGCATAAATCGCACCTCAAAGTTAAAGTCTACTTTGGGGTGTTTTTTTATTCTATTAGCAGGAATAAAAGTGAAAATTTCGGGATTTATAAGTTGATATATATCTTACTAAGAAAGTGTAAGAAAATAAAAAAGAGTATAAATAAAAAAGAACCCCTTTAAAAAAAGGGGCGTAGCAAAATAAAGCAGGGTGACTTATTGTCTAAATATAAATTATATTTTTAATGCCTTTTTTGCACGCTTTTTATTGTATCTAACTGTTACATTGATTAATAAAATATTTATAACAAAAAAAATCCCTCTGTTATAAAAACAGAAGGAGACTCAAAAGGAATAAACATTGCAGGTGATATGTTAATACATTTTTATACTATTGTTTTGACCAATTGTGCAATGTACTTGATGTTAAATATTTTATTTATAGATATAAATACTTATTTATAATAAAGTCTAATGTAAATATTAGAGTGTTTAGAAAACTCACAAGCAGAGTTATCTATTTATTTTTCTTTATTATTAAATTAAATTACTAATTATCAAAAATGATTAGAAAATCGTTTAAAAGCGGTATCCAAGAGATAATTGCAAAGCACTTAATTCAAGATGACGCTTATTTGCCGTGGTATCAGAGTAAAGATAGCCCAAGTTAAATGATATATTCTTAATAGGATTATAATCGATGCCAATTTGACCAATTACACTTGTTGTATTAACAATGTGGGAATCTGTTGTATTTATTTCAGGGTGATATTTATCTTCCTGATGTTTTAATTTATTAGGACCCATTTGAGCATAAACAGAAATTTCAGGTGTTATTCTATAAGTTGGGCCGATTAATAGACTTGTGGTTTTAGTCCGGTATTTTATTGTTGAAGGTGTGATAAATCGAGGATCAATAAAATGTTCTTTATGATTGGCGTTCAAACGTAGTAGAGAAATTAATATTCCCCAAGCATTTTCTGTTTCAAAACGATAACTGATGATTTCTCCTTTTGCTATATCACCTTTTATTTTGCCATGAATATAGCCACCAGAGAGAGTATATGTCTTATCATAAGCGTGTAATGCTGAAGAATAAGATAAAGCTAAGCTAATTAAAACAAGAACTGATTTTTTCATTGTAGCGTTTCTATGTTGATGTGTAGAACACTATTTTTAGTAAAATAAATGTTGATTTCAATATTAATTTATTGAAATCACTCTTAAAAAAAGTTTTAATGCTTATTTTTAAACTCAACAAGAAATCAAATTAGTATAAATAGCTAATTAATAATTAACATGAAATTTGTTAATTATTTTAATGCTAGTGTAATGATGAGACATTACTTAAATAGAAGAGAGTGGAAATTGAGCGCAATGGGTAGAAATACTCACAATAAGCTTGAATGCCTATTGTGAGCTAAATTGGAGTGTGATGTTCTATTTTTTATCTACAATTTCAATCAGTGTATATTTCACACTTGATGCATCTGCTGGAGGGTTAGGAATATCGGTAACATTAACTTTTAATGTATATTCAGTACCTGCTTTATATTCAAAACCATCAATATTTTGATAAAACAGAGACCATTCACCAGAAGGTAACTCTTTTACCTTCATACACTTCATTGGCGCGACGCCAACACAATCATACAGTTGTGAATCCACAAGAAGCGTTTTTGTTGTCCCCGTAGATGGTGCTGTATTTGCATTCTCAGTTGAAGTTGCGTCATTGCATCCAGCTAAAAGCAAAAATAAAGGAATAGCGATAAATTTTTTCATATTGATGACCGTATTTTTAGGGTGCAATAAATGTATTAAAGAATATTTAGTATATACCAAACAGATAGTTATTATAAATTACAGCAGGTGATTTTTTTCCTACAAATAAAAGAAGTTACCTGTTGTTTTTTTAAGCATTAATATTCTAACGTAACTATCGGTATTCAATTTAGTGTAATAATCCTAAAGTAATAAAGATAAATAGAAGTTTTTAGATGAATTAAATAAAAATAGCACTGATATACAGTTAACCAGAAAAAAGTATAGAATAACGGCTCAAAACATAGTGTTATAAAATGAAGGTAGATTCATCATATTTGATCGTTGAGTATTGAATTCAAGTATTACCTTTAAAGCAAAGGTTATGGAGGAAGCTAAGTGAAAACAATTAATGACTCTATTATACAAGACTCAGATGCTGTTTATACAGCACAGCTTAATGGGCATGGAGGCGCAACAGAAATCACAGCAGAGACTGTTGCAACAAATGAAAATCCATATTGGGTGCACTTAGATTACCGCAAACCACAAAGTGCTCAATGGATACAAGAAACAGAATTACTTCCACCTATTGCTAAAGATATATTACTTGCAGAGAATGTTAGACCAAAAGCACAACGCATTGGTGAAGGTATCGTCATCAATTTGCAAACAATTAATAATAATCCTAATGATCGACCTGATGAGCTTGTTGCCTTTAGAATTTATATTAACAGCCAAACAATCGTTTCAAGTCGTCACCGCAGAGTCAATTCTGTAGATTCTGTTATTCATACGTTAGAACTAGGTAATGGGCCTGAAAATAGTGGTGATTGGCTAATTACAATGGCTGATGCAGTGACTGATGAAATCGGTGAATTTGTTGAAACGCTGCATGACCAATTAATTGAATTGGAAGATATGATCCTCGATCAACAAATACCGGCAAGAGGTGAACTCGCATTATTAAGAAAACAGCTAATTGTTTTACGTCGTTATATGGCGCCTCAGCGAGACGTATTTTCAAGACTCTCTATTGAAAAATTACCGTGGATGAGTGATAGCGATAGAGTGACGATGTTAGAAATCTCAGAAAGACTTTCTCGACGTTTAGAGGATTTGGACAGTAGTATTTCTCGTACTGCGGTGATTGCAGATGAAATAACATCAATGATGGCCGATGCGATGAATAGACGTACTTATACTATGTCGCTAATGGCGATGTTATTTTTACCCACAACGTTTCTAACAGGGTTATTTGGTGTTAATTTAGGCGGAATACCCGGAAATGAATTTCCTTATGGCTTTACCATTTTTTGTTTATCTCTCTTTGTTTTGATTGTGATTGTTACTTGGTGGTTAAAGCGTAGTAGATGGTTGTAAATTTTCAGCAAATTAATCGTAACTAAATGGATTTAAAAAAGAATTCTCTAACCCTGTTTGAGATATATCAATTTTTTAAAATAGAACATCTGGCATTATAACTCTCGCAGGTGAATACAACGTTGAGCGATGAACGTTGTGCTCCATAATTGTAGTTTTTCTCATATTGAGTTCTTAATACAGAATAATTGACCATTATTACACCGATGTTTAATAACATCGGTTTTTTTTTGCTTAAATTTATTATTGACGGTTATTTAGTCATAAAAATCCTAAGCCCTGAACACAAGGCTTAGGAGATAGTGCATTATTTCACTTCAACAATATCGAGTTTATTTTGGCTAAAGTCAGGACGTTCATCATCTTCTTCTTGGAACATCACTGGAACGGCTGGAATATCGTCTTTATCAAAAGCTAAGTCTCCACCATTAATGACTTCATCACCATGCTTGATATTCACAAAATCAAATAATTGAGTATCACATAAGTGTGATGGGACAATATTTTGTGTTGCTCTAAACATGGTTTCAATACGACCAGGATAACGTTTATCCCAATCTCTTAGCATCTCTTTAATAACTTGACGCTGAAGGTTAGGTTGTGAGCCACAAAGATTACATGGAATAATTGGGAATTGTTTAGCTTGTGCGAAACGCTCAATATCTTTCTCACGAGCATAAGCAAGAGGGCGAATAACGATTTGCTTGCCATCGTCACTCATTAATTTCGGTGGCATACCTTTAAGTTTGCCGCCATAGAACATATTTAAAAATAATGTTTCTAAAATATCATCACGATGGTGGCCTAAAGCAATTTTAGTTGCACCCAGTTCTGTCGCTGTGCGATATAAAATACCACGGCGCAAACGTGAGCATAAAGAGCAGGTTGTTTTACCTTCAGGAATAATATCTTTAACGATCCCATAGGTATTCTCTTCAACAATTTTATATTCCACACCAAGTTCATTTAAATACTCAGGTAAAATATGTTCAGGGAAACCGGGTTGTTTTTGGTCTAAATTGACTGCAATAAGTGAAAAATTAATTGGCGCACTTTTTTGCAGATTCATTAAGATAGAGAGTAGCGTGTAGCTATCTTTACCACCAGAAAGGCAGACCATGATTTTGTCGCCGTCTTCAATCATATTAAAGTCAGCGATAGCTTGCCCAACATCACGGCGTAAGCGTTTTTGTAGTTTGTTGAAATTATACTGCTCTTTTGGGATGCTCATTTTTTACGGTTCTATATCGTTGCTGATTATTCTGTAACTTGCTAACCAAGGCTTTGTTCTTCGTTGTTTTGATACCTTAACAACATGATAAATCAATAAAATATTCTATAGTCTCAAATAATAAGTTGTGTGAAAAACAAAGTTATTTATGGCAAGAAAATTGATAAGTCGCCAATGATACCAGATGGTAGGGTAGTTTCGATATAGATAACTACAGTTAAGCGATTTCAAAGCGGTAAAAAGTTAAAAGTAATAGCCTTATATAAACTGAATAAGGCTATTATACTTTTGTATCACGCGGTGATTATTAATAAGCATAGGCCTTAATAAGGCATCGTCGGTAGTTCACGTAAAATAGCATTTTTTCTACGTTCAGCGGTCAATTGTGACAATTCATTATCAGAGACAAAAATTAAGGCATCTTGAGGACAAAATTCAACACAAGCTGGGCCTTGTTCTCTATGATGACATAAATCACATTTAACGATATTGATTTGAAATTGCTGACCAAGATCTAAACAAGAAATCGGTGCTAAATGCGCCTTTTTCTCAAGTTCAATGGCACCAAATGGACAAGCTAAAAGACACGCTCTACATCCAATGCAATTTTCAGGATGTGTTTCGACAAAATTTTCACCACGCACTAATGCTTTTGTCTGGCAAGCTTGGGCACAAGGTGCATCTTCACATTGATGGCAAACAGAGGCTGTGAATTGATGCATTAATTTAATAATGCGGATCCTAGGATGAAAATTCTTTTTATTGAGAAAATCATTTCCATCTTTTTCTAATGTATGACCGACGGAACAAACAACTTCACATGTCTTACAGCCAATACATTTTTTAGAGTCAATAACAATTTGGCTATTCATCTCAATACCTATTTACAGGGCTATGTATTTTATCATATATCGATGAATAACTTATTTTAGTAATATTAATCAAGTTTATATCAAATAAATAAGGTTAAATAACAACACTAAAATAAAAAAACAGTTTTTTAAACCAAATAAAAATGAGAATGAATACTATTTAATAAAATAATAGGAATGAATTCTTATAAAAACACGTAAATAATCGTAGATAAAAAAACGATAACCTTATTTCGATTGCCGTTTCTTTAATGGATATCTGTTATTAAAAATTATGATGATAATGTTGCTAATTTAGTCGCGAATCCCATAAAGAATAGCCCGATAACACCATTACCTAGTTTGGCAATGTTTTTACGTGAGCCAAAAAAACGAGCAAGGGCAACACCACCAAATATTAGAAAAGAGAGATAGATAAAACTAAACGCTTCAAGCATGGAAGCGAGTATTAAATAAGATAATCCGGTATGTGCATAATTAAAATCGATAAACTGAACAAAAAATGAGATATAAAATAAAATCGCTTTAGGATTGGTCATACTTAATGTAAGCGCTTTTCTAAAAACGTGTTTCTGTACAGTTGTTGTTTGTTCTGAATGTACCTTTTTGGAGAAAAAAGTTGCATGGATAATTTTTATTCCTAAATAGAGAAGATAAAAAGCACCTAAAAAACGAACAATAGTAAAGAGTAATGGAGACGCTTTGATTACAGATGCAACACCAATAAAGGCGAGGAAAATTAAAATAGCGTCACCTAAAAACACACCAAATGCAGCACGATATCCGTCGCGAACACCGCCGGATGCGCTTGTTTTTAGTACATAGAGTGTATTGGGGCCAGGGACAAGAATAATAAAAAACATACCCGCAAGGTATGTCCAGATATTGAGTACACCAAATTGTTCAAGCCACACGTTAACCCCCAATCCTACTTTCTCTGTATTACTTAATGAATTGCTATTATATAAAGAGAATCTGCATTATTTAAACGCCTATTTTCACTCATATCGAAGATAAATGTTAGATGTTTACTGCTTTCTGTTCAAAACGGCATGCTATTACCACTTTAATGGATTACACCCCATGGTTAGTATTTAAAAAAGAAGCACTTTTCTTATTGTAAAGAGGGTAGATCTCTTAAGTTAACTAAACTATATTTATCTGTGTTTTTATACAGTTATTTATGTTGTTCGATTACGGTAAGGGAAATGTGATGTTAAAAGTGATTGCTGAAGATTTTATTAAAACAGAAGCGATAGAAATTGTTTTACCTCTTTATCGTGAACTTGTTGAAGCAACTAAGAAAGAGCCTCTTTGTATTAGCTATAATTTATATGTTGATGAAAAAGATCCTGGTCACTTTGTCTTTGTTGAACAATGGCCTGATCATGCTGCGCTTGATGTGCATTGTGCTAGTGAACATTTTCAGCGATTAGTCCCTATGATTAATGCATATAAAAAAGCCGAGCCTAAATTTTTACTTATGGCAGATGCTTTTGATGAAAAACAAAAGCAATTAAACTAGCCTCATTTATAGTGAATAGACTAAATAATAAGAAATAAAACAAGAGAGCAGGTGATGTTAGCGAAGTATATATCTCAAATTGTAAACCAAGAAGATAGTTATCAAGTATTAAGTACGCAGAAATTTTTAGATAACTTAACAGAAATAACTAGAGCAACTCATACTTGGTTATTTCCTGATGGCGTGATTTTGAAATGCACAGAAGAGATAGAAACAGAACACTATGATAATGACGCTCAATGTCCTGAACATTGGATAACTTGGGAAATTGTAGAGTCTAATAACAAACCAATTTCTCCTTGTAGAAAAGAATTTTTTAATTTATGTCAGCAAAGTTTTTGGTTAAAAATGCAACTTGCTAATAATACATAAAAGAAAAAGAGACTTTATTGAACTAACCCCAGTTTATTGGATAGTTTAAATGAGTTAAGTAAAGGCTGAGTTTGGTATTGAGCTGGACTTAGCGCTTTAAATCTCACTTAAATATTAATTAATCTTCCATAGACCAAGATAAGTTAATTTGACTTAGTGGCTGTCTTTTATTTTTTTGATTAATAAAAATAGAACATTAATCGTAGTTTTAATCATATTTACACTGCGATTGTAACTAATGGTAAATTAAAGTCACTTCTTTTTTATAATGTTATAATCTTAATATTCCCTTAATAATAGCGAGAAATAAGGTAAGTTTATTGTTGAGGCGAATGGTGTTTTAATTATAAGTTTAATCATAAGATTCTCTTTATAAAATATGATTGATAACGTATTATTTATAAATAAAATTTATTGAGTGTTACACTTAATTTAATAAGAGAACTAAATTCTAAGTTAGTTCCATTTGTCTATCATTTTTTATATAGAGAATAAAGATGAGCCGTAATTTGTTTTTTTCTGCATCACTGTTAGCGATTTCTACACTTTCTTTTAATGCACAAGCAGCATTAGATAATACTTTATCAGTAGGTTATGCTCAGAGTTCAATTAAAGTGAATGATGATAAAATCGATGATAATCCTAAAGGAATTAACTTTAAATATAACCATGAGTTTGATAATGATTGGGGTGTTATTGGATCACTGACGCACACAAAATTAACTTATAATTATTATAGTCGTTGGGGAAAAATCGGTTCAACTGAAATTGGTTATACTTCATTAACGGCTGGGCCTAGCTATCGTTTTAATGACTATTTCAGTGCATATGGTTTAATTGGGTTTGGTCACGTTAGTCAAGATGATAAATATTATTATGTTAATGAAGAATACAGTAAAACGTCTACGGCTTATGGATTAGGTTTACAAATTAATCCAATCCCAAACGTAGCAATTGATGCTTCTTATGAATACTCAAAATTAGATAATGCAAAATTTGGCACTTGGGTATTAGGTGTGGGTTACCGTTTCTAATTTTAAGCTAATAAATAATATTTTTAAAAGGCTACGTTAGGTAGCCTTTTTAGGCTTTATAAAATAGAAATATAAATAATATCAAAATTAATTATCCTATCTGAAATTTAATGCTTTTTATTTTCTTTATTTAAATAAATTCTTTTGTTATCAACATTTATTTAAAGTAATGTCTTTATTGTTTTTACATTTAAAATAAAATGTTCATCTGTGTTTTAATTTGATTTATTATTTTAAGTGAGATTTAATATTAAATAATATTGAATTAATTGCAATTAAAACCATATTTTATTACTTAATTCTTTAATTTTAATTAAAAAACAATATCGAGACATTTAATGAAAAATAAATTATTTATTCCCATTACAGCCATTATATTATCAATAATGGCATTTAATGCATCTGCCACATTGAAAAACACGTTGTCTATAGGCTATGCACAAAGCCAGATAAAAGTAGGTGGTGATAAGGTAGATGACGATCCTAAGGGGTTTAATATTAAGTATGATCGCAAGATAGATAATGGTTTTGGTATTATAGGTTCGTTTATTTATAATAATAAAAAATATGATTGCTATGATATGAATGATGAAAATATAGGGCATAGTGATGTAACTTATTATCTATTTTCAGGTGGGCCAAGTTATCGTTTTAATGAATATATTAATGCGTATGGTTTAATCGGTACAAGTATTTTTAATGTTCAGTATAAAGATCCTTCTGAAGAACATCATGAAAATAAAGTATCTATAAGTTATGGGCTCGGTTTACAAATCAATCCAATTCCAAACGTGGCAATTGATGCCTCTTATGAATACTCAAAATTAGATGATATTAAATTTGGTACTTGGGTATTAGGTGTGGGTTACCGTTTCTAATTTTATA
Source organism: Proteus alimentorum (assembly GCF_002607735.1). Classification (GTDB taxonomy): domain Bacteria; phylum Pseudomonadota; class Gammaproteobacteria; order Enterobacterales; family Enterobacteriaceae; genus Proteus; species Proteus alimentorum. The sequence goes on from NZ_NBVR01000031.1 coordinate 106,003, forward strand.
CTAATAAATCATATTTTTAAAAGGTCACATCAATTTTTGAAGTGGCCTTTTTAATATAAATGTTAATAATTATCGTTATATTTGGGATATTAACTTATCAGAGATTATTTAATATACACTAAATGTGTGTTTTTTATTCGTGTTGCTTGACTGTCGATAAAGGATCTTTAAGATGCCATGTTTTATGGAAAGAAAATTATGTTAACTGTAATAAAAGCAAAACCTTCGCACTATGATGAGATGATAGCTGTTTGGGAGTCATCGGTTAGAGCTACGCATGCATTTCTATCTGAAGATATCATTTTATCGCTTAAAAAAGATATTGTAGAACAGTATTTTCCTATGCTTAATACCTATGTTGCGATAGACAATAATAATGTTATTCACGGGATTTTAGGTACAGCAGAAAACAAGTTAGAAATGCTTTTTGTTGATGCGAATTCTAGGGGGCATGGCTGTGGTAAATTACTTACAACCTTTGCGATAAATACATTGCATATTGATGAGTTAGATGTAAACGAGCAAAATCCTCAAGCGATTGGCTTTTATCTTTATATTGGATTTGAACAAATAGGGCGTTCAGAATTAGATGGACAGGGTAATCCTTTTCCATTGTTACATTTAAGACTAAATAAAAATAAGTATAAATACTAAATAAAGAAATATTAAGGATACAAAATGGTGGGAAGTAAAAAACCTCTCTATTTATCTTATGTAAATAATAATTATCCACTCAAATTTGATTTATATCGTGATAATTTCCCTGCTTTAATGAAATAATTTTTTCATAATTAAATAAATCTAACCAAATAGTGGAATAGTTATGAAAAAAACCTTAATTGTTATTTTATCTTTATTTTTACTACCCGCTTGCTCTGAATCACAAGAAAATAAAGTTATTGAATATTGTATGGATACATTAAATGTCTATAGTCATGTGAGCAAAGATCAATGTTTGTGTTTTTATAATGAAGCAAGTGATAAATTTTCTTCAACTGAAATAGATAGAATGGTCAAATCACCACCAATAAAACAAGGCAGTACACTCACAAGAGAGGGGACAATGTTTTTAACTATTGCTCATTCATCTAAATGCTTTGAGTAGCTGATATTACGCGTAATAAGTGGCTTTCACTCATTTTATTTCTTTTTGAAATAAAAAATCACCTGCTAAAATATAAGCAGGTGAGGATAAAAGTGATTATGATTTCCAAATAATATGGAACATAGGCTGTAATGGATCGCGACTAATTAGGACTCGACCAAAAATATCATCAATATCGGAATCATCGTCTGGAGCAAGGCCAATAATGACTTCGCTAAAACGGGCTGATGTGACAGGCTGGCCAACAATGAATTGCCAATCATTACCTAATGCAACCACTTCAGCAGCACCTCTTTCTTCAAATTGTAGGTTAAACAATAATTGGTCTGCAACATCTAAATTATCAGCTGCTTGGGCTAAAAATAGATCATAAGCTTGTTCTAAAGCATCGTCTTCACTGATTAAAGTTGGTTCATTCATGGTAATGCCTGTTTATTGTTCCAATAATTATCGCGCTATTTGTATCGCATTTTTACTAATTTAGCACAGTTATTTGTTGCCTGTTCTTAGTAGTCTATTGATTATAACATTTCTGTTATAACAGAGGACTAAAGAAATAGCAGATACGCTCTAATACCCGATTTAAGAATGGTCGTTTTTCCCATTCATCCATGGTTAACTCTGTTGATCGGGCAATGTAATCATATTGAACAATACTTAAATCACTTCCAAAACCTTCATCATCAATGACAACGGTAATTTCAAAGTTTAACCATAAGCTACGCATATCAAGGTTAACTGAACCTACCATACTGAGTTGTCCATCAACCATCACGCTTTTGGTATGTAATAAACCGTCTTCAAATTGGAATATTTTTACACCTGATTCGAGCATTTCTGTAAAGAATGAACGGCTTGCCCAACGTACAAGAAAAGAGTCATTACTGCGAGGAACAATAATACTCACATTCACACCGCGCATTGCAGCGGTTGAGATTGCATGAGCAAGATCATCGCTAGGTACAAAATAAGGTGTTGTCAGTACCAATTCTTTTCTTGCAGAGTAAATGGCTGTAATAAGTGATTGCTGAATTAGCTCATCAGGAAATCCAGGGCCTGAAGCGATGACTTGTGTTGTATGGCCGCTTTCTTGCTCACAAGGCATAATATTATCATCAGGAGGAGGGGGTAAATGGCGCTCACCCGTTTCCATTTCCCAGTCAAAGGCATAAATCATACCTAATGTTGTAGAAACAGGGCCTTCCATTCTTACCATAATATCAATCCATTGACCCACACCGGAATCTTGCTTGAAATAGCGAGGATCAACCATATTCATACTTCCTGTGTAGGAAATATAATTATCGATCAATACGATTTTTCGATGTTGACGCAAATCCATGCGGCGTAAGAAGAAACGGAATAAATTAACATGCAGTGATTCAACAAATTCAATGCCCGCTGCTCTCATTGCATTTGGGCCATTAGTACGGAAGAAATTCCAACTCCCTGCTGAGTCAACCATGACTCGGCATTTTACACCACGCTTGGCGGCTCTGATTAAGGCATCGGTGACTTCATCGACTAAACCACCTGATTGCCAAATATAGAAGACCATTTCAATGTTATCACGAGCATTATTAATATCGCGTGTAATTGAATTTAGTGAGTCTTCACAGGTGGTTAAAAGCTCAATTTTGTTACCTTTAACACCTTTAATACCTTGGCGTTTAGCTGTTAATTGGAAAAGAGGGGTCGCAACATCGCTCGTACTGGTAGCAAAGATATGCTTACATTTCCTCAGTTCTTCAAGCCACGCAACAACAGAAGGCCACATCTGTTTAGCATGTTCAACACGTCGTTTTCCTAGGTGTAATTCACCAAAAGCAAAATACGCAATAACCCCGACTAATGGCAGAATATAGATGATCAATAACCATGTCATTGTAGATGTAACAGGTCGTCGGTGCATTAGGACACGAAATGTGACCCCTGCAATTAATAGCCAATAGAAGAAAAAGGTTAGCCAACTTAATACAGTATAAAATGTTGTCATAGTAGAGCTATTTTCCGTTGAAAATGAATCGCATGGATAAGCTAAAGACAAATTACTAAAAATAGTTCATTATTTTTGTTATTTGCCGAATGTTGTTATTAAATCAGGATTATTATCTCTGTCAAATCTCTTTCTTAAGAGATAAGCATCAAATAAGCAATAAGATACAACTCTTTATTCATTTTTTCTTTGTGAGAAATGCTCAAATAATGGATGAAAATCAAGCAAATCATAAATCACCCCTTGGATCACAAAATGAACGTCTTATAATAGTCCACTTATTCGAAAAAATAGGTGCTGATAGCATGAGACACAGTAGGACTGAAGTAGCTCGTTGGCGGATGATGAGACAAGCTATACGTAAACGACGTCGATGGTTAGAAGGGCAATCTCGTCGTAATTTCCGAATTTATAAGCTGCGCAAACTTGATACTTCTAGAAAACATAGAGCACTTTTATTTGTACAACATATAGAATGGAACTCATAATTTCACTTTTTAACAGTTAATATCAATCATTTTGCTAAACGTTATTGAATATGATTGCTATTTGCATTTAAACTAGGGGCATATTTTTTCTTTAGGTGAAATAAGATCAGTTATGCGTTGGAAGCTTTGGGTACTCATATCACTTTGTCTACATGCCTCACTTGTTGCGGCTGCGATGTTATATGCCGTAGAAGATAAGCCAGTTACACCTGAGCCTATCTCTATACAGATGTTGGCATTTGCAGCAGATGAGCCAGCAGGTGAACCAGAACCTGTGGTCGAAGAAGTCACGCCTCCAGAACCTGAACCGGTTGTTGAACCTGAACCCGAGCCAGAACCCATTCCTGATGTAAAACCTATTATCGAAAAACCAATAGAGAAAAAACCAGAACCAAAACCGAAACCTAAGCCAAAACCTGTGGACAAACCAAAACCGCCTGTTGAGCGACCACAACCTTTAGTTGTTAATAAAGGTAATGATCTCAAAAATCTTAATCCGACGGTAAAGCCAAGTGATAAAGGCGATGAAAAACCGGTTGCAGTGGCAAGCAATGGTGAAGGAAAAGTACCAAATGCAGTACGCCAAGGTTTACCAATATACCCACCACGGGCACAAGCTGTCGGTATTGAAGGATCAATTAAAGTTCGTTTTGATGTTGATGCTGAAGGGCGAGTAGACAATGTAGAAGTTATTTCTGCTGATCCAAAAAACGTGTTTGAACGTGAAGTGAAAAGAGCCATGCGCCAGTGGCGTTATGAAAAAATTCCTTATAAAGGAAAAGTGGTTGTTATTGAGTTCAAAATGACGGGAATATCAACAAGCTAATTTTGATAAAGTTCAATGGTTAAATAAAGTAATATCAGTTATTAGCTATCCAATAAACAAAAGGCACTTTGATAAGTGCCTTTTTTAGTATCCCGATTTTTAATATTTTCGCGCTATTCTTCGTAATCGAATTGTCGTAATGACGTTTTATTCCATTGTACTTGTTAGCGTGAAATGGGCTTTACCTTCCGGTAAGCGACGAGCTGAATTATTCTCATCAACGGCAACATAGGTAAAGACAGCTTCTGTTGCACGATAGCGCTGGCCGACAGGTTCTGTGGCGACTTTCTTAACCCAGACTTCAATATTAACAGTAATTGAAGAGTTACCTGTTTTTAAGCAACGCGCATAGCAACAAACGACATCGCCAACAGCAACAGGTTTAAGAAAGGTAATGCCTGTTACGCTTACAGTAACGACACGACCTAACGCAATTTCTTTTGCTAAAATTGCACCACCAATGTCCATTTGAGACATTAACCAGCCACCGAAAATATCACCATTGGCGTTAGTATCAGCAGGCATGGCAAGGGTGCGTAAAACGAGCTCACCATTAGGCAAAGATTGTTGTTCAGTCATGGGGAATAATGTATCTGTAAATAAAAATAATGTTGAAACCAAGGAGATATTTACCCGTCATACTTCAAGCTGTAGCGTTGTTGACTACAACTTAAGTTATTTAGAGCACGCATCTCCCAATAAAATAAAAATGATTATTCAGATTTTGAATGAGCATCATGTGATGTCGGTTTAGATGCTTGTTTTGTCACATCATCTGATAATGCTTGTTCACTATTTTCTGTCGTTTCGTCTTCAGGTTGTTCTTCTGGTAAACGGTTATTCCAGATATAAACCACACTAGCGATAGTAAAGATAAAGGTTAAAATGGTTAACCCAAAGACTTTAAAATTAACCCAAGTCTCTTCCGCCAAAGAAAATGCCACATAAATATTACCAAGAGCACAAGCAAAAAAGAAAATTACCCATGCAATATTGAGTTTTTTCCAATTTGCAGGCGGCATAGCAAGCTCTTTGCCTAACATTCTTTCCATTAACGTTTTGGGTGTAAATAACTGCATACCAATTAAAACGATGGCAAAAATGGCATATATAGCTGTCACTTTCCATTTAATAAAATCAGCAGAATGGAAGAAGATGGTTAATGAACCAAAAATAGTGACCACAATGGCGGTAATGAGCGGAGCTTTCTCAACTTTATGGAAAATAAGCCATGTCAAGCCGACTGAGATCCACGTTGCGATAATTAATGCACCTGAAGCATAGAAAATATCTTGCCATTTATAAAAGATAAAAAACACTAATAGTGGAGCAAAATCAAGTAATTGCTTAAGCCAGCCATTTTTCATAACAGATAGGAACCTATGGTAATTAAATTCATAAACTTGGCTATTCTAATGCAAAGCGACAGAAAATGGGTAAACAATTGCATATCTTTAACGACAGAGTGTTAATTTATACAAGAAACGCTATTTTTTTCTGAAATAACTCAATGAAAAGTCAACGTAATTGCGTTTATGTAAAATTAAAACTCAAGCTTGAGTTATGAAAGAGGATTTAAATATTACACTAGTATATGATTCATTAACTCATCATTATCACCCGCCACTTTTTGATGAATGCATAAATAAAAAAGTATTTCTGATAAGAGGAAATCAATGAACGGAAAAAGAATAATAAAATGGATGCCAGGATTAGGCTTATTATTTAACTATAAGCGTGAATATTTTGGCTATGACTTAAAAGCAGGGCTTTCGGTTGCTGCCGTCGCACTACCTGTTGCCATTGCTTATACCGAATTATTAGGCATTAATGCTATTGTTGGATTGTATGCCTGTATTTTCCCCATGATTATTTATGCATTATTTGGTACTTCTCGCCAATTAATTACGGGACCTGATGCAGCAACGTGTGCCGTTATTGCTGCAGTCGTTATTCCATTATCTGCTGGTGATGAAAATACACGATGGCAACTTGCAATTATCATGACTGCAATGACGGGGTTTTGGTGTATTTTAGCCAGCCACTTTCGGTTAGGCGCTTTTACTGACTTTCTATCTCGTCCTATTCTTCAAGGGCTATTAAATGGTGTGGCGATCACCATTATGGTTGGGCAAATTAGTAAAGTATTTGGTTTTGACACTTCGCCAGATCACTTAATTGAAAAACTCATTGAAGTTCCATTTCGATTAATGGATGCACACTTACCTACGGTATTGATGTCAGCGATAACTCTCGCCTTATTATTGGGTATTCGCTATTTTCGTAGCCGATGGCCAGCACCATTAATCGCCATGGTTGTGATGACTTATCTTAGCTGGCAATTTGATTTAGCAAGCTATGGTATTGCTATTGTGAATAAAGAGGCGGGAAATGTTGACCTATTTCTGCCAGTCGTTTCGATGAGTGGATTTCATCCTGGTGTATTACGAGAATTATTGGTTCCCTCCATAAACTTGGCGGTCATTAGCTTTGTAAGCTTTATGATGACAGCGCGCAGTTTTGCCAGCAAAAATGGTTATGACGTCGATGCAGACCAAGAATTAAAAGCATTAGGTATTGCCAATATTGCGGCCGCGCTTTCACAAGGATTTGCTGTAAGTGCGGCAAGTAGCCGTACCGCAGTCAATGATTCTGTTGGGGGTAAAACGCAATTAGTTTCTATTATCGCCGCATTGATGATTTTGCTCGTGTTGTTATTTATGACCGATTTTCTTGCTTATATTCCACTGTCTTCGTTAGGGATTGTGTTGATAGTTTCTTCTTGGTCATTGCTTAGTATTCGTCATATTTGGTCTTATCGTAAACGTAATAAACAAGCCTTTACCTTGGCATCATTTACCTTATTAGCCGTGTTATTAGCCGGATTGATTAATGGTATTGGTTTTGCTGTTCTATTAGGTTTATTGCAATTTTTACGTATTGTTTTTCGGCCAAGCGATCAGCTATTGGGTATTGATGAACAAGGAATGGTTCATTCAATGAATAAAGATAATGGAATTGAGCCAATTGAAGGCTTAATGATGTACCGTTTTAATTCACCTCTGACTTATTTTAATGTGGGTTACTTTAAAAAACGGGTACTTCAACTTGTTGATAGCGCACCTCAACGCCCAGCCTGGTTAGCTGTAGATGCGGCGGTAAGTTTTACCTATGACGATGTCAGCGTATTTGCGGCTATTGATGAACTCATACGAGAGTTACGAATAAAAGGCGTTAAATTGGTTTTAGCTGGGCGCAGAACGGAGTTAAATCGCTGGATTGAACGTAACAGAATTTTGCTAAATGAAGATGACTTGATTATTGCTCCTGATCTCTACTTTGTGATCCGACTTTATCAAAGCCGACAGCAAATTAAAGAGAAACAAAAAGAAGCCAGAAAAGAGGCATTAAAACAAGAAGCAGAGAACAACAAATCATCGATATCAGAAGTGCCGATAGAAAGTCAGACATCAACACCTTAAGTATTCTAGTGAAGTTTTATGAGTGTTGATAAATAAAAAGTAAAATCCCGTGATAAGTCGTTAATTTTGAACTGACCCCAGTTCACTTATACACGGGATTTTTTATTGGTAAATTTTGTAGGTAGCTATGCTTTGAATAAATTAGCGCGAGTGTTGTGTTGTGTATTTGTTTTCAACCAACATAAACAAGCGAAACAAGTAAATAACCAACCAAGCTGAAGTCATATTTTTTAAGAAATAGAATAAAAATTTATGGAGTAAATCGGGTAAACCAACAGCCATATTACTAAAAATACCTACACCAAACTGCAATAAAATCCAGATCCCTAATGCAGGAATAAGTGCACCTGACTCACCAAATCCCGTTTTCCAACCTAAGCGGATCGCTTTTCCCAGATTTTGTTGGCGGATTAAAGCTACTGGAGCAAGTGCAAATCCAACTAATAAAATGATCCCAGGAATAATGAGCATAAAGCCCGCACTAATCAAAATAGAGCACAGTAAAATCAATAGAAACATTTTAGGTAAACGAGGTAAGCTTGCATTAAATGTTTGACTTAATGTGACGTTATGACCTGTAGAGAGCGCCATGGCAAGCATTAGAATGACCAAGACAAGGATGCTTTGCTGTAGTAATTCAAAAATATAAATCATTAATACTTTTTTAAAGATCCCCACAACACTGTTATTCATTGCTTCTAATTCAGCTGGTGTGATATCTGAGAATCTCGTTTTTTGAAAGTTAATAATAAATTCGTTTATTAACTGTGATTCTTGTGCGTTAGGCCCAATCATCAAGTAAATGGTAGCTAATAGAATGGCTAGAATAGCTGAAAGTATCACAATACTACGTTGTTCATTCTTATAAAAATTCAGACTGTCTCGGTAGATTGTGCGTGCCGTGGTAGGCATGAAACTGCTCCTATAAAAATAGACGGTGTCAATGCGCGTTATTGTACCTGCTACAACAACAAAAAGGGATATTTTCTCTTACTTCTCTTATTCGTTTTTTTCTTGATGTTAATAATCAGAATACCCTCATTATTTAAAATAAAGCAAACATTGTTTTAACAAAAAAACAACCTTATTTTTAAATATATCTTTTTAGGATATTTTTTATTCAAAAAGTATTGCTAAGAATAAATTAAATTATAAGAAAAAATTGTATTAATGAGTAATTTGATGTGGATCAATTATAAATAATCGCATTGATAAATAATAAAAAGAGAAATAACACTTTCCGCAAAAATAATTCCAAAGTTGTGATCGGTATTAGATCATAATTATCAATAAATGGTTATATTTTTAGCGGAGATTTTACTTATTACAGGAATGGGTTAAATAATGAAAAAACTTTCTGCGCTTATTTTAGCGGCTGCAACTCTTGCGCCTTCTATTTCTTTTGCTCATCAAGCGGGTGATTTTTTATTCCGTGCAGGCACTGCAACTGTTCGTCCTAATGCCGGTTCTGATAATGTATTAGATATTGGGCATTTCGAAGCTAATAATAATACCCAACTAGGTTTAACCTTTGGGTATATGATTACTGATAATATTGGTGTTGAATTATTAGCAGCTACTCCTTTTGAGCACAAAGTATCATTAACAAACTTTGGTGAAATTGCGACTGTTAAACATTTGCCACCAACATTAATGGCACAATATTACTTCGGTAATGGCGAAGACAAACTACGCCCTTATTTAGGTGCAGGTCTGAACTTTACCACTTTCTTTGATGAGAAATTTAATTCAGCAGGTAAAAACGCAGGTCTTTCTGACTTAGATTTGAAGGATTCATGGGGCTTTGCCGCACAAGCCGGTCTAGATTATAACCTCGATAAAAACTGGATGCTGAATGCGTCTGTTTGGTGGATGAATATTGAAACGGATGTTAAATTTAAAGCGGGTGAAGATAGACAATCAATTAGCACACGCCTAGACCCATTTGTATTTATGTTTGGTGTGGGTTACCGTTTCTAATTATTCTTTCTTTAAAAGAATAATTCAGAATTAAAAGCGAAGATTATCTTCGCTTTTTTTATCTTTTAAATCTGAACCAAACCTGTCACTTTTAGATTATATAAAGTCTCTGTTTTATTGTTGAATACATCATTTGTGGGTAATTAAAAATAGAGATAAATAGAAAAAGATGTATTTTAGATAAAACATTTAATATTAAAACATCAACAAAGGTGTATTTTATATATATCTTATATTTTTGCCTTATTAATAAGATAAAAAAGTGTATTTTTATTTATTAAAAACGAATGATCTTTTAGTAAATAAAAGAAGGTACCATGTAGATGTATTTAAAACACATCTTTCATTTTATTTTAGTCAAAGCGCTTTGTGCACCAAGAGATAGAAAAAAATAAAAAAAGAATAAAAGGCGTTTAAGATAAGGGAGATTCATAAAAATAAGAAGATTAGGTTTTAATCATAAAATGATTAATTATTCTTTTTGATTGTTCTTTTTGTGAACGATTTTTAAGGCTGGATAAAAACAACCTTTTTTTAATCTATTGGCATTTTTTATAAAAATTGATCTGTCTTATGATAAAAGCTCATGCTGAGAATGACGTGCTTGGCAAAAAAAGACCACCGAAAGGGTGGTCTAAAAAGTAAGGCTAAAGGAAGACTAGAATAAAGAGGGGATCAGCGGATCACCATTGAGTTGATAACACCTTTTACGCCTGTAACTTTACGGGTTGTTTCAATGGCACGGTTGGCATCCGCTTGAGAAGAGACAAAACCACTTAATTGAACTTTACCTTTAAATGTCTCGACGCTAATTTGTGTTGAGTTAAGATTTTTTTCACCTATTAATGCTGTTTTAACTTTAGTGGTGATCACGGAGTCATCAAAATAACCCCCAGTACCTTCTGATGTTGCAGTAGGAGAACATGCTGATAAGGTAAACGCCATAAGTAATGCTGCCATAACAGCGGAGATTTTTGCCCATAGTTTCATTATCAAACTCCTTTTAATTACATTATTGATTGAGTATTTCTGAAAAGAAAATATAAAGCGCTTTATAAAGTATGTGCAAAAAATAAAATTTTGCCAAATTTTTATCAGTGCAGTTCAAGTTTCTTGAAATAAGAGAAAAGGGGATATAGCACCATTTTATGCGGGTTAAGCAGCAAAATAAGCAATAAAAAGCGTGCGTTAATCACTGTGGATTTCAGAGTAATCCGCTTAGAAAAATAGCAAACTATTCCTCTAAAGCGGATCAAAAAGGGCAATTAGGCAATAGTTGCCGCTTTCATTTCTTTAACAAATTGAGTCAGTGTTTTAAGCATTACCTCTGGCTGATGTAGGTTTTTCTCAATAATTTGAACAACCGCTGAGCCCGAAATTGCACCAGCCGCGCCATTTTCGATCGCTTCTTTTACTTGTCTAGGTTCTGAAATTCCAAATCCTTGTAATGCAGGGGGAGCATGATAGGTTTTTAGCTTGTCAGTAAGATGTGTTAGTGATTGTTCTGCTCGTTTATCTGTACCGGTTACACCTGCTCTTGATAGTAAATAGGTATAACCTTTACCTGATGTTGCTAATTCTTGTAAAAGTTCATCATCAGCATTAGGAGGGCAAATAAAAATAGGACTGATATTTGCGCGTTGTGCTGCTTCACGGAACTCTTTTGATTCACGTAAAGGTACATCACCAATTAAGACAGAATCTACGCCTGCTTGCTCGCATTTATTATAAAAATTATCAATACCATTACTAAAAACAAGGTTGGCATAAACTAATAGGCCAATAGGAATATTAGGATGTTTTTTGCGCACATTTGCTAAAAGTGCAAAGCAATCAGTGGGAGTTACACCTATATTCAGTGCCCGTAAATTAGCACCTTGAATAGTAGGACCATCTGCAAGAGGATCGGAAAAGGGAATACCAATCTCTAATGCATCTGCGCCACCTTCAATTAACGCATCAATAATGTGTAATGACAGCTCAGGTGAAGGATCACCTAATGTGACAAAAGGAACGAATGCGCCTTGCTGTTTTTGTGCTAATGCGTCAAAGCATACTTGATAACGGCTCATTAGATTTCTCCTCTTGCTGCTAAAATATCGTTTACAGTAAAAATATCTTTATCGCCACGGCCTGATAAATTGACAATTAATAGCTGCTCTTTATCAGGATTTTGTGCAATTAATTTCAGTGCATAAGCCAAGGCATGAGAAGATTCTAAGGCTGGAATAATCCCTTCACGGCGAGAAAGTGCTTTAAATGCTTCTATGGCTTCATCATCGGTAACAGAAACATAATCAGCACGACCAATGCTATTTAAATGTGCGTGCTGAGGCCCGACAGAGGGGAAATCAAGACCGGCTGAAATTGAATATGACTCTTCAATTTGTCCTTCATCAGTCTGCATAATTGGGGACTTCATACCAAAATAGATCCCTAATTTTCCGTGTTTCAGTGGTGCGCCATGTTCACCTGTTTCAATACCTTTTCCTGCAGGCTCAACACCAATGAGTTGCACCGAAGTTTCTGGAATAAAAGAAGCAAATAAACCGATAGCGTTAGAACCACCGCCAATACAAGCGATAGCCGCATCAGGTAGACGACCTTCACGCTCTAGAATTTGTGCTTTAGCTTCATCACCAATCATACGTTGAAACTCACGAACAATGGTTGGATAAGGATGAGGACCTGCCGCTGTTCCTAATAAGTAATGCGCGCGATCGTAACAACCAGACCAGTCACGTAATGCCTCATTACACGCATCTTTTAAGGTAGATGAACCACTGTGAACAGGGATCACTTCGGCACCCATTAAGCGCATACGAAATACGTTAGGCGATTGACGTTCGACGTCTTTAGCTCCCATATAGATACGGCATTTCATATTAAGCAGTGCACAGGCTAAAGCAGTTGCAACACCGTGTTGACCCGCACCTGTTTCTGCAATAATTTCAGTTTTACCCATACGTTTTGCTAACAAGGCTTGACCCAATACTTGGTTAGTTTTATGCGCACCGCCATGCAGTAAATCTTCACGTTTTAGATATAAACGAGTTCGCGTACCTTCCGTTAAATTACGACAGAGCGTGAGAGCCGTAGGTCTGCCTGCGTAATTTTTTAATAAATCTTGGAATTCTTGCTGAAAAGAGGGATCGTTTTGCGCATCAATAAAAGCTTGTTCGAGTTGATCCAATGCAGGAATTAAGATTTCAGGCACATATTGGCCACCAAATTCGCCAAAGTAGGGGTTAAGTTTTCTCATTGTGATGTCATCCTGTTTAAAATTTTATTTTTGTGAAATTTAGCTGAGCTGTAACTGTGTAAATACTTGGTTCAGACGTTGTGCATCTTTTATGCCAGGAGCCGATTCTACTCCAGAGTTAAAATCAAGCCCGATACAACCTGTTTTAACTGCATCCAAACAGTTTTCACTGTTAAGACCGCCTGCAAGTAACGCTTTTTCACGTAATGTATTAGGAATTTTTTGCCAATTAAACGTTGTTCCTGTGCCACCAGTGCCGTTATCAAGTACATATTTATTAACGTGTGACACAGGAGAAATATCTGCGTGGGTTGCCATATTTATTGCTTGCCAAATCTCACAGTTAGGTTGAATTCTTTGTCTAAGTTGCTCAATAAACTGAGCATCTTCTTGTCCGTGTAGTTGAATGGCAGCTAAATTAAGTTTTTCAGCATAGTCACAAATAAGCTCCATAGATTGGTTTTGAAAAACGCCTACAAAAGCCAAAGGTGCTTGTGTAATCAACTCTTGTGCTTGTGACAACGTCACTTTACGAGGGGATTTCTCCGCGAAAATCAATCCAGCATAATAAGCACCGGCTTGGTAAACTGCTGTTACATCTTGTGTACGAGTTAACCCGCACACTTTATGCTTTCCCAACACTAGCGCTCTTACCGCTTGGTCAATATTTTCTTGAGACATTAAGGCGCTACCGACCAGAAAACCATTAGCATATTGGCTTAATGCTTGAACTTGCTGGTGGGTGTGAATACCCGACTCACTGATCACGATTGCATCTTTAGGCAATCCTTGGCTTAACTGCTGGGTACGCACTAAATCGATAGAGAGATCACGCAAATCGCGATTATTAATACCAATAACTTTGGCATTGAGATTAATGGCACGTTGGCGCTCTTCTTCGGTGCTAACTTCGGTTAATACGCCCATATTTAATTGATGAGCAACGGCTGATAGTGCACGATATTGCTCATCATTTAAGACAGAGAGCATTAATAAAATGGCATCTGCTTGATAAAAACGTGCTAAATAGATTTGGTATTCATCAATAATAAAATCTTTGCATAAAACGGGTTGATGTACGGCTTGGCTAACTTGACGTAAATAATCAAAACTTCCTTGAAAATATTTTTCATCTGTTAATACCGAAATTGCAGCAGCATAAGGCTGATAAACTTTTGCAATCATCGCGGGATCAAAATCAGCACGGATTAGACCTTTTGAGGGCGATGCTTTTTTACACTCTAAAATAAAAACAGTATTAGGCTGAGTTAATGCCTGATAAAACGAGCGTGTTGAAGGCTCTATTTGGTGCGCAAATTCTGATAATGGTTGGCTTGCTTTACGTGCAATCAAATATTCCGCTTTGTCTTTTACAATGGCGTTTAATACAGTCATACGCTTATCCTCTTGCTGCTAATGCGGTGACACGATTTATTGCTTTACCGCTATAAATGGCGTGCATAGCAACTTCAGTATTCATTTTTAAATCTTCTTGCCCATGTAAACGCATTAATAAAGCGACATTAGCTGCAACAGATTCGGTATGTGCTCTTTTTCCTTCACCTTGTAGTAAATCTGCTAATAATTGACGGTTTACTTCAGGTGTACCACCTTCTAAATCAGTAATGGCACAAGGGCGAAGGCCAAAATCACTGGGTGTCAGTTCATAACGAGTAATTTCACCATTACGTAATTCAGCGACTTGAGTCGGTGCATGTAGTGAAACTTCATCCATTCCACCACTGTGAACAACGGCCGCACGTTCATAACCTAAAACTTTTAATGTATCTGCGATAGGTATCAATAATTCTGGGCTATACACACCAATTAAGGCTAATGGCGGGCGAGCAGGGTTTATCAATGGGCCTAATACATTAAATAACGTGCGTGTTTTCAGTTGTTGGCGAACCGGTGCCGCAAAACGAAAACCACTGTGATACTGAGGTGCAAATAAAAAGCATAAACCCACTTCATCTAGTAATTGGCGTGCATCATCGGCACTTCTGTCTAAAGGGATCCCAAATGCCGCTAATAAGTCGGAAGATCCAGAGCGGCTGGATACGCTACGATTGCCGTGTTTAGCAACTTTGATACCGACTTCAGCCGCAACAAATGCGCTTGCTGTTGAAATATTGATACTGTTGGATCCATCTCCACCAGTGCCGACAATATCGCAAAAAGTGTAATCAGGACGAGGAAAGGGCTGTGCATTTTCAAGTAATGCACGCACTGCACCCGCGATTTCTTGAGGATGTTCACCACGCATTTTCATGCTGATCAAAACAGCCGCTAATTGTGATTCCGTTAACTCACCGCGAATAATAGCGCTGAACAGTGTTTGGCTTTCTTCTAATGTTAACTGTTGTGCGCTAAATAATTTGTTGAAGATAGTTTCCATTTTATGCGTCTCCTTTAGGAGTTAATGCCCATGCGATTGTCTGTTCTAAAAGTTGTGCGCCTTTTGTGGTTAAAATTGATTCTGGATGAAACTGAAAACCACAGGTTTTATGTTGACGGTGACGCACCGCCATAACAGTGTTATCGCACCAAGCATTAATAATGAGTTGTTCTGGAACTTGTTCTCCTGAAAGCGAATGATAACGAGCAACGGGCAAAGGGTTAGGTAAATTCAAAAACATTTCGCTGTTATCGTGTTCAGCGAATGTCGCTTTACCGTGTAAGATTTCTCCACATGAGGAAACTTTGCCACCATAAGCCTCAATAATGGCTTGATGGCCTAAGCAAATACCAATCACAGGTAATGTGCCTAATACACGTTTTAACAGTTCAGGCATACAGCCTGCTTGTGAAGGTGCTCCTGGCCCCGGAGATAACAGTAAAATCGGGTTATCGAGTTCACGTAATTTTTGTTCAATAAAATCGGCAGTGACGCTATTGCGATAAATCACAACGTTATTGCCAAGGCTACGTAATTGATCGACAAGGTTATAAGTAAATGAGTCGATATTATCGAGCAGTAAGATAGTCGCCATTAGCAAGCCTCCTGCAGTTGTGTATCAGTATGAGCTTGTAAAATAGCGTTGATGACAGCTTGGGATTTATTACGTGTTTCTTCAGCTTCCATTTGAGGATCTGAATCAAGCACAATTCCGGCACCAACTTGAATAGTTGCAATATTATTTTCAACATAAGCAGAGCGAATAACTATGCAAGTATCAAAATCGCCTGCGCCAGTGAAATAGCCGATAGCGCCACCGTAACTACCACGTTTTGTTTTTTCATAACGAGCAATCAATTGCATTGCACTAACTTTAGGCGCACCCGATAACGTACCCATATTCATACAAGCTTGATAAGCATGAAAAATATCTAAGTCATCACGTAACTTTCCGACGACTCTTGAGACTAAGTGCATGACAAACGCATAACGGTCAACTTTTGTTAATTCCGCAACATAACGGCTACCAGCTTGGCAAATACGCGCTAAATCATTACGAGCCAAATCAACTAACATTAAATGTTCAGAAAGCTCTTTTGTATCCGTGCGCATTTCAAGTTCAATTCGACTGTCTAAATCTGCATTGATCGAACCATCTGTGTTACGTCCTCTTGGACGAGTTCCTGCAATGGGATAGATTTCAATTTGGCGATCGTTTGTTTGATATTTCAATGCACTTTCTGGTGATGCGCCAAATACCGTAAACAGAGCATCTTGCATATAGAATAAATAAGGGCTTGGATTTTTCTCTTTCAACACTTGATAAGCGGCAAGTGGTGAAGGGCAAGCAACTTGAAAGCGGCGAGATGGAACAACTTGGAAAATATCACCACGACGAATATAGGTTTTCATTACCTCAACAATATCGCCATAACCTTTATCATCCATATTGTCTTGTATTGTTGACTCTGCTGCTGTTAAAGCACGGCGAATAGGTTGTTTTAAGGGGTGTTTAGCCAGCGAAATTAACTCAGTTTGTCGTAAAGTGAGGCGCTGATACTCTGTTTCATCATCAGTAAAAGCAATAGAAATTAACTGGCTATCTTTATTCTGATGATCGATCACAATCAATTGTTCTGCTAAGTAAAAGCAGTAGTCAGGGCATGAAAAAACGGTGTCTAATTCAGGAATGGGTTCAAATCCACTGACTAAATCATAAGCAAATAAACCGCCGACAAAAATAGCATTAGCATCTTTATTGTCTTTATTAGCAAGGAAGAAGCGTAAAGCATCAAATACGCTGGCTGATTTTAATTTGCTTTCTTCATCAATATTTTGTGCAGGTGGCGAAAAAGTGAAAACACACTGTTTATCGCTTTGTTGTATTAAGATGGCTTTTTCTTTTAGTGCGATTTTTAATGCAGGCAATAAAGCTTGTCCATTAACGCTTAATGCATCAATAGTAACTTGATTTTTTACTGCACTGATACGTAATGCGCTATCAACAATTAACAAGCTTTTTAAGTTTGCTTTAGTGTCAATTTGTGCAGATTCTAACAACAATGTGTGATGTTTGTTTTCACATAAAGTATTGAAAAGTAAAGCAGGTTCGCTGTAGTAAGGTAGTGGCGTTGCCTTAGTATTAAATGAGAATGCAAGTGATGTATTCATTATTATCGCTCTATATTATTTTTTACTAATTGTTTTTAATGCATAAAAAAACCCGCGTAGGCGGGTTTTAGATATCACTGACGTGAAGCAGGAGATCAAACCGCCCATAAAAGAGTATTGCGCCACCAAAGAGCGATAAGACGTTGATTGATATTCATAAAATCTCCTTACAGCTAACGACAGATAATAAGTTAATAGACTAGCTCGTGTTGTGTACTAGTAAACTGGATTGCGTTAGGTTCGTCAAGTACTTTATGGCATACTCTTTAAAAATTATTATCTTGCTAAGATGAAAAGGGAAAAGCGATGACAGAAGTGCTATCTGATTTAAGAGTGATTTATGATTTGCACAGCCACACTACCGCGTCAGATGGCGAGCTTTCACCAGAAGCATTGGTGGACAGAGCGATAGAGCGTCAAATTAATGTCTTAGCGATTACTGATCACGATACAACGGCGGCGATGACTCCTGCTAATGATTATATTGCAGAAAAAAATCTGCCTCTTACCCTGATATCAGGTGTCGAAATATCGACTTTGTGGGAGAATATAGAAATCCATATTGTTGGATTGAATATTGATATCAACCATAACGCAATGAAGGCGCTCCTTTCATCACAAAGTCAATGTCGTGAAACTCGTGCGATAATGATAGGTGAGCGATTAGAAAAAGCGGGTATTGCAAATGCATTTGAAGGGGCAAAAACCTTAGCACAGGGTGGACAAGTGACAAGAGGACACTTTGCCCGCTTTCTTGTGAATGAAGGGCATGTTGCTTCGGTTAATAAAGTATTTAAACGTTATCTAGCGAAGGGTAAAACAGGTTACGTGCCACCACAGTGGTGCTCAATTGGTGACGCTGTCACAGCAATTCATGCGGCTGGTGGCGTTGCAGTATTAGCGCATCCGGGACGATATGGTCTATCCTCTAAATGGTTAAAACGCTTAACGTTTTATTTTAAACAATTAGGTGGTGATGCAATCGAAGTGGCACAATGCCAACAACCACCACAAGAACGGGAACAACACGCGGCATTAGCGCAACTTTATGGGTTAAAAGCTTCGTTAGGTTCTGATTTTCATCGCCCTTGCTCGTGGATAGAATTGGGGCGTAATTTATGGTTGCCCAGTGGCGTAGAACCAGTTTGGTCGCTATGGCAAGAGTAACATTAGAAATTTGTTGAGGGATGTATGAGCCAACTTTTTTATATTCACCCTGATAATCCGCAGGCTCGTTTAATTGAACAAAGTGCTGATATTTTACGCAAAGGCGGTGTAGTGATTTATCCAACAGACTCTGGTTATGCGATTGGCTGTTGTTTAGAAAATAAAGATGCAATGACGCGAATTTGTCGTATTCGCCAATTAGATAAAAACCACAATTTCACACTGATGTGCCGTGATTTATCAGAAATTGCCAATTACGCTTATGTAGATAATGTTGTATTTCGTTTAATAAAAAATAACACTCCCGGTAATTACACCTTTATCTTAAAAGCGACTAAAGATGTACCAAAGCGTTTGATGAATGATAAACGTAAAACTATAGGCTTGCGTGTTCCTTCTAACCCTATTGCATTGGCATTGTTAGAAAATATTGGTGAGCCATTAATGTCTACAAGCCTGATTTTACCGGGCAATGATTTTGCTGAGTCTGATCCGGAAGAAATCGAAGATTTATTAAGCAAACAAGTTGATTTGGTGATCCACGGTGGCTATTTAGGACAAAAACCGACAACGGTAATTGATTTAACAGAAGATACACCCGTTATCGTGCGTGAAGGCACGGGTGATATTACGCCATTTCAGTAAGTCCATTGAGCTGATTAAACTGAATTGGGCGCAAAAGGCTCGATAGTGAAGAAATTTATCACGAGATAAAGAGATAAAAGGTGAAGGGATTTATCGCTTGTGTTAAATTTATACATTGCGATAAAAATTACGGTGCTTGTTTTTTGAAATCGGTTATATCAACGCGTATTTTACACGCTAAACACAATAACTCGATCTGTAGACAAACGGTTAAGTTGCCGTTAGGTTTTGCCAACATCGTTTTATCGTCACTATTTATCACAATGTTGATGTAGAAAGTTGATGTAAAAAATCATCAAGATTGTTCACTATTGAATCAATAAACCTGTGTTTATTTCTTATTTTAATAAACATGGGTTATTTTTATTTAATTGATTTTTAAAAATTAATTCTATTTTTATGACGCCTGTGAAGGCGACACATGAGGTTGTTTCATGAGCGATAAATCGCAACGCACTGAAAAATTACAAAAAATCCTTGCTCGTTCTGGCCACGGTTCTCGTCGTGAAATTGAAGGCTATCTTCAAGAAGGACGTATCAGCATTGATGGTACAAAAGCGAAATTAGGTGATCGTATTGATGTCACCACTACAGCAAAAATCCGCTTAGATGGCCGCATTCTAAATATCCGTGAAGCACAAAAAGAGGTTTGCCGTGTGCTTGCTTATTATAAACCTGAAGGTGAATTGTGTACTCGCAGTGATCCACAAGGTCGTCCGACGGTTTTCCAACGTCTTCCTCGCCTTAACAATGCACGCTGGATTGCAGTGGGCCGTCTCGATGTGAATACTAGTGGATTACTGTTATTTACAACAGATGGTGAATTAGCCAACCGTTTAATGCATCCTAGCCGTGAAGTTGAGCGTGAATACGCTGTCCGTGTTTTTGGTGAAATTGATGATGCGAAAATTCGTCAATTAACGCGTGGTGTACAATTAGAAGATGGTCCAGCTTCATTCCGCTCTGTTTCTTACCGTGGTGGTGAAGGGATTAACCAATGGTACAACGTTTCACTTACCGAAGGGCGTAACCGTGAAGTTCGCCGTATGTGGGAAGCTGTTGGTGTACAAGTCAGTCGTCTTATTCGTGTTCGTTACGGTGATATTGATTTACCAAAAGGTTTACCGCGTGGTGGCTGGGTTGAGCTTGGATTAGATCAAATCAACTATTTACGTCAGTTAGTTGAATTAAATGACGAAACAGTAACAAAAGTTGCAGTAGAAAAAGATCAGCGTCGCATCAAAGCGAATCAGATCCGTCGTGCGGTTAAGCGTCATACTAAAATATCAACACGTACTTCAACATCACCTGCTAAAAGAGCGTCAAGTCGTCGCCAATCAGCAGGAAATAAAAAGTAATTAGCGAATAATTATTTATTATTTTAAATTAAAATATCATTTTTTATAAATAAGCACTCATAGAAATAGGGTGCTTATTTTTTTGATGACTTTCTTTTTTTCATAAATAAAACTATGATGCACGGATTAATGAGATGAGAAGTCATTTTTATTAAATAATATTTTATTTGTATATTTTACGATAAGGTATACGCGATATATGCATCGTTCTTTTTATTTAACAACTATGTTATGTGCGACTACTCTTACTACGGGTTGTGAGCCAGCGACTAATTTAAATTCACAATCTGGCGTGTTTTACATTAGTAACAATAAAACAACACCGTTAGTCTTTCTAATTGATAATAATTCTTTTTGGCTAAATACAGGTGAAGTAAAAGAAATAAAATTAGAGAATGGGAAGCATGTATTAGTTGATGCTGATGGGAAAAAGAAAACCTTTATGATTTATCCTGGTAATCATGGCGGAATAATTAACCCATCTAGGGAAATCTACTATAGTTTTACTTCTATATTTTCTCCTAAAGAAGACAGTGAGCATTTGTACTTAACAATGCGTTCCGTTTGGATTGATGGTCAGCTTGTGCATGGCGCTATTAATAGTTCTGATGCTATGTTTATTGATAATAATGTTTTCCGCTGTGAAGTTCCTTTAAATGAACCTATTCCGACTTATTTACCTAACTGGAGTAATAAGGGAGTGGTAAATGTATTAACTAAGTGTTTTTCCCAGTCTGAGTTTCAAGATTTTATATCAAGAAAGCCCTATGGTATTCATGTTTATTCAGGACGTAATTTATTAGAAGCGCATAAAGAAAAAGATAAATACAATTGGATAAATGATGAAAACACGCGGACAGATGATTTTATTCCGACATTGAGTCATATTGAGTTTAATAATAGCGAAATGCTGAAAGAAGCTAAAAGTATTTATAAAGTCACCAATTCCTATTTAGCTTCACGTGATCTGAATGAAAAGCAAAATTACTATAATGAATATCATTTTCATATAATGGCAATGGCTATGGTTTATAGTCAACAAATACAAAATGATATATTCGATGATAAAGAAGCCTATTTAAAACTGATGAATGAAACAGGGCGCATATTTGGTGCTGGCATATTAAGTGAGCCAGTTTTAATATAAATAATTATTCATTTTTCAGATAATTGAATAAGAGGTAAAAGATTATTACCAATCTATGCCTTTTTGTGCTTTTATCCCACTATCAAAAGCATGTTTAATAGGACGCATTTCTGTCACGGTATCTGCTAACTCGATTAATTTTCTATGGCATCCTCTTCCGGTAATAATGATATTTTGATGGGAAGGACGAGAGCTAATAGCTGAAAGAACTTCATCTAATGGCAAATAGTTAAAGCTAATCATATAGGTAATTTCATCAAGAATAACCAGATCGTATTCTGGATCATTAAGCAGTTTGAGTGCATATTGCCAAGTATTTAAACAGGCCGCTGTATCTGTACTTTTATCTTGAGTTTCCCAAGTAAATCCCGTTTCCATCACATAGAAAGGTACACCAAATTGTTCCAGTAGGTTACGTTCACCGTTTTCCCAAGTACCTTTAATAAATTGCACAACACCGACCTTTTTTTGATGACCAACTGCGCGGGTCGCTGTTCCCATAGCTGCTGTTGTTTTTCCTTTACCATTACCGGTGAAAATTATCACAATACCTTGTTCTCGTTGAGCTTGCTCAATTCGGGTATCTACTTTTTCTTTTAAGCGTTGTTGGCGTTTTTGGTGTTGTGCATCACTCATTGGACTACCTCAAACTTACATTATGTTATTCAGCAGGACCAGCTTTACGACCGGGTTGCGCATCTAAAGATTGTCCTTTCACATCAATACTGTCATCACTCATCAGATAGAGATATAACGGCATCAAATCTTTAGGTGTTTTCAGTTTTTGTGCATTTTCATCTGGAAATGCACTTGCTCGCATTGCGGTACGAGTGCCACCAGGATTAATGCAGTTAATACGCAAAGTACTTTCGTTATATTCTTCATTAAGTACCTGCATAAAGCCTTCTGTTGCGAATTTAGACACAGAATAAGCGCCCCAACCATAACGACCTTGGCGACCTACACTCGATGTGGTGAGAATAAGGCTTGCATGAGGTGCTTTGAGCATCAATGGTAATAATGCTTTTGTGAGCATAAATGTTGCATTAACGTTGACTTGCATAACGTCATGCCAAAGATTACTCGGTTGATTAATGATCGGCTCAACAACACCCAATAAACCAGCATTTTGTAATACACCATCAAGATGAGGGAAGCGTTTAACGAGAGTATCAGCAAATTGCTGAAAATCATTCTCGGTTGCTGTAAGTAGATCAAGTGGATATAACATGGGTTGTTGGCCACCTGATGTGATGATCTCTTCTTGAACATCTTCAAGTTTTGATAGCGTACGGCCCAATAAGATAAGTGTTGCGCCATATTGCGCATAAGTTAGTGCGGCTTCTTTTCCTATGCCATCACCAGCACCCGTTACTAGAATAATTTTATCTTTTAGCACGCTATGATCGGGTTGATATTGCAACATATTGATATCCTGTCTAGTAAAAAGTAAATAAAGTGTAACGTCTTATTTGTCTAGCGACCAGTTTAGTCTGACTTTTTGTTTACAATTTATGGCTGTTTTCTTTATGGTATTAAACATAATCATGCCTTTGTTACTGGCGCTAAAGCAGAATTTCGTTAAACTAGGCATATTGGTTTTAGTCAGTGTTATTAACCTTAAAAAGAGGTCTTTGTGGAGTATATTTTGCAATATGGACTGTTTTTAGCAGAAATTGTCACTGTTGTTGTGGCGATTATCGCTATCGTGTTGTTTTTCGTTGTGATTGGAAACAAGAAGCAAAATCGTAAAGGGACATTAAGAGTCACAGATCTTGCTGAAGCTTATGAAGAAAAACAGCGCGTTATGCAACAAGCAAAAATGGACGATGCTGAATTAAAAGTCTGGTATAAAGCGTTTAAAAAGCAGCAGAAAAAAGAGAATAAACAGAGTAAAAACAATGCAAAAGAAGGTAAAAAAGGCGTTGTAAAACCTTGTTTATATGTGCTTGATTTTAACGGTAGCATGGATGCCCACGAAGTGGGGGCATTACGTGAAGAAATCAGTGCTATTCTTTCTGTTGCACAAGCAGGTGATGAAGTATTACTGCGTTTAGAAAGCCCCGGTGGCATGGTTCACGGATATGGATTAGCAGCAGCTCAATTAACACGCTTAAAAGAAAAGGGCATTAAACTGACTGCGGTTGTCGATAAAGTGGCTGCTAGCGGGGGATATATGATGGCATGTGTGGCTGATAAAATTGTTGCTGCGCCATTTGCGATTATTGGCTCGATAGGTGTTGTGGCCCAGATCCCCAACATTCACCGTTTACTCAAGAAAAATGATATTGATGTTGAGTTACATACGGCTGGCGAATATAAGCGCACATTGACCTTATTAGGCGAAAATACCGAAGAAGGTCGTGAGAAATTTAAGCAAGATTTAAATGAAACGCATCTATTGTTTAAATCATTTGTGCATAAATATCGCCCTCAACTTGATATCGATAGTGTTGCAACTGGTGAATATTGGTACGGCTCAGAAGCACTAAATAGAGGCTTAATTGATGAAGTTGGTGTGAGTGATGATTGGTTGATCGATCATATTAATGATTTTGAAGTTCTCTCTGTCCAATATGTTACTAAAAAGAAAATGGTTGAACGTGTTACAGGCGGCGCAATGGAAAGCATTGATAAACTGATGATGCGTTGGGTACAAAGAAGTAAAAAACCGCTGCTATAAGCCAATAAGTACGCAATAAATGATATCAGTGATACAGGTTATCGCTGATATCATCCTTTCTTACCCAATCACACTCCAATCACTATTCCTAAACATTTCCGATAAATATTCTAACTTTCTATTTTAAAAGCTTTTATTTCGATAAGGAAAAAAAAAGCCAGTGAAAAATTCACTGGCAATCAAAGAAATAATTGATATTGCTTATAACAACAACAGGGTAAATATTTCCTCTTTCTAGGAGGTCTTAATATAGCCGTAAATAGAGAATAAAAATAATGGATATTGCTGATTGTATTGATAGGTAAGTGTAATCATGAGTTAAGATGCGACAAAAAAACAGCATTATAAGTAGTTTGAATTATTATTCTTTATTTTTGTTTAATTATGCCAGCTATTGGCATTTAAAAGAATGCAATAACTGGCAAGTAACGTCGCTTTTTTGTTATCGAGAAAAAGTAAAGTAATTTACTTCAGTGATTAAATAAAAATAATCATGAAGAAGACTTATTCTAAATGGTATTTATCAGATAACACATGAGCTAAATGCTTAAACATATTGAATGCTGCTGTGCTTTTAGCAGTCGGTAAACCTTGTTCATCTAAAAAAAATTCACCTTTAAATACGAGGACATTATCTTTCTGTTCAACCGAATCAGCACGCATTCCTTGTAAATAATCTTCATGTTCACATATGATTTTATTCGCTTTTTCAAGTAGCATCTCTGTTGTAATCGGTGTAGTTTGTGTTGACATAATATGTGCTCCTTAGAAAAATAATTTGTTGCGCCTCACTTTTTATCAGGTAGAGTGTGGCATTTTTAAAAGCTTAGCTACTCTATATATGTAGCAAACAATGATTTGCCTGTACTCGATCAAAGCAGTGAGGTGATTAAAATACCTCAAAAAAAGTCATGAGTTTTGAGCTTAAACAAAAGCTTTGAATAAAAACAGGTTGATATATTGCAAAACTAACGCAATATAAAAAAGAGATTTTAAACATTTTTTTAGTTGAGGGTATTAAACGATACCGTCATAACAAAGTTTAATTAGGTAAAGGTAATTATGGGTAAAGCTCTTGTTATCGTGGAGTCCCCGGCTAAAGCCAAAACGATCAATAAATATCTTGGCAATGACTACGTAGTTAAATCTAGCGTGGGTCACATTCGTGATTTGCCAAAGAGTGGTTCTGGCAGCCAGAAGAGCGAAAACTCATCCGCCACGAAAGGCGTGAAAAAAGTTAAAAAGGATGAGAAATCAGCCTTAGTCAGCCGTATGGGGGTTGATCCCTATAATGGATGGAATGCGAACTATCAAATTCTACCCGGCAAAGAAAAAGTCGTGGCTGAACTAAAAGCATTGGCTGAGAAAGCTGATCATGTCTATCTCGCGACGGACCTTGACCGCGAAGGAGAAGCTATCGCGTGGCATTTACGCGAAGTTATCGGCGGTGATGATGAACGATTTAGTCGAGTGGTTTTTAACGAAATCACTAAAAATGCCATTACACAAGCTTTCCAAACTCCGGGTGAGTTAAATATAGATCGCGTTAACGCGCAACAAGCACGTCGCTTTATGGATCGTGTTGTGGGCTATATGGTTTCACCTTTGCTTTGGAAAAAAGTGGCTCGTGGATTATCTGCAGGTCGAGTGCAATCCGTTGCTGTGCGTCTTTTAGTTGAACGTGAGCGTGAAAT
Organism: Proteus alimentorum; assembly: GCF_002607735.1. Taxonomy (GTDB): domain Bacteria; phylum Pseudomonadota; class Gammaproteobacteria; order Enterobacterales; family Enterobacteriaceae; genus Proteus; species Proteus alimentorum. Next base: position 132,406 of record NZ_NBVR01000031.1, read on the forward strand.
TAAAGCCTTTGTTCCTGAAGAGTATTGGCAATTACATGCATCACTGCTAACGCCTGATGAGCAACCATTGCGTATGGAAGTCACGCATTATAATGATAAAGCTTTCAACCCTGTTTCTTCCGATGAAACACAGGTTGCAGTTAACGCATTACAACATGCGACCTTCACGGTAAAAGATCGTGAAGATAGACCAACATCAAGCAAACCAAGTGCACCACTTATCACATCAACCTTACAACAAGCGGCAAGTACGCGTTTAAGTTTTGGTGTGAAAAAGACGATGATGCTAGCTCAGCGCCTTTATGAAGCAGGTTATATAACCTATATGCGTACTGACTCAACTAACTTGAGTCAAGATGCAATTCAGATGGCACGTGATTATATTAATGAGAATTTTGGTGCTAAATATTTGCCGAAGGAGCCAAATGTTTATTCGAGCAAAGAAAATTCTCAAGAAGCGCACGAAGCTATCCGTCCTTCTGATATCAACGTTATCGCTGAATCTTTAAAAGATATGGATAACGATGCCAAACGTTTATATCAACTGATTTGGAATCAATTTGTTGCTTGTCAAATGACACCAGCAAAATATGATTCAACCACATTAACAGTCGAATCAGGTGATTATAAACTACGTGCTAAAGGTCGTACTTTACGTTTTGCTGGTTGGACGAAAGTCATGCCTGCGATGCGTAATAAAGATGAAGATAAAACTTTACCTGCTGTTGATGTAGGGGCAAAACTGGCTTTAGCTGAATTAGAACCTTCTCAGCACTTTACTAAACCACCAGCACGTTTTAGCGAAGCGACTTTAGTTAAAGAATTAGAAAAACGCGGTATTGGCCGTCCTTCAACGTATGCATCTATCATCTCGACTATTCAAGATCGTGGTTATGTGAAAGTTGAAAACCGTCGTTTTTATGCAGAAAAAATGGGTGAAATTGTAACCGATCGCTTAGAAGAGAATTTTAGCGATTTAATGAATTACGATTTTACTGCGCAAATGGAAGATCACCTCGACCATGTTGCTAATAATGAAGAAAACTGGAAAGCGGTATTAGATGCATTCTTCACCGATTTTAGTCAGCAATTAGATGTTGCTGAAAAAGATCCTGAAGAAGGTGGAATGCGACCAAACCCAATGGTGATCACGTCAATTGAATGTCCAACTTGCTCTCGTCATATGGGAATTAGAACGGCGACAACAGGCGTATTCTTAGGATGTTCAGGTTATGCTTTACCGCCTAAAGAACGTTGTAAGCAAACCATTAACCTTATCCCTGAAGACGAATTATTAAATATTCTTGAAGGGGAAGATGCAGAAACTAACGCATTACGTGCACGTCGTCGTTGCCCGAAATGTGGTACTGCAATGGACAGTTATCTGATTGATACTCATCGTAAATTACATGTTTGTGGTAATAACCCTGCATGTGATGGTTATGAAGTTGAAGAGGGTGAATTCCGCTTAAAAGGTTATGAAGGTCCAGTTATTGAGTGCGATAAATGTGGCGCTGAAATGCACCTGAAAATGGGGCGTTTTGGTAAATACATGGGTTGTACTAATGATGACTGTAAAAATACCCGTAAGATCTTAAAAAGCGGTGAAATTGCACCACCGAAGGAAGATCCCGTTCCACTTCCTGAATTGCCATGTGAAAAATCAGATGCTTACTTTGTCTTACGAGACGGGGCTGCTGGTGTATTCTTGGCTGCAAACACGTTCCCTAAATCAAGAGAAACGCGCGCACCAAAAGTAGAAGAGCTGGTTCGTTTTAAAGACCGTTTAGCAGAGAAAATGCGCTATTTAGCAGAAGCTCCGGTGGCTGATCCTGAAGGAAACCCAACTATTGTGCGTTTTAGTCGTAAAACAAAACAGCAATATGTTTCTTCAGAGAAAGATGGCAAGGCTACAGGCTGGTCTGCGTTTTATGTCGATGGCAAATGGGTTGAAAAAACCAAATAATATTGGCATGACGTGATAAATAAAAAAGCGACTAATGAGAGTTAGTCGCTTTTTTGTATTAAGAAGGTATGCTAATTAAATACACTGCAACAGTATTAATGGTTAATTTCTATTTGTCTGATGTTTTACTTTGCTAATAATAAGACGGAGATACTATGAAGCTGATACCTTTGTTACTATCTGGTTTACTCTTTACTTCTGTGGCAAGTGCTGCGACGTTAGATGTCACATTAAAAGAAGCTTTACCGACGGGGGCAGGCAACGATATTGGTGTTGTCACTATCACTGAAACTGATTACGGGCTGTTATTTACGCCAAAACTGACCGGATTAACACCGGGTATTCATGGTTTTCATATTCATGCCAATGGTTCTTGTGAGCCGGATATGAAAGAGGGTAAACCGGTACCGGCTTTAAAAGCAGGGGGGCATTTAGATCCTGAAAAAGTCGGTGTTCACTTGGGTCCTTATAATAAAGATGGGCATTTAGGTGATTTACCCGGATTAGTTGTGAATGACAAAGGTGTTGCTGATTACGCTGTATTAGCGCCAAAACTCACTAAGCTTGATCAAGTGAAAGATAAAGCAATTATGGTGCATGTGGGTGGCGATAACTATTCTGATGATCCTGCTGCGCTTGGTGGTGGGGGTGCAAGAATGGCATGTGGTGTGATTAAATAATTTAGCGCTACCAGTATTATGAAATAAAAGCTGACAGATGAGGTCGGCTTTTTTTATGCTTATTTATAGCTTATAACTATTTGATATAACAAAATCTAAATAACGCTATTAATTACGTTAGACCGAAATGAAATAAGTGATATAGTGGTTATATATTACATCTTTATTATTCTTTTTAGTTATATGAATATAAATAGAATAACGGAATAATAAGTCTTTTGTTGAAGGGATAGCCTCTCCATGAAATTACAACAGTTGCGTTATATCGTTGAAGTGGTGAATAACGATCTAAATGTTTCGACCACGGCAGAGCGTTTGTATACATCTCAACCGGGAATAAGTAAACAAATTCGCATGTTAGAAGATGAGCTAGGTATACAAATATTTTCTCGCAGTGGTAAGCATCTAACGCATGTGACGCCTGCGGGTGAAGAAATTGTAAGGCTGTCTAGAGAGATTTTGTCAAAAACAGAAGCTATTCGATCTGCTGCAGGTGAACACACTTATCCAGATAGAGGCTCATTATCGATTGCAACAACGCATACGCAAGCTCGTTATGTATTACCTCCCGTAATAAAAGGTTTTATTGAGCGTTATCCCGATGTTTCATTGCATATGAACCAAGGTTCGCCGACGCAAATTGCTGAAGATGTATGCAGAGGTAAAAGTGATTTTGCGATCGCGACCGAATCACTGCATCTTTATAACGATTTAGTGATGCTACCTTGTTATCGTTGGAACCGTATTGTGGTGGTTTCAAAAGATCATCCACTGGCGCAAAAACGAGAAGTGACGTTAAAAGAGCTTGCGGGTTACGATATCGTTACTTATACCCAAGGTTTTACAGGACGTTCAGATCTTGATGATGCTTTTGGTAAAGTAGGGTTAAAACCTAAAATTGTTTTCACTGCAACCGATGCGGATGTCATTAAAACTTATGTGAGACTGCATTTAGGTATCGGTGTCATTGCCAGTATGGCATTTGATCCGGTACTCGATAGCGATTTAGTTGCCATTGATATGCGTGATAAATTTAGTTATAGCACCACTAAAATTGCGTTTCGTCGTAGTGGTTTCTTACGTGGCTATATGTATGATTTTATGTGGCGTTTTGCACCACATCTTACGCGTAATTTGATTGAGCAAGCTGTTGCGTTGCGGACTAACGAAGAGATTGAAGCGTTATTTAAAGATATCGAATTACCACTAGTGTAATACTGAAAGGCGGGTCGTTCCCGCCTTCAAGCGTGTTCATAAACCTAATTTTTGTGATCACTCATTTCAAATAAAAATCCCCACTAAAAAAAGCATCTGATTTTGCAATACTTAGCTGACGATATTTATTTAAAAAGTCATAAAACTGCTGATTAATCAGTGGATCATCAAGTGCGCTCGCATCAAAAACAGAGGTAATGGTGGTGTACTCTAAAGAGAGGGTAAATTTGCGACCTATACAACTGGCGAGTAGCATTTTTGCTGATTGATAAGAAAAACGTAGGCTCAAAATTTTCAGCTTTGGAACAAAAATAAGATGATTATTATGATTGAGTATCTCCGTGATCCCCGCAATAGTTATTGTTTGATAGCTATCTAATGATTTTCGTAATCCGATTTCTATTTTTTGTCCTTGGGAATTTAAAAAATCAATAAATTCTCCAAGTGCAGGAGAGGTCGCATTGATTGCAGCGCCTAGTAATAATTGAATAAACGCTTGAGCAACAGAAAAATCAAAGGTTTGTTTATGAAATTTCTTTGTTTCGATTTTATTGTGTCCTAGAAGTGGTAAATGGTTGAGCGTATCTAACCAATGTTCGGGGCGATAATAGGCTTCATTATCCTCTTTTTTTAATGCGGCAAGATGGTTTGCCATAATAGAAATGAGTCCAATTTGAATATTTTTAAGTTGTGACATTTTTTCTATTTCGGAAGGCTCAAAAGGTTTTGGTGATGCGATGATAAATTGCACCAATCCTTCTGAATCTTTTATATTTTGCGAATGTAATGCATTCATCGATAAGGTTTGCGGAAAAGGGGGAGTAATAGGCTCCGCAAAATAGTGATCGGCATTCATAATGTTTTTTAGTAAATCAGATTGTTTGTTATTCATAAATATTATCCTTACGCAGTTATACCTCCATCATTAAAACCTCATTAAGCAAAAATTTAGAGACTAAAATTTATTAACACTATGACAGTCATAACATTGCGTTAACAAATTGTGTGGTCTTTAAGCGAAATTTAGCGTTATATGATATGTTTAATAAATAACCTTACCTATTTTGATAGTTTAAACATGCTGTCAGTATAAAAATAAGAAGGAGGAGCTATGTCGTTACGTTTGAAAAAAGAGAGCCATGCCACGCTCTTAGTCGGATCTCAAGAATATGAGTACTACCGTCTTTCTGAAGTTGCCCGCCAATTAGGCGATATTACCCGTCTTCCTAAATCTCTGAAGGTGTTACTAGAAAACTTAGTGCGTTATCTCGACAATGATACTGTTGTTGATGAGGATATTAAGGCACTCGTTGAGTGGCAAAAAACAGCTCATACATCGCGTGAAATTGCGTATCGACCTGCAAGGGTGCTTATGCAAGATTTTACAGGTGTACCTGCGGTTGTTGATTTAGCCGCTATGCGTGAAGCGGTGAAATCATTGGGTGGGCAAGTGGATAAAGTTAATCCATTATCACCCGTTGATTTAGTGATTGACCACTCTGTTATGGTTGATGAATATGCCAGTAAAAATGCGTTTGCTGAAAATGTGGAAATTGAAATGGAGCGTAACTATGAGCGCTACCTTTTTTTACGTTGGGGGCAGCAATCCTTTGAACGCTTTCGTGTCGTGCCGCCGGGTACAGGAATTTGCCATCAGGTAAATCTTGAATACTTAGGTAAAGCTATTTGGTCTGAAGTGCAGAATGGACGTCATGTCGCTTATCCTGACACCTTAGTTGGTACGGATTCTCATACCACAATGATCAATGGTCTTGGCGTGTTAGGTTGGGGGGTAGGAGGCATTGAAGCAGAAGCCGCAATGTTAGGCCAACCTATCTCTATGCTAATTCCAGATGTTGTTGGTTTTAAACTGACCGGAAAATTACGTGAAGGGATCACGGCAACTGATCTGGTCTTAACCGTCACACAGATGTTACGCGCTCATGGTGTTGTGGGGAAATTTGTGGAGTTCTATGGCGATGGTTTAGCGTCATTACCTTTAGCTGATCGTGCAACAATAGCGAATATGTCGCCAGAGTATGGCGCGACCTGTGGATTCTTCCCAATAGATGATATCACTCTTGATTATTTGCGTTTAACAGGACGTGAAGAACAAGAGATTGCACTTGTTGAAGCCTATAGTAAAGAGCAAGGTCTATGGAGACATACCGGTGATGAACCTATCTTCACGTCAACATTATCGCTAGATATGGGAACTGTTGAAGCGAGCCTTGCAGGGCCTAAACGCCCTCAAGATAGAGTTAATTTATCAAGTGTACCTAAGGCATTTAAAGCGGCAGTCGATCTTGAAACCAATAAGAAACCACTGGTGCAGTTTCCTCAAGTAAAAATTGATGATTATCCTGCATTTGAGTTAACCGATGGTGCGGTCGTTATTGCGGCGATCACATCATGTACCAATACATCCAACCCTAATGTCTTAATGGCTGCTGGGTTACTGGCTAAAAATGCGGTAGAAAAAGGATTACAGCGTAAACCTTGGGTTAAGTCTTCTTTGGCACCTGGCTCTAAAGTGGTCACGGATTATCTTAATCTATCAGGATTAACGCCTTATCTTGATGAGTTAGGGTTTAATCTTGTGGGATATGGTTGCACAACCTGTATTGGCAACTCTGGGCCTTTATTAGCACCGATTGAAAGTGCGATTAAAGATAATGACTTAACTATTGCGGCTGTATTATCCGGCAACCGTAATTTTGAAGGTCGAATTCATCCCTTAGTGAAAACCAACTGGTTAGCATCGCCACCTTTAGTGGTTGCTTATGCCTTATCAGGAAATATGAATATCGATCTTACTAAAGAGCCATTAGGTAAAGATAAACAGGGGGCTCCCGTTTATTTAAAAGATATTTGGCCTGACAGTAAAGCGATTGCTGATGCTGTTGAGAAAGTTAAAACAGAGATGTTCCATAAAGAGTACTCCGCCGTGTTTGAAGGTGATGAGACATGGAAATCACTGCAAACACAAGATACACCCGTCTATGATTGGCAACCCGACTCTACCTATATTCGCCATCCTCCTTTTTTTGAGGGAATGTCAAAAACGCCGGCTCCGATTAAAGATATTCATCAAGCCAGTATTTTAGCTATTTTAGGTGATTCGGTGACAACGGATCATATTTCACCTGCTGGTAATATTAAGATAGATAGTCCCGCTGGACGTTATTTACGTGAACATGGTGTCGAGCCAAAAGATTTTAACTCTTATGGCTCAAGACGCGGTAATCATGAAGTCATGATGCGAGGCACATTTGCCAACATTCGTATTCGTAACGAAATGGTGCCAGGAATAGAAGGTGGTTTTACCAAGCATATTCCAACGGGTGAAATTCTGGCTATTTATGATGCTTCAATGCGTTATCAGCAAGAAAATACGCCACTGGCGATTATTGCTGGTAGTGAATACGGTTCAGGCTCTAGCCGAGACTGGGCCGCGAAGGGAACGCGTTTATTAGGTGTGCGAGTTGTTATCGCAGGCTCTTTTGAGCGAATTCACCGTTCTAACTTAATCGGTATGGGGGTTTTACCTTTAGAGTTTCCTAAAGGGGTATCTCGTCAAACATTGGGCTTAAAAGGTGATGAAAAAATTGAGATCACTGGGCTGAATGCATTAATACCGAGCCAAGATGTCGCGGTTAATATTACTTTCGCCGATAATCGTACTGAAATTATTATGGCGCGTTGCCGTATTGATACTCAAACTGAATTAGCCTATTTCCAACATGGTGGCATCTTGCATTATGTTATTCGTAATATGCTTTAATTCAGTTTAGTTGTTATAAATCAAACGCCTCATTATAAAAATAATGGGGCGTTTTTTTGTTATGTCATAAAGGATCTAATAAACAATCACCAGCCTTGTATTGCGCCACCGTTAAAAATACTTTCAGCAGCTGTGGCAACTTCGGGGGATTGGTAAGCCTTAATAAAATCCCGCACATTATCAGCGTCTTTGTTATCTTCTCTTGTCACAATAATATTGGTGTAAGGCGAGTTTTTATCCTCAATAAAAATACTGTCTTTGGTAGGAGATAAATTAATTTGCTGGATATAAGTTGTACTGATAATAGCAACAGTCACTTTTGGATCGTTTAAAACTCGTGGTAATTGCGCGCCTTCTAGCTCCATAATGTTAAGTTTAAGTGGATTATCTATGATGTCGATAGCCGTAGGCAATAAACCACTGTTGGGTTTTAATGTAATAAGATTTTCTTTATCTAATAACAGTAATGCTCGACCTAAATTGGTGGGATCGTTAGGAACTGCAATAGTATCGCCTGATTTTAACGCCGAAGGATGTTTAATCTTAGTTGAATAGCCCGCCATTGGAAAAACAAAGGTATTACCCACTGCGACTAAATTATAACCACGAGATTGATTATCTTGGGCAAGAAAAGGGCGATGTTGAAAAACATTGGCATCAAGTTCTTTATTGGCCGTGGGATCATTAGGCAATAAAGAACCACTGAAACTCACCAATTCAACCTCTAAGCCATATTTTTCTTTTGCGACTTTTTTGGCAATTTCAGCCACATCTTGTTCAGCACCATTAATCACACCAACCTTGATTGAATAGCTGTTTTTATCGCTATTATCACAGCCTGTTAATAATGTTCCTGCTAATAATAGCGCGCCGAAAATCCTACCAGAAAAATGTAATGGCATAATGCATTCCTATCAAAATTTATTTATTAATAAATAACTTAGGAACCGATGGATAGTCAATGAAATCGCATATGACAAATTTTCACATGATATAATTTAATGATAAAAAAGACGTGAAATCAGAGGCAAGAAAAGAAAAATGAATAGTGAATGAATTTGCAAGCTAATAGAATAAAAGGACTAAATAAAAAATCCGAGCAATTCAAGCTCGGATTGGAAAATAATTAATGCTGTGCTGTTACTTTATTATTGCGCTTTCTTAAATAAAAGATGGCCCATTTTATCGGCTTTAGTATCAAGATAATGTGCATTACTTGGATTACGTCCGACGATCAAAGGAACTCGCTCGATAACATTAATGCCTGCTGCTTTCATGATTTCAATTTTCTTAGGATTATTGGTTAATAATCGAACTTCATGAACACCTAATAGGTTATACATATCAGCACAAAGGGTAAAATCGCGTTCGTCAGCTTTAAAACCTAACTCAAGGTTCGCTTCAACGGTATCTAATCCTTTATCTTGTAATGCGTAAGCTCGTATTTTATTGAGTAATCCAATATTTCGGCCTTCTTGGCGATGATAAAGTAATACGCCACGACCTGTTTTGCTTATTTGTGAAAGCGCAGCTTCAAGTTGGAAACCACAATCACAACGTAGGCTAAATAAAGCATCACCCGTTAAGCATTCTGAATGAATACGAGATAACACGGGCTCTGAGCCTGAAATATCGCCATAAACAAGGGCGACATGATCTTTTCCTGTTGCGATTTCTTCAAAACCAACCATTAAAAACTCACCAAAAGGAGTAGGTAGTTTTGCTTCTGCGATACGTCTTAATTTCATTATTTTTGACTCATAATTTCAGGTGAAACTCTCGTTCAAGATTATACACTTTATAACGAGAACAAAGAGAAATAAAACACTGAAATGCTTCCATGTCTGATAGGCAAGGAATTGGGTAACACACACTTATACATTCACACCACTACAAATTATCAGATTTTGCACCTTCTTGCATAATGATTTATTGCTAAACTTGCATCGTTTATACTGATAATCTTTAGCGGTGAGAGGAAGATAATATTTGTATTTAAGAAGAGGCAATATATTGAATAGGCAAATAACAAAGTTGATTCTATTAGGTAGTATGTTGCTCTTAATCATACCAAGTGCAGTGTTGATATTGGGTTGGAAATGGCAACCTACTGATCACCCTTTAGGGGGGATAAGTACATTATGGATAGCAAATAGTGCAGCAAAACCTTGGGGATTTGTGACAATGATGGTTTTGTTAGCGTTGCTCTTTATGGCTTTGAAATTAAAACGCAACCATTTTATTCAATTAGCTGTAATAATTATTGCTACATTATCTATTGGGCAATTAATTAAGGTTGCAGTCAAAAATACAGTAAAAGAGCCTCGCCCTTATGTTGTTTGGGTGAGTGAAAATTTGCACATTAGCACTGAGGCTTTTTATCAAGTATCAAGGCCTGAGCGAGAACAATGGCTCCAAAATGGATTAGCTAACTCACCGGTGATCCCTGAATGGCAACTTAAACATTGGAAAGCTGAAACGGGTTATGCTTTTCCGTCTGGTCATAGTTTATTTTCAGCCACACTCGCGTTATTTGTTTTTGTCCTTTTTATGTTGTGTCGTCATTATTTTTTAGCGTCACTCGGGTTATTATGGGGAATTGATGTCACGGTGGGGCGTATTGTATTAGGAATGCACTGGGCATCTGATGTGATTGTCGGTATTCTAATCAGCACAGTGCTGGTTTTGTGTGCATTTAAGGTGATTGAGCGTCGTTTATTGCTCAAATCCTGACGATAACCCTTATTTTTGAGATACAGAATGTCTTTTTCGATATTTATGTGAAAAAATATACGAAAATCAGATGATTCTAAGAAATGACTTTCTTTGTGCGCAGTGAAAATGCTACCTTTATCTGTCTACTAAAGAAAAGAGAATAAAAAAGGAAATAATGTGAAAAAGGTCCTACTTTTTATTTTGGTTATTCTTGTTCTTGCCATCGTGGTGATTGCCATGACTTTAGGCACAAATAACGATCAGGTGGTCACATTTAATTACCTTATTGCTCAAGGCGAATATCGTATTTCTACCTTGTTAGCGACTTTGTTTGGAGTGGGTTTTGTACTAGGCTGGATTGTAAGTGGTGTTTTTTATCTACGTGTACGTTTATCACTAGGCCGAGCAAAACGTAAAATTAAACGTCTTGAAAGCGCCCAAACAAAACAAGAAAACCAAGAAAGTCGCCCAACGGTTGCTTCTGCTACGAAATAAGGACGATAGTTGATGCTAGAATTGCTGTTTCTGTTATTACCTGTCGCTGCGGCTTACGGCTGGTATATGGGGCGTCGTGGCGCTCAACAGGACAAACAGCAGAACGCCGATCGCCTGTCACGAGAGTATGTGGCGGGTGTTAACTTTTTACTCTCTGATCAACAAGATAAAGCCGTTGATCTTTTTCTCGAAATGCTTAAAGAAGATAGCTCTGCATTTGAAGCTCATCTTACTTTAGGTAATCTTTTTCGCTCTCGTGGCGAAGTCGAACGTGCTATTCGTATCCATCAATCGCTAATGGAGAGTGCTGCGCTTTCTTTCGATCAACGTCTACTTGCTGTTCAACAGTTAGGTCGTGACTATGTCGCGGCGGGGGTTTATGATCGTGCTGAAAATATGTTTCAGCAACTTATTGATGAACAAGAATTTCGTCAAAGTGCACTACAATCTTTGCTTGCTATTTACCAGTTAACCAGTGATTGGGGAAAAGCCATAGAAACGGCTGAAAAATTGGTTAAATTAGGCCAGCATGAATTAAAAGAACAAATTTCACATTTTTATTGTGAATTGGCACTTCAAGAAATGAGCAGTGATAATCTTGATAGTGCACTTAATTTCTTACAAAAAGCAGGGCAAGCTGATCCCCTCTGTGCTCGTGTTTCCATTATGTATGGTCGTATTTATATTGCCCGTGATGAGAAACAAAAAGCCATTGATATGCTGATGAAAGTTATTGAGCAAGATAAAGAGATGGTCAGCGAAACCTTGCCTATGCTTTTTGAATGTTTCCAAGCTCAAGGCGACGATATTTCTCGTTGGGAAACTTATTTACGTCAATGTGTGGATAGTAATTGTGGTGCGATTGCTGAGCTTTACCTTGCTGACATTATTGAAGCTAAAGAAGGTATTGAAGCGGCTCAGTTATACATTAATCGTCAATTAGAGCGTCATCCAACCATGCGCTTGTTCTATCGTTTAATGCGTTACCATTTAGCAGAAGCGGAAGAAGGACGCGCTAAAGAGAGCCTTATCTTATTGCGCTATATGGTGGGTGAACAAATTCGCACGAAACCAGATTACCGTTGCCATAAATGTGGTTTTACCTCTCATGCATTATATTGGCATTGTCCATCCTGTCGTTCATGGGATACCGTTAAACCTATTCGCGGTTTAGATGGTCAGTGACAATGTCACTTTTTTAATAGTCTCTCTATAAATAAAGGCCCTAAAATGTCATTTCATTGTGATAAAAAATCGCCCGAGCTTACCTGCGCGCCCGTTATTGTGGCACTAGACTATGAAGACCAAAAAAGTGCATTAGATTTTGCACAGCGTATTGATCCCTCATCGTGTCGTTTAAAAATTGGTAAAGAGATGTTTACCCGTTTTGGCCCTCAATTTGTGACTCAATTACAAAAAGAAGGGTTTGATATTTTCTTAGATTTAAAATTTCATGATATTCCCAATACTGTTGCAAGAGCTGTCGCTGCCGCCGCTGATTTAGGTGTATGGATGGTCAATGTACACGCGAGTGGTGGAAGTCGTATGATGCGTGCTGCTAAAGAGAGTCTTGCCACATTTGGTAAAGATGCACCACTTTTAACGGCAGTGACTGTACTTACCAGTATGGACCAATCTGATTTAATTGAATTGGGAATAACATTGACGCCCGCAGAACAGGCAGAACGTTTAGCGTTACTGACAAAATCTTGTGGTCTTGACGGGGTTGTTTGCTCCGCACATGAAGCAACGCGTTTTAAGCAAATTTGTGGTGATGATTTCTTATTAGTTACTCCGGGGATTCGCCCCGCAGGAAGCGATGTTGGCGATCAACGTCGCGTAATGACGCCAGAGCAGGCCATTGCAGCAGGCGTTGATTATATGGTGATTGGGCGTCCAATTACACGTAGTGATGATCCACTAAAAACGTTGCAACAAATTAATCACTCTATACTCTAAATATTTCAAGGTACGACTAAGAGACAAGTAAATGAGTGACTAGAAGTATACAAAGGTATGTGACTAATGCGAGTAAACGCAGTCAACAACGAACGCTGTGACTTGAAGTATGACGAATATATACAAGGTATGTAATTAACATGGATAATAACTCTCGTTTGGTTTATTCCACAGATGCGGGTCGCATAAAAGAAGAAGAACAAAAGCCAGTGCGTCCTGCTGGTGATGGTATTGTGCGTATTCAGCGCCAAACTAGTGGACGTAAAGGCAAGGGTGTTTGTGTTGTTTCGGGTATCGATCTGGATGATGCTGAGTTAGCCAAACTGGCGGCTGAACTGAAGAAAAAATGTGGCTGTGGCGGTAGTGTCAAAGACGGTTTAATTGAGATCCAAGGTGATAAACGTGATTTAATTAAATCACTCTTAGAAGCCAAAGGAATGAAAGTTAAGCTTGCTGGTGGCTGATTTAGCTAGATAGATAGCAACAAAATAAATGATAGTGCGCTGATTTTCTATTGAGGTTAGCGCATTTTTTATTGTCATAAAGAGATGTCTTTTGAAAGGTATTTTATGAAAGCGTATTTGATGATTGTTTCGCTGTTATATTCTTCTGCGCTTTTTGCAGAAACCCCAACAAAGAACATGATTGTTCATGATAAATATTGCTCTTCACCAGAACAAACTATGGACGAAGTCTTTGAGAATGGAGCGCTAACATATTGTGTTTATACTGGGCTTTCAATCGCAGATGCATATAAAAAATATGTCGATGAGCATGATGAAGATTATCTGGTAAAAACCATTAAGGTGAACAATAACATCCAAAAAGAGTATACAAAAGATGAGGTTTCTGTTGACTACAAATGGGAAAATCCAAAGAAATTAATGATAGAGCAACAATTTGCGGGGGGGATTACGGAGTTTGTTTTAGAAGAAGATCAAAAAGGTACTAAAATCACGATCACTGGCCATCCAGATTAATGATTAGTAAAACAGCGGACTCCATTCGTTTGATTATAGGTGACGGTGTCACCTATTTTTTTGCATTTCATTCTATTCTATTTTTTCTCATCGATTTTTAGATATTTTACTGGCACTGCTTGTGTGATTCACCCCATCCTTGATCATCCAATGTTAAACCGATACTTTCAGGGGCATGACGTAAGATATAACTTAAAAAACGACTAATTTGTACTTTGTCTTTCATTGATTTAATCCATTTATTACCTATTAAATTTATGACGCAAGAGAAAATATCAATGCATCATAAAAACATTTCCTTTCTTTTTAATGCTCTTTTTATCACTCGTTTGGCGCGAAATTAGGGATATAAAAAAGCTGATAGTTCTAATAGAGCTATCAGCTTATTGTATACCGATTTAAGTCCTATTAGATAGGACGAGCGACGATATTACGTGTTTCTAGTTTTACATCTTCAATACGAACAGGAATGATATCATTGAGCTTATAAGCAGTTTCGCCTTTTACAATGACGGTGCCTGTTTCTTGGCTACATTGAATTTCATCACGTACAGCATGTAAGAATGGGGCTGGAATAAAGGCAACCGCACCATTTTCAACTAGACGAACACGAACACCACCACGAGTAATATCGATAATTTCTGCATTAAATGGTGTTTCAGTACCAGCAAAAGGTTTTAAGAAACGCGCATATAACCAATCACCCACATCGCGTTCAGCCATACGATTAGCGCGGCGACGCTCTGCAATACGAATGCCATCTTCTTCTTGTGGTTTTTCAGCACTTTCTTTGCTGATAATCGCTTTGAGCAAACGGTGATTTAAAATATCACTGTACTTACGAATGGGTGAAGTCCATGTTGCGTAAGCTTCTAATCCTAAACCAAAGTGAGGACCTGGCTCAGCTTTGATTTCAGCAAAGTTTTGGAAGCGGCGAATACGGCTATCAAGGAATTGATTTGGCTGATTATCCAGTTCACGACGTAATTGGCAGAAACCTTCAAGCGTTAATAAACTTTCAGACGTCGTTTCAATACCATTATCTTTTAAGGTCTGCACAACTTGATCGATATAAAGTGGATCAAAACCAGTATGAACGTTATAAACACCAAAACCTAAGTTTTTCGCCAGTACTTTTGCCGCACAGATATTGGCTGTGATCATCGCTTCTTCAACAATACGGTTTGCGATACGGCGTTTTTCTGCAACGATATCTAAAACATTGCCACCGTCATCAAGAATAAAACGGTAATCAGGACGTTCTTTAAAGACCAGAGCATGTTTTTCACGCCATTCATGACGTTTTTCACACATCTCTTTTAATAACATCACTTGCTCATGAACCATTTCATTTTCAGGTTGCCATTGTGAGTTTTCACTTTCTAACCAATCTGAAATATTGTCATAAACCAGTTTAGCTTTTGATTCTACCCATGCCGAGTAGAAGTGAATATCTTCAAGCAGTGCACCATCTTCAGTGATATTGACTTGGCAAACTAACGCAGGGCGTTTTTCATTAGGGCGTAATGAACAGATGTTATCTGACAGCTCGCGAGGCAACATTGGGATATTAAAGCCGGGTAGATAATTAGTGAGTGCGCGTTGTGCGGCAATCTTATCTAATTCACTATTTGGCAGAATATAAGCGGTTGGATCGGCGATGGCAATAAACAGCGTTAATTGACCGTTCTCTTCTTTACGAATAAAGAGTGCGTCATCCATATCTTCTGTTGATGCACTATCAATAGTGACAAAGGAGAGAGAGGTCAGGTCTTCACGAGGTAACGCGTCATGTAATGTCAGCGCTTCGCTACCCATTTCAGGCGCATCACGTTCAAGTTGATGGCGCATTAAAGTTACCCACCAAGGGGCAAAGTGATCATCTTTATCCGTGATATAGTCGGTTATTTCTGCCTGAAAACCTTTATCACCTTTATTTAGTGGGTGACGACGCATTACGGCAACAGCCCAATCTTGATCAACAAAGCTATGTGTTAAGCCTTGAGCTGGACGGCAAGGAATAGCGTCTTTTAAAAGAGGATGGTCTGGAATTATCCACAGACGGTTATCACCTTCTTTTTTCTGAATACGACCGACAAAACGCGTTAAGAAAGGTTCAACTAATTCTTCGGGTTCAACCGACTCTTTATCGCCATTTGTATGAACGGCAGCAATAACGCGGTCGCCGTGCATCACTTTTTTCATTTGCGGAGGGGGGATAAAATAGCTTTTCTGACCATCAACTTCAAGGAAGCCAAAGCCTTTATCTGTTCCCTTTACAAGGCCTTCCACGCGCGGTGTCTGGGCATGGAGTTGCTGTTTTAGCTGTGCAAGCAGCGGATTGTCTTGAAACATATTTTTCCGGAAAGTCGGCAGTTTTAATAATAAAAGTGGGCAATAGTTTTATTCGATTGTGTGTAGCGACGCAAGTAATATCGCATCAGAAAAACAGACAAATCGGCAAAAAATTATTCAGGATCTGTTTTTTCTTTAAATTCACAAAGATCTTCAATAATACAAGAGCCACACCGTGGTTTTCGTGCAATACAGGTATAACGACCATGAAGAATAAGCCAATGGTGACAATCAACTTTAAATTCTGCCGGAACAACCTTTAACAGTTTTTGTTCAACTTCATTGACATTTTTACCGGGGGCGAAACCTGTGCGATTACTTACTCTAAAGATATGCGTATCGACAGCGATAGTTGGCCAGCCAAATGCCGTGTTTAAAACGACATTTGCTGTTTTGCGACCGACACCAGGTAAGGCTTCTAGGGCTTCTCTGTTTTCAGGCACTTCACTGTTATGTTTATCGACTAAGATTTGACATGTCTTAATCACATTTTCAGCTTTGGTATTATAGAGACCAATGGTCTTAATATATTCTTTAAGACCATCAACCCCTAAATTGAGTATCGCCTGAGGTGTATTGGCAACAGGATAAAGCTTAGCAGTTGCCTTATTAACACTCACATCAGTGGCTTGTGCAGAGAGTAATACGGAGATCAATAGTTCAAACGGAGAGTTAAATTTTAGCTCTGTCGTTGGTTGCGGATTGTCATCACGCAACCGAGTTAGAATTTCAATACGTTTTGCTTGATTCATTATGCTCACAAATTAATTTTTAACGATATGACTACCACAGCCTTGTTCTTTTTCGTAAGTTTTTGTTGTCGAAGCGCTGCGCTTTTTCTGTCTTTCATCGATTAGGTATTTTGCTGCTAACATAAAGCCTAAGCCGATAAAAGCACCCGGTGGTAAAATAGCGAGTAAGAAGGGTGAGTCTAAATGTACTATCTCCACTCTTAATACTTGTGCCCATTCACCTAATAATAAATCAGCCCCGTCAAATAATGTACCGTTACCTAACACTTCACGTATAGCACCTAAAACGAAGAGTGCGGCAGTTGCACCTAATCCCATCGCTAGACCATCAATAGCAGAAGGAAAAACCTCATTCTTAGCGGCAAACGCTTCAGCACGACCAATAACAATACAGTTAGTTACGATCAATGGAATGAAGATCCCTAAAGATTGATATAAGCCATAGGCATATGCGTTGATCAGTAATTGCACAGCACTGACGACTGACGCAATTATCATAACATAAATTGGGATACGAATTTCAGAAGGAACCCAACGACGTAAGCTAGAAACCGCAACATTAGTACAAAAGAGCACTAATGTTGTTGCAAGCCCTAAGCCTAAGGCGTTTGTTGCTGTTGAGGAAACTGCAAGCAACGGGCACAATCCAAGTAATTGCACTAAAGCCGAGTTATTTTTCCATAACCCTTGAGAAAAGAGCTCTTTAATTGAGTTCATCTTAATTTGCCTCACAGACAGAGAGTGTATCGAGTTTCTCTGGTAAAGATTGTATTAACCATGCCGTACGCTTTGATGAGTTGACGACAGCACGAGGGGTGATCGTCGCCCCCGTAAATTGATCAAAATCTCCGCCATCTTTTTTGACTGCCCAGCGCGGATCGTTTTCACTGGAAATGAATCTATTACTCAGTGTTGTGATCCAATCCGAAATACGAGTTTCAATTTTATCACCCAGTCCTGGGGTTTCATTATGAGCAGTAACTCGTACACCAAGAACATTTCCTTTAAAGTCGGCGCCGACAAGAAGCTCAATTGCGCCTGAATATCCATCGGGCGCTGTCGATTCTAACGCGGCAGCAACAGGTTTACCGTCTAAACGGGCAACATAAAGTTTATGAGGCTTGGTATTTCCTAATTCGGGTGCGGTAAGAAGATAGCAATCTTTAGAAAGCGAGTTGTTATATATCGCTTGGGGGATCACTTGATCTAATAATTTTTGTTTCTCTAAGGCAACTTGTTCTGCAATGGTATCCGCAGTGAGGTGATAGACCACGGCGGTTAAACCCGTAGTGCAAGCTGCAAAGATAGCTAATGTGAGTCCATGGCGTTTTAATATTTCGATCATCATTTCCTCCTTGGGATTAATGCCCGTAAACACGAGGGCGTGTATAGCTATCAATAAGAGGTACAGCGATATTAGCAAGTAAGACAGAGAAAGCGACGGCATCTGGATATCCGCCATAAACACGGATAACCCAAACTAATAAACCAATCATCCCTGCATAAATTAAACGACCTTTAGGTGTTGTTGAGGCACTAACTGGATCTGTGGCAATAAAAAATGCCCCTAACATCGTGGCTCCAGAGAAAATCTGTAATAGTGGTTGAGAGTAACGAGTGGGATCAATACCCCAGCTAATAACGGAACATAGTGCTAATACAGAAATCATCGCAACAGGGATATGCCAGCTAATAATGCGTTTATAAAGCAGGATTAATCCACCAACTAAATAAGCCACATTCACCCATTGCCAGCCAATACCCGCAAATTCACCTTGTAAAATCGGTGTCGCTAAGACTTCATCAATAGAATGTGTCAGTAAGCCTGTTTTAAAACTATCAAGAGGTGTTGCTTGTGTAATGCCATCAACAGAGCGTCTTAAATCTTCAAGCGTTAAGCCAGATGATGTATGTCCTGTAAAGAAGATACTTAAGCTATCCATGAGATTGTAAGAGACAGCTTGTAATTCAACAGGGGGCATCCAAGATGTCATTTGTACTGGGAATGAGATCAGTAAAACCACATAACCCACCATTGCGGGGTTAAATGGATTTTGTCCTAAGCCACCATAAATATGTTTTGCAATAACAATGGCAACAAAAGTCCCTAAAACAATGATCCACCACGGCGCTAAAGGCGGAATACTAATGGCGAGCAATACACCCGTCAGTAGCGCTGAATTGTCTTTCAGATAAAGTAAAGGGTCTTCTTTTTTGAGCTTTACACAGAGTGTTTCAGTGACAAGCGCGACGATAATAGCTAACACAATTTGGTAAAGGGTTCCTAAGCCAAAGAAATAGATCTGGCTTAAGATCCCCGGCAGTGCTGCTAATGTTACCCATAGCATTACTTGGCTGGTGGATTGTTGATTATGCGTAAAAGGTGAACTCGCAATTTTTAATTTACTATTGTTATTTTGTATTGGTCTGAATTTCATCTGTGATTAATCCAAGGTAACTTCATCTTTAGCTCGACGTTGTTCGGCTTCTTTTTTCGCTTTTACTCTAGCAATAGCGGCAGCAACGGCAGCTTTGCGCGGATCGGTTTCTTCCGCTTTAGCGCTTTGAGCTGGTGCTACATCAACAGTTGTTTCGGCTTGAGCTTGTTGAGTAGCCTCTTTTTTCGCTTTTACTCTAGCAATAGCGGCAGCAACGGCAGCTTTGCGCGGATCGGTTTCTTCCGCTTTAGCGCTTTGAGCTGGTGCTACATCAACAGTTGTTTCGGCTTGAGCTTGTTGAGTAGCCTCTTTTTTCGCTTTTACTCTAGCAATAGCGGCAGCAACGGCAGCTTTGCGTGGTTCGGTTTCTTCCGCTTTAGCGCTTTGAGCTGGTGCTACATCAACAGTTGTTTCGGCTTGAGCTTGTTGAGTAGCCTCTTTTTTCGCTTTTACTCTAGCAATAGCGGCAGCAACGGCAGCTTTGCGTGGTTCGGTTTCTTCCGCTTTAGCGCTTTGAGCTGGTGCTACATCAACAGTTGTTTCGGCTTGAGCTTGTTGAACAGCCTCTTTTTTCGCTTTTGCTCTAGCAATAGCGGCAGCAACGGCGGCTTTGCGCGGATCGGTTTCTTCCGCTTTAGCATTTTGAGCTGGTGCTACATCAACAGTTGTTTCGGCTTGAGCTTGTTGAGTAGACTCTTTTTTCGCTTTTACTCTAGCAATAGCGGCAGCAACGGCAGCTTTGCGTGGATCGACATCTTCCGCTTCAGCATTTTGAATAGGCGCATCTACGGTTGCTGATGATTGAGAAGCTTGCTGTGCTTTCTTAGCTTTAACACGAGCTAATGCGGCAGCAACGGCAGCTTTGCGTGGATCGACATCTTCCGCTTCAGCATTTTGAACAGGCGCCTCTACGGTTGCTGATGATTGAGAAGCTTGCTGTGCTTTCTTAGCTTTAACGCGAGCTAATGCGGCAGCAACGGCAGCTTTGCGTGGATCAGCATCTTCGCTCTTACTTGCTATATTCTCACTTGACGCTTCTAGCGCTTTTTGTTGTGCTAATTTTGCGGCTTGTTTTGCTCTGACTTCTTCTTTACGTTTTTTACGTGCGGCAATAGCAGCGGCGTTATCTGGCTCTTCACCGGCTTTTACAGAAATAATTTTGCCGATACTCTGTTTCGCTTTTACGCGAGAAAGTGCTGATTGGACTTCGCCGTGTTCTTCATCATCAAGTTTAACTGCAGCACGTTGATGTCTTGCTTCACGCTCAAGTTTTTCACGCTCCATACGTATTTTCTTCGCTTCAAAACGTGCTTTGGCTTCAGTTGCGCGTTTTGCTTCCGCATCAATTTCTCGTATTTCTGCTTTTTCTTGGCGATAGTATTGAACTAGCGGGATATTACTTGGGCAAACAAACGCACAAGCACCGCATTCGATACAATCAAATAAATTATGTTGTTGCGCTTTCTCATGCTCTTTACCTTTACTAAACCAGTAAAGTTGCTGAGGTAATAAACCACTAGGGCAAGCATCAACACAATGGCCACAACGAATACAGGCTTCTTCAAGGTTATCTGTATCCATCTCTTCAACAGAAGGGATAAGTAGGCAGTTCGTTATCTTAACAACAGGGGCATTTAAGTCTGGTAAGGTAAAGCCCATTAATGGCCCACCCATAATTACCATTTGTTCAGAGCCGGCAACAAAGCCCGCTTGTTTTAGTAAGGAATAAATAGGTGTACCTAAACGAGCCCAAAAGTTACCCGGTGTTTTAGTACCATTACCCGTTACCGTGACAACACGTTCAATTAATGGCTCATCATCAATAATGGCACGCTTGATGGCGACAACAGTCCCTACGTTTTGCATCAAAACACCAATATCAGACGAACGACCTCCTGATGGAACTTCTTTACCCGTTAAGATCTTAGTGAGTTGTTTAGCACCACCTGATGGATATTTTGTTGGGATAACACGAATGAAAATACGTTTCTCATCAGGTACTGTACTTAAGGCGTGTTTTAATGATTCAATGGCTTCAGGCTTGTTATCTTCAATACCAATTAAGACTTCATCGGGAGAAAGAAGGTGAATTAAGACCTGACATCCAGCAATCACTTCATCAGCGTGTTCTTGCATTAAGCGATCGTCTGCGGTGATATAAGGTTCACATTCGGCCGCATTGACGATCAATGTTTTAACGAGATCGCCACCACCTTTTAATTTTGATGCAGTTGGGAATCCTGCACCGCCTAATCCAGCAATACCGGCTTCATGGATACGGTTAAGTAATGTATCTCTGCTTTCTAATTGGTAATTGATGATAGGTGATTTCTCTCGCCATTCATCTTTACCATCAGATTGAATTTTTACTGCAATTTCAGGTAATCCAGAAGGGTGTGCACTTGGAAAAGGTTCTATTGCCGTCACCGTACCAGAGATAGATGCATGTACAGGTAAGGTTCTGCCAACGCCTTTTGTTAACGGTTGGCCTTTTAATACATGTTCACCTACGCTGACACAAAGTTGACCTGGTACACCCAAGTGCTGATGAATAGGAATAATGACTTCATCAGGTAATTGCGCTATACGCATTGGGGTGCGACTTGACTGTAATTTCATTTCAGGAGGATGAATACCGCCTTTAAAATCCCAGATTTTATCTTTTTTAAATAACGAAAAGAGATTAAACATGAGCGTTATCCTCCGTCTTTAATGACGGTTCATCTTCAGGTGTTTCTTCTGGCTCTGCAGGAATGTTTTTTACGGGGATTGTATTTAAATCCCATTTCCAGTTTGAGGTTGTAACTTTGACAGGAATCAATGTGATACAGTCAGTAGGACAAGGCGGAACACATAAGTCACACCCGGTACATAAGTCTTCAATAACGGTGTGCATAGCGCGTGTTGCGCCCACAATGGCATCAACAGGGCATGCTTGAATACACTTAGTACATCCTATGCAATTATCTTCATCAATTAAGGCGACTTTTCTAATTGGATTTAGCGCTTCTTCATCACCATCAAGCGGTTGAGGATCGACCCCCATCAATTCCGCTATTTTTAACATTACTTGCTCGCCGCCCGGCGCACAACGATTAATCATCTCACCATTGTTTGCGACAGCATCTGCATAAGGACGACATCCCGGATGGCCACATTGTCCGCATTGGCTTTGCGGTAATATCGCGTCAATTTTTTCGACAATGGGATCTTCTTCCACTTTAAAACGACGAGCGGAATAGCCCAAAATTAGTCCAAAGATAAGACCTAGCGCACCCAGTACGCCAATTGCTATCCATAAAGAATTCATTACAGTTTCACCAAACCACTAAAACCCATAAAGGCGAGAGACATTAAACCTGCGGTAATTAAACCAATTGAAGCACCTTTAAATGGCGCTGGTACATTGGCGACGGCTAAGCGCTCTCGAATAGCGGCAAATAATACCATTACCAGAGAGAAACCGACGGCTGCACCAAAACCATAAACGGCCGATTGCATAAATGTGTGGGCTTGATTGATATTTAATAATGCCACACCTAATACGGCACAGTTTGTGGTAATTAAAGGTAAGAAGATCCCTAATAAACGATAGAGGGTTGGGCTTGTTTTTCTTACGACCATCTCAGTGAATTGTACAACTACTGCAATAACTAAAATAAAGCTCAGTGTGCGTAAATAAAGTAAGTCCAAAGGAACTAAAATAAAATTATCCATCAGCCAAGAACTAATCGAGGCGAGAGTCATAACAAAGGTTGTCGCAAATCCCATACCAATCGCAGTTTCTAATTTTTTTGATACACCCATAAATGGGCATAAACCAAGGAATTTGACGAGTACAAAGTTATTCACCAATACGGTGCCGACGAATAGAAGCAAGTAATCAGTCATTGTTATGCCAAAATTGTTAAACAGAGAAACAAAAAGCCTCCTGAAATAAAGAGGCTAAACAAGCGTATATAATATCAAGGGTAAAGACGTGAAGTTATCGAACTTGTGTGAAAGTTTCACGAACACGTTTAGAGTACTTGATATAAGGCACAAAGCAGACAGTCGAGAAAACAGACCATAGAAGGGATTGTAGTGCTGTTTGGTCATCAACAGGTGCAAAGCCAAAGCTCTTAATTGCTAATAGTAAGTTGATAAGCAACCAAAAAATAAACAGGCGTGGAAAGTTTTTAGCTCGATAAAAAAATTGTCTTAGTAGATAAAGTGTAAAGCTAAACATTACCCATGTTGTTAACGCGGAGAGATACCAACTTGATATCAAATGAAAAGGAAGCTGGTGGAGGATCGAAAAGTCTGAAAAATATTTAATAACATAAAGAACAGACATCAACCCAGAACCAATAACTGACAAGATCATATACGCCAATGGCGCAAGCAACCACCCTGTAATAGGCGCTTTTCCTGAAAGGTTATTCTGCGTGTTTGCTTTGAGATCAAATTTCATTAATTAATTATTCCTACTCGTATGTATAGAACTAAACGGGATATTATCACAAACTTTGTTATTATTTATTTAGCTACAAAAGTGAAAGTGATTTTTGTTAATAAAAAAGCATATAAAAATAGGATAGGGTGATGGCAATTAAACTCAATGTTGGAATTATCGGGTATGGCTATGCCAGTAAAACCTTTCATGCTCCGCTAATAACAACAACCGAAGGCTTAAATCTTAGTGCAATTTCAAGCTCTGATGAAAATAAAGTTAAACAAGATTTTCCTCACATTACGGTTTATGCAAATCCTCAAGCACTGATTAATGATCCCTCAATAGACTTAATTATTATTCCAACACCGAATAATACTCACTATTCACTGGCTTCACAGGCTCTGGAAAAAGGTAAACATGTTATTGTTGATAAACCGTTTACTCTGACACTGGAAGAAGCTGAAAAATTGACTCAGCAAGCAACAGAGGCTGGTAAGCTCCTTTCTGTCTTTCATAATCGTCGTTGGGATTCCGGTTTCTTAACGGTTAAAAAACTTTTAGCTGATAAAACACTGGGCGACATCAGCGCATATGAAGCGCATTTTGATCGTTTTCGCCCAACTGTACGTCAACGTTGGCGAGAAGATGCAGGCATTGGAGGCGGGCTTTGGTACGATCTCGCTCCTCATGTTCTTGACCAAGCGATTTGCCTATTTGGTGAACCTAAAGCAATTACTGCTGATATTGCTCAATTACGCCCTAATGCAAAAAATGCCGATTACTTTCATGCATTACTAGAATATGACAATCTTAGAGTTGTTCTTCATGCTTCTATGCTAGTTGCGTCTCCAACACCTATTTTTGCTATTCATGGAACAAAAGGAAGCTATGTTAAGTATGGCTTAGATACCCAAGAAGATGCCTTAAAAGCCGGTTATCTTCCTAATCAAACTTATAATTGGGGAATGGATAATAATGATGGTGAATTAACAACACTATCAGGATCTGGAGAGTTAGAGACAACCACACTCACGACACTTCCTGGTGATTATCCCGCTTACTATCAACAAATTTATCGTGCAATTACATTGGGTGAAGAAAATCCAGTTACGCCAATACAAGCAACAGCCATTATGCGTTTGATTGAAGCTGGCGAAATTTCTAATCGTTTAAAACAAACCATTACGCTATAAGTAAAAGGGAGCGCTAAATCTAATGTCTTGGTGGCAAAAACTAAAACTTGATCCTTTTCTCATGATTATGATTTGTGTGGTGACGCTAGCAACGCTACTACCCGCACAAGGCGATATTAAAGTCCTGTTCCAATATCTTACGACTGGCGCGATAGCACTGCTGTTCTTCTTGCATGGCGCGAAGCTGTCTAGAGAAGCGATACTGGCAGGGCTTGGACATTGGCGTTTACATCTTACTGTCTTTGCTAGCACTTTTATTCTTTTCCCAATTCTAGGGCTGGGTTTACAAGTTATAGTGCCTGAATGGATGTCACCCACTGTCTATATGGGCTTTTTATATCTCTGTGCGTTGCCTGCAACGGTTCAATCTGCCATTGCTTTTACTTCTGTGGCAGGGGGAAATGTCGCGGCTGCGATTTGTAGTGCATCTGCATCCAGTATTTTGGGTGTTTTTCTGTCACCCGTATTAGTCGGTTTTTTAATGCAAACGCAAGGCTCTGCCAGTGATTTTGATACGGCAGGAGCGATCCAATCTATCTTACTGCAATTAATGGTACCTTTTATTATTGGTCACTTATCACGCCCTTTAATTGGCCGTTGGGTCGATAAGCATAAGAAATTAGTGAATAGAACAGATCGTTCTTCTATTTTGCTGGTGGTTTATGTGGCATTTAGTGAGGCCGTTGTTGAAGGGATCTGGCATAAAATTGATGGTTGGTCGCTATTACTGATTGCCGTAGTGAGTTGTATTCTGTTAGCGATTGTTATTTTGGTGAACGTATACAGTGCAAGATTGCTTGGTTTTAATAAAGAAGATGAAATCACCATTGTTTTTTGTGGATCTAAAAAGAGCTTAGCAAATGGCGTTCCTATGGCGAATGTGTTATTTCCTGCCGCGACTGTTGGGGTAATGTTATTACCATTAATGATATTCCATCAGATCCAATTAATGGTTTGTGCTGTGTTGGCGCAGCGGTACGCTAATCAAGCTAAAGAAGCTGAAAAGAAATAACCGCTGGTGGATAAATAACGAAGAAAAAGCATCTCTCATATTGAATAGAAAGATGCTTTTTTTATTTTACCTAATCGTTAATTAACGCTGGCTGATCTTTTTAATTAACGCATCACGTTCTACTTGGCTAATAAATGCCATTTTTAAACCATTAATCTGTGTTTGGCGGATTTGCTCTGGCGTTAATCCCGCAGCAGGAGCTGCAACGGTATATTCATGTTCTAATTCGATACCTTCAACCGCAGGATCATCTGTATTTAATGACGCGAGAATACCGTGCTCTAAAAAGGCTTTTAGTGGATGGTTCGCAAAAGAGCTGATTGTGCTGGTTTGAATATTCGACGTTAAGCAAGACTCAATACCAATTTGATGCTCGGCAAGGTAGTCCATTAAGCGTGGATCTTCAATCGCTTTAACACCATGACCAATACGACTTGCACCTAATTCTTTAATTGCATGCCAAATACTTTCTGCACCTGCCGCTTCACCAGCATGAACCGTAATATGCCAATTAGTATCACGAGCACGATTAAAATGAGGTTGGAATAAATGACCAGGAAAACCTAATTCATCACCCGCTAAATCAAGTGCTGTAATTTTATCTTGATGTTTTAGTAAGCCATTTAATTCTTGTTGGCAGGCATCTTCACCAAAGGTACGGCTTAAAATACCGATTAAACGAATGTCTACATCGTGTGATTGCAGTGCGCTTTGTACACCATCAATAATGGCTTCCACGACGCCTTCAACCGGTAGTTGATGTTTCATTGCCATATAATAAGGTGAGAATCGCAGTTCAGCGTAATCGATACCAGCATTAACCACATCCACCACGTTTTCATAAGCAACACGATGACATGCATCTAAGTCTGCTAAAACCGCCACACCCCAATCTAATTTTTGTAAAAAGCTAACAAGACTTGGCTCATTTTTTGTAATTTGTACATGAGGGCGCAATGCTTCTAATTCGTAAGCAGGGAGTGCAATATTATGTTGCTTTGCTAACTCTAAAATAGTTTGTGGGCGGATATTACCATCTAAATGGCGATGTAAATCGGTTAAAGGCAACTGTGTGTCAATCACGTGTTATTTTCCTTTTAATAGAAATAATGAAAATCTATCGTTTATAGTGATTTTCTTATAATCGGGTAAATATAAATGAGTTGCAGATTATTATGACTGATTTTTATTTTATTCACTAATCAATAAGCTTGAATTGGCTATTTTTGAAACGAAAAAAGGCTGTTTTTTTCATTTTTAAGTTCAAAAATAAAAAGTGAAAAATAGTATTGTTTATTTATTGGCTAGATTATTCAGTGTAATTGATGCGTATTATCAAACTAACTGATACGTTGATTTTTAAGGTAAAATTCAACTATCAGTATGATTGAAATAACCTGTCATTAAATTTGATAATGAAAAATAAAATAACATTTTTATTTAATGAGAAATAATAGGAAGTAAAAAATAAAAAAGTAAACCAATCATTTTTTTGTTGAGAATAAAATATCAATATTAATATACGTTTATTTTATACATCCATCTTATGATGGAATATTTTTTCTTAATAAATTAAGAACGATTATTTCCAGTTACAAGTGTTATTGCTCAGTCAATAAAGGTGAGTCATCACGAGATAAAAAAACACCCCAAAGTTGGTGTCCAACTTTTGGGGTGCAGTTCAGTGTTACAAAAGGGTGTTCATAAAGACAAATGGAATTATTGCGCTGAAGCAGGCTGCTCTGGAATAATAATGTCTTGCTCTTCGATAATGGCTGGATCTTCTGTCATCTCTTCTTGATAACTTTCTTCTGAATAATCAGAATCATCGTAATCGTAAGATGATGCGCCCATGCCGAATAACATTGCGGCTAAACCTAACATTTGAGGAGCTTGAGTTACTTCCATAAACTCATCAAAAGTATAAGTTTTACCATTCATGGTAAATTTATCAGCGGCATAGTTCAGTTTCATGCTTAATGCGTTACCATCTTGTGCAAGTAACATCAGAGGTAATGCATCTTTCTCGTCTTGAGAAGTTTGGTTGATATTTTGCTGTAACTCAGTTTTTAACTGTTCAATATCAGCCGCCGTTGCTACTTCGATCTCTTTTTTCTCTTCATCTGTTAATGCCGTTTCTTGGTAGCGAGCCGCATCAAGGTATTGAGTGGTGTTACGGAATTCAGCTAACATCGGAAGAGATAAATCAATATTGAAATCGATGTTTTTAAACAGATAGTTAAATAACTCTGCTGGTGATTTCTCTTGGCTTTCTAATACTTTAACGTTAAAAGCATTTAAGTCTAAGTTAAAGGCTAACTTACTTGCACCGCTTTTATTTGTTAAAGAGGCTTCATCGATACGGAAAACTAAGCCTTTTTCCAGAACATCACGAACGGCTTGTTCAACCATTTCTGAATTGTCGAAATGATTTTTATTCCACGGTAACAATGAGTTGTTATAAACTTTGGTTAATAACAACATAGCATCTGGATCAGCTTTATCGATTGAATAGCCAAATTTACCTGCACCAAATTCTAGTCCTGCAACATTCAGTGACTTAAAGTAATAAGTTTGAGAGATATTAAAGAGTTTATCTTTGATATCACTTTTTGTTGTCAGAGAAAAATCTTTCAGTGAGAAATCAGATGCTTTGTCTTTGCTGGTATGCGCGATTTCAGCAAAATTTAATAATTGCTCATTAAATAAGTACTGATCGTCATTAACTTTCGTTCCAACGATAGAACCCGCGATGTTTTTAATGGTGAAAGTTTCTTCACCCTCTTTAGTCACAACAACTTGATCACCTTTAATTTTGGTTGAAAAGTTTGTTGCATTTTTGTCTGATGAGAACTCAACAGTGATAGGTGTTGTTTTAACTGTGCCACCGTTTTCAGCAAAATCGATAGAGCTTAGTGTCGCAGTACCGGAGACTGAACCATCGAAAGCTAAAGAGGTGTGACCACTAAGAATAGATTTTTCTTTAGTCAGTTTGAATAACTCTTTTGTTGAGTTGTTATCAACCAACGTATTATTCATCGCCGCTAATTTTGGTGCCAAATTAAATTTAGCCAGATCAGAAAGAGGGAATGGACCGTGGTCAATTTCAGTAGAGAAGACAACTTCTTCTACTTTTTTTTCTTGGTCTGCATCACTAGCATCTTTTGAAATCACGACAGCAAAGTCTGCATTAGAGGTGAAAACCCCTTTCTTATAGTCACGAATTTCAAGTTTAACATCAGCACCAAACTGTGCATTTTTAGCAAGTTGCGCCAATTGCTCATTAGCTAGTTTCGTTTCTTCCTGTAAGCGACTTTCAATTTTGCTGCCCATGTACCACGACGCACCAGTCCAAACAACACCGAGTGCGACGATAACACCAACAGCGACAAGCGATTTCTTCATAATTCTAGTCCATCCTCTGTGTACATCTGGCGATGTACGTTATAAAGGTTGTTTTGTAACCCTTAAACAACCCGATAAATTGGTGATAAATTTTACTAAATTTAAATATAGATAATCCACATATATACATCGCCATCTATACTAACCGTAAATATAGATTTAGTGGAATAAAATCGCAATCAGAACTTACTTAGTTGATCGCTAACGTAATGAGTTTAAAGCAAAATGAATATGATTTATAAGATAATTTAAATAAGCACTAAAACTCTTTTTTCTTACTCATTTTTAGATTTAGACAATATTTAATTGTGATGTGATTCTATTTATGATGAATAATAAAGGCTCATAATATGTGTGGATATAAATATGAAAGCTTAAATAATAACATTAGCAAGAAAATAAGATTGCTAACCATATTTCCCAAAAAAATCAACAGATTTCATTCTGTTATAAATTTCATAAGCTCGCTTTAGCTCTCATATTTATTATTCTGTTTATGGCATGATACTGATATCCGAGTTATTTACTAGAAAGTGATTCGGAATTAATCAATTATTCTGTGTACTTAAGGAGATTGAAATGGCAGCCACTCGCATTGAAAAAGACTCAATGGGACAAATCGAAGTACCAGCTGACCAGTTATGGGGAGCTCAAACGCAGCGTTCTCTTGAACACTTCCGTATTTCAGTTGAAAAAATGCCTGTTGCACTGATCCATGCGCTTGCTATCACGAAGAAAGCAGCCGCTGGTGTTAACATGGATTTAGGTTTATTACCAAAAGAGCGCGCTGATGCAATTATCGCAGCTGCAGATGAAGTGCTTGCAGGTAAACATCCAACTGAATTCCCATTAGCAATTTGGCAGACCGGTTCTGGCACTCAATCAAACATGAATATGAATGAAGTGTTAGCTAACCGAGGTAGTGAGATACTAGGTGGTATCCGTGGCATGGAACGCAAAATCCATCCGAACGATGATGTTAACAAAAGTCAGAGTTCAAATGATGTGTTCCCAACTGCCATGCATGTCGCTGCTGTTATTGCATTACGTCAGGATTTACTGCCAGAATTAAAATCACTGCTAAAAGTATTCAAAGAGAAAGCCGAAGCTTTCCATGATATCGTTAAAATTGGTCGTACTCACCTGCAAGATGCGACACCACTGACATTAGGTCAAGAGATCTCCGGTTGGGCTGCTATGCTTGAGCACAGCATCAAACATATCGATGATTCAGTTCCTCATGTTTGTGAACTAGCGCTAGGTGGTACAGCAGTGGGCACAGGGTTAAATACTCATCCCGAATATGCT
Organism: Proteus alimentorum; assembly: GCF_002607735.1. Taxonomy (GTDB): domain Bacteria; phylum Pseudomonadota; class Gammaproteobacteria; order Enterobacterales; family Enterobacteriaceae; genus Proteus; species Proteus alimentorum. The sequence goes on from NZ_NBVR01000031.1 coordinate 163,098, forward strand.
GTTCGTGTTGCTAAACGTATCGCTGAATTATCAGGCCAGCCATTTGTAACAGCGCCTAATAAATTTGAAGCATTAGCAACTTGTGATGCACTCGTTCATTCACATGGCGCATTAAAAGGCTTAGCCGCATCATTAATGAAGATTGCTAACGACGTGCGTTGGTTAGCTTCTGGTCCTCGTTGTGGTATTGGCGAAATCGCTATCCCAGAAAACGAACCAGGTAGTTCAATTATGCCAGGTAAAGTTAACCCAACACAATGTGAAGCATTAACAATGCTATGTGCTCAAGTAATGGGTAATGATGTTGCTATTAATATTGGTGGCGCATCAGGTAACTTTGAACTAAACGTTTATCGTCCAATGATCATTGATAACTTCTTACAATCAGTCCGTTTATTGGCTGATGGTATGCGTAGTTTCAATGAACACTGTGCAATTGGTATTGAGCCAAACCGTGAACGTATCAATAAACTACTGCATGAATCATTAATGCTAGTTACTGCGTTAAATACTCATATCGGTTACGATAAAGCTGCTGAAATTGCGAAGAAAGCGCATAAAGAAGGTTTAACGTTAAAAGAATCTGCACTGAAACTGAACTACCTGACATCGGAAGAATTCGATAGTTGGGTACGCCCAGAAGATATGGTCGGTAGCATGAAAAAATAAGTGTTAACTACACTTATTTAACTGATATTAAATCCCGCTATGATGGCGGGATTTTTAGATCTTATAGGAAAAATAATGATTGAAGAAATTACGTTTACTGCGACAGAAGTTAATTGCTATGTCGAAGATGATGTCACCATTATCGGAATAGGGGATGATGCTGTTTCTCCTGATCATTTCATTATTCTTTCAAGATTTGATGAAGAAGATGAAGATATTGATAATTCAATTGGTTTGATGACGCATTTATCTGATATTGAAGCCATTAATACGCTTGAAAAAGTTACCCTTGATCGAAAAAATATTATCCTTGTATTAAAAAACAATGTGGTGATAACAATCCATTTAGATATTGAAGAGAATCATTTTACTCAGCTTAATGATTATCTTCAGCAAATTATTCAAGGAAGCTCAATTAAACTTATTGAAAAATAAGATATTATTTATTCTCTATTTTTCAAGATACAAGTGCATTCTTGGAATAATTAATTCCAGCTTTTTAGCTTTAGGGCGATGGCGAATTTGAATGTTATCGGCATCATAATCAGGAAGTTCGCCAATAACAGGTTTAAAGTCGCTCTCTTTATCAATATAGAAAGCTAATAAAGGCAAGGGACACGCATATTGCACTTGTTTTTGAAGTTCTGAATACCAAACTCGTGCAATAGGTTGTACTTTGACAGGACGCTTTATTTTTAATTTTGCATTTTCAGGTAATTGAGAAAGAGTGATGATCTCTTTATCCAAGCGTTCAGCCCATTGTTCACTGGTATAAGGGGGGACTGCGCGATTGGCCTCACGGCTTTTCTCTAATTGAGATAAAACATCGTTACGCGTTAAATTCTTTATAATATTCTTATTTGCCCAACCAAAACGCACTGTATCTGGATCAGACAATAGGGTGAGGGTGCGATAAGCATTGAGTGTGATTAAGCCTTTTAGTTGGTTATGGACGAAATCAAAACGTTCTTCTTTTGATATACCAGACTCTTTAGTGACAATATCGGACAGTTGTTTTTTTAATAAATTAATTTGTTCAACTTGTTTTCTGACAGACTTAAATGTTTGGTTATCTGTACTAAAGCAGAGTACACCGGGTAAACGAATGGCGCGTTTACTACTGATGTGCGGGGCATTGTCATAAATAAAAAGATTCGCCATTAGCTTTAAAGTGATATCTCTGGCTTCATCATCATAACAAGGTGACACTGTAACGCTATCAACCTCGTCATGTTCTTCTTCTTTACTCACATCAGGTAATTCAAATACAGCAGAAGGCAATAATGTCAGTGTTCTAAGTGAAGTTGACAACATTTCAATCTCTGTTTCTAACTGTTTAAAGCAGTCGTTAAATTGCGCGATTAAATCATACTTGTTCATACTCATATCCTTATTTAGTTACAACATACAATTAGCCTTCACTTAAAACAATACATTAACTTCAGTGAAAAGTACATTTGCCTAATAGGGAAAAATGCGAAAAATACGGTATACTGTGTTTATATACAGTATACCGCAAAAAGGGGATTTATTACGGTTTAGTGGAAGGATCCTTAATAATAATGATGTTCAAAAGTTGAAATTTAATAAGGTCCTAACAAATCAATATCACAGCCACTAGAAGAAGAAAAATTAAAGTGGGCGATTAAGTTACTACTAATTGTAATTACCACAATTCCATTATCATCACTGCTAACGCTGCAATAAAAATTATCTTTTGTTTTGTATTTGTATCCTGCTTCAACTTCAATATCAATAAACCAGTAATCGAAAGGAGAACCAACACCTGTAATGTATGTAAATACTAATGGTTCTGCCGTAGATCCTGCATTTTTAATATCATTATACGTTTTCTCATTCACAATGGTGTTATGTATTTTTTGAACCGTATGTTTTATATAAACTTTTTTTAAATTTTGCCCACTCGCATTTATTATATAGCAATGACCAGTATGGGAAGTTTCTCTTAGCTCAACCTCATTCGTTTCTATTTCAGCATGAGGCTTGAAAGAATCTGGATTATTAATGTAAACATTTTCTTTACTCATATAAATATCTCCTAAAGTAGTTACATATATCCTTAGTTAATAACCTTTTAGTAAACAACAGTGTTTATTGATTTTGTACCCAGACATCACCGCCACAGTCAGGATGTGTTGGTGGGCATTCTGGAGAAGCGATAGCCGTTGTTGTGAGTAAAGCAAGAGAAACGGAAAATGCTATAAGTAATTTTTTTAAGTAATTCATCATTTTTATCCTTTGTGGTTGGTTTGTCATCGCCATCTTAAAAAAGGAGAAAAATGTAATCAATATTCTTTATTATCAATAAACTATTACTTTTTATTGATATCAATAAGAGGTAATAATTAATTTCTAAGCGTACTGTTTAAACGTAATGCAATTAAAAGCGCAATGGTCATTAATAGGGCGATAAATAATCCTACACCAAGCCAACCGAAACTCACCCAGAATAATCCACCCACGGTACCTGCAAGGCTAGATCCCGCATAGTAAGTAAAAAGATAAAGTGAAGAAGCTTGGGCTCTTCCTCGTTTAGCGCGACGGCCAACCCAACTACTTGCGACCGCATGTGCAGCAAAGAAACCTGTCGTTAAGATCAGCATGCCAATAAAAATAATAGGCAGTGATTCAATCAAGGTAATCAATATGCCAATTAACATCATTAAAATCCCAGCAATAAAAACTCTGCCTAAACCATATTTAGTGGTTAATAAGCCCGCTTTAGATGCGCTATAAGTGCCACTTAAATAGACAATAGAAATCAGGCCTACTGTGGTTTGACTTAATAAATAAGGGGCATCTAATAAGCGATAGCCAATATAGTTAAATAAAGTAACAAAACCGCCCATTAATAAACCACCTTCAATAAATAATAAAGGCAGTCCTTTATCTCTAAAATGCAATTTAGTGGTAATAAGAAGATTACGAGGTTTTAATGCTGTCGGTCTAAAGTGCTGTGAAGCAGGTAATATCTTCCAAAAAGTTATCGCAGCGAAAAGGGCAAATATACCTAGAATAACAACGGATAAACGCCAAGAATAATAATCACTTAATACTCCTGTAATAACGCGTCCACTCATTCCTCCAATAGAGTTCCCGCTAATATACAAACCCATTGATAATGCAAGATAAGCAGGGTGAATTTCTTCACTTAAATACGTCATTGCTACTGCTGCAACGCCACTTAATGAAAGTCCAACTAAAGCTCGTGTAATTAAAATACCTGTCCAGCTATTCATAGTCGCACTTAGTAATGTAAAGAATGCGGCACAAAATAGGGCAATTACCATGACATTTTTACGACCAAAGGCATCTGATAGAGGGCCAGTGATTAATAATCCACATGCCATTAAAGCGGTTGAAAGTGAAAGCGCTAAACTACTGGTTGCAGGGCTAACGGAAAATTCGTTAGATAACACCGGCAGTATGGGTTGCACAAAATAGAGCAAGGCGAATGTCGCTAAACCAACCATAAAAAATGACACTGTCACTTTTATATACAGTGCATCATCACGCTGAATATAATGTTTAGGGTTAGATTGGCGATGAGCAGGCTTTTCTATACTTGATGTATTGTCTGAAATATCAGTGCCTAAACTCATACTTTTACTGTCTATTTCGTGAGTGTCCATATTGATTAAACTTCCATTACTTAAATTTGATTTATGTCAATGTTAGAAATATTTGATTTTTTTGTCTAATATATTAATCATTAGAAATAAGACTTTTAAAGTATCAATGACAATATGAGAGAAATATGAATATTGAACTTAGGCATTTACGTTACTTTATTGCTGTTGCAGAAGAGCTTCACTTTGGTAAAGCAGCAGAAAGATTGAATATTTCTCAGCCCCCGTTAAGCCAACAAATACAAGCACTTGAAAGCGAAATAGGCGCTAAACTCTTAGAGCGAACTAACCGTTCCGTTTCGTTAACTCCTGCAGGACAAATGTTTTTAAAAGAGTCGTATCAAATTATGGCGCAGGTCAACGCAGCTGCAACGCGCGCCGCTAGAATGGAAAAAGGTGAATTAGGTGAAATTTCAATTGGTTTTACCTCAACGACACCTTTTATGCATTTAGTTACCTTGAGTTTGCGACAGTTTAGAGAAAATTACCCGGAAGTTGGTATTCATATGCACCAAATGAATACAAAACAACAAATATCGCCGCTACTGACGGGGCGTATTGATCTTGGGATCATGCGAAATACGACATTACCCGAAAATTTGCACCACCAGCTATTGTTTCGTGAGCCTTTTATTTTAGCGGTTTATGAAGGACATCCTCTACTTGCTTACAAAGAAACGGGAGTCAATATTCAAGATATCGGGCAATATCCTTTTGTTTTCTTTGAAAGAGATGTCGGTACGGCACTTTATGATGAGATTATTCAGCTGCTTAGCTTGTCAGGAATTACACCAACTATTGCACAAGAAGCGGGTGAAGCCATGACAATTTTAGGGCTAGTTGCAGCAGGGCTTGGTATTTCCATTGTGACAAAATCATTTACACGAATGAAAGTCGATGGGGTGCATTATCTACACTTTGCAAATTCTCAGGCGTTCTCTGAAGTTTGGTTAGTTTCACATAATAAACGTGCTATTCCTGCGGCGGCGAATCGATTAACGCAATTGCTGTTGAAAAATATCTTAGATCACCAAAAATATTGATTTATCTGTGTTTTTGATCACGCTTTTTATGTAAATATTGTACAATTATCAAAAATTGACGACATAATCGGTAATGAATTATTTGGAGCCTCGAATTAATTATGGCTCTCTAATTAAGGATGCATTCAATGGGGAACCAACCTAGCCACATCGATCACGTAAAACAATTTAATCTTGGCACAGTCTTTCGCTTGATTGATGAACATGGTCCCATTTCTCGTATCTCATTGTCGAAAAAGGCAGAGCTTGCGCCAGCAAGTATTACTAAGATCACGCGAGAATTAGTTGAAGCGCATCTTATTCATGAAACGGAGTTCCCAGATGTGGGATTTCGTGGCCGACCTGCTGTCGGATTAAAATTAGAAAGCCAAGGTTGGCAATTTCTTTGTATTCGTGTCAATAAGGGCAGTTTGCTTTTTAGTTTAAGAGAGTTAGATAGCAAACTGGTTACTGAAGATACATTCGATTTCCCTAAAGAATACAGCGATGATTTTCTTAATCACTTTTTAGTTGCAATCGATAAATTCTTCGAGCGTTATCAATCTCATGTTGAAAGACTGACAGCAATTAGCATTACAATGAATGCCATTGTTGATCCCATTAGTGGCGTTATTTATAGCTCACCTTATTATGATATTAAAGATATTCCACTTGCCGAAAAAATACATGCAAAAACAGGTGTTTCTGTATTTTTACAACATAGCGTAACCGCATGGACAATGGCCGAATCTTTATATGGTGCAGCAAAAAACAATTCAGACGTTCTGCAAATTGTTATCGATGATATTGTTGGTGCTGGCGTGATAAGCAATGGAAAAACATTACATTCTAACAGTCATAGCGCCATTGAAATTGGACATACTAAAGTTATCGATTCTCAAAATAACTGTTATTGCGGGGCAAAAGGGTGTTTAGAAACAGAAATTGCTATTCCTCAATTAATCAAGAAAGCCCAATTATTAGCTCAAGAAGATCCCACTTCGTTGCTAAACAAATATCCTATTACCGTTGAGACATTGTGTGATGCGATATTAGTTGGTGATAAACCCGCGCTTGAAATTGTTAATTTAGTCGCTCAGCGATTAGGTTTTATTTTGGCTGTAATGATTAATATCTTTAATCCGCAAAAAATATTAATTGGTTCACCGCTTTGTCGAGCTAAATCCATTCTTTTTCCTTTGATCTTGGATCAGGTTCAACATCATGTTATGCCTCGTTATGCACAGTCTTTACTTATTGAAGAAACGGAGTTAAGAAATAAAGGAACATTGCCTGCGGCTTCGCTTGTAAAAGAAGCTCTCTACAATGGCTCTTTGTTAATTGAATTAATGCAAGGCTAAATTAAGCCAAATAAAACGTAAAAAAACTGTTTTATAAGCGTAAATGCCTCAATTGATCATTAACGAATTCTCTATTTTGGGGCAATTAACTAAAAAATTGAGCTACCTCAAGCCACCAGAAACAGTGTTACCCTAAACTCTAATCTCTGTCATTTTTTATGAACCTGATTTATCTGTCATAACGGAAGTAAATTATATGTTAACACGCTTTTTTGTTACGGGGACAGATACCAACGTGGGTAAAACTGTTGTAACCCGAGCACTTCTTCAGTCATTAAATCGTGGCGGGTCAACGGCAGTGGGTTATAAGCCTATTGCAACAGAATTGCATGAAACAGCTGATGGTGAACGTAATCGTGATGCTATGATTATTCATAATTCATCGCCAGTTGAAGTTCGCTACGACGAAATTAATCCTATTTTGCTTGATAATTGTTATGTTAGCGAAAATGAAATTGATTTTAATAAGATTTCAAATGAGCTCGATAATTTAAGTAAAAAAGCAGAGTGTGTTGTCATTGAGGGTAATGGTGGTTGGCGTTATCTTCTTGATGATAATACCTTTTATTCTGATTGGGTGGTGAAAGAACAAATCCCAGTTGTTTTGGTTGTGGGTATTCAACCAGGCTGTGTCAATCACTCAATATTAACAGCACAATCTATTATTAACGATGGTGTAAAATTAGTAGGTTGGGTTGCAAACAGAATAAATCCAGGATTACCTTATTACGCGAAAATTGTGGAAAGGCTGTCTCAGCATATTCCTGCGCCGCTGATTGGTGAAATCCCGTATTTATTACGTCCTGAAGAACGTGATCTCTCTTGTTACCTCGATTTAAGTCAGTTGGAAATCGCTGTACCAGCTTAAGAGAGAATATAAATAAGTAACGAAGTGGATTGCTATCTGTTTTTAAACGATACCAAACTTGTTACTTTTAAACGCCTGATGAATAAATTCATTGGGTGTTTTTGTTTTTTCTGATTTAGCCTCAAGTATTACTAATGATAAAAACAGCACACAAAATTAAGGCTAAATAAGATAAAATACTGATAAATCAAAAGAGTAGTCATTGATAAACCGCAGAAAAAGAAAAAGGGCGCAATGTTAGCGCCCTTTTTTAATCACATGATTTTATCAACTTATAGATTAATGACGAGTATAGATGATTTTCTTGCTATCATTTTCGCAAGTTCCGACAACTTTACCTTCTGTTTGTGCAACTTGGTCGTTTTCAACGACAGTTAAGGTAAAGTTAGCGGCTGGCACACCATTATTAACGATTTTTTGTTGAATAGACTCAACGACTTCATCACACCCCGCGTTTGCGGCTAAAGGTGCAAACGCAACCAGTGTGGCCATTACTGCAAATACATATTTTTTCATATCATTCTCTCCTTGTTTTATGGAGTAAAACATCACTGTTTTACACTATTTTCTTACGGGTTAACAGGGCGACCTGTATTACTGTCTAAACAACGACGCGTTTCAGGCTCCCAATATGCATAGATATTCGCGCTTTTCAGACAAGCATCTCGCTCATCAATGGCTTTATCTATTTTATTAAATTCGATTTTTTCCCGTTGATTGACTTGGGTACGAAGCTCGCGTTTTTGATCCCAGTCTTCTTTCATTTGTCGAGCTTGTTCTTTATCTAAGACATTGTCATAGCCATCGCCATTAATGGTTACATTCGTTGAAGCGGCAACAGAAGAAAAAGAAGACACTGATAAACCAAGAAATAAGGAGAACACCATGGTTCTGATGACTTGTTTCTTAGTTAGTGTGTTTATCATGGTTGCGATCCTCTAAAGTTATGTAGCTATTGCTTTCAATGACTATTATATCTTAATAATTATAGCTGATACCTTAATAAAAAATGCGTTTTCAGTGCGTTTAGTTTTGACGATGCACACTTAACCCTGCAAATGACTGACTCACAGGCATCATTTCTAGGGTGTTAATATTTACATGAGCAGGTAATGTTGCTGTCCAATATACCGCTTCTGCTACATCTTCAGGTGTTAATGCATTTGCATTAGCATAAGTTTGCTCAACTTTATCACTATCACCTTTAAAACGAACTAATGAAAACTCTGTACCTCCAACAAGTCCTGGCTCAATATCGGTCACTCGGACTTTTTTACCTTGGAGATCAGCTCGCAATCCTAAACTGAATTGCTTAACAAACGCTTTCGTCGCGCCATAAACATTCCCCCCCATATAAGGCCAAGAAGCTGCTGTTGAGCTGATATTAATTACATGACCCTTGTTTCTTTCGACCATAAAAGGAAGAATAGCGCGAGTGACATGAACCAGACCTTTATTATTTGTCTCGATCATGGTATCCCAGTCATCAAGGTTCGCTTTATCGGCGGTGTTTAAACCTAGCGCTAAACCTGCATTATTGACTAACACATCAATTTCACGCCATTTTTCAGGTAATTGCGTGTAAATCTCACTGACTGCTTTTTTATCTGTAACATCTAACTGTAATGGATAAAATTGCTCACCGAGCTCTTTATGCAAATTATTAAGTTTATCCAAGCGACGAGCAGTACCAATAACTTTGTGTCCATGGCTGATAAAATGACGAGCAATGGCTTCACCAAAGCCAGCGGAAGCACCCGTGATAAAAATAATCATTTAATTACCCTCGATAGTTATAATAATTGAAAGTAAAAGGCTATCACTAGAAAGAGTCAAGTTTAAAAATCAGCTTTGTGATAAATCAGGTTAAAAACAAGATCCTTTTCTTATATGAAAGATTTTTATCTTTAAGAGTAACCTGTATTTTTGTTTTTAACTGACAGAAAAAGAGGCGGTTATTTCGTTATTTTTTTATTAAAAATAAGGTAGACAAAGATCAAGCTCGGTATCACAGTAAAGTTTAGTATCACGGTAAAACGAATAAACTAAGTAAAAACATAGTGACAATAATAATGATGCTACCGATTGTAGCAATCGCCAGTGTGGGTGATAAAAGAAAACAGAAGTAACACAAAATAAAGGTTACTACGATATGAATTAAATCGCTAAACGACTTATATAAAACCACGGTGGTTTTTTTTAATTGAGAGATAAACGATTTGTTCATGTCACACCAAAATAAATGCAGATTATCTTAATGTAGCACGTTACTAGACTGAGCTAAAAAATATAAACTCAGCCTAGCAGAAGAATGGTTATTTTTTACCGACTTGATGACCAATAACGCCACCTAAGACACCGCCACCAATGGTACCCAATGCGCTACCATCAGTTAAAATAGCACCACCGATAGCACCTGCGCCGGCTCCAATTGCTGTATTACGGTCGCGTTTTGTCATGCTAGAACAACCCGCAAGTGAAAAAAGCAGAACAGAAGCGACACACAGTGTTCCAATCTTTTTTAACGTGATATTCATTTTTATAAACTCCGATATAAAGGGCAATGTAAAAATAAACCTATCGTATTTATACTAGGATCGGAATATTCGGGAACAATGGAGAGAAAACTCTTAAAATGAGTGAACATTCATAACATATATTTTAAATGCACTTAATCAAAATAAATTTTATTATCTATATTATTATTTGATGCTCAGGAAAAAGCATCAATGTAATTATGACATTTATATGAGTTAATGTAAAAATATGATATTGATAAATAAACTAAAAACACTCTCTTCACAATTTGCCTCGGGCTATTTTGGTGTTGTATTAGGGATGATTGGTACAGGAATGGCATGGCGCTATGCAGCAAAAGAGCACAACTATCCGTCTTATATTGGTGAAATATTTATTGGTATCGGTTGCTTGGTCTGGTTAACGCTTACGTTATTCTTACTAAATAAATGGTTATTTCATCGACAAGCTATTCTCGATGAAATTAAACATCCAGTTGCCAGTGGATTTACGAGTTTATTTCCGGCAACAACAGTTTTAGTATCGATAGGGCTAAGCCCATATTTACCCTTATTTTCTCTAGTATTGTTTAGCATTGGTGCAATTGCTCAGCTGGGATATGCCAGTTGGTTGATTGGTTATCAATGGAAGGGCGAATACCCTAAAATGGCGACGACACCAGTCTTATATTTACCCACAGTCGCGAATAATTTTATCTGTACTATGGCATGTGGTGCATTGGGTTTTAATGATCTGGGAACTTTATTTTTTGGTGCCGGTGTATTTTCTTGGTTAAGTTTAGAACCTGCTATTTTAAAAAGGATACGCAGCGAAGGATTAATGGATGAAAAATCACGGCTATCATTTGGTATTCAATTAGCACCCGCTTTAGTTGCTTGTAGCGCTTATTTGGCTATCAACGATAATCATATTGATTTCTTTGCTAAAATGTTATTAGGCTATGGTATTTTACAACTTCTATTTATGGTAAGATTAATTCCTTGGTTTGTTAAACAGCCTTTTTCATTACCCTTTTGGAGTTTCTCTTTTGGTGTATCTGCCTTGGCAAAAGCCTCATTAAATATGAGTATGACATCTAATAGCCATTTTATGCAGTTACTCTCAACAACACTATTTATCTTTGCTAATTTAATTATCTTATTACTGATTTGGCATTCATTATTATGGTTTTTTAGAGGGCTAAAACAATTATGTTGTCCATCTAAAACACTTTAAACGATAGAAAAACAGAGCCTAAGCAAGATTAAATAGATAAATACATATATAAATATCGGAAAAAAATAATAACCTATGAAAATAATTTAGAGTGAATATAAAAAAGATATCTAAGTATTAATTATTCCCTATAATTTTTTATCTGATAAATAAAATAGCCTATTGCCAACGGAATAATAAATGGAATAATTAAGATAATGTAAAATATTAATCCACTTCTAATGTCTGGACCATTGATATACTCATCAAAAGTATACTTTGAGAAATAGCGAAGTAGTATATTATCACTGCATTTTTTAGCAAATGGAAATAAAGGAGTACAAAGGCAAGCGTAAGTAATAATTAAAATAAATTTATTTCCATGATCACTTAATACATAAATCAAAGGAATAAAAATAAAAAAACCAAGTAGTAATTTTCCTAAAAAATCCCAACTTTTTATAAAAAGACGAACAGGGTGATTTTTCTTTTTTTCCAATAAGTTTCGTTGTGTTATTTTTTCTTTTGTATGATTCTTGCCACTTTTACTCATTAAACTACCTTGTTAGAGTTAGCATTTATTTGTTATTTATACGTATTATTATATTTGATGTGACAAAAGATGAAAAGACGTGATCTTAAATCCGCCAGTTGAATAACACCACTGACGGATTTATCATTTTGGAAAGATTAGAATGCTTGACGGAAAATCTCAATGATCTCTTTTTCATTACCCTTACGAGGATTAGAGAATGCATTACCGTCTTTCAGTGCCATTTCAGCCATATATGGGAAATCAGATTCTTTCACTCCTAATTCCCTTAAATGTTGCGGAATACCAATATCCATAGAGAGGCGAGCGATAGCTGCAATAGCGCGTTCTGCAGCATCCATCACGGATAATCCTGTGATATTTTCACCCATAAATTCGGCAATATCTGCAAATTTTTCTGGGTTTGCAATCAGGTTATAACGCAGCACATGTGGCAACAGCACCGCATTCGCGACACCATGTGGCATATCATATAAACCACCTAATTGGTGCGCCATTGCATGTACGTAACCAAGGTTAGCGTTATTAAATGCCATTCCAGCTAAAAGTGAAGCATAAGCCATATTTTCACGGGCTTTCAGGTTTGTTCCCAAGGCTACGGCTTGACGTAGATTACGAGAAATTAAACGAATTGCTTGAATAGCGGAAGCATCAGTGACTGGGTTAGCATCTTTAGAGATATAAGCTTCAACTGCATGAGTTAATGCATCCATACCTGTCGCGGCGGTGAGTCCTGCGGGTTTGCCAATCATTAAAAGTGGATCGTTAATAGAAACAGAAGGGAGGTTACGCCAGCTCACAATAACAAATTTGACTTTAGTTTTTGTATTGGTCAGAACACAGTGACGAGTGACTTCACTTGCTGTACCCGCAGTGGTATTCACTGCAATAATGGGTGGAAGTGGATTTGTTAGTGTTTCAATACCTGCATAATCGTAAAGATCACCTTCATGAGTGGCTGCGATACCAATACCTTTACCACAGTCGTGTGGGCTACCGCCTCCCACTGTAATTATCATGTCGCATTGTTCTTTACGGAACATTGCAAGACCTTCAAGCACATTAGTGTCTTTGGGATTAGGTTCAGTGCCATCAAATACAGCAACATCAATACCTGCTTCTTTTAGATAACCGATAGTTTTATCTACGGCGCCCTCTTTTATTGCTCGTAGACCTTTATCTGTTACCAGCAGGGCTTTTTTACCACCCAATAATTTGCAGCGTTCGCCAACAACAGAGATAGCACCAGGACCAAAAAAGTTAACATTCGGTACCAAGTAATCAAACATACGATAGCTCATGATAAACCTTCCAATATCAGATTATTATTCAGATAAATTAAAGTATTAGTGCATTCTCACCCCATTGGTTATTAAGTCAAGAGAGGTAGCTCATCAATGAGGTGAATCGATTCGCTTAACCTTGGTTCATTTGATATAAGTCAACAGGATATGCTCATCTGATGACGTGTGGTTAAGTAAAATAATCATTTTCAATATATGCGATTTGACAGATATGTATTCCGAGTGTACGTTAGAACTTATTCAAGAAAGGAGCAAATATGGAACCATTGCAATTATTTAAGGTATTAAGTGATCAAACAAGGCTAGATATTGTGTTGCTACTTAAAGCATCTGGCGAGTTGTGTGTTTGTGACATTTATACAGCCCTAAATTTATCCCAACCGAAAACTTCTCGCCACTTAGCGATGTTGCGGGAAAGCGGATTATTACTTGATTCTAAACATGGGAAATGGGTTCATTATCGTTTGTCTCCTACATTATTACCATGGGTGAAAAATATTATTGAAGTCACCTATGAGACAGAGAAAAGGAAAATAGCAGATTTACTTAAATCGATTGAAAAGAAAGGGGAAGTTAGTTGCTGTTCTGAATAAAAATTTTTAACTTAATATATATGAAAAAACAGATATGAAAAGTTAAAAGAAAAGTCTTCTGAAAGAGGTTTTTATGTTTATTGCAGTATTAATATTTGTTCTAACAATCACTTTTGTTATTTGGCAACCTAAAGGATTGGGGATCGGTTGGAGTGCAACAATTGGTGCATTAATCGCGCTATTACTAGGTGTTATTAATCTTCAAGATATTCCAGTGGTTTGGAATATTGTATGGAATGCAACCGCTACATTTGTAGCTGTTATTATTATTAGCCTTATTCTTGATGAAAGTGGCTTCTTTGAATGGGCTGCACTTCATGTTGCAAAATGGGGCGGTGGTAAAGGGCGTCTTTTATTTAGCTATATTATATTGCTAGGTGCATCCGTTGCTGCACTGTTTGCCAATGATGGCGCAGCACTTATTTTAACACCTATTGTGATTGCAATGTTGTTAGCTCTTGGGTTTAGTAAAGGTACAACATTAGCTTTTGTTATGGCGGCTGGATTTATTGCAGATACCGCAAGTTTGCCTTTAATTGTTTCAAATTTAGTTAATATCGTCTCTGCTGATTTCTTTAATATCGGCTTTACGGAATATGCTTCAGTGATGGTTCCTGTTGATATTGCCGCTATTACTGCGACATTAATTATGTTGCATTGGTTTTTCCGCAAAGATATTCCTCAGCAGTATGACACTTCTAAATTAGCGATGCCTGCGACGGTGATTAAAGATGTGAAAACATTTAAAGCAGGTTGGTTAGTATTGTTTCTTTTATTACTTGGCTTTTTCATACTAGAACCTTTGGGGATTCCAATTAGTGCCATTGCAGCTATTGGTGCCGTAATTTTGTGGTTTATTGCGGCACAAGGAAAAACGATTAATACTCGAAAGGTTTTACGAGGGGCACCTTGGCAAATCGTGATTTTCTCCCTTGGCATGTACCTTGTTGTTTATGGATTACGTAATGCAGGTTTGACTCAATACCTGTCAGAAATTCTCGATTTTCTGTCAAGTAAAGGCGTGTGGATTGCAACACTAGGAACGGGATATATCACTGCATTTTTATCATCAATTATGAACAATATGCCAACAGTTCTTGTCGGAGCATTATCAATTGAAGGCAGTAATGCCACAGGTTTAATTAAAGAAGCGATGATTTATGCCAATGTCATCGGTGCAGATTTAGGCCCCAAAATTACGCCAATAGGAAGCTTAGCGACATTATTGTGGTTGCATGTGTTGTCACAAAAAAACATGACCATTACATGGGGATATTATTTTAAGACAGGCATTGTTATGACCATCCCAGTGCTTACAGTAACATTGGTTGCATTAGCACTTAGACTGACATTAATGAATTAGTGGTGGCAATATGAATCGCATTATTATTTATCACAACCCCAATTGTGGCACTTCACGAAACACGCTTGAAATGATCCGAAATAGTGGTGTAGAGCCTGACATTATCTTTTATCTTAATGCGCCACCCTCTAAGTCTGTTTTAGAGAAACTTATCACTGATATGGGAATTTCGGTTAGAGCACTATTACGAAGGAATGTTGAACCTTATGATAAATTAGATCTTGATCATATTAATGCAACTGATGAGCAACTTATTGATTATATGCTGCAATATCCAATATTGATCAATAGACCTATTGTTGTGACACCATTAGGCGTTCGGTTATGCCGTCCTTCAGAAGTCGTTTTAGATATTCTTCCAAAATCACAGAAAGGTGCCTTTTCAAAAGAAGATGGACAAAATGTTGTCGATGAAAAAGGGAATAGACTGATATAAAAGAGTCTATTAACTATTTTCTAAATAGAAGCCTCGTTAAGACGAGGTTTTTTTGGATTGTAATAAAGCCGGCATTACTGACTTTAGAAAGAAAAAGGGCGGAAATGATAAAATAAAACACCCGCAAGCAGGTGCTTTATCATATATCAGTAGATATGGTTTATTCTTCGAAGTACCAATATCCTTGATTGATAAATTCGGTTAATTCCGCAACAAAGGCGGGTGACATCAGTGCTTCACCGAGTTCATCTGCGCCAACTTCCGTAAACTGGCATAATGCATCTGCTCCCTTCGTTTCTTTGGTAGTCCAAGCTTCTGTATTCACAAAGAAACTTTCTCCGATGCGTAGGACGCGCAGCCCACTTAGCCGGATCAGTTTTTCACCATCATTCAGCGCATTTAGTACCTCTTCTGGCTGATAAGGTGGTTCTGAAGGTGCAATATCTAGCTCATGGCGCGGTGTAGTTGCAAAACGGCCTAACCACTGTTCAAAATCACCCGGCTTGTTGATCATCTCAATCATCATGGCGCGCAGGCGTTCAACTTCATGAGTCTCCATTCTTCCTGCATTGTCGCGTACTGTCAGATTAGGATCGCCATAATTTATTCCGCCCAGATCTTGTTCCAGTGCATAATCTGCAAAGCTACTCAGCAAATCACGGCCGTTTGGCCCACGAAAGCCGACAGAATAATTCATGGTATCTTCAAAGGTGAAGCCGTCGTGAGGGAATCCAGGCGGAATATACAAAATATCTCCCGGAGCCATTTCCACATCAATAATTGGCTCAAACGGATCAACATGCAGTAATGCAGGGTGAGGGCAGAACTGGCGCATCGGTAGGGCATCACCCACACGCCAGCGACGACGTCCCATTCCTTGAATGATAAAAACATCATAGTTATCAATATGTGGGCCAACACCACCTCCCGGCACTGAATAGGAGATCATCAGGTCATCAAGACGCCATTCAGGTAACACTCGAAACGGTTTCACCAGTTCAGCTGCTGGCATATGCCAATGGTTGACAGCCTGTACTAATAGTGACCATCCTTCTTCACCTAATTCGCTGAAGTCTTCAAACGGACCATGACTTGCCTGCCATTTGTCGCCAGTAAGGCTGACAAGGCGGCTGTCAATTTCCGGCTCCATTGCCAGGCCTGCCAGTTCATCTGGTGTGATAGGATCGACAAAATTAGGAAATGCGTTTTTCAGTACAACAGGTTTTTTCTGCCAGTATTTTTCTAAAAATTCAGGCCAGTTAAGATTCAGTTTGTTAACCATGTGACCACATCTGTATCAATGAATAAGCTGGTAATTATAGAAGTAATACACGGTGATATTTTTGTTTGGCGTCAAATGGTGGTTAATAACACTGATAAGGATAGTATCGACGATGGGAATTTGATGTGGAAAATGACAATATCAAAGGTCATTGGGTCGGTATTTTTTACTTCTGATAATGGCATCACTGAAATTGTGATATCTAAAAAGGTTTTATTAAAACCTTTAGTGAAGTGGTATTTGAAGAAAAGACAAAAAGTTTATATTCAAGACTTAGAAAAAGCATTGGCGAATGAGCTTTAGTTTAAAAAGAACTAACATAATCTAATCAGCCTAAATCAGAGATTTCAGTGCCTATCCATATTTAGATACCTAGATTCGCATAATGTATATTATGTTAAATTGAGTTTAATGTATAAACTCAGATCTTATAAACCTATTAATGCCCCACATAATGGCAATTTAGTATCAAACCTTCTCCTTACCTTTTCACATTAAAATGCCTAGCAAATACTTTATATCCCTTTTCACTAATGGTTACCTCTCTATATCCTTGATGTCGTGTTAACCATACTTGTGCTTCTGCGTGATTAAGAAAAACAGTGCCGATTTGTCCCCCTAAATGAAAACGGCGCTCACTCCAATCTAAACATGGACAACAAATATTACGAGAATGCTTTGTTTGAAAAGCAATACCCATATTTTTAAATTGCTCAAGGCCTAGCGTTGTAATTATGAATCAGTTGGTGACTCTATTTTATTTATTGCGAGAACGCCATGTGAGTCGCGCTGCAGAACGATTACATAAAAGCCAGCCCACAGTAAGCCATACTCTCAATAATTTAAGAGAATTGTTTCAAGATCCACTTTCAGTGAGAAAAAATGGGCAATATGAGTTAACCAGTAAAGCTGAATCACTTTATCAGCCCCTGACTCAAGCATTAGAACAACTCGATAACCTTATTGCACAGCAAGATTTTCAGCCAAGAGATTGTAAAAGACGCTTTAATATTGCGATGTCTGATTATGGTGCAACGCTGATTTCAACCAAGTTAATTCATTATTTACATATTAATGCGCCTAATGTTGATTTGAAAATTTGGCACAGTAGCCGAGAGGAAATGCAAAGTAAGCTAAATGAAGGAAGTTTAGATTTAGCGTTTGGAGTGTTTAATATTTTCGATAATACATTACGTTCGAAATCTATATTTACCGATAAAATGGTCAGTGTGGTTGATAAAATGGTATACCCCGAAAAAATAATAAATTTAACAGAATGGCTGTTAGCACCCCATATTTTAGTCAGTATGAAACCTTTCGATGCCAATGAAATAGATCATCAACTTCAATTAATGCATCAACAACGCCGTATTGCAGTCACAGTGCCTTATTGGCAAATTGCTCCTCAATTATTAGAAAACACTGATTTAATTTTGACAATTGCTGAAAAAGCAATTCCTCAAAATATGCGTCAGAAATTTTCTATATTTCCTCCTCCCATAGATATTCCTGAATTAGAATTTCAGATGGTCTGGCATCAACGTAGTGATAATGATAATGCGCTTAATTGGTTAAGAAATACCATTGTGACACTTTTAAAAGAAGAATAAAAAATCATACTCTTCTTTTAAGTTTATCTTTATTTTAGAAGCAAACTCAGTGTATTTATTCGCCCATTATTCCAATTTAAATGCACTAAACGCCCTGTTTTATCGAAAAAATACCATTGGTTAAATTCACTTCGATATTGTGGTGTTAAATCTGTGGGCCATTTAAGCTCAAAGGTGCAGTGATTCTGATTGTTATATAGACGAAATATCGTTAACTGCTTTTCTTGCCAATAAACTAATGTGGCTGTTCTTTTTATTAAATAAAAAGAAAGTTGTTCTTCAACAGATTGAGTATTAGGCAGCTGTAATCGTTGTGTATAGTGTGAATTTGCAGAGGTTAGCACGCATTTATCATGCTTTACGCCATAGTATGAGTGAGACATAAGATCATATTTTAATCCCTCATTTAAATGATGAGGCAGGCTTTCTCGTTGAGTTAACCGACGTTCAGGTAAAACATACGACCAGCGCTCTTTCGGTTCACTATTAAATAGTTTATTGGTGCTTCTATGAATAAGCTGGCTAATTTCTTTTCTTTCTAGCACAGAATTTGCACCATATTGATCAACAATAATAGGTCTAATAAGTTGATTAATCAGTTGTTCTGTTAATTTAGTCTGATTAGGTAATGCTAATACTTCTCTGGCTAAAATAGCGCGTTGAATAGTTGCAAGTGGATCGTTACATACCTTTTTAATATTAGCTTGGTATAAATGAAAAGTATCAGGTAATAGAAATACTGATTTTACAAGACTGCGTAGGCTTAATTCTCCACCAGCTTGATAGGCCAACGCTAACCAATGTTTGGCTTTATTGCGGCTTATTTCATTATTTAATGGCCAGATAACATCGATAGCTTGTAAATAATCTTCACAGTCAACCAGATATTCAGCCCACTCTTCCCGCATTTTATCTGCAATACTAGGATGTTTTTCTTGTAACTGTAATATTACGTATGAAAAAGTATTATGTAGGCGAGTGTAAATAACCGCAGAATGAATATCGCCAGCTAAGCAATATAAACGAATAATACGATCAGGTCGCATTCCCCACAAACGTGCCAGCTCAGCAGCATGTTGATAGCGTTGAAAGCTTTCTAAATAACTAAGTGCTTCGTCTTTTTCTTGTAATAATTCAGCGAGAACAAACAGAAATGCAGGATGTAAACATCGAATTTAAAGGCCCCACTGATCTTAGGATCACGCTAAGGCATACCGGCGATGACAAATGGGAAATCTTTTATATTACGAGTCATGCTGGGTAATAGTATGTGCCAAGTTTATTTTATTCGGCACCTTTTATTGCCACCCTCACGGCTTTCTTGTACTCTGCACCGCTTCTTACCTTTGAAATCAATAAAACGTATTTGAGAAAATCATGACAGGACATATTTCTAAAGATCCGCTACATGGCGTCACTCTTGAAATGCAAGTAAATGCACTGGTAGCAAAATATGGTTGGGCTAAATTAGGACAACTCATCAAAATTAACTGCTTTAGAAGTGATCCTAGCGTGAAATCAAGTTTAAAATTTTTGCGCAGAACACCTTGGGCACGCGCCGAAGTAGAAGCGCTATATCTTGATTCTTTAGAAGCAGATATTGATGATGTGATTGAAGTTATCGACCATCCTGATTGTGATCCGTGGGCGAATAGTAGAAAGCGATAAGCATTTTTATTTATTTTGTCATTATTATCTCACTCATCCCTAAACTCTTTTGGTGTCATACCAAATTCTTTTTTAAAGATAGAGTAAAAATATTGCAGTGATGGATAGCCACACATTACCGATATTTCTTGGATTGCGAGGGTTGTTGTGGCTAATAAATTTTGAGCGCGTTTAAGTTTCTCTTCATAAATAACGGTGTGAATTGTCTTGCCAATTTCCTTTTTAAACCGTTGTTCTAAATTAGAACGCGACATATTAACCGCATCCAAAACTTGCTCTGTTTTTATCCCTTTACAGGCATTGTAATAAATATAATGCATGGCTTGGACAACCGTCGGATCGCTAAATGAATGAAAATCGGTTGAGCGACGTTCGACTATTTTAACGGGCGGCACTAATATTCGTTGCTGTTTCTCTGTTACATGCCCTTCTAGCGTTTGATGTAACAACTTTGCGGCTAAATACCCCATTTGTCGTGAACCTTGCACAACAGAAGATAATGCAATGCGCGATAAATAACGTGTCATATCTTCATCATCAATACCAATAATGCTGATTTCTTCAGGCACATTAATATTTAAATTATCGCAAACTTGCAGTAAATGTCGTGCTCTTGCATCGGTGACCGCAATAATCCCCGTTTGTGGTGGTAGAGTTTGTATCCAATCCGATAAGCGGTTTTGTGCGTGTTGCCAATTTTCTTGAGTAATATCCATGCCGTTATAAACAATGCCTGGATATTTTTCGCTGGTGACTAATTGACGAAATGCGTACTCTCGTTCATTAGACCAATGAGGATGATCTTTTGCTGGTAAACCATAAAAAGCAAAGTGTTTAAGCCCTTTTTGTTTTAAATGTAAAAAGGCTTGTTGAACTAATTCATAATTATCAGTGGCGATATAGGGAACGGGGGGATAATTTTCTTCTTGATGATAAGAGCCGCCGACGCCGATAACCGCTAATGGCGATTGGCTTAAATGCTTAGCAATAATTGGATCGTCAAAATCTGCAATAATACCGTCACAAACCCAGTGATTAATATTATCCAGTCGAGTACGAAAATCTTCTTCAATAAATACATCCCAATGGCACTGTGATGCTTGAAGATATTCTCCAACACCCTCAACCACTTGTCGGTCATACACTTTATTAGCGTTGAACAACAGCACAATACGAAAGTATTTATCTTTTTTCATTTTACCCTACCTAATTATCCAGCTACGCATTAAACCACAGCTTTAATTTTGCTAGAACTTGCTTTCATCGCTATGTGATTACTATCACACAAGCCAAATTTCGTAATAGCAAAGTAAAAAATAGGAATAACCAATGTTAAGAACAACGCGTATGTTGTTTTTAAACACGGTTGCCGAGGAGATTTTTCATGTATCAGAATAACTTTAATAAATTAATTTCTAGGCAAAATACCTATAGCGCAAAATGGTGTAATAGTAACGCCAATGTTATCCCATTATCTGTTGCAGATATGGATATTCCTGCGCCTGATTTTATTATTAATGCATTGACCCAATTTAATCTTAAAGGCATTTATGGCTATACCGACCTTAGCCATGATTGGAATAACGTTGCTGCAAATTGGTTTAAAACGCAATATCAGTGGGTTGTTGAGCCTGAATCTATTGTTTTTTGCCCTCGTATTATTCAAGCGGTTTCACTTTATATTCAGAACTTCACACAAGTGGGCGATAAAGTGACAACACTCTCTCCCGCTTATCATCCTATTAGCAATGCAGTCTGTGTTAATCAACGTGAACTATTAGAAAGCCCGTTGATTTATCGTGACGGTTACTATGAAATTGATTTTGATGATTTGGAAAGTAAGTTTAAACAGTCTGTCTGCTTTATTTTACTCTCGCCACATAATCCAACAGGAACGGTATGGCAAAAAAGTGATTTATTAAAAATAGCGGAACTTGCACAAAAATATCAGGTTTTTATTATTTCTGATGATGTGCATGCAGATTTTGTTTTTGATGACGCAACTTATCACCCTATTTCATCAGTAAATACTTATGTAGAACAACACACCTTTATTTGTACTTCTCCCGCTAAAACATTCAATTTAGCGGGGCTTGAAGTTGCCAATATAGTCATTGCCAATCCTGAATATCGTGAAAAATTTAAGCAATGCTTAATTGCGGCGGGTATTCATAATCCTGGTTATTTTTCAGTGCCCGCTTTTTTACAAGCTTACACCTTACAAGGCCAACAATGGGTTGGTGAATTAAAAACGTACCTTGCTGATAATCGACGTTGGGTAAAAGAACAATGTAAACGTTACTTTCCTGATTGGGTTATTACACAAAGTCATGGCACCTACATGCTATGGGTCAACTACCAAAAAATGCAGTTATCTGAAGAACAACTAAAACATTGGTTTGTTTCATTAGCTGAAGTGGAAATGAGTTGGGGGCGTGGTTTTGGTGCGGTTGGGGATGGTTTTTTCCGCATTAATATCGCGACACCTCGTTCAATATTAGAAACCGTTTTCACTCGGCTTATTCGTACCTTACCTCACGCCAGTTTGGAATAAATTACAATGAAAACGCAAACGATAAACACGCCGAGAACACCTACATTACTCGAATCACTCTTTCCAATATTCACCATGGTGGTGCTATTGGGTGGAGGCTACGCCGCTTTTGATTTACCACCAGAGCCTTTAATGGTGCTATCTACGGTTGTAGCTGCGCTATTAGTAAAACGATTAGGATATCGCTATGACGAGATCTTAACGGCAATCTCACAAAAAATTGCTAAAACCATGCCAGCATTGCTGATTTTAATCAGTGTGGGTCTGTTAATCGGCACATGGATGATTGGTGGCACCATTCCACTGATGATCTATTACGGTTTAAAAATGATCAGCCCAGAAATGCTTTATGTCACGGCATTATTGGTCACATCGTTAGTATCCGTCTGCACAGGCACTTCATGGGGTTCAGCAGGAACCATCGGTGTTGCCTTTATGGGCGTTGCCGTCGGTATGGATGCAAACCTTGCTGCAACCGCCGGTGCCGTAGTGGCGGGTGCCTACTTTGGTGACAAACTATCACCATTATCAGGTGATACCAACCTTGCTGCTATGGCTGCAAGGATCGACCTCTATCAACATATTTGGCATTTACTTTACACCACACTGCCTTCGCTGATTTTAACCGCGATTGTGATGACGGTTTATGGCATGAACGGTGATTTAGCTGGCCAAGGTGTGCCGGAAAAAGTGACATTAATTACAAATGGTCTTGAGAGTGTTTATAACTTCAATTTAATCCTTCTCATTCCTGTATTAGTGATTTTATATGGTTCAGTAACGAAGAAACCCACTATCCCAGTGATGTTGGCCTCTGCTGCCATTGCGATGTTTAACGCTTATCTTATTCAAGGTTTTGGCTTACATGACATCGTAAAAAGTGCAGTTGATGGCTTTAATGTCTCGATGATCCAAGGGAAAGAAGTGCCGGAATTATTAGGTAACTTACTAAACCGTGGTGGCATGAACTCGATGATGAGCACCCTGCTTATCTGTTTCTGCGCCCTCTCTTTTGCTGGGACTTTATCGTTAAGTGGCGCATTAGAAGTGATTGTCCATGCATTGTTAAAAATGGTTCACTCAACCGGTTCAATGATCTTAGCCACAATTGCTTGTGGACTAACCATGATTGGTGTGACCTGCAATGGACAAATCTCAATCCTTATTCCTATCGAAATGTTACGCGGTGCCTACATCGAACGAGGCTTACACCCTAAAAATCTTGCTCGTACCGTAGAAGACTCCGCCACTATCTTTGAACCCATTTTACCGTGGACAGCCGCAGGTGCTTATATGGCAGGTACATTAGGTGTTGCAACCTTAAGTTACTTACCTTGGGCTGTATTGTGCTGGAGTGGCATCTTCTTTGCCATGCTATGGGGGTTCACGGGCTTTGGTATTGCCAAATTAACACCAGAAGAGCAGGAAGAGATGACTGCTGAGCTTGAATCACATTCAGAATTACAACTTGATACTAAATAAGGACGGTTCCATGTCTTACTTTGATAAAATTGAACAAATTCAATATGAAGGCACAACAAGCGATAATCCATTAGCCTTTCGTTACTATAATCCTGATGAGATTATTTTAGGTAAGAGAATGGAAGATCATCTAAGATTTGCCGCCTGTTATTGGCATAATTTCTGTTGGAATGGTGCTGATATGTTTGGTATCGGTACTTTTGATAGACCGTGGCAAACATCGGGTGAAGCCTTAGAGCAAGCAAAACGCAAAGCTGATGTTGCCTTTGAATTCTTTCATAAGCTCAATGTTCCTTTCTACTGTTTTCATGATATCGATGTTATTTCTGAAGGCAATAACATCAATGAATATATCTCTAATATGGCGGCGATCACCGATGTATTAGCGAAAAAACAAGAAGAAACCAACGTTAAGTTATTATGGGGAACGGCAAACTGCTTCACTCATCCTCGTTATGGTGCAGGTGCTGCAACTAACCCTGATCCAGACGTTTTTGCATGGGCCGCGACACAAGTTTGTGAAGCGATGAAAGCGACAAAAGCGCTGGGCGGCGAAAACTATGTATTATGGGGCGGACGTGAAGGCTATGAAACCCTATTAAATACAGATTTACGCCAAGAAAGAGAGCAAATTGGCCGTTTTATGCAGATGGTTGTTGAACACAAACATAAAATTGGTTTCCAAGGCACATTACTGATTGAACCCAAACCACAAGAGCCGACAAAACATCAGTATGACTATGATACTGCGACTGTTTATGGTTTCTTAAAACAGTTTGGTCTTGAAAAAGAAGTTAAAGTAAACATTGAAGCCAACCACGCAACATTAGCAGGACATAGCTTCCACCATGAAATTGCGACTGCTATTGCATTAGGTATTTTAGGCTCTGTTGATGCGAACCGTGGCGATCCTCAATTAGGTTGGGATACAGACCAATTCCCAAATAGCGTAGAAGAAAATGCACTCGTGATGTATGAAATTCTTAAATCCGGTGGATTTACAACGGGTGGTTTAAACTTTGATGCTAAAGTTCGTCGTCAAAGTAATGATAAATATGATCTGTTCTACGGGCATATCTCAGGAATGGACACAATGGCAATGGCATTACGCATTGCAGCAAGAATGATCCAAGATGGTGGTCTTGATAAATTTACGGCACAGCGTTATTCAGGCTGGAGCGCGGAGTTTGGTCAAAATATCTTACAAGGTAAATTAAGCCTTGAAGATGTGGCGAAATATGCACAAAACAATACGTTAGCGCCACAGTTACAAAGTGGGCGCCAAGAAATGCTAGAAAGTTTAGTGAATCGCTATATTTTTGGTTAATGGCATAAACGTAATAACACAGCGGGTTTTCCGCTGTGTTTATTAATTAGATACAGATCATGAGGTAACTTCATGTATTTAGGGCTAGATTTAGGCACTTCAAGCGTTAAAGCGATCATCATGAATGAGCAAGGTGACGTTGTTGCCAGTCATTCCGTTTCTTTAGCAATATCACGCCCTCATCCTCAATGGTCAGAGCAAGATCCGCAGCAATGGTGGCAAGCAACGGAAGACGCTATTCTTCAACTTGGACGCAATTACTCCATGGATCAAATCGAGGCGATTGGGTTAAGCGGCCAGATGCATGGTGCTGTTTTACTTGATGCTCAACAAGCGGTGCTACGTCCTGCGATCTTATGGAACGATGGTCGTAGTTTTAAACAGTGCCAAGCGCTTGAAGCGCAATATCCTCAGTTTAAAAAAATCACGGGTAATTTAGTGATGCCCGGCTTTACGGCACCAAAAATACAGTGGGTTGCTGAACATGAACCTGAAATCTTTCAACGCATTGAACATGTTTTATTACCTAAAGATTTTTTACGTTGGAAGATGAGCGGTAATTTTGCCAGTGATATGTCAGATTCAGCGGGTACGCTTTGGTTAGATATGCAAAAGCGAGATTGGAGTGATGAGCTTTTAAATGCGACAGGTTTAACACGCCGCCAAATGCCCACATTGTTTGAAGGCAATCAAATAACGGGCTATCTATTGCCTGATATTGCTAAAAAATGGCAGATGAACCAAGTACCTATTATTGCTGGTGGTGGTGATAATGCCGCGGGTGCAATGGGTGTCGGCGTTTATCAACCTGGTCAAGCGATGCTTTCTTTAGGCACTTCGGGTGTGTATTTTGTGGTTAGCGAAAAATTTCTCCAAAATAGTGATAATGCAGTACACAGTTTTTGTCATGCATTACCGAATACTTGGCATTTAATGTCTGTGATGTTAAGTGCGGCATCATGTCTTGATTGGGTGTGTCAATTGACAGGGATTGAGAGTGTGAGTGCGATGTTTAAAGAAGTTGAACATGCTACTTTTGCTGATAGCCCCCTCCTGTTTTTACCGTATCTTTCTGGTGAACGGACACCTTATAACAACCCGAATGCGAAAGGTGTCTTTTGGGGATTAACCCATGAACATCAACGACCTGACTTATGCCAAGCTGTTCTTGAGGGGGTGAGTTTTGCGTTACGACAAGGGATTGAAGTTGCTGAAAATGCAGGTCAATTAGCTGATAATATTACATTAATTGGTGGCGGTGCCAGAAGTGAATATTGGCGGCAACTTCTGGCCGATATTACAGGAAAAACCCTTGATTATCGCCAAGGTGGTGATGTTGGCCCTGCACTTGGTGCAGCAAGGCTCGCACAATTAGCAGTAAACCC
This sequence comes from Proteus alimentorum, assembly GCF_002607735.1. Taxonomy (GTDB): domain Bacteria; phylum Pseudomonadota; class Gammaproteobacteria; order Enterobacterales; family Enterobacteriaceae; genus Proteus; species Proteus alimentorum. Next base: position 189,957 of record NZ_NBVR01000031.1, read on the forward strand.
CGCTCATTCATCACACGTTATTCTTTCTCAACCTAAGCTTGAAAAACGCCATACACCAAATCTAGAAAAACATAAAACATACCAAAAAAAATATCATGCTTTTAAAAAGCTATATTCATTAATTGATACAATGGAAATATAGCAATATTGCGTCAATACCAGGGTAAAAGAATAGCGCCATCTTTAAAGGATTGGCGCTATTTTTTTATTTGATTTTAATTAACTCTCTTTGTGTTTAAAAATTAAGCAAAAATAAAAGTATAAATTACTAATATTAGTTTTCACTTAAAGTCAATAATCACTCTAGTTCTGATAATATAAAAGGCAATATTAATTGCTTAGCCCTGAAATAAATCAAGGCTAATGAAATGAGTTAATGAGTTAATGAGTTAACGGTATCCCCGTGTATGATTTTGGGCTGACCAACTATAGGTTTCATCACTCGGGGCTAGTTTTTGCTTCTTTTTGAGGGCTTGTGCTTTTTTAGTGGCTTTTTCAACTTCGAGGGAGATTTCGGTAATAATGGAATCTTTGACTTTATTCATTTCGGCGTTAGTTAACTCTCGCCCTAATTTCTTTCTCTCTTGACCTATTCGGGTTCTGACTCGCATTTGTTGGGCATCTGTCATTTCTTGGAGTGTCAATTTCTTCATTCTATTACCCTACTTATGTTGAGTGAGGAACTATTAATATAGCATCATTAAGGCACCTCACCATCACTATTTTTTAAAATTGGGTCTTTAATTTCTTATTGTATTGAGAATGCATTACGCTGAAATAAATGCGTAATGCATAAATGAAAAACTTAAGCTAATTGTAGAAATGTGGCTTTAAATCCATCAATATCTTGTTGCGTTGTTGCCCAAGAAGTACAAAGACGTAAACAACTCAAATTAGGATCTTCAAGTAAAACGCGATGAAAAACAAAGTGCTGAGTTAATTTTTCTGCAATTGTATTTGGCAAAATAACAAAAACTTGGTTAGATTCTGGCGGTGCTAAAAAATCAAAACCTTGTGCAGTAAAGAATTCAGTTAATTGTGATGCCATTTCATTAAGGTGTTTACCTAATTTAAAATAGAGATCATCTTTAAATAAAGCTTCAAATTGCGCGCCTAACAACCAACCTTTCGCTTGTAATCCCCCTTTTTGTTTTAAGCTAAAACGAAAATCAGATTTGAGTGCTGGGTGACAAATCACTAGCGTTTCAGCTGACATCGCCCCAATTTTTGTGCCACCAATATAAAAAGCATCCGTTAAGCTGGCAATATCTTCAATAGTCAGATCACTTTGTGCTGACATGAGTCCTGCTGCTAAACGCGCACCATCAAGGTACAACCACAAATTATTTTCGTTACAGAAATCACGTAGCGCTTGCAATTCTGCTTTACGATAGACCGTACCAATTTCTGTGGCATTCGTTATATAAACAAGCTTAGGTTGTACCCAATGCTCATCATTATGCTCTGCAAGAATAGGTTTTAACAATGCGGGGGTTAATTTGCCATCAGCGGAAAATGTTGTAATAACTTTATGTCCTGTTGCTTCAATAGCACCTGTTTCATGTGTAGCAATATGCCCAGTACTGACAGAAATAACCGCTTGGTGTGGACGTAAAAAATGAGAGATAGCAGTTAAATTAGTAATGGTACCACCATTAAAAAAGTGGATATCCGCATCAGGTTGTTGAATACGCTGTTTTATTGATTGAGCAGCTTGATGACAAAGCTTATCCATGCCATATCCATCATAGCGTTGTCCCACTGTATCAGTGATTGCCTTCATGACCGCAGGGTGTGCAATTTCATTATAATCATTTTGGAAGCGGTACATGTGTTCTCCTGTCGAATGTTGTGTTTTTATCGTGTTTTATAAAGAAAAACGCTCTACATCTAATCAATACAAAGATTGAATGTAAAGCGCTTTAATATATTGAAAAAGCCAGTTATTTAAAACCGATTATTTAAAACAAACGTCGCCCCAACGTGCTAATCCTGCGGTGACGGAGCCAAAGTCATTACCTTTAACAATAGGAACATTGGGTAACTGTTGTTCTATAGCTCGGCATAGAATAGGCGAACGTGCCGAACCTCCCGTCATAAAGACCGCGTCGGGTTTTATTCCCCCTTGCTTTACCGCATCATTAACCAATTCAATCATTTTGCTTTTTGGCGATTCAATAGATTCAACCATCTGATCATGTTCGATAGTTAATTCTAAGGTTTCACTTAATAAGGCGATATTAGCAATATATTCAGGAGAGTCTGATAAGGCAATTTTAGCCTCTTCAGCACGTCGAACAATGCTATAACCCAATGTTTCATTATAGACTTCAATAAGACGTGTTATTTTTTCAGGCTCTTTTGCATCCCGTCTTAGCTGATTTAATACAGCAAGGTTTTGACGAGAATAAAATTCTTTTTGTGCTTCTACATTATTAATCGCAATAGGATCCCAGAACTGTTTCAGCGGTAATTTAATACCTGAAGACGTTAACCCTGTCATACCAAATAATGGCATAAGCTGTTTAAAAGCAAGATAAATATCGAGATCATTACCACCAACACGTTGTCCACTATGGGCAAGTAATGTATTTGAACGGTCGGTTTTGCCTTGGTAACTTGGCCCCATTTGAATTAACGAGCAGTCAGTTGTACCTCCCCCAATATCAACGACTAATACCGTTTGGTCTTTCGTTAACGTCGATTCATATTCAAGCCCAGCAGCAACAGGTTCAAATTCAAACATAATATTCTTAAAGCCAGCTCTTTTAGCTGCACGGATAAGAATACTTTCAGCTTGCCTATTTGAAGCATCGCCACCTAACCCATTAAAGTTAATAGGTTTGCCGATAACGGTATCGGTGATCGCTTCTTGTGTGCTTTTTTCTGCTTGGTGCTTAATATTTGCCATCATGGCGCAAACTAAATCTTCAAAGAAGCTAATTTGTATGTCATGTAGCCCTGAGGCACCTAAGAAGGATTTAGGTGATTTAACGTAATAGACATCACGAGGATCACGTAGGTATAAACTTAATGCAGATTGTCCGAAAAGAATATCTTCAGGAACTAATTCAATATCTTCTTCTCGATTAAACGCGATCGACTTTCTTAGTAATTGTTCGCCAACTTCACTGGAAGGTTTAATATTTAAATGGCGAAATAAGTGCTCAGAAACAGATTCACGGGTTGGCGCACAAAGGGTTGATGGAATATACACATCATTACCTTCTAAAGGCAAAAGAGTGGGTTTTCCCTCTTTCATCATTGCAACAGAACAATTTGATGTTCCGTAGTCAAAGCCAATAAACATTCAGCCTCCCCAATAGACTTCATTAAAAAAAGACTGAGCACTCTACATCAAGCTTTTTGCAATTACCACCAGATTATGAGGCTTAAAAGAGAGAAAATAAGTGAAGTTATCTAGCTCATTAGAGGCTTATAATGCCTGAAATGATATTAAGAATGGTTGTAAAACAATCTAAAGACTTATCTCAGGAAAGAGTAAAAAATATGAATACAATTCACTTATGTATACTAGGAATTTCAGGCTATGAAGGGCCTGATTTTATTTTAGGTGTTTTTGATAATGAAGATACGGCTGAAAAAGCAAAAACGGCATTCATTAAAGATAATCAAAGCGAAGACAATCAAGTTAAAGTGCTCACTGAAAAAGAGCGATGGATAGAAATCGAAGATGTAAAATTAAACAGTTTTAGCTGTGATATCCCCCTTTCCGATTTTTATTACCCTGTTTCACGGTTTAGTGAAGGTTTTGGTCAGATCTATCGTGATATTGAAGCCATTTTTGATAACTATGAAAATGCGCTCGCCAAATTAGAACAACTCGAAAAAGAGTATGATGAGTCTGATGCCTCATTCCCTGAATATTTTGCGATTGAAAAGCTACAAGCAAATCAAATTAATACTAAAACCTTAGCACAGTGGCTAGATGATGACTTTTTCGGCGATGATAACCGTTTATTGTGATGATTTTCTTTCGATGCTGCGTTGGTAGTCGCTATTTGAACCGAATTGTTCTTTTAAGAAATCAACAAATAGCGTTATCTTACGAGGAAGGTTTTTCTTGTCAGGATAAACTGCATAAATAAAGTGCTTAGGTAAATCAAAGGATGCCAAAATAGGAATAAGCTTTTTATTTGTGTTTGATAAGTCTGTGTGGGTAATAAAATGTGGAAGTAAGGCGATACCTATCCCTTGTAAAACAGCTTGTAATAATGCCTCGCTGTTATTAACACGATAGCTACCTTTAGGAATATGGCTATATTTTTTACCTTTTTGATAAAAAATCCACTCCATGCCAGCTTGATATAATGAATACGATAAGCAATTGTGATTTTTTAGCTCAGAAACTTGCATAGGCTCACCATATTTATCAAGGTATTCTGAAGAGGCGTAAAGCTGGCTATAACAAGGTGATAATTGACGTGCTATTAATGATGAATCGGGTAATTCACCAATTCTAATTGCAAGATCGTATCCTTCTGCGACTAAATCCGTTACTTTGTCATCAAATAAAAGTTGTACATCCAGTTCGGGGTATTTCTGCATAAATAAAGGCATTATCTTAGCAATATGTAACGTACCAAATGACATAGGAGCCGAAATTTTAATGCTACCTTTTGCTTTATCGCTAAATTGTGAAACGGCCTCTTCTGCCATTACAGCTAACTTATAAGACTCTCGAATATAACCAATATAAACAATTCCCTCTTCAGTTAAACTGACACTTCTTGTCGTTCGATGAAATAAGCGTACACCTAACTTCTCTTCTATACCTTGGATAGCCTTACTGACTGCCGATTTTGTCATATTTAATGTTTTGGCAGCTTGGGTAATACTCAGGTGTTCAGCTACAGCAATCAGGATGGGAAAGGCATTCATATCATTCATATTGTCAACCTAGAGTAAACAGTGTGTTTTCTTGCCAGTATTATCGAAAAGGAATATTTTAATTCACACAAAAAATGATTTATATAGACTTAATGTTATGAATAACAAGTATATTCTCTCTCTTATTGCAATTTTTTCTGGTGTTTTACTTTCATTAATGATTATGAGTAATAGTTACTTGGCCAGTTTTACAACGCCATTAACCGCATCATGGATAACACACGGCATAGGGACTATTTTCTCTTTAATTATATATATTTTATATTTAAGAAAGAATCAACAGAGCAAAAAAAACAATAATAAAATAAAAATTTTATGGTATTTAGGTGGTATACCTGGGACATTTACGGTGTTATTAGCTGCAATTACAGTAAATAGCGTATTGTCGCTTTCTGGTAGCATTATTTTAATGATAACAGGGCAAATTCTTTTTAGCGTTATTGTTGATGCAATGGGATGGTTTGGCGTTGAAAAAAGAAAAATCACCTTACGTGATTTATTTATGTGCCTTTTACTTATTTCTGGTAGTGCATTATTAATTATAGGTAGATAACTAATGAGTATTTTTATTTTAATTGCATTATTTAATGGTGTTTGTATTGTAACAAGCCGCACTTTGAATGGTAAACTAGCGCAAAATAGCAATGCTTTTTATAGCTCTTTAATCAATCATTTAGTTGGCTTTATATTTTTAACTATTTTCGTTTTATGGATAAAAGATTATCACTCTATTGAACTCTCAACGACCCCTTTGATTGCCTTCGCTGGTGGTATTATTGGCGCGTTCTTTGTTGTCATTAATAGCTACGTATTACCGCTGTTGGGTGTGATGTTAACGTCTGTTTTAGCTATTTGTGGGCAAATGTTCTCAAGTCTGGTTATTGATATATTTAGTGGTGTTGGAAGCAATAACCTACTATTACAAATAATAGGTATTTTGCTGATTATAGGTGGTGTGTTAATTAAATTTACTAAGCAATCCAAATAAAAAATTAAAGGGAAAAGTGAATCTATTTTATTCTTGGATAATAAAGTTGTTATTTAGATTAGATGTAAAGTGATTTTTATCACAACTCATCGTCATTGTTAAATTGGGTTTTAATCCACCTAAATAGCAGTCAACCGAGTCGGTAAATAAATGAAATAAACACCCTACTGCAATGGCTTTTAATTTCCATGAGGGTAAAAACCATATACCCAAATAAACCAAAGCGGCCCAACCTGTGTGTAATGGATGAAACCCAACACTACAACGGTTGGGATCAAAAATAGGTGTTGCTAATAAATGGTCAATATCAATAGCCATTGTTGCTATCATAAGCAGTGAGGCTATCTTCCAATTCTTACGCCAGAACAGATAGCCTAATAAGATAGGCGCTAAAAAGTGTAAACTGTAATGTATAGATGTTCTAAAAATTTCAAATATCACTTAAGCCTCGTAACAGTACCTATTTTAACGGTGTATTTTAAATAACGCCCTGCTTTATTGGATTGGGGGTTATTCAAGAATTTCTTCACCATTAGCTTGTAAAATAGTTTTCATCATCCAATATTTTTTAGACCAACCATAAAAAATAAGATGTGATGCTTTATCATCATAATTATAGTCATTTGGCGTATTGAAAGGAGTCAAGCAATAGAAATTATTATTAATGAGGGATCCAGAAGCCGGAGTTGAACCTGCGCCCTTTCGGTCCGAAGCCAAATGCTCTACCACTGAGCTATTCTGGAATACGCTGTGATTATAAGTGATAAACAAAAAATATCATCTAAATTGTATTCACGATGATTAAAAAAGTGAAAAATACGCACCTAAATAAAACAATATAAAGATTTATGAAAAAGTATTTCTTGAAGATAACATTTGTTCTCTTCAGTTGTTTTTGATAGTTATTTCTTTGTTCTAGAAAAATTATTCTGTTAGAAATAGCACTCTATAATTTAATAAAAACATATGTTCAGAGCGTGTCATCACATGCGCTTAAGAGTATAGTAGTCAATCTTTCAGCCAGACTAGATGTAACAATTTTTATTATGGAATCAGCGTTTTCTGCTCAAAATATTCGACATATTCTTGCTAACGACACACCTATTATTGATGTGCGGGCGCCTATTGAGTTTAATCAAGGCTCAATCCCTCATGCTATCAATTTGCCTTTAATGAATGATGAAGAGCGTGCTGCTGTGGGGACTTGTTATAAACAGCAAGGTTCACAAAAAGCGGTTGCTTTAGGGCATCAATTGGTGAATGGTGAAATTCGTGATAACCGTATTGCCGCTTGGCGTGAAGCTTGTGAGCAATTTCCTAATGGTTATATTTGCTGCGCTCGAGGAGGAATGCGTTCTCATATAGTTCAGCAATGGCTTAAAGAAATAGGTGTAGATTATCCATTAATTGAAGGCGGATATAAGGCACTAAGACAGGCTATTATTGAAATGACCAGTGAATTGGTTCAACGACCTATTATCTTAATTGGTGGATGTACCGGCAATGGAAAAACGACTTTAGTGCGTTCGTTACCTGAAGGTATTGATCTTGAAGGTATTGCACACCATCGAGGTTCATCTTTTGGCCGCATTGTAGAAGATCAGTTTCCTCAAGCAACCTTTGAAAACCATCTTGGTGTTGAAATGTTGAAGAAAGCACCGAAATATACACGATGGGTACTTGAGGATGAAGGTCGCGCTATTGGCGCCAATGGATTACCTGAATGTTTACGAGCAAAAATGGTTGAGGCATCAATAGTTGTTGTTGATGATCCTTTAGAGCGACGCATAGAACGTTTGAAGGCAGAATATTTTGATCGCATGACACATGATTATCTGGAAGCGTATGGCGAAGAAAAAGGCTGGCAAGCTTACAGTGATTATTTGCATCATGGTTTATTTGCTATCCGCCGCCGATTAGGCTCTCAAAGAGCAACCGAATTAACTCAGTTGCTAGATAATGCCCTAGAAATACAGAAAAAAGAGTCTAACACCGAGGCACATTTTTCTTGGTTAACTCCTTTACTTAAAGAGTATTACGATCCCATGTATCGTTATCAATTAAGCAAAAAGGAAGATAAAATTATTTACCAAGGACGTTATGAAGAAGTCATGCAGTGGTTTAAAAATGAGTAGATAGCTAAGATTTCTGGTATTAAATATCTATACCAAAGAAAATACCAAAGAAAAGCCTCGTAAATTTATATTATGAGGCTTTTTAGGTAATAATCAGCGGTATGACCTATTTCTTAGTATGGTATAACCCTATTGCTAAGATAATCACTAAACCAAAGAAAAAAGGAACTGCTAAAGAAAGTTCAAGGAAAATAAACCGATTAATGTTAATTCCCTGCCCCTTATTTGAGAGTTGTAAAGCTAAAGGTAAAGCACATAATTCAGACAGAAAACCAATTCCAATTAAGCGATATAATTTAATATGGTTCTCTTTTTGTGTTAGGTAGTCTTGTATTATTAAGATTAAAATCATTCATTGTGGTTAATACAAAACGCCACATTTGCTTTCTTCTATATTTACTAAAAATCACAGTCAATAAATATGATAAAATATAAAATCAGTTCTTTTTTAAAATAGAAAAAGGTGCATAGCACCCTCTTCTATTTTATTTTTTAAATTCAGATGAGGAAAATTATAACCCCATAATTTTTCTGTTTTTAGGATAAGAAAGCGTATAATTTAGAGGTAATGATTTTTCCTCTTTTGCACCTAATGTGATATTCCATTCAATTTCGCCGGTATCTTTATCAAGTACGCCATCTTTATAAACCGCATCTGATACATTGATATTATTTTCCTGACTAAGTGGTAATTGATCGTAAATAGTTACTTTTACAGGAGAATTGTAAGTATTTCTGACTTTAATGGTATAACTCTCTTTTTGTTCAATCGTTGTACCAATAAAGATAGGCTCTTTTCTTATCTTCTCATTGTTAACACGGCTAATTTGAATATTTTTATCTATTCCAAATGGAATGCTAAGTAGCTCTGTTAATTCGTTAGTATTAATATAACTATTACCAACAAAGCTATTCATATAGTAGATATTCGCGCGACCATTGAGTAAATTTAAATTTTCCCAATCTTTCACTTCGGCTTGTAAATAAACTTCTTCAACTAATTTGGGTGTCGTTAAATAGCGATAATCGGCAACAACTTCTTTTTGGTTAATCACTAATGTATTAGGCTCTGTGCTATTTTTTAAGGTGTAAGGTAACGCAATAGCATGGCTTAAGTTAATCCCATTATTATTGGTTGTTACGTAACGAGTCACTCCTTTACTTAACTGCGCTCTTGGCGCTTCACTCATTGCTTCTAATGCGGGAGCTGGCATTGCCATCTTCATATCCATATTAGATTGTCTGAATTTCGCAGTGTTATTATAAAGAGATAAATACCAAGGTGATAAGGTGGGTGCCGTAATATTAAGTGATGGGTTAGTCGAAGTTAAAATCAGTTTAACTTTATCCCAATTGAGACCCGTATTTTGAATAACATCCGCTTTATAGGTGAGTAATATCGGTTTATCCATTCCTTGACTTCGAATATCGTAAGCGGGTGACCATCCAGCATCTGGTGTTATATAAGAAATACGCATTTTACTGGTTAGGTTTTTTGATGTGCCTAAAGATAAAACAATTTGCGTTTTATCTTTTGTAATCACTGGCATATCAATTTCTAATTGTCGGCTTAATTCTTCTAATTGTTCTGTTAGTTCAGCAATTTCTTCACGAGCCATTTTTTGCTGATTTAAAATTGATGTCATTTTTTGGCTAATAAAATCAAACTTTTGTGATGAGTGTTCTAATGACTGAGTTTCACCATAGCCAAAAAATGATTGGTCTTTTAGTAAGGCAATTTGTTCATCACCCACATTAATATTGATATTTAATACTTCAATTCTTTTACTAATATCTTTCTGCTTTTCCATCAATACAGCAACTGCAGAGGGATAACTAGGGGCAATAGGAATTTTTTTAACGTTAATTGTGTTAATAATCACATCGTCATTATCAATGCTAATTGATAAGCTTTTAGGATCAATATTGTTTGCAACATTAGATAAAACAACTTCACTCTGCCCAGCAGGTAAGTTGAGCGTTACATTATTATCGAGTTCAGCACCCCGTAGAAAAATAGTTGCTTGATTAAGTTTTATATCATAATTAAGTGGTTGAGCGGGATCTATTGAACTGATTTCATTAGCCAAAGCATTGGTTGCACTAATAATCGATAATGTAATAAGCGATAGTGTTAGTTTATTGTGTTTAATCATCATTTTCATTCTATCCATAGTTGATGAGCTGTATTAGTACAAACTGCAAAATAGAGATGCACTGTTGCACAAGTATATTTAGATAGTATTGCATCTTTAATAAATTAGATAACAGAATAAGCTTAAAGATTTAATGGTGCGAAGATAAAAATACATATAAAACAGTATGTTAAGATTTTCAAATTTAAGTAATCAGGATTATCTTAATGATGGAGAGATATTGCGCTTTTATTAGCTTTATATAGTCTTTTTTAGATAAAAAAAGAGATAAGTTTTAGCGATAAACAGTAAACAATAAATAATAAATAATAAAAAAAGGCAGTTTAAAAAAACTGCCTAGAATAAAGAGATTGGTATCGATTTTTATTTAACAACTTCACCACTGTCGATAACCGTTTTACGGACTTTATCAGAGAAATCTTGCGCTTCTTGAATAATGGATTTTTCATCAACTGTTAATAATTGGCGATCTTCCATCAAGATTTTTCCATCAACAATGGTATGGCGAACATTGCTTCCATTTGCACCATAAACTAATGCCGCATAAGGACTATACATTGGCACCATGTTAGGGGATTTAGTATCAACAACGATAATATCTGCAAGTTTGCCTGATTCTAAAGATCCCAATTTATCTTCCATATGTAATACTTTTGCCGAACCTATTGTTGCCAACTCAACAACGGTTAATGGTGGCATTGCAGCACGATCTTTATTCTCTAATTTATGGATTTTACCCACAAGATTTAGCTCATTCATGGTCGTTAGCGTGTTACTTGACATTGGACCATCAGTCCCTAAACCCACACGAACACCCTTTTCTAGCATCGCAACGACAGGTGCAACACCTTTCGCTGATTTAGTATTTGCACTGATATTATGAGCGACACCAACATCATATTTTTTCAGTAAATCAATATCTTTATCATCGACCATAATTGCGTGTGCCGCGATAACTTTATTATTTAACGCCCCAATATCTGCCATATATTGAACGGGGCTTTTACCACCAGTACGTTTAGCAATTTCTTCTTGTTCACGATCGGTTTCAGCTAAATGGATCATAACAGGAACATCAAGTTCTATTGATAACTTAGCAATTTTCTGAAGGTTTTCTGTGGTATTTGTGTAAGGAGCATGTGGTGCAAATGCGGGGATAATACGAGGGTGATCTTTATATTCTTTAATAAAGTTTATTGCGTATTGGATGCCCTCTTCTGGTGTTTTTGCATCGGCAACAGGGAAATTAATAACAGATTCTCCTAATACTGCACGATTTCCCATTTTATCAACCGTTTTGGCTACTTCATCTTCGAAATAATACATATCAACGTAAGTTGTTACGCCACCTTTTACCATTTCGATATTGGCAAGATCAGCGCCCACTCTAACCATTTCGCGAGAAACCATTTTACTTTCAAGTGGAAAAATATAACGGTGAAGTCTGTCTGGCACATCATCGGCTAATGAACGAAATACAGTCATCGAACCATGAGTATGGGTATTAATTAAACCCGGCATCACAATATCACCATCAACATCTAATACTTTATTGGCTTGATATTCTTTAGAAAGCTCAGGGCCACCAACGGCAATAATTTTATTTTCTTTTACGACAACAGTACCCTGCTGAATAATTTTATTTTGCTGATCCATAGTCAGAACAGTGCCGTCAACTATCATCAAATCAGCCTGTTTTGCCGCATAACTAGAAAAGGAGACCGCCATTACAGCCAAAGCAAGCATAGATTTAGAAAATGACATCATTACCTCTCGTCTTGATGGGAAAATTTCCCTAATATTATAAATAAATTCATTGCCTTTTGATATCAACTGAAAGTAAATGAGATCACCGAATAAATAATTAATTGAAGTTATTATCACATTTGTTGCCTAAATTTATTTCAGTTAGTCTTATCAATAATTTATCTTAAAGAAAAACGGGCAATCATATCTCTATGCCCGTTTGTTTATTAAAATCGTTTAGACTGACCTAAATTAGGCGCGCTTTTTTTGTTGCAAAAGCCACTTATCTAATTCATTTGCAAAAAGTTGGCGGTCACGTTGACTTAAACTTGCAGGTCCTCCAGTTTGAATACCACTTGCTCTCATCGTATCCATAAAATCACGTATATTTAAACGTTCCCGAATCGTTGCTTCAGTATAACGTTCACCTCTTGGGTTTAGAGCTACCGCGCCTTTTTCTATGACTTCGGCAGCTAATGGAATATCAGCAGTAATAACTAAGTCATCTTTATTGGTACGGCGAACAATTTCATTATCAGCAACATCAAACCCAGCAGAAACTTGTAATGTACGTAGGAAAGGCGATGCGGGTACGATTAATCGTTGATTAGCAACAAAAGTAATAATCACTTTTTCTCTATCTGCGGCACGATATAACACTTCTTTGATTACTTTTGGACATGCATCAGCATCAACCCATATAGGCATAACAGCACTCTCTTTGTTATTCGGTATTAAATGATCTGTATTTATAGCCTTTAAAATAACACATTAATTGTGACTCAGTGATATTTGCTTAAAAACCCTTCTTTTCGTGCCATTTTTTGTTTATTTAAGCATCCAATGTGCATGAAATCACATTTTCACATTGATCTAAATCAAAGATGTATTCTATTTGCCATTTTTAGGTTGATGAATACTCAAACTTAAATTATAAAGCGAATGATAATAATTAACGATCTCATTAAGGTTTGCAGCTATGTGCATTCAATTCAAATCTTGCTTCGTGTTGTCTGCTTTAACACTCTCACTCTCTCAATATGCTATCGCTGATAATGTCTCACCTAAAGAAGATACACTGGTTGTGACAACAACACGTAGCGCAGCTTCTTTATGGAATAGCCCTGCTACCATTCAAGTTATTGATAAAGAAACAATAACTCAATCAACCTCCTCTTCTATTGCTGATCAATTGCGTGATATTCCTGGTGTTGAAGTCACTGATAATAGCCTTGCTGGTCGTAAACAAATTCGTATTCGTGGCGAGGCTTCATCACGCGTACTCTTGTTGGTTGATGGGCAAGAAGTGACCTATCAACGCGGTGGTCAAAACTTTGGTGCCGGTATTTTAATTGATGAATCTGCACTAGAACGCATTGAAGTAGTTAAAGGCCCCTATTCGGTGCTTTATGGCTCGCAAGCTATTGGCGGTGTTATAAATTTAATTACTCAAAAAGGTGGCAATAAGCCTTTTGGGGGAAATGTCAAAGTTGTTTATGACTCAGCGACGATGGGATGGCGAGAATCTGCGTTAATTTCAGGTACTGTCGGTGATTTTGAATATCGACTTAATGGAAGTTATGCCGATCATGGTGACAGATATACGCCTGATGGACGTTTACCGAATACGCATTTTAGAAATAACGGTCAAGGTGCATGGTTAGGCTATAAAGTGAATAAACATAAGTTTGGCCTTTCGCTCGATCGTTATAATTTATCAACACAATCTTATTATGCTGATGAAGGAAAATATCAAGAGTTTAGCGTTAAAGTGCCTAAACTTGAGCGTGAAAAAGTGGGATTATTTTATGACTATGATGCAGATAGAGATTATTTTAAAAAACTTCATATTGATGCCTATACACAACGTATAGAGCGAGAATTTGAAAACCGCGTAGGCGTGGTTACGCCTACAGGCAGACCGATGATTGGTAATTTAACCGTAAAAAATAGAACTCAATCTAAAGATACGCAGAATACACAAGGTATAACAATGCAGGCTAATTTTACTTTACCTGCAAATAACGAATTGATTTTAGGTTCGCAATATCAACAAGATAAAGTAAAACAAACGTCCGATGGGCAAACTGCTTCAAATAGCACAACAGGCGTTCCACCTGCCGTAAATTATGAAAAACAATCCCTGTTACATAACCGCAGTAAACAAACCAATATCTCTGTTTTCGCCCAAAATGATTGGAAAATAACAGATGATTGGTCATGGACAATGGGTGCCAGACAATATTGGTTGAAATCAGAATTACAAGATGGTGATGAAACTATTCACCATAACAAAACGGGAACAAGTTATAAGACATTAGGTTCTGATCCTGTAAGAGATAACGCGTTTATTGTGTCCTCTAATCTGCGTTATTCTGGGCTTAAAGATACAGAATTACGTCTCGCATTTGCACAAGGCTATGTTTTTCCAACACTCGTTCAGCAATTTATGAATACGACTGCTGGCGGTGCGGTGACTTACGGTAATCGAGATCTTGACGCTGAACGTTCTAATAATGTGGAGTTTGGCGCACGTTATAAAGGGAATAATTGGTATATCGATAGCGCGATTTATTATTCTGAAGCTAAGGATTACATTACATCTCTTGCCTGCGCAGGAGAAGCGATTTGCGAAGGAAATAGTAAAACTGGCCGAGCAGATTATTTCTATTATGACAATATCGATCGTGCCAAAACTTATGGTATGGAAGTGATGGCGCAATACCAAGGTTGGTCAATTACCCCTTATGTTTCTGTCAATGTGATGCGTCGTCAATTTATTGGCTCAACATTGAAAACATGGGATACCGGTGAACCCACATTAACTTCTCGCATTGGTGCTAAGCATTTATTATTGCTCAATAATATGAATTTAATATCAGATTTATACTTAAGAGCAGCAACAAGAGCGAAAGATCATAGTAACCCCGAAAATAAACAGCACTATGCAGGTTGGACAACGGTTAATCTGTCACTGAGCACGGAATTTGGCAATAACGATCAATACCGTATTAACTTTGATTTAAATAATATTTTGAATAAGCGTTATCAAACTGCTCATGAATCTATTCCTGCTGCGGGTATTAATGCTGCAGTTGGTCTGACATGGGCATTCTAATGATGAAAAAAAGAGTAATCGCACTTAGCTTGTTATTGTTATCTTTTAACTTAATGGCAAAAGATAGCAAGAATAGCGAGCGTTGGGTTATTGCTGGTGGCTCTATAACCGAATTAGTTTACGCCATAGGTGCTGGCAATAAGGTTGTTGGTGTTGATGAAACAACCTCTTATCCAGAGCAAACGCAAGTATTGCCCCATATTGGATATTGGAAACAACTAAGTACAGAAGGAATTCTCTCTTTACGACCTTCAACTTTTGTCACTTGGGATGATGCTGAACCCAAAATGGTGTTGCGCCAACTGGCGCAACATAACGTAAAGGTCATTTCTTTACCAAGAACACCAGCCACATTTGAATTGATGCTGAAAAATATTCGAACACTGGCGGTTTCTCTTGATAAGCAAACCGAGGCTGACGCATTAATTCACACATTACAATCTCGTTTAGCGGTTATTGCTGAAAAAAATAATCACATTAAACGGAAAGTAAAAGTGATGTTTTTTCTTTCCCCAGGTGGAGGGATCCCTCAAGTTGCAGGAAAAACCAGTGTCGCGGATGCCATTCTTCATTTAACTGGTGGCGAGAATATTGCCACGCATGAGAACTATCGTATTTACAGTGCAGAGGCGATTATCGCTGCCAATCCAGAATTAATTGTTATTACAACACAAAGTCAGGAAAACAAAACTGGTGGATTAAGAGCCTCTGAAGGGCTCGCTTCTGTTCCCGGTGTTTCAATGACTCAAGCATGGAAAAACCAACGCATTATTGAAATTGATCAATCCCTTATTTTGGGAATGGGGCCTCGTATTGTCGATGCTGTGGAGTTATTGCATCAACAGTTTTATCCCGCTGATCCTGTTAATGATAATAAGTAGGAATGATTTAATAATGAAAGAATTAGTCGCAACACATAGTATGCAATCTTCGACTGAAATTGATCTTACTTCCCATTTTGCACTTGAGGGTGATAGCCCTTTTCGTGATAGGCATGCCACGATGCCATGGAGAGGCTCAGTACCTATTGCAAAAGAAGAACAACAATCAACATGGCAAGCTTTATTAGACAGTAAAACACCTGCATGTAAACGTTTGTTGTATATCCACATTCCTTTTTGTGCAACGCATTGTACGTTTTGTGGTTTTTATCAAAATAACTATCACGAAGAAGCCTGCACGCGCTATACCGACGCATTATTACGTGAGATATCGGCTGAATCTGATAGCTTACTTTATCAGTCAGCGCCAATCCATGCCGTTTACTTTGGTGGAGGGACACCTTCTGCATTATCAGCAAAAGATCTCTATCGAGTGATCACATATTTGCGCCAATCACTTCCTTTAGCGCCAGATTGTGAAATCACAATTGAAGGTCGCGTTTTAAATTTTGATGATAATCGAATTGATGCTTGTTTAGATGCAGGTGCAAACCGTTTTTCTATTGGTATTCAGACCTTTAACAGTAAGATCCGTAAACGAATGGCAAGAACATCAACGGGTGAAGAAGCCACTCAGTTTATGAAAGAACTCTGCTTACGAGATAGAGCCGCTGTAGTGTGTGATCTGTTATTTGGATTACCAGGACAAAATGCGGTGAATTGGCAAGAAGATCTTACTATTGCCCAGGATATTGGCCTAGATGGTGTTGATTTATACGCATTGAATTTATTGCCCAACACACCATTAGGCAAAGCGGTAGAAAATCAGCGAGTGACTGTACCAACACCGATAGAACGGCGAGCACTTTATCTTCAAGGTTGTGATTTTATGGAAAATGTGGGTTGGCATCAGATCAGTAATAGTCATTGGGCTAGAACAACCCGTGAGCGCAATCTCTATAATTTATTAATCAAACAAGGTGCCGATTGTCTTGCTTTTGGTTCTGGTGCTGGTGGTTCAGTTAATGGTTATTCATGGATGATAGATCGTTCACTGGATAGCTATTATCAAAAAATTACAGATAACCAAAAGCCCCTAATGATGATGAGCCGTACAACCGATAGCGGTTTTCGTTGGCGTCATGAACTACAAGCCGGTATCGAGTGTGGGCGTGTTGATTTAGCTAAATTAAGTCCGCAAGCGACTCAGCTCACTCCTTTATTAAATCAATGGTATCAAGCCGGTCTTGTTGAAGACGATTTTCTTTGTATGAGACTCACCAATGAAGGCCGTTTTTGGGCAAGTAATTTGCTGACATCCTTACAGCAATTAATTTTGCAATTAAATACACCTCGTTAATTTTATTCCCCTAAATATTAATTAGAAGATGGAAATAACATCATGAATAAAGAGTTACAACAATTTTTAATGACCGAGCCTGATGGAACGCTGGAAACGATTGCAACGCAATTTGAGACAACCTTGTTGGAGGTTGTGAGACATTTACCATCACGCTCATTAATGAGTGGTGAGCAATTCGATATTGTGTGGGATAACGTGATGAAATGGGGTAATGTCACCACACTTGTGCATACTCAAGATGTTATTTTAGAATTTAGCGGTGAATTACCTAGTGGTTTTCATCGACATGGCTATTTTAACTTACGTGGTAAAAAAGGAATGACAGGCCATATTAAAGCCGAAAATTGCCAATATATTGCGATGATCGAGCGTAAATTTATGGGTATGGATACCGCCTCTATCTTATTTTTCAATCAAGAAGGCGTTGCAATGTTTAAGATTTTCCTTGGTAGAGATGAACATCGTCAGTTATTACCAGAGCAACTATCAGCCTTCCGTCAATTAGCACAACAATTAAATAAGGAATAATTGCGCGTGAAAACATGGGTTATTTTTGGCGCTGGCGGCAAAGGTGTTGGCGCGCATATTGCAGATATTGGCGTTACACAGCAACACCCTATTGTGGCTTTAGTTCGTTCCGAAGAAGCTGCTAATCGGTTAGAAGAAAAAGGGATCAAAACCGTTATCGGTGATGCGATTGATATTAAGGCTGTCGAAGCCGTTTTAGCATTGGCAGGAAAAGAAGCAGATATTATTTCCACAATGGGCGGTGAAAATGATTATCTCGCTCATCGAACCGTCATTGATACGGCAGAGAAAATGGGTTTTCAACGTATGTTAATGGTTTCATCTTTAGGATGTGGTGATAGTTGGATTGCCTTATCTGACAGAGCAAAAGCAGCATTTGGTCAAGCTGTAAGAGAAAAATCATTGGCCGAAGT
Organism: Proteus alimentorum; assembly: GCF_002607735.1. Lineage (GTDB taxonomy): Bacteria > Pseudomonadota > Gammaproteobacteria > Enterobacterales > Enterobacteriaceae > Proteus > Proteus alimentorum. The sequence continues at coordinate 208,196 of NZ_NBVR01000031.1, forward strand.
GTGGTTGCAAACCAGTCGCCTTGATTATGCGATAGTCAGACCGGGTGGATTACTTAATGGTGAAGAAACGGGTAAAGCTCAGCTTTATCAATATGAAGAGACACATGGTTTAGTTAATCGTCGAGATGTTGCACGTTTAGTGGCTCAGCTTCTTGAAGCCGATCTTCTCGATGATCAAGTTTATGCCGTGGTTGAACCGGGGTTAGTGCCGTCTAAGTAGTCACCACATAGTGACCCAATAGTTGTGCATACGGCAAATATATTACGTTTCAAGTGAAGATCACCATTAAGAGATAGCGTATTTGCGTTATCTCTTTTTTCTTACTCTCGTTATGGACAATAACTCACAATATGATGAGTTTTTTTCTTACAGAAAAAATTCCTTAACAGACATTCGTCACTTTACTGTCTTAATGGGGGTAACTTGTGGCATAATGCCGCCCCATTACCTTTTGTCATTCACTAATAATGAGTATTCGTCTTGTTAATCAGCAATAATATCACTATGCAGTTTGGCTCAAAGCCACTGTTTGAAAACATTTCTGTCAAATTCGGTGGCGGAAATCGCTATGGTTTAATCGGTGCCAACGGTAGCGGTAAATCAACCTTTATGAAAATTTTAGGTGGCGATTTAGTGCCAAGTAGCGGCAACGTATTCCTCGATCCTAATGAACGTCTTGGTAAACTAAAACAAGACCAGTTTGCTTATGAAGAGTTTACTGTGCTTGATACGGTGATTATGGGTCACACTGAACTTTGGGAAGTGAAGCAAGAGCGCGAACGCATCTATAGCTTACCTGAAATGAGCGAAGAAGACGGTTTACGTGTTGCCGATCTTGAAGTGAAATTTGGTGAAATGGATGGTTATACCGTTGAATCTCGCGCTGGCGAATTATTGCTAAACGTAGGTATTCCATTAGAACAACATAATGGCCCTATGAGTGAAGTGGCTCCGGGTTGGAAATTACGTGTGTTACTTGCACAAGCCTTGTTTGCTGATCCAGATATTTTGTTACTGGATGAACCGACGAATAACTTGGATATTGATACCATTCGTTGGCTTGAGCAAACGTTAAATGAACGTAACAGTACCATGATCATTATTTCCCATGATCGCCACTTCCTCAATATGGTATGTACGCACATGGCTGACTTAGACTATGGTGCGCTTGCTGTTCATCCGGGTAACTATGATGAATATATGTTTGCTGCAACCCAAGCTCGTGAGCGTTTATTAGCGGATAATGCGAAGAAAAAAGCACAAATTAGTGAATTACAATCTTTCGTAAGTCGCTTTAGTGCTAATGCATCTAAATCACGCCAAGCAACCTCTCGTGCAAAACAAATTGAAAAAATTCAATTAGCCGAAGTTAAAGCCTCTAGTCGTCAAAACCCATTCATTCGCTTTGAACAAGAGAAAAAATTATTCCGTAATGCGCTTGAAGTGGAAAATATCTCTAAGGGTTATGATGATAATGCCCCGCTGTTTAAAGACGTCAATATGATGCTGGAAGTGGGCGAAAAGGTTGCCATTTTAGGTAATAACGGTGTGGGTAAATCGACAATGATCAAAACATTAGTCGGTGAATTAACGCCAGATACAGGTCGTTTAAAATGGTCTGAAAACTCAAACATTGGCTATTATGCACAAGATCATGCCACTGATTTTGAAGTTAATATGACCGTGTTTGATTGGATGAGCTTATGGATGAAACCAGAAGACGACGAACAATCAGTACGCAGTGTGTTAGGTCGTTTACTATTTTCTCAAGATGACTTGAAAAAATCAGTCCAAGTGTTATCGGGTGGTGAAAAAGGCAGAATGTTATTTGGTAAGCTGATGATGCAAAAGCCAAACATTCTAATTATGGATGAACCAACCAACCACTTAGATATGGAATCTATTGAATCACTGAATATGGCATTAGAGCTTTATCAAGGTACATTGATTTTTGTTTCTCATGACCGTGAATTCGTCAGTTCATTAGCAAACCGTATTATTGAAATTACACCTGAAAAAGTGACAAATTTCCAAGGCACTTATGATGAGTTTCTTGCGAAAAAAGGGGTTACGCTTTAATTTCGCAACAGAATTAAAGTAATAAACAAAGGCTTGATGACTATTTATCAGGCCTTTTTTTTATTGCATAGATTATAAATAAGCCATCATGCACGACATTGCAGCACTTCTGTCGGTGGATACCTTGTTTGGATCGACATAACCAGTTAATTAACCCGAAAAGTTGTCATTTATAGAGATATTTGCATAAATTAATTTACCTTAGTATCGATTACATGAATAATAGTGGTAATAGTAATGATTATTATTCGGTGACTCATTGTGATTAAATTTTGTGCGTTTAAATTAAAACCCGTGGCATTACTTTGTTCTGCCACCCTTCCTTTTATTTTGACTACACAGGCTTTTGCGGAAGAAACAGCAAAAACGGAACAAGTTGAGAAACTTGTCGTTAGCGCTCAGGCTCTAAAAGTAAATACCAGTCTGCAAGAAACGCCTAAATCCGTTTCTATCATTTCTCAAAAAGATCTCGAAACTCATGCCCCTCAAAAACTTGATGAAGCCTTACGTTATACCTCCGGTGTTGTTTCCCAGCCTTTTGGTGCTGATAACGATACTGACTGGCTTCGCGTGCGTGGTTTCGAAGCTGCCACTTATTTAGATAACAGTCGTCTCTTTCGTGATGGTTATTATACATGGCTACTGGAGCCTTATGGTTTTGAGCAAATTGAAGTGGTAAAAGGCGCATCAGCAGTATTATTTGGCGAATCAACACCCGGTGGTGCGGTTAACGTCGTACAAAAGAAACCCAGCTTTAAGCCTCAAAATGAAGTCTTTCTTGAGGTCGGAAATAATGACCAACGTGGGTTAGGCTTTGATGTTTCAAGTACAACAGATGATAAACGTGTGCGCTATCGTCTTGTTGGACTAATGAAAAAGTCAGATGGAGAATTATCTCACACTGATAATGAGCGTATTTACCTTGCGCCAAGTGTTGCAATTAATCTGACTGACGATACAGCAATAACCTTCATGGCAACTTATTTGCATGATGATGGCACTCCAACCAATCCTTTCTTCCCTGCTGCCGGTACATTAATTTCATCTCCTTTTGGTAAAATTAAACCGTCAACTAACTTAGGTGAACCAAGCTACGATAAATATAAACGCACCCAAATTTCAGCAGGTTATTTATTAGAAAGTAATATCAATGATGTTTGGCGTTTTTCTCAACGTTTAAATTATGGTTATAACGACCTGTTATTGCGTAGTGTTTATGCATTCCCTAATTCAGATATTACAGCAACAGAACTAAATCGTGGTGTTGTTTTCCGTGATGGTAAAAACCAAAGCATTTCTTTTGATAATAATATTGTTGGTGAATGGGATACGGATAATTTCGAACATACGTTATTAGCGGGTGCTGAATTGCAATATCACCAAACCAAAGGTGATGAGCAAGATAATTATAGCTTTGGTAAGATTAATCCGTGGAACCCTGTTTACGGCAACTATATTCCTCTTAACTCTGCTGATAATGTCAATCGTACCATTGATAAAACACAATATAGCCTTTACTCACAGTATCAAACCAAATTTGATAGTCGTTGGATCGCCATGGCGGGTGTACGCCAAGATTGGGTGAAAACAGAAAATAGAGCCAAAGCAAAAAATGAGGATAAATCACGCACGGATAGCGAATTTAGCCTCAATGCAGGATTAATGTATTTAGCGGATAATGGTCTATCGCCTTATGTGAGTTATTCTGAGTCTTTTGAAGTAATGAGCACTATCGATCCTGCGACTCATGATCTGTATAAACCATTAAAAGGTGACCAGATTGAAGCAGGGATAAAATATACACCTGATTTTATAGATGGTTACTTTAATATTGCTTGGTTTGATATCACACAGAAGAATGCACTGGTTGCAAACCCAATGACTTTTGTTTCAACCCAAACCGGTAAAGTAACGTCAAAAGGTATTGAAGTAACAACTGAAATGCAATTAACGGAACGTTTAGCATTAAAAGCCAATTATACTTATACCGATATGCAAACCGATGACACGGGTAATAAAGGTAAACAACAAGCAGGTTTAATTCCTAAACATACGGCTTCTGCTTGGGGGAGTTACACCATTCCAATTACGGGAACCCAAGATTTAACTTTAGGAACGGGGGTTCGTTATTTAGGTAAATCTAAAGATAATCCTAAGAGCAGTGATTTAACAGTACCTAGTGCAACATTATGGGATATGGCTGCAATTTATAATTTCAATAAACAGTGGCAATTACAGTTAAATATCAACAATATTCTTGATAAAGAGTATCTCTCTGGTTGTGATTATTACTGCTATTACGGGCAATCTCGTTCCGTTTTATTGAATGCTAAATATCGCTGGTAATTTTCTTTATTATTCCGCCTTTTGTTGTTAACCATACAATAAAAGGCGGAATATCATTTTATAAATGAGTGACTATGTTTGAACTCTCAAATATTCAAATGGATCGCGGTGGACGCACTATTCTATCAATCCCCTCACTGCGCATTTCAGATCTAGGGTTAACCATTGTGCTTGGCCATAATGGCTCAGGTAAATCGACTTTGGTCAGTTTGTTATCAGGCCAGCAAGTTCCAGATAGTGGATCTATTACACTAAATAACAGCAATATCTCACATTATAAGCCTCGTGATCTGGCTAAACAAATCGCCTTTCTTCCTCAAAAACTCCCTGCTTCTGCTGGATTAACTGTCAGAGAATTAGTGCGTTTAGGGCGCTTTCCTTGGCGTGGCACATTAGGCCGTTGGAATAAAAAAGATGATGAAATTATCACAATAGCGATGGAAAAAGCGGGAGTCCTTCCTTTTGCTGACACGCTGGCTGATAATTTATCGGGTGGCGAACGTCAACGGGCTTGGGTTGCCATGTTACTTGCTCAACAATCACCTATTTTAATTTTAGATGAACCAACATCAGCATTAGATATACATCATCAATATCAACTCATGGAATTGTTGAGTGAATTAAATCAGACTCAGCACGTTGGTATTATTGTTATTTTGCATGATCTTAACCTTGCCTTGCGTTATGCCACTCATATCATCGCGCTTAAAAAAGGTAAAATTGCGTTTGAAGGTGAAGCTTCATTACTTTTTGATGATAAACGACTTTCTGCACTTTATGAAACACCGATTAAGCTGATTGAGCACCCTGATAATAAAGGCTCACAACAACATAAGGTGGCAGTGGTATGCGTGTAATATTACAAAAAATAGTTAATTTGCTGTCCTTTTGTTTAGTTATTTTATTCATTATTCCCACAGTAAATGCAGCGCAAAATAATAATGAAAAGGCTCCTAACATACCGCAGCGTATTATTGTTTTAGACTGGGATTTACTTGAGCAAATATTAACACTTGACGTTATCCCCGTAGGGGCAACTGAAATTGCAGGTTATAACCAATGGGTTGCTCACCCTATTGCACCGAATTCTATTGAAGAAGTCGGAATGCGGGCAGAGCCTAATTTAGAAAAAATAGCGACGTTAAAACCCGATCTTATTTTAGCGTCAAGCTCCCAGCAAGACTTACTACCTGTATTAGAAACCATTGCCCCTGTGATTTATTTACCTAATTTTTCTCGTCAAGATAATGCGGCACAAGTTGCTATAACGCATTTTAATACCCTTGCTTCACTTTTGGGAAAGCAAACTCTCGCACAACAAAAATTAGATGAAATGAATGCTACTTTTGCGCAATTAAGAGCAAAGTTACAGCAGGCATTTATCACATTACCCGAAGTAGAAGTCATTCGTTTTTCTACGCTTACCTCCGTCTTTTTATATACTGAAAACTCAACAACCGAATATGTGATAAATAAGCTGGGGCTGAAATCAGCAATATCATTACCTCCTCAACCTTGGGGGATTGATCAACGAAGAATGAATGTATTGCAACAGATTAAATATGGTTATGTCCTTTATATGTTGCCTTTCCCTGATGAAAGTAAGTTGCAAAAATCTGTATTATGGAAAGCCATGCCATTTGTACAAAATGGGCATTTTCATTCCGTCAAGCCTGTCTGGAATTATGGAGGAATGACATCGTTAACGTTAATGGCGGAAGCAATTACAGAAAGCTTATTAGATATGGCACCGAATAATGAAAATTAAGCAATATACTTTCTATTTTTTGGCGATCATCTTATTAAGTATTATCAGCTTACAAATTGATAACTCTCTTTCTTTATCTCGCCAACTATATTTATTGACGCATTCAGCCACAACAATGCCTTTTGCGGATGTTTTTTTCTTACATGCGCAATTACCACGTTTAGCCATGACGGTTGTTATTGGCGGTTTATTTGGTGTTGTTGGCAGTTTAATGCAGCAATTAACGCAGAATAATTTAACTTCTCCTTTAACCTTAGGAACTTCATCTGGTGCTTGGTTAGCCCTAGTGATCGTTAATATTTGGTTCACAGGATTGGTTGCAGATTATAGTGCAGTAGCCGCAACAATGGGGGCTTTATTAGCCTTTTCTTTGGTAATTATTATTGCAGGAATTCGCAATATGACCGGCTTACCTTTAGTTGTTTCAGGTATGGTGGTCAATATTCTATTAGGCGCTATTGCAACGGCATTAGTGACATTAAACGCTCAATTCGCGCAAAATATATTTATGTGGGGAGCCGGAGATTTGGCTCAAGATGGTTGGGAACCGTTTTTTTGGTTATTACCCCGGATCACCCCTATTTTACTTATTTTTATTTTTGCCCCTCGTATTCTTACATTGTTACGTTTGGGTCATGAAGGCGCGACGGCTCGAGGGTTATCTGTTTTACCTGCATTTGCCTTTTTTATTATATTATGTACTTGGTTAGTCTCTGTCTCTATTACTGTTGTTGGGGTGATTAGTTTTATCGGATTACTTGCACCTAATATTGTAAGAACATTAGGCGCAAGAACTGCTCGCCAAGAACTTATTGCCAGCGGTCTTATGGGAATATGTTTATTGCTTATTACGGATAGCTTGGCAATATGGGCTGGCCAGTGGCTTAATACGGTTATTCCAAGTGGTGTTACTGCTGCCGCTATTGGCGCGCCTGCATTAATTTGGTTTAGTCGTAAGAAAATGCAAGCTTCAGATCAGCTTTCTATTTCAATTATTTCTCAAACTAAAAAACTATCGAATTATACAGTTATAGGAATAACAGCATTATTAATGCTTGGATTAGCGCTTACCTTGTTTATTCATATTAATGAGCGCCAATGGTTTTGGGAAGTGCCTTCTGTTTATCAAGGGGCTTTACGTTTTCCTCGTCTATTAACAGCACTTTTTGCGGGTGTTGCACTGGCTATTGCGGGTGTTATTTTACAACGTTTAATTTATAACCCGTTAGCCAGCCCCGATATTTTAGGTGTTTCATCTGGTGCCACTTTCGCTTTAGTATTTTCTAGCTTAATTCTGGGAAGTACTTTACAAACATCACAATGGGGAACAGCGCTATTAGGAAGCGGTGTTGTTATGATTATCTTATTAGTGTTAGGTAAAAGACACCAATATGCCCCTGCTAGTTTGATCTTAACAGGTATTGCATTAACCGCGAGTTTAGAGGCTTTTATTCAGTTTTTCTTAGCGAAGGGATCGTTAAGTAGCTATAAAATATTATTGTGGTTATCAGGCTCTACTTATCGTGTAACAGAGCAACAAGCGATTTATTTTGCATTAGCTATCATCTTTATTGTGGGCGTTGTGTTATTACTCACTCGATGGTTGGCATTAATATCTATTGGCCGAAGCTTTGCTTTAGCGCGAGGATTACATACAGCACAAGCAAGTATTATTTTATTGATCATTGTTTCTCTGTTATGCGCATTAGTTACGTCAACCGTTGGCCCTATCGCCTTTATTGGCTTAGTCGCCCCTCATATGGCGGTATTAATTGGTGCTCAAAAAATAAAATCACAATTGATTCTTTCGGGATTAATCGGTGCGACTTTAATGGTTTGGGCTGATTGGCTTGGGCAAATATTGATTTATCCTGCACAAATTGCTGCGGGAACTTTAGTGGCAATTTTAGGCGGTAGCTATTTCCTTTGTTTAATGCTGTTAAATCGTAGCCGTTGATTTGAAAAGCCTAAGATATTGACATTAATTTTTGCTGATATTCTTAGGCTTTAATTATTATTGATTATGCCTAAATCTTACTGTTGTAATTATTTATTCGTTTACAGCCAATAAATGCAATTAACATCACTAAAGCACTTGCGCTAATTGCAATCCATATATCCGATTGAACACCAGAATAATCAACAAGTTGTCCTGTTAATGTTGCCCCAATTACTTTTGTTTATTTTTGCAAAAAGCTCAAGGCTGGAGTGCATTAGAAACGGGTTGGAGAATGGCACCAGAATTTATTGCAATGGCACTGTTTTCGATGTCGTTTGGACGACTATCTTCTTATTTTTCAGTCAGAAAACTCATGATATGGGGGTTATTTATTGCTATTAATTCATTATATGGTGATACAAAGTCAGGTATTGGGAATATCTGTAAATTATATCGATATTGTTAGTTTGGTGACTGAAAATGCGACAAATAATTTAGACAAAGGATTTGTCACTCTGTTACCAGAGGCATTTAATTCGGGATTTGCTTATGCAATTGTGACTGCGGGGATCTCATGTATTGTAACGCTATTTATTGTGCTCTTTCCAGTTAAAGCAAAACATAAGACACTTACCCAACAAATCACAGATTAATGTTTATAAACGTTGAGTTAGAAATTCAAGAAAAGACTCAATATTACGTGAGAGCGTGCTGCGAGTTGCATATATTGCCACTAAATTAATCGTTGCGGGTTGTTGAGGAAACTCAATAGCTCGTAACTTCCCCTCTTTGATCATATCAAGGCAGCAATGCTCAGCTAGAATAGCAAATCCCAATCCTTTTAATACGGCTGCTTTTGCCAATATGGCACTGTTTACTCGATAATTACTATTAATGGTTACTCTGATTGGTTTTTTATCATCATCCATAAATATCCAAGGTTGCCCCTCTAGTGCGCTCAAGCTAGAGATACAAGGCATTTTGCTTAATTGTTCAATATGTGTGGGTATTCCTGTTTTTTCTAATAATTCATTAGATGCCACAACAATACTGCGCCATGATTTAATTAAGCGTGAGTGATAGCTACTATCTGCTAAGTTTCCACGATGAAAAGTTAATAGCAAATCAATATCATCATCGATGATATTTCTTGGCATTAATTGAGTATCACATTGAATAAGCAAATTGGGATGAAGTGCAGCAAAATCAGCCAAAATATTACCAAGTAGCTCACTGCCATATTCACTTGGGATCGTTAAACGGAAAGTGCCCGATAATGGTCCATCACTGGTGATATTGCTTACCACATTGTCTAATTCAGTTAAAGTTTTCGTTCCTTGCTGATAGAGTATTTTACCCTGTTCAGTAAGGCGCATTTTTCGAGTTGTTCTATCAATAAGTTTACAATTAAGTTGCTGTTCAAGCTGTTTAATTGCACGACTGATATTTGAGGTAGGCATAGATAATAACCGAGCAGCAGCTGCAAATTGCCCTTGCTCTGCAACGGCAGAAAAAATACGTAATAAATTAAGATCGATTTGCATAAATAACTCACTGCCTACTGTATTTCTATTACTCAATATAGGCAGTGTATCATTCATTTTCTTTTCACTCGTTAATAATTAACAGTAACCGTGAGACATGAGTTTTTGATAGCGTTTATCTAAAAGTTCTTCGGTTGAATAGTTTTTTAATAAGGTTAAGTCAGTTAATAACTGTTGTTTAAGAAATTCTGCAGCTTGTTGATGATCACGATGAGCTCCGCCTAATGGCTCTGGAATAATGGCGTCGATAATACCTAATGATTGTAATTTAGGTGCTGTCATTCCCATGGTTTCTGCCGCAATTGGCGCTTTATCAGAACTTTTCCATAAAATAGAAGCACACCCTTCTGGTGAAATTGCCGCATAAGTACTATATTGCAACATATTAACTTTATCACCAACACCAATAGCTAGCGCACCACCAGAGAATCCTTCACCAGTAATAGTGCAAATAATAGGTGTTTTTAATCGTGACATTTCAAGAATATTACGCGCGATAGCTTCTGCTTGTCCTCGTTCTTCAGCACCGACACCGGGATAAGCCCCAGCTGAATCAATAAAAATAATAACGGGTAGATGAAAGCGTTCCGCCATTTTCATTAAACGTAATGCTTTTCTATAACCTTCTGGAGATGGCATACCAAAATTGCGAAGAATTTTCTCTTTTGTATCACGCCCTTTTTGTTGCCCAATCACCATAACTGGCATTTTGTCTAAACGCGCTAAACCCGAAACAATCGCTTTATCATCGGCGTAAGCTCTATCACCCGCCAACTCCTGAAAATCAGTAAAAATCGCTTTAATATAATCAAGGGTATATGGGCGCATGGGATGACGAGCGAGTTGCACAATTTCCCAAGCACCTAAATCGGTAAAAATAGATTTTGTTAGTGAAAGGCTTTTTTGCCTTAAACGTGCGATCTCTTCATCTAAATTAATACCTGTTGGTTCATCTTGAGATTGCTTAAAGGTGAGCAATGCATCTATTTTTTCGTCTAATTCAACAATAGGTTTTTCAAATTCAAGATGAATAAAAGACATAACGGCCTCGGATTTAATGCAGTAAATAAAACAGTAATTGACTCAGTTTAGAAAAAATAACAATGTGTTGATAGAGAGAAATTTGATAAACACTATTATCAAAAATGGGATAATTAAATATTACGAGGAGATAAGCAGGAAAAAAGACAAGATCAAAAAGAGCTTTTTCTCTAACTTTAGGCTATACAGCAATTATTAAGTCATGTATTAATATACAGTGCGAATTTGTTATTTTTTCACCCGCAAAAAATCGCACAAATTACAAAATATCCTATAAAATACAAATAATTAGAATAAAGATAATATGTTCTCAAAAAAAACACGATCAACAACTGCACTGCTATTTTCATCACTTCTTCTGACAATAGGGAGAGGTGCAACATTACCGTTTATGGCGATCTATTTGTCGCGGGAGTATCAATTACCTGTTGATGATATTGGTATTGCCATGTCTATTGCATTAACAACGGGTATTTTTTTCAGCCTTGGCTTTGGGATGCTTGCTGATAAATTTGAGAAAAAACGTTATATGTTGCTATCTATTATAACGTTTATCTTTGGATTTGCTGCAATACCTATGATCCATAGTACTGTTTTAGTCGTTATTTTTTTCTCGGTGATTAACTGCTCTTATTTAGTATTTTCAACCGTGTTAAAGGCCTATTTTTCTGAAACGTTGTCAGTTTCAGCGAAACCTAAAATATTCTCTTTAAACTATACCTTTATTAATATGGGATGGACGGTTGGCCCACCTATTGGCACCTTATTATTAATGTATGGAACACAATTACCGTTTTGGCTTGCCGCTATTTCTGCCAGTGTTCCACTTTTTATGATCCAGTTATTTGTTCAGCGTTCTAAAGCAATAAAGGCTGGTGAAGAAAACAGTGTGAAATGGGATCCGAAAATAATGCTAAAAGACAGAGCGTTAAGTTGGTTTGTACTCTCTACTTTTTTCGGTACATTAACATTTGGCTCTTTTGCATCGTGTATTTCGCAATATATTTTAGTAGTTTACGATGCGAAATTAGCAGAGTCGGTCATTGCGGTTGTATTACCAGTAAATGCCGCCATTGTTGTCTCTCTACAATATATTGTAGGTAAGCATGTTACAGCCGAAAGACTACGTAAATTAATGACGCTTGGTACGCTATTTTTTATGATGGGCTTACTTGGTTTTATGTTTGCAGGTAATAATTTAATATTTTGGGCATTAGCTATCGCTGTGTTTACCTTAGGTGAGTTAATTTATGCACCTGGTGAGTATATGATGATTGATAACATTGCACCGTTAGGAATGAAAGCAAGTTATTTCTCTGCACAGTCACTCGGTTGGTTAGGTGCAGCGCTTAATCCACTTGCCAGTGGTTTTATTCTAACCTCTTTCCCGCCTGTTTCCTTATTTGCGATTTTAATGGTGATTTGCGGTCTTGCTTGGTTTTGTATGATCCAAGGAATGAATGCCAGTAAAAAAAGAACGGTTACACTTTAGGTGAGAGTAATTTCTTGATTGGGGATAAATGCTGGAGTTTCTTATTGGATAGACGTTCCATTTTGGGGCAAAGGTTTAATATCAGAAGCCGTAAAAGAAATCAGTCGGCATAGTTTTGAAACACGGGAACTAGATAATTTATGGTGTGTCTATTTCGCTGATAATGAGAAATCACAAAAAGCACAAGAAAAATGTGGATTTAAATTCCATCACGTTATTGAAGAGCAGTACGCGAAATCAAAAACAGACCTATTAAAACAAAACACCAGATTGTGAAATTCACATTATCTGGTGTTTTTTAATATGAAAACTACAATTTAATTAAGCATTAGCTAATGCTTGGGATAAATCAGCAATTAAATCTTGTGGATTTTCTATTCCAATAGATAAACGAATGGTGGTGTCTTGAATGCCAATACTATGTCGTAATGTTATTGGTACACCCGAATGCGTTGTTGAACCAGGATGGCATGCCAGAGATTCGGTTCCCCCCAGACTTACTGCAAGCTTAAAAATTTTCATTGCATTAAGAAAACGGAAAGCTTCACTTTCTCCACCCACAATATCAAATGAGAACGTAGATCCCGCACCTGTACATTGTTTGGAAAAAACCTGAGCTTCAACAGAATTTTTATCTGCAAAAGGTAAATAATGAATTGTTTTTACTTTTTCATGATCACGCAGAAACTCTGCAACTAATAATGCATTTTGATTGGCTTTTTCCATTCTAATTTGCAATGTTTCTAAAGATCGACCTAACATCCAGCAAGAATGAGGATCCAGTTGTGTCCCTATTGCCCCTCTTAATAATCTGATTTGATTAATAAGTTCACGAGAGCCCATTGCAGCACCTGCAACTAAATCTGAGTGCCCACCGACGTATTTAGTTAAAGAATAGACTGAGATATCAGCACCTTGTTCTATCGGATGTTGATATACAGGACCAAGTAATGTGTTATCACAAACAATAATAGGACGATAACCTTGTATTTTTTCTAATTGGTCAGCAACGTTTTTTAATGCTTCAATATCAACTAAGGAGTTAGTTGGGTTCGCAGGAGTTTCTGCAAAAATAACAGATACACGCCCTTTTTGACGGGCTTTATCCGCTTGTTCTTGAATAAGTGAATGGTTTAATCCGTCAGTAAATGATGTTGCTTGAATACCAAATTTAGCCAGTGTTTTGGCAATTAACGTCTCAGTTCCGCCATAAAGTGGCTGTGAGTGTAAAATAACATCACCGGGTTGCGTTAATGCCATTAATGTTGTGGTGATTGCAGACATTCCTGATGAAAATAATACACAAGATTGCGTATTTTCATAAACAGCCAATCTGTCTTCAACAATTTCACTATTAGGTTGATTAAAGCGAGAATAAACTAAACCTGCTTTTTCACCTTCTGGTAAAGGTTTTCTACCACTTACGGTATCAAAAAAAGCTTTACCCTCTTCAGCACTTTTAAAAATAAAAGTGGATGTTAAAAATACAGGTGGTTTAACTGAGCCTTCAGAGAGTAATGGATCATAGCCATAACTCATCATTAGTGTTTCTGGTGAGAGTTTATGTTCGCCAATATATTGTTTTTTCATTTGAGAGTCAGTCATTTTTTATTTCTTATGTTTAATGAAGGATCTTTATCATACTGAAAAAAATTCATGTTGTTAGAATGTTTTATATAGAATAAAAACCAGTAGTTATATAAACATAATGGGTTCAAGCATAAAAATAACGTTAAATAAAAGGTTCTATTCATTGAGTGGTATTTAATCAAGGTGATTTGACTAAATAAAAGTTGATTATTCTAGTTAAAAAAGGAAAAAGACAGGATAAACTTAAAGATAAAAAGATTGATCGCCTCTTTTTACCTTTAAGTTGAGAGATATTACCAAGCTCTTACTGCATCACCTTTGTACATTTCTTTGAATTTTAACTCGATTTGTCTTGAATGCAGAACTGAGACCAGTTTTTTTATATTTTCATCATTTTTGTTATCTTCACGCGTAACAATAACATTAGCATATGGTGAATTTTTATTTTCTAAGATCAACCCATCACGAGTCGCAATGAGACCGACTTGAGATGAAAAATTATTATTGATTATAGCCATTGTGACACTTGGATCATTTAATGCTTCAGTAAGCTTAGGTGTATCGACCTCAATAAAAGTAATTTCTTTTGGGTTATCGGTAATGTCGTCTACTGTTGGCGTGAAACCAACATTATCGTTAAGAGTAATGAGGTGGTTTTCTGCGAGTAATAAAAGTGCACGCCCTTTCATGCTAACTTCATTTGAAATTGCAACGATATCACCAGGCTTTAATTCATTTATATCGCTAATTTTTTTAGAGTATGCAGCTAAAGGAAAGATGTACGTTTTACTGGCAATATGAAATTGGTAGCCGTGCTCTTTCATTTGAGCTTGAAGATAAGGAATGGATTGAAACGCATTCGCATCAACTTCTTTATTATTCAATGCCTTATTAGGCTGAACATAGTCATTGAAAGTGATAACCTCAACATCTAACCCTTCAGTTAATTTCGCTAAACGAATAACTTCATCCCAAATCACTTGATCAGGCCCTGTATTAATTGCCACTTTTACTCTATGCGTATCTTCTTGTGAACAAGATACAGTAAATAGCGATATTGAGGCTAGAAGTAAACCTGTAATAATTTCCTTCATATCTCCCTCTTAAACAGACTTTGATAAAACAGTGCCATAAAAATCATTTTGATTAAGAAATATCCTAACAGTAGATTAATAACAAGGAACAAGAAATGATACAAGTACCCAATGCATATAAAGAAAGGAATATTGTTTATATTTTTACAATACATTGTTTTATAAAACAAAAAAGCAACACATCATAATATGATGTGTTTATTGTTCAATTGTCAGTTTATTCATTAATAATTTTGTTTATACAATTATCAGAATATGCATCTTCTACGCTAAGATAGGATAATTCAGTTACACAATAGGTATTAAATTGCCATTTAAACTGAATTTCATCATTTTTTTTATTTTCTGAAATAGAATGACTTGAAAAGCGAATTGGAGTGGGTTTTTGTAGGTTGTTTCCCACTTTTTCAGCACTTAGCAATACAACGAGATCTTTTTTCTCAATAAATTTGAAATCAGAGATGGTGATATCTGTACCTTTAATCTTATTGTTGTAAAGACTCAATGCGTTAGCATATATGGACGGAACAATATAAACCTTTTGATCACTATCTTTGATATAAACCGTTACCATATCAACAGATGTTGAATCACTTAATGGTCGTTTAGATTTAACGACAACATCAGGAATACCATCACCATTAAAATCGATAAGATTTACTCCATATTCGAGTTTAATATCTGCTAATGTTGAAGCGAATGGTAGTGATAAAAAAAGTAATCCTAGCCCAATTTTTAATATCTTATTCATTGTATTCACTTCTTTTTTGCTTATTAATTGCGCATCAGACTACTTTGTGGCAGTGATTAGTCAAGGAATTTTATGTTTCAAAATAATACAAAACTTACATTTATATCATATATAAAATATTTTCATGGTAATCACTAGACTTATTTGATTATTATAAAAAGAATATATATTTATATGTTTGTATTTTTTAGGTTTAATATTTTCTTTAATATAAAGCAATATAATTTTTAAGATCGCTAATTCTTTCTTTTGTTTTATCTTTTAAACAACTGCTATATACCATTGGCGCTAAACTACCGCCTTGATAATAGTCTGCTTCATATTGGCAAGAGAGGTCTCTAAAATTAATCCAAACTAACTGGGCTTGCTTAAATTGATCTTTTCGACCACCTTCTAATTTAGCGTAATATTGTTGATAGATACGGTTAAGTTCTTCATCTTTTTGCTGAAAATCTTGATATACACATTGGTTAATTTCAGTTTGAGTCGCCGCATTTCGACAATCAAAATTATCTGCTTGTAAATGTATAGACCAAAATAGTATACCGCCAGATATTGCACCGAATAGGATAAGTTTTTTCATCACACCGTCCATTTTTTGATTAAGAATACGCTAAAGATATTTACTTCATTCCTTTACTACTTAATTTAAAAAATAACAATAAAGTAAGTTCGTTATCATTTTAGCAATATTTCTTATATGACAATTACGTGAGAACAACGCAAAATCACTCTGTTTTAGACAATCCAATTTAGATAGCAATATTTCATCCCGAGTAATTATACTGATATTTTGTTTAGGTAACACATTTATTCAATACAAATTTAAACAAATGATAACTCAATATCTTTTTTTATTTAACAATTCATGTCATTTGTAAAAAAACCAAGTAAAATAGTAGCCATATTCTATTGTTTGTTTTTTCGCATTTAAGCAACGTAATATGAAAACATCTAATCAATCTTACTTTAATGCGAAACTCATCGTGCCAGTTCCCATTTAAGCAAATTTTAATAAAACCATTTCAATTGGTTAGACTAATTAGACTAATTAGACTAATTAATACATATTATATAAAATAGGGACATAAATGATTTATTTATAGTACTCACGGGTCTACACCCATAGTGGATTTTTCAAGATATGAAAAAATGTTTCAAATCAATTTAGTTTTATTTAGGATTTATTGTACTTCTTTTTGTGATTATCATTGGTCGTGGCCAGTATTCTGATTTTGAATTGGATGATCATGCCTTAGCGATAACACCGATTAATTTTACTTCTAAAACAGATACTTTATCTGGAACATTAATTTTACCTAATCAGAATAATATAAGAGCAGTCGCTATTTTTGTTCATGATGATGGTGCCCAAGATCGCTTTTCAAATAGTGGATATTTGCCATTAATTAATAGCTTACTGGATGCTGGCATTGGTGTGTATATATGGGATAAAGCGGGTGTAGGAGAAAGCCAAGGAAATTGGTTGCTTCAATCTCACAAAGCGGGATCGCAGCAGTAGGACTGCTTCAATTATTACAACCATTCTTTGGATTAGGTTTAGCCGCAGTATTACTTCATGAATCTGTCAATTTATTGATGTTGTTAGTCACCCTTGGCGTTATTTTTTGTGTCGCTGGCTCAAGAAAATACGCTTGATTAAACGCTTGCTTTTAAAAACTAAAAAACACGCTAAATAGGGTTATATAGCGTGTTTTACTCATCAATTAAATTGGCTACCTCAAGCAAGTTATTATCAGGATCACGTAAATAAACCGACATAATAGCGCCAGTTGCACCTGTTCTAGGAACAGGTCCTTCTTCTATCTGTACACCTTGATGATTTAAATGCTCAATAATCTCTGATAACGGTGTTTGTGTTAAAAAACACAAATCAGCCGAACCTGCTGTTGGTTTTGCTGCTTTGGGAAGAAATTCTTTTCCTACTTGATGAAGATTTATTTTTTGAGAACCAAAAGTGAGAGCTTTGCGCCCTTCTTTAAACGTAATAACGTTAAAGCCTAATACACGGTGATAAAAATCACAGGTTACCTGAATATCAGCAACAGTTAATACCAAATGATCAAGATGTGTAATTTTCATCAAGCACTCACTTTTTATACATCAATTAAAGTTCACACTTCGTTTTTAAAACAGCCGTTTTTCTATGGTGATCTAGTGCCAACTCAATTAATTTAGTAATTAATGATTGATAACCTAAACCTGCACTCTGCCATAATTTTGGATACATACTGATATTAGTAAAACCAGGTAGTGTGTTTATTTCATTAATCACAACACGATTATCTTGCGTTAAGAATACATCTACACGAGCCATACCTAAGCAATTAAGAACACGGTATGCTTTTAATGCAACTTGTCGAATATGCAAACTCGTATTTTCATCCATTACCGCAGGGACAACGACTTTGGCGCCATCTTCATCAATATATTTTGTGTTATAGGCATAGAAAGCATCGTTTAATACGATTTCACCACAAGGGCTAACTTCTGGATTTTCATTACCTAAAACGGCACACTCTATTTCACGACCGACAATAGCACTTTCAACAATCACTTTAAGATCATATTCAAAAGCCATTTCTAATGCAGCGTTGAATTCTTCTTCATTATTAACTTTACTAATTCCTACTGAAGAACCTAAGTTTGCAGGTTTAATAAATAAAGGAAGTCCTAATTGACGAACCATTTCGTTGTAAGGAATATCATTAATTTGATGCGCCATAATAGTAATAAATGGTGCAACCGCTAATCCTGCGCCATCAAGTAGGCGTTTAGTAATATCTTTGTCCATACAAGCAGCAGAACTCATGATATTGGGTCCTACATAAGGCATATCAATCATGTGTAATAAGCCTTGGAGTGTCCCATCTTCACCGTACGCACCATGGACAATTGGGAATACAACATCGATTTGAGGTAATGCCTGACCATCTTCAAGTGAAATAAATTGGTTTTTTACACTACCAGGAATTATAGCAACCGCTCTTAAAGGTTTGTTTAATGAAATAGTTTTAGGATTATCGCTATTTAGTAAATAATCAGTTTCTGAATATTCATACCACTGACCTTGTTCATTAATACCGATTAAGCAAAGGTCGAATTTTGTTCGATCTAATTCATTAATAATGTTTTTTGCTGATTGTAATGAAACTTGATGTTCTGTGGATTTACCACCAAAAATAATAGCGACTCTTAATTTACTCATTTTCTAACCTTTTATAGGACAGCTATAGCGAATAGGTAGCAATATATCATGATAAAAACCCCCAATGTAGGTAGATAGTTCTTATCTGCGAAAAATTACGATAAAATGATGAAATTCTATGATTTAGAGTGTTAAAACGTCACTATTTCAAGATATAACGACTCAATAACGATAACAATTCTATTGGTATAAGGTAAACACCATTTTAGTTGGTGCTTTATTTGCCATTGCTGGAATATTTCATCAAAACTTAATTTTATTTTCGGTTGGAACATTATTTACGGGTGTTGCGATTGGTACAACACAACAATATCGATTTGCTGCTATTGAAGAAATACCCGCCAATATGCACGCAAAAGCGATTGGTTTTGTTTAAGCAAAAAGGATCACTATGTGATCCTTTTTTATATGTTCTTATTTTACTAACTGATATTCAATAAGATATAAAGACTGTGTTGTCGGATAAATATCTTTGATAAGCGTTTTCAATACTGGAAGTGTCATACCTTCCTGTTGCGCGTGATACTCATTGATATCGTCATAACACAAAGGTGATACTGCTATGATTTTCAATTTTCCATAATGAGTACGATGTTCATTAGCAAATAATTCAACAATGCTTCCCGGTTTGTAATCACTTTCACTTTCATCTCGGATAGTAATCACTTTTTTTTCCTCAAGAATGGAAGGAATTAAACGTTCAAAAAAAGTAATTTCTGTTGGTATTGCCGACATAATATTGACTCATAAATTTATTGATAAGTTGCTGATTATCTTATCATGCAATAACGGTTTTTTTATTCTTTTTTACCCGTTGGAATGTTATTTAAAGCCTCCGCCTGAAGTAACTTGGCCTTACGCTCAATTCCCCAACGATAACCGGATAACTCACCATTTTGTCGAATAACACGATGGCATGGAATAGCAACTGCTAGCTTATTAGCAGCACAGGCATTCGCAACTGCGCGATATGCTTTAGGTGCTCCAATTTTGTCGGCAATTTCTTGGTAAGTCATAGTGCTACCAAAAGGAATATCTAATAATGCTTGCCAAACTTTTTGCTGAAATACAGTACCTTGGATATCAAGAGGTAAAGATAAGGGTTGTTTAGGTAATTCAATAAAGCCGATGACTTGTGCTATGATTTGCTCAAACTCTTCATTTGCACCAATTAATTCAGCTAGAGGGAATTGTTTTTGCAAATCGTCTAATAACAGTTCTGCATCATCCCCTAACATAATGGCACAAATCCCCTTTTCACTTTGCGCCACAAGAATACTTCCCAAAGAGCACTGAGCGATAGCAAAAAAGATGGTAATATTCTTACCACCGGTGCGCCAATTTGTTGGCGTCATTCCTAATATTGCTGTTGCATTTTCATAGAAACGACTATTTGCATTGAAGCCTGATTGATAAATCGCATCTGTAATACTGCCATCTTGAATTAACGCTTTTTTTATTAATTTTTGACGATAAGCATTAGCATAATCTTTTGGTGTGATCCCCATCGTTGATTTAAATAAGCGATGGAAATGATATGGGCTTGCCATAACATGCTCTGCAATACAGGTCAGCGACACGTCACCATTATTTTTTTCAATAAAACGGCAGGCTTGTTCAATAAGTTGATTATGTTTATTTTCCATTATGGTAGTCCTGTAAATGCGGGATTATGGTTATTATTGATAAACATAATGAATAAAAAACTCCGTTTATTGCTCAATTACTCTGGTTCTTTAGATAATGCCCATAGATAAAGCGATGCAGTGGAACCATAGGGTGAATAGCGTTTTCGATAACGTTCGAAGCGTGCTTTATCTAATGTTTCATGACGATAAAGACGCATAATTCCGCGTTGAATAGCTAAATCTCCCCAACTTAAAATATCTGGCCGATTAAGTGAAGAAATCAATAGCATTTCTGCTGTCCAAACCCCAATACCTTTTAGTTGAATTAAAGTATCAATAACCTCTTTATCTGTCATATCAGGAATTTTATTTAAATCTAATCTTTCTGAAATAACGGCGTCAGCAATGCCTATAATATAATTAGCTTTACGTAGAGTCATTCCACACTGTTGTATCTCTTGTTCTGATAATTTTGCGATACGTTCTGGTGTGTAAATACCGTCACATAAATTGAGTAATCGCTGATTAACGGTTATAGCAGCAGAAACCGAAATTTGTTGTTCAATAATGTTTTTAACTAATGCTGTAAATAGATCAGGTGTTAATGGACGCTTAATTTCCCCTATTCTTTCAATAAGTTCTGATAAGCGCTTATCGCGTTTTTTTAATGTATTTATCTCTTTTTCACCATACTGAAAATACATAATCACCCCATTTTAATAAAATACTTAAACAGTATAACGTGAAAACAAAAGTGTGATGCACTCCATTCCTTGCTTTTTTATTATTTTAATTTTAAAAAGTAATAATAAAAATAATCACAAACAATAATGAATAAATTAAATAGAAATTAAAATATCCATTTAAATATAAAGTTACCAAAAGAAAAAAACAATCTATACTATATTGGAAACTGTTATTTAATCTTGATATTCAATTTTTTCTTTTAACTATATTGTATATTATAGGGTGTTGCATTATGAATGATAATTTAGACTTAAATAATAAATCAGCAGCATTAGATTTAATGAAAAAATCAATGTGTTTTACTATTCCTGCCGCATTAAGAGTTGCTGCGAAATTAAAAATTGCAGATTTATTAAAAGAAGGACCTAAAAACATTAATGAACTTGCAGAGAAAACAAATTCAGTACCTTATGTTTTAAATAGAATATTAAGAATGTTAGCGTCTGAAAGTGTATTTTATGAGTCAGAGGGATCTTATTACTCTTTAGCTCCCGCAGGACAATTTTTATTAAGTGACCATAAATATAGTTTACGTGATGCAGTATTGATGTTAACAAATGAAACATTATGGCGTCCAGTGGGGGATGTTATTGAATCAGTCCAAGGCAACCCCGCTTTTGAAAATTTATATGGCATGTCTTTTTATCAATATTGGCAAGAGAATGTAAGAGAAGATCATGATTTTCAATCAGGTATGAGCTCTTTATCAAAAATAGAAAATTATTTTATTATTAAGCACTATAAGTTTCCAGAAAATAAAACTGTCACTGATATAGCAGGTGGACTAGGTGGATTATTATTAGAAGTCTTAAAAGAAAACCCGACTTTAAAAGGACAGTTATTTGATCGTCAACATGTATTAGAAAGAACAAAACTCGTCGAATTAGGTGATGATAGTCGCTGGAAATTAATACCAGGTGATTTATTTGGAGATTATCCTGAATCTGATGTCTATTTAATTAAATATATTATCCATGATTGGGATAGTAATAGTGTTGTTAAAATTTTTAAAAACTTTCGTAAGGCCATGAAGAAAGATTCTAAAATACTTATTATTGAACCTGTTATCTTTAAAAAGAACATTCCCGACGTTGCTAAGTATATGGATATTCTTTGTATGAGTGCATTCCCTGAATCGGGGGAACGTACTGAAGAAGAATTTATTGAATTATTAGATCAAGCAGATTTAAAAATTAATAAAGTGATTAAAACAGAAACATACAACTCAATATTAGAAGTCGTTATAAAATAACCTATTAAGATAGTTACTTGTTTGTAACAAAGAAAAGCCACTTTTAAAAGTGGCTTTTTAAGCTAAAAAAAGATTATGCAGTTAACGCCAGTTTGGCCCCAAAAAGCAAGAATACTGCACCAATACAACTATTTGATAATGAAGCTAACCGTTTGTTATGTTTTACTTTATTAGTAATAGCAACACCGCCAAAAATAAGAACTGATAAATAAAGCATACTGCATGTTTCTAAAATCGCACCTAATACAAAGAATGGAACACCTGCATTTTCATACTTAGGATCGATAAACTGAATAAAGAAAGAAACATAAAAAATAATCATTTTTGGGTTAAGCATACTCAAAAATAACGCCTTAACATAAAGACCATCTTTTGCTTTTACAGTTACTTCAGATACTTGCTCTGGCGTCTCTTTTTTCTTTTGGAACGTTGCATATAACGTTTTCAACCCTAAGTAGGTTAAGTAAAGAGCACCAGCATATTTAATGACAATAAAGAAGACGGGTGAAGTCTTGACTAATGAAGCAACCCCCAAAAATGCCAAAAAGATTAATAATGCATCACCCGTAAAAACACCAAGAGCGGCTTTATACCCCCCTTTTACGCCATGCTTCGCACTGGAAGTAAGGACGAAAATCGAGTTTGGACCTGGAACTAAAGTAATAAAAATAACGCCTAAAAGGTATGTCCAAATATTTGAAATACCGATACTTTCTAACATACGACGCCTTTTTTTAAAAAATAACATGCTGAATATGTGAGCTATCATATCCACAATAATTTTTTTGTAAAACAATAATCTTAATACTGGATAAAGATAAGTTAATTACTCTGCTTTTTAATATAAAAAGCAGTTTATAGGTCTTTTTTTGTATATAAGTTTAGATTTAAAAACCAGTTTAAACATTGGTTATAGTATGATGCTGAAATTAAATTTTATACAGATTTAATATCCATACAAACCAACTTTAATGGAGTTAAAAACTGCATTTTTGCATGATTTAAAATTCAATATCCTATTGTTTGTTTTTTGTTATGGTTCATTATTCTTTTTGTGATCTTGAACGATATGTGACTTTTAAATTTAAAACAGCCCAACTCATTAATTTTATGAAAAATAAGTATTTTTTATTGGTATTTAGCGAGTCAATTAGCACAAAAAGAGAGGGAATAAAAAAGATTATATTTACCAAAACCATTATTCTGTGTTGTTTTTTATTTTTATCTTGTACGTCACTTTACTCAAAATGAGATTATTGCAACTGAAGATTACATTGATAATAGTGATGAACATCACCCTGAGCACATTGCATGACATGCACAAGCGACTTTTTATGATAATTTTACGCAAACAGGTAAACTAACGATTGAACCGTTTATGGTTGGTGAAAGATCTATACCTAAAGATGAAATGCCAATTATTGGAGAAATATCTCCTTATCAGGGATTATATCTTGTTACTATGCACGCTGCCGTGACATTGTCACCTTTATTATGTGAATTAGTTGCACAAGAACTCATTTACGAGAAAGCAGAACCTCTATTAACGCCTTATCGCATATCACGATTCAGCTAGAGAACCATTATGGATGCACAACTGTATAAAGAATTTAAAATAGTAGAAAAAGCCTTTTGGTCAGAAATTTGTGAAAATAATATTCGTATTGGTGATCATACTCACTGCTTTATGACACCAATGGATGCTGCCATTTTTAACTTTATTTATTTGCGCCAAGGTGCAACAGAAAGCTCATTCCAGCAAGCCAGTACCCTTTTTACTTCGCAGAAAAAAGATCATATTTTGGTATTACCAGAGTCATTATTGCCTGAGTTTGAAGAAATAATAAAAAATGCAGGTTATACTGGTGATGGCATGACAACCGCAATGTATTTAACATTATCGGAGGCGGTATTTCCATCTTACCGCAATAATCCTTGTGATATTATTTTAACCAATCACAATCTTGAACAGTGGGCGCATCCATTAAAAACGGCGTTCCCAGTGGGAGATGATAGTGATGATACAATTGTTAATGAATATATTCGTTATCACCAGAAAGCATTAAATAATGGCGCAGCTATTTTCCATTACGCGCTATTAGTTGATGGTCAGCCAGTCTCTTCATTGACGTTAACAATACACGATAAATTAGCGCGTTTTGATGATATTGGGACTGATGTTGCCTATCAAGGTAATGGTTATGCGACACATTTGATTAAGCATGTTTTAGAGTTTTGCCGTGAACAAGGCGTTGAACGTTGCTTCTTAGATGCATCCGCAGATGGTTTAGCACTTTATCGTAAGTTTGGTTTTAAATCGCTCTTTAACTATCTCAGTTTTATTAAAGAATAAAAGCAGCAATATGAATAGGCTCAATCATGCTTGTTGAGCCTATTTTTTAAATATTAATAAAGACTCATTCTTTTCTCAGCATCTTGTTTATCTTTATCGCTAATTTGTCTTATCACACGACAAGGATTTCCAACAGCGACACAATTAGCCGGAATAGATTTTGTTACTACACTGCCTGCACCTATAACGCAATTATCACCAATAGTTACACCAGGTAAAATTATACACCCTGCACCTAACCATACTGAATTACCAATAGTAATAGGTAATGCATATTCAAGTTCACTGCCACGTATTTCAGGATCAATCGGATGAGTTGCAGTTAAAAGACTGACATTAGGCGCACACATCACATTGTGTCCAATTTTTACTGGTGCACAATCTAATATCGTTAAATTAAAATTAGCGTAAAACGCTTCACCAATTTCAATTAACTGACCATAGTCACAATGAAATGGCGGCTCGATAGTAAAATTATCGCCGGTTTTTCCTAAAAGCTGTTTTAAATATGATTTTCTCTTTTCAACGTCAGAAGGACGCGTCATATTAAAATCATAAATAATTTCACGCGCTTTTACTCTAAGTGGCTCTAAACTATTATCTTTACTGGCATGGTAAAGATAACCAGATACCATTTTTTCGTATTCTGTCATTGTGATGCTCCGAGTTTGAAATAAAATAGTTTAGATAAACATCAATATTTATTTCCTTATTCTAGCGTTAATTAACTTAAATTAACGGTATTTTTAAGTCCATTAAGTGCAGCTTGCATTTTATTAAGCATAAATGCCATTAAATAGCAGTGAACCACCAGCAAAAATCAGCATGGCATCTAATAGCCATTGAAAAAGTTTTGGTGTCAGTTTTAATACCAGTTTTTTACCAAGGTAATTTCCTACAGTTAAGCCACAACCTACTAACGCCCCGCTAATTAAGATAAAGCTATTAACTGCACCAAGTTGGCTAAATGTCAGGGCTTTGGTGAGATAAATAACAAATGAGGCAGCAGCTTCAGTCGCAAGTAATGGTCCTAATGTCAGACCATATGCAGAGAATATGGGAATAGTTAATGGCCCAGTGGAAAACACTACTCCCGTTAAATACCCGATAACTGCACCAGCAATAATAACTTGGTAGGTTTTCATTTTGATTTGATGTTTGCGTAATAAGTGGATCATGGGGATCATCAAGATAAAAAACAGCCCCATACCAATATTTAGCCATTTTTCAGGCATTATCCATAATGTATTCGCGCCAAGAACAACGGCTGGAATACCGAGTAACAGATAATAAAATAGTGGTTTAAAATGAATACTGTGACGCCATAAATAAATACGCGATAAATTTCCCATCACTGAAGCTAATGCCATAATAGGTACTGCTTCCTTAGCACCAAACACATAGGTCAAAGCGGGAATTAATAAAATAGAAGAGCCCGTTCCCACTACGCCACTGATTACCCCAGACAATACTGCCAATAAAATAACTGCGATAAAACTCATTATCATCCTTTAAGTTCAATACGTTAAAGACGCAGTATCATACCTGCCTTCTTTATTTTTACCTGTGATAAAATGTCACAGTATTGTGAGTTTTAATCAGAAAGCCGCTTTATTTATGATGAATAAACTATAATGAGAAAATTATGATGAGAAATCTTCCTCCATTACCTTCATTGCGTGCTTTCTTAGTCGCTTGCCATAGCCAAAGTTATACTGAAGCCGCACAGACATTATGTGTCACTCATGGTGCGATTAGTCGCCATATCCAAGTTATAGAGAAATGGTTTGGTGTCACTTTATTCAATAAACAAGGTTTACGCCGAGTACCGACTCCTTATGCATTGACTCTGGCACAAGAGTTAAGTGACGTTTTTGATAAATTAAATGATATTGGTTTCCGTTATGGTAATGGTGGAAAAAATGATATTTTAAATATCAGTGTTCCGACAACACTTTGTTTAAAATGGCTTATTCCACGAATGGAGGATTTTTACCTTCAATATCCTACTGCGAATATCCAAATTGCTTCTGCAAATAGCGAGCGATTTCATCTGATTAGCCATGATGATCTGATTATTCGCCCTCAACCTCAGCAACAAGAGTATTCATCTGTTGTTTTTTTAGCAGATAAACATTGTTTAATTGCTTCTGAAAAATTCTTAAAACGTTACAGTGTCACTAAATATGAAGACATTTTTGACAGTCCTGTTATCGATACGCTAACTCGTCCTGGGCATTGGCAGCAATGGTTAATGGCAACTCATCTCAATACACAGCGCTCATTCTCACGTCACTATCGCTTTGATCACTTTCATATTTCTCTTCAAGCTATTATTGAAGGATTAGGCCTCGGCATTGGCCCTGTTTCAATTTTATCGAATGAAATAAACAGCGGTACGTTAAAAGTGTTATTTCCAGATATCCAAATTGCACCGATGAGTTACTACGCTTTAACGCCATTAGGTGTACAAAAAACTAAAACACATCTTGATTTTGAACAATGGCTTACTCAACAGAAAAGTTAATTTCACTAATGAAATAAGTGATTATTTTTCATGGAAATGACGATTTTAATCCTATTAATTAAACTTTTTAAAACGACTTACCCGTTATTTTATTAAAAATATCTAATGATAATCTTCCTTTTATGAATAGGTAAAAACGCTAATTGTGCTGTTTTTATAATTCGCGATCTTTCTCTACCCCACCCCTTAAACTTATTTAAATTCAATTCATTAAAATCATCAAACAAGTACATTAACCTATGTAAATTATTTTTATTTTAAATAATCAGTTATAAACACTTATTGTTTAACTTAAATTAACGTTCTATGCTGATGTTTATATATAAAATTTATTAATTTATTTGCTGACAACGAAGGACGATGAGATGTCTGTAGCTGTGACAAAAAAAACAATAGAAAAACTAATTAATGGGTATGAGTCTGATCCTTTTGCACTTCTTGGTATGCATGAAACATCGGCGGGTTTAGAGGTTCGTGCTTTTTTGCCAGGTGCAGTTGCAGTCAGTGTCATCGATAGAAAGAATGGCCGAAAAGTGGCCACACTAGAGCGTAAACATCCTAGTGGTTTTTTCTGTGGCGCCATCCCTCGACGTAAACGTCGTTTTAGTTATTGTTTAGATGTAACGTGGGAAAATGCACAAGGTGTCGTTGATGATCCCTATCAATTTGGCATTTTATTGCAAGAAATGGATATTTGGCTTTTAGCGCAAGGTCATCACTCACGCCCTTACCAATGCTTAGGTGCACACCCTGTAAAACTAGGTGATATCGATGGTATTACTTTTGCTGTATGGGCCCCCAACGCAAAAAGTGTAAGTGTTGTAGGCGATTTCTCATTCTGGGATGAACGACGTTTTCCAATGCGATTACGTCGTGAAAGTGGAATATGGGAACTTTTCCTTCCACAAGCTCATCTTGGTGATTGCTATAAATATTCTATTCTTGATGCGAATGGTGAACGTCGATTAAAAGCTGATCCTTATGCTTTTGAAGCACAAATACGTCCTGAAACTGCGTCAATTATCAATACATTACCACCAATCAAACCAATGCCATTATCGCGTCAGCAAGCGAATCAACGCAATGCACCTATCTCTATTTATGAAGTTCATTTAGGTTCATGGCGTAGGCATACTGACGATCAAAGTTGGTTAAGTTATCGTGAATTAGCAGAACAGTTAATTCCATATGTTAAAGAGATGGGATTTACTCATATTGAGTTGCTCCCTATTAATGAACATCCTTTTGATGGTTCATGGGGGTATCAACCGTTAGGGTTATATTCACCAACTCGCCGTTTTGGCTCTCCGATGGATTTCCGCGATTTTATTGAAGCGGCACATCAAGCAGAAATTAACGTCATTTTAGATTGGGTTCCCGGTCATTTCCCAGAAGATGATTACGGTTTACGTAATTTTGATGGCACATCACTCTATGAGTATGCAGATAGACGTGAAGGTTTTCATCCCGATTGGAATACTTTGATTTATAACTATGGGCGCAATGAAGTGCTGAATTATCTTTCTGGTAATTTATTGTATTGGCATGAGCATTTTGCGCTAGATGGTTTTCGTTTCGATGCGGTTGCATCAATGCTTTATCGCGATTACAGCCGAAAAGACGGCGAATGGATCCCAAACAAACATGGTGGACGTGAGAATTTAGAAGCCATTGATTTTATTCGTCATACCAACAAATTACTGGGTACAACTTGCCCCAATACTATCACAATCGCTGAAGAATCCACCGATTTCCCGGGTGTTACTTTACCGCCTGATGAGGGGGGCTTAGGTTTTAATTATAAATGGAATATGGGATGGATGCATGACACGTTAGCTTATATGCAACGTGATCCTATTTATCGTAAATTTCACCATAATCAGATGACCTTTGGCATGCTCTATGCCTATAACGAAAACTTTGTTCTGCCTCTTTCTCACGATGAATTTGTGCATGGTAAAGGTTCGTTGATTGGTCGCATGGTGGGTGATGATTGGCAAAAGTTTGCCAATTTACGTGCATATCTCGGCTTTATGTGGGCTTACCCCGGCAAAAAGCTGCTATTTATGGGATGTGAGTTTGCACAATGGCGTGAATGGAACCACGACAGTAGTTTAGATTGGCATCTTCTTGAAGAGCCAAATAGCCCACATCAAGGTGTTCAACACTTTGTACGAGATTTGAATCTTTCCTATCGAGCTAATGCTCCACTTTATGAATGTGATTTTGAACGCGAAGGTTTTGAGTGGCTTACCGTTGATGATCACGATAACTCGGTCTTTGCTTTTTGCCGTAAAGATGTACAAGGCAATGAAATCATTGTTATCAGTAATTTCACTCCCGTTGTTCATCACAATTACGTTGTCGGTGTAAACAAAGCCGGCGCTTATCAGGAAATTCTCAACAGTGATTCTGAGTTTTATAACGGCAGCAATGTAGGAAATTTAGGTGAAATAGAGACAACCGCCAGTGCATTTAATGGCAAGCCTCACGCCTTGTCATTGTCGCTACCTCCGCTTGCGACGCTGTATTTAAGATTGAAGGATTAATATGTCTTTAGATTATGGTCGCCCTTTTCCTATGGGCAGTCATTATGATGGCTATGGAGTCAATTTTACACTCTTTAGTGAAAATGCCACTAAAGTCATTCTTTGCCTGTTTGATAAAGCTGGCAAAGAGATCCGCTACCCGTTACCAGGTAAAACAGGTGCAATTTGGCACGGGTATTTGCCCGGCGCAGGCCCTGGTTTGCATTATGGTTATCGTGTAGAAGGTGAATGGGATCCAGAGCAAGGATTGTTCTATCAACCTCAGCAACTATTATTAGATCCTTATGCAAAACAGGTGACAGGTATTGTTGATAATACATTACCTTACACCTCCCCTGTTTTTAATGCATTAGAGCGCGATGATAGTGCAATTACACCGAAAGCAGTTATTACAGATGATAGCCATTCTTATAAAGAAAAAAACTCTTATCCGCGCTTAAATACGCCGTGGTCAGAAACCATTATTTACGAAGGGCATGTAAAAGGACTGACAAAGCTACATCTTGAAATACCAGAAAAATTACGGGGTACTTATGCCGCATTAGGGCACCCTGCTTTTATTTCACATCTGAAAAAATTAGGTATTACGGCATTAGAATTACTGCCTATTCAATATCATTTAACAGAGCCACATCTCCATAAAATCGGTTTAAAAAACTATTGGGGTTATAACGTATTAGCGCCTTTTGCTTTATCGACTCAATATTATTCTAATTCAGGTCGGAATATTATTGATGAATTTCGAGAAGCGGTAAGAAGCCTACATAAAGCCAATATTGAAGTAATTTTAGATGTGGTATTTAACCATACTGCGGAGTTAAGTGATCAATTTGAAGGTTATATTGTTTCGCAACGTGGTATTGATAACCAAAGCTATTATTGGCTAAACGACGAAAATAAAGCTCAAAATTGGACGGGGTGTGGTAATACACTCAATTTAAATCGCCCTGAAACAGTGCAGTGGGTTATGGATTGCCTGCGTTATTGGGTGACAGAATTTCATATTGATGGTTTTCGTTTTGATTTAGCGACAAGTCTTGGTCGAGTTCCTTATTTTGATACTCAATCACCACTACTGACAGCGATACGACAAGATCCATTACTGTCACGTATCAAACTTATCGCAGAGCCTTGGGACTTAGGCTCTGATGGTTATCAAGTTGGTAATTTCCCTGTTCCATTTACAGAATGGAATGATGGCTATCGCGATGTTATTCGTCGTTTTTGGTTATGGCGTGATGTCTCTATTGCGACATTTGCAGACAATATTACGGGCTCTGCAAAGCGGTATCACAAAAATGACAGGCCGCCCTATTCTAGCGTTAATATGATAACGAGCCATGACGGCTTTACATTACGGGATTTAGTGAGTTATCAGAACAAACATAACGAGGAGAATGGAGAATCAAACCTAGATGGACATAACACCAATTACAGTGTGAATTTTGGTGAAGAAGGTTTGATCGTTAACGAAAAAATAAGTCAATACAGATTGCTTGCAACAAGGAACATGCTGGCAACTTTACTGCTTTCTAGAGGAACACCTCATTTACTCGCCGGTGATGAAGTGGGTAATACGCAATATGGTAACAACAACGCTTATTGTCAGGATAATAAAGTCAGTTGGATCAAATGGTTTCAACAGCCTTACAACTTAACTGATTACATTCGCCACCTTATTGAATTACGTCACCAAATTACACCTTTAAGTTCGCTTAAATGGTGGGAAGAAGATAGCCAAAATATCATTTGGTTAAATCAGAATGCTCAACCTATGAGTCATGAAGATTGGCAACAACTTCCCCCCTCACCATTACAACTTCTTTTAGCGCAACAATGGATCTTAATGTTTAACCCATTAAGAAACAGCGCTGTTTTTTCTTTACCTGAAGGGTCTTGGTCTTGCTTGCTTGATACGGCTAGCTGGCCTGATTGTCACCCAACACAATCCCAACATTGTGAAATACAACCTAACAGTATCACCCTTTGGCGAAATAGCGTTTTTTATACTCAGTCTTCTACTGAAAAATTACCCATTATTTCCTCCCAAGTTAAGTAATTTGATTGGAGTGCTATAACTATGATGACAACAGAACAAGGCCAAAAATTAATGTTGGCACAACAACTTCCTAAAGAGGCAATTGCACTCGTTTTAGCGGGAGGTCGTGGTACACGCTTAAAAGCATTGACTTCAAAACGTGCAAAACCGGCGGTTTTCTTTGGTGGGAAATTTCGAATTATCGACTTTACGCTATCAAACTGTCTTAACTCAGGGATCCGTCGTATTGGTGTAATCACGCAATATCAGTCGCACTCTTTAGTTCAACATATTCAGCGTGGTTGGTCATTCTTCAACGAAGATATGAATGAGTTCGTTGATTTATTACCGGCTCAGCAACGCCGTAATACCGAACATTGGTATATGGGTACCGCTGATGCGATCTATCAAAACCTCGATATTCTTCGTAGCTACAAAGCAAAATATGTCGTGATTTTAGCGGGTGACCATATTTATAAAATGAACTATGCGCGTTTATTACTTGATCACGTTGAAAACAAATCAAAATTCACCGTCGCTTGTATTCGTGTTCCTAAAGAAGATGCATTCCAATTCGGTATTATGGATATCGATGAAAATCGTAGAGTACTCAATTTCTTAGAAAAACCATCAAATCCACCTTGTATTCCTGATGATCCTGAGCACGCATTAGCAAGTATGGGAATTTATGTGGTTGATAGAGATTATCTTTTTGATTTATTAGAAGAAGATAGCCGTGATCCAAACTCACACCATGACTTTGGCCAAGATATCATTCCTAAAATCACGGAACGTGGTGATGTTCTTGCTCACCCATTTGAACTCTCTTGTGTCAGCTCTGATCCTTCAGTACCACCATACTGGCGCGATGTAGGAACCATTGAAGCATATTGGGCGGCTAACCTCGATTTAGCTTCTGTAACACCAGAGCTTGATATGTATGCAAAAGATTGGCCAATCCGCACCTTTATGACACCGTTGCCACCAGCCAAGTTTGTTCAAGATAACCATGGTGAACATGGACAAATGATGAACTCGCTGATTGCTGACGGTTGTATTATCAATGGTTCAACGCTCTATTCATCTATTCTATTCCCATTAGTGCGCGTTGAATCTTTCTGCCATATTGAAGATTCGGTGATTTTACCGGATGTAACAGTCAGTCATCATTGCTACTTAAAGCGCTGTATTATTGAACGTAGCTGTACAATTCCAGAAGGTACCGTTATTGGGATGAATGCAGAAGAAGATGCTGCACGTTTCCACCGCACTGAAGAAGGTATCGTACTTGTAACAAGAGAAATGCTTGAACAATTAGCATGTAAAGAAAATCCAACAGAGACAAGTGCTGAACAAAAACCTCAAAATGAGGAGGCATTTTCGTGAATGTCCTTCACTGTTGTTCTGAATTATTCCCTCTACTAAAAACGGGGGGATTAGCTGATGTTATGGGCTCTTTGCCTTTAGCTCAAAAGAAGATAGGTTTAGATGCGCGGGTTGTTATTCCTGCGTTTCCGGCGATCAAAGATAATATTCCTGATCTCAAATTAGTGACTAATATTGATACGTTTGCAGGTCATGTTTCTCTGCTTTACGGGCAATACCAAGGTGTTGATATTTATCTTATTGATGCACCTCATCTTTATCAACGTACAGGTAGTCCTTATCACGATCAACATCAACATGCTTATGGTGATAATGTTTTTCGTTTTGCCCTATTAGGTTGGGTGGCAAGTGAGCTATCTGCGGGATTAGATCCCTTATGGCGAGCGGATGTTGTTCACGCCCATGATTGGCATGCAGGACTCGCTTGTGCTTATCTCGAAGTTAAACATTACGCCGCAAAATCTGTTTTTACTGTTCATAATTTGGCTTATAAAGGTGAATTTTCACCTTATCATCTGCATCAACTTGAATTACCTGATGGCAGTTTTTCAATTAATGGATTGGAATATTACGGACAAATTTCATTCCTAAAAGCAGGCCTCTTTTATGCTAACCACATTACGACAGTCAGCCCAACTTATGCCAAAGAGATAACGACTCACGAGTTTGGTTACGGTTTAGAGGGACTATTATGTCAACGCGCTTATGAACAGCGATTAAGTGGCATCTTAAATGGTATTGATGAAGCGGTTTGGGATCCTACAACAGATAGCTTAATTACGCGTCGTTATGATGTTAAAAACCTGAATAAGCGTTTAGAAAACAAAGCTGCATTACAGAAAAAATGTGGTTTGCCCGTCAACAATAATGCCCCTCTTTTTGCAGTAGTAAGTCGTTTAACTTCGCAAAAAGGGCTCGATTTAGTGATTGAAACGCTCCCTGATATCGTTGAACAAGGTGGTCAGTTTATTTTATTAGGTACAGGCGATAGTCACCTTGAAGCGGCATTTTTACATGCACAACAACAATATCCGCAAAATGTAGCGGTTCATATTGGCTATGACGAAAGTTTTTCACACCAAGTTGTCGCGGGTGCTGATGTGATTATGGTACCTAGTCGTTTTGAACCCTGTGGGTTAACTCAGTTATATGGTTTGAAATATGGTGCCCTACCTTTAGTGAGACACACGGGTGGATTAGCCGATACGGTGAATGATTGTTCATTAGAAAATTTAGCGCAGCATCAAGCGACGGGTTTTGTTTTCTATGAAGCGACGGCTAACTCTCTACGTCAGGCTATAAATCGTGCCTTTACCTTATGGAGTATGCCTAAACAGTGGCAACAAGCTCAAATTGATGGCATGAATCAAACTATTTTTAGTTGGGAAACCGCGGCAAAAACGTATGCAACACTGTATCAACATTTATAGACATGACGTCTATTTGAACCAGTGGATCACAAAAAGAGATTTATAATGAAAAGTTTATGTGAATTTGATTATCTATCACCCGATAAGGATATTGAGTCATTAAAGCGTTCTATTGTTTATAAACTGATGTTTATTGTTGGTACGTCGCCAAAGTATGCAACACCAACAGATTGGTTAAGTGCAACCTCTTACGCTATTAGAGACCGGTTAGTAGAGCGTTGGTTAAAATCGACCAAAGCGGAGCTTTCACCGAAAGTAAAACAGGTTTATTACATTTCGATGGAGTTTCTTATGGGGCGTTTTTTAACAAACGCCATGCTCTCTTTAGGTGTTTACCACGAAGTCAAAGAGGCGTTAAAAGAGTTAGGTCTTGATCTGGAAAAACAAATCGAACTTGAACCCGATCCAGGGTTAGGTAATGGTGGTCTAGGGCGTTTAGCGGCTTGCTTCCTTGATTCTTGTGCCACACTAGGTTATCCCGTTACAGGTTATGGTATTCGTTATGAATACGGAATGTTCCGCCAACAAATTCAAAATGGCGAACAATATGAAGTTGCGGATAACTGGCTTGAAAAAGGCAATCCTTGGGAATTCCCCCGTCATGATCTGCAATTTGAAGTGGATTTTGGCGGACGTTTACAGCAAGAAGGTGAGAAAAATTATTGGGTTGATACCTTTAGTGTTATGGCACAACCTTATGACTCTATTGTTCCGGGTTATAACACACAAGCGACAGATACTATTCGTTTGTGGTCAGCCAAATCAAATGTGGCGTTTAACTTAGGTAAATTTAATAAAGGTGAATATCTAGAGGCAACAGAAGCAAAAGATCGCTCTGAAAATATCTCTCGTATTCTTTACCCTGATGATTCAACAATATCAGGTAAAATATTACGTTTACAGCAAGAATATTTTTTAGTGAGCGCTTCTGTTCAAGATATTTTGCAACGTCATTATCATCTGCATCAACGCTTTGATAATCTCAAAGATTTTATTGCAATTCATCTTAATGATACTCACCCTGTTCTTGCTATTCCTGAGTTAATGCGTCAACTAATTGATAATCATGGATTTAGCTGGGATGAAGCATGGGAACAAACAATCTGCATCTTCTCATACACTAACCATACATTAATGGGTGAAGCATTAGAAACATGGCCTGTTGACATGCTAGGTCGTTCGCTTCCTCGCCATTTACAAATCATTTTTCAAATCAATGATAAATTCTTGAAACAAGTTAGCGCACAATTCCCTAACGATAACGACTTATTGCGTCGTGTTTCTATTATCGATGAAGAAAATGGCCGTAATGTTCGTATGGCATGGTTAGCGGTTATTATTAGTCATCAGGTTAATGGTGTTTCTGAACTTCATAGCCAATTAATGGTGCAATCTTTATTTGCTGATTTTGCGATGATCTATCCTAAGAAATTCTGCAATATTACTAATGGGATCACGCCACGTCGTTGGTTGGCATTAGCAAATCCTTCTCTCTCTAAAACAATTGATAGCCATATTGGTAAAAATTGGCGAACCAATTTAGAGCAATTGGGTGAATTAATGCCATTGGTAAAAGATAAAAATTTCTTGTATCAATTAAAAGATTCAAAACGTATCAATAAACAAAATCTTGCGCAGATCATTAAGGAAGATTTAAATATTGATATTAATCCTGATGCGCTGTTTGATGTACAAATCAAACGTATTCATGAATATAAACGTCAACTTCTCAATGTGTTAGGCATTATCACTCGTTATAATCGCATTTTAGAAAACCCAGAAAAAAACTGGGTACCTCGTGTATTTATTTTTGGCGGTAAGGCGGCATCAGCTTATTATAATGCGAAGAAAATTATCAATCTTATCAATGACATTGCAAGTAAGATTAATAATGACGAGCGTATTAAAGATAAATTAAAAGTGATCTTTATTCCTAATTATGGCGTAAGTTTAGCGCAACACATTATCCCAGCGACAGATTTATCTGAGCAAATATCATTAGCAGGAACAGAAGCTTCTGGTACAGGGAATATGAAATTTGCCCTAAATGGTGCATTAACCATCGGTACACTTGATGGTGCTAATATTGAAATTGGTGAACATGTTGGTTTTGATAATATGTTTATCTTTGGTCACAATGCACAAGAAGTGGCAGAATTAAGACAGCGTTATTCCCCTCGTCGTTATTACGATGAAGATATTGAGTTACATACTGTGCTTAATCAAATCGCTAATGGTTTCTTTAATCCAACTTATCCTGATAAGTACAAATCAATTTTTGATAGCTTAATTGAGTTTGGTGATCATTATCAGGTATTAGCCGATTATCGTAGCTATGTTGATACGCAAGATAGTGTTGATATTCTTTATCAAAATGAAGATGCTTGGTTGAAAAAATCTGCGTTAAATATCTGCCAAATGGGCTATTTTTCTGCGGATCGTGCGGTAACAGAATATATGCAACGAATTTGGAAAGCTTCTGCGATTACATTGTAAAAACTAAGCTAATTTTCTAAGGATAGAACAGTAACCGCGCTTTATTGCGCGGTTTTTGCTTTTACCGTTCAATCCTGAATAAAATTAGATTTTAATGCGATAAGCACAACGTCTTGCGCCTTCTAAGATATATTCATTTACACTCGCTTTTTATATAAAATAAACTATTGATCTAAGGTTAGACGTTATGTATAAATAAATGTACATTTTATCTAACTTAAGTGAAATAGGAAAGCACCATGGCCTCACATCTTATACAACAAAATATTGCAGCACTCTCTTCACCTGGCGGGCATTACTCTCAAAAACTTTCAAGCGAATGGGTGCATTTAAATTTCGTGGTGCAATAAATGCATTATCTCAATTTACCGCAGTCAAAACAAAAAACCAAAAGCAAAACCAAATCGAAGCAATTTAGAACACATTTTTTTAACACAACATCAATTGGTATACGTTAAAAATGAGAGATGAAACAAGTCGAATAAAGCATGATGACTGAGAAAAGAGAGATAGGATCAGCCGTTCAGAGACGGCTGATAAAATAACAACTTAGATTATTACAGAAATGATAATATTAAAATGTAAATATCATGTTAAATAAAATCACTTTGATATTTAATTTAACAAGGCATTAAGCAGATAAAAACCCACTAATGTGAGTAAAACCACGATTAAGGTATTTCGTATTTTAAGCGCTACCCCTACACATGTCGCTGATGAATTTTGGCTGGAACAAAAATTTGATGAGATCCTAAATTTGTCTGGTTAATTAATCCCATAATCAGTCGGAAACAGTGTGAAGCTAATTCAGGGTTATTTTGAGCAACAGTATCTATTGGTATTAATAATGAATCATAAAGATAGTGATCATCAAAGCCCGCTAAATAGACTTCATTTTGTATATGTTTATTTTGACTTAAATAGCGCAATACCCCTTCTAATAAGCCACAGGCGGAAGTAAAAACAAATGTAGGTGCTCGGCCTAAAGACGCACACAAAGAACCGAACATTTCATAGCCAGAACTAGGGTGATAATGCCCATGAATGATCCACTCTGATTTCAGATTGATATTCGCTTGTGAAAGCCCCTGCGTGAAACCTAAAAGACGATCTTTGGTGGGGGAAAGCGTTGATTGTCCACCTAAAAAGTAAAACTCATCAATGCTTTTTGTGGAAGCAATCTCTGCAATAAGTTGTTGTGTGGAGGTTGTTGAATCTGTGACAACAAAAGGCAGGGTTGTTCCTTCAAAATAACGGTCAAATAGCACAACTGGAATTTGTTGACTCAAACGCTGATATTCAGCATCACTTTGTAAACACGAGGCGACAATCAAACCGTCTATTTGTCGTGATAATAGATGTTCTATTGCCAGTGTTTCTTGCGCTGCATTTTCATCAGTGCAGGAAATAAGTAACTGAATACCCGCTTCTCTACATAATATTTCTAGCTCATAAGCGACGGAAGCAAAACCATAGTTAGTAATATCAGGAATAACTAATCCCAACGCATAGCTACGATTATCACGTAAAGAGCGAGCATGAATATTGGGTTGATATTGATATTGTTCAGCAAGGGTCGTAATACGCGCAATAGTATCATCAGAAACGCGCATCTCTTTGCCTCGGCCATTTAACACCAAACTTGCCGTTGTTTTTGAAACCCCTGCTAATTTTGCAATATCGGTGATCGTGATACGTTTTTGTTTTTTCACTGTTATTCTACTTAATGTCACGTTCGCTGAACTGAAACGATTTTATTATTTATATAATCTTATTTAACTTGGCAATGCATTCTTTAATTGCCAAGTTGTGAGGTTTATTGGGTCTTTCCCCAAGAAATAGATAGTCTGGTTTTCTGAAGAGAAAAAACGGCTGCTCATTACACCAGCACCACCATTAAAGAAAATCTCCACACTCGAGTTATCACATAATATTTGAAGATGTGTTATATCACCAGACCAGAAACGTGATTGCCACTCCCCGTTCTTAACACTAAGGCGTTTTAACTCGGCTTGGTTATTTTCAATGATTAAAGCAAGAGTATCAGAAAAATGAATAGCCAGAGAGCCGAATAGCTCTACTTCAAGTTCAAACGAAAATCCGTTAATGTCTGGTGCATCATCAGCCAAACCTTGCCAATATACGGGCTTTTGTCTGAGTTGTTGTAATTCTTTTACCGGTTGTTGATAAAGCTTATTTTCTTTTATGTGTAATTCACGAGGGCATGTCATTTGATGTATCCAATCATTAGCAATGGTCGGTTGATACATTTCCTCTCCATCAGGAACTCCCATCCAACCAAATAATAAACGTCTGCCATTAGCTAATGTTGTTTGAGGCGCATAAAATTCAAAGCCTGCATCAAGCTCAATTAAATCACCATGTTGGAATTGCAAGGTTGAATAATCAAAACTTCCTATTAAATAAGCGCTAGGATGCGAATTTAAAAATCGATGTTGCTCCTTTTTTATGCCTTGAGGACAAGCTAATAAGATAAAGTGTCCATCAAGTTCAAAGAGATCTGGGCATTCCCACATATAACCCGCATCATTTAAGCCACCTAAATGACTTCCGGCTAACTCACCCACTGATTGCCACTGATATAAGTGAGATGCGCGATAGAGTAAAACCTTACCTTGTTTATCTAAAGTTTGTGCGCCTAACACCATGTACCATATATCGTTGTGTTGCCAGATTTTGGGATCACGAACATGGCCACTGTAACCTTCAGGAAGCCCTAAAACAGGCCCTAATTTATCAAAACCACCCTGCTTATTTTCTACGGCTAAACATTGCCAAGCCGTACGAGTCCCATCTTGGAATTTTACATTACCGGTATAACAGAGGGTTAATTGTCCTTGATAGATCACTGCACTGCCAGAATAACAGCCATCTTTGTCATAAAATTCATCAGGCAATAAAGCAATGGGCTGATGTTGCCAAGTAATAAGATCTTTTGAGCGCCAGTGCCCCCAACATTTATTTTTATGCTCACAAGACAAAGGGTTCCACTGATAAAATAGATGATAATATTCACCATCAAAGCAAAACCCATTGGGATCATTTAATAATCCCGTTACTGGTGCTAAATGCCAACATGGATAGTATTTATCTTTTACAGCTTTAGCACTATTACACATAACCGCGTGTAAAATTGCAGACAACCCTTCGCTTTTTGTCATTTATGCAGACTCCACTTTATACTTCAGTAAAAGAGAAAGAACAAAAGCGGTTAAAAATGCAATCACTAAACCAATAATATAATTAATAATTGAACCCGCTTGTACAATCGCGATACCTGGGATCGCGGTAAGACCAACGGCTGTCATATAAACATGAGAGCCCACAACCCAAGCGCCTCCAGCCGCACCTCCAATTAATGCAGCAATGAAAGGTTTTCCATAACGTAAATTAATCCCGAAAATTGCCGCTTCTGTGATACCTAACATTGCAGAGAAACCCGATGGGATCGTGATCGCTTTAATTTTCGCATCGTTGGTTTTAAACCAAACAGCCATACAAGCACCACCTTGAGCAATATTAGCCATTGCCCAAATGGGCAATAAGAAATTAACCCCAATATTCGGATTACCTAATAATCCCGCTTCGACCGCATGGAAACTATGATGTATTCCTGTAATAACAATCACAGAATAAAGCCCACCAAAAATAAGTCCTGCAATCCAACCTGCTTGTGTAATTAACGTACTGAGTATTAATGAAATACCATCACCTAAAAGACGCCCGACAGGGCCTATTACTAATAACGCGACAAAACCTGAAATAATAACGGTTAAAAATGGCGTTATAATTAGATCAAGGGCATTAGGAACAACTTTACGTAATTGTTTTTCCAGTACACTCATAAACCAAACGGCAAGTAACACAGGGAAAACAGTGCCTTGATAACCAATCATGGCAACTTCTAATCCAAAGAAATTCATGGTGTTAAAGCCAGCAGCAACACCCCATGCATTAGTTAATGCTGGGTGAGTTAAAATACCGCCGAGTGTCGCACCAAGATAAGGGTTTCCACCAAACTCTTTTGCCGCAGTAAAGCCAATTAATATAGGTAAAATAATAAATGCTGCGGAGCTACACATATCCAGCATGATATAGAGTGCATTATCAGGACTTACCCACTGGTTAGTTTTCATTAATCCCAATAATCCCATTAATAGACCTGACGCCACAATGGCAGGAATAATGGGTACAAAAATATTAGAAAGTAGTCTTGCTATTCGCTGAAATGGATTGAGTTTTTTCGCTGCAATATTGGCTGCTTCAGATTTGCTTGATTCACCAATACCCGCTGCAGCAATAAATGCGGCATGTACTTTATTGACTAATCCAGTACCAAAGATAACCTGAATTTGACCTGCATTACTAAAACACCCTTTTACACCCTCTAATTTGTTTATTGCTTCTTTATCTGCTTTTGAATCATCAACAAGAACAAGTCTTAAACGCGTAGCGCAATGTGCTGCACTTGCGATGTTTTCTGCACCACCTAATAAAGGCACAAGCTGGTGAGCAATTTTTTCAATATTCATCATAGCCTCTGTCATTCTTTTTTATTTATGTAGCGAGTATTTAGTTTAATTACACAAACTAAACCGGTTTAGCTAACAATTAGATTAAATAAAAATCAGTTCAAGATAGCAATAAAAACGCAGATAAAGGGCGCTTAATTGTGATCTTAATTACAAAAAAGCACATTTATTAATCATATTTTGACTGTTTAAATAATTAAAAATAACGACAAGCTAAACAAAGTTTAATTTTTTGTTTAGCTTAACGCGTTAATCAGTTGTTAGATAATTATAGCTTCTAAAAATGACAGTTAAGTATTAATAAAAATAACTATTGAACTAACAAAATCATATAGATAGATACAAGTAAACAGGCTCAAAAAATGTTACTGATAACATCAAAACACTTAACCAATCGTTATATATTTATTTATATAAAGCATTTAATCAAATGATTAAATTCAACCAATACAAAAACTTAAGATGGGCTTAAAAACTGATAACACTTGTAATAAATCACTTTTCTTTGATGTAAAGCAACTACAACTTTTAGAAAATACGTAGTATCCACATTAACAGTTGGGTCTTATTACCTACGTTAAAGTGCTTATTTTTTAACAACGATAACAATAATTATTTCTTTATAAGCTTGTTAGCTTCTGTTTTTTCTTAAAATGTAAATAATCAAGTGAGTAATGTATGAAAAACATCAAAGAGATGGCGTTACTTTCCACTCCCTTATCTCGCCGTCGTTTTGTAAAAACAGGTGCAGCGGGTGGTTTAGCGATAACCGCAGGTGGATTATCACTCCCCTTTCATCAAGCCGTTGCCTCAGAAACAAAACCAACAACCAATAGTGAAAAAGTCGTGTGGAGCGCCTGTACGGTAAACTGCGGTAGTCGTTGCCCATTACGAATGCATGTGGTTGATGGCGAAATTAAGTACGTTGAAACTGACAACACGGGCAATGATGTCTACGAAGAATTACACCAAGTTCGAGCCTGTTTACGTGGTCGTTCTATGCGTCGCCGTGTTTACAATCCAGACCGTTTACGTTACCCAATGAAGCGTGTAGGTAAACGTGGTGAAGGTAAATTTGAACGTATTTCATGGGATGAAGCGTTTGATACGATTTCAGATACCATGAAACGTTTAATAAAAGATTATGGCAATGAATCTAT
Organism: Proteus alimentorum; assembly: GCF_002607735.1. Classification (GTDB taxonomy): domain Bacteria; phylum Pseudomonadota; class Gammaproteobacteria; order Enterobacterales; family Enterobacteriaceae; genus Proteus; species Proteus alimentorum. Next base: position 251,189 of record NZ_NBVR01000031.1, read on the forward strand.
TTATCTAAACTATGGTACGGGTACATTAGGTGGCACAATGACGAAGTCTTGGCCACCGGGTGCAACATTAATTGCACGTTTAATGAATTGTTGTGGTGGTTATCTTAATCACTATGGTGACTATAGTACGGCGCAAATCGCAGCGGGCTTAAATTATACTTATGGTGGTTGGGCAGATGGTAATAGCCCTTCAGATATTGAAAACACCAAACTTGTCGTGATGTTCGGTAATAATCCGGGTGAAACCCGTATGAGTGGTGGCGGTGTCACCTATTACGTTGAACAAGCGCGTGAAAAATCTGATGCACGAATGATTATTATCGATCCTCGCTATACCGATACGGGTGCGGGTCGTGAAGATGAATGGATCCCAATTCGCCCAGGAACAGATGCTGCATTAGTTAATGCATTAGCTTATGTCATGATCAAAGAAGACTTAGTTGATAAGCCTTTCTTAGATAAATATTGTGTTGGTTACGATGAAACCACTCTGCCAGAGGGTGCGCCAAAAAATGGTCACTATAAAGCCTATATTTTAGGTAATGGTGCAGATGGTCAGCCCAAAACGCCTGAATGGGCAGCGCAGATCACCGGTATTCCTGCTTCCCACATTGTTAAATTAGCTCGTGAAATCGCAACAGCGAAACCCGCTTATATTACACAAGGCTGGGGCCCTCAACGTCGTTCTAACGGTGAGCTTACTTCTCGTGCTATTGCAATGCTCTCTATTTTAACGGGTAATGTGGGCATTAACGGCGGTAATACTGGTGCTCGTGAAGGCTCTTACAGTATTCCTTTTGTTCGTATGCCAACTCTAACTAACCCAGTCACCACCAGCATTTCTATGTTTATGTGGACGGATGCCATTTTACGTGGTCCAGAAATGACGGCAACTCGTGATGGTGTTCGTGGTAAAGACAAACTTGATGTCCCCATCAAAATGGTATGGAACTACGCGGGCAACTGCTTAGTAAACCAACATTCTGAAATCAATCGTACCCATGACATTTTGCAAGACGATAAAAAATGCGAAATGATTGTGGTGATCGATAACCATATGACAGCCTCTGCTAAATATGCCGATATTCTACTGCCTGATTGCACAGCATCAGAGCAGATGGATTTCTGTATGGATGCATCCGCAGGTAATATGGCTTACGTTATTTTTGCTGATCAGGCAATCAAACCTCGCTTTGAAAGCCGTAATATCTATGAAATGACAAGCGAAATAGCAAAACGTATGGGTGTGGGTGAAAAATTCACTGAAAACCGCACTCAAGAAGAGTGGCTACGTCATCTTTACGAACAATCTCGTCAAAACTTACCTGAATTGCCGACTTTTGAAGAATTCCGTGCTCAAGGTATCTTCAAAAAACGCGACCCTGAAGGCCATCACGTTGCTTATCGCAAATTCCGCGAAGATCCTGAAAACAACCCATTAACAACACCATCAGGTAAAATTGAGATTTATTCTTCTCAACTTGCCGACATTAAAGCAACATGGGAACTCGCGTCTGACGATGTAATTGATCCACTGCCAATCTATTCCGCTGGCTTTGAAAGCTATGGCGATCCGGCAATGGAAAAATACCCATTACAAATGACTGGATTCCACTATAAATCACGCACTCACTCAACGTATGGCAACGTGGATGTCTTAAAAGCCGCTTGCCCTCAAGAAATGTGGATTAACCCTGTGGATGCTTCTAAACGCGGCATCAAACACGGTGATTTAGTGCGTATTTATAACGATCGTGGTGAAGTTCGGATTAATGCGAAAGTCACACCTCGCATTTTACCGGGCGTTGTCGGTTTAAGTGAAGGTGCTTGGTATAACCCAGATAGCAACCGTATTGATCACGCAGGTAGTATTAACGTGTTAACGACACAACGCCCTTCACCTCTCGCTAAGGGTAATCCTTCTCACAGTAATCTTGTTGAAGTCGTCAAGGCGTAAGGAGTCTGGTTATGTCAACGCAATATGGTTTTTATATTGATTCAAGTCGTTGCACCGGCTGCAAAACCTGTGAACTGGCGTGCAAGGATTTTAAAAATTTATCCCCTGAAGTCAATTTCCGTCGTATTTATGAATATGCAGGTGGCGATTGGACTGAGCAAGATGGCGTTTATACACAGAACGTTTTTGCTTATTACTTATCTATTTCATGTAACCACTGTGACGATCCGGCTTGTGCCAAAGTTTGCCCAAGTGGTGCAATGCATAAACGTGAAGACGGCTTTGTCGTTGTTAATGAAGATATTTGTATTGGTTGTCGTTATTGTCATATGGCTTGTCCTTATGGCGCACCGCAATTTGATGAAGTTAAAGGTCATATGACCAAATGTGATGGTTGCTATGAGCGTGTTGCCGAAGGCAAAAAACCAATTTGTGTCGAATCTTGCCCACTGCGTGCATTAGATATGGCACCGATTGAAGAGTTACGCGCTAAATATGGTGATTTAGCTGAAATCGCCCCACTTCCTTCAGCAAAATACACCAAGCCAAATATTGTCCTTAAATTAAATGCCAATAGCCGTCCTGTGGGTGATACCACTGGTCATCTGGCAAACCCAGAGGAGGTGTAAGATGGTGGGATTGCATGAATGGCCACTAATGTTTTTTACCGTTATCGGTCAAAGTGTTGCTGGCGCCTTTATTATTATGGGATGCGCTATTCTTTCGGGTAAGCTGTCTGCAGAAATGAACCGAAAAGTGCATTACAGCATGTTTGGACTCTGGGCATTAATGGGAATTGGTTTCTTATTATCCATGATGCATATGGGAACCCCATTACGCGCCTTTAACTCATTACTTCGTCTTGGTCACTCATCACTAAGTAATGAAATTGCCAGTGGTTCAATTTTCTTTGCGCTGGGGGGGATTTACTGGTTACTGGCTGTACTTAATAAAATGCCTGCTGCATTAGGCAAATTATGGATCGCACTGGTTATGGTATTAGCCGCATTATTTATTACGGCGATCTCTCGTGTATACCAAATTGATACTGTTCCGACTTGGTATAACGGCTATACCACATTTAATTTTGTACTGACAGCCTTTATCGGTGGCCCGATTCTAGCGGCACTCTTAATGCGTATTGCCGGCTTTAACCTCAACTGCGTGAGTGCATTACCATTACTTAGTGTTATCGCCGTTGTTGTGAGTGCTATTGTGGCAACGTCACAAGGTTTTGAATTAGGCTCTATTCAAACCTCTGTACAAAAAGCGGTGGATTTAGTTCCTAATTATGGTGCTTTAATGGGAATTAAATTAGTGACTTTAGTCCTAGGCTTAAGTTGCTGGATTGTGCCACTGTTACGCAAAAATAACCCTTCTGTTGCTTTGTTAGCATTAGGCTTTATTTTAGTGTTTGCGGGTGAGTTTATAGGACGCGGTGTGTTCTATGGTTTACATATGACGGTCGGCATGGCAGTCGTTGGTTAATTAACGTCTCACCCTTCTAAACCGCTGTAATAGTTAAAAAGCTCACTCTTTTTATCTGTTATGGCGGTTTTCCTTTTATATTACGGTATCGCTCTTTTTTAATCTTCGTCATTATGTTTAGATAGAAAATCGCATATAGTAAAGACAATAAATCTAAGCGGATTATAAAAATATTATGGAACAACAACTTATTATTGATATTTCTCTCACTGCCCGTATTTTAGGCGCTGCGTTTTATTACGCACCGACTGAGAAAAGTGACATTGTCGAGCTGCTGTCTAGTCAAAAGTGGGTTGAAGAATGGCCTTATGGCAGTGATGAAGAAAAGCAACGTATTGCTAGCCTTCTTTCACAAACCACATTAGCAGAAGAAACTTTAGCACAGGCATATCAACGTTTATTTGTCGGCCCTTACGCACTACCTGCGCCGCCTTGGGGCTCTGTTTACCTTGATCATGAAAATGTATTATTCGGTAACTCAACATTAGATTTACGTGAATGGATGCTAGAGAATGGCATTGATATTGCGTTAACTCAAAATGAGCCAGAAGATCACTTTGGTTTAATGGTGATGATGGTGGCATGGATTGCAGAAACTCGCCCTGAAAAATTAAATGAGCTATTAGCAGAACATCTTCTGCCGTGGGCTTATCGTTATTTAGAAAAGTTATCTCTGCAAGGTGCATTTCCTTATTATGAAGGTTTAGCCATGCTGGCGACATTAACATTAAAAAACTGGCAATCTTTGTTAAATGTCACCCCCGCTGAAAAGCAATTGTTTTGCTAATAACTGTTTTGCGAATAACAAAATAGCGTGATTAATAGACCAGCCTTAATGGCTGGTTTTTTTATGATATTATTTCAGATTATAGTTAAATTCATATTGCCCCAACACTTTCCATATTAGTATCTTTTACATAAATACTGAAAAAAGAACAGTGTCAGAGGAAAAACACTCCGCCATACAGACAAGTTTACACATTGTATCTTTATAATCTCTTTTATCTAATAACGCCCAGTTAATTGTTAATTATCCATAATTTTATATTAAGTGAATTATTAAAATTCATTTGTGATAATTTCTTTTCTATATCATTGTTATACCTGCATTTTTATACTTTTTTTACACTTATCACGTCTCTTTTATCAACATCTTTACAGCCCATTCAGTACGCTCACTCAATCTAAATAGTAAAAGGATTATTCTGATGCTGATATTTGGTGCTGTGACGTTAATTGTTTTGCTCACGGCTTATCTTATCTATGTGTTATTTAACGCAGAGGCATTTTAAAAATGGCAACAACGATGTTGATCTATCTTGCTGTTTTTCTGATCACATTATTTGTGATGGGGAAAATGCTTGGGCATTATTTAGCTCGCCTTATCGAAGGTGATTTACCTCATTGGGTTACTCAATCCGAACATGTTATTTGGCGTTGTTGTGGTTTTAAGCCCGCAGGAAAAACTATCCAACCGATGAGCTGGTATCACTATATGCTCGCCTTACTTATGTTTAATTTAATGGGCGCAATTCTATTATTTGTCATATTGCTCAACCAAGGCTATTTACCCTTAAATCCTCAACTTGCCCCTAATATGAGTTGGGATTTAGCGTTAAATACCACAATTAGCTTTATCACTAATACGAATTGGCAAGCTTATAGTGGTGAAACCGCAGTGAGTTATTTAAGCCAAATGACGGGGCTTGCAGTACAAAACTTCTTATCTGCAACAACCGGTATTGCTGTCGCTTTTGTTTTAATTAGAGCGCTAACACAATCCTCTTGTACCTCATTAGGGAATGCATGGATCGATATCGGGCGCATTACATTATATGTCTTACTCCCTTTATCAATTGTGTGGTCACTGTTATTTGTCAGCCAAGGGGTAATACAAAACTTTCATCCCGCAGTATTAAGCCAAGGTCTTGATGGTCAACAACAATGGTTACCAATGGGGCCAGTGGCGTCTCAAGAAGCAATAAAGCTATTGGGTACAAATGGCGGTGGCTATTTTGCGGCAAACTCTGCCCATCCTTACGAAAACCCAACATCATTAAGTAATTTCTTACAGATACTTGCCATATTTCTTATTCCTACCGCCTTATGTTTTGCCTTTGGTCGTTTAAGTGGAACGCAACGCCAAGGTCATACCTTACTTTGGTCCATGACATTAATTTTCATTGTTGCAGTTTCTGTGATCACTTGGGCTGAATGGCAAGGAAACCCTGAATTTATCTTTGCGGGTACGGATAGCTCGCTGAATATGGAAGGCAAAGAAACGCGCTTTGGCATAATCGGTAGCGCTATTTTTGTTGCGGTCACAACCGCGGCATCTTGTGGTGCTGTTAATGCCATGCATGACTCATTAACCGCTTTAGGCGGTATGGTGCCAATGTGGTTAATGCAAACAGGAGAAGTGGTATTTGGCGGTGTGGGATCAGGGTTTTACGGCATGATCCTCTATGTATTATTAGCTGTGTTTATCGCTGGATTAATGGTTGGTCGAGCACCTGAATATCTTGGTAAAAAGATTGGTGTTGCCGAAATGAAATGGGTAGCCGTTGCTATTTTAATTTCTCCTACCGTTATTTTATTAGGTACAACCCTTGCTTTATTTACTGATGTTGGTCGTGAAGCTATTTTAAACCCTGGCCCTCATGGCTTTAGCGAAGTGTTATATGCCTTTACTTCTGCTGCTAATAATAACGGTAGTGCTTTTGCTGGGCTTAACGCCAGCTCACTTTTTTACAATCTATTATTAGGGCTTTCCATGTTGATTGGTCGCTTTGGTGTCATGTTACCTGTTTTAGCTATCGCAGGTAGTTTAGCCGTGAAAAAGCGTCAGCCAGAAAGCTTGGCAACTCTCTCTACCACTTCACCACTATTTATTTTGTTATTGATCCTCACTGTATTAATGATCGGCGCTTTGACTTTTGTTCCGGCATTAGCACTTGGCCCTATTGCAGAACACTTACAGCTGTTTTGGGCTAAATAAGGAAACGTATCATGAAAACAACCCAATTATTTGACAGAAAAACGATGATATCGGCTTTCTTTGATGCGATAAAAAAATGTACGCCTCAAGCACAATGGCGTAATCCCGTCATGTTTATTGTTTATATTGGTGCGCTTTTAACGACCGGAATTTGGATTGCTTCGCTGTTCGGTTATCTTCCTGATGATAATCACTTTACTTCACAGGTGATGTTTTGGTTGTGGGTGACATTGCTATTTGCCAATTTCGCGGAATCATTAGCAGAAAGCAGAAGCAAAGCACAAGCGGCTAGCTTACGTGGAGCTAAGCAACAATCCAAAGCGATGCGTTTACATCACGCAGACATTAATGCCCCGAAAGAAATCGTTGACTCTTTCTCATTACATAAAGGTGATATCGTTTTAGTCAATGCAGGCGACGTTATTCCTTGTGATGGAGACGTCATTGAAGGTGGCGCCTCTGTTGATGAAAGCGCGATTACGGGTGAATCAGCCCCCGTGATCCGTGAATCAGGTGGTGACTTTTCTTCTGTAACTGGTGGAACTCGAGTATTGTCAGATTGGCTGATTATTCGTTGTACTGCTGAAGCTGGCAATTCATTTCTCGACCGCATGATTGGAATGGTAGAAGGCGCAAAACGTAGAAAGACGCCGAATGAAGTTGCTTTAACTATCTTATTAACCGCTCTGACACTTATTTTCTTCTTGGCTTGCATTACCCTTTATCCATTCAGTGTGTTTGCTGTCGAATTTCAAGGGCATGGCGATGTGATTTCAGTTGTGACGTTAATTGCTTTGTTGGTGTGCCTTATTCCCACAACAATTGGCGGCTTACTTTCATCAATTGGAGTGGCGGGTATGAGCCGAATGCTTGATGCCAATGTGATTGCAACCAGTGGACGTGCTGTTGAAGCTGCCGGTGATGTGGATGTCTTACTTCTTGATAAAACAGGCACAATTACGCTCGGTAATCGTCAAGCTTCTCGTTTTATCCCTCTTTCGGGTATTAGTGAAAAACAGCTTGCAGATGCCGCACAGTTAAGCTCCCTTGCAGATGAAACGCCTGAAGGCAGAAGCATTGTGATCCTCGCTAAACAACGTTTTAATTTGCGCGAACGTGATTTAGCATCAATTGGGGCTTCTTTTATTCCCTTCTCTGCAATGACAAGAATGAGTGGTGTCAATTTAGGTGAGCGATTGATCCGCAAAGGCTCTGTTGATGCTATTCGCCGCCATATTGAAGTCAGTCACGGCCATTTTCCTGATGAAGTCACCGCGATAGTTGAGCAAGTCGCTAGAACGGGAGGAACACCGCTGGTGGTGGTTGAAAATCAGAAAATCTTAGGTGTTGTTGAACTTAAAGATATTGTGAAAGGTGGAATTAAAGAGCGCTTTGCTCAACTTCGCCAAATGGGTATAAAAACCGTCATGATCACGGGTGATAATCATCTTACGGCGGCGGCTATCGCAGCAGAATCTGGTGTTGATGATTTTCTGGCTGAAGCAACACCTGAAGCAAAACTAGCATTAATTCGTCAATATCAATCAGAAGGTCGATTAGTCGCAATGACGGGTGACGGTACTAATGATGCTCCAGCATTGGCGCAAGCCGATGTCGCTGTTGCGATGAATTCAGGTACTCAGGCTGCCAAAGAAGCGGGAAATATGGTCGATTTAGACTCTAATCCAACTAAATTAATCGAAGTTGTGCATATTGGTAAACAAATGCTAATGACTCGAGGGGCTTTAACGACCTTTAGTATTTCCAACGATATTGCTAAATACTTTGCCATTATTCCTGCCGCTTTCGCTGTCACTTACCCGCAACTCAACATGCTTAATGTCATGAACTTACATTCACCCGCATCAGCAATGCTATCTGCGGTTATTTTTAATGCCTTAATTATTGTCTTTTTGATCCCTCTTGCCCTTAAAGGTGTTCATTATCGCCCTGTATCCGCACACTCATTATTGCGCCGGAACCTCTCTTTATACGGGATTAGCGGATTATTAGTGCCTTTTATTGGTATTAAAATCATCGATATGATCTTAGCGTTTATTGGGTTTTAAGGAGTTCTATATGCATCTATTTCGCTCATCATTAGTAATGTTATTATTACTCACACTAATAACTGGTCTTGCCTATCCTTTACTTGTAACAGGATTAGCCAACCTGATTTTTCCATGGCAAGCGAACGGTTCACGAATTTATCAAGATAATAAACTTATTGGATCTGAACTGATTGGGCAACAATTTACGCGGAATGATTATTTTAAAAGTCGTCCATCAGTAACATCAGAAATGCCCTATAACAGCATGGCGTCAGGTGCTAGCCAACTAGCAACATCAAATCCATTACTTCTTAATGAGATAACTAAACGGATCCAAATATGGAAAAAAATAACGCACAATCAACATGTTGTTCCTGTTGATTTAGTGACCGCGTCAGGGAGCGGGCTTGATCCTCATATTTCATTACAAGCCGCTTATTATCAAATTGAAAATATTGCATATTCTCGCCAACTCACTAAAAATGAAATTGAGCAATTAATAAAAGACAATACAACATCACCACTAATGTCATTTATGGGTGAACCTGTTGTGAATGTGTTTATGCTAAATCAGGCACTTGATAAATTAAGTGCAGAAAAACAGCAAAAAGTGAGCACTCAATAAAATGGAACTCGATCAGCAATGGCAACGCCCCTCACCCGATGATTTACTCGCTTCAACGCGAACAACAACGCGTGGGCGACTAAAAATATTTTTTGGTGCTTGTGCGGGTGTGGGGAAAACTTACGCCATGTTGCAAGAAGCTCAACGCCTCCACCAGCAAGGTATTGATGTGCTTGCGGGTGTTGTTGAAACGCACCAAAGGCAAGAAACAACGGCGTTACTTCACGGATTACCGTTATTACCGCCACAACGTATTCATCATCATGGTAGAAAGCTGGTCGCGTTTGATTTAGATGCCGCATTAGCCAGACATCCGGCGGTGATCTTAATGGATGAATTGGCATTTAGTAATCCTCATAAATGCCGGCATCCTAAACGTTGGCAAGATGTGGAAGAACTGTTGGATGCCGGTATTGATGTACTTGCCACAATAAATGTACAACACATTGAAAGCCTTAATGATATCGTGGGAAGCATTACAGGAATTCGTGTTCAAGAGACGATCCCCGACTATATTTTTGATAGTGCTGATGAAGTGGTTATGGTGGATTTACCACCCGATGATCTACAACAGCGTTTGCATGAAGGCAAAGTATATCTAGCCGGACAAGCAGAACGCGCCATCGAACATTTTTTTCGTAAAGGGAATTTAATCGCATTACGCGAATTAGCTTTACGCCGTATGGCAGACAGAGTTGATACACAAGTTAAAGAGTTTCGTGATAGCCAAGGAACGGCGCCGGTTTGGCACACCACAGATAGTCTGATGGTATGCCTTGGCGCTCATGGCGGTAACGATAAATTAGTTCGCACGGCAGCGCGTTATGCTGCCGCCTTTGGTTGCCAATGGCATGCTATTTATGTTGAAACGCCTAAGCTTCATCAAATTGGAGAGCATAAACGCCGAACTATTTTGCACTCACTAAAACTGGCACAACATCTAGGGGCAAGAACCGCGATCCTTTCTGATAACCAAGCTGAAAAGGCGGTGATCCGTTATGCAAGAGAACATAATCTTGGGAAAGTGATTATTGGTCAACGAGCTTACCAAAAATGGCAATGGTTAAAACGCTGGATACGGATGCGTTTTGCAGAAAAATTAGCACGCTATGCGCCCGAACTCCATGTTATCAGTGTTGCTCTCAATGATGAGGACATTCGTTATAAAACCAAAACAGCACCACTGCAAAATGATAAATGGCGACAAGAGATAAAAGGCTATTTCACCGCGATTGGATTATGTTTAGCGATCACCTTATTCTCTCGCACATTTCTATTAGCACTTGATAAAGCCAATTTAGTGACACTTTATTTACTGGGTGTTGTATTAATTGCACTCTTTTTTGGCCGTCGCCCTTCTATTTTTGCGGCATTAATCAATGTTATTAGTTTTGACTTATTTTTTGTACAGCCGCACTTTTCGCTCGCCGTACTCGACATGCAATATTTGATCACTTTTACAGTCATGCTTATTGTAGGGTTAGTGGTCGGTAATTTAACTGCGGGCATGCGTTATCAAACTCGCGTCGCCCGTTATCGAGAGCAACGCACTCGCCACTTATTTGAAATGACGAGAGAACTAGGCCGCGCAGTAACGCTACAAGATGTTGTGCGTACCAGTTACCATTTTTTATCAAGTGCATTTGATGCCAAAGTTTGCTTATTGCTTCCCAACAAACAAAGTGAGTTAACGCCTTTTCATGCGCAAGGTATGGGGCATTTACCTATTGATAATGCGATTGCACGCTGGTGTTGTGATAAAGACCAAATTGCTGGTGCAGGCACAGATACTCTGCCAAGTGTGCCTTACCAGTTACATCCGATTACCGCCTCTCAACAAGTTTTAGCAATTTTAGCGATTGAACCAAATAATCTTCGCCAACTGCTTATCCCTGAGCAACAGCAGCTATTGCAAACTTTTAACGGTTTAATTGCTAATGCGCTTGAGCGATTACAACAGGCCGAAATTGCAGAACAATCTCGAATTAATATCGAACGAGAACAATTAAGAAATGCACTATTAGCCGCACTTTCTCATGATTTAAAAACACCGCTTACTGTGCTTTTTGGACAATCAGAAATTTTACTTCTCGATTTAAGCGAGGAAGGTTCATCCCATACAGAACAAGTTAACCAAATTCGACAACAGATCCTTACAACCTCACGGTTAGTCAATAATTTGCTTGATATGGCACGTATTCAATCTGGCGGCATTCAAGTAAATTTACAATGGAATTCGCTACAAGAAATGACAGGAAATGCTATTCGTTCTCTCTCTTATTTACTTGATAAACATCCATTACAAATTGATATTTCCGCTGATTTATTGGTTTATTGCGATGGTAATTTAATTGAACGAGTTATCACAAACTTACTTGAAAACGCAGTGAAATATACGACATCAAGCACAAAAATCGGAGTAAGAGCCTATGTTGACGCCCCTAAAATTCATGTTGAAGTGTGGGATGAAGGCAATGGTATTCCAACGGATCAACTACAACTTATTTTTAATAAATTTTCACGCGCAGTAAAAGAATCCGCAATTCCTGGTGTTGGATTAGGTCTAGCAATATGTAGCGCGATTATTCGCTTACATGAAGGTGAAATTTGGGCTGAAAACCTTAATTTGTCTGAAAACAATAATTTTTCTGAAAACCATAAAAAAGGTGGAGCAAGTTTCCACTTTGTTTTACCTTTAAAATCACTCCCTGATATTGATGAGATTGAAATAAAATAGTGACTCCATACAACATTTTAATTATTGAAGATGAAAAAGAGATCTTACGCTTTGTTCGGCTTGCTTTAGAGAACGAAGGATTTCGTGTTTATGAAGCCAATGAATGCCAACGAGGATTAATTGAAGCCGCATCAAGAAAACCTGATTTAGTTATTCTTGACCTTGGTTTGCCGGATAAAGATGGTCTCTATTTTATTCAAGACTTTCGCCAATGGAGTAGTACGCCCATTATCGTACTTTCAGCACGAGACTCAGAACAAGATAAAGTAAAAGCGCTTGATGCAGGCGCGGATGACTATCTGACTAAACCCTTTGGTATTAGTGAACTTCTAGCCAGAGTCAGAGCATCACTACGCCGTTTTGTTAAACAAGAAACGCAGAGTACACAATTTACGTTTGGCGATATTACGATTGATTGGGTTAATCGTATTGTTACTCGTCAAAATGAACCTGTTCATTTAACGCCAACTGAATTTCGTTTGCTAAGCGAATTGGTTAATAACAGCGGAAAGGTGCTTACTCAACGGCATTTGATGCAACATGTTTGGGGACCTAATTTCGTTGAACATAGTCATTATTTGCGCATTTATATGGGACATTTACGCCAAAAACTAGAAACCGATCCCGCATGTCCAGTGCATTTAATGACAGAAACGGGGATCGGCTATCGATTTATGCCTTGATATTTTCTATAACATTAAGCCATCGCCGAAATAGTCTTTCTAAAACGTAATAGTGCTAATGAAAAAAACACCGAGCCAATAACAATCAAGACAATGAATTGTGGCCACACAATCGAGAAGTCAGCACCACGATATAAAATAGCTTGAGCTAAACTAACAAAGTGTGTAGTTGGCATTGTTTGCATTACATCCTGCACAAACTGAGGCATACTTTCTCGTGATGTCATCCCTCCTGATAACATAATTAATGGTAACAATACCATAATCATCAATAAACCAAATTGAGGCATTGAACGAGCCATTGTTCCTAAAAAAATGCCTATCGAGGTTGTCGCAAATAAGCTTAAAGCAACACCACACATAAACAATAAAATAGAACCTTCAATAGGCACATGAAGTAAAGATTTCACGACTAATATCAATGACATGGCTGATGCCAATAATACAACCAATCCCATTGACCATATCTTAGAAAGCATTATTTCAAAGGGAGTTACAGGCATAACCAATAAGTGCTCAATAGTGCCATGCTCTCGCTCTCTTATTAATGCAGCCCCTGTTAATACTATCGCTAACATAGTGATATTATTGATAATTGCCATAACAGAACCAAACCAAGATTGTGTCAGATTCGGGTTAAAACTCATTCTAACTTCCAAATCAACAGGCAGTGGATCGTTGGTTCTATTTTTCGCCAAAAAGGTTTTTGCTTCACCCATTACAATATTTTGAATATAGCTATTACCTAAGAAAGCTTGGCTCATTCTCGTTGCATCAATATTAACTTGTATTTCAGGTTTTCGACCCGCTAAGAGATCACGCTGAAAATTAGGCGGAATATCAAGTGCAAAGGTATAAGTTCCTCTATCTAAAAAACCATCAATTTGTTCAGGAGTAATATCGGCAGGAGGTAAGAAATAAGGCATATAAAAACTATTTACAATACGTGCAGATAACTGTGATTTATCCTGATCAGCCACGGCTATCGGTGCGTGATGTAACGAGCCGGGTGTAACAGTCGCTGATGAGTAAATTGATATCGTAAAAGCAAACACAATTAACGCCAACATCGCTTTATCACGAGAGAGACTGCGTAGCTCTTTTACACCTAAATTAAATACATTTTGGATTGTTTGCCACATTTAAGCCTCCTGCTTTTTCAAGAAAAAGACACTCAACCCAATAACAATTGGGATTGTGATAAGCAAAGGAATAAAAGACCAAGGTAAATCAAAAAGGTTTAATCCCTTAGAGAATGTCCCTCTTGTGATAGTTAAAAAATGCGATGTAGGATAAATATGCCCTATCCATTTACCTATACCTTCCAGTGACGAAACAGGGTCAATCATTCCTGAAAATTGTGTTGCTGGAATTAAGGTAATAATTGAAGTCCCAAAAATAGCGGCAATCTGGCTTTTCATAAAGCAAGAGATGAGTAATCCCATGCCAGTGGCAATAGTGATATAGAGTAATGCGCCTAATGAAAGCGTTAACATACTTCCTTTAAAACTCACCCCAAACACAAAGACCGAAAGCGCGCAGAGCATAAAAAAGTTAAACATACCCAATAAGATATAAGGAAATTGCTTACCTAACAAAAACTCTGCTTTGGTGACAGGTGTAACATAAAGGTTGATAATAGAACCCAACTCTTTTTCACGAACGACGCTTAACGCACTTAACATTGCGGGGATCATCATGAGTAAAAGAGGAATAACTGCAGGTACAATGGCGGGTAAACTTTTTACATCTGGATTATAACGATAGCGGGTTTCTATATTAATAGGTGACAATTTATCAACCACATTAGTGGGTTGACGCATAGCCATGTCAAGCATCCATGTTAAATGCATTGCCTGAATATAACCTCGAACAGTTTCAGCCCGATTAGGCATTGCACCATCAATCCAAACACCGATTTTTACAGTGTGGCCTTTGGCAACATCCCGCGCAAAGTTAGGTGGAATTTCAATCGCAACTGTAATATCACCACTACGCAGCCGCTTTTCCAGTTGGTCATAATCTGTGATGGGTGCCTTTTCAATAAAATAACGAGAGCCTGAAAGGTTTTGGCTATATGCCTGACTTAACCCTGTATTATCTCTATCCATAATACCAAAGCGTAAATTCTCGACATCCAAACTAATACCGTAACCCATAATAAACATCAGGATCACTGTACCTAATAGCGCTAACGTAAGACGTACTGGATCTCGGCGTAATTCCATACCTTCACGAATACTATAACTAAATAAACGCCGTAAACTAAATCGTTGTTTTAACGCTTTTTCCGCACTTTCACCACTAGATACAGGAAGTTGTAGACTTTTTTCATCAAGTTCAGGTGCTTCTTGTTCACCAGATGCCTTTTTAAGATAATCAATAAAGACTTCTTCAAGCGTATCAAATTGGCTATTTTTAACTAAATTTGCAGGGGTATCTGTGACTAATACTTTACCAGCATGCATCAGTGACATTCGATCACAACGTGCCGCTTCATTCATAAAGTGAGTTGAGATAAAAATAGTGACACCGTCACGTCTCGATAGGTCAACCATCAAGTTCCAGAACATATCTCGCGCAATGGGGTCAACCCCTGAAGTTGGTTCATCTAATATCAACATTTCAGGTTTATGAATAACCGCGACTGCGAGCGACAAACGCTGACGAATACCTAATGGCAAACCATCGGGCATCATTTCTTCAACATCAGTTAAATTAAAACGCTCACTCATTTCCTTAACACGTTGAGGAATTTCCTCTTCTGGAATATGAAAAAGCTTAGCGTGTAATTCAAGGTTTTGTCGTACAGTCAATTCACTATAAAGTGAAAATGCCTGAGACATATAGCCAACACGACGACGAGTTTCGATATCTTTAGGATCAACCTCTTGACCAAATAACCAAGCACGCCCTTCACTCGCTTCGAGTAAACCTGTTAGCATTTTCATGGTGGTTGATTTACCACAACCATTCGATCCTAAGAATCCAAAAATTTCTCCTTTAGGAATACGAAAGCTTACATGGTCTACGGCAACAAATTGCCCAAAACGCATGGTTAAATCTTGTGCTTCAATGGCGATAGTATCATCGTCACTTTTGTCTCTTGGTGGGATAATCACTTTTTGGTGATCTTTCTTTTTCTCTTCTGGCAATAACTCGATAAAAGCAGCTTCGAGTTCATCAGTATGAGTTTGGACTTTTAATTCATCAGCGTGACCTGTTGCTAATATTTTTCCTGCATCCATAGCCACTAACCAATCAAAACGCTCAGCTTCTTCCATATAAGCGGTCGCCACTAATACACTCATATTTTTTTGACGCTTACGTATACGATTAATTAATTCCCAAAATTGTGCTCGTGATAATGGGTCAACCCCTGTAGTAGGTTCATCAAGAATAAGTAATTCTGGATCATGAATAAGCGCACAACATAAACCCAGTTTTTGTTTCATTCCTCCAGAAAGTTTACCCGCAGGTCTATCACGGAATGGAGCTAAACCGGTACTTTCAAGTAAATCATGTATGCGTTCTGCCCGCTCTTGTTTTGATTGACCAAATAAACGGCCAAAGAAGTCAACGTTTTCAAAAACAGAAAGTGTGTGATAAAGGTTTTTACCTAATCCTTGAGGCATATAAGCAATGCGAGGACAAACGGCTCTTCGGTGTTCGACATCATTCATATCACCATTTAAAACAATTACTTGCCCAGTTTGGATTTCTCTTGCGCCAGAAATAAGCGAGATCAAGCTCGATTTCCCTACACCATCAGGGCCAATTAATCCGACCATTTTTCCAGCTGGAATAGCCAATGTCACATCATCAAGCGCTTTGGTATCGCCATAATGTTGGGATACATGAGTCAATTCAATGATATGAGAATGGTTTTGCGTTCTCATTGTTTGACTCATTGCGGTAATTTCACCTCTAAATCAGTTGGCCAAGATTGGTTGTTATCTAAGCGAATATAAGCACGACCCGGCAAACCTGTTTTTACATATTCAAGATGTTTTTCAAGTAATTCAGGTGCAATACGCGCTCTTACACGGAACATAAGTTTTAATCGTTCATTATCAGTTTCAACCGTTTTGGGAGTAAATTGAGCGACACTCGCAACGTAGGTTGTTTTGGCAGGAATAACGATATGAGGTGCCGCATCTAAAATAATATGAACGTCACTTCCTAATGCAGCTTTACCAGCAGCTTCTGTTGGTAAAAAGAAAGTCATATAAACATCACTGAGATCGACCATATTTAATACACGACCGCCAGCACCTAAAACTTCACCGGGCTCTGCGACACGATACTGAACGCGACCATTACGCGGCGCTTTTAAAATGCTGTCATCCAATTCCGCCAAAATGCGTCTTTCGGTTGCCGTTGCTGCATCCACTTTGGTATTCGCTTGAATGATCCCCGCTTTAGCTGATTCTATTGCTGCGATGGTTGCGGTTTCTTGAGCTTTAGCCGCTTCAACTGCCGCTCTAGCTCCTTCTGTTCTTGCAATATCATCATCTAATTGTTGAATAGAAATGGCATTAGTTTTTACTAATGCACGAGAACGATTAAGTCTTTTTTGTGCAGCATCAAGTTCAGCAATACGTTGACGAACAACGGCTTGGGCTGCAAGCTGTTCACTTTTACGCTGTGATAATGCAGATTGTGCAGTGACCACACTGCTTTTTGCTTGGTTTAATTGAGCTTGAACTTCATGAAGTTGTTCTTTAAGGGTTCGAGTGTCCATGTTTGCTAATACTTCACCCGCTTTAACAAAATCACCTTCTTGAACTAAAATTGAGTCTATTCTTCCTGGACTCTTCGTTGAAATATCAATTTCTGTTGCTTCTATTCTCCCATTACTTTGAGCAAATCCTGAAGGAAGTGTCGGTGCTTGAGATTTCCACCAAAAAATTCCCGCTGCAGCAACCGCGACGAGAATAATGCTATAAACAAAAAAACGACTCTTTTTTTGATTTTTCATATAAATTATTTAACCTTCCTTTCGCCATAAAAGAATACCAAAAATATGTTTATCCGCTGTATGTAAGAAAATAGTTAAATAATGAAGCGTATTAATTTTTATTTTATATCTATTTAAAAATAGTTCATTTGTATTGATAAAGCTAATGCACTCACTATAAAAAAACAAAATATTAGATGCTAACCTTATGAATTATAAATGTTATGTTATTATAATAGAGCCTTAACTCAAATTAATGTAGTACTTTTATCACATAATCCACCATCTATTTTTGATTATTCGAGGAAACACACAAATTGTATATAGAAAACCCGTTTTCGTTACATTAAAATACAAATGAAATAATAACAAAGAGTTATAAAATAATATCAATATTAACGCCTCACTTAATTTTTTGATAAAAAACTCAATTCATAATTAAGTTATTCCATAATTTAAAAATCATCAAAAATTGTATTTACTCTATAATTTAATAAAATTAATATTTTAAATTTAATCATATAAAATAAAAACAAAAAGTAAAAATAGCATTATTATTTTTGTTTTTAAAAAAATACGATTAGCTACATTTTTTATTTATTCTCTTTATTAAACCCAGAAATATTAAAAACATACAATGCTTTGATTTTTCTATTGTTTAAAGATAAAAACAATAAAATAATAGAAACAGACGATTACATGATGAAGATCGATAAATTAAAAAGAAAACTGGGTGTTCAGACCACTTATACCTTAAACTTTTTATATAGTGATTATTGCAGTTAGTTATCAAAGTACGTTGATGTAATTAATTAGAATTTAAGTTCAAGATCGTAAAATCCATATGATAATACCACATCAATTTTAATTAAAAACAAGAAGGGTTATATGAATAATATTAAGTATAAACTCGCCACAATGACACTTTGCACTCTGTTTGCCACCTCGGTTTTCGCAAATACTAATTCCCCTATTCGCCTTGTCATTCATGGTGGTGCAGGAACAATCACTAAAGACACCATCACGCCAGAACAAGAAAAAGAATATAAAGAAAAACTAACCGAAGCATTAAATGCTGGATATGCTGTTTTAAATAGTGGAGGCACCAGCATAGAAGCAGTTCAAAAATCCATTAATGTCATGGAAGATTCTCCTTTATTTAATGCGGGAAAAGGTGCCGTTTTTACCCATGATGGTCGTAATGAACTTGATGCTTCTATTATGGATGGCAAAACCCGTAAAGCTGGCGCGGTTGCGGGTGTAACTACGGTTAAAAATCCAATTAACGCCGCCATTGCTGTGATGGAAAAAAGCCCACATGTTATGATGGTTTCTAATGGTGCTGATCTTTTTGCTAAAGAACAAGGACTTACTATTGTTGATCCCTCCTATTTTAAAACTGAACATCGTTGGCAGCAGCTTCAAAAAGCAATAGAAAAAGAACAAGTCGTTTTAGACCATGATGGTAAAACAGCCGCTCTTTTTGTTGATCCTATGATGTATGATTATAAATATGGCACTGTGGGTGCCGTTGCTCTTGACCAGCATGGCAACTTGGCAGCGGGAACTTCTACGGGAGGAATGACAAACAAACGTTATGGCCGAGTTGGGGATTCACCAATTATTGGTGCGGGTAATTATGCTGATAATGAAACCGTTGCTGTATCTGCAACTGGATCTGGCGAAATGTTTATCAGAACATTAACCGCTTTCAATATCGCAGCCCAAGTTAAATATAAAAATTTATCTTTAGAAGAAGCAGCTCAAAATGCACTTGATGAAGTTAAAGCGATTAACGGTAGTGGCGGAGTTATCGTATTGGATAAAACAGGTAACTACACAATGAGTTTTAATTCTGAAGGCATGTATCGAGGCACTATTGGTAATGATGGAAAACCTATTGTCGCAATTTATAAAGAGTAATTTAAATAACTATTGATTATTTCGCACCCAAATTTTGCCGTTATCTTCGTTATTTTTAAGATGATAAAAGGTCAAAATCATGGGTGCGAAAACGATATAAATGCCCTTTTCCTTTTCTTCTTATTCTCTACTCTTTTTCTTAGCGCGATTTACCTCATTTTTCCTTAACTGGACTTGGCTGTTATTCGCCCTAAAAAAGCGCATAAAACAACCCTTTCGATGATAAAACAGACAAGATCGCTTCTACTTATTAAAATGATCCTTTGAAAAAGTAGCTTTTTTCTTTTTTGGATCTGTTAGAATATTCATCATGGTTATGTTGATTTAATAAGGAAATCACAGTGGAACTTCACCACGACGATCAGGATCTAACACCTGAAACATCGTTAGTCTTGCCTGAAAAACAAGCAATATTGGATCTGAATGCAACATTCACCTCGCCGACTCACACTAATCCTGCAATGGCATATTTAATGAGTTTAGGTTCAAAACGTAGTCGTCAAACAATGGGATCATTTCTCACTATTGTTGCTAAGATGATCGGTTTTTCTTCGCTTAAAAATTGTCAATGGGGAGCACTTCGTCGTCATCATATTCAAGCTATTATTGATATGTTATCTGATGCCAATAAAGCCCCTGCAACGATCAATACTTATCTTGCTGCATTAAAAGGTGTTGCATTAGAAGCATGGGCAATGAAACAAATGGATACTGAAAGTTATCAGCATATCCGCCAAGTAAAATCAGTAAGAGGTAGCCGATTACCCAAAGGTCGTGCATTAACAGGAAGTGAAATTCGTGCTCTATTTCGTAGTTGTGAAAAAGACAATTCATCGAAAGGTTTAAGAGATGCCGCAATATTAAGTGTGTTATTGGGTTGTGGATTACGTCGCTCAGAAATAGTGGCTATTAATTACGAACATATTCAATTTCGCGATCAAGCTTTTCTTGTGAGAGGTAAAGGTAATAAAGAACGAATGTCTTATATGCCTGATGATACTTGGGATCGTGTTCAATTATGGATTGATGAAATAAGAGGCACACAAGATGGTCCTCTTTTCACTCGCATTCGTCGATTTGATGATGTCACGGATGAACGGATCACTGATCAGGCCATTTACTATATTTTGGAAAACCGACAACAAGAAAGTGGTATTGATAGATTTGCGCCTCATGATCTAAGAAGAACATTTGCCTCTGCTATGCTTGATAATGGTGAAGATATTGTCACGGTAAAAGATGCAATGGGACATGCCAGTATTATGACGACTCAACGTTATGATAGACGTGGAGATGATCGTTTAAGAAAAGCAGCGAGACATTTACGTTTTTAAGTTTCTATTCTGAAAAATACCCAATTTAATAAATTAAATTGGGTATTTAAATTAAGCTTATTTTTTAAACATGCTATTTTGCTGTTATTTTATTGTAGTTTATCTGAAAGGTGGTTCATTAAACGTTCTTAACTTGCGAGAATGCAATTTATCTTCTTCTTCTTTTAATAGCTCAATCGCTTGAATACCAATTTGCAGATGTTCTGATACTGCACCTTCATAAAAATGATTAGCCTGACCGGGTAATTTAATTTCACCATGTAATGGTTTATCTGATACACACAATAAAGTGCCATAAGGGACGCGAAAACGATAACCTTGAGCAGCAATTGTGGCACTTTCCATATCAACAGCGACAGCACGACTTAAGTTAAATCTTCTTGCTGAAACCGAAAACCGTAATTCCCAGTTACGATCATCCGTCGTAACAACCGTTCCTGTTCTTAACCTTTGTTTTATTTCATGCCCTGGTTTACCGCTGATCATTTTCGTAGCATCATAAAGTGCACGTTGTACTTCAGCAATATTTGGGATAGGAATATCAGGAGGTAAAACGTCATCTAAAATATGATCATCACGTAAATAAGCATGCGCCAAAACATAATCACCAAGTTGTTGGCTTTCACGTAATCCGCCACAATGACCAATCATTAACCAAACATGTGGGCGTAGAACCGCTAAGTGATCGCAGATTGTTTTTGCATTTGAAGGGCCAACACCAATATTAACTAATGTTATTCCGGGACCTTCTTTAGCAATTAAATGATAGGCCGGCATTTGATATTTCTTCCAAGTTAAATCAGATATTAACTTTTCAGGATCAACGGTTTCTGCTGTAATTCGCTGAAACCCAGCACAAGAAAGTGCACAATATGGACTATTTTTATCCGCAACTTGATCGCAAGCCCAACGAACAAACTCATCAACATAACGATTATAATTCGTATATAAAATATAGGGCTGAACGTCTTCAGGTAATGTACCCGTATAATGTTTTAAACGTGCTAATGAGAAATCAGTACGTAATGCATCAAAATGAGAAAGTGGCAATATTTCCCTATCACAAATTAAACCGTCGGTAATTTCATCACCGATTTTAGATAAATCAGTAGTAGGAAAATATTTTGCTAAAGAGGCACTCATCTTTCTATCAAAGCCGATACCGGTTCCATCAATCACAAAAGGATAAGGAATTTCTTGTTTTGAAGCGGTTACTTCAAACGTGGCATGATAAGCATCAGCAATAAGTTGCAGTTGTTCTGATAAGTAATCTTCAAATAAGGCAGGATTAGTAATCGTGGTAGAATAATTACCTGATTTTGATAATCGACCATAAGCGCGTGTTTTATCTTCTGTTTTAACTTCACCATACCAATGTACAGTTAATTGAGGATAAGCAAATATACCTTCAGCTCTTTGTTTTATATCTGGTAATTTTCCATCTTGGGCATAATCAATAATTGCATTGCGTAATGCATCAACAGCATTTTGATATTGCTGCTTTAACTCATTAATAATTTTTTGAATTTCTGGGTTGTGAGGTTGTGACATAAAAGAGCCCCTTACTTATTCTCATTTTTTATATCATAGCAAGAAGCTCTGTTTTGACCAAAGGATAAGATTAATAAAATCTATATGAACATTCTCCATCTAATGAGACTAATTCTCCTTTATTTAGTTTTAACGTAATATCAATATTATCTTCATTAATGATTTTATCTCTATACAATAGATCGAGAAACTTATCACCTAGATTTGGTTCTTTCTCATCTAGGTGTTTTTTTATCTCTTTGATCTTTTTATTTAAGTTTTTATCATCATTTAGTTCGAGATTATTATTAGTCACCACCATGTCATACATAAAATTATATAACTTACTTTCAAATGGTCTAGCCAAAGTAATATCATGATTTATTTTATCGCTACTTTTTTTGAAGTATTTTATCTTTACTTCAATTAAAGCATCTGAAAGGCTCTTTATACTATAAATTTTTTCTTGCTTAACAATATTGTCGCCTGAAAAAGATGTTGTCAATGTGTAGTAATCAAAAGCATTATTATATGATTTAATTAAGGTGATACCTTCTTGATTGAGTAAATAGTAGATTGCCTTTTTATTTTTCTCTGAGAGATCTTTGATCAAAGATTCAAATTGTTGCATTGCCTCTTCTTGATTTTTACTTTTTATTTTTTCACCATTAACAATATAAGTATCTCTATTTATATCTTTTCTTAGTGCCCTTTTTATATCTAAATTAGTATTACTTTCATCTACAGCCTCGTTTACGCGCTGGCTTATTGCATAAAAGTCAACTTGATTAAAGTTACTTTTATTCAGCTCTAAGTCTATTTCACCAGAACTTATTTTCTTATCTAATTCAAGATATAACTCAGCAAAAAGCAGATCATTACTTTTGCTCTCATTTTGTTCTAGCTTTTCATATAGACATTTTAATGCGGTTTCATTGGAAAAAACTGATGAATGTCGATTAAACACATTAATTATTGTTGATATTTTATTAAGCTGTTTATTGTCTATATCCTTCATAAAAATATTATAATCATCGATTAAAATCGTAATATCTTTATTATTCGGATTGCCTAAACTATCATCAATAGTAATTTTTATTCTTTCTTTATATGCATCTGAGGCCATAGATTTTAGCATTAAAACATGATATGCCATTTCAAAATGATTTTTATCATCAATTTGCTCTTTAGATACAATATTCTCAATTATTTTTAGTGCTTTTTCTCTTTTGTTTGATTGGAACCAATCTTTTATTTTAGCCCATAATGACATAACATCTTTTGTTTTTTTTCCTTGTGATATTTTTAATATTTGTGAAGTAGAAATATCATTTCGATCAATTTTCACACTCATCATAACTTCCTCTTAAATCAACTATATAATAATTAAAATTATATTTAAGAGAAGAACATTTTTATTGAAACTATTCTATAAAAAATCACCCAATATAAATCATATTAGTCGTATTTCCTTTAAATTTATGGAATTAAAAAACCTAATATGATCGGCAAAGTAATAGCTGCAAACATGGTTTGGGAAGTAATGATCCCTGCCATTAGTTCAGAATCGCCCCCTAATTGTCGGGTTAAAATATATGAAGTTGGCGCAGTTGGAATAGAAAAGAAAATAACGAGAAGTATTGTAACAAGTGGTGATAAACCTAAAAAATAGGCAACACTATAGGCGGTTGTTGGCACAATAAGTAAACGAGTAACCGTATTAATACTAATCATTTTACTTTCTGCTTTTAGTGTTGATAAATGTAATGCAGCACCAATGCAAATCAGTCCCAAAGGTAAACTAGTTGCAGCTAACAATTTAAGAAATTGATCGCTACCGAAAGGAAGCCCAATTCCTGACAGATTTATTATGATCCCAATAACACAAGAGAGAATTAAAGGGTTTTTTATGATAGGTAGTATGAGTTGACGCAAAGTTACATTTTGCCCAGCGGTTAAACAAAGCACTGAAGTCACATTTGATAGAGGAACGAGTGTTGCTAATATCAAAGCGGCGATTCCCAAACCTTCAACTCCAAATAAATCAGCGACAATGGCTAAACCTAAATAAGTGTTAAATCGAATATTGCCTTGAACGATCGCTCCAAAACGACCAGAAGACCAACCTGTTATTTTTTTCAAAATAACACACAAGATAGTGATAATAATGACTACAGAAAAAATAGCCCCAGCTAGGTGGGGTAATTGAGGATCAGATAAAGGTGCATTTGCCAAACTATTAATCAATAAGGCAGGAAAAAGTAAAAAATAGTTAAGCTTTTCAGCCCCTACCCAAAATGCGGGTTCAAATGTTTTGTTTCTTCTTAAAATTGCACCTAGCGCAATTAACGCAAATAATGGCCATAACGTTAATAACACATTTTGCATAATATTTATCCTAGAGATATCGCGATACTTCACAATATCGCAACATCCTGTGAATTGCTATTTTATACTATTAATATAAAAGCTAATTCAAAAAATGATAAAAATAAATCTATACCGCATTTTAAGAATAGCTTTTTTATTCTTTATCTATTATAAAAAACATCTTTTAAGATGGTTAAAATACAAACAATTAATCTAAATCAATGCACATGCGGTAACAATGCAAATTTGATTTCGCTAAATCAGAATAATAATCACGTTCTTCTAATGCTTTAAAACCCTGTTTTAAATAAAATAATACGGCATTGGGTGTTGCATCTAAAAACAATTTGGATTGCCCTCTCTTAATTGCCTCATGTTTCAGCTGCTTTAAAATTAATCCGGCATATCCTTTTCCCATGTATTCAGGTAATGTAAAAATGGCTTCAGCAAAACCTGTTTTAACATCTAAAAAACCCGAAGCAACAGGAATATTGTATTCTTGATAATCAATCACATAAAATGGATTATCAATAATAGCTTGCCGATACCCCTCAGGCATCTCATCAGGAGTCCAAGCGGCTAAAATCTCTGATGGATAAACATTCTCACAACCAAATCGCAGTGCTTGATTTCGTAAATACCACAACCTTTTAGCTTCCTGTGGTTCAGCGAGTCTAAGTTGAATCATACTCATTTTCATCTTATTCAGTAGAATTAAGAGCCTCAAGTTAGTGAAATAATTTATTCTAATAATACTTTTTAAATTTTAATTTTTTAGTGTCACTTTTTTAAGACCGTGATATGTTTTTGAAGAAGGAATAATGTAAGGAAATCTTATGCCTAATTCAATATTACCTTCACCAATAAAAAAAACGCCTCTTTTGTTGCGGGGTCTCCACTTCCTTTTTATTATCAATTTATCTCTAGTACAATTAGAGAAATCTACTTTTCCAAAATTTCACTTATTTACCATAGTGGATCTCAAGCTAAAAATACACATTATGCGTCGCGGATTAAAAGCATTAGGAGAACGATTGGTTATTCGTAGCGTATTAGATTGCCCAATGGATATTTATTTTGCTAATGAAAAACCTTTAGCTGATGCAATTCTTGCAGATAATCCCACTGACTGGAATCAGTTACGCCATCATATATATCAAAATAAGGCGGGATATCTAAAAGCAAAATCAGTCACACCACAATGGATCTATGGTGAGGATAGTTGTAATACACTAAATACAAATGAATATCAATTAAAGGGGCTTGCGGGTAGTGCTGGTATTGTTGAAGGTGAAGTTTATCTGGTTTATGGTCCAGAGAATTTTGCCGAATTTCCGCAGAATGCCATTTTAGTAGCAAGAACAACTAACCCTGCTTGGACCGTTCTCTTTTATCGTGCATCTGGCATTATTACAGAAAGTGGTGGACCATTATCTCATGGTGCGGTTACTGCTAGAGAATTAGGATTACCCACAGTAATGGGTGTACGTAATGTCCTAAATATATTAAAGAATGGACAAAAAGGTATTATAGAGATCTTATCTTGATTATTAGATAAATAATGCCTATTAAGCAGAAAAAACATCTAAAAGATGCTTTTTCTGCTTAATTTACTCACTTTTTAACTGATTATTTTATTATTATTTTCTTTCTATTTTGAGCCTTTATTGATATCGACTTTATTGGCTGATGGTGCAAGTAAGGCGATCAGCCCAGTTATTAATAAAATAGAAATCAACACTATGAACATGGATGGTGCATTAAATAACAAGTATGGTGTTAATAAAATAGGACTAGCCGTTAAAATAAGTGAAATAATAACAGGATAACCTATACCTATATCTCTTATTCGTTGAGATAAAATAAGTGTAAATATATAGACTTGTACTATTAAAAACACTATTTCCATTAGACCATATGATGTAAAAGAAAATTGATAGTAAAAATAACTTTCAGCAATTAACTCTGTTTTTTCAGGATAAAGTTCCATGTACCATCGATCTGCTAAATTTTCTGCAATAAAAAAGAAAATTGACCAAGCAACTTCTAAGCCTAAAAAAGAGAGTCTCCCACGTCTTTGTTGTTTCCATTGATAAGCAAGTTTAGCTTGCATAATAAATCCCTTCATTTTTTAAATGGTCATCTTTTTATCATAATACAATTAATATCTTTCTCAAAATAATGTGTTAGTTTTAAAATGAAAAAACCACTCTTTTATCGATTAAATAAAAGAGCAGATATCATTATTAAAATACTTCACTTAAAAGGAAAATAAAACCATCAATAATTATCTAACCTGCTTATTGATCCATTTAATCTCTTCATTAGTGAATCGAATATTACTTTCTTTTGTCGTATCGGTATCTAACAAGATTTTATCTTTAATTAATTTACTGACAGGAACAATAATATTGAAATGGTCCCCATTTTTAATACTGTATATTTTTAATGGAATATCATGCACCATTGCAACACCACGTAATTCATTAAACTCACTCCAAAAATAATCTCGACCTTCAAAATAGAACGTTGGTGTTTTTATTGATTTAATATAACGATAAAAAGAACGAACATTAAATTCTTCTTCTTTATTTCTATCAAAAGGCAATTCAACTATCATATCCCCTTCAGCTCTTAATTTAAGATCAGGTATTCCACCCAAGGAGAAAATAGCTCTAAATTTATCACTATATTCACTCGCTAATAATGCTCTAGTTCCCCCCGTACTATGTCCAACGACATAGATACGTTTGGAGTCAATATAAGGCAGTGATGCTAAATATTCTCTCGCTGATTCTAAATCTTCTAATTCGCCATAAAACATTTCATAACGACCAGGATTAGTATTTTCACCTCGAAAGGATGGGATCATCAACACCATATTGGGATCACGAAAAGTAGCTCCCGTTTGGTCATTATCAACTGGTTTAGGTTGCCAAAAATAGTCATCACCACCAATTCCGCCGTAGCCCCCATTTAACCAGATCACAGCAGGTAATTTCGTTTTTTTATTTGTTGGAGGTGGTGTTAAATAGGCATACATATCTCCCGGTTTTGCCGGATATTTAATCACATTGAATATTTCAGGTGGTGCTTCCCAAGGCGGATCAATATTATCAAAACTGTCGTTTATAATTTCGGTTTTAAAGCGCTGATGCGCTTCATATAAAGTTTCATCACGAACTTCAATATCTGCGTTGACAGAAAAAGAACTCGCACATAGCAGGGAAAAAAATAGCGCAGGAACAACTTGTCTAAAACACATTTTATTTATATTCATATCAACTTCCCTATAGGTTATTAATTTTGCGTGATAATAGCATAGGTTGTTTTGGGGTGATGAATAGGATTTTAAGGTAAGTAGGAACTAATGCAGAAAAAAAAGCATCTCGATTGAGATGCTTTAAACAACATAAAATAATTAATCTTTTTAACAATAATTTATTTATTTTGTAGTCGTGCGAATTAAGTAATCAAATGCGCTTAATGAGGCTTTTAAGATCAACCTAACATACTGATATAAAAGGATTTGATTAGTGTCAATGTCCACATATTGACCACATTTCGGAAAGCCTCTTGAAAGAGAGGCTTTTTATAAAAATGATTTAATCCTTAAATTTATTATCTTTAACAAATAACATGAGAATAAAAAAATACCGCCATATTTAATGGCGGCATATGAATTATCAATAATCTATATATTATGCAGAAAGAAGCTCGTTTCCGTTATAACCTTTTGTTTCTTTTTGCTCTAACTCATTAAGAACACGAACTAAAGAACGTCCGATAGCATAAGAAAGATTAACAGGAACAGCATTACCTATTTGCTTATATTTAGCGGTAATCGGTCCTGAAAATTCCCAATCATCTGGGAATGTTTGGATACGAGCATATTCCCTTACCGCCAAGGGGCGAGTTTCTTCTGGATGACAGCGTTCAGTTTGTTTTTGAGCTGGGGCACAAGTCAATGTTAAACTTGGTTCATCCCATGATAAACGTCTTGCCATGCCCGTTTTACCACCACCTAAATAATAGCTTTTTTGCATATATTCTTTCTGAAGCTCTTCAGGAAGATCACGCCAATATCCACCTTGAGGCACCAAAGATAAAATTTCTTGTTTTCTCTTAGGGTATTTTTGCCCTTCAGATTTAGGAACATCTGTTTCAAATAATTCTCCAGCTTTCAACGCATCACGCATTGTCATCACTTTATGATAAGGTGATGGCCAAGTATAATTTATTGAATTAACTAAATCTTTACGGATCGCAATTAGTATTAACCGCTCTCTTTTTTGAGGTACTTGGTAGAAAATAGCCTTCAATACCTTTGGTGTTATAAGAGAATATCCAATCTCGTCAATTATGTTAGCTATGGTTTCTAACGTTTTACCATCATCATGATTGAGTAAACCTCGAACATTTTCTGCTAATAATATTTTAGGTTGTACTTCCTGTACTGCTCTTGCAAATTCAAAAAATAGAGTTCCTCGTGTATCTTCAAACCCCATTTTTTTTCCCGCGTAAGAAAAAGCCTGACAGGGGAAACCGCCTGCTAAAACATCAACTTTACCTTTATATTCAGAAAAATCGATACCAGCAACATCCCCTTCAATAACATTCCATTTTGGTCTGTTTAAACGTAACGTATTACAAGCATGCTTATCTATTTCATTTAACATGACAGCAGACAAACCCGCTTTTTCTAAACCTAATGCCATACCACCGGCACCAGCAAATAGCTCCAACACAGTAAATTTTTTTATTGGTTTAGTTTGCAATTCAGTTTCCCAATTACTTTTATAAAGTGCTTGGATTTCTTCAAATTGCATAAGCTGTTCTTTCTCGTAGTAACGATAATTATTATCAGGATTACGTTTGGATTTTAATTTTTTAGTAGAATCCCAGCGCCTTAATGTTTCTTTTGTTACACCTAGCAAATCTGCAACTTCAGCGATAGAAAATTCATCTTGTAGCATATTCATAATTCCTGATAATCTTGATCATGGTTACAACTGTATATATAGTCATATTAAATGTCAAACGTTGATCATGGTTATTTTTCATACGCAACAGAAAAATAGCTCATAAACATATCAATATCTGGAATTACAAAATCTTTTTTCCCATAATATTCTTGATACACATGTTCAATAACTTTAGGCAATACTTTATGTAGCTCTTTTAACGCATCAACTCGTTCAGTTACGATATGATAAAAGCTTGCACCATCAATAATTCTAATTAGAGGATTTTCAGGGCATTTTGCTCCTGTATCTTTATTTGATGGGGTAAAAGGATCATTATAACGAATAGGTTTTTTAGGAATAATATTGACAAAATATGCAGTAAAACCTTTGAATTGACTATGTTTAGGAGAGACTTGAGCATCTAGTGAATGATATACACCAGAAAGGCTACCCCCAGTTACTGTATTAAATTTATTTTTTGATTCAGCAATAATTTTCTTTTCACGGTTAACCAAATCAACAATACCACCAGTGCCCATATCTTCCCAACCATCTACATAACCTAATACGCGTTGATGGAAAGTTCCTACATGGTTTTGAATAGTTTTTTGGCATTGGCGTGCCATTTCAGAGTTACGCCATTCTTCATGACTTTTGAAATCAGAAGCTTCAAACAAAGCACCAAATGGATCTATAACATTTTTGTTAAATGATTTTTCAGCATCTTGTCTTTTCTGTACCGCTTTATCTAAAAGATATTTGACTTCTCTGATTAAATTTTCATCTGATATATATTCTAAAAAAGGCATCTATATTGTCTCTTATTTTCAATAGCACACAAATATTATTTAAATTATATATCTTACTAATTTAAATAAATTATTTTTAACTATGACGGTAGAATTTTTACATATTAATGCTAGATTCTATGTAGTCTAACATAACTACATAACCAAATATCTTAGATTGCTACCTATTTCCGTATCTTTCCAAGCTTTCATTAAATCGCTAATGCCTGTTGGCAATATTTATCAAGATGTGGCTCTACCCGTTCAATCAATTGAGGCTTTGAAATAAACCGCGTTACGGTTTCATGGCTGACGAACGTCGCGCCACAATTGATATTCTGGCACTGGTTATAACGTTCTTTGGTATCGGAAGATATTTGCTGACTACTACGAGTATGCGCGGCATGACCACAAACAGGACAAATCATCATAAACGGGTTACCTCTTTATGATGTGGAAATTACCTGTAATTATACACAGGCACTATTCCTTATCCATATCTATCTCACTGCTTTTGACTTCTAATTCTAACGAGGTGGTAAATCCGCTATTGTTCAGGGAATGGCTCACCGTGACCAACGTCCAATAGGCATTATCAATCTCTGGCTTAAATCCGCTCACTTGTACTGGCAATTCAGGAAAGAGATCCGCGCGCCCTTTCGCTAGCGTAATACTAAATGAAGCAACGCCTCGCTGTATTTTTTCCCATGCGGCTTTAGCAGCACGTTCGACATTGGTTTTACTCGCGTAAGTATGAGACAACACCATCACATTACCCTCTTCACCGACGAGGTACTCCCCTTGTTTCTCTTCTTCTTTTTTCGGTTTATCAGTAGTGGGTTTTCTACGACGAATTTGTGATTGTGTTTTCTCTTGCGGTTTACGAGTGTTTAAATAATTGGCTGTCACGCCAGTATAAGCGCCTCTATCTACCAATGAAAAACGGTGCCCATCCCCCACACTACGAGTGATTTGCACTAAAGGTAATGCTTGACCACTGGCGGTGGTATTGCCCCCTTGCACCATAAACAGCAAATTGCCGTTTTTAACACAAGCGGTGGCACCGTTTAATTGCCCTAAGCGCGTTAAAAAACTGCCGTCTGACTCATTGGTCTGGTCGATATGTTCAATCTTCACCGTATCAAGACCAGGATCAACCACCGCCGTGACATTATTACGCCCTGCAATGGTTCTGACGATATCCCCTAATGTTTTTTGATGGTAAGACATTTCACGGCGAACATTGAGTGTTGCCCTAAAATCCGCACTACGAGCGCGCAATGTCATTTTATCCGGTACACCTGAATGCTCTATCTCATCGACCGTAAACGAGCCTTTATGAATAAGATTTTCACCCTGCCAACCAAGATGTAAGGTTAACACCTCACCCCGCTTTGGCATCATTAATGCGCCGTCAGAATCATCTAACTCAATATCAAGCCGGTCAGCTTCAAAGCCCCGATTGTCCGTTAATGAAAGTGAAATTAATCGCCCTTGAATTTTGGTGCTGATATCTTCATCACCGGCAATTAACACGAAAGCTGGCGTGCTACTTTTACCGGTGAGCATTTCTGGTAACATTATGATAAAACCCCTTTTATCGCTTCACCGGCACCATTGGCCATCATGCCTAATTGGTCGCTTAAATCTCCCAACATCTGACTGATGGAGTCATCCACCCGTTTTAATGTCAGAGAGAAATCAATTTTTCTGGCGGCGCCGTCTTGGAAAAATTCGGTATGGGTGCGTTGTAAATCGGTGATCACAAACATGCCGTGAATGGTGCCCGTACCATCAATAAACGACCACGCTTTACCACTATCCGCCATTAACTCTAGAGCCAGCAACGACACTTTACCGCCGGTTAATGAGGGATAAAGCGCTCCCGATAAAGTGATCACATCAGTATCAGGGCCAATAAATTGTTGTGCCGGTCGGCGTGCGACACGTTGAGTAAAACCATGTCGCCACGTTTGTTGTTTTTGTAGGGATTGATAAGGTACGGTGCGTAACTCAAACACAAATACCCCAAGTGCTGCCATCATTACCACACCTCACTGTCTTGATAACGGCTATTTAATCGTGCTTTCTTGTCACGCTCACGGCGTTCGATTTCCGCGATAACAAGCTGTGCGATATCTTGCGCAGATTGATTCGGTTGAGGATGAATATTAATTTCATAATGTGCCGGCGCGCCTTGATAACGCTGTTGTTGAATGTTCACGTTAGCCGGTGCCGGGCGATAGTTTTCAACCGGCAAACTGTGCGGGTGCAACGGGGCATTTTGTGCCTGTAATGAAAAGGCACTGCCTAACGATAATGCAGCTGTTGCTAACATGGCAGTATGTTTACGACTGGTGATGTTCGCAGGGCCTTCAACAATTTCAGGGCCATTTTCGCCGACAATACCAAACTGACCACGCGGGATATAACCGCCTGAATCATACATTCCGGCAAAGTTGCTATTGTAAGAATCTAATGCAGACTGCACTTTCGGATCGGAGGTTTTAGCAAACTCAGGGGTCAGTGCTTCTTTCGCGGCGGTTGCCAATTCACCAATACTATTTTTAAAGTCCGTCCATTTGTTTTTTATTCCCTGAATAATGGAATCAATCAGGTCACTACCGAACTGTAAAAATTTAGCCGGTAACGCTTTGGTGTCTTCGACAATTTCATCCCATTTAGTGGAAATCGTTGTTTTAAGGAACTCCCATTTTTCTTGGGTGTACTTAACAATTTGATCCCAATTGCTATAAATAATCCCCGGTAAAGTTTGTGTCATGAAAAAGGTTTTTATTCCTTCCCAGATACCTGAAATTACAGATTTAACAGACGCCCATGCGGTTTTGGTATAGCCGACAATACTATCCCAATGTTTTGCAATTAAGCCCGGTATCGCCCAGTTAAAGAAGATGTATTTAATCCCTTCCCATACTTTTAAAATGGTGTCTTTCAATGCTTGCCATGCAATAGCGGTGCGCTGTTTAACAGACTCCCACACCTTGGTGACATACGGCTCAATCTTATCCCAATTTTTATAAATCAGATAAATAGCACCCGCAATAACAGCAATAGCCAACAAAATAGGGTTAGCTAACATGGCTTTACCCAATCCTAAAAATGCACTGCCTAATAATTTAATGGGTTTTAATAACAGTGTTAACGCGCCACCGCCTTTAATGCCTAAAATTGATAGGCTTAATTTCGCGGCGGCTAATGGCCCCAACATGGCAGCAATGGATAACGAGAGAATACCGAGCGTGGTAATAATGCCGGCTATCGCTAAGCCAACCATAGTCAGCGTTTTAGCCAGTTCAGGGTTAGCCTTTACCCATGATTCAACCTTTGATATTGCCTTTGTAATACTTTGAGAAATTTGACGTAATGGCTTATCAATTCCATCAAATATTTTTATGCCTAAAGCTTCCCACGCTGATGTTAGATTTTTCATATCACCATCAAGGTTATCCGTCATAGTACCCGCGACATTTTGGGCTTCGCCTTTAGCTTTTTTTAATTCATCTACAAACTTCTGTAATTCTCCTTTTCCTGCTTGTTCGGCAAGCACCGATAACGCGGAGAAGGCTTCTTCACCGGCAATATGTTTAAAGAATCCTGCCCGCTGCGCATTACCCATATTGGCGGTTTTCTTATCCAATTCGGCTAATAACTCAGGAAAGTCGCGTAAGTTTCCTTTTGCATCTCGTGTTTTAATGCCAAGTTCTTCTAATGCTTTGGCGGCCATTTTCGGCGGTTCAGCAAGACGCCCTAAGATAGCTCGTAATGACGTACCCGCCATTGAGCCTTGAATACCCGCATCCCCTAACTTACCCGTTGCGGCGGCAGCCGTTTCTAAATCAACGCCTAACCCTGACGCCACCGGTGCAATGTATTTCATCGTGTCGCCAAGCATAGTCAGACTGGTATTTGAACGGGTAAAGGCACCGACTAACACATCACTCACTCGCCCCATCTGATCCGAGTCGAGCTTAAAGCCGGTTAAAATATTAGAACCGATATCTGCCGTGGTACCTAAATCAATATCACCCGCCAGTGACATTGCCAGCGTTCCGGGCATGGCATTTTTAATTTGCTCAGGCTTAAAACCCGCCATTGCGTAGAATGCCTGACCTTGCGCCACTTGGTTGGCGGTAAATGCCGTGGTTGCGCCCAGTTCTCGCGCTTGCTCACGCAACATCTTAAATTCATCGGAGTTTTTATCTAAGCGCGTTAATGCCTGCACTTTTGACATACCGACATTAAACTCATACCCCGGCATTAAGGTTTGTTTCGCGGAATACAACATACCGGCACCAGTTGCTGTCATGGTAGCACCGGCTCCCGCCATTTTATTTCGCACATCAAGTGTCTTTTGATACTGCGATTTAGCCGCCGCCATGCGACGCTCTTGTTCGGCACTGCGCCTTAACTGGTTTTCTTGCCGGCGGAGTTGTTGCGTGGTGCGTTCAATATCACCATTAAGTCGCCGTTGCGCTTGACCGAGTTGATTAGTAGAAATGCCATTGGCTTGTAATGCCGAGCGCTGTCGCTGTGCCGACTGCTGTAATTGCTCATATTTGGTTTTGAGTTGTCCCGCTTCCCGTTGCGCTTTTTTAAACGCCTCTAACTGTTTTTTAGTAGGGTTTTCACTGTTGGTAATTTCTTTGGCGAGAGTGGCAACACGTTGCGTGGCGGATTGGTACGCTTGCTGTGTGGAGGTTAACTGCTGTTTAATTTTACGAAAGCCGTCAATTTGTGAGGCTTGCTGATTAAGGGTTTTTAACGAGTCACGTGACTGGCGCACAGCGGACGCCAATCGTTTATTACTTTCTTGTGCACTGCGAAACGGTGCGGTTAATTTATCAACCGCACTCAGTACAACTTGTAATTTTAAGTTATTACTCATCCTGTTGTCCGCACCGTTTCGCCGCTTGATAGCGCCATGACAATAATTCTGAAAGGCTCATTTTGCCGGTATCTGCCGGTGACCAATGAAAAATGACGGCAATATCTGCCGCCAGTTCATTGGTGGTTAATTCGCTTGGGAATCGGGCATAACCGACTTCGGTAATAAAAAATTAATCACCTGCACACTCAGGTTTACCAAGTCGCCCGCGGCTAAAGACAACACATTGTATTTGTACAAAGAAATCAGGATTGCTCTTTACTGAAACGTCTTATCACATGTTTCGTAGAGCAATTAAAAAAGTGAAGCCCAGTATGGCATTAGGTCAGGCAACCCACGCATTGCGCCATACATTCGCCACCCATTTTATGATGAACGGCGGAAGTATTATTACGTTACAACGCATCTTAGGACACACTAATTTGCAACAAACGTTGACCTATGCACACTTCGCGCCAGACTTCTTACAAGATGCCATTCAATATAACCCTTTGAAAGGTAGCACAGAATTACTGGTTTAGAGTGTCCACATATTGTCCACACTTGAACACTTAAGGGCACTTTTCAGCCCTTTTTGATGATTTTATGTACAAAAAAAGGCATCTTAAAAAAGATGCCTTTCTCTATAACCTATTGATTATCTTTGATTTGCTTATTTTGCCGTTGTGCGAATCAAGTAATCGAAAGCGCTAAGTGAGGCTTTTGCTCCTTCACCGGCAGCGATAATGATTTGCTTATAAGGAACGGTTGTACAGTCACCTGCAGCAAACACACCTTTGATATTAGTTTCACCACGGGCATCAACAACAATTTCACCGATCTTATTACGCTCAACAGTACCTTCTAACCACTGTGTATTTGGTAATAAACCGATTTGAACAAAAATACCTGCTAATGCAATATCATGCATAGAATCATTAGTACGATCTTTATATTTTAAACCGGTTAACTTAGTGCCATCACCATATACTTCTGTCGTTTGCGCATTTAAGATAACTTCTACATTGCTTAAGCTACGTAATTTTTTCTGTAATACCGCATCAGCTCTCATTTCTGGAGCGAATTCTAATACTGTTACGTGTTCAACTAAACCCGCTAAGTCAATCGCAGCTTCAACACCGGAGTTACCGCCACCAATAACAGCGACTCTTTTGCCTTTAAACAGTGGGCCATCACAGTGTGGACAATAAGTTACACCTCGAGTACGGTATTCATTTTCACCGGGAACATTCATATTTCTCCAGCGAGCACCTGTTGCAATAATTAGGCTACGGGTTTTTAAAATTGCGCCTGATGCTGTTTCAATTTGATGTAACGCCCCTTCTGATGCGCCCGGAATTAAACGACTAACAGTTTGACTATCAATCACGTCCACTTGGTAATCATCAACGTGAGCTTTTAATGCACCTGCAAGTTTTGCACCTTCAGTTTTCGGTACTGAGATGTAGTTTTCAATATCAACAGTATCAAGAACTTGACCACCAAAACGTTCGCCAATAAGGCCTGTATTTAAACCTTTACGAGCTGAATAAACAGCTGCTGATGCACCCGCAGGACCACTCCCCACAATTAATACATCAAATGCATCTTTTTGGTTTAACAATTCCGCAGTACGTTTTTCTGCATTGCTGTCTACTTTGTTAACAATTTCAGCTAAAGTCATACGACCTTGACCAAACTCGTTACCATTTAAGAATACAGCAGGAACGCCCATAATATTACGTTCCTGAATTTCATTTTGGAACATGCCTCCGTCGATCGCAGTATGTGTGATCTTCGGATTTAAAATCGCCATTAAGTTTAATGCCTGAACAACATCAGGGCAGTTATGACAAGAGAGCGAATAATAGGTTTCGAAATGAAACTCACCGTCTAACTGACGAATTTGTTCAAGTAATTCTTGTGCTTCTTTTGATGGATGTCCCCCCGTTTGCAGTAATGCTAAAACTAATGAAGTAAATTCATGGCCTAATGGCGAACCTGCAAAACGAACACCCGTTTCTTTCCCTGGGTTGGTAATAAGAAAAGATGGTTTACGTACATTCGCGTTATTATCTTCGCGATAAGTGACTTTATCGGATAATGGTTCGATTTCTTTTAATAGTACTTGGATATCAGCAGAATGTTTACTGTCGTCTAATGTTGCTACTAACTCAACTGGCTGGGTTAATCGTTCTAAATAAGCTTTCAATTGAGCTTTTAAATTATTATCTAACATTTTTGCACCCTCAATAAAATCGGGTGCCGAAACACCCGATAAATAACTTTTTAGTGGCTTAATTCTTATTTAGATTTTACCAACTAAATCCAGTGATGGAGCTAAAGTTGCATCACCTTCTTTCCATTTTGCTGGGCAAACTTCGCCTGGATGGCTAGCTACATACTGAGCAGCTTTAACTTTACGCAGCAGGTCTGATGCATCACGGCCAATACCTTCAGCAGTGATTTCAATTGCTTGGATGATACCTTGTGGGTCAACAACGAAAGTACCACGGTCTGCAAGACCTTCGTTCTCACGCATATTTTCGAAGTTACGAGTTAATGCGCCAGTTGGATCGCCAATCATGCCATATTTGATTTTACCGATAGTTTCTGAGCTGCTATGCCATGCTTTATGGGTAAAATGTGTGTCAGTAGAAACTGAGTAAATTTCTACGCCCATTTTTTGGAACTCAGCATAATGATCAGCTAAGTCACCTAATTCAGTTGGGCACACAAAAGTGAAGTCTGCAGGGTAAAAGAAGAAAACGCTCCATTTGCCTTCGACGTCCTTTTCAGTCACTTCTACGAATTGACCGTCTTTAAATGCCATGTTTTTGAATGGTTTGATTGGGGTATTAATTAAAGACATTGTATTTCCTCCTGTTTGGTATGGGACTAATGTACCTATTCCATTTGAGAATAGCTAATACATTCCTGCTATCAGTTCAATAGGTTTTACCTAATGACTTGAAGAAATTGATAGAGATAGGTTAACGAAATGTAGCTATTAAAGCAAATGTACAACAAGTAAATTGCGCCTATCTTCTATTAGCCGACTCTCTGTTTAATATCCTTAGCTTCAATAAAGATACACTTATAATATTATGAATTATAAGACTAATATTGAATCCATCATAGTTGAATTCAATATTATTGCGCTAATTTGGCAGGTTTAAGAATAGTATAAGTACATTCAAATGCTGCCTTTTGAATACGATAAACATCTTGGTGATCTGTTTTGGATTGCACAACGGCATCGCCCGATTGAAAACGTTGCAATTCTCCCCAAGGTGCCCTCATTGCAAATGGAGGTGTAGACTCCGGTACAATAAAGTAATTCATTTCGATACCCTTCGGAGTAAAAGGCTGATAATCACTAGGATAAGGCGCTAAATTAATTTCACTTTTCTCTACGGTATTGTAGCGTTGAGTAAATTTGGCTTTTCTTACCAAGATCTCCTCATTACCTGTTTCTGGGCAAATATTTTGTACTACCCAATCTCCTGCTTTTGCAGGTTCTGAAACTGTTTCAATTCCTTCACCTTTAATTATCGTTGTGATGATCTCACCTTCTTTGGCGGGTCTTGCTAGAACTGGCTTTGTTTTAATTGCAACACCAGTGATCCCCGCTTGCTGAGCTTGTGTAAAGTAAGCTATGCGTTCTTTTTGTGGTAATTGGGAAAGATCATTAGCAAATACAAATGAGGGAATTAAGGTTAAGCCTATTAATAGCGTTTTTGTTCTATTTTTCTTATAGGTCTTATTATTATTTGAATAACTGTTTTGTGTATAGAAAGGCATCGAGTTGTTTCCTACTTAAGATTAATCGTATTTAAATACGTTATTTTATGTCTGTATTTGTTAAACAGATTATGGCAGGAAATAAAACTATGGCACGAGTAAAATCAGTTATCTAGCTGAGAAAAGATCAAAAAATCGAGAGATCTCACAACTTAGTTAAGGCTTTTTCCTTATCTGGTGTTTGATGTTTTATATCTCGACAACTGTGCAAACTATATAAAAATATAAAGACCTCAATTAGCCAACAAGACGCTGTATCTTGAAGTCTTTATATAAAATCGATCTCTAACAAAAAATACTAAAAATAAAGTTAAAATAGATACTTAAAGCGGATACGAGCACCGTAACGATCTTTATCACTGCTATGTACATTAATATCGTCTTTACCATCTATACGTGAATAATAAGCGCCTAAATAGGTTTTAAAATTATCCATATCTAAAATATTAGGCAGTTCATAAGAAGCAAATACAGTGTTGATATTGTATTTACCAGGATTGAGCGTTAAATAGGTGTCATTTTGACCACTGTTGTTTCCGCTTTTGTGATAGTAAGCTTTAATATCATTATGAGCATAAATATAGCCAAGTTGAAATTTTCGCCATAAGATATTACTACCAATAGAAAAGTCATTTTCATCTTTAGCATCGAGATACGCTGTACTTATATTTGCAACAATACCGTTAATAGGATCATCAGCTAAAGTGTCCCATTTTACAGTCAAGCCATAACCTGTACGTCGTGATTGATCTTGGAATTTTCCATTTTCATCATCATAACCATAGGCTTTGCTTATCACATTCGCGTCTATTGCTCCTGCAATAGTAAAATTGTCTTTCTGCCATGCAACAACAGGACGCATATAAATAACATTTTTGCGGTTATCAAGTTTGCGTCCATGATATTCATTGTCTTTAAAAACAGAAGTTCCATCTTCAACTAAAGCATTTAGCTCAAAATACCAATCGTTATAGTGTGTGTTAACCATCATGCTACCACCATCACTACTACGGCCTCGTCCTTCTTTCATCATATAGATATAGCCGAAGCCATCGCCATATAAATCATTTGCTGTATTACCTGAATATTCAACAAATGTGTCTTGGTTTAAAGGAAACATGTCGTAAGCTTCATAACGACCAATTTTATATTGCCATTTATCGCGTTGACCAAAATAGAAAACAGCATCATCTAGATTCATTTTACCTGTCATGTCAGCCATAGGCTGAGCACTAAAACCCGCATAATTGCCGTTTTTTAATTCTCGTTCACCATCCACACCAATTAAAATGCGCCCGTTAAGTGACCACTTTTCATTGTCATCAAAGTCTTTTTGATTACCGGGCATCATTCTCACCGATGTTAGTTGCCCTTTCTTACTAGCAGCATCGATATTATATTCAACGTCACCATACAATTTGAGATCACCCCAATTTGTATTGGTAGAGAAAAAACCTGTACCCGCTTTATTATTCGTACTAACAAGCTGAGCAGATTGTTTTTGTTGAAGTTCACTGAGTTGAGTTTGCGCTACATTGACTTTGGCTTGTGCTTCATCAGATTGTTTCTCTAATACAGCAACTCGTTGCTCTATATTGGCAGTAGCAACATTATTGGTGGATGTTTTTTCTTGAGATAAATCATTTGAATTAATTAATTGCTCAAGGCGAGCTGCTTTTTGTTCTGCGGCAGCCGCTCTCGCTTCAGCAGCGGTTGCACGTTGTTCAAGTGCATTTAACCTTGCTTCAATAGCACTTATATCGGTTTGTGCGTTTGCACATAATGGCGTAGCGAGTATTAGACTTATCACAACAGATAATGCTTTTACTTTCATTCGAATATTCCTAAATTAGCAAATGTTGGTTTAACAGGTACGACAAACACATAACAATCAATTGAGTTAATCGATTGTTCTATCTAATGAGCGTATTGTTATTTGATAATATTTTATAAATATCAATCAGTTATTCGCATCATTATTTCTATTCTTAACAATAAATAAACCGATACCTTCATTACCTTGCCATTATTTATGCTGATTAGCGTCCTGCATCATAAGTAAGGCTACGTTTGAACTAAGGTACTTATTCTCGTTTAAGTACTTAAAAACGTTTGTTATTTTGATTCGGTATTTAGTTTATTGTTATTTCAAGCATATCTCTGGTTTAAGTTTTCAAATTTTATAATGGGTTCACTAGCCTAAATAAAATAATCGTTAATATGGAACATTTCCACAATCATTTGTGATTTTTTTGAGGTCAGTACAATAACCTAAGAAAAACGACACAAATGACCATCAAAAATGGAGATATAGAAAGAAAATAAAGCTATTTATTAAGTGAGATATAAAATAAGCAAATGATAGTTAAGAACTGAAGAAAATAATTTTATAATGGTGTCGGTGGCTTCTATTATTTAGAAACTTTTCTGTAAGGAAAAGTTAATACGGTGGGGAGAATAAATAGAATGAGAAAGGTGAAGAACTGACAGAGGTCATATCATTATAACCTCCGTCTATCATTATCATATTCTGCCAGGTTTACGTAACGCTCTACGAAAGTAAGAAACTGGCATTTTAGGGCAAATTTGTTCTTTTACTGCAGGATTGTTTTCCAAATCATCTTTGTCTATTTCATTATTTCTTCTTGAATTTTGTAGCTGAGTATCTGTTTTATTCATCTTCCCTTTCCTCTGAGATCAATGCCTCATTGATAGCTTCAATTTTCTCAACTGCTTCATTAAGAATAGAAGCAATACGTCCTGCTCTTTCCACAGAGAGCTCTTTTAACACTAATTTATGGCGTAAAACTGCTTTTAATTTACCAACAGCAGATTCAATTTCCTCAGAAACACCACCTGCGTTTTGGGATAAATCTCTCGCATAAGCCAGTTTTCTTTGAATGTTGGCATCTATATCCTGATGTTCTGCTAAAAATGCAGAGCCTTCAGATGTAATACTGTAGTTTTTACGGCCTTTTTCAGCAATCGTAGCAACTAATAGATCTTGCTCTTCAAGTAGCGTTAGTGTTGGGTAAATAACACCAGGGCTAGGTACATATAATCCTGAAGAAGCCTCATCTATTTCTCTAATAATTTCATAACCATGACTTGGTTTTTTTGAGATCATGCTAAGCAGTAGAACTCGTAAATCACCATGATCAAACATGCGTTTTAACTGGCGACCTTTACCTCGACTACCACATCCACGACCACGTTGTTTTCCATGCCCATCAGAACCATGTTCACCATGACAACACTCGCCACGACCTTCGTGTCCGTGACCGTGTTCACCATGACAACACTCGCCACGACTTTCATGTCCGTGACCATGTTCACCATGGCAGCAATGCTCGCCATGATTTTCTTGGTGTCGGCTATGTTTACCACCACAGCGCCCTTTTCCGTGACCATGTCCATGACTACCATGTTCGCCATCTTCAGCACGCTGTTGATAAAGTGAGTTTAATGCTCGAATCATCATAAATATTCCCTCATTGTTTTAGATATATCGAATTTATGTAGTGCAATATAATCCGATATATCTAAATTATCAAGCTTTAGATATATCTAAATGCATATCTAAATCGACTTTCTCATTAACAATATGATTTATCTATGATTAATTTTTTAAGCCTGAGCTTAATTATGAATGATTATCATTCTCCAGCTTGCTTTTATGTGCTATCAATGAAAATAAAAGAAAATAAATAATAAAGAAGAATACAAAACAGACAGCTTTAGCTTGAAATACACACAAAAAATAAAACAGGTTTATAATGCAATAAGTGACAACGTCACCTTTAGCTCATTTAAAAAAAGCGAAGATAATGAGTAATAACCCACTACTTCGCTTTTTAACAAAATTTATTTTAATTGTAGGAAATATAACAAAAACGAGACATCTGCTACTTATCTAATGCGGATAAAACCACTTTCTTAATATATTGATATCCAGCCTCAATTTGTTGTTTATCACAGATTTCAGTACTTTTTATAGTAAGCTGCAACAAATTTAAGTGTTTAATAGTTTCCCACTCATTGTTATCAAAACCGCACTCAGAACAAAATTGTGCGGGGGCATCATCGCTATTACGAGCACAAAGCGTTAATAAACTTAGATCTTGTTTATGATGGCTTTTTATAACCAAGTTTTCATAAATTGTTTTATTGAGATCATTTTGCGTTTCTAAGTCTTTATTTCCTTCCTTTACAATCGCAAAATTTAGTTTATTAAAATCAGATGCAAATAAAACACGAATATAATAGTGCTCACCTTCTTTTTCAAAAGCAGCTGCTTGATTAAAAAACTTCTCAAGTTTGATGCGCGTTTCCCATTGAATTTGTGCATATTTTCCATATCCAGATGAAGTAAAAGGATAGAGTTGATGCACACTCCACATTGACGCTACTGCGGGTGCGGATTGAATACCATCAATTTCAGGAACATCACCAGCTTGCTCTGGGCATAATCTAGGGGGATTTGTTAAAAAACGACTAATACGCGCATCTTTAATGCATACTACACCGGTAGGATATGGTGAAAATCCAGCTTGAAATGGTTCAAAAGAGACTGAATCAGCGAGAGAAAGTTGTGTGATACTTTCATATATTTCAGGTGTCAATTCGAGTAAGGGAGCTTCTTTTTTTAATTTCTTATACAAAGTCTGATAAGGGATAATATTATAATTATCATCAAGAAATAAACTTTTCATATAACCAAATTGCGATGCATCAATATGGATATAAAATGAATTATTGTATTTTTCCTCACACTCTTTTCTTAGTTCAAAAAGTGGCTTTAACTTATCAATACAACCATAAGAAGGTGCTCCTAATATTCCTATAACGCCAAGAATAGGCTCACCTTGTTCAATCAAACGAAAAACAATACTGCGTGTTTTTTCAATATCAGTTTTAAATGTTTCATCAATAGGCAATGCAATAAGGTTGTCATACCCTAACCCAAGTACATCCATTGCCTTTTTCCAAAATTCAAAACGAGAAACAGGAACAAGTAATTTTCCTAAATTCATTGTTTTTGTCATGCCTGTACCTCGGCATGTTAAGTGACTAACATCATCAAAAATCCCACGCTCATTAAGTTGTTCACTTATTG
The DNA here is from genome assembly GCF_002607735.1 of Proteus alimentorum. Classification (GTDB taxonomy): domain Bacteria; phylum Pseudomonadota; class Gammaproteobacteria; order Enterobacterales; family Enterobacteriaceae; genus Proteus; species Proteus alimentorum. The sequence goes on from NZ_NBVR01000031.1 coordinate 295,405, forward strand.
CTAAAATATCCGTAACCGACATATTGAATAACTCAAAGGCTTTTTTATCTACAACCAGATCTCGTGATTTTGGATGACGAGCGATCGCCATTGGTAATGTTTTTAAATTTCTGAGCGCCCATAATATTTCATAGCAAGCAAGAGTGTGACTTGTTGTGATATGACCAAATGCATCTTCTGATGAGAAACCGATTAATTTGCAGAGATCATCTGTAATTTTCTTTTCTTGTTCTTTTAGTAAGGGGGAATGGTTATTAAAAACATTGTCTGAATTGTATACTAATGCAGAAAGGTAACCGAATTTTGCCAATTGCATCACTTGTGAATGATGATGGGAAAAATAAGGTTCAATATCAGATTGATTATAATTATTTTGCTGTTTTAAAGTCTCTAAAATACTTTCATAAGCATTATCTACTGCTTTTCTTTCGAAACTGTTGCTTTTTATTTTAGCGTCTAAACTCTCGCTATTATTTTTTTTTACTTTATTTGCTTTAGGAAAAGAATACTCACTATTCATTAGTATTTTTGCCATCTCTCGATGATAACATGTAAGAGTATCAATGGTTCGGGTATGGTATACACGCTCTGTAGTACTCAGACAGGTTTGTTTGTAATTTGCCATCATCGCACCTATATATAAATTTTTATTATCTGTTTTAATGAGAATTGTGTTTATTAATCGTTAATAATTAATCTTTATTCAAATGATATACTACATGATGAGTAAGAATCTTCTTTATTTTATTGATATCAGTTAATATTTTTCTAATTTGATTTAATCAAATGACACTTTAATGATAAATGATTTAGCTTTATTTGTTAGTTTCTTAAATTTATTATCAATTTTGATTTAAGTTATATTTCTGTAAATATGATATTATTTTTGCTAAGGTCAATACTTAAATCTGCTTTAATCAGAATCAATGAATATTTCTATCGCTTAGTTCCTATTAAAAAGAACAGACATTAAATTACTTATCTAAAATAAGAATTTGTTTATTCAAATGTTATCCATTTTTCCTTCAATATATAAAAAAACACATGAACTATTGAACATGTGTTTTTCGGAATATTCGCTTTTTAGAAAGTAAAATAAGCGCTTACTCTTATATCAAATAAGTTTTAAACACTCTTATTTTTACTCTTTTTCGTTATAAGATAAGATTTCAAGCATCACTTTCCCAATTAAATCACCAGACTCCATTAATTCGTGTGCTTTACCTACTTCTTCTAATGGAAAAATAGCATTAATGATTGGTTTGATTTTTCCTTCAGTAATAAGTGGCCATACTTGCTGTTTTAGTTCTTGTGCTATTTGTGTCTTCTCTTCTATTGAGCGAGATCGCATCGTTGAACCAGTATGAATTAAACGCTTAATCATCATTGGCATCATATTTAAATTTTTAGGCATTCCTTTCATCATACCCACTTGTATAACGCGCCCAAACTTGCTGGCAACTTGATAATTTTTTTCTACGTAATCCCCACCAATAATATCAAGAATAACATCAACACCTTTTCCCTCAGTTAAAAGAGGAATTTCTTTAGCAAAATCAGCTTGTTTGTAGTTGATGACATAATCAGCGCCAAGATCACGAGCTACGGTAGCTTTTTCTTCAGAGCCGACCGTTGTATAAACTGTCGCACCGATGGTGTGAGCAAGCATTATGGCAGTTGATCCAATCCCTGATGTTCCGCCATGAATAAGAACTGATTCACCCTGTTTTAGTTTTCCTAACTGGAATAAATTAGCCCAGACAGTAAAGAAATTCTCTGGTAATGCTGCAGCTTCAATATCCGTTAAATTCATTGACGGTAATGCGATGTCTTCATGTGCAATACAATATTGAGCGTAACCACCACCAGCAACTAAAGCACAGACCCTATCTCCCAACTGCCATTTAGTGCAGCCTTCGCCTAATGCGACAACCTCTCCAGCAACTTCAAGGCCTGGAATTGGTGAAGCATCTGCTGGTGGTGGGTAACTGCCTTGGCGTTGAAAAATATCAGGGCGATTAACACCAGAAGCTGCAACTTTGATCAAAAGATAATGTGGAGGAAGTGACGGTATTGGTGCTAGTTGGGGTTGTAATTTATCTATACCACCAGGCTCTGTAATGGCAATTTCTAACATATCCACAGGTAAAACCGTTGTTTTCATCATATACTCCCATTTTAATTGGTCACTCTCAGAACTTAATGATAGATCAACAAAATCAACATCTTATTTCTTATTTTAATAAGAATGTTAGCTTACTAAGCAATAAATAACTTAAGTGTATTTGAGAGAGATTATAACCAACCTTGCTTCTGATGTTGTATGCAAATCGGGCACAATTTTGCTTCAGGAGTCCACGACAAGAAGGCTAAACGGCATTTTTCACAGTGAGCATCATAATAATGGTAGTGTATCGGTTCGTTATTTTTAGCAACGTGTTCATTAATATGAATAGATTTAGGAAAACAAACCACTTCACAACTCATGCAACCCGTACAACGTTTTTCATCAAGCGTAAATATATTATTTTCAAGTTCAATCGCACCTTCATCACACACTTTGGCGCAGGCAGAACAAAGAATACAACTGTCTTTATCTAACTGAATTTGGAACCAGCTATCTTCAGGATAAAGTTGTTTTCTTGCATTTAATCCTGTTCTTACTTGATTTTTATTGAGTGGCTTTTCATCCAGTTTTTGACGAAAAAGCATAAAGCGACGCCCACTATCAATATCAGTAGGCTCTGTGATAATTAATTGCCAAATAGGCTCTTGTAATGTTTTTAATTGAAGATTTAAATTTGCTAAAACAGGAAGCCATTTATCCACTAAAGGCTGCGCTATCTTCATACCTTTAATTTGATATTGGCGGTGCCACACTAATAATTCTTCTGTACTTGCTAACGGTTCATCATGATTAACAACAAGGTAATTATCTTGGTGTGTTCTTTCATAAGGTGCGATATTTTCTATAGCATCAACGGGACAGGTAAATAGACAATTACCACACTGGAAACAGCGTTCATTGTCTATTTTCACATCTAAATGAGCAAAAGTGATAGCGCCTGCGGGGCAAACTTTAGAGCAACTATCACATAAGCTTTGTTTGAGGCGTTTTCTAACACATTTATCATTAATAATCGGTTCAGGAGGAAGATCCACCTTAATAAAACGCCTCATACATCACTACTCCACGACTTAACAATAAAGAATGCAAAACGATTAAGAATTTCTGCAATTAGTATTATTGCGCTACTTGCTAACACCATACGCAACCCTGAAGTAAATACAGCATTGCGATATCTCCATACGCTGTATCCCATCATTAAAATACCAAAAACTGACATGAGCCATGCAGATATTCTTAACCCGAATGTTTCATTATACGCAATGATAGGCGTATGAGGGAACGTTATTGCATCATTTGTTGAAATGACTGCTGACATCCATTCCAAATAGAACGGCTGTACCGCCATACGTAATGTTACAGCAAGAAAAACAACCAATAATGCACTTATTACAATCCTTTTTGCTCACTCATCATTCACAAAGGCTTTAACATGAAATGCGGTTATTGACAGTGCAATAACGACGCCGGCTGCAAATAATGCACCTATAAACATAAATTCAGCACTTCTTTGCAGATCCCCCTCTTTTTATAAGGAAAAGCTAATTCAAGGTAGCATTAAGTTGCATCAAAAATACATCTAGTTAACTTTACCTACTTTTTTGTTATAAAAATAAAGAGTTATGCATAAAAAACACGAATTTAAGAGAAAGCCGTAAATAAAATGTCAATATAAAGATAGAAAATATTGAATCGCCTCTTCATTTTTGGCTTTTGGCAAGGATAATTTAGTAATAGCACTATGACTTCGTTAAAAAATCGAATAATATACCAACTGAGTATAGGGTTAGCGCAAATTGTTCTAAATAGACCTTTAAGCAAAACATTGTTTTTATCAAGATACATGTTTTGTTACATTCGGAATTATTTCCACACGTACCGTTATTCCCCTTACTAATTACTGCAATATGTGTTAAAATTGACGCATATCAATATTTTTATTTGTAATGAGCAAGCTTATGATCCCAGAAAAACGCGTCGTTCGCCGAATCCAATCTGGCGGTTGTGCAATCCATTGTCAGGATTGCAGTATTAGCCAGCTCTGCATCCCGTTTACTTTAAACGAGCATGAGCTTGATCAACTCGATAATATTATCGAGCGTAAAAAGCCCATCCAGAAAGGTCAAACCTTGTTTAAAGCAGGTGATGAGCTGAAATCACTTTATGCCATACGTTCCGGTACAATTAAAAGTTATACCATTACGGAAGAAGGCGACGAGCAAATAACAGGATTTCATCTTGCTGGTGATTTGGTTGGCTTTGACGCCATTATTAATACTGAACACCCAAGTTTCGCACAAGCTTTAGAAACATCTATGGTTTGTGAAATTCCATTCGAAACGTTGGATGACCTGTCAGGCAAAATGCCTAACTTACGTCAACAAATGATGCGCCTAATGAGTGGTGAAATCAAAGGTGACCAAGAAATGATCTTACTGCTATCGAAAAAGAATGCAGAAGAACGTCTGGCTGCTTTTATTTATAACCTCTCTCGTCGTTTCGCACAGCGTGGTTTTTCTCCTCGTGAGTTCCGTTTAACCATGACTCGTGGTGATATCGGTAATTACTTAGGTTTAACCGTTGAAACGATTAGCCGTTTACTTGGTCGCTTCCAGAAAAGTGGCATGTTAAGCGTTAAAGGCAAATACATTACTATCGAAGATAGTACGCTGTTAAGTGAATTGGCAGGTAAACTTCCTTCATCAGTTGAAATTTAATCTGTTACATTTCACACGCTAATTTTATAACGGGGCACACAAATTTGTGCCCCGTTTTCTATTTTGTGCTATTGCATTTTATCTTCTTGGGTTATCTTTAAATTGTAGATGGATAAATCCAGCCCTAAAGAGGATATTACAATGGAAAAATATCAAAACCTTCTCGTTGTCATTGATCCTAACCAAGATGACCAACCAGCACTTCGCCGTGCTGTCTATATCGTTCAGCGTAATGGTGGGCGGATAAAAGCTTTTCTACCTGTTTATGATCTCTCTTATGACATGACAACCCTTTTATCTCCCGATGAACGTAATGCAATGCGTAAAGGTGTTATCAGCCAGAAAGCTGCTTGGATCAAACAACAAGCACGCTATTACCTTGAAGCTGGTATAGAGATTGATATAAAAGTCATTTGGCATAATCGCCCTTATGAGGCAATTATTGAAGAAGTTGTTGCACATCAACATGACTTACTGATCAAAATGGCTCATCAACATGATAAATTAGGTTCCCTTATTTTTACCCCCCTTGACTGGCAACTGCTTAGAAAATGCCCTTGCCCTGTTTGGATGGTCAAAGATAAAGAGTGGCCTGAATACGGAACTATCGTTGTCGCCACCAATTTATCGAATGAAGAATCTTATCATGATGCCCTTAATCTAAAACTGATTGAGCTAACAACCGACTTGTCTCATCGTATACAGAAAGATCCTGATGTTCATCTACTCAGTGCTTACCCTGTTGCTCCTATCAATATTGCGATTGAGCTACCTGATTTTGATCCAAATCTTTATAACAATGCCCTACGCGGTCAACATCTTATTGCGATGAAAGAGTTACGCCAAAAATTCAGTATCCCAGAAGAGAAAACACATGTTAAAGAAGGATTGCCAGAACAAGTGATCCCCCAAGTTTGTGAAGAGTTAAATGCGGGTATTGTCGTTTTGGGTATCTTAGGAAGAACCGGTCTTTCCGCCGCGTTCTTAGGAAATACGGCAGAACAGCTCATTGATCATCTCAAATGTGACTTACTAGCCATCAAGCCAGATGGTTTTACTTGTCCGATTACTGTTGATAGTGATCACGATTAAACTTATTGCTCTGTATACCAATAAAACGCCAATTGATTAATATTCAATTGGCGTTTTGTTTTATCTAAATTTTTTTCATATTTTCATCATTCTTCGATGCATCAATAAAGAATAATTAATATCATTATAATTGTTTAAAATAATAAATTAATTAACCAGCGGTATCATTTTACTTAGGATAAAAAGCAAAAGGATTATAAAAATGACACTTTCACTTATCTCTTTAATTATTATAGTTTTTAGTCTGATTTATTGTATCTATATAAACAATAGTATTATTAAAAATCATCATCGCGTACATCAAGCTTGGGCCGATGTAGTTACGCAACAACGCCAAAAATCTTTAATTATTCCGAAAATAGAGTCTCTGGTAAAAGAACATAAAGAATTTGAATCCTCAACGCTTGTTGATTTAACTCAGATGCGTAGCGCTGCGGTAAAATTAACAGATTTACCTAATAACATTACATCCAATGATTTGGAGCATTTTCAACATCACTTCCAACACATGTTGAAAAGTATGAATATCGTGTTGGAAAACTATCCAGAGTTAAAGTCCATTGATCTTTATTGTAATTTAGCTAATGAAATTTCAAATCAAGAAGATAATGTTGGGGCCGCAATCCGTATTTATAACAGCAATGTAGCAATCTTTAATTCTTGTATCGAAGTATTTCCCAATCATTATCTTAATAAGATCTTCACGAAAAAAAGACTCGCAATGCCTTTTGAACATAAATCTTCATCACTTGAAATAGGTTTTACACCTACATTTTAAATACATAGAGACATTTAGGTACCTATTTTGCTAAATTTTAAAAATACAAAGATCGTTCAAAATTTAAGTCTTTTGGAACAACAAATAAAATATCAACAAAGTTATCAAGAAATTACTGAAAGTATATTATCTATTAAAAAGTTAAAGCCTAGACGTTTTTATTACATTGCCATTTTTCTTTTTACATTAGGTTTTACGCTCCTTTTTATTAGCTTCATCAATATACATTTTATCGTGTATGGCTTATTTACATTTATTCTCTCTTTATTGGGTGTTTTTTATTATGGATGGCTATTTGTTGCTATTTGCAGTAAGTTTGATGATATCAGCGCTGAAATTTATCAAAAATGGGGATTACTTGATCTTAACTTACACTGTATGCCAATAAAAAATGGTTATGTCAGTTCTGTTATAGATGATTTTGAGGAATTTAAACGTGGCAGTGAACCAAGAAGGATCACATTAGAACATCAATCTATTCACGAAGGCGATGAAAGATTTTATTTTTATCATAATGAATTTGTTGAGCGTGATGTAACAACTAAAAAAGAATTATATACAACTTGTCGCTGTGGCATGATATTTCATTTTCCACCTCAATTTAAAAATATTTTTATTATTAGTGAAGGAAAAACACCTCATAAATTATCCTATCAATTAGCATCGCATCAATTTAATCAACGATTTTCTCTAGGTGCTCGAGATAAACATCAGCTTGCTAAATTTTTAAAGCCGTCAATTGTTGAAGCAATACTCAATTTAAGTAACAACTTTGTCCATCTTAATATAGAAATTAATGCTAAAGGAATGATATGTATTAGTTCTGATGATTTGGATGCTTTGAGCTATACAGCTGACTCCAATATAAATTCACCAGATATGTTTTTAAAAGAATTAAATCAAACAACGATTAAACTTCCCAAAGTTTATCAATTTATAGAGTTCTATAATGTACTATTAAAATACTCAAAAGATAATTTTTAAAACACCATCAAAAAAGCCAGTCAACGAAGTGAATTGACTGGCTTTTTACTATTCGCTATCTGTATCTATTACAGTGCTTTTAAAATTGCATCCACACTGGCTTTAGCATCACCAAACAACATTTGTGTATTTTCTTTAAAGAACAGTGGATTTTGAACCCCTGCATAGCCTGTATTCATTGAGCGTTTAAACACAATAACATTCTGCGCTTTCCACACTTCTAATACCGGCATACCTGCAATTGGGCTATTTGGATCATCTTGTGCCGCTGGATTTACGGTATCGTTAGCGCCAATTACCAAGACCGTATCAGTGTCAGAGAAATCATCATTGATTTCATCCATTTCTAATACAACGTCATAAGGTACTTTAGCTTCTGCTAACAACACATTCATATGGCCCGGTAAACGCCCTGCTACTGGGTGAATACCAAAACGCACTTTCACACCACGTTGGCGTAATTTTTCAGTAATATCATGTACAGGGTATTGTGCTTGAGCAACTGCTAATCCATAACCTGGAGTGATAATAACTGAGGTTGAGTTTTTCAGCATATCAGCCACTTCTTCTGCTGTTGTTTCGCGGTACTCACCCATTTCACCTTCTTCTGTTGAAGCTGAGCCATCAGTACCAAATCCGCCTGCTATTACGCTAATAAAAGAACGATTCATCGCCTTACACATAATATAAGAAAGGATAGCACCGGAAGAACCCACTAAGGCACCCGTTACAATTAACAAGTCATTGCTTAACATAAAGCCCGCGGCGGCAGCAGCCCATCCTGAGTAAGAGTTCAGCATCGAAACAACAACTGGCATATCTGCACCACCAATTGATGCAACTAAATGCCAACCAAATGCCAAGGCAATTGCAGTCATTATGATGATTAAGAAAACTTGTAAGCCAACACTGTCAGTTTTAACAAACCAAACCATCAATAAAAAAGAAACAACTAAAGCTGCTAGGTTTAATTTATGACGATTAGGTAACATCATCGGTTTAGAGGACATTTTCCCGCTTAATTTACCATAAGCGACAATTGAACCTGTAAATGTAACAGCACCAATGAAGATCCCTAAAAAGACTTCTGTTAGGTGAATATTCACCATGACAGGGTCCATGGCTGTATTGTGGTCAAGATAGCTGTTAAAACCCACTAAAACCGCCGCTAAACCTACAAAGCTATGCAAGATTGCGACCAATTCTGGCATTTGAGTCATTTCGACTTTTTTAGCTAAACGAATACCAATCACGGCACCGATTACCATTGCAATAATGATCCAACCAACATTACCAGCATAAGGTCCAAAAATGGTTGCGAACAATGCAATTGCCATCCCTGCAATACCAAAGTAGTTACCTTGTTTAGAGGTTTCATGCTTTGATAAGCCGGCAAGGCTGAAAATAAATAATATCGCGGCGACAATATATGCCGCTGTAACAACTCCGCTGGACATAATTGTCTCCCTTATCCTTTACGGAACATTTTCAACATACGTTGAGTAACAGTGAATCCACCAAAAATATTAATACTCGCAATCAATATTGCGATAAACGAAAATAGGCTAACCCAGCCACCACTACCAATTTGGAGTAAAGCACCAACGACGATAATGCCCGAAATTGCATTGGTCACTGACATTAATGGCGTGTGCAATGAATGACTTACATTCCAAACAACGTAATAACCTACAACACAAGAAAGCGCGAATACCGTAAAGTGAGATAAAAACTCTTTCGGTGCAACATTTGCAAGCCATGCAAACAATAAAAAGGCTATCGCTAATACACTGTATTTCTTCCAAGGTGAAACCGGTTTAGCAACGGGTTTTTCTTGTGGTTTTGCAGCAGGAGCGGCTTTAGGTTGTGCTGAAACTTGAATAGGTGGCGCAGGCCATGTTACTTCACCAGCACGAATGACAGTCACACCACGAATGACAACATCATCAAAATCAATATTGATATTACCGTCTTTTTCTTTGCACAATAATTTCAATAGGTTCACTAAGTTAGTGCCATAAAGTTGAGATGACTGTGCTGGTAAACGAGCGGCTAAATCAGTGTAACCAATAATTTTTACGCCATGTTCTGTCGTAAAGACTTCATTAGGCACGGTATATTCACAGTTACCACCATTTTGAGCCGCAAGGTCAACTACCACACTTCCCGGCTTCATGGAATCAACCATCTCTTTTGTAATTAAACGAGGAGCTGGTTTCCCTGGAATTAATGCCGTTGTAATGATGATATCAACATCTTTTGCTTGTTCTGCAAATAATGCCATTTCAGCATCAATAAATGCTTTTGACATTACCTTAGCATAGCCATCACCACTGCCTGCTTCTTCTTTAAAATCAAGCTCAAGGAATTCAGCGCCCATGCTTTGAACTTGCTCCTTAACTTCAGGGCGAGTATCAAATGCGCGAACAATTGCACCAAGACTTCCCGCTGCACCAATCGCAGCAAGACCTGCAACACCAGCACCAATAACCATCACTTTAGCTGGTGGTACTTTACCTGCGGCAGTAATTTGTCCTGTAAAGAATCTTCCGAATTCATGGGCAGCTTCGACAACAGCGCGGTAACCTGCAATGTTTGCCATTGAACTTAACGCATCAAGAGATTGTGCACGAGAAATACGTGGCACACTATCCATAGCCATAACGTTAATATTCTTTTCAGCTAATTTTTCGAGCAATGTCGCATTTTGAGCTGGCCAAATAAAACTCACCAATGTCGCGCCATCTTGTAGTAACGCAATTTCATTATCCAATGGTGCATTTACCTTCAAAATAATGTCTGATTCCCAAACATTTTGAAGAGCGAGGATCTCAGCACCGGCTTCCTGATAAGCTTTATCTTCAAAACTTGAAGCAATGCCCGCACCATTTTCAACTGCGACTGTAAATCCTAATTTTATGAGTTGAGTCACTGTAGCTGGTGTAGCTGCAACCCTTGTTTCATTAGAAAGTCGCTCTTTGGGTATACCAATTCGCATAATTTTCCCTTCTTATCCATAGAGTTCTGTTAAAACCTCTCCGTTAACTTCACATTCATGCAAAAAAAATGTTAAAAATAATAATATGTATGTCATTAATCGGAGTTCTAATAACCTACTGAAAATAAAACCAATAATCTATATCTGTGTAAAGCTAAAATTGAACTTAATTAGATCATTTTAGTCGAAAAGGCATATTTATGAATTATTCACTATATTCAGGTAAATATCTGGTAACATATACTGGTCATTTGACTCTGTGGTGATTCGCTAAATAAAATAATGCGACAAATGCTATTATTACATGTAATAATTAATCCCTATGTGATAAACCACGACGTTCAGCACATGACCAATATTAATTGCGCAAGGCGGAAGGATTTTGTATGAAGCTGAAAACCTCAGTCATCGCAGCAGCGATGTTGTCTTTAACTAATATCACTGTTGCGCAGGCTGCTCAGGAATTAACACCCGAACAAGCTGCAGAACTAAAACCATTTGAAAGAATTACAGTTATCGGTCGTTTTAACGCTATTTATGAAGCCGCTGATGCGGTCTCTCGTCGTGCGGATAAAGTCGGTGCTGATAGTTTCTATATTCAAGGTCTAGATGATATTAGTGATAGTGGCAACATGAGTGTGACTGCTGATCTATACCATAAAGATGCACCAAAAGCAGATCAAGAAAGCTATCGTGTTTTTCATGGCGTGAAAGAACTACCAAAACCTGAAGCAATTCTGCTACAACCTTTTGATACAGTTTCTATCCGCGGTTACTACCCTACAACCCCTGATATTAACGACGCAATTGCAAAAGCGGCCGCTAAAAAAGGTGCTGCATCATTCTTTATTGTTCGTAACGTATCAACGAATGATGGTGGTAACCAAGAAGTAACAGCTTATATCTACAAAAAAGATGCGCCTAAACGTGCAATTCAGGCACAAGAGGCCGTCGTTCCTTATGACTCAGATGCAGGTCGCGCACTCATTGCAGAAGGCGGAGCCGCTGCAAATAAAGTTGAAAAACCAGGCCTTGCTTCAAACACAGACTTTGATAGAAATGTAGGTACTTTTGCTGAAACACAAAGTTCTGGCTCAAGTGGTCGTTACACTGTCACTTTAGCCGATGGTACTGAAATTCAAGAAGTCAACAAAGCTGCGGCTGCATTAATGGATCCTTTTGATACCATTACTTTTAGTGGATACTTTGTAAACTCACCAGAAATCTCGTATCAGGTTGCTAAACGTGCCGCGGCAAAAGGCGCTAAGTTCTATCATATTACAAATGAATGGCAAAGTGATGGCGGTACAGTCACTATTACGGCAGACCTATTCAAGTAATAAAAAATTTCCTATCGAAAAAACCTTGCTCTGGCAAGGTTTTTTTTATTCAAAATTTAATCAATCAGTCATTATTTTGTAAAAGTGAATAATTTTTATGATTTAATGCATAGACAACCAAGTCAACTCTCCGTAAAATCTCGCTGTTTTTTAGTGTTTTTATCTTTATTTAAATTTGAGATATTCATATTTATTCTATTTACTGACCAAAAAACAAGAAAATACGCTATTTATTTACAATTTTAATCATGTAGGTAATTATCCTTGAATAAGAAACTTGGCTTAATATCACTCACCGCATTAGTATTAAGCTCAATGGTTGGTGCAGGTGTATTCAGTTTGCCTCAAAATATGGCCGAAGTTGCCAGTCCTGCAGCCTTGATTATTGGCTGGGTGATAACAGGCATTGGTATCCTCTTTCTTGCTACATCTTTATTACTCCTCTCTCGCCTTCGACCTGATCTTGATGGTGGCATTTTTACCTATGCGAAAGAAGGATTTGGTGAATTCATTGGTTTCTGTTCAGCATGGGGTTATTGGATCTGCGCTGTTGTTGCTAACGTTTCTTATCTTGTCATTGTTTTTGCTGCCCTTAGCTTTTTTACAGATACACCAGAGAACGTTATTTTTGGTGATGGGAATACATGGCAGGCATTAATTGGAGAATCAATCTTACTTTGGGTTGTTCATTTTCTTGTTTTACGAGGTGTTCAAACTGCAGCCAGCATTAATTTAATGGCGACAATGGCAAAACTCCTTCCCTTAGGATTATTTGTTATTGTCGCCCTATTAGCTTTTAATATGGATATATTTACCCTTGATTTTAAAGGTGTAAATCTGGGTATCCCTGTTTGGGATCAAGTCAAAAATACCATGCTGATTACGTTGTGGGTATTTATTGGTATTGAAGGCGCAGTTGTCGTTTCCGCAAGAGCTAAAAACCGTCGTGATGTTGGTTTAGCAACAGTACTGGCCGTTGTTATCGCATTAATTATCTATATTCTTGTCACTTTATTATCACAGGGTTTAGTAAGCCAAGCAGAATTGGCCGCGATGAAAAATCCTTCCATGGCTCCGTTACTTGTTCAGCTTATTGGTAGCATAGGTGAGATAATTATTGCGGCGGGTCTTATTCTCTCTGTATGTGGTGCTTATTTAAGCTGGACAATTATGGCAGCAGAAGTGCCCTATATTGCCGCATTACATCACTCGTTCCCTAAACAATTAGGAAAGCAGAATAAAAATGATGCCCCCTCATCTTCATTATGGTTTACCAATTATGCAGTCCAGTTCTCTTTAGTTTTAATTTGGTTGACGGGAAGTAACTACAATACATTACTAACCATTGCATCAGAGATGATCCTTGTTCCTTATTTTCTCGTCGGTGCATTTTTATTTAAAGTAGCAATTGCACGCAGTAGTCGCGCTTTATTATTAATAGCCATACCTGCAAGTCTCTACGGTTTATGGCTACTTTATGCATCAGGCGTTATTAACTTATTACTTTCAGTCGTTCTGTATGCACCAGGTATTCTGATATTTCTATATACACGAAAACAATATAAAGACAAAAAACCCCTACTATTCAGCGAAAAAATCTTATTGGCTCTTGTCTTCTTTGGCGCTATTCCAGCATTAGGCTACTTAACTCTTTACTAAAGACAACCCGAGAGGTACTGAAGAAACAGTACCTCTCTTATTTTCCAACTCTCTTCCTTACTTCCCTCAAAAATCAATTTCACTTAAGTCAAAAAAATTTTTCTTACTAAGCTGTTATTTTTAGCATTGATGGTTAGGTGCTTATAAATTAATAAACATATAGTATGTTGTAACTAATATATAGGTAGCTATTAATTAACTAGGCAATAAAAAACCCACAAGAAACATAAGTTCCTGTGGGTCTAAACATGTCACAATTAAATTAGTTAAAACTAATTTGTTCCATTGCCTGCAATATACGTTTATCTGATATTGGATATGGTGTACCTATCTGCTGAGCAAACAGGCTTACTCTAAGCTCCTCTATCATCCAACGAATATTTTGCACTTCTTCTTGCTGCTTCTGTTTCTCTGTTAACTTACCTAACCACTGTTGCCACTGTTGAATAACATTTTCAACTCGGCTCATTTGAGCGCGATCGCGATTAGGATCAATGGCCAGTTTTTCCATTCGTTTTTCAATTGCGCTCAAATAACGAGGAATATCCGCAAGACGTTTCCATCCATGAGAGGTAACAAAACCAGGAAAAACTAACTGACCAAGTTGGGCTTTAATATCAGATAATGCAAAAGCAACACTAATATCCACCCGCCCTTTTAAACGCTTATTGATAGCAAATACTTGAGTTAAAATCGCTTCAACTTGTTTTGCTATTTCAACCACAGCATCGTTTAATTCAGCTCTGACATATTCTTGCAGTTTTTGATATTCATCTTCTTGCCAAATTAAACCACCATAAGACGCCATTAGTTTATCAACACCACAAGCAATACAATCATCAATCAACTCTAACACTTTGCCATAAGGGTTAAAGTAAAGACCAAGTTTTGCTTTATTCGGTAATTTCTCATGTAAATATTTTATCGGTGACGGAATATTTAATAATAATAATCGTCTTACCCCTTCCCACATAGAAGCTTGCTGTTCAGATTCTGTTTCAAAAAGCTTAATACCCACGCTGTTTTTTTCATCAACGAGTGCAGGATAAGCTTTCACTGAATAGCCACCCCGTTTTTGCTCATAACGCTGAGGCAAATCACCAAAACTCCAAATATGTAAATCTTGTTGTTCAATACCATCATCGGCTACTGCTGATAATGTTTCTTGCACTTTTTCCTTTAAGTTCTCTTTTAATTTATTGAGATCTTTACTTTCTGCCAGTATTTTATTTTTATCGCCAACAACACGGAATGTCATTTTTAAGTGATCAGCAACTTGATCAAGTTGCCAGCTCTCTCTATCAACGGTCACCCCTGTCATTCGGCGTAATTCGTTTTCAAGTTTATCGAGTAAGCCACCTTCAACTTGAGGTACACGCTCTAAAAAAGCAGAAGCATAGTTAGGTGCTGGTACAAAATTACGACGGATAGGTTTTGGTAATGATTTAATTAAGGCCACTATCAACTCATGGCGAATACCCGGAATTTGCCAATCAAAACCTTCATCTTTTACCTGATTTAAAATAGGTAATGGAATATGAACAGTGACACCATCAGCCGCAGTACCCGGTTCAAACTGATAAGTTAAGCGTAATTTTAGATTATCTTGATGCCAATAATTGGGATAATCTAGTGCGCTAACACGTTTAGCATCATCTTTGATAAGCATACTTTTTTCAAAGTTAAGCAAATCAGGTGATACTTTTTGTGCCTCTTTCCACCATTTATCAAAATGACGAGATGAAACGACATCCTGAGGTACTCGTTGATCGTAGAAAGTAAACATGGTTTCATCATCAACAAGAATATCTCGACGACGAGATTTATGCTCCAACTCTTCAACTTCTGTCCGTAGTTTTAAATTGTCACGGAAAAATGCATGACGTGTTTGCCAATCACCTTCTACTAACGCATGGCGGATAAAGAGCTCTCGACATAAAAGCGGATCAATTTGACTGTAATTAATCGGTCTAGAAGCAACAATAGGTAAACCATATAACGTAACTTTCTCATTAGCCATTACAGCGCCTTGCGCTTTTGACCAATGCGGTTCGCTATAGTGATGCTTTACCAAATGTTCAGCAATAGGTTCAATCCATTCGGGTTCAACGCGCGCCGCAATTCGCCCCCATAAACGAGAGGTTTCAACTAATTCAGCTACCATTGTCCACTTAGGTGGTTTTTTAAATAATCCAGAGCCTGGGTAAATTGAGAAACGTGCATTTCTTGCACCAGTAAACTCTTGTTTATCGCTGTCTTTTTGTCCAACGTGAGATAATAACCCACTCAATAATGCGACATGAACACTTCTAAAATCAGCCGGTTCACTATTAACAGGGAAACCAAGTTCTTTGACAACTTGACGCAACTGCGTATAAACATCTTGCCATTCTCGAACACGCATAAAGTTTAAGAATTCTTGGCGACACAATTTTCTAAATTGAGAATGACTCAACTCTTTTTGCTGGTTTTTTAAATAATCCCACATATTTAAAAAAGATAAGAAGTCAGAGTCTTTATCTTGGAAACGTCGGTGCTTTTCATCAGAGGCTTGCTGTTTATCCATTGGTCTTTCGCGCGGATCTTGAATTGAAAGTGCGGAGGTAATAACCATCAATTCTTTTACTGCACCATATTTACGCGCTTCAAGTACCATTCTTGCCAAACGAGGATCAATAGGAAGTTGTGCAAGTTGTTTCCCCATTGGGGTTAAACGATAAGCACCATTATGATCGGTCTCGTCTTGTAACGCACCTAGTTCTTCTAATAAACGAACACCATCTTGAATATTGCGTTTATCAGGTGGCTGTACAAATGGGAAAGCACTAATATCACCTAACCCTATCGATGTCATTTGCAAAATAACAGATGCCAGGTTAGTTCTTAATATTTCAGGATCAGTAAATTCAGAACGAGAAATAAAATCATCTTCTGAATAAAGGCGAATACAAATACCATCAGAAACACGACCACAACGCCCTTTTCTTTGGTTTGCTGAAGCTTGAGAAATAGGCTCTATTGGAAGTCTTTGTACTTTAGTGCGATAACTATAACGACTAACACGAGCAAAGCCGGTATCAATAACATATTTAATTCCGGGAACTGTTAATGATGTTTCAGCAACGTTTGTGGCTAAAATAATACGTCGACCACTATGAGGATGAAAAATTCGATTTTGTTCACTATTAGATAAACGGGCAAATAAAGGCAGTACTTCAGTATGGCGAAGTTGTAGTTTATCCAGCGCATCAGCAGTATCGCGAATTTCTCGCTCACCGCTCATAAAAATAAGAATATCACCTGCACTTTCTCTGCTTAATTCATCAATAGCATCAACTATGCCATCTGTCATATCCTTATCGCTATCAAGCTCGTCCCCACCAATAGGACGATATCTCACTTCAACAGGATAAGTTCGGCCAGACACTTCAATAATCGGTGCTTGGTTGAAATGTTTGGAAAAACGTTCAGGATCGATGGTTGCAGAAGTAATAATGACTTTTAAATCAGGACGTTTAGGTAATAGCTGTTTTAAATAGCCAAGAATAAAGTCGATATTTAAACTACGTTCATGAGCCTCATCAATAATGATAGTGTCATATTGTAGTAACAGCTTATCTTGCTGTAATTCAGCCAATAAAATACCATCTGTCATTAGCTTAACGAGGGTATTATCACCGACATGATCACTAAAGCGAACCTTATAACCTACAGATCCACCTAACGTACTTTTTAATTCATGAGCAATACGTTCAGCCACTGAACGTGCAGCTAAACGTCGGGGTTGAGTATGACCAATAAAACCTTTGATCCCGCGCCCTAATTCAAGACAAATTTTAGGGATCTGTGTTGTTTTACCAGAGCCAGTTTCCCCTGCAATAATAACGACTTGGTTATCTCTTATTGCATTATAAATGGCATCTTTCTTTTGGCTAACAGGAAGGTTTTCTGGGTAAGTAATTTCAGGACAATTGGCACGACGGCGAATTATCATCTGTTGTGCTGTTGTAATATCACCTTTAATTGCACTTAATACCGCTTGTTTAGACTCTTCATTATTAATTTTAGCGACGCCACGTAGACGTTTTTTTAATCGCTGCTGCTCCCGCAACGATAATTGCTCTATTTCTTGATAGAGCGAGGCAGATGATAATGTCACCTTTTATTGTCCTTTTTGAGGTTATTCTAATCAAAACTAATGCCCGTATGATATCACAACAGGTTATTGGCACATAAAGGCTTGATTAAATTTCTTAGTATATAATTTCATATAATCAATAATTTTGAATAGCATATTCAAAGGATTGAGATGTGATATTTTAAGGATAGAGTAAACTGGTGTTAACAAATAAGTTTAAATAAATAGAACATGTTATAGACCACGAGAAAATAATGAAAAAAATCCTTGTACTGAAATCCAGCATTTTAGATAACTATTCACACAGTAATAAAATGACCGATTATTTTATTGAAAATTGGCAAACTAATCATAAAGATGACTTGATTACAATACGTGATCTCACCAAAGATCCTGTGCCTGTTTTAGATCAAGCTACATTATTTGCTTTTGGCAAAGAGACTGCAATGCTATCGGATGAACAAAAAACAGCCAGAGCATTGTCAGATGAATTAATTAGTGAATTAAAAGCCCACGATATGATAGTAATTGCAGCACCAATGTATAACTTTTCAATTTCAGCGCAATTAAAACATTATATTGATTTTATTGCTCGCGCAGGCGAAACATTTACTTATACAGAGGCTGGTGCTGTTGGTTTACTTAAAAACAAACAAGCGGTTGTATTAACCAGTCGTGGTGGTGTTCATAAAGATCAACCATCAGACCTTATTGTACCTTTCCTAAAACAATTTTTAGCCTTTATTGGTATTAATGACGTGCAGTTTATTATGGCTGAGGGTACTGCATTTGGGGAAGAATACGCACAGCAATCTCACCAACAAGCACAAAAAGAAATGGATACTGTAATTAGTACAAAAAATATCACCATAAAATAATTATTTATATTCTCTTTATAATCGCACCTAAATTAGGTGCTTTTTTTATAGCTAATATAAACTTTCATCAAGCATATTCCCCCCCTTTTTCTTTTATAAAAAATAACCTTTAACATTTATAACTAAAAAACCTTATCAGAGGATTACTCTAACATCATCTAACATCGTGAAATAATAATTCGATATAAAATATTAAATGACGTATTTCTTATTTTTTATTCTTTTATTCGCCATGAAAATAAATATATTAAAATAAGTTTTATTTGATTTATAAAAACAAAATTAATAATATTAAATTGCTCTAAGCGACAATCTAAAATTAAATGGTTTTATTAATTAAATAAATGGAATTTACAATGAATAAAAATTTACTCTCAATACTGATTTTATCTACAGCTTTTTTATCAACTCAAGCAAATGCAGTTGAATATATAGAAAATGGTGTAGGCGTGGTTGAAATTAATGGTCGAGTAATAGCAAGTCCTAAATGCGAATTACAAGCTATAGCTCCCATTCAGCTACCTAATATTCAAATAAATGATTTTACCAATACCAATTTAGCAAACATAGAAGAAGGACAAATTAATATTCATTTTGAAAATTGTACTAATGAACTTGAAAATATAAAATTAAGGATCCAAAATCAAGGAAAAAGCACATTAGAAAATAAAGTAGTTGAGAATAATCCTAGCAATGTATCTATTGCTATTTTAAATACAGATAAAGCTATATTAGATTTATCACAAGAAAACCCTGCTGCGTTTAAAACAAATATTAACCAACATAATGATTCGGCAAGCTATACATTTTTTGCCAATTATAAAAAACCAGATCAGGAAGAAGCAACAGCAGGCCAAATAAAAGCCAGCTTAAATTTTGATGTTATTTACTCTGATGTTGCTGATGTTGCTGATGTTGCTGATGTTGCTGATGTTGCTGATGATAAGAATGGCTAATTCTTTTAAAATAGACAGAGCTGGTTTTCCAGCTTTGTCTTAATATTCTACATTTATAACCAATAATATAAATTCACTATATATTAATAGAACATGATTAAAAAAATAAAACTCACTGTATTATCTATATTGACCATCCTTCCTATTTATGGGTACACATCAATAAAAATAAATAAGGATAAATTTATTTTTATTGAAAGTAAAAATCAAGAAATTATTGAAATAAAAAATAACACAGATAATGATTATTTCATACAAAGCTGGATTTCACATTATGATGAAAACAATCGTACTGAACTACCTTTTATGATCACACCTCCACTCTTTAAAATAGAAAATAATGAACATTATTCTTTAAAAATATTTAAAATAGATGAAATAGAAAAAAAAGACAGAGAAACACTGTATCGAGTAAATATAAAAAGAATACCGCTATTATCTGATTCAGATGAAGATAAGAATTTATTACATATCTCAATGAATTCTGTCTATAACTTAATATACAGACCCATATCAATAGAAAAAAATGCAGTAGATGCTTATAAAAAAATCGAATTTTTAAAGAATAAAAAACATGAATTGATTATAAACAATCCCACTCCTTATTTTATTACTCTAATGAAAATTAGTTTTAATGGGGTATTATTTAACAACAATAGTAAAACAATCCCCCCATTTAAAAAATATAATACAAAAAATATAATTAAAGAAACTGGATTGATTAAATGGACAGCAATTGATCAATATGGCGTAGAAATAAATGCAAAAGATAAGGCCATAATTAATGAAGATTAAATCTAAAAAAATAGAGAACACTTTCTTTGTTTTAATGATTATTTTCAGCAAAGATGTTATTGCTCAGAATAACTCACTCTCTCTTTATTCTCATTCATTTTCTAATGTTAGTGAGGAAACAATTAAATTACTTCTTGAAAATAATAAACCTGAAGGATTTTATCACTCTTTTATTCATATTAATAATAAAAAGAAAATGACAAAACTCCTTTATTTTAAAAGGATAGATCATAATTTAATTCCTTGTTTTTCTATCGATGATTTTAAATCTCTTGGTATTGACATTGATTTTTATGCAATAAGTAAAGAAAATGTAGAACCTATACCTTTAAGCGATTATTCAATTGATTTTAAATATCAGTTTTCCAATCAAAAATTAAACCTAATCATTCCACAAAAAGCATTAATAAATAAAGAGAGCTATACTATCAATGAAGATGACTGGGATGATGGTGTTACCGCATTATTCAGTCAATATTCTTATTGGATTAAATACCATCAGAAAAAATCGCCTGAGCAAAAACTTAATTTACACTCAGGTATGAATATGGGAGCTTGGCGTGTACGTAGCCAAAGTGGATTTAATTGGAGGAAAGATAGCCATCAATCTCAGCTTTCATCAATTTATGCATATCGACAAATTAATTCTTTTTCTTCGCTTTTTTATGGCGGTAAGTTTTCACCTACAACACGAATATTATCAAATGATAAAATAGTTGGCTTTCAATTAATATCCAATAATTTAATTGCAAATAATACACTTTACGCTAATAGACCCGTTATTGAAGGCATTGCAGACACTCAAGCTGACGTTATCATAAAACAAGGTGATAAGATCATCTATGAAACAACCGTTCCTCCCGGCCCTTTTTTGTTAAATTCATTACCTTCAATAGGAAGTGAAAAACTCATTTTGGAGATCAAAGAAACAGATGGAAGAGTAAAAATTTCGACACACTACTTTACATCATTACCAAATCAATTAAATAAAGGAAGCTATCAATATAATATTATATCAGGTACATTGCCTGATCATCCTGATAATAAAAGACCTCTTTTCCTTTTAGGCGAATTTTCATATGGCCTTAGCCAAAAAATCACTTCTTATAGTGCAATAAAAAAATGGGATAATAAGCAAAGTTATTTATCTGGATTATCTTTAGATTTAGGAATATTAGGTGGTTTAGCAACAAATCTAAGTTACGAAAAAGACATTAACAATAGATTTAAATATCAATTTCGTTATCAAAAAAACGTCCCAACAACACAAACTTATTTTACATCTGAGATATCTTTTTATCGGTATTTAGATAATCATCCATCAGAAGATAAAGTTCAAAAGAATCGTTCATTCTCTTTATCTCAAAATATTAATGCACTAGGTTATATCTCTTTTTATTATCGTGATAAAATTCATTATAACTTATCCAAAAATTTCGAGTTGGGAACCTCTATTTCATCCTCAATAAATAGAATAAATTATAACTTTCAGTATAGTTTAAAAAAAGAAAAATACTTATCAGACCATTTTTTTTCACTTAACTTTCATATACCAATAGGAAATGATAACCATCATCATTGGATTAATAATCAGACAAGTTATCAACTTAATAATAAACATTTTGCAAACAGTACAAATATGGGTGGTACATTATTGAATAATAATTTAGGGTATTCAATAAACTATCAACATACACATCATCATAAAAGGATATCCAACCCATTTTCTGCTAATGTACGCTATCAGAATAATTATCAATCTTATACTTTTTATGGAAATAAATCAGAGAATAACTACAACTTGAATTTTTCTGTTAATGGAGCAATTGTTTTGCATTCTGATGGTATTACTCTAACACCTCGTTTAGGCAGAACGTTTGCATTAATTAATACTCAAGGTGTCGCAGGTATAAAAACATCATTCTCATCAAAAGCGGAAACAGATGTTTTTGGTAATCTAATTTTAAATAACATTACTCCCTATAGAGTAAATAAAGTAAAATTAAATGCAACAACGATACCTCAACTCGCTGAGGCGAAATATTATAGTAAAAGTATTATTCCAACATTAGGCGCGATATCAAAAATCTATTTTCCGATAAAAACTGGTTATCGTGTTATTTTCAAATCTATAACCCCACTTCCATTTGCTTCAAAAGTAACCGTTCTTGATCAGGGAGATAATATTATCTTACATGGTTTAGTGACAGATAATAATCTTATCTTCCTTTCTGGTATTAATGAACATGGATTAGTAAAAATAAACTGGGGAGACGATAAGCAATGCCAGTTTCATTATAAATTGGATTCTGATGATAAGAAAAAAGATTTAATAAAAAAAGAAATCAATTGTCTTTAATTAAAAAGAAAGTTATTAAACATGAAAAATAAAAAATTTATTGCCTACCTAATTATAACATTACTTTATTCATCATTCTCATTTTCATCACCGATAAGACGTGGTGATCATGATATACCATTAACTTGTGATGTGAATTACATTCACGAAAATACAAGTGATAGACTTTCTATTAACGAAAATGATTTCTTATCAGATGATAAAGGGGAGTTAGCAAACATTGATCCTCACATTATTCTTATTACTATAAAGGATTGTTCTAAAAGCAATGGGGATATTCGTTTAAAAATTGAAAATACGAGTATTGATAATACAACCGGTTATTTGAAAAATATGATTAGTGCCCCTAATGCAAGCAGTAATATTGCATTTCAATTATTGTACAATGAGGAAGAAAGACCCATAAATCTCAATAAAGAGAATGAATTCGCTGAAGAACTGATTGATGGAGAGGCTGAGTTCTTTTTTTTAGTTAATTACGTTAAAAAAGATAATATGCCACCCGCTTCTGGTTATATACGTTCAAACCTTCATTTTATTGTCATAATCAATGACGATATTGTTAATTTCAATGGTAATGATGAATAATAAAAAAGCACGATGGAAAATTATCATACATCGTGCTTTTACAATAAAAAAAATGAAGTTAGATATACATTTAAGAATGAACTACTTTTTTACCCATTTTCCATTGATGCCTTTAACAAACTCACCTTCATTAGCTCTTGCAACTAATTTTTCACCCGCAAGTCGAGCAACAGAATCAGGTGTTACTTGGTTAGTTTTTGCGATTTCCGCATATTTTGCTTTTCTAGCTTGATTTATTTCATCAACAAGTTGCTGAGCTTGTTTGTTATTTGTCTGTACAAGCTCAATATAACCGCTAAATGTTTCCCCTACTAATCCCTGCGCTCTTGCTTCATCAAGTGTTAATGCCGCGGCATTGGTGCTGGCTAAAGTCAACATTAACGCAAAACTTAAGAGATATTTTTTATAATTCATCATTTACCCTTTAAAAAATGGCGCTGTTATTTTTTAAGAGATCTTCAACTTGTCTGTCTATTTTTACATTAATCTCATGTTCAATTTTAACATTCATATTAATATTAATCGGTTTATCGGGTGTGGCGACTTCTAGTCGAATACATCCAGTTAAAGTTGATATTCCCATCATTAAGAACATTAATAAAAATAGTTTTTTTAAGAATAATGGTTTCACTCTGACTCACTCCCTAAATCTGATAAGCTTTTTTCTAACCACTCTTCCAATTGTGAACCAAATCGTAAACTTCGCCATAATTGGAAGACATTTTCTTCATGTCGATAGTTGAGATTAACCTGACGGCGTTTATCCTCTAACGGATTCGTTCCATGAATTTCAGCCTCTAGCACTAACTCACCCAAATTACTTAAATTAACACGAGTCCAAGAACGACTGATTTCTAAGTAACGTAACCATGCCATAGCAACACCCGCTGACATATTATTATCATCAATCGAATCAACAAAATCTTTATCAAGTCTTAACGTTAAGTAAGATGAATTAGCCAACCAACCATCTTTAATAATCCATTGATTATTATTAATAAAGAACGGAAACTCACCACTAACTTTACCTGATGCAGCAAATTGCGTCACTTTTAATAAAGTAAATAAATGACTTAATTGAATATTATCAATAGAAATAATTGCTGCATCATGTTGTGGAATAGTGAGTTTTGCCAACGAAATAGTCCCATCAAGCATGGCTACATTCACATTTGATAAAACTAACGGCTTATTTTCTGTTGCAGGGTAAAAACCTTGTAGATCTGCCGTAATATCCGTCATATCAAAAAGATTATTAACGCGCTTTATTCGTAGCTGAACCGGCTGTTTAACCCCGAGTTGCCACTCATCTCCGTTTAAACGCCAAGGTAAGATAAAATCTAAACCATCTAAAATGCCATCTTTAAGCCACATTCCACCTTGTTTAACAACAAGATGTCCACCAGCAATAAGTCCTTGTTCTGGTGCAATAGAAAAATCTGCTTGTGTGTAGAGTTCGCCTTTATCAAGAGTGATCCCTAAATCTTCTGGTAATAGCGATTGAAAAACATTAATAGGTTGTGAAGGCCAACGCATTTGGCCTCTTAATCTTGCGCCATCCCAACGCGTATTTATTGCAATAGGTCCTATATTCGGTTTAGCACTTAATTCTCCTTTTACATGAAAGTTAAAAGGAGAATCACCGCTGACTGTGGCAATAAAATCTGTTTTATCTAAAAAACCACCTGCAGGAAAATCAATACGTTGACTTGTTAATTTTAGCTTTCCGTTAAATGTCGGATTTTTATCATCTCTGATCCAACGAAATGGGCTTAGCAACGATAATCTTGGTGCAGTCATCGTAGTGTGTTGATATTTTAAAACATCAAAACCTGTATTGAGTTTTTCAAAACTCACTAATTTATCAGCCCAATAACCTGTTCCTGCAATATCCCAACGTGCTTTTAATGGTAGTAAATTCCCCTCGCCCCAATAGCGCCATTGCCAAGTCCCATTATCTGGTAAAAAATCAATGGCTTTACCTTGAAAATGAATGCGGTAATCTCCCCAAATACTATCTTGGGCAACGACTATCGCATTTAAACGTCCATTAAAACCTTTTGTTGAAAGTGTCGTCCCGGCTAAAGGTAAACGCGCATCGGTGATGGTAAGCGTTTCCGTGACTGGTCCTTTAAAACGAAACAAAGAGCCAGATTGAAATTCAACAGTAGGATCTGTCAACATGCCCGTGACTTTAACAGGTAATTGTGCACTAGCTTGCATTAATTCTTTATTAACAACACCTGTGATTTGAATAGGAATTTGAGCATCTAACCAATTTACTGCGGTTTCAGGGATCGATATCACTAAATTTCCTTTTCCCGCTTTGCCTTCTGTCATCACATTTAATCGTGCAGTTAATCTTAAATCCGTTAATCCTTTTTGCCATTGGGCAATGTTTATATTTACACCACCTCGCAAAGGTTGATCTAATCCAAACCATTCCCAACGACCTTGCTCAATCACTATATTTTCGGGTGTCACTTTCCAAGGTAGTAAAGCCAATGCATGACCACCACCTTGTTCAGCAATTGAAATAGTGCCTGATTGTCCTACCCATTCAAGAATAAAAACCAATGGATAAACGTAATGAGACGTTAATAGCGTCGCATCAATGCTTCCTTTTTCTGGTAATGAAGCGACATCAAGAGGAAGCGCTATTTCAGCCGCAAGTTCAATATTGTTATCATCAGGTAAATTCACCTTAAGCTGTTTAATGTCAAGCCACTGGTTATCTCTAATAAAAAGACCAAGTTGAGCATTTTTTCCTTGGTAAGTAATTAATCGCCCATTGTTTTTTGTTTTTAGTTGTAATGCACCTTGATAGCGAACATTTTCTTTTAAGAGCACATTGTCAATATTGACAGATAAATGAGGTATTGAGGTTAGTAGTGAATTTATCTCAAGAGGAACAGTTGCCGTTTCTTCTTGCTTACTTGCAGACATCATTGAAAAACATTGTTCATCAACGGCAAGTTGCTGGCTATTAAATTGAAGTTTATCAATCTGCTCTTTTTGATAAGAGAAAACAAAATTATCAAGATTAGCTAAAAGGCAGCTCTCTATTTTTAATTCGATGTTCTCAATTGAAACACCCAGACGCTGTAATTTAGGCTGTGATAAAGAAAGTGTTACACCTTCAGGTAAGTAATAATGAGCAACGACAGGCAACCAACGAGGAATAGACACCCATAAAGCAGTGCCTATTAGACCAGTGCCTAGTAGAATCGTCCCTGTCCATTTGATTGTTTTTCTTAACAACACATCATGTTCCTTTTAAACAAACCTGAATCATCCACTTACCTCGTTAAATTGTTTATAATGATAGTATTAATTTCTTTCATGTTGGGGCTGGATAATTCTTGTTTTTCCAGCCTCTGAATAAAAATTTAATCGAGAGTAGAGAAGACTGGATGAAAATCGTTTCCTATAGTACTAAACATTATGATCGTAAGCACATGGAATGGGTCAATCAACATAATGGATATCATTATGATATTGAATATTTCGATTTTAATTTGACAGAACAAACCGCAAAAAATGCCGTTGGTGCTGATGCTGTCTGTATTTTCGTCAATGACGATGCTAACCGTGCGGTTTTACAAGAGCTTGCTAGCCTTAATATACGCATCCTCGCATTACGCTGTGCAGGATTCAATAATGTCGATTTAGAAGCCGCCGCTGAATTAGGCATAACGGTTGTCCGTGTTCCTGCTTACTCGCCAGAGGCTATTGCAGAACATGCTGTTGGTATGATGCTGTCACTTAATCGTCGTATACACAGAGCTTATCAACGTACTCGTGATGCTAACTTCTCATTAGAAGGCTTAACTGGCTTTAATATGCATAATCGTACTGCCGGTATTATTGGTACAGGTAAAATAGGGTTAGCGACATTACGCATATTAAAAGGCTTTGGTATGAAATTGCTAGCCTATGATCCTTATCCAAATCAAGCCGTACTTGATTTGGGTGCTGAGTATGTCGATTTGGCGACAATTTACGCAAATTCTCATGTTATTTCATTACATTGTCCATTAACCGCAGATAATCATCATCTATTAAATGAAACGGCTTTTTCACAGATGAAAGATGGTGTGATGATTATTAACACCAGCCGTGGCGCATTGATTGACTCTGCTGCTGCGATTAATGCATTGAAACAAGGAAAAATTGGTGCATTAGGTATGGACGTTTATGAAAATGAACGCGATCTTTTCTTTGAAGATAAATCAAATGACGTTATTCAAGATGATATTTTCCGTCGCCTTTCTTCTTGTCATAACGTGTTGTTCACAGGACACCAAGCTTTCTTAACAGAAGAAGCATTAATTAGTATTAGTGAAACGACTCTGCACAATATTCAAGAGATTGCTTCAGGTAATGAGTGCGTTAATCAGATCAAAGCTTAATTCTAAGTATTAAGAATAAATGTAATAAAAAGCCCCCTTCGCCATAGATTAGCAAAGGGGGATTGCTTGATTTATTATCAATACGACACTTATTTTTCTTGGGTATCGATAACTTCTGTTGATTGCGTTGAATCAAAACGAGAAAAGGTTTCTTTCTCTTCATCTACTTTAAATTGTGAAACCAATTTAGCTAATTGATGAGCCTCATCATCCATATTCGCTGTGATAGCCGCTGATTCTTCAACCAATGCGGCATTTTGCTGAGTAACGGTATCCATTTCACTGACAGCCAACGCGATTTGGTTAATCCCCATGCTTTGTTCATTAGAAGCAAGGGCAATCTGTTGCATAAAGTCATTTACCTGATTAATGGTTGTAACGATCTCTGACATTGAACGTCCAGCTTGAGCAACTTGTTGCGAACCAACATGCACTTTATTAACAGAGTGCGTAATCAACTCATTGATCTCTTTCGCAGCTTCGGCACTGCGACTAGCTAAACTGCGCACTTCTGACGCAACAACGGTAAATCCTCTACCTTGCTCACCCGCTCTTGCCGCTTCAACGGCAGCATTCAATGACAAAATATTCGTTTGATTGGCAATACTATTAATAATGTCATTAATATCTGCAATTTTTTTCGCACTTTCAGAAATTGAAGACATTGTTTCTACCACACTATCCATCACATTTTCGCCATTTTGAGCAGAACTTGTTGCTGTTAGCGCTAATTTGCTGGCTTCACGCGAGTTATCCGCATTTTTCTCAACTGTTGTTTTAATTTGTTCCATACTCGCAACTGTTTCTTGCAGAGCACTGGCTTGCTCTTCAGTACGAGAAGATAAATCGGTATTTCCTGTGGCTATTTCACTCGCACTTACACTAATGGTATTCACTGCATTTTTGACAGATGCAATCATATGACTTAATGAACTTTTCATCTTATTCATTTCATTGAATAGTTGACCAAATTCATTAGCACCATGATTATCCACACGCATACTTAAATCACCTTGGCTCATCTTACTAAAGATGTTGATTAAAATTTTAATGTTGCCAATGAACGTATGAGAGAACCAACGTAATATAAAGATAAATAAGAGAATAACGATAGTACTAGTAGAAATCGACACTATCATCAAGCGCTCTTGGGATGTTTTTGCAATATCGATATAACTATTTTCAATACCATTAGCAACAGCATAATATTGCATAGTAATATCATTTAACTCATCCATTTTAAGGCTGGCAGAGTGTGTTGTTAGCTCGCCCCTACGTAGTCTTTCTAGCGCACCAGTAAAGATATCAAGCAGTTCGTCAAAACGTTTTGTCATATCATCGGCTAATTCTCGCCCTTCTAGAGTAAGTTTTTCCGTATCTGACCAACGGTGGATCTCTTCACGGGTTATTTCAATATATTCTGCAGTTTGGTGAAAGTATTTTGCTGAGGGTTTTTCATTAACACGTAATTGCCCATCTAACCCATTAATATTTGCCCTGATCACAGCCATTTGATATCGCGCTTTGCCCATAAGTAACATTTGCTGGCTTAGGCTATTTGATGAAACGAAATTATTATAGGATCGAGTGGAAGCATCATAACTAAAATAAATAATGCTCATAATCAACGCAAATAAAATGGCCAGCATGACCTTAACGGTCTTTTCTATACTGATATTTTTAAACATGGTCATATTCCATCAAAATATACAGAATTTTTTATCTGTACATTTGTAAGATATCAGAATGCACTCTTTCTCTGACAAAGAGCATATTCCCTAGTGTAAATAAAATAAGGCTAAATTTATTCATTAGAATATAAAGGCTCGCAGGATCTGCCTTTGTTTATAATGTCGGTAATAATGAGGAAAAACTTTAGAGCACAGTGAAAACAATTTTTCATTTATAAAATAAACGTTTGTTTTATCCTTCCAGATGCAAATTAATTATATAATATCCCGCAATGAAGGTGATTTTACTCAGAAAAAGATAATTTATTAATTATTTTTTAGTTTTTCTAAATTTATTTGTTTATTTCCATCTTAAGTTTTAATAGGTATATACACCTATTAACATTAATTTATTTAACTCTAAGACTAATTTATAGTGAGTTTTAAAAGTAGTTTATTTCCAATAAAAATAAAGCAGTTTCTAAAAACCGCTTTTATTGTTTATTTGTTATGATTAATTTAACTTTATTAAGAAATTTAAATGATTTCTTTTATTAATAGTTTTTCAGTTAGTTCAATAAGTCTTATCACATTTAATGGGGTTTCTATTTTTTTAACTTCGTCCAAAGAAAGCCATTGGAAAGATTTATTTGTTAATTGGCTATTTTTTAACGGTTTGCAAAGATAAATCATATCGATGTGATAATGAAATCCTTGTTTTTTATCGTGGATGGGTTCTTTTAAAATAGCGAGAGGTTTTACAAGCTCAATAACATCATTGTTATTTAAGTTAAGGCTAAATTCAGGTTGATAGCAAAGACACTCACACAGTAAACCTGTTTCTTCTTCTATTTCTCTTAATACTGCATCTTGTGGCTCTTCATTTTCTTCTATATGGCCACCAGGTGGTAACCAACAACCTATTTTAGAATGTAAATGGAGAAGAAATTTGCCCTGCTCATTGAATACAATGCCCGTTGCAGTGAAATGACTCTTAGGCACGTCTATTGTCATAATATTCTGATCCTTTACTCTACTTATTTTTATCCCATGTACATCACATCTATCATTATTTTTGTGCTATTTATGGTCTTTCGCATTTATTGAAGATTGTTTCATTCCCATTAAAAAATCAGAAAATATCGTTTTAAAGTCCCTACAGGCATTTTCAGGCAATGTCGCTTCATTTTTTAAATTAATCGCGATATGTGTGACAAATCCATAAATTAAATTCACGACAATATCAGGAGAATAGGTACAAATTTCTTGTTTATCATAGAGAGTATCTACACATTTTTTAATTCGAGGAATAAGAATTTGTGAATCAATTTCATCCCATTCCTTCCAACCTAGAACGGAAATTATTTCTTGTAAGGGAATAAGCTTATCTTTATGTTGATAAATATGATCAACACAGAAACTAAAAATAGCCTCTAACTCTTGCCACTGATCATCATAGGTAGGAATTTGAACCAGTTTTTCGACGACTTTCTCAACCTGAAAAAGGTAGCACTCTTTTAATAGCGCTTTCTTATTACTAAAGTGGTGATAAAAAGCCCCTTTTGTTACTCTTGCGCGACGTGATATTTCATCAATGGAAACATCACAGTAGTTCTGATTTATAAATAGTTCTTGTGCCGCTTCACGCAATGCAGAGCGCGTTTGCTCTGAATTCTCTTGTTGCCGTGATTTTATTTTCATGATAAAACCCTTAAAACATACCATAAGTATGTAATAATATATGGGTATCAGTTTCGTGTAAACTGAACAAAATATTTTCAGGAAATTATCATGTCATCTCAGTACAATGGGCTTACCCCCTCAAATACCTTATCCACTTTTAATATAGAAATTATCAAAGAACTTCTTCTCTGGATTGAGGTGAATCTGGAAAAACCGTTGCTACTTGATGATGTTGCGATCCGTTCTGGTTATACAAAATGGCACTTACAACGCGTATTTAAACAAGCAACAGGATTAACACTTGCTTCGTATATTCGAGGAAGGCGCTTAACAAAAGCGGCAACAGAATTACGTTTAACTAAATTGCCTGTTCTGACTGTGGCATTGCGTTATCAATTTGATTCTCAGCAATCATTTACTCGTCGTTTTAAAGCCACGTTTGGTGTAACACCTACGGAATACCGTAAACTTGATAATCTTTGTGGTAATAACTTTCAACCACCAATTAATTTTGATGTTGTTGATTTACCTATTCCTAAAATTATGGAGTTACCTGAAAGTTATGTTTATGGAATGCAATATCAATATTTTTGCTCTATCGAAGACATAGGCAAATTACACGAAGATATTCGTCACCAATTTTGGAATGATTTTTTACTGTACACGGATAAAAACTTTACAGAAAGTACTGTGCTTATCTCATACCAACCAAACACATTACGTAAAAATAAAATCCAAATTGATTATGAAATTGGCTTAAATAGCTTAGATCATTTTACAAAAACCAGTGGTTTTAGAAAAAGAATGATTGAAGCAGGACGTTATGTCAGATTCCAATTTAAAGGAACACTGGAAGAATATAAACAATTTGCGATGAAAATTTATTTTTACACCCTACCCGCATTAGGTTTATGTCGTCGCTTAGGTGCTGATATTGAAAGATATATTAGTATAGAAACTGATGTTGATTTAATGGAATTACCAAAAACCTTAGAAATTGATTATTTCGTTCCCATTCATTGATGATCTTTGAATAGCCTGACTTTTCAGGCTATTTTTCTTAAGAGTAGATTAATTTTATAGCCGTTATCTGTGAGATAATTTTTCATCACTTGTTTTTGTACAGCAATTTACTAAATTAGCTGTTTACTTATTATTAAAATAAAATTTCTTATTACCTCCCTACAAAAATAAATAAGGCAATCATGCGCACTTCACTTCTATTTTTACTCTCTACTTTTTTACTTCCGTCTTTTGCAAGTTATGCAGAAATATCGACACATCAGCTTCCACGGAAAGATGGTAGCGAAATTAGTTATTACTTGGATAAACGAGCTGAAAAAAATCAAACTCTATTAGTATTAATGCAAGGCTCTGACTGTAATAGCATTAAAAATAACATGTTTATCCAACAAACCTTTGGTCAGTGGTTACCAAATAGTGATGTTTTAATGGTGGAAAAATACGGTATTACCGCTCAATTGCCCTATTTGCAATATGATGGTGAACGTGTTGATTGCCCTAAAAGCTATAAACTTCATGATAATCCCAAGCAACGAACCGAAGATTATGAGGCTGTGTTAGATACTTTATCCTCACAGTATCCAAATATTATTTTGGTTGGTGGAAGTGAAGGTGCCACTCTGGTGCATTTAGTGGTAACTAAACGCAATGATATTAAAGCAGCTATTGCGCTAAATGGCGGGGGCCGTTTTTTTCTTGATGATGTTCTTTATAATATCCGTCATACCACACCGAAAGAACATGTTGAAGATGCTCTAAATGGCTTTCAGCAATTTGCTGACGCAATAAAAGCTAATCAAATAGATGATGAACAATTTATAAGTGAACACAGTAAAATATGGTGGCAACAATTTTTTACTATCGATTTACTTAACGTCATTAAAAGTAATCAACATACCCCCATATTAATTATTCAGACACTTAATGACACTAATGTAAATGTCGATGCATTTCATCAACTAAGCCAAGATATTAACCAGCCTAATGTGAAGTTTATTAAATACGATAAGTTAGATCATGGGTTTTATAATGAACAAGGCGAGCGTTTAACGAATGAAATAATCAACGATATACAACAATGGTATACGCAATACACGAAATAAATTTATTTTTTATGTTGGCTTACATTCCTATTCTCCTATACTGAGAGAGTAATAAAATTGCTTACTAACTGATTTAAAGCAGGATCTTTAAATCGTTAATTCTGTATAATGATAATTATTCTCTCTTTTAAGTTTGGGATAAGAATGGAAAGCACAACTGCACTTTTACGTCTTGATAAAATAAGTTATCGAGTCGAAAACAAAACTATCCTCGATGACATCAATTTTGAACTTCAACCTTCTGAATTTAAACTTATCACAGGCCCTTCAGGTTGTGGTAAAAGCACCTTACTCAAGATTGTCGCTTCTCTACTATCACCCACCAGAGGTTCAATTTTCTTTGAAAATAAAGACTATTTAACGTTGTCCCCCGAAGAATATCGCCAACAGGTTTCTTATTGCACTCAAACACCGATGTTATTTGGTGAAACTGTTTACGATAACCTTAAATTTCCTTATTTCTTACGAAAACTCGCAGTGGATGATAAGAAACTGGCACAGGATTTGGATTATTTTTGTTTACCTGTATCCATTATGAAAAAAGGAATTAATGAACTTTCGGGCGGTGAAAAGCAGCGTATTTCACTGATAAGAAATCTACAATTTATGCCAAAAATCTTATTACTTGATGAGATAACAAGTGCATTAGATGAAGATAATAAAACAAAAGTGAATGATGTTATTCACCACTACGTTAAAGATCAAAATCTTGCCGTGTTATGGGTCACTCACGATCAAAATGAAATAAAACATGCTGATGATGTGATCTTATTACCTTCTCACAATGATGCCTGATTTTTTATTTCTTTATCAGTATC
Organism: Proteus alimentorum; assembly: GCF_002607735.1. Classification (GTDB taxonomy): domain Bacteria; phylum Pseudomonadota; class Gammaproteobacteria; order Enterobacterales; family Enterobacteriaceae; genus Proteus; species Proteus alimentorum. The sequence continues at coordinate 329,524 of NZ_NBVR01000031.1, forward strand.
AGTCACCCTTTTGTTATGAGCGAACATAATATTATGAACGAACATACGATAAGCAATGAATCTCTGATTTTTTCGCTTTTATTAGTTCTCGTGGCGATTTTTATTAGTCGCAAAGAAAAACTGGCTTTAGAAAAAGATATTATTTGGAGTACAGCAAGAGCCATTGTTCAACTCTTAATTGTTGGCTATGTCTTGACCTATATTTTCCATGTTGACCATTTTATTCTCACCTTCTTAATGGTGTTATTTATCTGCTATAACGCAGCGCATAATGCCAAAAAGCGAAGCAAATACGTTAAAGATATTTTTCTGATCTCTTTTACTGCTATTACAACTGGGGCATTATTAACTTTAACGATTTTATTGCTCACCAGTTCAATTGCTTTTACACCCATTCAAATTATTCCTATTACGGGGATGATTGCCGGTAATGCAATGATAGCAACAGGGCTTTGTTATAATAATTTAGGTCAACGTTTTCAAAATCAACAACAACAATTACAAGAGATGTTAAGCCTTGGTGCGACACCTAAATTAGCCTCAATGAGTATTATTCGAGATAGCATTAAATCTTCATTAATTCCAACCGTTGATGCAGCAAAAACTGTGGGTATTGTGAGTTTACCGGGCATGATGTCAGGACTTATTTTTGCCGGTGTTGATCCATTACAAGCCGTTAAATATCAAATTATGGTGACATTTATGTTGATGGCAACAGCCAGTATTTCAACCATTATTGCTTGCTATTTAACCTATAAAAAGTTTTTTAATCAGCGCCACCAGCTGATTAATTTTGAAAACCATTAACTGTCGCTTTTTAACTATATTGAAAAGGTCACCCCACTGAGTGACCTTTTTTAATATTAAAGCGCTTTTCAATGACTGAATATGACTCAGAGTTTTACTACGAAACATGGCGGGAATGTTCACGACGCTAGAATACAAAAAGCCCCACATAAGCGAGGCATTTAATTGGTGAAATTCAAATTTCCCACCATAAGAATAATCACGGACTATATTTCCCATCTCGTCAATAGATTTTCTTTAAAAGATCGTTTTACGAATGGTTTTTTCTCTTATTAGTATCAAATCAAGAATTTTATATTATTAATATAATATCAACCGGTATAGTTGACATCCCATCGTTTCTCTAGACTTGCACGTAATTCAAAGGTAAGCGAAATCACCACATTCTCACCAACGTAAGGATATCTGGCGATAAAAATAACCTGATTATTATTGGGTAATTCAAAGACTTCTGCTTCACCTAAATGAAGTGACATCACAATTTTCTTTTTAGCAAAGCGGATCGGTTTTCCATAATGGGTATGTAACCACTCTTGTGTCATTAATGGCTGTAATCCGAAAGGAAGTGCATGGGGAAAATGAAATTGATCTGTTTTTTTATCAAATAGCGTCAGTGTGATTTCACTTAAACCAACACCATACGGCTCAAAGTATAAGTGAAGAGATTCTTTTCTCATCGCCAAACTACCATTTTTAGGTTTGGACTTATAAGGAATTAAATTTTTATCGTAAACATCTTGATACTTTTTCCCTAATTGAGCAATCAGCCCAGCAATATCTATTGTCATTACTTAGATCCTTTAAACAAAAAGCGCCTATAAAGGCGCTTTTTAATGAAAATAAGAAATTAACCACGTCCCTTCGGACGATTAAGAATATGATCTTCCCAATCTTCAACTTCAGTTTCTGGCACCGCAATATATCTGACAGAAATATTACCTTGGTGCATTTTTGCTTTATTACCAGCAATAAGTGGATGCCAACTTTGTAACGTTTTGCCTTCTGCTAACAGGCGATACGCACATGTCATTGGTAACCACTCAAATGTCGGTAAATTATACCGTGTAAGCTTGATACAATCTGGCTCATAACGGAAACGATCTTCATAATTACTGCATTGACAAGTTTTAATATTTAGCTGATTACAAGCGACATTGGTAAAGTATATCTCGTCAGTATCATCATCCATTAACTTGTGTAAACAACACTGCCCACACCCGTCACAGAGCGATTCCCACTCATCATCACTCATTTCATCTAATGTTTTAGTCTGCCAAAAAGCCTGTGTCATCTCTACGTTATTACCTTATTGCTCATCTAATACAAATTAAATAACCCGCGTTGTCAACTGATGTTCATTAACACTTAATACCAACATATCACCTGATTCTAGAGGACCAACACCTTCAGGTGTCCCCGTTAAAATCACATCACCAGGACGTAGAGTAAAAAAGCGAGACATATAGCTGATAAGGGGTAAAACAGGGGTTAGCATATCATGACTGTTACCCTGCTGACGAATCTCGTCATTAACACGTAACATCAAATCCGCATTTTGCGGGTCACCAAATGAATTGACAGGGATAAAACCAGATAATGGTGCAGAGCCATCAAACGCTTTACTTTTTTCCCATGGTTGCCCTGCTTTTTTCAATTTACCTTGTAAATCTCGTAATGTGAGATCAAGACCAATACCGAAACCCGCAATTGCACGATCAACTCTATCTTCATTAGCTTGCTTAAGTGGCTGACCGATAAGTACTGCTAATTCAATTTCGTGATGAACCGCCCCCATGTCTTTTGGGATAGCTATAGGTTGGCGAATATCACACATAGCTGTTTCTGGTTTGATAAAAATCACAGGCTCTTCTGAGCGAACGGATCCCATCTCTTTAATGTGATTTGCATAGTTACTGCCAACGCAAATCACTTTATTGACAGGAAAATCAAGTAACGCACCTTCCCAATCACGATGTTGATACATAATGTGTTCCTTTTAGGTAAATTGCTGTGTTTTATTTCACTGTAAAAACACGATTAGTTCGCGTTAGGCAGTGAATTTATTTTATTAGCAACGCCATCAGCCATTGTGACAATGCTAAGGGCAAAAAAGTAAGAGCTGTTCCAATGCATAATCGTACGGAAGTTCTGTGTCACTAAATAGCTTCTGTGCAAATCATCATCAGGAATAATTAACCATACAGGCATAGCATCGTTCAATTGACTATTTACTGGTAATTGCACACCCAATGCTTTCCATTGAGCGACCGTTTTTTTCTGTTCGGTCTTAATGCCTTCAAGCTGTTGGTTAAAATCTACCGATAAAGTAACTTGTTCTCCCCAAGGAAGTCCACTTTTCCAACCTTCAGTCGCTAAATAGTTAGCAGCCGAAGCAAATGCGTCTTCTTGAGTATTCCAAATATCGATTTTCCCATCACCATTGCCATCGGCGGCATAAGTTAAGAAGGAGGATGGCATAAACTGAGTTTGTCCCATAGCGCCCGCCCAAGAGCCTTTGAGGCGCTGTCCTTGAGGGATATGCCCTTCTTCAATAATCTCTAATGCCGCCATCAATTGACGCGCAAAGAGTTCTTCTCGACGTCCTTCAAACGCGAGCGTTGCCAGTGCAGAGACAACATCTTCTTTGCCTTGCACCTTACCAAAGCCACTCTCAAGCCCCCATAACGCAACAATATAGTTTGCAGGTACACCATATTTTTTGCTGATTTGTTCTAGGGTATCTTGATTCTCTTGATAAAGCTTAGCCCCTTGGTTTAATCGGCCATTGGTGACAATGCGAGGTAAATAAACATCGAGTGTGATTTTCTTTTCCGGCTGATTACGGTCTGATTTAATCACTCGTTCAATAAAATGTGCTTCTGAAAAAGCAAAATCTATTGTTTCTTGTTGATATCCCAATTGAGCTGCTTTCAATTTTAACGCTTCAACATAAGCAGGAAATTGTGCAGAAGTACGCGTTTCTTTAGGAAACGCTTGTTCTAATGATGCAACATTCACTTGTTTCCATCGAGCCGTTTTTTGTGTTTCAACTGCCGTTGCCTCTGGTGCAGTAATTTGCCTTTCAGCCAATTTTTGTTGGCCATTAGTACACGCAGATAACATTAAACCGGAAACAATCACAGCGATGAATGAATATTTGAACATTTATGCTCCTTTTATCTCGATGATTTATTCAGTTTTTTCTGATTTTTTTAATTCATCTAAATAAGCATTTAACATACTTTCGACAGGTGGTGGAACTTGTAAGTAAAAACCTTGCTCAACTAATGCTTTTTTGACTTTTTCAATGTCAGCATGCGCTAAACGCTGTCTATCCGCGAGATTAAGCAACATTGAAAACTGTGGTTCGCCAAAACTTTGTAATAATTCGTCCGGAATTCGAGAGAAATCATCCTTTTTTTCGATGTATAAATAAGTTTGATCACGTTTGGTACTACGGTAAATTGCACAAATCATTTTCATTAAACTCTAATTATTAAAATAAGCGACTTGCCTGAATATTTTAGTAAATATAACATGCTTATATACTTTCGTAATATCGTCTCTGGTTTTTTGTGCCAGATTATAAAAAATTTACTGAGTCAGATAGATGTCAAACACGCCCATTGAGTTAAAAGGCAGTAATTTTACCCTTTCAGTACTCCATTTAAACGATGGAACACCGAAAGTTATTCGTCAGGCTATTTCAGAAAAAATTGCACAAGCGCCTCAATTTCTGAAAAATGCACCTGTGGTTATCAATGTCTCTGCTTTAGCAGATGAAAATATTGATTTTAAAAAACTGAGGCGAATTGTAGAAGATGCTGGCTTACGAGTCGTGGGAATTAGTGGTAGTTCAAACGCTCAACAGAAAGAAGCGATAATTGCCGCACAGTTACCTATCTTAAATGAAGGTAAAATAGTTAAGCCCAGCACTCAGGCAAATAACGATAAAACGAATGAAGCACCGGCAGTTGTTCGTCAAAAAACAAAAATCATCCATACACCTGTGCGTTCAGGTCAGCGCATTTATGCTCAAAATAGCGATTTAGTCGTTATTAGTAATGTGAGTGCAGGCGCTGAATTAATTGCAGATGGTAATGTTCATGTCTACGGTGTGTTGCGTGGACGTGTACTTGCAGGCGCATCGGGTGATAAAGAGAGCCATATTTTTTGTACACATCTGTCTGCTGAACTTGTTTCTATTGCTGGTCAATATTGGCTAAGCGACCAAATTCCTACAGACTTTGTTGGTAAGTCAGTACAACTGAGTCTGCAAGAGAATGAATTAACAATCGAGAACTTAATTTAGAGCATCGACAAGGAATCACTCCATGGCACGCATTATTGTTGTTACGTCAGGTAAAGGTGGGGTTGGTAAAACAACTTCCAGCGCGGCCATTTCTACCGGCCTCGCTCAAAAAGGTCATAAGACGGTTGTTATCGACTTTGATATTGGGTTACGTAATTTAGACCTTATCATGGGTTGTGAACGTAGAGTTGTTTATGATTTTGTTAATGTTATTCAGGGTGATGCATCTTTAAATCAAGCTTTGATTAAAGATAAGCGCACAGAAAATCTGTTTATTCTCCCTGCTTCACAAACAAGAGATAAAGACGCTCTCACCCGTGATGGTGTCGAACAAGTGTTAGATGAACTCGATGAGATGGGTTTTGATTTTATTATTTGTGATTCTCCTGCGGGCATTGAAAGTGGTGCATTAATGGCCCTTTACTTCGCAGATGAAGCCATTATCACAACAAACCCTGAAGTATCATCTGTACGTGACTCCGACCGTATTTTAGGCATTCTTGCCTCAAAATCACGTCGTGCTGAACGCGGTGAAGATCCAATTAAAGAACATCTGCTATTAACTCGTTATAATCCCGGTCGTGTTAGCCGTGGTGACATGTTAAGTATGGAAGATGTTCTTGAAATTCTATGCATTCCACTATTGGGTGTTATTCCAGAAGATCAATCTGTTTTACGTTCATCTAACCAAGGTGAACCTGTTATTTTAGATAGCGAATCTGATGCAGGTAAAGCCTATTCAGATACAGTAAATCGTTTGTTAGGTGAAGAACATCCATTCCGTTTTATTGAAGAAGAGAAAAAAGGCTTTCTGAAACGCCTTTTTGGGGGGTAAAAGATGGCTTTACTAGATTTTTTCCTGTCGCGTAAAAAGTCGACAGCTAATATTGCCAAGGAGCGCCTACAAATTATCGTAGCAGAACGCCGCCGTGGTGATAGCGAGCCAGCTTATTTACCTGATATGAAAAGGGATTTATTAGGTGTCATCTGTAAATATGTGCAGATAGATCCAGAGATGCTTTCTGTTCAATTTGAACAAAAAGGCGATGATATCTCTGTATTAGAGCTAAATGTGACTTTACCTGAGAGTGAAGAGCCTACAAAGTAAATCATATTTTACGCTTTATATAAGTCATTATTCACAGAGCCAGCCATGAACTATAATTAATTTGATTGGCTCTGTGTTTAATTATATACATATTGAGAACACCTGAATGCGCAAATAGCGCTATATCTCGTTGCTATTTTAATCATTGGTGATAAGTCAAAGGAGGCATGTTATTTCGCAATAACATCTCTATTTCCTAAACCTATTTATGCGCTCACCTTTTCTCGGTGTTTTTTCTTGTGCAAAAAATAAGAGCCTCAAAAGAGACTCCTATTTGTTATTGTTTATTAAACTAACAATCCATCTTATTTTGAATATTAGGGATTAGAAAATAAATACTTAATAAGACTATGGATATTGCGCCAAAATTTCTGTCACTTTCTCTTCTAATAATGCTTTACGCCAGCGCGAAATTAATTCAGGTTGCCCTTTTTTTATTTTCCAGTGAACGCTCAATAATTGGTTAATCTGTCTTCTTGACGCTAACAACTCAGGGTTGTAGCGCTTATCTTCACTAATTTCTTGAATAACCGCTTTAATCGCTTTAAATGCTTTTTTGTAGTTTGGTTGCTCAATTAAATTGCTAATAGGCTCTGGGCAATCTTCATCTTTAATTTCTTTAGCTTTAACAACAAAATCTAATAAACGACGGCCATGACAACGGATTTCTTGACCTGAAAGCGACAGTGCATCTAGCTCTGCTAATGATGAAGGGAGATAGCGAGCAACAGACCATAAATGTTCTTCTCTTACAACGAAGTTTAATGCCATATCACGAGATTTAGCTTGATTTAAACGCCATTGAGCAAGCATTTGCAAGCATGCTAGCTGTTGACCTTTTAATTGCCATGCATTGCTTATGTCACGATAGGCAAGCTCTGGTACAACCGTTTCTTGCCGACGCTCTGCAATCATTTTGCATTCATCTGCAATAGCATCCATATAGCCTGCTTCTTCCGCTTCTTTAATTAATTTTTCAGCTAAAGGTAGCAAATAGAAAACATCACCACTGGCATATTGGCACTGTTTTTCAGTTAAAGGACGTGCTAACCAATCTGTTCGAGATTCACTTTTATCTAGTACAACATTTTCATATTTCTCAACTAATGTCGCAAAGCCACAAGAGATAGGATGACCTAAGAATGCAGCAACCACTTGAGTGTCAATCATAGGTGTTGGAACACAACCAAACTGGTGAGAAAAGACTTCGAGATCTTCACTTCCAGCATGGAGAAACTTCATAATGCTTGGGTTTGTTAATAGCTCAACAAAAGGAGCCCAATCCTTAATTGCTAACGGATCAATAAGAGAGATCTGTTTACCGTCATACATCTGAATCAAACCAAGATGTGGATAATAGGTACGTATGCGGACAAACTCTGTATCTAAAGCAATTTGTGAAACCTCTGAAGCGGCTTTACAGGCGGTATCTAGTGCAGTGTCTGTCGTAATCAATTGATAATTCAAAACAGGTTTCTCTTGTTTTTATGTCTAATGACTTTTTTATGTAATCACAAAAACGCCGGTATAAACCGGCGAAATTGAAAAAGGTTATTGTGTGTTGTATCAAGATTCAGTTGAGGTTTTCAACTCTTTTTCTTCATTTCTTAACTCTCTGCGTAAAATTTTACCAACATTTGATTTTGGTAATTCATCGCGAAATTCAATAATTTTAGGTACTTTATAACCCGTTAGGTAACGACGACAGTGTGTTTTTATCTCATCTTTGGTTAATGATGGATCTTTTTTCACAATGAAAACTTTAACTGTTTCGCCCGAGTTTTTGCTCGGTACACCAATCGCAGCTGATTCTAAAACCTTAGGATGCGCCGTGACAACCTCTTCGACTTCATTAGGGTATACATTAAAGCCTGAAACTAAGATCATATCTTTTTTGCGATCAACAATACGAATAAAACCTTCGTCATCCATTGTGGCAATATCACCGGTTGCAACCCAACCATCGTGTAAGACTTCATCAGTGGCATCAGGACGATTCCAATAACCTTTCATGACTTGAGGCCCACGAACCCACATTTCACCGCCTACGGTGCGGTCAACTTCATTACCTTCATCATCGATAAACTTAACCTCTGTTGAAGGTACTGGTAATCCAATACTGCCACTGTATTTTTTCAGATTATACGGGTTACCCGTGACTAAAGGAGAGCATTCAGTCAAACCATAACCTTCTAACAAATGTTTACCTGTTAACTCCTCCCACTCTTTAGCAACACTACTTTGAACAGGCATACCACCGCCAACAGAGAGGTTTAGTTTGGAGAAATCAAGTTGACGGAATTCTGGGTTTTGTAACCAAGCATTAAATAAAGTATTTACGCCAGTAATTGCCGTGACAGGGTAACGTCCTAGTTCTTTAATTGTACCTTTTACATCACGAGGATTGGTGATAAGTAAATTTTTACCCCCAATCTCAATAAAGAGCAGACAGTTTACAGTTAAAGCGAAAACGTGATACAGCGGTAACGCGGTGACCACCAGCTCTTTACCTACATTGAGTGCAGGAACATAAGCCGCTTTTGCTTGCTCAAGATTTGCCAACATATTGCGATGCGTTAACATCGCACCTTTAGCAATGCCCGTTGTTCCCCCTGTATATTGCAGGAAGGCTAAATCACTTCCCGTAATTTCAGGTTTAATATATTGCATACGATAACCAAAATGCATTGCTCTACGAAATGAAATTGCATCAGGCAAGTTATATTTAGGGACTAATCGTTTGATATATTTAACAACAAAGTCAACTAATGTTGCTTTAGGACGAGATAGCTGATCACCCATTCGGGTTAAAATAACGTGTTTAATACTGGTATTAAATACGATTTTTTCGAGCGTATGCGCAAAGTTAGAGACTATGACAATGGCACTTGCACCGCTGTCATTTAATTGATGTTCAAGTTCTCTTGGTGTGTAAAGTGGGTTTACGTTTACGACAACCATACCTGCACGAAGAATACCGAAAAGCGCGATAGGATATTGCAGTAAATTAGGCATCATCAAGGCAACACGATCACCTTTTTTTAATCCTAAGCCGTTTTGCAGGTATGCTGCAAAAGCACGGCTACGCTCTTCAAGTTTGCGATAAGTCATGACCTCGCCCATATTGATAAAGGCGGGTTGATCTGCGTAATTTGCGACAGCGTTTTCAAGCATCTCAGCAAGGGATGCGAAACGGTCCGGGTCAATTTCAGCCGGAACATCTGCCGGATAACGTTTAAGCCAGACTTTTTCCAAAGTAGTACTCCTGATTAATCGCACTTCTTGGGTTAATATTATGTTTCATTTTTAACAAAGTATTAACTCATCCTACCAGCACAAACAATTTTCTGTTGTGAAGATGCGAAGTGTGTCACTAAATATTTTATTTTTAGATTAACAAAAAAGAAGGCGGTCAAAACCGCCCTCTCTTTTATTTTTATTCAACTTTAATAACTCTATTAGATAGTTACCTAATATATTATAGATATTGATTATACACCGTTTCACACAAATGAAGATGAAATATTATCTCGTCATGTGATTCAATATCCATTTATTATTCTAAAACAGGCACAACCTGACCAGTTCCATATGGATATCCACCGTAACCGCCATATCCATGGTGATAACCCCAATATGGGCCATCTCCATAATACCCCCATGTCATAACAGGTGCTGGCATAATGACTTGCTGTGTCAGTGTCCAGCGTTTCATACCCGTTACATCAATACGTAAAAAGGGATAGCTCGCCTCACCAACTTTGCCAGATTCAACACCTTTGATAGTACCAACAACGGTTACATACTGATTTTTATAATCAGTAGGATCTAAGAAATGCATAACATTAGCATAGAGACGCCCAACAGAAGGCTGTTGCAATTCGGGCGCGGCATCATATTGAGAAAGAGGCATAACAGCAATTTCTAGCTGTGTTGATGATTGGCGATTTTTAACATCAACCACACGCCCACCAAAACGCCCTTCTTGGCCAATATAAAGCTCAGGTGCAACAAAAACGCCATTTAAATCAGTAACAGGCGTTGCTGATGTACCTTTTATTGATTCAGGTATAGAGACGCATCCCGCTAGAAACAAAGCACCAGATAGAAATAGCGCTTTGCTTACCAAACGGTAGTTTAATTGTCTGTTCATAAACCACCTCATTGCAAGTCAATATTAACGTTACTCTATAATAATATTATAGCTTAGCTTCACGCTTAGGCTTCTAATAGATACTCATAAATCTATTCACGACCGGGCAGTTTTTTCCACGTCACTTCATTACGTAAATAAACTGGCTCAGCATCTTCAACTTTCGTCGCTTTGCCTTCATGCCAAGCGGTTACAGCAAGGGGTAACATATCTTGTGCAGCAGGAAGCGTAATCTCAGTTTCAACAACAGTGAAAGGAAGCGCCTCTTTTAAATCTGGATAAGCTTGCCAGCCTGTACCTGCCATTGCCCATGTTCCCGTCGTCGATTGTAATGCGTCAATAAATTGCTCAGGTTTCATCACCGCTTCAGTATTTTCTCCTACCCAAGCACCAGCACCATTGCGTTGATATTGAGCGCAATAAATTTCACCCATACGCGCATCGATTGCGACTAAAACGTGCTTGATACCCGTTGTTCTAAATACCCCTTCAGCCATAGTGGCAAGTGATGAAATACCAATCATAGGTAATTCAGCACCTAACGCGATACCTTGTGCAACACCCACACCAATACGAACACCTGTAAAACTGCCTGGGCCTCGTCCAAAAGCAAGTGCATCTAATGATTGCAATGTGATATTTGCTTCTTCTAAAGCGCTTTTCACCATAGGTAAAATCTTTTGTGTATGTTCACGAGGTGAGATTTCAAAACGTGAAGCAACAACGCCTTCATTCCAAACTGCAACTGAACACGATTCTGTTGCAGTATCAATTGCTAAAATTCGCAGTGACACGCCATAACTCCGGCAAATTCGATAATTAAAAGAGAAAGAATAATATCATAATAGTGTTCAACAGAATAAACACACATTCTGTGCGATCGCTATTATGAATCCGATATTTCTTGTATTTCATTCTGCTGTACACGTTGGCTCAAAAATTTCATTGTTTTTTCGAGTGAACGCGTTCGTGGTGAAGGTGGCAAACTACTTAAAAAAACTTCGCCATATGCACGAGAAACCAACCTATCATCACAAACTATAATTGCACCATAATCGTGTACATCACGAATTAATCGCCCGACACCTTGTTTTAAGCTAATAACTGCATCAGGAATTTGGACATCCCTAAAGGCATCGCCGCCCCGCAACTCACAATCTTCAATACGTGCTCTTAATAAAGGATCATCAGGTGCTGTAAAGGGTAATTTATCAATAATCACACAAGAGAGCGTATCGCCACGCACATCAACACCTTCCCAAAAACTTTGGGTCGCAACTAACAGCGCATTTCCTGATGAGACAAATTTTTGCAGTAATTGTGTTTTACTCATCTCACCTTGCATCAATACGGGTAATGGCAAACTGGCTTTAAATTCTTCGGCAAGTCCCCGCATCATGGCATGTGAAGTACAGAGGAAAAAACAGCGACCTTGGTTCTTTAAAATAACGGGGGTTAGCATTGCAGCTAATCGTTTCGCCGTATAAGGCTGGTTTAAAGGCGGTAAATAGCGTGGTACACACAACAACGTTTGATGCTGATAATCAAATGGACTATTTAAAATCAGTGTTGTCGCATTCTCTAAGCCCAATCTATCTGTGTAATAAGACATCTGCTCATTCACAGAAAGTGTTGCTGAGGTAAACACCCAACTGCTTTTATGTGATTTGATTAATTCGCGAAATTTATCCGCAACAGAGAGTGGCGTGATAGCTAATAAAAAATGGCGACCATAACTTTCAAACCAATAGCTATAACCCGGAATTGTGGTATCAATCAGGCGTTTTAAGCGATTGCGATAAACCGTGGCTCGTTCAAAAGCACTATCGAGTAATTGGCTTCGCCCTAACGAAAGTTTCATTACGTCATAACTTAGTTCTAAGGCATCATCCAACAACGTAAGAAAACGTTTTGTTTCACCACCTTGCAACAGCTCACGTAAGTTTCCTCGATAACCCGTCTCACCTAACGCTAAGCGAAAATCCATCACCATTTGCGTTAATCTATCAGCACTTTTTTGCAACTGAACTTGATCACGGACGTCTGTACGATAAGCCACTGTCATATCTCTGGCGAGATCAAAAAGCTGTCTACTGGTGAGTTGTTGACCAAAATAGTGGCTAGCGATATCTGGAATTTGATGAGCCTCATCAAAGATCATGATTTCCGCTTCCGGAATTAGCTCACCAAAACCGGTATCTTTAACAACGGTATCTGCCATAAATAAATGGTGATTAACCACCACAATATCCGCATCCATTGCTTTTTTACGTGCACTTAGAACATAGCACTCTTTATAGCGAGGGCAATCACTGCCTAAACAGTTATCGTTAGTGCTTGTGACTAAAGGCCAAACTCGGCTATCTTCCGCAACACTATGACAACGGCTAACATCACCATCTTCGGTCTGTGTTGACCATTGGCGTACATACATTACATCAGACAAAACTTCGGCTTCGAGATCACCACCACTGAGCATTTGCTGATCAAGTCGTTCTAAGCACAGATAGTTAGAACGCCCTTTTAATAATGCTGTATTACCATCATAATTAATCGCTTCAATGATCGTGGGTAAATCGCGACTATAGAGTTGATCTTGCAAGGCTTTAGAGCCTGTTGAGATAATCGTTTTTTTACCCGAACGCAATGCGGGCACAAGATAAGCATACGTTTTTCCTGTACCCGTACCCGCTTCAGCGATAAGTACACCTTGCTTATCAATAGCTTCCGTTATTGATTTCGCCATTTGTCGTTGAGCTTCACGGGGATGAAATCCTGGAATGGTTCGGGTTAAAATCCCGTTTTCTGCAAAATCGTCTGACACAGGCATACTCTTTTTATAAAATAAGACGTAAATTATGCCAGTGGATAACCAAAAGTACCACCTATGCCGTTAATACAAAGGAGAACTTATAATGACAATTAAACGTATCGACCCTGAAGATCGCTGGTCTGAAGCGGTTATTCATAACGACACAATTTATTACACTGCAGTGCCAGAAAATTTATCAGGCGATATTATTGAACAAACAGCAGACACATTAGCGGCAATTGACGTTTTGTTACAACGTGTAGGTTCTGATAAAACTAAAATTCTTGATGCGACAATCTTTTTAGCTGATAAAGCCGATTTTGAAGGAATGAATAAAGCATGGGACGCATGGGTTGCCAAAGGTAATGCTCCAGTACGTTGTACTGTACAAGCACAATTAATGCACCCTGAATATAAAGTTGAAATTAAAATCATTGCGGCAATGTAAATAAGTATTATTTATTAAGCTCTTATGTTTATATAAAAAAAAGCTGAATTCATAAGAACTCAGCTTTTTAATGTCTTATTTTGCCGTGATAATTAGATTTTTTGTTTTATCAATATCTCACTCATTAAGTTAATTAGATTTAGGCAAATTTGATCATTACCATACCAACCAGTAATAATATAATTCCACCCCATCCTTTATAATTGAGTCGTTGATTAAATAAGATCCAACCCGCGGCAATGGTTGCAATAATTCCGAATGCTCCCCAAAGTGCATAAGCAACAGAAAGCTCTATCCCTTTGACTGCCATTGCAAGTGCACTAAAAGCCCCTAACACACAAAACAGTGATAATATTCCTAATCCCATTCGGCTAAAGCCGTTAGACATTTTTAAGAATATATTCGCAACAATCTCGAGCACAACGGCAAGTATTAGAAATGCACCATGCCACCATTCAAATTGAGCTAACATAATTAAGCCTCCTTGATATTGGCAGGAATTGGCTTATTCGCTCCTTTTACGGCACTGGCAACGTGCTTGGCTTTACCAGCAATACTTTTTACCGAATCTGTTGTTTTCTTAGCAACAGCCGATTTTTTAGTACCTGATTTGATAAGTGTGATCCCTGCAATTAACATTGCTAGGCCACCTAATTTTAATGGTGAGAGTGATTCACCAAACCACAAAACGCTGAATGTCGTAATAATGACAATTCCAATACCTTCCCACAGTGCATATGCTACACCTAATGCCACTTTTTTAACGGCTATGGCTAAAAAGATATAGGAAGTGGCAATCATTAACCACATGACTATCATACCGGTGTAACCACCGCTTACACTGGCGTACTTCATAGATAAAGTACCGATAACTTCACAAACAATAGCTAATGCTAAAAATATCCAATAAATCATTTTTTCATCTCTCATACACATTCGAAATACGCCAAAACGTTTCTTGCGCAGAAGATAGAGAATATGTAGATAGTCTTTCTGGCGGCAATTGTAGCCGAACGTTAAGGCAACGTCGTTTCCTGATAACTCAGGAATTAAGATGAGAGGTTTCTATAATGCGCCACACCAATAGTGTTCGCTGGATAAAATAGCAGAAAGGAATAACTTATAGGTAGAACGTTTAACTTTGACGCTTTTGGCGCTAGTCATGATTATTTATTCTTTCATCGCACAGACCATCCGCACGATATACTCCGAACCCTCATATAAGATGGTTAAATGTTACATGATATTTCTATCACGCCAAATTATTTAAAGCAATGCTTTTGAGGAAAATTTTTTAGTTAATTGGTTGGTTTTGTTTAAGTTTTAACTTTTCGCCCGCTCATAACTTATCGGTTTTATGAATAGTTATTGAAACAATTTTCGTTTTAATATGGGTTTTATTCATCTATTAGCAAGTAATTATGCTTAAAAACATTTACTGAAGAGAAAAACACCCAGCATAGCTGGGTGTCATATTTTTAGAATGGCCAATCAAAATCAATTATTCAATTTCATTCCAAGAACGACCATCACGAGTGATCATGGCAACAGATGCAACAGGTCCCCATGTACCTGCTTGGTATGGCTTAGGTAGCTCATTATCGCATTCCCATGCATTGATAATTGAATCAACCCATTTCCATGCTTCTTCCACTTCGTCACGACGCACGAACAATGCTTGAATGCCACGCATGGCTTCTAACAGCAAACGCTCATAAGCATCCGCTAAATGCGTTTGGTTAAAGGTTTCAGAGAAACTCAAGTCTAGCTTAGTTGTTTGTAAACGGTGCTTATGATCGAGTCCCGGTGCTTTATTTAGCACTTCGATATCAATACCTTCATCTGGCTGTAAACGAATAGTCAGCTTATTTTGTGGTAACTCTTGATAAGTCTCACTGAAAATATTCAGTGCAGGCTTTTTAAAATACACCACAACTTCTGAACATTTACTTGGTAGACGTTTGCCTGTTCTTAAATAGAACGGAACACCTGCCCAACGCCAGTTATCGATATCAGCACGGATTGCCACAAAGGTTTCGGTATTGCTGGTTTTATTGGCACCTTCTTCATCAAGATAACCAGGGACTTTTTTACCCTGTACAAAGCCACCAGTATATTGTCCTCGAACCGTTTTTTCGCGAATATTGGTGTTATCAATACGGCGTAATGAACGTAAAACTTTCACTTTTTCTTGACGAATACTATCAGCGGTTAAATCAGCTGGCGGTGACATCGCAATCATAGTCAGGATTTGTAATAGGTGATTTTGTACCATATCACGCATTTGGCCTGCTTGATCAAAGTATCCCCAGCGCCCTTCAATACCCACTTCTTCTGCAACTGTAATTTGGACATGATCAATCGTTTTATTGTCCCAGTTATTAACAAACAGTGAGTTTGCAAAGCGCAGCGCTAATAGGTTTAAAACGGTTTCTTTACCTAAATAGTGGTCGATACGATAAATTTGAGTCTCTTTAAAGTATTTCGCGACACTATCATTAATAGAAACCGAAGACGCTAAATCTGTCCCTAATGGTTTTTCCATTACGACACGATTAGGCTCTTTATTTAATTTTGCATGACCTAATCCCTGACACATCGCACTGAAAGTGCTTGGTGGCATAGCAAAGTAATAAATAGCGGGTAATTTATCTTGTTTTAGATGCTTTGATAACTCAATGAAATGGTCGGTTTCATTAACATCAAGATTACAAAAATCTAAGCGATCACTTAAACGTTGCCAAATTTCAGGGTTAATTTCTTCTTTTAAAAAGGTTTTTAACGCTTCATGAGCGACATTTTTATATGCTTCAACATCCCAATCAGCACGACCGACACCAATAATGCGAGAGTCAGGGTGAATATATCCTGCTTTTTCCAATTGATATAATGATGGAATGAGCTTACGGCGTGCTAGATCCCCTTTCGTACCGAAGATAACCAGATCACAGGCCTGAGCAGTCGATATCGCTGCCATAGAACGTCTCCTCATGATGAGATTTTGTAATTTTGTTACAGAATTTTGTATTAATGTACTCTTTTGGATGTATTCAGTAAATACACTTGCACATTTTAGTCTTTAACTTACCACACATATTGTAATGCTTCATTTTATGCCTAGTGTTTTATCCTTTCTTGTAACTTTACAACAGTTTTGTTTCTTGTTTTCAGCTTTGAAAGTTAGACACACGTCATACTTTAACGAAAAAGGCCCCATTTACCGATGGTTTACACTGCAAGCCTTGTTCTTTGCGTAGTATATTTTCATAAAACCGTTATAGATTTCTCCTTTTATTGAAATTGGCAAAGCCAAGGATCTGTATATTTAATGAATATATTGGAAAGAGTTCAGTCTAATCTGGACATCTTGAGTAAATCAGAAAAAAAAGTCGCGGAGGCTGTTTTAACTGCGCCACAAACCGTTATCCATTCAAGTATTGCCTTAATGGCTAAAACGGCTGATGTCAGTGAACCGACTGTCAATCGATTTTGCCGACGTATGGCAACAAAAGGATTTCCTGATTTCAAATTACAATTAGCACAAAGCATTGCCAACGGCACGCCTTATGTAAATCGTAATATTGATGATTCCGATACTGTTTCTTCTTATACCAATAAAATTTTTGAATCCGCAATGGCGGGACTTGAAAACGTTAAAAATAATATTGATATCGCAGCGATCAATCGTGCCGTTGATATTTTGACACAAGCTAAAAAAATCTCTTTTTTTGGTTTAGGTGCATCAGCAGCCGTTGCTCACGATGCCATGAATAAGTTTTCTCGTTTTAATATCCCTGTTACTTATTTTGATGATGTTGTCATGCAACGTATGAGTTGCATAAATAGCACTGATGGTGATGTCGTCGTTATTATTTCACATACAGGACGTACAAAAAATTTAGTTGAAATTGCCAAAATCGCTCGCGAAAACGATGCGGCTGTTATTGCCATTACGACTCCGGGCTCTCTTTTAGCCTCTGAAGCAACCCTTCCCATCTTGCTTGATGTGCCTGAAGATACTGATATCTACATGCCAATGATCTCCCGCCTTGCACAACTCACTATTATTGATGTTCTCGCAACAGGATTTATTTTGCGTCGAGGACCAAAATTCAGAGATAACTTGAAGCGCGTCAAAGAAGCTTTACGTGATTCACGGTTTGATAAGTAACCGTTTTTAATTATTCTGTCAGTACAGTCACACTTCCAATTGTGCCTCTGACTAGATAAGTTTTTGAAAAATGGTAGCATATCTGCGAGCTAACTCTCGCATATAATGAAAACAGTAGTGTATGTTGCAATTAGCTTGAAGCGTTTCACTTAACATATTGGGTAAAACACAGTCTGATTTCTGTTTTATCCAATTGCCAACACCTTTCGTTCAAGGTCAACGGAGTAATAAATGTCCAGACGGCTCAGAAGAACAAAAATTGTTACCACCTTAGGCCCAGCAACAGATCGTGATAATAACTTAGAAAAAATTATTATTGCTGGCGCAAATGTTGTTCGATTAAATTTCTCTCATGGTTCTGCGGAAGATCATCTTGCTCGCGCTAATCGTACGCGTGAAATTGCTGCAAGATTAGGTCGCCATGTTGCTATTCTCGGCGATTTACAAGGCCCTAAAATCCGTGTATCTACCTTTAAAGACGGAAAAGTTTTCCTGAATGTCGGTGATAAATTCTTACTTGATGCGGCGCTCGAAAAAGGCGAAGGTAATCAAAATCAAGTGGGTATTGATTATAAAGGCTTACCCGCCGATGTGGTTCCGGGCGATATTTTACTTCTTGATGATGGTCGAGTTCAGTTAAAAGTCCTCAAAGTAGATGGTTTAAAAGTCTTTACTGAAGTGACTGTCGGTGGTCCTTTATCCAACAATAAAGGCATTAATAAGCTCGGTGGCGGCCTCTCTGCTGATGCATTAACAGAAAAAGATAAGCAAGATATTATCACTGCTGCAAAAATCGGTGTTGATTATCTTGCCGTTTCGTTCCCAAGAACAGGCGAAGATCTTAACCTTGCTCGCCGTTTAGCCCGTGATGCAGGCTGTGAATGCCAAATCGTTTCAAAAGTAGAACGCGCTGAAGCGGTTGCTAATGATGAAATTATTGATGAAATCATTCTCGCTTCAGATGTGGTGATGGTGGCTCGTGGCGATTTAGGTGTTGAAATTGGTGATCCTGAGCTAGTTGGCGTACAGAAAAAATTAATTCGTCGTGCTCGCCAGCTTAATCGTGTCGTTATCACTGCCACTCAAATGATGGAGTCAATGATAACAAATCCAATGCCAACTCGCGCCGAAGTCATGGACGTTGCTAACGCCGTGTTGGATGGAACTGATGCCGTTATGCTCTCAGCAGAAACCGCCGCAGGACAATATCCAGCAGAAACAGTTGCTTCAATGGCGCAGGTCTGCTTAGGTGCTGAAAAAATGCCAGCCGCCAATGTTTCTAAGCACCGTTTAGATATGGTGTTTGATACGGTGGAAGAAGCCATTGCGATGTCTACAATGTATGCAGCTAACCATATGAAAGGCGTTAATGCGATTATTGCGATGACTGAATCAGGTCGTACTGCACGCATGATGTCTCGTATCAGTACAGGTCTGCCCATTTTCTCAATGTCTCGTCATGAGAAAACATTAAATCAGACCGCTCTTTACCGTGGTGTAACACCAGTGTATTGCAGCACTCACACTGATGGTATTGCCGCTGCTAATGAAGCCATTGGTCGTTTACGAGATAAAGGTTTCTTAGTTTCTGGTGATTTAGTGTTAGTGACTCAAGGTGACCAAATGGGTACCGTCGGTAGCACCAATACATGTCGTATTTTGACTGTTGAATAATACTGATCGCTAAGTATTAATAACAAAACGGGCACTTAATAAAGTGCCCGTTTTTTATTTGGTTATTTTTCGTGTAAAAACTAGTCCAAGATATTCTCACGAGCATAAGGCTCTATTTCGCCCTCTTTGCGTGTCTTCAGTAATTTTAAGATCCACGTATATTGTTCTGGCGTTGGCGTTACTAGTGCTTCTAATTCTTCATTCATTCTGCGCGCAATGTACGCATCATCTTTATCTTCAATATCATCCATTGGTTCACGAACAATAATACTAAGCTGATGCGTTTTATGACAATACACTGGGAACAACGGTACGATAGCCGCTCGGCATACTTTCATTAACCGTCCAATCGCGGGTAATGTCGCTTTATAGGTACCGAAAAAATCCACAAATTGACTATGCTCTGCACCATGATCTTGATCTGGCAAATAATAGCCCCAGTAACCTTGTCGCACAGAAGAAATAAACGGCTTAATACCCGCTTCTCGTGAATGTAATCGACCATCAAAATGGTGACGTGCTTTATTCCATAAATAATCCGCAACGGGATCTTTTTGGTGATGAAACATTGCTGCCATTTTCTGACCTGTTGATGCTAACAACATTGCTGGGATATCAACCGCCCAGCCATGAGGCACCATAAAAATGACATTACGACCTTGCTCTTTAAAACGCTCAATAATTTCTACCCCCTGCCAAGATGTGCGTTTTAATATACGCTCAGGACCTCTTAAACAAAGCTCGGCTAACATCACAAAGGATTGAGGCGCAGTTTCAAACATACTGTCGAGTACATTTTCACGTTGCGTTTTATTCCATGTTGGAAAACAGTATCTCAAGTTGATATCTGCACGACGTCTTGCGCTTTTCGCTTTACGTCCAACAAAACGACCAATAGAAGCAAGAAATGGATCACGCCATTTTACTGGCATATAAGCTAATGCACTTAATACACCGGCACCTAACCATGTTCCCCAATGACGAGGATGCAAATATGCACGGTGAAAAGTGGGTACATAACCCGCTTTGCTATCTGTATCTTTTTCTTTATTCATCAGATAACTCTCTGAACTAATACCCCAAATAGGCGTAAAAAACATTAAAACAAAAACGGATGATATCAATCATCCGCTTTTATGTCTTTAAAATCGTGTTTATTGTCAATCGGCTAGCACTAACTGAGGTTTAATCTCTTTTACTTTAGCAAGATATTCTTGTTTATCTTTACCTGTTAAACCGTCAGCGCGAGGCAACGTTGCCGTTAATGGATTAACTGCTTGTTGGTTGATCCACATTTCATAGTGTAAATGAGGTCCCGTAGAACGCCCTGTATTTCCTGATAACGCAATTCTATCGCCACGCTTAACACGCTGTCCTGGTTTTACAAGTAACTGACGTAAGTGCATATAACGTGTTGTGTATTGGCTACCATGGCGAATAGCAATAAAGTTACCTGCAGCACCACTGTATTTTGCCACAATAACTTCACCATCCCCTGTTGCTAATACAGGTGTCCCTACTGGCATAGCAAAATCGACACCTTTATGAGCGGCTAAACGACCTGTAACAGGGTTAATACGACGAGGATTAAATTGAGAGGAAACTCTAAACTGCTTCACTGTTGGGAATCGCATAAATCCACGTTCTAATCCACCAGCTTGACTATCATAAAAACGACCATCTTCAGCAAGGAAAGCATAGTAGTCTTTGCCTGCGCTGCGTAAACGTACGCCAATAAGTTCACTTTGCTCTGTACGACCATCAAGCACTTCGCGAGAAAAGAGTGCTGCAAATTGATCGCCACTTTGTAGTTTTTTAAAGTCTACCTGCCATTGCAATGCTTTAGTCACTGCACGTGCTTCTGAATTAGTTAAACCTGCATTCGTTGCACTGCCAGAGAAACTACCACGAATAACACCAGTGGTAACACTGTTTTTCCACTCACCTTTTTGAAACTCTTTTGTCTCTTTAAAGCCCGTTTCTGTACGGGTATAAACACGCGTTTCACGGCGAGAAACGCCCCAACTTAACGTTTTTAGCAACCCATTATCATCAAGCTCCCAGCTAATAGGCTGCCCGACTTTAAGGTTTCTAAGATCTTTATTTTGATTAGAGATAGTTGCAATATCAGCAGAATCAATACCAAACTGAGTCAGTATTGAACTTAGCGAATCACCACCAGAGACAATATAAGTATGAGGGACTTGTGCAACTGCAGTGCTTGTATCGGCGCCATCATCTGCATCGACTAAGCCTTCGTCAGTAAGTTGATCACTACTGTCAGTGATAATGTCATCTGTATTTTCACTTTGTACTGCTGAAGGCATTTGAATGCTGACAGGAACTTCTCGGCTTTGCTCATTTTGAAGAACCACTGGTCGCCAAATTGCGACGGCCAGTGTTGCAGCAGTTAACGAACCGAGCATGATCTTATGTGGGAGTGGTAAACTTAAATATACCTGTGCAATGGATTTCTTCTGCTGCACGTTCTTAATTCCTTATTGTGTTTCATTCAGGCAGCTCGCATATTGGTTAGCTAGTTGGGTAAGGAATTTTATATAGCTCTCTTGAGTCAGAGCAATCCCACTTCCTAGGGGGTCTAATACACCCATTTTAACCCCAGTGCCTTTCGCCACTGTTTCTATTACTGTCGGCCTAAATTGTGGCTCAGCAAAAATGCAAGTTGCTTTTTGCTCAACCAACTGTGTTCGTATTTGATGTAATTTCTGCGCACCTGGCTGTATTTCAGGGTTGATCGTAAAATGACCTAACGGCTTTAAATTATAATGTTTTTCGAAGTAGCCATAAGCATCATGAAAGACAAAATAACCCTTATTTCTCACAGGCGACAGAATATTAACAAGATTCTTATCAGTTTGCTTGAGTTGTTCGCTGAATTTACCTAGGTTTACGTCCAGAAGTTCTTTTTTATCTGGATAGAGTGCAATTAACCTTTCGTGGATCTGTTTTGCAGACGACAACGCAATCTCTGGTGATAACCAGATGTGCATATTATAATCACCGTGAGAATGATGTTCGTGATTTTCCTCATGTTTATGCACATTGTCATCATCATCTTTCAATAAAAGTGACTTTATTTCGTCAGTTTCCGCTAAAGCCAACTTATGATTGTCAGTAAGTCTGTTTAATGGCTTATCTAAAAACACTTCCATATCAGGCCCCACCCATACCATCAGGTCTGCGGAGGTGATTTTTTTCAAATCAGAGGGTTTTAATGCATAATCGTGTGGAGATGCGCCATCTGGCAATAAAACCTCAGTGGGAGTCACACCATCAGCGATAGCCGCAGCAATAAATCCTAATGGTCTAATGGAAACGACGACATCAGCCTGCACAGAAGCACTGAATGAGGTTATCATCGCTGTCGCTAAAAATGATTTCAATAAAAAACGGTGCGCAAATTTGTTGTTTTTATGTAACATAGGAAGAATTCTCGTGAATCATCATTGGAAGTGTTATATTATAACGTTTCAATGATTCTGCAAGTGCTAATTTTATGTCTGACTTGATTTGTTTAAAATCGGTTTGTGTTTCTTTTGGTGAAAGAGAAATTTTAAAAGATATCTCTTTTGATCTAAAGGCAGGCCGTATTCTTACTTTACTTGGCCCTAATGGTGCAGGTAAATCTACGGTTATCCGTTTAGTTCTTGGTTTATTAAATCCAACCTCAGGAAAAGTTGTGCGTCAAAACGCGCTACGAGTGGGCTATGTGCCACAAAAACTTTATCTCGATCCCACTATGCCACTCACCGTTAAACGGTTTATGATACTAAAACCAGGTGTTCATGATAAAGATATCCTCCCTGCTTTAGAACGCGTTAATGCGGCTAAATTAATCAATCAACCTATGCAGAAACTTTCGGGTGGCGAGTCTCAACGAGTGTTATTAGCAAGAGCGTTACTTAATCAGCCCCAGCTTTTAGTTTTAGATGAACCCACTCAAGGTGTTGATGTTAATGGTCAATTAGCACTTTATGATTTAATTAATCAGCTTCGTCACGAATTAGGTTGCGCCATCTTGATGGTTTCTCATGATCTTCATCTTGTGATGGCAAAAACAGACGAAGTCCTCTGTTTAAATGGCCATATTTGCTGTTCAGGCACACCTGACGTTGTTTCTTCTCACCCTGAATTTATTGCCATGTTTGGAAGTCGTGGTGCTGAGCAACTTGGTATTTATCGTCATCACCACCAGCATAGTAAGGAGTGTCGTCATGATTGAGTTGCTGTTACCGGGTTGGATTGCCGGTATGCTCTTAGCAATGGCGGCGGGTCCTTTGGGCTCTTTTGTCGTTTGGCGTCGTATGTCTTATTTTGGTGATACCTTAGCGCACGCTTCACTACTTGGTGTTGCTTTTGGTTTACTGTTTAATATCGAGCCTTTTTATGCTGTTATTGCAGTCACCCTTCTTCTCGCTATTTTATTGGTTTGGCTAGAATTAAAACCTCAACTTTCTGTCGATACACTTTTAGGGATCATGGCACACAGTGCACTTTCTTTAGGGCTTGTGGTTGTGAGTTTAATGTCGAATGTGCGTGTTGATTTAATGGCTTATCTGTTTGGTGATTTGCTGTCTGTAAACTATCAAGACGTTATCAGTATTTTTATTGGTGTTGTGATTGTTTTATTTGTGATTATTCGCTCATGGCGCCCACTGCTTTCCATGACAATTAATCAAGATATGGCATTTGTTGATGGTGTGAATATTCAGCGAGAGCGTTTAAAGTTAATGATGATCACGGCATTAACCATTGGTTTAGCCATGAAGTTTGTCGGTGCGCTGATCATTACTTCTTTACTGATCATCCCAGCCGCAACGGCACGTCGTTTTGCTCGCTCTCCAGAGCAAATGGCTCTGATTGCAATCGCTGTTGGTATGTTGGCAATTACAGGCGGTTTAACCTTCTCTGCTTTCTATGATACTCCTGCTGGCCCTTCTGTGGTGTTAGCTGCGAGTTGCCTATTTATCTTGAGTTTATTTGCACCGACTAAACAGTAATCGAAATATAAAATAAGATTTCATGCAAAAAATAACCCTCACTATAAATTTCTAGTGAGGGTTATTTTTAATGATTAATTATCGATTTATTGTGAGGAAATTAATCTTCCATAATCCGATTAAAATGACGATAGGCGTGATTAGTCGCCACTCGACCTCTTGGTGTCCGCTGAATAAAACCTTGCTGGATTAAATAAGGCTCTAGTACGTCTTCTATCGTTTCACGCTCTTCACCAATCGCTGCCGCAAGGTTATCTAATCCTACTGGGCCACCCATAAATTTATCAATGATGGCAAAAAGAAGTTTACGATCTAAATAATCAAAACCTGCCGCATCCACATTCAACATATCAAGCGCTTTAGAAGCAATCTCTTCATCAATGGCACCATTGCCTTTTACTTGGGCAAAGTCTCTCACACGGCGCAATAATCGGTTAGTAATACGTGGCGTGCCTCGTGAACGCATAGCAATTTGACGAGCGCCTTCATCTGTCATCTCTAATCCCATAAAACTGGCACTACGAGACACAATGTGTTGCAGATCGTCAACATTATAAAATTCAAGACGTTGAACAATACCAAAACGGTCACGCAATGGAGAGGTTAAAGAGCCGGCTCTTGTGGTTGCACCCACTAAGGTAAATGGAGGTAGGTCAATTTTAATTGAACGAGCCGCAGGCCCTTCACCAATCATGATATCAAGTTGGTAATCTTCCATTGCAGGGTAAAGAATTTCTTCAACAACGGGTGAAAGACGATGGATTTCATCAATAAATAATACGTCATGAGGCTCTAGGTTAGTGAGCATCGCGGCGAGATCACCCGCTTTTTCAAGTACAGGGCCTGATGTCGTACGTAAATTAACCCCCATCTCATTAGCAATGATATTTGCTAATGTGGTTTTACCTAATCCGGGAGGGCCAAAAATAAGCAAATGGTCAAGCGCATCATGACGCAATTTAGCCGCCTGAATAAATATCTCCATTTGTTCACGAACCTGTGGTTGCCCAACATATTCGGCAAGAGATTTAGGGCGAATCGCCCTATCAATAATTTCTTCTTCAGGTTGTTGAATTTCTGCTGAAATCAGGCGATCTGCTTCAATCACAATGTGTTACTCCTAAATAGCCGCGCGCAACGCTTCTTTGATAAGCGTTTCACTATCCGCACCCAGTTTTGCCACTTTGCTGATCATTTTTGCAGCTTCTTGTGGTTTATAGCCTAATGCGATTAATGCTGCCGAGGCTTCGGCTTCAATATCTGCCGCTTTTGGCGCTTTAGGTGAAGTGCTTTCTGGTAACTCGATATCATTATTTTCGAATAAATCACCATTAAGGCCTTTAAAACGATCTTTCATTTCAACCACTAAACGTTCAGCTGTTTTCTTACCTACACCTGGTAATTTCACTAATGAAGTGATAGATTCATTTTCAATGGCGGTCACAAATTGGCGAGCTGACATGCCAGATAGAATGGCTAAAGCGAGTTTAGGCCCCACACCATTTACTTTAATTAATTCACGAAAGAGTGCGCGCTCTTGTTTTTGGTTAAAACCATAAAGTAATTGTGCATCTTCACGTACAATAAATTGCGTATAGATAATGGCTTCTTGGCCAATATCAGGCAATTCATAAAAACAGGTCATTGGCATATTGATTTCATAACCTACACCATTACCTGCTTCGATTAGCACCACTGGTGGCTGTTTTTCAAGAATAATTCCTCTGATACGACCTATCACCCTAACGCCTCCGCAAATATATTTACGTCAAGTTTATAACATAAAAAAAGCTGGACGTATATCCAGCTAGTGAAAAACCAAAGACATTTACCAAGATAACGACTTATCTTAACCGACCTCGCGTTAAAACTAGACGCGGATCACCTACACGTAATAAATTTTGGTTAAAGTGGCAATGTGTAATCGCAATCGCCAATGCGTCGGCAGCATCTGATTGTGGTGCCGCAGATAATTTTAATATTGAACGCACCATATGCTGTACTTGGCTCTTTTCAGCAGCTCCCGTGCCCACAACAGTCTGTTTGACTTGACGCGCTGCATATTCAAAAACAGGTAAATCGTTGTTTACTGCTGCAAGTATTGCTACACCACGCGCTTGCCCAAGTTTGAGTGCTGAGTCAGCATTTTTAGCCATAAATACTTGCTCAACGGCAAACACATCTGGCGAAAATTGAGTAATGATTTCGCTAACACCCGCATAAATACGTTTAAGTCGATTAGGAAGGTCGGGAACTTGTGTGCGAATACAACCGCTTCCCAAATAGATAAGTTGTCGCCCTTGCTGTCGAATTACGCCATAACCTGTAACACGCGAACCGGGGTCTATACCTAGAATGATAGCCATATCAATTCCTATTGCCGATATGGTCGATGGCGAGAGAAAAGAGCAAAAAAATCTGCTCTGCTCTTCTCTTCGCACTTTTAATAACAGCGTTTAAACACCGTTATTTTCGATAACCGTTAAAACGATTACAGGATATCTTCCAGTTGTTTTGCAACTTCATCTGAGATATCACCGTTGTGATATACTTCTTGCACGTCATCACTGTCTTCTAACATATCAATAAGACGCATTAATTTTGGTGCAGTTTCGATATCTAATTCTGCTTTAGTCGATGGGATCATTGAAACTTCTGCTGATTCAGCCACAAAACCCGCTGCATCCATCGCATCTTTTACTTCACCAAAAGATTCTGGTGTAGTGTAAACATCAATCGCGCCATCATCAAAAGTTTCAACGTCGTCAGCACCTGCTTCTAACGCAGCTTCCATTACGGCATCTTCATCAACACCCGGTGCGTATGAAATGACACCTTTTTTGGTAAACAGATAAGATACAGAACCATCAGTTCCTAAGTTACCACCTGTTTTGGTAAATGCATGGCGAACATCGGAAACAGTACGGTTACGATTATCACTTAAGCATTCAACCATCACAGCAGTACCTGCTGGGCCATAGCCTTCATAAATGATGGTTTCCATATTATCGTTGTCATCATTACCCACACCGCGTGCAATTGCACGATTTAAGGTGTCACGAGTCATGTTGTTCGATAATGCTTTATCAACTGCCGCACGTAAACGCGGGTTAGTTGCAGGATCACCACCACCTAAACGTGCTGCTGTAACTAATTCACGGATGATTTTAGTGAAAATTTTACCGCGTTTCGCATCTTGCGCTGCTTTACGGTGTTTTGTATTGGCCCATTTACTATGACCTGCCATGAAATATCTCCAAACGTGGTCTAATCATTAAATAACAAATTCTTCAATCGCTTGCTGATTACTGGCGGATTTTGTTAATTTTGCCGCCAGTGACGCGTCTAGCCATTGGTATTGCGAATGCTCCGTTAGCACAATATCTCGCTCTGTAGGCAGTGCTAACGTAAACCAATGTTCCTGACAATGAGTAACATCTGGTGCATAACGATGCCGAAAATGTGCAAAAATTT
The DNA here is from genome assembly GCF_002607735.1 of Proteus alimentorum. Lineage (GTDB taxonomy): Bacteria > Pseudomonadota > Gammaproteobacteria > Enterobacterales > Enterobacteriaceae > Proteus > Proteus alimentorum. Next base: position 357,504 of record NZ_NBVR01000031.1, read on the forward strand.
CAAAAAGAATTGAGCGGTGGCAATCCACCAGCTCAAGATTTTCTTTTATGATATCAATTCCAACTTCTTCTTGCACTTCGCGCAACGCCGTTTGAAAAGGCGTTTCACCCTCTTCTAAACTGCCAGTCACAGATTGCCAGAAATCAGGATCATCTCGACGCTTTAGCATAAGCACCCGTTTGGTCTCTTTTGCATAAATAACAACTAAAACGGATATCGGGCGCTTATATTTCATCATTTACTCTTTATCTTCGCTAACTTCTTTTTGAGTTACGGCAATCGCTAACTCTTTTAAAGAATCTTCATTAGCAAAGCTTGGTGCATTAGTCATTAAACACGCAGCAGCTGTTGTTTTAGGGAAAGCAATAACATCACGGATGTTATCAGTACCCGTTAACAACATCACTAAACGGTCTAAACCAAATGCTAAACCTGCATGTGGTGGAGTACCAAATTTAAGTGCATCTAATAAGAAACCAAATTTCTCTTGTTGCTCATTCGGTGTAATACCTAAAATGCTAAATACCGCTTGTTGCATTTCATTACGGTGAATACGTACTGAACCGCCACCCACTTCATAACCATTAATCACCATATCATAAGCATTTGCCACAGCACCGACTGGATGTGCAGTCAATTCAGCTGGTGATAAGTCTTTTGGTGAAGTGAATGGATGGTGCATCGCACTTAAGCTACCAGTTTCTTCATCTTCTTCAAACATTGGGAAGTCGATGACCCACAATGGTTTCCATGCATTTAAATCAGTCAGTTCAAGATCACGACCGACTTTCAGACGCAGTGCGCCCATCGCATCACTCATTGTGCCTTTACGACCCGCACCAAAGAAGATTAAATCGCCATCTGTTGCGCCTGTTGTTTCCAAAATAGCGTTAACAACATCGTTAGTCAGGAATTTAGCGATTGGGCTCTGTACACCGTCAATGCCTTTCGCGCTTTCATTGACTTTCATCCACGCAAGGCCTTTAGCACCGTAGATACCAACAAATTGTGTATATTCGTCAATATTTTTACGGGTTAATGATGCGCCACCCGGTACACGTAATGCGATAACACGGCATTTTTCATCGTTGGCAGCTTGTGCAAATACACTGAACTCAACATCTTTGACTAAATCAGCGATGTCTTTCAGTTCCATTGGGTTACGTAAATCGGGTTTGTCTGAACCATAACGACGCATTGCTTCAGCAAAAGTCATTACTGGGAATGCACCTAAATCGACATTAAGAATATCTAACCATAATGCATGGATCATACGCTCCATCACTTCGCGCACTTGATCTGCACTCATGAAAGAGGTTTCAACATCGATCTGTGTAAATTCAGGCTGACGGTCAGCACGTAAGTCTTCATCGCGGAAGCATTTTACGATTTGATAGTAACGATCAATGCCAGACATCATTAACAGCTGTTTAAAAAGCTGTGGTGATTGTGGTAACGCGTAGAATTTACCTTTATGCACACGACTTGGCACTAAATAGTCACGCGCACCTTCTGGTGTTGCTTTGGTCAGCATTGGGGTTTCAACATCAAGGAAACCTTCACCATCCATAAAACGGCGAACAGAGCTTGTAATTTTAGCACGGGTTTTTAAGCGATCTGACATCTCAGGGCGACGTAGGTCTAAATAACGATACGTTAAACGACGCTCTTCAGTATTTGTTTGATTGCTATCTAACGGTAATGGCTCTGAACGGTTAAAAATAGACAGAGATTCTGCCGCTAACTCAATTTCACCTGTTGCCATATTTTTATTAACTTGGCTATCAGGACGAGCGCGTACTGTTCCTGTGACTTGAATACAAAATTCATTACGCAGTTCTGAAGCCTGAGAAAATGCCTCTTTCTGCTCTGGGTCAAAGAAGACTTGAACAATACCTTCGCGATCTCGCATATCAATAAAGATAAGTCCACCTAAGTCACGGCGACGGTTAACCCAACCACAAAGAGTCACTTTTTGGCTCACATGGGCGCTATTCAACTGCCCACAATAATTAGTACGCATACAATATCCTTTTACTCAGCTTGTTGTGCTTTCTGCTGCGGAAATTTTGGCAATAGTCTTTTTCGAGTAGTGTCAAAAAAAAGGCAGACATTATAACGAAAATTCTTCCCGGAGATAAGAGTATAGACCTAGTTTATATGATACATCTTTTCAAGGATTTGCTAATCCCCAAACAATTAATTAATAATAATTATTTATAGCGACAGAAGTCGCTTTGAGGTTTATCATTAAATTCGCCGTTTTTTGGCTTTGGCAATGGAGAAAAGATGGTTAGCTCGCTTTATATCGTACTGGGCGCACTATTATTGATTAAATTGTCCCTCAATGTCGTAAAACTCAGAACACAATATCGGGTTGCTTATGGTGATGGTGGCTTTTATGAATTACAAACCGCCATCCGTGTTCACGGCAATGCGGTAGAATATATTCCGATTTCCATGATCTTATTATTGGTCATGGAGATGAATGGTGCTTTTGTTTGGATGGTACACATCTGTGGCTCAATTTTAATCGCTGGTCGCTTTTTACACTCTTATGGATTAAAACACCGTGAACTTCGCTGGCGTCGTTCAGGCATGGCAGCCACTTACTTATCAATGGTATTGATGATCATTGCTAATATTTATTTCCTTCCTTGGATACAAATATTTTCCTTTTATTACTAAGTCCTCGCGGGAATAACATGATCATCCATGATCAAAACCGACATCCTTGCTGTTGTGTCTAATAACGGCAAGGTCTCAAAAAGGTTTATTTATTTTTTCCAATTTCTTTCTAAATAATGCAACTTTGTGAGCACCGTCGCTTCTGGTAGAATGCTTGCTTCTTTTATTCCTTAAACCTATTTTAGTTATGTCGAATTCAAAATCATCACAACAAGACAGCTTATTTGCGACACCTATTGCTAACCTTGGTGACTGGCGCTTTGATGAAAAAGTCGCTGAAGTGTTTCCTGATATGATAAAACGCTCAGTACCGGGTTACTCTAATATCATCTCCATGATTGGTATGCTTGCAGGTCGCTTTGTTACGCCCAATAGCCAAGTCTATGATTTAGGCTGTTCTTTAGGTGCAGCAACCCTTTCCATGCGTCGTAATATTGATGCTGTTGGCTGTAAAATTATTGGTGTTGATAATTCACCTGCCATGGTAGAACGCTGTCAGCGCCATATTGATGCCTATAAAGCAGATACACCCGTTGATATTATTGAAGGTGATATTCTTGATATCGAAATTAATAATGCTTCAATGGTCGTGCTTAATTTCACCTTACAATTCTTAGCGCCGAACGATCGCCAAATATTATTAAACCGAATTTACCAAGGTCTTAATCCGGGTGGTGTGTTAGTGCTTTCTGAAAAATTCAGTTTTGAAGATAAAGAAATTGGTGAGTTACTGTTTAATATGCACCATGATTTTAAACGCGCTAACGGTTACAGCGAATTAGAAATTAGCCAAAAACGTAGTATGTTGGAAAATGTTATGCTGACCGATTCTGTTGAAACGCATAAAACTCGCTTACATAATGCAGGTTTTCCACATGCAGAAGTTTGGTTCCAATGTTTTAATTTCGGCTCTCTTTTAACGATTAAAGGCAATAATGAATGATTAATTTTGGCTCGTTTTATCAACTTATTGCGCAAGATGAGCGCTTATTTCATTGGTTAGATACATTACCTGCTCAATTATCAGAATGGCGCTCAAATGCGTTACACGGTCACTTTTCCTCATGGGAAAGAATGCTTGATGGTTTACCCGAAATTACGCCTACTGAGATTGATTTGAAAAATGGCGTGATTGCTCAGCAAACGCCAGCATTAAGTGCAGGTGAACAACTGGGCTTAAGTAATGTTTTAAAAAATTTAATGCCATGGCGTAAAGGTCCATTTTCACTTTATGGTGTCAATATCGATACAGAATGGCGCTCTGATTGGAAATGGGATCGTGTTTTACCGCATCTTTCACCACTTGAAGGTCGTTTAGTATTAGATGTGGGTTGTGGTAGTGGCTATCACATGTGGCGGATGTTAGGTGAAGGCGCAGAATTTGTTGTCGGGATCGACCCGACTCAACTTTTCTTATGCCAATTTGAAGCTGTCAGAAAATTATTAGGTAATGACCAACGCGCACATTTAATTCCTGTTGGTATTGAGCAAATGCCTGAATTAAATGCCTTCGATACCGTATTCTCAATGGGTGTCCTTTACCATCGCCGTTCACCACTTGATCATTTATGGCAATTAAAAAACCAATTAGTTTCTGGTGGCGAATTAGTATTAGAAAGCCTGGTTGTTGAAGGTGATGAATTTCAATGCCTGATCCCCGGTGAACGTTATGCACAAATGCGTAACGTGTACTTTATTCCATCTGCAAAAATGCTAAAGGTTTGGCTAGAAAAATGTGGCTTTAAAGATGTGCGTATTGTCGATGAAAACGTCACTTCTTTAGAAGAACAACGTAAAACCGATTGGATGATCACGGATTCATTAGATGCATTCTTAGATACTGATGATAAAACAAAAACTGTTGAGGGTTATCCTGCGCCTAAACGTGCGATATTAATTGCCACAAAACCTTAATTTGTTTTTATTTTAAGTTTATTATCAATATATTTAATGAAAAGGGTATCTTATAAAGATATCCTTTTTTATTATTAGACTAGTTCTGACGTTTTTTTTGAAATTAACGACTCTACTGTGAAACTTTATAATAAATACAACTTGATAAAAGATAGCTATGGCAATAGATAAAGAAAGCAAACAAACTAGACAAAAAAGGATCGCAAAACAAAAGCAACAGGCTCTTGTTCTTAATAAACAACGTAAAGAAAACGAAAAACGGGAACAATTTCTTTCTAGCCAAAACTGGGTAGAAGAAGAGACCCCCATCGAACTGACACCATTACAACGAAAGATCAGTGCATTATTCTCATTATTTGATTACAGCACCCAATTTCTATATATCGCATTTATTATTACTGCATGGTGGTATCCTGAGTTATTTAAGGTTCAAACCATTTATAATTTAACTGTTATTTTTATATTTGAGTTTGTTCTTGTTCATTCAGGCCTATTTATGGCTGTTTTAGCAAGAACTAAACTTATATTTTTCTTTATCCCTGCTTATGGCCTATTTGCCTTTATGTTTAATAGCTTTGTTATGGGGGATGAGAATATTATACTTTGGCTTTATGCTGTCATTATTGCAAATCGCCTTATTGGTAGCTATCAAACAAAAAGTAGAAATGCATGGAATAAAAATATCCTGAATTCTGCATATATGACGCTCAATTTTCTATTTTGTATATTCTTAATTGCGATTATCCGCTTTATCGTCCCTTACGGTGGTCTAACCCCTGAATACCTAGATGAAGTAAATTATTTAGGATTAATTCCCTCTCATAGTGAATATTTTAATGCTCCTCATGTTGGCATGGCATTAGGTACACTGTTATATAGTATTCCTTTTCTTTTTATAATGATTAATAAACTTTTACCTTATTACAAAAAAATAAAATTTAAACTCATTTATAATAAGGCAAAATCCACTCGATAATTACCACGTTAATCCCTTATTGATTAGGGTTTGTTTTCCGCTATAATAGCCAATTCAAACCCTTTTCTATTTATCCTTTAAGAAGGCACTTCCCTACGATGAACTAAATTCTGCCAGAAAATTTCTCAAATACCTTTTCGGTATTTATTTTCTGTTACTGGCAGACAATAATTTATTTCGTCGCATCTAAAAAAGATCTCGGCAGTCTGCCACCTATTTCGCTTAGGAGGTCTTACTATGACAATAGCCTGTCACTTCTCACAACTTAATATCGAATTTAATCAAGAAGCTCTTTTTTCGCCATTAACTCGCTCACTGGCTTGCCAGCAAAATGCATTAATTGGCCACAACGGTAAAGGGAAATCCGTACTATTAAGATTATTAGCACAAAAAATATTACCCACTTCAGGTCAAGTTAACTGGAATATGCCTTTTGTTCACGTTGATCAATTAACACGATTACAAGGCGATACACTTGCTCAAGCGTTAGATGTTTATGACATTTATCAAGCATTCCAACGCGTTGATGCTGGTATTGCCACCTTAGAAGATATTGAGTTACTCGATGGAAAATGGCAACTTCCTGTCATGTGGCAGAATTTATTAGATTCAGCACAACTTCCTATCGCATTAGATACCTCTATTGTGCATCTAAGTGGTGGAGAACAAACACGCTTAGCACTTTGTCGCGCTTTTTTATGCGAAGAGTGTTTTCTGCTCTTAGATGAGCCCGATAACCATCTTGATTATCAAGGACAACAATGGCTAATAAAACAATTAGCTCAGCATAAAGCGGGGTCTCTTATTGTTAGCCACAATCGAAACTTGCTCTCGTATACAGATACCATTCTTGAATTAACTGAGAAAGGTTTATCTGAATATGGTGGAAATTATACGTTATATGAGACACAAAAAAGTGCAGAAATAGCGTCGTTGGAAGCCGCAAGTGATCGACTAAACAGCCAAATTAAAAATGAGAAACGCCAGCAACAAGCGACATTACAAAAAGCAGCACAACGAAAACGACAAGGCGAATCAATCAGGCAAAGTGGCTCTCAATGCCTACTTTTACTGGATATGCAAAAAAATAGAGCAGAACAACGCCAATCAGCCGTAGCAAAACGACATCAGCGCGTAATTGATGATATGCAATCTCAAAAACAGGGCGTCGATGCGGAAAAAGCACATGTTCATCAGCAGAAAATGGTATTAAATTATCAGAGTGATGGTCATCGTTTAAATGTATTTGTTAATAATCTTCAGCTTCCATATGGTTATCCGCACCCTATTTCATTTTCAGCTTACGGCAACGAGCATTGGCATATTAAAGGTAAAAACGGATGTGGAAAATCAACATTACTAAAATGTTTGATCGAACAATTTGCGCCGCTTTCTGGTGAGTTTCGTCTCAACAAAGATTATTGTTATCTTGATCAACATCTTGCTTTACTTGATAAAACATTGCCAGTTGCACAAGCACTGCACCAATATCAACCCGCGATTTCTATCGAGCAATGGCGAACACGTCTTGGGATGTTGAGAATTAGAGGTGATAAATCTTTACTACCGCTTGAAAAACTAAGTGGTGGCGAGCAATTAAAAGCAACGTTATTGGCTTTAACACATAGCCCAAGACCACCTGCAGTATTATTACTTGATGAGCCAGATAATCACCTTGATATCGAATCCAAACAACTATTGGAAAATCTACTCGTTGAATATCAAGGCACATTGTTACTGGTTTCGCATGATGAAGCCTTTGTTGAACACTGTGGTATTACACATACGCTGTTATTAGGCAATATTATATAAAACACTGCGCCGTAAAAGGCGCAGTTCTAAAATAGTTAATCCTTATCAATCAAGAGGCTAATGGCGTATGAATACTCATAATATCTTTCATTGCTTCAACAGTATCTTCATCCACACAGTAATGCGTAAATTCATCGACCTCACTATCAGAGCTCATCGTTACACCCGCTTTACGATAAATCATAGTTGAAGGTGCCACTTTTCCTGCTGAACTGTGTATTTCTTTTAATCCTGCCTCTAGGAATTTTTGGATATTACTGAGTCTTACACCCGCGCCCGCCATAATAATAGGGCCTTGTGTTTTTTCATTTAGCGTTCGTAATAATGGCAAACCTAATTCTGCATTCGCCTGCTGTCCTGACGTTAAAATACGAGCCACACCTAGCTGAGTCAGTTGTTCTAGCGCTAATAATGGATTAATACACATATCAAAAGCACGATGAAAAGTAATGGCTAATGGGCCAGCAAGCTCCATTAAAATTTCCATTTTAGGCAAATCAATGTGCCCTTCTTCATTTAAAAGACCAACAACTGCCCCTGAAAACCCCATATCGCGGATCAAACTAATATCATTTTTCATTGCTGAAAAATCAGCTTGTGTATAACAAAAATCACCACCACGCGGGCGAATGATAGGATGAACGGGAATACGAACCAGATCTCTGACTTGTCGTAGCATTCCAAAGCTTGGTGTAATACCACCTTCTGCCGGACTCGTGCACAGCTCTATTCTGTCTGCGCCTGCTCGTTCTGCTACCAACGCACATTCAGCGCCAAAACAACAAATCTCCAATGTAGCCATATCATCCCTCTCCATCCTTAATAAAGAAAGTAATCAGAAAATAAATATCATTTCTTAGCGATTACTAACAATAGTTGTCGAATCTCGTTATTCATTCAATTCCACTATCAGAATTTTGTGCTGACACAAGCAAACTATTTTCTGAAAGTGTCGCTCAACACTCACTTTCAACAATTTCAAGTAACGAATAAGGATGATATTTCACTGTGACTGTTCCATTAGAAATAGCCACTGTTGGATTAGGTAAACGTTCTTTATCGCCTTTAGGTTCGCTGATTTTTAAGCTAACACTCTCAGGTAACGTTTGGGGCAAAAAAGACATGACTTTATTCACGAGAAAAGCGGGTTCAATGGAGATCACTTGCTCAATATGCTCCCACCCTTGGTATTCATATTTTTTATTCGTAGGAAAAGGTAATTCAACAATCGAAACGGATTGATTTAAAATAGTTAATGGCGTTTCTAATTGAAATAGATATATTGGGCGCCCATTAATCACATTATCAGAAATACACTTTCCACACAGGCTTAATCCTGTTCGCCACTGCTCCGCTAACGCTAAATCGTGACAACGTAACGATACATGGTCAGTCACATAGGCGGATAAATCTATCCCCAAACTATCAGCAAATAGCGCCATATTTTCTTCAAACAAAGAAATCTCGTGAGTTAAATCATTTAATTGAGAAACTGAAGAAAATAACACCATTTTGAATAACCTTAATGAGAAAACAGAGAAAAAATCTTAAAGATAAGGCCGAGATGGTAGCATGTTCTAGCCGGAATATGTTATAAATTCAAGGTTAATCCTAATTCTTTATAAGAAACCTGTCAGACTTTTGTCGTCAGGTTTTATTTTCTCAATAATTTAAGGTAACCCGGTGAATATTCAGGCTTTTCTTTCAGAAAAAATCAGTGTGGCAATGTGTGCTGCTGGCGCACCCGCTGATAGCGAACCTCTTGTCCGTCAGTCAGCCAAAGTACAATTTGGTGACTATCAGGCAAATGGTGTCATGGGAGCTGCAAAAAAAATGGGGATCCCACCCCGACAACTCGCAGAAAAGATCCTAGAAAAGCTCGATATTACGGATGTTGCAGATAAAGTTGAAATCGCAGGTCCGGGTTTTATCAATATCTTTTTATCTCCACAATGGGTTGCAAAGCAAGCTGAAGACGCATTAGCAGATGAACATCTAAACGTAACCCCCGTTGAACCTCAAACTATTGTTATCGACTATTCATCTCCAAACGTTGCAAAACAGATGCACGTTGGCCACTTACGCTCAACCATTATCGGTGATGCAAGTGCGCGCACTTTATCTTTCTTAGGTCATAATGTTATTCGTGCTAATCACCTCGGTGATTGGGGGACGCAATTTGGTATGTTGATTGCGTATTTAGAGAAAAAACAGAATGAAAATGCCGCTGATATGGCATTATCTGATCTCGAAGAGTTCTATCGTGAAGCGAAAAAACACTATGATGAAGATGAAGTATTCGCAGAGCGTGCCCGCAACTACGTTGTGAAATTACAAAGTGGTGATGAATACTGCCGCACAATGTGGCGTAAATTAGTTGATATCACCATGCAACAAAACCAAGTCACTTATCAACGTCTTAACGTCACATTAACCGAAGATGACATTATGGGTGAGAGTCTTTATAACCCAATGTTAGCAGGTATTGTTGCCGATTTAAAAGCAAAAGGCCTTGCAGTAGAAAGTGAAGGTGCAACGGTTGTTTTCCTTGATGAATATAAAAACAAGGAAGGCGAACCTATGGGTGTTATCGTTCAGAAAAAAGACGGTGGCTACCTATATACAACGACAGATATTGCTTGTGCAAAATACCGTCACGAAACATTACATGCTGATCGTGTACTTTATTATATCGACTCTCGTCAGCACCAGCATTTAATGCAAGCTTGGACGATTGTCCGTAAAGCTGGCTACATCCCTGATTCAATGTCACTTGAACACCATATGTTCGGTATGATGTTAGGTAAAGATGGTCGTCCGTTTAAAACCCGTTCTGGCGGCACTATTCGTTTAACCGACTTACTCGATGAAGCTCAAGAAAGAGCCCGTACATTAATCGCTGAAAAAAATCCAGATATGGATAAAGACGAATTAAATAACGTTGCTCGCGTCGTAGGTATTGGTGCTGTTAAATATGCTGATTTATCTAAGAATCGTACAACCGATTACATCTTTGATTGGGATCTGATGTTAAGTTTCGAAGGTAACACTGCACCTTATATGCAATATGCTTATACTCGTGTTGCTTCAATCTTCAAACGTGCAGAAATTGATGAAAATGCATTAACGCAACCTATCGCACTGACACAATCTCATGAAAGACAGCTTGCATTACGTTTAGTCCAATTTGATGAGACGATTATGCAGGTTTCTCGTGAAGGAACGCCTCACGTTATGTGTGCTTATCTTTACGATCTGGCACAAGCCTTCTCTGGCTTTTATGAAAACTGCCCTATTTTATCTGCTGAAGATGAAAACACTCGCCAAAGTCGTCTAAAACTGGCTCGTTTAACCGCGAGAACCTTAAAACAAGGTTTAGATACTTTAGGTATCGAAACAGTAGATAGAATGTAATTCACCTCTGTTTTCAAATAGCAGTGATAAAAAAACCGATGGTATATTAACCATCGGTTTTTTATTATGTATTGAATTTTAATTCAATATAGCTAAAAAATACTTCAAACAATAATGATGCAAGCAAATTTCCAATGCGACTTAATCATTAATCTTCGTTAGCAGTTATAACATCCTGACACAATAGCCCTCTAATATCTTTTGCCTCAATCCAACCATCGACACTATCTATTGGCTTACTAGGACTGTATAAGCGGTCATTGACGTCTTTAGCCGTGAAAGCAAGCTTCTCATTAGTTTTATCGAATACACCAATACAGTTAACTGGAGTGAGTCTTGAGGTATTAAGTTTTCCATCAGCCGTACAACCTGCAAGAAATAATGTCGCTAATGATACAGAAATGATAATTGCTTTTTTCATAGTAGCTCCTGACTCTCTTATTTTTATTGTTACCAAAAATCACAAAATGATTATTTAGTAGTCTCTAAACTAGAATATCTAATGATTTATAACTGTTTTGAGTATAACGAATAAATGGAGAAATATTTGAGTTATTGAGCTATTAATGAAAAAAAACAGAAATATTGGGAAGGAATAGAAAAGAGAGGGAAAAACAGAAAACAATGGCGAAAAAATGAAAGCAATAATTAGTGTACCATACTGAATTCTCAGTAATCTAATTATCTATTAATAATAGATTTAGCATTAATTTCATTATTCACACGACTTATTGTTTACTGCTTATCCCCAGCAATCGTGTTACCTATTTGAAGCGCAGACAAAATAGATATGATCACTTTCAGTAGTACTGAACGATAACAAGCAAATAACTTTACAGTCACGGTTAATCTACCTGAATAAAGAAATAATAATATGTCTTAAATCAAAAAAATTAAATATTTTAAAATACACTGCAATATTTTGAAATATTTGTAATATCTCATCATTAAGTAAGAAATATTTAACAGATGTGTCAAATTTTAAACCTATACAACACAAGAGAGTTTATCTAAAAAAAGATAATTCGTCAAACCGTAAGTGCTTAGAATATAGTGTCTATTTTTTTACTTTATGTAGAATCCCACTGCGAATAAACAAATTGTCTAAAGCTATTCGATATGATTAATGTTTAGATAATTTTATCAATATCAATTAAAAAACACCTTCCAATGCCGAAAAACTGTATAAATCATTTAAAAAATGGAAAAAAAATTTAATAAAAAAAAAGAGAAAGAAAAAAGATTTTTGCTTTTTTCTCACTTTTTCTCTTTTTAAGGATCGTCAAACCCATGTAACTAAATGCTAGAAGTGTGATCAATGTGGCATTATAAATAGTCTAAAAATAGAGGAAGGTTCTAAATAAGGCGCTAAATGAGGAGAATAACATTGGATAAAAACATTGTTAATTTTACAACCCCTCGCTTTTATACAAAAGCGAGGGGTTTGTGTTATCAGTTACAAAGCACGTAGTGAGAAATGACGAGGTCTAAACCCTAGCGCATACAGCGCAACAAAATAACTGCCTGCACCAGCGACGACCACTAACAACAAACGTAAGATACGCATTAGCATATTGCCGATATCCCAACTTGGCATGATCCACAACATTCCAACTAATACAGCCCCCATTACAGCAAGCGCAATAACAAGTTTTAATAAGAACACAGGCCAACCCGCTAAAGGTTGATAGATATCTTTCTTACGGATCTGCCAAAACAACATAGAAGCATTAAAACAAGCAGCAATACCGATTGAGAGCGCAAGACCCACATGTTTTAAACTGCCAACAAACGCCAGGTTCATTAATTGTGTGAGGATCAATGTAGCAATCGCAATTTTTACTGGTGTTTTAATATCCTGACGAGAATAAAAACCCGGTGCTAAGATTTTGATGATAATCAGTCCCATTAACCCAACACAGTAAGCGATTAACGCTTGTTGTGTCATCAATGCATCATGAGCATTAAAATTACCATACTGAAACAAAGATGCCGTTAAAGGCCCAGATAATACCGCTAAACCAATAGTACAAGGCAGTGCTAATAAGAAGCACAGTCTTAATCCCCAATCCATTAATTTTCTATATTCTTCAGTATTGCCACTGGCAAAACTTTTAGATAATGAAGGAAGTAAGATTGTACCTAATGCAACACCGAGTACCCCTGTCGGTAATTCCATCAAACGGTCTGCATAATACATCCAAGAAACCGAACCAGAAACTAAGAAGGAAGCAAAAATAGTATTGATAATTAACGATATCTGGCTAACAGAAACGCCTAAAATAGCAGGTCCCATCAGTTTCATTACACGCCAAACACCGCTATTTCTAAATGAAACACGCGGTAAAACAAGCATACCGATTTTTTTCAAATGTGGTAATTGATAACCAAGTTGTAATATTCCCCCAGCAACAACCGCCCATGCCAATGCCATAATAGGAGGATTACAATAAGGTGCGACCACTAAAGCGAAAAAGATCATGCTGACATTGAGTAACGTCGGTGCAAAGGCGGGGACTGAAAAACGATTCCAAGTATTTAAAATAGAGCCCGTCAATGAAGCTAATGAAATAAGAAAGATATAAGGAAAGGTGATCCGTAATAGATCGGTTGTTAATTGAAATTTATCAGGTGAACTACTAAAGCCCGGAGCTGTAACATAAATCACCCAAGGTGCAGCAATAATACCAATCACAGTGACCACAGCTAAAATAAGCGTCAGCATGCCCGAAACATAAGCAATAAAGGTACGCGTTGCTTCCTCACCTTGCTGATTTTTATATTCTGCCAAGATCGGAACAAACGCTTGAGAAAATGCCCCTTCAGCAAAAATACGACGTAATAAGTTTGGTAATTTAAAAGCAACAAAAAAGGCATCTGTTGCCATACCTGCGCCAAAAATACGCGCAATAATTGCATCACGAATAAATCCTAGTACCCGTGAAAATAAGGTCATAGAACTCACTGCAGCAAGTGATTTAAGTAAATTCATAAAGTCATTCTAATTTTTGTTGAATGGAATAAAAAGAAAGGGACTATACTCCGTCTCTAACATCGAAAAATCAATCTTCAATTAGCTAGGAATATGCTGACTCTGCTTATCCTCAGCTAACCAAAGCGATTAAAAAATAGCTATTTATGGCTTTGTAAGCAGTTTTCTCAACATCACTTCCAACATAACGTGATCCTCACCCTCATTAAATTCAGGATCGATAATATTTCTTCCCATAGAACCATCTGCAATAACTAACAGCCATGTTGCCATTTTCTCTGGCTCAAGTGTTGAGTCTATCTGTCCTTTTTTAATACCGTTTTTCAGCATCGCAATCAAACGCTGTTTGTTGTTTCTTTCATTTTCAATAAAAATCTCGTGAATGCTCGCATTACGCGATGCTTCAGCAAAAATTTCAATACGAATACGTGCATATTCGGGATGATTATAGAGCGCTATAATTTCCTTCATTAAATCAATGATTGCTTGAATACACTCTTCTTCAGCTCCATAGCGACCAAAGATATCGTCAAACAGTTGTGTATCCTCTAATGCAATTGCCTCAATAATCGAATTTTTATTCGGAAAGTAATGAAATACATTCCCTGGACTCATACCTGCTTCATGACAAATTTCTGCTGTTGATGTGGAGTGAAACCCTTTTATAGCAAAGCAACGTATTGCAGCATCAATAATATGCTTCATTTTCGCTTTTTGTTTTTCAGTCACCGTCTTGTTCATAACATTAAAAATCTCTGGACAAAATAAATTAGACTGATTAGTCTACAAATAACTAGACCAAACAGTCTAAAAAGTTAACCCTATTATTGCAGAGTAACGATATCATGCAATGACTTATTGAACACTATCAGTGTCGTGTTACAGCGCCTTCAGATATTCCTGAAATTATTCAATTATTTGCACAAGCATTTCGTTTTAAATTGAACGCTTTTGATATTGATAGCACTAATCCTAGCCAACATCAGCAACTAGAAGCTATTTGGAATTCATTAGCATGTAAAAAAAATAGCCAACAATTTGTTGTCACTGATGATGGAAAGATAATTGCAACTTTTTGTTTAGTGATAAAAGAAAACGACTTTATTTCAAATCCTTTTATTAAAACACCTTTCTTGGATTATTGGCGTTTTGGTATCACTCATTATATTAAGCAAAATATTTTCTTTTCTTTATTTGATTATATGCCAAATAAAAATGAGGCTTATTTGGTGCATATTGCCGTTTTATCATCATATCAAGGGCATGGTATTGCCTACGCTATACTTGAATGGATAACCCAATATAGTAAAGAGGTTCTAAAAAAAGCGTATTTATCACTTTATGTCGATATTCATCATGAAGGTGCGCTTTATTTGTATCAAAAGAGTGGGTTTTATATTGAAAAAGAAGAATCATCACGCTTAACACAGTCTATTTTCCATATTCAATATTGGTACTATATGTTGAAAAAAACATGTTGAAGAAAACCGACTTGATGACTCATTAAATATCACTATCTCCGTTAAAAAATGGCTAAAAGCACTGACATAAAGGCATTTTTAATATAATTATAAACAGTGCTTTTCTTCCATGGTGACCTAGATTAACGTTTAAAATAACTTCGCGTTGTTAATGCAGTTAGTACGTGATCTCGCCACTCTTGATTAATTTGTAGATAGTTTTTGGCGTATCCTTCACGTTCAAAGCCATGCTTAGCTAATAGGTTTCCGCTGCGTAAATTATGAGGCATATAATTCGCCATAATACGATGCATTCCTTGCTGCCGTTGCATATAGCGAAGTGTTTCCGTTAAAGCTTCCGACATATAACCCTGTCCTTGCCATTTTTCACCGACTGAATAGCCCAAGAAACAGGCATTAAAAGCGCCACGCATAACATTGCTGTAATTAGCAACACCAATAATTTCATCTTCTTTTTGTGTTAATAGCAGAAAATGAAAAGCACTTTCTTGTCGGTGTAGTTCGTTCATATATTGTAAACGGTGATCCCAACCAGAGGATAAATAATGTGTTTTATCTCTTACCGGTTCCCATGGAATTAAAAAGCGACGATTTAATGTATAATAATCAGCCAATCTTTCAGCATCTCGTTCATATGCTAAACGAATTACCATTCTTTGTGTTTCAAAACGAATTTTAGGAATTCCGCCACGATAACCAAACATTACGATCTCATTATCCTTTGATATAAATAAGTCTAATTCTGAAGCAACTCTTCTTATTCTGCCACTAACCTTAATAAAAAAATATCATCTTTAATTTACTAGGAATTATGCACATTTAGAGACAGAATAGTCGAAGAAATAAATTATTTCATTCCCCCCTTATTTTATTAAATTATTTGCTTATTGATGGTGAGTAATGGCGCTGGTAACACAAGCCCGTACTTTGGGTAAATACTTCCTCCTAATTGACAATATGTTAGTTGTCTTAGGTTTTTTCGTCGTTTTTCCGCTAATTTCTATTCGTTTCGTCGAACAATTAGGTTGGGCTGGTGTTATTGTCGGCTTTGCATTAGGGCTTAGACAATTAGTACAACAAGGCCTCGGCATTTTTGGTGGCGCGATTGCAGACCGTTTTGGTGCAAAACCAATGATAATAACAGGCATGTTATTACGCGCTTTAGGTTTTGCTTTAATGGCAATGGCAGATCAACCTTGGATACTTTGGTTATCTTGCATTTTATCTGCATTAGGAGGGACTTTATTTGATCCACCTCGCACAGCACTCGTTATCAAATTAACCCGTCCTTATGAGCGCGGCCGTTTTTACTCTTTATTATTAATGCAAGATAGCGCTGGTGCCGTTATTGGTGCACTCATCGGTAGCTGGTTATTACAGTATGATTTTCATTTAGTCTGCTGGGTCGGTGCGGGTGTTTTTGTTATCGCAGCCTTATTTAATGCTTGGTTATTACCCGCTTACCGTATATCCACAACCCGAACACCAATTAAAGAAGGGTTAAAACGCGTATTTCTTGATAAGCGTTTTGTCAGTTATGTCTTAACGCTGACAGGTTATTTTGTATTATCCGTTCAAGTCATGTTGATGTTTCCTATTATCGTTAATGATATTGCGGGTACGCCAACAGCAGTAAAATGGATGTATGCTATTGAAGCCCTGCTTTCTTTAACATTGCTTTATCCTATTGCTCGCTGGAGTGAGAAACGTTTCAAATTAGAACAGCGTTTAATGGCTGGCTTATTTTTAATGAGCATTAGCATGTTCCCTGTTGGTATGATCCATTCATTACAAAGTATCTTCTTGATTATTGGTCTATTTTATCTTGGTACTATTACAGCAGAACCTGCACGCGAAACATTAAGTGCATCACTTGCCGATCCTCGAGCTCGAGGTAGTTATATGGGCTTTAGCCGATTAGGCTTAGCGTTTGGTGGTGCCATTGGATATACCGGTGGTGGATGGATGTATGATTTAGGTAATCAATTTGATATGCCTGAATTGCCTTGGTTCTTACTAGGAACCGTAGGTTTGATAACACTTTATGCATTACATCGTCAATTTAATCGTAAAAAAATAGAAACCGCCATGCTTACTCCCTGAAGATCGGGTAAACTCTTAGTTATCAATGATCAAGGAGTGTTTATGAAAGCCATTTTTCTAACAGCGATATTAGTATTAACAAGCTTAGTCACAGGGTGTGATCAGCTCAAGCAATTTGATGTGAGTGAAAACTTGATTAATGACTACATCAGTCAAAAAATAAATCTCCAGAAACATATTGGTGAAAATGACGTTGTATCCGCTGATATTAAATTGAGTAATCTTTCTATTCAAATTGGGCGTACTGAGCCGGGTAAAATTAGTCTTTCTGGTACAACCGACCTGATAATTAATTCATTCTTTGGCAAGACAAGCGCTAAAGTTGAACTTACGCTATCAGGCCAGCCTTCTTATCAAGCTGATAAAGGGGCGATCTATATAAAATCAATGACTATTGATAGCTACAAAGTCTCTCCAGAAAAAATGGATGCTGTGGTTGTCGCACTAAAACCCTATTTAGATACAACAATCATGACTTACTTTGATAACCATCCTGTTTATGTTCTTAATCCGGAAAAAAACAGTGCTGAAGCTGCCGCGTTTAAACTCGCTAAAGGCATTGAAGTTAAACCAGGTAAATTCGTGATCCAACTCTAATAGTTACGTGAGTTGATTAAAAATATTTATCGTCATTAATGAGAAAGGCAAACCTAATGGTTTGCCTTTTTTATGAATAATAAAATACTATTACAAAGAAATAGTTATATTACTCTGCTTCTGTCTCTTCTGACTCATCACTCTCTTCATCATCAGAGAGCTCTTCCCGTAATGCAGACAATGCGCCACGTGCAATACCCGCTAGTGTACGATAAAAGCCACTTGTTGCATAAGCTTCAACCTTACCTAAAAAGGTTCCAGCCCAAGGTAGTAGATATTCATCAAATAATTGTATTTGTGCTAATACTTCATCTTCTGCAGAGTTATCTTCAAGCCATGAAGCTGCAAGTAATAAAGCACCAAAACTGTCTGTTGCATTATCAGTAACAGGCATACCCCTTGTGACTAAGAATTGACGAATATCGTCTTCTTTGATCTCGTCATAATCATGGGCATAAACAGACACCGCTGGCGCTTCACCACCAAAAAGAGATTGATAATCAGCTTCAACAATAGCCAAATCTTTGACGCTATTTTTTAATGTATTAAATAACTCATCTTGCTCTAATGGCCATAACTGGCTCAGTTTCCCTTCACCAATCATTTTAATAATTGGTGATAAAATAGGATCTTTGGGATCACGCTGAAATAATGTGCCTAAAAGTCGGCAAACTATTGAAAATTCATTCATTGTATTTTTATCCTAAAAAGTTTCGCGTTATTGTGCTTTTAATGGTAAGAAAATCAACTTTTTTCGTCATTTCTCTTTTATTGTTAATATTAATCTTACTATCTTTAATCACTTAAAACAGAAAAAGCGCGCTCTTATTATTAAGTCTTTTACTTAATATAAGAATCGCGCCTAATCCCATGCTACTTATCTTCTAAAGTAGTTTTATAATAACGTATTAAAACAACTTTATGACAACAGCATTTTATTGCATTTGTTAGCTGGCTATATCAAGAAAATTATCTCTTACACCATTCACACGAAACCACCCTGCAATACTTATTCTCTCTTTATAAGTAGGAAGTACTTCATGAGGGAATTGTTCTGAAAGGAAAACGACCAAACGTCCACCTTTCGGGGCCACTGTTGCAAGTTCATTATCTTCCAAATCATAAATAACTAACTCACCACCATCTTCTTTTTTCCAATCTTCATTAAGATACAATACTGTTGTTAAGCGTCGAGTAACATTCTCTTTAAATGCATCCAGATGTTTTTTATAAAAAGCGCCTTTTTCATAACAAGCAAAATGCGCTTCATATTCAAAAAGTCCAAGAAAAAACTCACGATTTACAGCACGTTGAATGGACTCCATTTGCATTAAATAATGCTGAACGGGAGTTCCCATTTCTGGCTCTAGCCAACTAATTTTATCACTACGTATCGCGATTTCTGCCTGTCGATTTTCATGACGCCCAATACGAGCTTGTTGCGCATTGTCTCCAAAACAAGTTCGTAGTTGTTGAACAGCTTCTGGTGTGAGGAAGTCATCCCATACACACCATCCTTTCTCTGCTATTTGCTCAAGAAGCTCTGCTATATTCATTAGGTATATTGTCTGATAAACATGGGAAACTACTTTATAACACCAAGTTAAGTAAAATGACAAATCAATAAACTTATCTTTCCGATAATCATACTTGATTAGCGATAAATGTTATAAAAATAGAAAATAGCAAATAAAACAACATTTAACACTGAAAAACAGAGCCATGCCTTTACTCTATTTAAGGTAAATAGAGTAATTACATTCCATTAATAATAAACAAACCAAATGATTCTATTAATAATAATAGTTTGTTGATATTTTGTTAATACGCTCCCTATCCTCACTATATATATAGTCAATGGATCCTTTAACTTGGGAATGAGAGATTACTTTTTTATTTCCTAGTCGAATAAATCCTGTCGGCAATGTTTTCTTTTTATACGAAAGCTCACTAACAGACATAATATCTGTAGAGGTAATTTGGTATTCAGCATTGGCGAATCGTTGTTTATATGTAGTATACAAATCATCCAGACTTTTCTTTATTTTATCTAAATTAATCTGTTCAGCGTCTCTATTTTCTTCTATAAGATGATTTATTTCATTTCGGAATTCAGTATGAATTAAACGACTTTTTTCATTTAATTGATAATTTGCAATAAGGTAAGGTTTAAATTTTTCATTCATATTATTTTTTTCTTGAGAAGACAAAGTCTCTTTTCGTCCCTTTAATGAAGATAAAAAAAGGCTAATATTATGTTGTCTATTTTCCTTTGTTATTTGAGTTTGAGTTTGAGTTTGAGTTTGAGTTTGAGTTTTAAAATTCTCGTCTTTACCTTGAGATAACGTAGTAATAATATTTTTATTAATCTTATCTTTTAAATTATTAATTGGCTTTTTATCTGATGATAAATTTAAATAAATACTATCTAATTTATTAATATTATTAGAAAGTTGATATTTTTCAGGGAATTTTTCTAATAGCCTATTTATTTTTAATACTCGCTTGTAAATTCCTTTAAGATCTTTTCTACTCTTTCCTAATACCTCTTCATTTTTTAATTTTTCATTTTCAAAAAGTGTAAAACTTAATAAGCTATTTACTCTTTTTTGCAACATGAGTTCAAAATCTTTTACTGATGCTAATGGATACCATTGAACGATATGTTCAGAATTTGTTGTAGAAGGCGTAAACTTTAAATCACGATAAACATCAACACCTAATTCTAATAAGTCCAGATCTACTTTTTTTGTTTGTTTAGTAATATCTAACTCACCATAATCGATAAATTTATTTATATTTAGATTTAATTTTAATAAATTGAAAATAAAGTTTACGCCAATCGCATTTCTTGGCACAGTTAATTGAGTATCTGGGGTTAACATTACATCGACATCAATACTGGCTTCACTTCTCACTTCACTCCCCACAGAAATACTCATATCTTGATGAGTTTCAAGGGTTGAATGTGATATTAATTGATTTTCAGTTAAATTAACTCCTTTGTTAATAAAATTAGAAACATCATTAATATGAAGGCTAAATGAGAAATTAGATTTCTTAGCATAAGACGCACTTAATAATGCACTTGCCATAATAGGTGTAACATACCCATAATTCATACTTTCTTCCCCCCATTTTTTTGCATACTCACCAATTCCGACTGACAAACCTGCTGCCAAAAGATTATTTTGATGATTGATAAAAGAGAAAGTGATTTTATTATCCTTATCTTTTGATAGCGTAATTGCGTGTGATTTTGCATAAGAGGCTAATAAAAAAGCATTAACTCCCATACCATTAGATAAATGAAAAGCATTGATACCAAAAAAAGCACGAACGTCATTATAATGATTAATTGTAATACTTTCTTTTTCTTTAAGATCTTTTACTAATGAATAAATAACCTCACCTTGTGTTATGCCATTTCTTATGCCTTTCACAACTCTATTTAATAAACTATAACTTTTACCTATATTCTCTTTAATACCATGCAATGCCATTTGCTTACTATTATAAGCATTAGTAGAAGAATTGAAAACTTGCTTTATATTACAAAATAACCCTCTAAAGCCAGGATCAACAGCTTTTGCAATATTTTTCACCATTTTTTTATATTCTTTTAGCGCATATTGCTCTTTGGCTTTATTAATATTTAGCCGAGCGTTATCAATAAAAGATGAGAAAAAAGGAATATGTCGGCTACTGAAATTACCTATTGTTTGAGATGAAAAAGGTTGTCCAGAATGATATTTTTTATAATTATTTTCACCAATCATAGAATAAAAAGATAATGGGGGCTCTTGCTTTAATCGTGTCACCTCATAACAATAAGGCTTAGTGGCGAATATATTTAGCGGATCAAGATAATATATTTTTATTCTATCCCCTTTATCAACCACCAATTGAATTTCATCTAAGATAGGTTTAATTGCTAATATTTTATCCTGTTTTTTTAAAGGTAATTTGATTTTATACTCTTGAATATTATTTTGTTGACTGTTATCTACCTCATCTCCTTGAGAAGATAATAACGCCGGTAATCCGCTAGTCACCAACTGATTATCTTTTAATTTTACAGAAATATTTAGTCCATCTCGACAAATATTAATAATGTTATTTTCTTTTAATTCAAGTATGTTATTTATACTGGAAAGATCATGTTGCTGGTTATTTCTAGGTATATATTCCTCATATTCAACAATCAGTTTTTCCCTATTATCATTTAAAGAAAGTTCATTTAAATCATACTCTTTTTCAATTTTATTAAACTTAATTTTATATAATTGAGTTTTATTCTCTACTATATGATCATTACCAATTGGCTCTCTTTTATTTCCAATTAAATCACCATTATGATCTACATATAATTCCTTGAATTTTATATTATTCTTTTCTTCATTTTCTATATGTAAGCCTTGATATTTAAACCCTCCATTAGCGTATTTTTGATAAATACCTGAAAACAGATCATGACTGCGTCCTTTAATTAACAATAGAGAACCATCATCGTCAAGAGTGATCCCCATATTATTTAATAATGACATATTAGTAGAACCTAGATAAACATAATTATTTTCATTAATCTGTTTTATGTTTTCTATTTTTTTTATATTAAGGAAACCATCATAGTGAAATGAATTCTTTTTTTCTGAGGTAGCGTAAACATGATGAGTAGTATTAATATTACTAATACTACTATCATTACTTTTTGCCTCTGCTCTTTTAATTTTGCTAAAAGTGAAATCTAATTGTGTCCGATTAACCTCATTTACCATTTTACTATCACCTGTCGTTATCAGAAGATAGAGAAATGATCAGCAAAATAGATAAAATTTGATACAAATTTATAATCAGATTTTTATTATAATATGTGAAAGCAATAAAAAGTTGCGTTATTTACAAAAAAATAAAGAGGTAAAATATAAAATACTTTCCCTCTTTATCTAAAAAAATAGATTTTAGTCTAATCTCGCAAAATCAATAACCACTTTTCATGTCTACCACTCCAAATGGTGCCTCACCTTTCTCAATTCGTTGGATATTTTCAACAATGGTATCCATTGCAATAGTAGGAATAGTGAACGCAGCAATGTGCGGTGTAATCGAAATTCGAGGGTGAGTCCAGAATGGATGCATTCCCGCTAAGGGTTCTTGAGCAAAAACATCCAAAGTAGCATCAGCAATATGCCCTTGATCGATTGCCTCTAATAAATCTTGATCAACTAAATGCGCACCACGCGCAAGATTAATAAGATAAGAAGAAGGTTTAAGTTGCTCAAAGAGTGAGAAATTTAAGATACCATGCGTTTCTGGTGTATAAGGTAACAAGTTAATCAACAAATTACATTCTTTCAGAAAGCCACTGAGCTGATCTTTTCCGTGAAAACTTTCGACATTTTTAATTTGTTTTTCACTGCGACTCCAGCAACGAACTTTAAAGCCAAGTTCGGCAAGTTTAATCGCAACACTCCCACCTAAAGCACCTGCACCTAAAACACCAATCACAAAATTATCATAAGAGTGCGCAGGAAGCTGTTTCCATAAACGTTGTGATTGTTGACGTTTATAATCATCCATTCGACGAAAGTAATACATCACTTTAGCAATAGCATACTCTTGCATTTGAAGCCCCATTCCGGTGTCTTCCAAGCGCATAACCGGAACACCCGTTGGTAATGTGCCGGGCTTTTGCTGTTCTTGTTTTAAAATAGCATCAACACCTGCCCCTAATGCAAAAATACCTTTAAGGTGATTACGACTTGCCAGCATTTCATAAGGAGGAAGCCAAACCATGGCGTAATCAGCAGGTTGATTATCGCCAGGTTCCCAAATACGGATATTGGCATTTGGCAAACGCGCCTTCATACCATTGATCCATGTTTCTGCATCAAAAAAAGGATGATAATAAATAATATTCATTTTGCCTTCCTCCAGCATTTTTATCATAGGGTGCGAGGGTTACGTTCTGATTTCAAGTCTCTTTGAATAAGTTGTTAATAAAAATGTTGAGAATGTTAACCAGTTAACGAAAATCTCAATTCTTTTTTCAATACGATAACCTATTGCGTGAATTGGTTTACTGCATAATTTGCCTAGCATTTGTGCATATTGTTTTTTATTTGACTACTTGATACAAAAGTTAAAAGAAAAATGCATTTAGCGGTTGACGCTTATGATCCTTTTCCATATAGTAGCGCCCCGTTGAGAGGTGTTAAGTACATATCCAACGACAATACGGTGAGATGTCCGAGAGGCTGAAGGAGCACGCCTGGAAAGTGTGTATACGGCAACGTATCGAGGGTTCGAATCCCTCTCTCACCGCCATATTCTAAGATAGAGCCTAGCTTTTTAGCTAGGCTTTATTTTTTGGTTCGAAAAATATACACGTCTAATCTCGTTTTTCTTCACTGAGCTTGTTTATATCCACCACTTTTCATTTTTTGATGACATCATTGTTAGTATACAATACATTTTTTATTTTATTTTTTGCTTAATCGTTTTATTCAATAATTTCCTATCACTTAATCATCTCTGATAATTAATTTTAATGAATCAAAATAACTTATGTAGTTGTTATTTATGTCTATCCAATTTTTATGACATAAAAAGGTTTTTATTACCCTATCTATAAACGACATTTATTCTAAAATAAAACGCTTTTTATAATTTTAAAATAAATTTAAACTTTATTTTCAAGCAAGCAACAGAATAAATACAATAAGATACATTACATTATCTATTTAAGTTAACTTATTAGTTTAATTGATTTTATTTTTACTAAGCTTTAAGATATGCATTAATAATTTGATGTATCACATTATTATCAGCGAATAAAAGCGATATCCTCTCTTTTCCTTATCGCCGTTATTCGGCATCTGACTTCTTATTTTGGTTTAATCCTAAATGAAAACTCATAAAGTTAACCGGGTTCGCCCCTTTAGTGCATTTATTGATGCATGTGTAAAAGAGCCTTACTCTTTTGCGCGTTTATTAAAAGATATTATTGCAGGGATCACCGTCGGAATTATCGCGATACCTTTAGCCATGGCTTTGGCAATTGGTAGCGGTGTTCCTCCGCAATACGGTCTTTATACCGCAGCTATTGCCGGTATAGTTATTGCTGTGTCAGGTGGCTCTCGATACAGCGTTTCAGGCCCTACTGCCGCTTTTGTTGTGATCCTTTATCCAGTCTCACAACAATTTGGTTTGAGTGGCTTATTAATTGCTACGCTTATGTCTGGCGTGATCTTAGTAGTTATGGGATTAGCTCGCTTTGGTAAGCTTATTGAGTATATTCCTGTTTCTGTAACACTGGGATTTACTTCGGGGATTGCCATCACTATCGCCACAATGCAAGTAAAAGACTTTTTTGGTCTTGAATTAGCACATGTGCCAGAAACCTATATCGATAAAGTTATCGCCCTAGGCTCTGCATTACCGACTATTCATATTGGTGATACGCTTATTGGTCTGACAACGCTGTTTGTTTTAATTTATTGGCCTAAACTAAATTTACGCTTACCTGGACACTTACCCGCTTTAATTGCAGGTACTGCGGTAATGGGTATTGTGAATATGTTCGGTCATGATGTTGCAACAATTGGCTCGCAATTTAGCTATATGCTTCCTAATGGAACAACTGGGCAAGGTATTCCCCCTATTTTACCTCAGTTTGTTTTACCTTGGAATTTACCAAGTTCAGGTACATCGCTTGAATTAAATTGGAGTACCGTTTCTGCTTTATTACCCGCAGCCTTTTCAATGGCAATGTTAGGTGCAATTGAATCGTTATTATGTGCGGTTGTACTTGATGGTATGACAGGCAAAAAACATCACTCTAATGGTGAATTAGTGGGGCAAGGGGTTGGTAATATTGTCGCACCTTTCTTTGGTGGTATTACAGCGACTGCGGCTATTGCACGTTCGGCAGCTAACGTGCGTGCGGGTGCAACATCGCCAGTTTCAGCTATTGTTCACTCATTGTTGGTATTGCTAACTTTACTTGTATTAGCGCCTTTTCTTTCTTATTTACCTTTAGCCGCAATGTCAGCACTGCTGTTAATTGTGGCATGGAATATGAGCGAAGCACGTAAAGTTATTGATCTTATTCGACATGCCCCCAAAGACGATATTATTGTCTTAGTATTATGCTTATCGCTCACCGTTCTCTTTGATATGGTGATTGCAATTACTATCGGTATTGTATTGGCTTCACTGTTATTTATGCGTCGTATTGCTAATATGACCAAAATAACTGAATCTCCTTATACTGATGATGATAAGCAATTATTAGTTGTGCGTGTTAATGGTCCATTATTCTTTGCTGCCGCTGAACGTATCTTTAATGAGTTACGCGAACGTAGTAAAGGTTATAAAACCATTATTATGCAATGGGATGCCGTGCCTGTATTAGATGCGGGAGGCTTACATGCGTTCCAGCATTTCGTTACTGATGTAAAAAATGATACCCATGTGATTGTGTGTGATATTCCTTTCCAGCCATTAAAAACGTTGGCAAGAGCAAGAGTCACACCAATTGAAGGTACACTGAATTTCTATCCATCATTACAAAAAGCATTGGATGATTTGGAATTAATTCAGTAGTTGTTCAATTCTAAAATAATATAAAGCTATATAGCCCTTAATTTAAATTATTTAATTAAGGGCTATGTTAATCATTCATATTTTGTTTGCCATTCTCAGTGCAGTATAAATTGTCTTGAAGGAAATTAATAAAGAGAGAGGTGAGTCTAATAATGGCACAGCTCCATAGCTAATATACCAATTAGCGACTCTTTCATTTTTAGCATCTATAAGCAATGCAACACCGCCTAATTCACTCGCAACAGCAAGACAGCGTTTTCCTGCTGCAAGCAATAATTGTCCTCCAAGCCCTTTTCCTTGAACGGATAAGTCAGTTGCTAAACGGGCAAGCCTAAACACAGGGATATCATGACGAGCTAAGCCTCGCGCGATCACTTCGGGAGTCCGTTCGAATTCAATTGAGGCGGGACATAAGCTGTAATAGCCTATAATAATATTGTTATTTGTATTAATAGCTAAATAGGTTTTAGCACTCCCATTTTCATGATTTTGTCTTGCGTGACGATACAGGAATTGATTAAGCACTGCATCTCCACAATTAAATGTATTTCTATCATACTTTTTACTTATCGCTTCTTCATGCCAATGCGGTATTGTCATACTTTGTCCGGTAAAGCAAAAGCCGCAGCAAGTAACTTAGCATTAGGCTTTGGCGGATTATCTAAAAGTTCCATAACACGCAATGTGTCTTTTTCCGATAATTTTAAACGCTCATTATTTTCAATAATTTGCCGAGCGACAGGTACGATATTACGAAGGACGAACTCTGTTAGGTTTGTATTTTCCAAACTAGCCGCACGAACAAGCAGTGATTTATCTTCTGTAGTAATACGAATTGATACTCTCTCACTGTTTTCTACAAGTGTTTGAGCCATAATAGCCTCCTTTGTACACATTGAAAGCGTACAATATGATTAAAAAAGTTACAAGATATTTTATATTAAGCAAGAAAAAGCGGCGTTTTCAATAGATTTTGAAAACGCATTTACAGTTAGAATGCATAAAATTTTATTATTTTTAATAAAGACTAGTTAGCGTTTTGAATAAATGCATTACCAATCCCGCTTCCTTGCACACCCTTTTTTAATAAATCTTGATAAAGTGCGTTCATTCCCAACCAGTGATTTTCACACCATTCTGGGGCTAATAAAGTCGGTTTTCTGGCACTGGCACATACGCGGTGATAAATAATTTCAGGAGGAGTATGGCGGATCATCTCACCCGCGGTATAAACATATTGCTCTTGTGTTAATGCGCTTATTCGCCCTGCTTTCCACGCTTTAGCTATCGTACTGCCTTCAACAATATGTAAAGGATGTAATTTAAGCCCATCAGTACCCGTTTCAACCACTCGTTCTAATGTCTGCATATTAAGCAGATGATCTTCTCGTGGTAACCCGACAATAAGGTGCGTACACACTTTTAAGCCACGACGACGAGCTTCTCGCGTTGTCGCTTGATAACACTGAAAATCATGCCCTCGATTGATGTGCTTTAATGTTTTATCATGAGCCGTTTGCAAACCGAGTTCTAACCATACTTCATAGCCTTTATCACGATAACCTTGCAATAAATCCAATACACAAACAGGGACACAATCTGGTCGAGTTCCCACACATAAGCCAACCATATCCGCTTGTAATAATGCGGTTTCATATAAAGTCCGTAAGTATTCTACTTCGGCATAAGTACTGGTAT
This sequence comes from Proteus alimentorum, assembly GCF_002607735.1. Taxonomy (GTDB): domain Bacteria; phylum Pseudomonadota; class Gammaproteobacteria; order Enterobacterales; family Enterobacteriaceae; genus Proteus; species Proteus alimentorum. The sequence goes on from NZ_NBVR01000031.1 coordinate 385,786, forward strand.
AGGCTTGGAAATAAGCAAGATAACGATGTGCACGGTTAATATTTTTAGCTTGTAATGCAATTTGTTCTTCAATGGAGTGATATTGCGTTTGCTCATCAGCAAAAGAAGATACATTACAGAAAGTACAGCCTCCCCGCCCCAATGTGCCATCTCGATTAGGACAGTTAAAACCGCCATGAAGGGTGATTTTATGAATTTTTTCGTGATAACGGCGCTGAAGATCAGCGCCGAACATATTAACAACCGTATGCAGTTGCATAACACATTTTATTTACTGGTATCTAACTCTGGGAAATTTTTTACCACTTCATCAATCGCTTTAATTTGCGCTAAGAAAGGCTCTAATTTTGCAAGTGGTAACGCTGATGGGCCATCACAGAGCGCATTATCTGGATCTGGATGAGCTTCAAGAAATAATCCTGCAAGACCCACTGCCATACCTGCGCGTGCTAATTCTGCAACTTGTGCACGGCGTCCACCTGATGCAGCGCCAAATGGGTCGCGGCACTGTAGAGAGTGCGTAACGTCAAAAATAACGGGTGCGCCTTGAGAAGCTTGCATCATGACATGGAAGCCTAACATATCAACAACTAAGTTATCGTAGCCAAAGTTACTGCCGCGATCACATAGAATAACTTGGTCGTTACCGCCTTCTTTAAATTTATCGACGATATTCCCCATTTGGCCTGGGCTTACAAACTGCGGTTTTTTCACGTTGATCACTGCACCTGTTTTTGCCATCGCTTCAACAAGATCAGTTTGACGCGCTAAAAATGCAGGTAATTGGATAACATCGACAACTTCGGATACAGGTTGCGCTTGCGCCGCTTCATGAACGTCAGTAATAATTTTAACGCCAAAAGTTTCTTTTAACTCTTGGAAAATTTTCATCCCTTCTTCTAAGCCTGGGCCACGGTAAGAGTGGATTGAAGAACGGTTTGCTTTATCAAAAGACGCTTTGAATACGTAAGGAATATTCAGTTTTTGAGTGACAGTGACGTAATGCTCACAAATACGCATGGCTAAATCGCGCGATTCTAATACATTCATGCCACCAAAAAGCACAAATGGCAGGTCGTTTGCTACCTTGATATCACCAATATTCACCACTTTATGTTGCATATTTATCCCTATACTGTTTGTAATGTACCGTGTTAATTAAGTACGTTTCTTAAATTTTTAATGTAGAACAATAGGATTTTGTTCTATCGAATGAATTTGGATTTTGATCATCTCTGAAATAGGATCTTCAGGACATTGTTCAACAAAATAGTTTAAGTCAGAAATCGCCACATGGTTACACTCTAACTGAGCAAAAATAAGTCCGCGATCACGTATTTCATAAGGATCTTCAGGATCAAACATTAATACCGTTTCACTGGCTTTTAATGCTTGCTCCATATTCTTTTCTTCCATTAAAGAAACTTTCAATGTATCCAAAAGTTTACGAATAATAGAACTGTATTCAGATTCTTCTAAGTCTGCCTCTAATAATACAGAGGTACCACCTACATTCCCTTTTAACCAAACTTCTAAGGTATGTTGCGATAGATACTCACCATTTATTGGATTTAAAAATAACGGTTGTTCATTAGGAATATCTATTCTGATAATAAGTTGCGTAGGGAAGATAACCGGCACTAGCGGTAAATTTAACGCTTGCGCGATATAAATAAGAATCGAACCCAGTGAAACGGGAGAGCCTACATGAGTTGCTAATACTTTATCTAACCATAAAGTATCAGACAGGCAATATTTGCCACTTGCACCACTAAAGTGCCACTGCTTATAAAACAGTTTTAGCAGTGCTTCTATCTGCTCTTTGGTATTTCCTTGTTGAGGAATTTCAGCTTCTGCTTGTTCAACTAACTGCGCCAGTTGATAACCAACAGAAGTGGTTGGAAAATCAGGTCGAATAGCCTGAGAGATAAGGATCATGCCCTTAACTAAAGGGGCTTTATTAAATTCGTAATCAGCTATGGTTTCTATCATAATTCCAACGACCTACTGTCACTCGCTCATTACCGCCATAATCACGGAAAGTTTCCACACAGCAGTAACCCTTATCAATAAAAATATTGCGTACACCTTCACCTTGTTGCCAGCCGTGTTCCAATAATACCCAGCCATTATCAGTTAAAAACTGACGAGCCGTTTCAATGATAATTTCGATATCAGCAAAACCATTTTTGCCAGCAACTAATGCAGTTAAAGGTTCAAAACGAACATCCCCCTGATGAACATGTTCATCATTTTCATCTATGTAAGGAGGATTACTGATTATCATACCAAATTGATGCCCAGAGAGTGAACTAAACCAACAACTTTCCATAAATTCTGTGTTATTTAATGCTAAGTTGGTCGCATTCTCTTGCGCTAATGCAACGGCTTCTGGTTGAAAGTCTACACCTATGATATGGCAATCTGGACGTTCTGAAGCCATTGCTAGTGCAATAGCGCCAGTTCCGGTTCCTAAATCCAGGATACAGGTTGGCTCTAATGACAGTTTTTCTAATGCTTTTTCAACAAGGCATTCTGTATCTGGGCGAGGAATTAATGTTACAGGTGAAACTTTTAATGGAAGTGACCAAAACTCTCTTTCACCGACTAAATAGGCAATAGGTTCACCTTTAATACGTCGAGTAAGCAATTGTGATAATTGGGCCAATTCGTCTGATGAAAGTACCGTTTCATTAAAGGCAATTAAATAAGTGCGGGTACGTTGTGTTACGTACCCAAGTAGAATTTCAGCATCTCGTTTAGGGCTGTCACTTTCAACTAATTGCAAGGCTGCTTCACGCAGCCATTGTTCATAATTCATTAATTCAACTCAGAAAGTGCAGAAAGCTGATCCGCTTGATATTCGGTCACGATAGGCTGAATTAATGGATCTAATTTTCCTTCCATCACTTCATCTAAGCGATAAAACGTGAGGTTGATACGGTGATCAGTGACACGACCTTGCGGGAAGTTGTATGTTCTAATTCGGTCAGAACGGTCACCAGAACCCAATAAGTTACGACGTTCAGAAGCTTCTGCTTCTTGACGCTTTTGCATTTCAGCCGCACGAATACGTGCACCTAATACAGACATCGCTTTGGCTTTGTTTTTATGCTGTGAACGTTCATCCTGACATTCCACCACAATTCCTGTTGGAATATGTGTAATACGGATAGCAGAGTCGGTGGTATTAACGTGCTGACCACCCGCCCCTGAAGAACGGAATGTATCTATACGTAAGTCACTTGGGCTGATTTCAGGTAATTCAGCTTCTGGCACTTCAGCTAATACGGCAACCGTACAAGCAGAAGTATGAATGCGACCTTGAGATTCCGTTTCAGGAACACGTTGAACGCGGTGACCGCCTGATTCAAATTTCAATACACCATAAGCGCCATCACCCACGACTTTTGCAATGACTTCTTTATAGCCACCATGCTCACCTTCGTTAGCATTCATGACTTCAATACGCCAGCGACGTGATTCTGCATAACGGCTATACATACGGAATAAATCACCCGCAAATAATGCGGCTTCATCTCCACCGGTTCCCGCACGAATTTCAAGGAAACAGTTAAATTCATCATCAGGATCTTTAGGCAGTAATAGCACTTGTAACTGCTGCTCTAAATCATCATTTAATGCTTGCGCTTCTTTTAGCTCTTCTTGTGCCATCTCTTTCATTTCAGGATCATCAAGCATCATTTCTGCTGCTTCGATGTCGTCTTGCACTTTTCGCCACTGGCTAAAGCAAGCCGTGACATCAGTTAATTGAGAGTATTCTTTTGAAAGCGCACGAAAACGCTCCTGAGAGGCAATAACATCGGCTTCTGACAGAAGTGCCTGAATTTCTTCATAACGCTCTTGTAGAGCTTCCAACTTAGCGACAATAGAAGGCTTCATTCGTAGATTAAGATCCTGTTAGACAAAGTTAATTATGGGTAATACCCAAACTTTCACGTAATAGATTCAGGCGTTCAATATCACCATCACTGGCAGCCTGTTGAAGAGATTTTGTTGGTGTGTGAATAAGACGATTCATCAATTGATGAGAGAGTTGTTGGATAACTTTTTCCGCATCCGCTCCGTTTTGTATCAATGTGATGGCTTTCTCTGTCATTTCTGCACGTAACATTTCAGCGCTGTCTCGATATTCTCGAATCGCACCTACAGCACCTTGTGCCCGTAGCCAATCCATAAATTGCCCACTTTCTTGCTGGACAATATGTTCTGCTTGAATTGCAGCTGCTTGGCGTTGTTCACGGTTATGTTGAATAATCGCTTCTAAATCATCAACGCTATAAAGATAAACGTTATTCAGCTTTTCAACATCTTGTTCAATATCACGAGGAACGGCAATATCCACCAGCAACATTGGCTGATTACGACGCTTTTTAAGCGCCCTTTCAACCATTCCTTTACCAATAATAGGTAAAGGGCTTGCCGTAGAACTAATAACAATATCAGCCTGTGCAAGACATTCATCAATCTCTGATAATGTAATGACTTCGGCATCAACTTCATTTGCTAAACGCTGAGCACGCTCTTTTGTTCTATTAGCAATAATGATTTTTTTGACTTGATGTTCACGCAGATGACGAGCGACTAACTCTATTGTCTCGCCTGCCCCCACCAATAAAATAGTCAAAGAAGATAGCGATTCAAAGATTTGACGCGCTAATGTACAAGCAGCAAAAGCAACAGAAACCGCGTTAGCACCAATTTGTGTCTCTGTTCTCACTCTTTTCGCAACTGAAAAAGATTTCTGAAACAAACGTTCCAGCTCTGAAGAGAGCGAGTGATAGCTTTGAGAATCGGCAAAGGCTTTTTTAACTTGCCCTAAAATTTGAGGTTCACCGAGTACTAGAGAATCTAAGCCACTTGCCACTCGCATTAAATGGCTGACAGCTTGATTATCTTGATGCCAATAAACACTACTTTTCAGTTCATTTGGCTCTATTTGGTGATATTGGCATAACCAGCGAATAAGCTGCTCATGACTATTTTCTTTGTCTTCCATACTAAGATAGAGCTCAGTACGGTTACATGTAGACAGCACAACACCGCCTCTGACAGCAGGTTGCTGTAAAAGGTTGTTTAAAGCGTCACCCATGGTATCGGGAGAAAAAGAAACTTTCTCGCGTAAAGCAACGGGGGCTGTTTTATGATTAATACCTAATGCTAATAACGTCATATCAACTATATCGAGTTATGAATAAATACCGCCTCGCGACTTGACTTAGTGTAAACCTAAAACAGCGCATTTAGTATGGACTCTTTATTTCCGTCATTCTACTTGATGAACAGATCCAATAAAAGAGCTTACTTGAGTGATAGGAGATTTCTATACACAATTTAACGAAATATCGTTATATCATAAGGTTTATGATACTCTTTTTTTCAACTAATAACGAATTAAAGGAATGTCTCAGCTATGCGTTCACGCTTTTTTTCAACCAAACAACTCCTGCGCCTTATCCCGCTAACGGCGTTGTTGCTGAGTGCCTGTAATCTAAATCAGATAAAGACCCAAGGTTCAGCATCTGATAACGATGTGCAATGGCAAGCTCGCCAGCAAGCATTAAAGAAAATTTCACAATACGAAACCCGAGGCGCTTTTGCCTATATTGAAGATACCAATAAAACCTATGCCCGATTCTATTGGCAAGACAAAGCCGATGAACGTTATCGCTTATTGTTAACCAACCCTTTAGGTACAACAGAACTTGATTTAAACGTCATGCCTGGCTTGATTGAAGTTACTGATAATAAAGGTAAGAAATATTATAGTGATAACCCTGCAGAAATGATCTACCAACTTACAGGTATGGTTATTCCACTCACAAATCTGCGTGCTTGGCTTATTGGTTTACCGGGTGATGCCACTCATTTCGAATTAGATGCGAATCACTTATTAAAATCTGTCACATTCCCTGCACCTGAAGGCAATTGGATTGTGACTTACCAAGCTTATGATTCAAATACCACACCCAACCTGCCACAACGCCTTGAGCTAAAACAAGGTGAACGCACTATCAAATTAAAAATGGATAACTGGGATATACAGCAATGACACTAAGTTGGCCTTCTCCTGCCAAATTAAATCTTTTTCTCTACATCACGGGGAAACGCCCCGATGGTTATCACAATCTGCAAACATTATTTCAGTTCTTAGATTATGGCGACACATTAACCATTACACCTCGTGATGATACCCAGTTAATTATCTTGACGCCGATTGATGGCGTAGAAGATAAAGATAATTTAATTATTAAAGCCGCTAAATTACTACGCGATTATTGCCAGCAACATAATATTGCTTTGCGGTATCACGGTGCAGAGTTCAGTGTTGATAAAAAATTGCCAATGGGGGGAGGCTTAGGTGGAGGCTCATCTAACGCTGCAACCACATTAATTGCACTTAATTACCATTGGCAAGCGGGATTAAGCGACGAAACCTTAGCCGAATTAGGCGTTAGTTTAGGTGCAGATGTCCCCGTTTTTGTAAAAGGTCATGCCGCGTTCGCCGAAGGCGTTGGTGAAATTTTGACCTCTGCAGAGCCAAAAGAGCAATGGTATTTGGTCGCACATCCCGGAATTTCCATTCCAACACCGACAATCTTCACAGATCCAGAATTAAAACGTAATTCTCCTATTCGCTCTCTTGGCGCATTATTAAAGGCTCCGTTCGAGAATGACTGTGAAATGATCGCAAGAAAACGTTTTCGTGAGGTTGAATATCTGCTTTCGTGGCTGTTAGAATATGCACCGTCACGCTTAACTGGGACAGGTGCTTGTGTGTTCGGTGAGTTCGATTCACAAGTTGCCGCTAGTGAAGTGTTAATTAACGCCCCTGAGTGGGTGCATGGATTTGTAGCGCAAGGCGTCAACATTTCTCCTCTGCATTTATTCCGCTCAAGGATACCTGTGTTATTGCACCCGTAAGATGATGTTTACAAACCTTATGTTCATAAACACGTTTTTTACTGGTCAACAATATCTCTCTCTGGACGCAAGCCTGAGGTTTTTCTCGTGCCCGATATGAAGCTTTTTGCTGGTAACGCAACCCCGGAACTGGCTCAACGTGTTGCCAACCGACTCTACACTAGCCTAGGAGACGCGGCTGTAGGTCGTTTTAGCGATGGTGAAGTCAGTGTGCAAATCAACGAAAACGTACGTGGTGGTGATGTATTTATCATTCAATCAACCTGTGCACCTACTAATGATAACTTAATGGAATTAGTGGTCATGGTTGACGCATTACGTCGAGCTTCCGCTGGTCGTATCACTGCTGTTATTCCTTACTTCGGTTATGCCCGTCAGGATCGCCGTGTTCGTTCAGCTCGTGTTCCTATTACGGCAAAAGTTGTTGCGGATTTCTTATCTAGTGTAGGCGTAGACCGCGTTTTAACCTGCGACTTACACGCAGAACAAATCCAAGGGTTCTTTGATGTACCGGTTGACAATGTCTTCGGCAGCCCAATTCTTTTAGAAGATATGCTTCAAAAAGATTTGGACAACCCTATTGTTGTTTCTCCAGATATTGGCGGTGTTGTTCGCGCTCGTGCTATCGCTAAACTGCTGAATGACACTGATATGGCTATCATTGATAAACGTCGCCCTCGTGCTAACGTTTCTCAAGTTATGCATATTATTGGTGATGTTGCTAACCGCGACTGTATCCTTGTTGACGATATGATCGACACAGGCGGTACATTGTGTAAAGCAGCTGAAGCGCTGAAAGAACGTGGTGCTAAACGTGTATTTGCTTACGCGACTCACCCAATCTTCTCTGGTAATGCTGTTGAGAACATCAAAAGCTCTGTTATTGATGAAGTGGTTGTCTGCGATACAATTCCGTTATCAGCAGAAATCAAAGCATTAAATAAAGTCCGCTCATTGACCCTTTCTGGCATGCTGGCTGAAGCAATTCGCCGTATTAGCAATGAAGAGTCAATCTCTGCGATGTTTGAACATTAATTTGTTATAACATTCATTGCAATTTGAGATAACTAAACCCGCTATAGCATTTGTTATAGCGGGTTTTTTGTTATTTTTTCTAGATTAAGCATTTTAGGCAACAAAAAACCCGTTATCATTAAACGGGTCTATAGGTGTGGATTACAACGCATAATAACAACTATTATTCACTTAACATCAGTTTTTAACTTCATTGTTATTTTTATCTATTCTGATATTTATTTGTGATAACAACATTATGGATAACGGTGATTGTCATGACGACGATAACGTTCATCATGGTTACGTAACCACCAATATCTTTCTGCTATTGTTTCTCTACCACCAATACGGGCGCCAGCTAACCAAATCAAAGCACCAATAAAGATCCCCATTAAAGAGATATCTGATAAAAATTCAGGCAATCCTAATGGAAAAATATGAGTAAGAAGCGTATAACCAAGGCTACCGAGCATAACAATCATTCCCGTAGCCATACATAAATTACCAACTGCAAATGCATGTTTATATTTCATGTTGCACCTCCAAGCGCGTCGTCAGACGATTCAACAACAAAATACATCGAATAACCTTTTGTTCTTTGTAGTTATTATAGCCATAAATACTAAGAAGTTATTGTCGAAGGGATCACATCGCTCCGAAATATATTGACAATTCTTAACAAAAAATGTGTTTTTTCCTTTTGAAAGAAGAAAATAGCGCCAATTTCGTCATTTTCGCTCTTTTTGTTAAATCAAAAAGGTGATATTTCCTCTGTTTATCATTTCAAAGAACATTCTATGTAATCTATTTTGTGCTTCTGAGTTTAGACAGGTAAACTAGGGCCTTTCTTTTAAGACGATAACAGTGAAAGGCTATTGTGAGTAAAATTAAACTTATCGTCGGGTTAGCAAACCCCGGTGCAGATTATGCCCAGACTCGCCATAATGCGGGTGCTTGGTATGTTGATTTATTGGCTCAACGTCATCAACAATCTCTAAAAGAAGAGAGTAAATTCTTTGGCTACACCGCACGCATTAATTTGAATGGTAATGATGTTCGATTATTAGTGCCTACAACTTTTATGAATTTAAGTGGTAAAGCCGTACAAGCAATGGCAAATTTCTATCGTATTGAGCTTGATGAAATTTTAGTTGCCCATGATGAACTCGATTTACCCCCCGGTATTGTCAAAATGAAGTTAGGTGGTGGCAATGGTGGTCATAATGGGTTAAAAGATATTCAAAGTAAATTTAGCAATAACCCCAATTTCTATCGTTTACGTATTGGTATTGGTCATCCTGGTGATAAAAATAAAGTTGTTGGTTTTGTATTAGGCAAACCGCCAATGAGTGAGCAAAAACTCATTGATGATGCGATTGATGAAGCCCTTTCATGTACAGATATTCTGATGCGTGACGGCTATGAAAAAGCAATAAACCGCTTACATAGCTTTAAAGCTTAATGAGTACTAGTCAGCAAACTAAATTGCTTTCAAATTATTAAGTGGGTAAATCACCCTCTTCTTTTGCGCGATTAATCCCTGATGATTTAATCAAACAGGGATTTGTTCTATAATGGCGCCAAATTTTTTTAACAGCACACAACAGGAACACTCCCTCCTGTTGTTTTTATGTGACAAGGTGAACGTTTATGGGATTTAAATGTGGTATCGTCGGTCTGCCTAACGTAGGGAAATCTACACTGTTTAATGCCTTAACTAAGGCAGGTATTGAGGCAGCCAACTTCCCATTCTGTACTATCGAACCAAACACAGGTGTTGTGCCAATGCCTGATCCTCGCTTAGATAAATTAGCTGAAATTGTTAAACCACAGCGTATTTTACCTACCACAATGGAATTCGTTGATATCGCGGGTTTAGTCAAAGGCGCCTCTAAAGGTGAAGGTTTAGGTAACCAATTCCTAACCAATATTCGTGAAACGGAAGCCATTGGCCATGTGGTTCGTTGTTTTGAAAATGACAATATCATTCATGTTGCTGGTAAAGTCGATCCTGCTGAAGATATCGAGACCATCAACACTGAATTAGCACTTTCTGACTTGGATACCTGTGAACGTGCAATGCACCGTAATCAGAAAAAAGCCAAAGGTGGCGATAAAGTTGCTAAAGCAGAAATGGAAGTATTAGAAAAATGCTTACCGCATTTAGAAAATGCAGGTATGTTGCGTGCTTTAGATTTAACTGAAGAAGAAAAAGCGACTATTCGTTATTTAAGCTTCTTAACGTTAAAACCAACAATGTATATTGCAAACGTTAATGAAGATGGTTTTGAGAATAACCCTTATCTTGAAACCGTTCGTAAAATTGCCGAAGCGGAAGGCTCTGTGGTTGTGCCTGTTTGTGCCGCTATCGAAGCAGATATTGCTGAGTTAGAAGATGCTGAGCGTGAAGAGTTTATGCAAGATTTAGGCATTGAAGAGCCCGGTTTAAACCGTGTTATTCGTGCAGGTTACGCATTACTGAACTTACAAACTTACTTCACGGCTGGCGTTAAAGAAGTACGTGCATGGACAATCCCTGTAGGTGCCACAGCACCACAAGCCGCAGGTAAAATCCACACTGACTTTGAAAAAGGCTTTATCCGTGCACAAACTATCGCTTATAACGATTTCATCACTTACGGCGGTGAACAAGGCGCGAAAGAAGCGGGCAAAATGCGTGCAGAAGGTAAAGAATATATCGTTCAAGATGGCGATGTAATGAACTTCTTGTTTAATGTGTAAGCCTACACTCTAGTCTCATACTGTTTCACAAAGTATCATTTTATAAAAAAACAGCATAAAATTCATTGCATTAACTGGGTTTTATGCTTTTTTTATGTCTCATTCAGTTTCATAAAAGCCTATAATTTAACCCATTCTTAATTAATCCTTTGATTTATGGATGGTTATTATTTTATTGAACCTAGCCACCGCTTGTACTCTAAATAATTCGAAGTGCAGCTAGGCGACAAATAAATGAGTCGCTAGAAGCATACATAAGTATGTGACTAGTGCGAATAAACGTAGTCAACAACGCTACAACTTGAAGTATCACGAGTATAAAATGAATAGATATGATGTATCTAATAGCGAAGGAAAATTTGCTGAAGGCTCTGATAAAGAAGTAGTACATGTGGAATTAATTCTGATACATCCGTTTAGAGAAGGAAATGGGCGCTTATCGCGCTTACTTGCTGATGTGATGGCGGTACAAGCTGGATTTCAACCGTTAGACTACGAAAGTTGGACTCAACACCCCGAGCAGTACATCGCAGCAATCCACGCAGGGCTAAACCTTAACTATGAACCCATGAAATATTGGGTTAATGAAGCCTTAAAAGCGAACTAGAGCGCGAGTTTTAAATGCCCAAACTTCTCACGTTTCGCTTTCATCTCTTCTTCAAGACGGCGAGACTCTTGCCCTGTTTCAATCGCTGTAGAGGTTGCTACCGAACGAATAAGCTGGATACGAGTTGGTCTTGTTACTTGAATTAATTCATTTTTTTTCATGATAGTCTCACTTCAAACAGGTATTAGTGCATTTTATCATCGTTGTTTTATATGGCAACATAGATCACTTTTCTAGTTAAAAATTTTACAGCATAAGGTTGTTCCATTTCCGTCTGCTTTGATTAATTGAACTCACAGCACCAAACTGCCTATCAGATTATGTTAACCCTATACAATAGATTAGTGTTTTATACTGATGTAGTTTTACTTTGATAATCTTATATGTACTATTTTATTAGGCACCTTGTTCTAAATGAGTACAAATATAAAAAATAAAAACATTAAAAATCAATTAAATAACAGATCAATTAAGGTTTAAGGTTTAAGGTTTAATGTGTAAACTTATCGTTTAGTTTTACATTATCTTATTAAGTATCCAGTCTCGCTAAAAAACACAAAGTACATGAAATTATATGGGCTTTGTGTTTTTTACTCTCTTAGGTTAAGTGTCAAAAGAATAAAGGAACCAATATGCTCATAAATTGCGAGGCTTTCTAACACCTGTATTATCGTCGGAATATCTTTTATTTATTATTTATGATAGGCCTTAACAAATCACTGTATAATTCCGCAAGCACCCCATTGTTTGTAAACTCTTTTTTGATCCACTGTGTTACTAACCCTGAGGCTGAATGTTGTATCGCCAGCAACATATTCGAATCTTGTCTTGTGTTTTGAATTTTTTTTGTTACTAACACACCGTTTTTTACATGATCTTTCACCATATAATCAGGCAAAAAACCAATCCCCTCACCTAGAATTTGACACTGACATTTAGTATTAAAATCGGGAACTTGAATCGCTTCTTGTCCATGTAATAACCAGCCTACTCGTTTATTAATAGTATGCGCCGTGTCTTCAACCATAATATTCGGATATAAACGTAATTGGCTTTCAGCGAGAGGTTCTGGCATTAATGCTAATGGGTGTGTTGAAGCGATGGCAAATTCCCAGCGGATAGCACCAATTTCCGTATAATCTATGCCGCCGCCATCCATTAATGTACCCGGAGCCCCAATCGCAATATCGGAATGATTGTTAATAATTGAATCCCAAACCCCATTATAAACTTCTGTCTTTACGGTAATTTGGCAGGTTGCAAATTGTTTTTTTAAAATTTGTAATAACTTCGCGGTATGATATGGCGTATAAAGTAATTGGTTAATACAAATACGCACTCTGGCTTCAATACCTTGCTCAATGGAATAAATTCCTTTTTTAATCAAGTGAAAATTATTTACTAAATCCGTGGCTTTTCGGTAAAAATAATACCCCGCTTCAGTCAGTTCAATATTACGGGTATCTCGAATAAAAAGGGCAACATCTAAATAAGTTTCAATACGTTTGATGGTATAACTCACCGCCGATGTTGTGATACCTAACTCTTCAGCAGCTTTACTAAAACTTGCAAATTTGGCCGCTGTAATATAGGTCAGTAAATTTTCTTCGGTAAAAATCGAATTCATTATCCCCCCGCTACATTCGAAAAAAGAATCCCATTAAATCTTTAGCAAAAACTATTTAATAATCTTAAATTTTAACCCTTTATCATTATATGACACACTAAAAGCATGATACATCAAGCTTATTAATGACAGACTCTTTATAGCATGTAAAAAAATAAGGCTCCAAGATAAAAACAAAAAATTTATTTAATTTTATTGAGTTAAGCTTACAACAATGTATTAAAACTTTTATTTCTCTTTTAAATTATAAGAATTTAACAATTATAAAACATTTAATTTGAGGCCTATCACAGATTTGATTAAATCCCAATTGCATTAGTGAATTGACAAAAACAATTCAAATAAACAGACTAAAAAACAAACAAAACGCATCAAAAAAAGACAAAAAATCATGCTCTCACGCACAAAAATGACGCATTATGCAATTTAATTCAATAATAGATAGACTAATTGATGAATTAAATTTAAGTGGATTCTATTTATTAATACGAGTTGTTATGATTTATCCATTATAAATAATCTTTAACTTGTCTTTATCTATTTGGTTATGGTGAATAACATTTCAAATAACCAATACAGGAGAATATCATGACAACAAACACATTAGCGCAAGACTTTTTGAATGCAGCAGAACAAGGGCAATTAGAAATACTAAAAAACTGTCTTGAAAAAGGTGTCGATATTAATATTACCAATCGACAAGGTCGTACCGCTATTGTCAATGCCAGTTTAAACAAACACTATGACTGTGTTTCTTTTCTTATTAATGCAGGAGCAGATATTAATAAACAAGATCAAACCTGCTTTAATCCTTTTTTATTAAGCTGCCTGAATAATGACTTAACATTACTTCGCCTTGTATTACCTGCAAATCCTAATTTAGATTTATTAACCCGTTTTGGTGGTGTGGGTATTACACCTGCTAGTGAAAAAGGTCATGTTGAAATTGTCCGTGAGTTATTAGAAAAAACAGAGATTAATGTCAATCATACTAATTTTGTCGGCTGGACCCCTTTACTTGAAGCTATCGTATTAAATGATGGAGGAGAGAAACAGCAACAAATCGTTAAACTGTTATTAGAACATGGTGCTAATCCTCATATGACAGATAAATACGGTAAAAAACCCTTAGAGCTGGCAAAAGAAAAAGGCTATACCGAAATAGCTAATTTACTGATTGCAGCAGGTGCATAAATCAATATAAGCAAGGAGATTTGTGAATAAACACACATCTCATCGGCAAATACTATATGGATTAACGGCTGATACACACTTTCTTGAACTTTTGCATCAGCCTTCGTTATCAGGAACAATAAAACAAGTATTCAATAAAGCAATTAATTTTTCGATTAATAATACACTTTATACGTTGCTTTGTTCCCAATTAGATAACGCCCCAAATAGTTGTCGAATAATAAATAAATCATTTTCATCTTTAAATATAAAAGAAAATGATTTGGTTAGGATTACTAATAATGAAATGTATATTGGAGAAAATTATTTAATCTCATTTCCACTGTGTAAAAAATGGCAAAAGAAAAACATTAAATTTCATCAGAAAAAATTAAATAGTCATGATTATTTGTTATTTTTAAATTCACAGATAGATAAACTTGATCTTATTTTGAAAGATAACACGCATTCTCTTTTTAATTATCGAGGAGATAATTTTTTTTATCTCCAAGTTTCAAATAAGTTAAATACATTACGTTCTGAATTAATAAATTCATTAATTAATCAAGAACATGAAAGCTTAAAAAAGATTATTCATCAATTTGTTGGATTAGGTATTGGGCTAACGCCCTCAGGCGATGATTACTTAGTGGGGTTAATGGCTTTTTTATTATTGGAACAACACCCTATTCATTCTCTTTCTCCCTTTTTTTATCACGGGATTATGCAAAGTACGATGAATACGACCCCTATTAGCGCCATCACCTTGGAAAAGGCTTTAGAACAAGAATATCGCGAAAATATGTATCAACTCATACAGAGTTTAGTTGATGCACAAGAGACAAATATTTATTCACACGTTTTAGCTATTTTAAATATCGGGTCAAGTTCAGGCAGCGACATGTTATTTGGTATTCGTGATGCCTTGTTCATTACCCATTATTTCGGAGAAAGAGATGTCAATTAAAGTTGTCATAAAAAAGAACACTTATTTTGATTCAGTTTCACTGATGTCGATTTCAACAAAAGCAAACCAACTTGATAATGTTGAACAAGCTTTCGTTGCAATGGCAACTGAAATGAATAAAGGCGTATTAAAAAATTTAGGCTTATTAAACGCTGAATTAGAAGACGCTAAAAATGGCGATTTAATGATTGTCATAAAAGGTGCAAGTGATGAAGCAAATGAAATCACACTTGCTGCGATTGAAGCACTTTTTGTCAAGAAAAATCAAAATAGTGGACAACACGAAGCAAAATACGCCACGATTAATTCCGCTAAAAGTCATATTCCAGAAGCAAACTTAGCCGTCATTTCTGTCAATGGTCAATTTGCGGCTCGAGAGGCACGCATTGCATTAGAAAATGATCTCAACGTTATGCTGTTTTCTGACAACGTGTCCATTGAAGATGAATTATCACTGAAACAATTAGCCAGTCAAAAAGGCCTGCTCATGATGGGGCCTGACTGCGGAACGGCCATCATCAATGGTACAGCACTCTGTTTTGGTAATAGTGTACGCCAAGGCAATATTGGTATTATTGGTGCGTCAGGCACTGGTAGCCAAGAACTGAGTGTGCGTATTCATGAGTTTGGTGCGGGTGTTTCTCAGCTTATTGGCACTGGTGGACGTGATCTGAGTGAAAAAATTGGCGGCATCATGATGATTGATGCTCTCAAAATGCTGGATGCTGATGATAATACAAAAGTCATCGTGTTAATTTCTAAGCCACCAGCAGCCATGGTTGCGAAAAAAGTGTTAGAACAAGCCGAAAAATGCCATAAGCCGGTTGTAGTTTGTTTCTTAGGTAGCCAACCGCTTCCAGAAGATAAATCTGGACTTATCTTTGCTCAAGGCACCAAAGAAGCAGCCTTAAAAGCCGTTCTGTTAACGGGTATTCGCCAAGAAGACTTAGACTTACATCCTCTTAATCTCCCTTTGATTGATGAAGTCAGAGCCCTCCTCAAACCAGAACAAAAATATATTCGTGGTTTATTCTGTGGTGGCACACTCTGCGATGAGGCAATGTTTAGTGCGCTTGAAAAGTACGATGATGTTTATAGTAACATTCAACCTAATCCTGATTTCCGCTTAAAAGATCTCAATAAAAGCATTGCTCATACTTTCCTCGATTTTGGTGATGATGACTTTACCAATGGTAAACCACACCCAATGATCGACCCCACAAATCGCATTGAACGCTTACTGCAAGAAGCTCGTGATCCAGAAGTTGGCGTCATTATGATGGATTTTATCTTAGGTTTTGGCTCTCACGAAGATCCGGTTGGTGTCATGATTGATGCCATTAAAGAAGCTAAAAATATCGCTCAACAAGACGGTCGTGAACTCGTGATCTTAGGTTACGTTTTAGGTACTGACCAAGATACTCCTTCTATGGATGCCCAAGTCAAAATGCTCACTGATGCTGGAGTCATTTGGGCGAGTAGTAGTACCAATACTGGTTTACTGGGTCGTGAATTTGTCTGGAAAGGAGAAAAAGCATAATGACTTCATTATTTAAACAACCTTTAAATGCCATCAATATTGGTATTGAAATGTTCAGTGATGATCTGAAAAAACAGCATGTTCCAGTGACTCATTTAAATTGGACGCCTCCTGGCCAAGGCAATATTGCGGTGATCAATGCCCTTGATAGCATTGAATCTAATGCGGCATTACAAGAAAAAATTAACGTTGCTAATGCGCAAGCATTGGAACGTATTATTAAATCACAGCCTGTTCTCGTTGGATATGACCAAGCGATTAATGTCGTACCAAGAATGACCAAAAACACCATTTTACACGCTGGCCCACCAGTTGAGTGGAAAGACATGTGTGGCGCAATGAAAGGCGCGGTAACAGGTGCATTGGTTTTCGAAGGTCTGGCAAAAGATTTAGTCGATGCTGAACGCGTTGCTGCATCCGGTGAAATTATATTCTCACCCTGTCACGAACATGACTGTGTTGGCTCAATGGCGGGGGTGACGTCTGCCTCTATGTTTATGCATATTGTTGAAAATAAAACGTATGGCAACCGTGCCTTCACCAATCTTAGCGAGCAGATGGCAAAAATTTTGCGTATGGGTGCCAATGACCAAAGTGTTATCGATCGCTTAAATTGGATGCGTGATGTGCTCGGCCCAATGCTACGTGATGCAATGAAAATTGTCGGTGAAATCGACCTACGCTTAATGTTAGCCCAAGCATTACATATGGGTGATGAGTGTCATAACCGAAACAATGCAGGAACAACGTTGCTGATTCAAGCGTTAACAACCGGCATTATTCAAACTTCGTTTTCAGTTGCACAACAAAAAGAAGTATTTGATTTTGTTGCAAGCAGTGACTATTTCTCAGGCCCAACATGGATGGCAATGTGTAAAGCCTCTATGGATGCAGCCCACGGTATTGAATACAGCACCGTTGTCACAACAATGGCGCGCAATGGCTACGAATTTGGATTACGTATCAGTGGATTACCAGGACAATGGTTTACCGGTCCTTCACAACGCGTTATCGGTCCTATGTTTGCAGGCTATAAGCCAGAAGATTCAGGTTTAGATATTGGTGACTCGGCGATTACGGAAACCTATGGTATTGGTGGTTTTGCAATGGCGACCGCACCTGCCATCGTGGCATTAGTCGGCGGCACCGTAGAGGAAGCCGTGGATTTTTCACGCCAAATGCGAGAAATCACATTAGGTGAAAATCCCAATGTGACCATCCCTTTACTTGGTTTTATGGGTATTCCAACAGCCATCGATATTACTAAAGTAGCGGCTAGCGGTATTCTTCCCGTAATAAATACCGCTATCGCACATAAAGATGCCGGTATAGGTATGATTGGTGCAGGTATTGTTCATCCCCCGTTTGATTGCTTTGAAAAAGCAATGTTGTCTTACGCTAAGAAATATGCCTAGTCTCCACTAAGCAAAAGCAATGCCCGGCTAAAGTCGGGCAATAAAAATAATGCAACATATTCCCTAAACATTGCACATTTAAATATGATGGGGATAGGAGTATGAAGATGAGTCTACTGAGTATTAAATGGAAACGCGGTGACTTGGCCGCCTATTTTGGCTTAATGACCAATAACCTTACCAATCTACTAACAATGATGGGGTTACTGATTTTTGTTGTCGGCATTCCCTCTGAAATGGTTTATGGTCGTATTGCCCCTGCGTTTGGTTTTGCTGTTTTATTAGCCAGTGTCAGTTATGCCTATTTTGGTCAGCAGATGATCAAACAAACGGGTCGCCAAGATGTCACCGCATTACCTTCCGGCCCTAGTGCACCATCTATATTCACCGTTACTTTCTTAGTTATCATGCCCGTTTACCAGACGACACAGAATGCTGAATTTGCTATTCAAATCGCATTAGTCTGGTGTTTTGTTGAGGCGATGATCCTTGTGGGCGGTTCTTTCCTCGGTGAAACTATCCGTAAGATGATCCCTCGTACAGTGCTTTTATCCTGTCTATCAGGTCTTGGCTTACTGTTACTTGCAATGAACCCAATGCTACAAGCTTTTGAAGCGCCTACGGTTTCATTTATCGTTTTACTGTTAATTTTCATCAACTGGTTTGGTAAAAAACCCATTTTTGCACGTATACCGACGGGTTTATTATTATTAATTGCAGGATCTGTATTAGCTTGGGTTTCTGGCCTACAAAGCCCAGAAGCCATCAAAACATCCATGGAATCATTTGGTTTTAATCCTCCTGGTATTCATATTGATAGTTTCTTTAATGGTTTACCTCATGCTTTACCTTATTTAGCTTCTGCGGTGCCATTAGGGTTAGCTAACTATATCTTTGACTTAGAAAATATCGAAAGTGCTCACGCAGCGGGTGATGAATACAATACGCGCAAGGTCATGTTAGCTAACGGTTTATCATCAACGGTTGGAGTAATATTAGGTAATCCATTCCCTGTCACTGTTTATGTAGGTCATGCGGGTTGGAAAGCGATGGGCGCGAGTATTGGATACACATTAGCATCAGGTATCACCATGTTTATTGTCCCGCTATTTGGTATTGGGGCATTTATGTTGGCCGTTATTCCAATGACCGCAATTGTCCCTATTCTTGTCTTTATCGGTGTTGTTACCGCTAATCAGGTTGTACGAGAAACCCCTAAAGTTGAAGTCCCTGTTATCTTTATTTGTTTATTCCCGTGGATCGCAAACTGGGCATTAACCATGGTGAACAGTGTGATCAGTGCAGCAGGAACATCAGCAAGCGCAATTGGTATTGAAACACTGTTGCATAAAGGCGTTTATTACCAAGGTCTTGTTCACTTAGGAAATGGCGCACCGTTAGCAAGTATGTTATGGGGTTGTATTGCCATCTTCGCAATCTTAGACAAACCATTACGTGGTGCTGTTGCCGCAGCAGTAGGTGCAATACTGGTATTCTTTGGTATCATCCATTCTCCTGCGGTGGGTATTGCCACTGGTACTACATTAATGTTTGTTTATGCTTACTTGATGATGGCCGCTTTATTTGTGCTAAAACACTTCTTAGATAGCCGTCAATCCCTAGAAAAACAACATATCGAGAAAGCAGAGAAACTCAGCAAATCCTCTCATTAATATCGTCCTTTAATAGTGGGTGTATAAACGATATACACCCACTCTATTCTAAAATGCATAATGCCAAATATCAGGATACGAAAATCATGAAAGAACTCGTGGTGGTTGCCATTGGTGGCAACAGCATTATTAAAGATAACAACAGTCAATCTATTGCCGATCAAGAAAAAGCCGTTCAAGAAGTCGCTCAACATGTTTGTGACATGCTTGAAGGCAATTACGATATCGTGTTAACGCATGGAAATGGCCCACAAGTCGGCTTAGACCTACGCCGTTCAGAAATCGCTCACGCCGAAGAAGGATTACCGCTGACACCGCTAGCAAACTGTGTTGCCGATACACAAGGCGGAATTGGTTATTTAATCCAGCAATCACTCAATAATGTCTTACTCAAACGCCACAATCGCCAAGCAATTACGCTCATCACACAAGTTGAGGTTGATGTAAATGATCCTAAGTTTAATTCACCAGCTAAACCTATTGGCGCGTTTTTCACAAAAGAGCAAGTAGATACTTTACAAAAAACGAATCCTAATTGGCATTTTATAGAAGATTCAGGCCGAGGTTATCGCCGTGTGGTGGCATCTCCTGATCCTAAGCATATCATTGAATCTAAAGCTATTAAGACATTAATCCAACACAATTATGTTGTTATTGCTGCAGGTGGCGGAGGGATCCCCGTTATCAAGAAGGGTGAAGATGGCTATAAAAGTGTTGATGCCGTTATTGATAAAGATTTATCCACAACTTTACTGGCAAAAGAGCTTAACGCAGACATTTTAATTATTACGACTGGCGTGGAAAAAGTGTGCATTAATTTTGGCAAACCTAATCAAGAAGCGTTGGGTGAGACATCTATCAAAGACATACAACGTTATATGAAAGAGGGTCACTTTCCTGCTGGCAGTATGTTGCCCAAAATTGAAGCCAGCCTCTCATTTATCGCGAATGGAGGGAAACGTGTGATTATCACAACGCCTGAAAAACTCCCTGCTGCATTACGTGGAGAAACAGGTACACACATCATTAGAGACTAACCTTTTCTGATTTCGACATAAAAATATCCGCTGAAATTACACACTTTATCCTAAGGAATTTCGATGAAAACAGAACAAAAATTAGGTAGAAGAGCGTTTCTTTCCTCTGGTGCAAAAGTCGCCACGGCATGTACGTTGTTTGGTGCAATGCCTAGCGTTGCCATGTTGGATCAACAAGACAAAATGCTTTCAAGTATCAAAAGTATAACGGATAGCCATTATTATCTGGATAACGTCCTTCTCGAAATAGGTTTTGAATATCATAATGCAACCGTTGTTGGCACTAAAACCGCATTGCAGACTATTGAAATTAATAATGGAAAAATCGTTAGCATTCTTCCTAATAACGCCCCTTCAGCATCCTCTTTAAACCGTTACAGCGCACAAGGCAAATTAATGTTGCCTGCATTTCGTGATATGCATATCCATTTAGATAAAACATTTTATGGCGGTGCATGGCAAGCACCTACCTCCAGAGAAGGTAAAACCATTGTGGATATGATTGCGCTTGAGCAAAAAATGTTACCTGAGTTACAACCTTATACTCAAGAAAGAGCACATGCGCTGATCAATTTAATTCAATCTCATGGCTCTACAGTTGCACGTAGTCACTGCAATATTGAACCTGTGTCTGGGTTGAAAAACTTAGAAGCCTTGCAAAAAGTACTTGATGAGAGAAAACATGATTTTACCTGTGAAATTGTGGCGTTTCCTCAGCATGGATTATTACGCTCAAACTCAGAAGCATTAATGAGAGAAGCAATGCAAGCGGGTGCTCATTATGTTGGGGGATTAGATCCGACTAATGTTGATCATGCGATGGAAAGATCTCTCGATAGCATGTTCCAAATCGCACTAGATCATAATAAAGGTGTAGATATTCATCTTCATGAAACCACACCTGCTGGACTAGCCGCTATTAACTATATGATTAAAACGATTGACGAGAATCGCAGCTTACGAGGCAAAGTCACAATCAGCCATGCTTTTGCGTTAGCAACGCTCTCTCCTGAACAAGCCGATAACATCGCAAAACAGCTTGCAGAACAACAAATCACTATTGCGTCAACTGTGCCCATTGGCACATTACACATGCCATTGAAAATACTTCATCAAAATGGGGTTTTTGTCATGACAGGTACTGATAGCGTGATTGATCACTGGTCGCCCTTTGGTCTTGGTGATATGTTAGAAAAAGCAAATTTATATGCCCAACTTTATACTCGCCCTGATGAATTAGCCCTTTCGCGCTCGCTCGCTATTGCGACAGGAAATGTTTTACCGCTTGATGAAAAAGGCAAACAAACATGGCCCAATCAAGGTGATGATGCCAGTTTTGTTCTAGTTAATGCCTCGTGTTCTGCTGAAGCTGTTGCACGTATTTCATCAAAACAGGCCGCCTTCCATAAAGGCTACTTAGCCTACGGATCTGTTCAAAAACAGTGATAAACATTGCGATTGAACTCGCTTTCCAATAGAAAACACCCCAATGGTATAAATAACGATTGGGGTGATATTATGTGTTTTATTCAATACTATAAATATATTCCGCACTCCAGAGATATTCCTCAGCCATATCTGGGCAATTGCCTTTTAAATAACTTTCTATATTTTTTTCTTTCTGTCCAACAGGAATACTTATTACATAATCAGATAAATTTAAAATATTTTTATTATCAACATAAATTCCAAAACTATTAGGTAAATCATTTGATTTAACAGTTAAGGTCATTTTGAGATTTTCATTTGCATATCCAATAAAACCGACAGTAATAGGAATTGGGGCTTCAATACTCTCATTGGGAAGGCAGGTTTTTAAATCAATTAATGGTGGCGCTTTAATATAAGGACTCGCCGTACTTGAGGCCGTTAGTTTTAATATAGTATATGTAATTTCACTGGGGCGAAACTCCTCAGGCTCAGTCTGTTTCGTCGTGGCAGTGCAATATAACTCCCATTTATCTTCATCAAAACTAATGATATTACTGAAATAAGCTAATGCCTTAGCTGTTCCTGCCCCAGGGTAGAAATTTATTGCAGTATAACTTGCATTAACTCTTAAACGCCCATCATTAAATGTTTCTTGATATAAATATACGTCATTATCAAAAGCATTTTTCATTTCCTGAAAACTGCCCCAACATGAGGAGCGCACACCTCCAGAAGTCCCCTTATCATTGACATAATCAACATCAAATCTAAAAGGCGTCCTTCTACCATTTTGTGTGAGCTCTTTCAAATATTCTTCTCTAATTTCTTTTAAAGTCCAATTTGTGTCCGCATAGAGAAGATGTGGGAATATAAGCACAATAAAACCAATGACTTTATACAATTTCATTCACCTTTGTATTAATTGTTTCATTACATAGGTTCAATGGTGATGGTAATTTGCCCATTTACGTCACCTACTGGCATGATCTCGGTTGAAGCAACCTGTGGCACAACCATTATTGTTGTCGTTTTACCATCTTGGGTGCTATTTCTTGTTATACTGCTTGAAGTGGACGATAAATCGAGATATTGATCATCAATCCGCAAACAATAACGCATAAAATCAGCATCTGTCTTAATACAAGAATCATCGGCTTCATTTATTTTAAACGTATATTTATATTTATCCGTTCCTGAACAAGTGGCAACTAAATTAAAATCTTTAGCGTAATTATCTAAATAATCACCCGTTAGTTTATTATTAAATTCAGAACTTGGGATATTATCTAAAGTTACTGTATTAGGTGAATCAAAAGTACAACCAGCGACTACCGTTGCCTTTATTTTAACAATTGCATTTGCACTCTCTGCAATCGCTAAATGAAAACTCATTCCGAATAAAACCGTTATTATCATGATTGAATTAAGTGATTTTTTGTTAATTAAATTCATATTAAGCCCTTCAACTAAAATAATTGTTTAAAATAAATAAATGTTATTTTGTAAAACTATTGGCAATTGACTTCAAATCTAACTAATGATTGTTCATTTGCATTTTCAGGTAATGTATATATTGCATGGCACTGGCTTTTTTCATCATCCCCCCATTTAGCAATCAACTTACCTGATAAATTTAGACCCGATAAATACACCAGCCCATCATCATTAACCATTGATTGTTGTTCACCTACTGAAACTAAGGTACCAAAAGGGAGATTTTTTCCATTTCGAACAATATGAACAAGTGCTCGTGCCCCATGATGTGTAACAAAATTAGCTTTGACAAAAGCACCACGAGTAGGCACCGTCGTAATCACACCATTTTCAATTTCGGTTTTTTCATCTAACCGGCTACCATCCAATGTAATTCGATTTAAACGATAAGGCGTTGCATAAGGTTTTACGGTATAACCCGACCAATCAGTTCTTACACCGCTAGTATGCTCGACAGGTATATCACTAGCACCAGGCGCAGCAATAATAATATTAGTCTCACCAAGAGGCTGACTAAAAATGACACCGTCAGAATGTAAAGTCACACCACCTGAAATTCCTGTTGAGACTTTGCGATAATCCTTACCGTAACCATAACCTACCTGTGTATTCCCGTAGCTACCTTGGTAAGCAATATTCAAGTTACCATCATTCCCATTCTCTGAAGAATAACCTTGAGCAATATTCCAATTAAGGTTTTGTTGTGGAAAAAAGCTTCCATTTAAGCTGGCTTGCTGAATAAATTCGCCTTGACTATTACGATTTGCACTATAAGAGGCATACATTACTGGCGCATCTTGAGGTAACCATTTTTGCAAAGGCAAAGAAAGCGTTAAAAATATATTCTGTTCTGTTGTTTTAGTTTCATACTGATCACTGCTTTTATTTACCCCGTAAGATAATGTGTAATTAATACCAGAAATCTGACTGCTCAACCCTGTTTGTACAGATATGGTATTTCCTCTTTTTCCCCAGAAACTTTGTCTTGAGCCGGTTAGGTAAATAGAACCAACACCTTCTATTTTTTGAGAAATATTAGCCTGTAATCTTTCACGTTTATTATCGTAAAGATTAAAATAATCCGTATTATTCGTTTTAATCTCACCTTGATTATCTAAAATTTCATTTTGTGATAACCACCCAGTCATTCGATTCAATGATGCTTCTTGAAAAGTATAGTAACCTTTCGTTGAATACCGATATCCGGTTAATTGAAGATTAGTCCCTGTTTCGGGAAACGAACGCGCATATAAAAATCGCAATGATTGTCCTTGATGAGCACTCCCGTCACTGAGTTTGCTATTCGCATGAGTGATATCACTAGAAATTGCGCCCCAAGAACCTAAATTAAATCCAGCCCCTACAGATGTTGCAAAATAATTGGTTGAATACTGCATACCACTATAAAGCGTTGTTAGTGAATTTACTCCCCAAGTCATTGTTGCTTCAGCAAATTTCTTTGCGTCGTAGTTATTATTATTTGAACGAAGCTCACCCGTTGTTAGGCTATAATGGATCCGACCTTCTCGTAACAGAACAGGAACCGTGGCATAAGGCACTGTAAATGATTGAATATCACCATTAGCTTCAATAATACTCACATGCAAATCGCCACCTGAACTCATCGCGTTCAAATCAGAAATTTCAAATGCTCCTGAAGCAATATTGGCCTGATAAATTAAATAGTTATTTTGCCGAATTTCAATGGTTGCATTGCTATTAGCAATACCTCGAATAACGGGTGAAAATCCTTGTTGGCTTGTTGGATACATACTTTCATCTGTACTTACTTGCATGCCCCGAAAAAATAGCGAATCAAAAATTGCATTATTCGTAGCACTATCCCCCAGAATTAATTGACTATGCCAAAGATTAATACCACGTTCTATATAACTATTGAGATACTGCCAGCGACTTTCTTTGTTATGCTTATTTTTATGACTCGTCCAAGTGCGATTATCTCGATATCGCCAAGATCCTAAATTGATCCCACTTCTCAAGTTCAAATAAATGCTTTTATTAAAATCATATTTATAGTGATTATCCGCTATACCTACTATATAACTCGTAAATAATGTATTAACTCCATTTTCCCATTGCGACATAGGAATTTCATCTTTGGCTCTATTTTTCAATGCTATTTGAGGAATACTGATATTTAATTTCATTTTAGAAAAATCAAATTCAGTATATGCGTTAGGAATTAACTGAACAATGTTTACACACTGTTCATTATCTAATAGTGTTTGCTGAGTGTTATCAAGATCAATACCTAATTCAATTAGATCATTTTTAGTTAGAAGTGGAATTAATCCTGTTTCATCATTAGATGATGTGGGTAAGTGAGTTCCTTTTCCATAACAATCCTGTTCTTTAAAGAAAGTAATATTTCTTCTATATTTAACATCCCCATTTAAATAAACGTCAACATGATAGTTTCCTGGTAATTGTGAACCTTTATTTTCAAAAATACTGAGATCAGCAAGATGTTCTGCATCAATAGATATTAACGAAGGAGGAAAATAGTAACTTCCCCCCTCTTTTGCATGACTGTTTTCTATTAACAAAACACCAATGAACAAGCATAGAAGCCCCAAATGGTTATTTCTTATTTTTTTATCTTTCTTTGTTAAAATAAACATAGAAACTTCCTTTCCATCTAAAATAATAGATGCTCTATTTTAAAGTAGCGGGCATTAAAGGTGTTATTCCACCAAAATCATTAATTGAGGAAAATTTAAGTCTTTTAAGATCAAAACCAATGGGTGTATTAATTTCAACATCACTAAACGGGGCTATCATCATTGATGGTAACTCTTTTTCATCTGAATAAAGGTCAGTCAATGTCATATAATAAGGAGAGTCGTTAAATACTTTAATTTCTCGTTCTCCTATTTTTTCAAATTGAATCAGTTTAATTGCCTCTCTAGGTGTGATTTTTAATCCTTTAGGACGGACAAAAAGTTTAATTCGTGTTACTGCCGATAAAATAAGCGCATTTTTATCAGATAATTCATTTCGGTCAATGGAAGGAATTGCTTTTACATTAAAATAGAATAAAGATTCTCTATCAATAGGCAAATTGTTACCTGCATAAACTAAACGTATCGTGTTTTCATTTTTAGGTGCGCTCGTAAATAATGGTGGTGTAGAAATAAAGTCGCTGACTTTATTTCCTTGAGCATCCTCAATCCATGTTTGAACAAGAAATGCTGATATATCTGAGGTGTTACGAATATTTGTAGTAATTTGTTTATTTTCTTGTGGATAAATAATTCGTGTACTATCTAATGTAATTCCACCAGCAAAACAGAATGAAGATAAAAAAAAAGAAAATAGTACAAATAACCACTTATAAGAATAATTACCTTTATAAAATAAAGACATAAATACCCCAAAATAAATTGTGCACACCCGCAAAAACACGGGTGTCCATATAAAAAATATTATTGATAAGTAATGGTGAAATCAGCAGAAGCGTTAGCAGATCCCGCAGAGACTTCATCAGCTAATGCAATATATTGTGCCTGAAAACGTAAAGTGCTATTGCCTTCATTTAATTGAACAATATCTGTTGGTTTTGAACCATCGACATTAACTAATTTATTATTTTGTAAAATTTGAATACCAACGCCATTAGCCGTTGTTTCTCCACTTTGAGATGCAATTGGAGCCAGTGTTTTTTCTTCATCAGGAACCGTAATACCTGTAAAGGTTAAAGAAACATTTTTGAATGTTTCAACGGCACATCCCGTTAATTTAATATTAAAACCCACAGGAGAAGAAACAGATGATTTACCTGTAAATGCATCTTGACGATATTGTCCTAAATTAACAGTTTGTGAAGCATCATCATTATCGACAACACAAGGTGTATTAACAATAGTACCAGTGAAATTAACAACTCCGCCGCCAACAGTAACGGGAATTAATTCTTCTTGAACTGGATTTTCATCAGCAAATATACTTTGAGATAAAAGTAAAGAGATTGGTAATGTAATAGCAATTAACTTGAGTCTCATAATATTATTTCCATTAATTAAAATTTTAAAAACATCATTTAAATAGTGCCCACATTCAAAATGAAGCATGCACTTCCAAAAACACACTTATATATTTTTGAGATTGCCTACATGAATTACACCATCAAGTTCTAACTCTCTAACAAGAGAGTTATAAAGCCGAGTTTGTTCTGGTTTTATGATTTTATTATTGAATTCATTAAAAGGAACATTTAAAGCATTTAATAAAATTAAAATATTTTCAATACTAAAAGTAGAATCTCCTCTTTCATATCTTGATATTTGTTGTTGACTTACTGATATTAAAAATGCCAACTCTTTTTCGGTTAAACCTTTTTTTATCCTCTCATGCCGAATAAACTTCCCTATTTCTAAATTTAGACTCATTACGCCTCTATTTTTATTATCTATGTTAATTTTATATAAGAAATATAAACTTAAAATACGAGAAAAATATTAAACAACAGAAATGATGATGTAAATAGTCAAAATATGATGAAATAAAATGTTACAATCTTCAAAAAAACAGATTTTACATTTTATTGATATATCTATCACAATTTTTATTAATGAATAATGCATTCATTAATAAAAATTAAAAAAGGATAGATAAAACCTATTCTTAATTTCTATTAATGAAACATTTTGATACAAAAAATAACAATATTTCTTATTTTGCTTCTTTTTGTACTCTTTATATGAGTGATAAGCAAATAAAAGCCCACATGAAAATAAAAATAAATTAATTCATATAGTTAGAATAGCTTTCGAAACGGTTAAAAACAGAACAGGTAAAATAAGTTATTAAATTCAATGACTATTTTAGTCATTTATTTCAATTTTTTTATTCAAAAATTCTATTTTTACAAAAAAATCATTGTTAGGTGTAATTTGTGATAAAAAACCCAGTAATATCAATAATTACTGGGTGTCATCGGCCTTAAATACTCTTTTTTAAATGCTATTTATTCTGATTGATATATTCATCAATTTTTGTATCAATCTCATTGCGTTCACTTTCTGATAATAAATGAAACATAGCAACATTAGAAACATTAACATTCAGTAAAGAGGCATAAAAATAAGCTTCTTTTATATCTCCTTTAAGCAGGTAAGCTTCATAGAGACCTAAGAATGAAGGTTCTGCATAACTCATATTTCCTAATCTAGCCTGCATTGATAAAACATAATCACTATGATTTTTTAATGCAGAAAGATACATATTTCCATACATGCCATAATCATTATTATCGACCTCATTTGTATACAGATTATTTAGTTGTGTATACATACTGCTATCTATCCCATACGGATAACTGAATGATAATAGATACCACTCAATTGCTTCATCTAAATCCCTTTCCATAGAACAAGGTGGATTTAAATGATAATCACCAATTTCTTTAATGTAATTATACGTAAACTCACTGTTTTTAGACTTACTTAGCGCTAACCATTCTTTAAAATAACGCTTCGCTTCATTAATATTATTCTTATCTTCACAACGATTTTCAAAATAGTATTGATAAATATATTGACTGGCTTGGCTAACTCCTAATTTATAGGCTTTATCAGCATAAAATAAACTTTTTTCACTGTCTTTATTAAAGTAAAACTCCGACAATAACAACAGACTTTTATTGTCATCTTTTTTCTTTAAGTCATTGACATAGTTGTCTAGCTTTATATTATCCCGTTCATTCCATTCATAGTATTTTAATTTTGAAGGAACAGTACTATCTTCATCATATTTATTAATAGGTTTATTTATAATCGATAAATCTTTTAAACAAATTTCATCACCTAATGCTGCACATCTCTCGCGCCATGCATTTCTTTCATTTTTTGTAATATGAGTTAATTCATCAAAATGATAATCATAAAAAGGGCTACTAAATATTGATTCAATCTCAATTTCTTTTTTGATAATAAACTTCATTGCCTCTGTGTAACCTGACTCTGCCAATTCAAAAATATCTTTATAGTACTTTTTCAAATTATCTTTATTAAGATGATCACGAGTGCTTTCATAAATAATATTTTTTGTTATATATTTAAATAAAATATCTTTATTTTCATGTAAGGTAGGTTGGATAGCGATTTTTATCTTTTCATCGAAGAAAGCACGTTCGAATAGAAAATTTGTAACTATATCGGCATTCATTCCTTGTTTTAAAAGAATATCATACCCTTCTTTACGCTCTTTCTCTGTTAAAGAATAATAT
The DNA here is from genome assembly GCF_002607735.1 of Proteus alimentorum. GTDB lineage: Bacteria > Pseudomonadota > Gammaproteobacteria > Enterobacterales > Enterobacteriaceae > Proteus > Proteus alimentorum. The sequence continues at coordinate 415,701 of NZ_NBVR01000031.1, forward strand.
TCTAAGTCACTTCTCAAATCATCGATAATGAGTCTGAAAACATCCTCATCAATTTCATTTTTATATTTTATTCTGGCTATGGCTTCATGTATTTTGGCACTAGAAATATAATGACTTGCCCTTTCATACAATGAAAAAGCACTTTCATCATTTTCAACGGGATCTTCTTCTAAAAGAATATCTGCATAATAATGTGCTAGTTTATAATTTGGGAAAAGACCTCGATTTCGATTATGTTCAACATGTTCTTTAAGAATGTTAACAACTTCCTCTTTTTCAATATAATTTGAATCATCAAATTCAAAATAGAGTTTAACTAAAGCATACTGACTTTCTTCTAATAATTTTTTGTTTTCTATGTTCTCTTTTAATAAATGAATCGCTTTTTCTAAATCTTGCGAAGTTCCTATGCTGTGTGCATAGTAATTTGCTATTAAAAGCTTCACTTCTGCAGAAGGATGAATGTCGTAAGATTTATTGAGCAATTCAAATGCTTTATTAGGGTTATATAATTCACTTGCCGGATCAGAATACACATTAGCGACAGCTATCATCCCTTGATGAGAGTTTGGATATACCTCAAGTAATTTATTGATATATTTTTCAGGCGACTCGCTAAAATACTTTGATTGTTTATTATAATTACTTGACAGTTCTTTAATTAGCGCAATTAATCCATCATGATGTGCTAAATCAGCAGATAATTTTAAATAAACTTTAGCTAAAAATGCATCTTCCCTCAGCTCGTTAACTTCCACATCACCATGATATATTTGATAAAGTAAATAAACGGCATCAGGATAATGGGCATTCGCAGAATCAATAAGTAAATGAATATTTTTTGATATTAAAGTATATTTTAAATACATTAATTTAGGATCTTTCTTTTCCACAAAAGGATGTATATAACCTTCCGTCTTAAGTGATCTTTTTGTTGAATCTGGACTATTTAAATATTGATATATGGCTTCTTTATTACCTGTTTCTGCTAATGCTTCAAGCTCTCGAATTGTCTCTTTTTTTTCAAGCCATGTTTGTTCTCCATACAGAGACAACAATGTGCTTTTTTGCTCCCGATCATAATCAGATTCAATTTCTTTTAAAAAGCGTTTTGCCTCAACAGAACCTAACTCAGCGGCTTTCGATATGGATGATAGCCCACGGGTATCATCAGAAGTGCTGTGAATAAAATCGTGATAACGTAAATATCCTAAATTATAGAGTGCATCTTTATTTTTTAAATTTGCGGCTTTAATTAACCATTCTCGAGCAATCAGACGATCTTCAGGTACAGCAACGCCTTCCCAATATATCATTGCTAAGCTAAATGCAGATTGTGGATCATCATCAGCGCGTTGTTTAAAATACGCCACAGCTTCTTGATATTCTCCTTTCTGATAAAAATCATAACCGTCTTGCAAAGGCGAAAGGGTAACTTTAGTTTGGTTAAAATAAACACCTATTGTCACAACTAATAATATAAAAAATACTATTATACTTTTTATTTTACGAGACATATTCATCCTTAAAACTAAATATTTAAAAAAATCTCATTATATAATAATAAGATCCACTTAATTTCCCTAATCAAATTTAAAGTCGACATGATAAATTTACTGTTTTCTATTATTTAATAATATTATCAGGCTTTATCTTTAAATGTTATCTTTAAATTATTTGAATTAGCTTTAAACAATCAATTAATCAGTATTAAAAAATCCATACCATATTCAATTTATTCTACATTTGGTAAATTTTCATACTACCTATTCCCTATCAAGCAATTTCAATGAATAATAGAGAAAGAGACGCTTCATACTGAATGGTTATTAAAAAACACCGTTTTTTATCTTGTTATTCTGCTCATTTGATCGTTTCAGGCTGAAAAGTTTCGCTCGATTTCATTATTTAGGAAAATGCCATGTTTCAATCACTGCCTACACCTTCTCACGCTCGATTCATTGCGATTCGTTTGTTGCCTAATGACGATGTCATTATGACGTTACGACACATGATAAAAGAAAATAATCTTCAATCTGCATTTATCGCAGGTTGTGTGGGCAGTTTAACAGATGTGGTATTACGCTTTGCAGGCCGCGAAGAAAATCGTTATCTTACAGGTAAATTTGAGATTGTTTCACTGATTGGTACATTAGATGCTCAGGGGGAACATTTACATTTAGCTGTCTCAGATGAAAATGGATTAATGTGTGGTGGACATATGATGCCAGGTTGTACAGTGCGCACGACGCTAGAGCTCGTTATTGGTGAGTTAGAGCAAGTGACTTTTAGCCGTCAGCCTTGTGAACACTCTGGTTATGAGGAGTTGGTCATCACACCGCGTAAATAGCCTTTTTATTAAAAAGAGCGTTATTGACGCAAAATAATAAAACCAATAGTCACTATCCTTTGTAAAGGTTTTTAAACTATGTCTACAACTCCTCAAATTTCGAGCCGCACTCTTGTGCTCATTGTTGTTTCTATTGCAATAAATATGATCGGTGGTCAAATCACCTCTATGGTCAAACTTCCTATCTTTTTAGACTCTATCGGTACGCTTATCTGTGCTTTATTAGGTGGACCATGGGTTGCATTATTTACTGGATTATTAACTAACCTATTATGGGGATTAATTAGTGGTCCAATGGCTGCTGCATTTGCACCTGTTGCCATGATGATAGGATTAAGTGCAGGTTTATTAGCGCGTGCGGGTGGTTTTCGATCATTAATTCGAGTTATTGGCTCAGGTATTATTATTACTTTAGCGTTAATGATTGTCGCCGTTCCGATTCGTACTTATTTATTTGGTGGAGCCACAGGCAGTGGTGCGGATTTCTTTGTCGCTTATTTTCATGCCGTTGGTGAAGGACTTATTGAATCTGTTGCAATTACTGTATTAGGTGCAAATCTTGCCGATAAAATATTATCAGCAATTATTGCTTGGTTATTAGTACGTCAATTACCGCAAAGAACGCAACGCAACTTTCCTGCAATGGCTAAGGTTCGCTAATAATGCATCCCTTTACCTCATTGGCATTATGGCTTTGGCTAAGTGCTAGTGTACTTTTCTTATCATTAAGCGTACCACTGCTGATTATCAGTAGTGGTACTTTTATTAGCTTATTACTTTGGAAAGCCTCTCGCTGGCGTTGGCGCCTTATTGCATGGTTGATGATCCCTATGGCGATAGGTTTATGGTTAGTTCATAGTGGTTGGCTTGCTTATTGGTTAACAGGTGGCATTTTAGATACCAGTAAACAAACTATAGCAATAACGCTATGGCTAAGATTATTAGCAATAATAAGTGGTGCCCAATTGTGGTTGCAGTACACTTCAACCGAACAATTTATTAGAGCCTTATTTGCTAGCCGTCTCCCTATGAGCCTTTCCTATTTATTAGCTGGGCCTTTGTTACTTGTAGAACAATTGCGCCAACAATTACACAATATAAGAGAAGCACAATTAGCACGAGGTGTACCTCTTGATGGTTCATTCAGGCAACGTCTCATCACATTACCTGCCATTATTCTGCCACTTATTAGCCATGTATTAAGTGATTTAACTATTCGTAGTGCTGCATTAGATATGCGAGGATTTCGTATTATTGCAAAACGTACTACGCTTTCTCCTCCTGTCGATACACCACTACAAGAGATGTTACGCTATTTTATTTTACTGCTTATCTTTGTTGAAGGAGCTATTTGGCTATGGTACTAAATCTTCAGCAATTTAGTTTCACTCCTCAAGGTGACGAGCTACCTATTATTGGCCCTATTGATCTGCAATTAAAACAAGGGGAATGGCTTGTTGTTTTGGGCGGAAATGGCAGTGGAAAAAGTCTTCTTGCCCAACTACTAGCAGGTTGGTATCCCGATTTGTTAACAGGCTCAGTGCAAGGCTTGGGAATTGTACAAAATATTGCTTTAGATAAAAGTCGATTAGTGTCACTTGCCCCCGGAAGACAACTCGTTCAACAATCTCCTCAATTACAACTTTCAGGTTGTGCTTTTACAGTAGAGCAAGAGATTGCTTTTGGCCCTGAAAATTTAGGATTAAGTGATAATGAAATTCGATTTCGCATAAAAGAAGCAATGATATTAACACAATGTGACAACCTTCGTTTTCGCCACCCATCAACACTTTCAGGCGGAGAAGCTCAGCGTGTTGTCATTGCAAGTGCTCTTGCCATGCACCCTAAATTATTATTGCTTGATGAAGCATTTAGTCGTTTAACGCCTAATGCAACACAACAATTACAGCAGCGCATTAAACGATACGCACAAGAGCACAAATGCAGTGTGATTATTTTTGAACGCAACTTATTGCCAGCAATAACGCTTAGTGAACAATTTTTATTGTTAGAAGCAGGAAAAACAAAAGCGACAGGCACCTTAGAAGATATATTCCCTTTTTTATTTACGACAATTAATGCTCCTGATGCATGGTTAGCTTTAAATTGGTTAATTGAAAACCATTATTGGAATAAAAATATTGTAAATAACGATAAAGCCTTGCTTAATGCTTTTAAGGAGTTTTATGTTACAGCTCGATAATGTGACTTATCGCTGGAGCGATGATGTTCCCCCTTGTATTTCTCAATTATCGTTAACATTAAATCAAGGAGAGTGGATCACTTTAGTCGGCGATAATGGCGCAGGTAAATCCACCTTATTACGATTAATTGCAGGGTTATTAACCCCCAATGCAGGTGATGTAAAACTCAACAATCAATCACTCTCTCAAATGAAAGCAAAGCAACGTGCTCAATATATTGGTGTATTATTCCAAGAGCCTGAACGACAAATCTTTCATAACACAGTAGAAAAAGAAGTCTCTTTTGGCCTAAAACAACGCAAATTTTCTAAAGATGAGATTAAAAAACGTTTAGATGAAACATTAATGCTTTGCGGTTTAAGTCATGTCGCTGATGTTCATCCTTTAGATTTACACGCAGGTCAACGCAGAATGGTTGCCGTCGCAAGTTTGAGTATTTTATCACCTCAAATATTACTGCTTGATGAACCGACTCGCGATTTCGATGCATATTGGCTAACTTGTTTTGAAAGCTGGCTTCAAGTACAAAAAACATTAGGTACATCGGTTCTTGCTATTAGCCATGATCTTGATTTTACAGCACGTCATTTTCAGCGGGTTATCCATTTATCTTCAGGAAAATTAATTGCTGATGGTGCTCCAGAAAATGTATTAATGAGCTCAACGCTACAATCCCTTTCAGATATACCGGCACCTACGTTATACTCATTGAGTCAGAAATTAAAATTACCAATAAAAAACACCCCTGTTGAATGGGCTGAAATGTTAATTAAAAATAAATAAAAATCATAAAATTAACTCATAATAATCTTAATGCTTATTTTTAATATTTATTTTATTGTTGGAGATAATATAATGGAAATTATTCACACCCTATTAGACTCATTGGGTCATTTATCTCCTATTACACTTTTTCTCTCCATTACATTAATCACCGCCGGTAAATCGACCATTGGTATTTCTTCATTCTTACCTCCTGCATCTTTAATGCTGATCTTTATTTTTGGTGCCTGCTTACCTCTTTATTCTCCTATCTTTCTTTGGTTGGCAACCAGTTGTGGCGCACTATTAGGCTCAATTATTAGCTATGAATTAGGCCGTTCTATTTATCGTTTTCCTCGACTTAAAGCATGGATTAAGCGTTATCAGTCAAAAATTAATCGAGTTCAGCAACTCTTGAAAAATAAAACTCACTATATTTTATTTATTTCTCGATTCCTTGCTGTATTTCGTTATTTAACGCCCTTTAGTGCCGGTTTATTAAAACTACCTATATGCGGTATTTACATCACCAGTGCTATTTCTGCATTAATTTGGTCAGCGATGTTTGTGCTAATTGCGACAGGCGTACTTTCGATTGCTCTATAAAACCTGCAATTACGACTAAACTTTATTACTGCTAAACTTTACTTATTCTCTTAACATTAAAAAGATCTATTTTTCCTTTCTTTACCCAATTATTTAACGATTTTATTATTCCTCTATTTTTTCATTTTATTTTTCATTATCGATAAATAGGCAATTTTTTAGCTCATTTTATCGTTTCTCTAGCAAGTTATTGATATTTTCTTTGGTGTTTTATGGCGATCACCATAATTATGATTAAAAATTGCATAATTACTATACTGATCACAAATTGTTATTTTATTGTTTTAATTTCATTAACTCACCTCACAATTTATTAACGTTCCTTATTTCTATAAAAGTTGTCATGTTGTATACAAGTTGGTGTGAAACATTCACCTGCGTTTTTATGTACAGGAACAACATCATGAGAATAAGAAAAACAAAACTTGCCATCGGTATTGTTGCTGTTATTGCTGTTGTCTCATTAGCAGTAATCGGCAAAAAAGAGAATGCGAATAAACAATTTCTCTCTGTAGCAACCGCTTCAACAGGAGGAACGTATTATCCGATGGGAGTGGGTTTAGCAAACGTATGGAGTACACATCTTAAGGATAGAGGCGTTCAAGTAACGGGGCAATCTTCTGCAGGCTCAATAGAAAATATCTATTTAATGCAGAAGAATGAAGCTCAACTTTCAATACTACAAAGCCTTTTAGCCGTAGAGGCTTATGAAGGGGTGCGTAATTTTGAAGGAAAACCAGAAAAAGATCTGCGTTCAATTTCTATGTTATGGCCTAATGTCGAACACTTTGTTTTAATGGATAACAAAGTAAAAACTGGCACATTAGAAGATATTCGCGCGACTAGCTTTTCCGTGGGGCCTCAAGCTAGTGGTACGGAACAATCTACCATTATTATTCTTCAAGGCGTAAATTTAACTAAAAAAGATATCACTCCAGAATATCTTGGGTATGGCGACACTGTTTCGGCCATGCGAGATGGTCGCCTTGATGGCGGTGCATTGCCTGCTGGGGTACCCGCTTCTGCGGTAACTGATATGTACGCCAGTGGTGTCAGTGCAAAATTACTCGAGGTTACTGATAAGCAACTTGATGATATCAACCATGTGGCGAATTCATGGTTTCGTTTTGAAATTCCTACCAACACCTACCCTCGTCAAACTGAAATGGTCAATACGATTGCTCAACCGAATATCTTAATGACCACCACCAGCATTGATAATGATCTGGTTTATGAGTTGACAAAAACCATGTTTGAGAACCTTCCTGAGGTTCACCAAGTTCATAGCGCAGCCAAGTACATCACCACAGAAAATGCATTAAAAGGTGTTTCTGTACCCTTACATTTAGGGGCTTACCGCTACTACAAAGAAATCGGATTAGAGATCCCTGATTATCTTATTCCACCAGAAGCTCAAACGCAGACTAATAATAAATAACAGGAGTGAGTTATGACTAACAATGACCACCTAACTCCGGTAGAGCCACCTGCATTAGATAAAGAAGCAAGCTCCGGCAATCGCCAACTTGCAGGTATTTACCTGAAAATTACCACAACTCTTGCAATATTAATTTCGCTTTATGCTATTTATTCCAACGCATTATCAAATACTCAAGAATTTTATCGTAATACTATTTTCCTTAGTGGTATTTTAATTTTAGGATTTATTTTATTTCCATTCTCTAAGCGTTTTTCAACGCCTAAATTTAATGGATGGGATTATCTTTTTATTGCTTTAACATTAATCAGTTATGGATATTTTTTCTTTAATTATGTTGATCTTCACGTTGTCAGAAAAAGCATTCCAAATACAACCGATTATGTCATGGCTATATTAGGAATAATTGTACTGTTTGAAGCAGCAAGAAGAACCACTGGATACTTCATTCCGGGGCTTGCAACTTTTGCCATTATCTATGCTTTATTTGGTCAGTATTTTATGGGTATTTTCGGTCATGCAGGGTTCTCTGTAGAAAGATTGTTATACCGTTTATTTATGACCAGTGAAGGTATTTTTGGGATCACCCTTTCAACCGCCTCAACAGCGATTGTTGTCTTTATTCTTTTTGGCTCATTCTTAAGTGTGAGTGGAGCAACAGCACTGTTTAATGACTTAGCACTTGCTCTTGCAGGTCGTCGTCGTGGTGGTCCTGCTCAAGTTGCTGTCATTTCATCCGCATTAACAGGTTCATTAAGTGGAAGTGCCGTCGCCAACGTAGCAACAACAGGGACTTTTACTATTCCTTTAATGAAAAGCATTGGGTTAACGCCTCGCTTTGCGGGTGCCGTAGAAGCTACAGCATCAACAGGCGGTATGATAATGCCACCTATTATGGGTGCTGCCGCGTTTATTATGGCGGGCTTTTTAGGTATTTCTTATACCACTATTGTTATTGCCGCGATTATTCCAGCGTTATTGTATTACGCAGCTTTAATTATGGCGATTGATATCGAAGCCAAAAAACAAGGATTAAAAGGTTTAAGTAAGGAAAATATTCCACAAGTTAAAGCGGTATTAAAAGCGCGTGGTTTATTATTACTACCTTTAGTTATTGTTATTGGCACCTTATTAGTAGGTAAAACACCTATTTATGCGGGCTTTTTAGGTATTCTGACCATTATTGTTGCAAGTTGGATAACGCCTGATAAATCAGTCCGTATGACATTAACTAAAGTCGCTGACGCCTTAGCTGAAGCGGCTCGTGGCTCTGTTCAAGTGACTGTCGCTTGTGCTGCCATTGGTGTCATTATCTGTGTTGTTACAATGACGGGAATTGGCGCAACATTAGCCTTTAATATTGTCTCAATGACAGATAACACATTATGGATGATCTTATTAGTTGTTATGTTGGTGTGTATTGTATTAAGTATGGGCTTACCTTCAACGGCATTATATATTGTCGTAGCCGTTACAGTGTCACCTATCTTAATTAAAGCGGGCGTAATGCCTTTAGCGGCTCACTTCTTTGTTTTCTGGTTTGGTGCTTTATCCAATATTACACCACCTGTAGCATTAGCAAGTTATACCGCAGCCAGTATTGCACGAGCTGATCCAATGCAAACATCATGGGATGCGGTTCGTTTAGCACTTCCCGGTTTTATTATTCCGTTTATTTTAGTCTATAACCCTGCTTTACTGATGCAAGGTGATAATTTAGGTGTACTTTCTATTGGATTAATGATTATTAGTGCATTAATCGGAATTTATGCACTAAGTATCGCAACGGCAAACTTCTGGATGATTAAAACAACGTGGTTTGAGCGTATTGCATTTGCAGTAGCGGCAATTCTAATGATTAAACCGGGCTTATATACCGACCTTTTAGGTGTCGCCTTGATCCTATTAACCGGTGCATTCCATTTATTACGGTCTAAAAAACAGTTAGCCAATATGGAGCATGCATCTGGAGAAAACTAGATGATACAAAAGATCTCACGCAAAAAAGCGTCGCATCAAATTCTTGAACAGATTAAGCAAAATATTAGTAACGGGACTTACCCTATTGGTGAAAAGTTGCCCTCTGAAAATGTACTTGCTGACGCTTTTGGTGTCAGTCGAGTTCCCATCAGAGAAGCATTAGGTGTCTTAGAAGCAAGTGGGATTATCACCTCTCGTCAAGGTGGTGGACGACGTGTTATAGACCATTCCATTTTAAGCAAATATGAACCTATTGTAATGGAAATTGCTTGCCCTGAAGAGATAGATTCATTGCTTGAAATGCGTGAGGTCATTGAACATGAAGCGGCAGCTATTGCCGCTTTACGTCGAACCCCAGAAGAATTACGCGCTATCGAAAACGCCCACGATGCCTTTATTTTAGCGACAAGACAAAATAAAAGTATTGGTCATAAAGAGGACTATCAATTTCATCGTTCTATTATGATTGCTTCTCATAATCCTTTTTTTGTGCGGATCTTAGATAACTTACACGAACTCTACCTTGGCGTATTAATGTATTCGTTAAGTAAAAACAAAGGACGAGATACGGAAATTGAGCGAGTGATTGCAGAACATGAGGCAATTGTTGAATCAATACGCCAACAAGATCACGATGGAACAAGCCATAGAATGCGTCTTCATTTAACCAATGTGCGTGGCAAATTAAAGCGCTTACAACAAGAACCCTGTTAATTTAACATTTATAAAATGGATAATATTATGACTTATGACGTGATTATTATTGGTGCGGGATTAGTCGGATTAGGGGTTGCAAGTGCACTGCAAGAGAGTCAACCCGAACTAAAATTGCTAGTGCTTGATAAAGAATCAGGCCCTGCTGTTCACCAAAGTGGGCATAACAGTAATGTTGTTCATTCAGGTATTTATTACACACCAGGGAGTCTTAAAGCAAGGCTAGCAAAACAAGGCAACATGACGACATATGCGTTTTGCCAACAACACAATCTCTATTATGATCGTTGTGGAAAAGTGATTGTTGCTACTAATGAAAAAGAGTTAAAAGCGTTAGAAAATATCTATCAACGTGGCATTGAAAACGGGCTTGAAGTGATCAAAATGACGGAATCTGAGCTTAAAGTCAGAGAACCGTATGTCAATGGCATTGCGGCTCTATTAGTTCCTGATGCAGGTATTGTGAATTACCCTGAAATTGCAGCAAAACACGTTGAAATTATTCAATCACGAGGCGGTGAATTTGCGTTTGGACAAGCGGTTACAGCAATTAGTGAAACCGATGATATCGTCAAGGTCACAACATCTAATAATCAATTTACAGGTAAGTGGTTGATTAACTGCGCCGGCTTATTTAGTGATCGTATTGCTAAAATGGCAGGTTATGACACAGGTATGAAAATAGTCCCATTTCGTGGTGAATATTTTATGCTTAATACTAATAAAAACTACTTAGTAAACCATCTTATCTACCCTGTTCCTAACCCTGATTTTCCCTTCTTAGGTGTACACTTTACGCGCATGTATAACGGACATCGCGATGTTGGGCCTAATGCAGTACTGGCTTTTAAACGTGAAGGTTATAAAAAAAGCGATATTAACTTAAAAGATCTCGCTGAAGTTCTCACCTATAAAGGATTTTGGAAAATTGCTGGAAATTATTTAGGGGAAGGAATGGCAGAGCTTCGTCGCTCATATTCACGTAAATTATTTACTGCAAATGCACAAAAACTCATTCCTGATTTACGTGAAGCAGATATTCATCCGGGTCCTGCGGGAGTTCGAGCCCAAGCATTAACTCGTGAAGGGAAATTAGTGGATGATTTCCATTTTGTAAAAGGCAAACGCTCACTGCATGTTTGTAATGCTCCATCCCCTGCTGCAACGGCGTCTATTGAAATAGGCAGAGAAATAATAAAAGAGCATTTTTCTTTATAATAAAAAATAGGCTGCGAATAAAAATAACAAAAAGCTGAGTACAATCTTGTTTATCTCAGCTTTTTTGCTTTATTTTTTATTACATTTTTAATCTAACTTTGCCATGCAATGTGTATTAAATCATCTCAAATAAGATAGTTGTTGTTATCATATTAAAGTGGTAAAGCAAAACTCACTTTTACCGTTTCCATTGGTACTTCTGTTTTTATACTTTGGATGCTTGGAATTTGTGTTAAGTAATCGGCATGAAAGCGACGATACGTTGCTAAATCTTTCGTCACAATTCGAATAAGCGCATCACATTCACCCGCCATTAAATGACACTCAACCACTTCCGGTAATACCTTGATAGCTTTTACAAATTCTTCAATCGTTTCTGCATCTTGTGCTCTAAACCAAATTCTTGCAAATAAAGATAACCCTGCATCAACCTTACTGCCATCTAATACAGCAACATAACGAGTGATCACACCAGATTCTTCGAGTAAACGCACACGACGAAGACAAGGAGAAGGTGAGAGTCCAACCTCTTTTGCCAGCTCAATGTTCTGGATTTTGCCATCACGCTGAAGCACCTGCAAAATATGTTTATCTATCTTATCTAATTTTATTGACATCAAAGATTAACCTTAATTCTATTTGTGGAATTTTATTGCCAATTAATTCTTTTTGTTAGCAACAAAGCAACCCGATTTTTTCGAAAACATCATATAATCTTTCTGCTAAATTTCACAGCAAAAACGATATTTCTCTTAAACTATCTCAATCAGGTGAAAAGATGGAATTTAACACTTTATTATTATTCGCGCTGACTGTTTTACCGCTTATCTGTACACCTGGGCCCGATATTCTTTTTATCTCATCCCAAGGGCTATCAGGCGGTATGAAATCTGCATGGATTGCCAACTCGGGTGTTATATCCGGCTATTTAACCCATGCATTACTGAGTGCGCTAGGACTTGCCGCCTTAGTATCAGCATCCCCCATTTTATTTCATTTACTCAAATGGGTTGGTGTGTTCTATATCAGTTATCTTGCAGTCAAAATGTTGATATCTGCCTGCAAAAAAGGCCAATTAGCCCTCGATGCCTCAAAAACCTCACACCTATTTCGTAAAGGTTTTTTAACCAGTTTTCTAAATCCTAAAGGACTATTAGTTTATCTCGCTATTTTACCAAACTTTATTGATAATCATAATGATATCGCAACACAATCATTGCTGTTATCTGGGATATTTATCACGACTTGCTTAATTATTTATGGTCTGCTCGGCACCTTTTTTGCTTATATTGGCTTAAAAGGTGGCTTAAGTGAAAAACGTCGCCGCTATAACGATGGCATTGCCGGGGGATTACTCACTTTTGCAGCAGTTAATCTGGCTTTAAATTAGCCTTAATCCTAAGCGCTATTTATTATTCCAGTCAGTATTTGACCACAAAAATGCCCCTATTTAAGTGGTCGAATATCTGCCCATAGTAATTGGCAATTTACGGTTAACGGTCTTATTTCACCTTCTCGAATATCAGGTAACCACCAAGCTCCCTGTCCTTTTGATAAACTCTGGCAAGTCGCGCCCATTAAAGTCCATTCACCTTGAGTGACGTAAATTAATCCTGCATGAGTACTAGGTAAAATAAGCGGTTGTGTTACTAAGCTCGTTTCAGCTTTCCAGCATGTTCGACGCACCATAATATTTAGGCACTTTACACCACCGTTAATAAGTTCAGATTTAACATGGATATCACCTGAAAAATCAAAAGGCTGATAAGAGTCGATAACGGAATGACTAAAAAAACCGGGGCTATTTAAATTGATGCCATTACCTTCTAATAGCACGATTTGCCGTTCAATGTCAGGAAACTGTCCTAATGAGCTATTATCTTCGATAGAGGTTAAACACGCTCGCCATGAAAAATCATTATTAACCGGCCAGCACACAATTTCTTGCGTTGTGCCTTTTTGATTATTCCATGATATAAACGGTAACTTTTGTTGATCAAAACAACGTAGCTTCATTGTATCCTCCCACAATATCTGGCTATCAGTCTGATAATGAGGTTAAGGATTAATCATTGGAGATTACCGTTAATAAATCAATAGCTAACTTTTAAAACTGTGCGCTGACATCAGCTATTTACGTCGTAATTTTCTGCATCCCTCACCAATAATTTCCATTCCTTTTTCAGTACGACTATTCCATTGAAAAGAAGAATTTAAACGAAATGCATGATTAAACTGAGAGCTGGTGGAAAACATTGAACCCGGCGCAATACTGACCCCTCTTTCTAATGCAAAGTGATAGAGTTTATTCGCATCAAATGTTGATTCAAACTCTAACCAGAGAAAATAGCCTCCTGATGGAATATTCACTTTTACATCTTCTGGTAAATGCGTTTGTATCGCCTGCAACATACGATAACGCCTTTGTTCTAGCAATAATCTTAATCGGCGAAGATGCGTATCATATCCACCTTGTGACAAATAATCGGCAATTGCTTGTTGTGTTGGCATACTCGCAGACACTGTGCTCATCATCTGCAACTGTTGTATTTTTGTTGCGTGCTTCCCAGCGGCAACCCAACCCACACGAAATCCTGGCGCAAGACATTTAGAAAAAGAAGCGCAATGTAAAACGCTATTTGTTTTATCAAAACCTTTTACTGGCATAGGCGCTTTCTGGCTGTTATAGAGTTCGCCATAGACATCATCTTCGATTAGCGTTATTTGTTTCTTCGCTAATATATCCACCAGCCTTATTTTATTTTCATCAGGCATTGTTCCACCTAATGGGTTTTGACAATGACTCATCAACCAACAGGCTTTAATATCGTATTGTTCAACCACTTTTTCGAGTTCATCTAAACAAATTCCTGTCACGGGATCGGTTCTAATGGCAATCGCTTTTAAGCGTAAACGCTCTATTGCTTGTAATGCACCATAAAATGCAGGTGATTCAATCACAACCCAATCACCCGGTTCGGTAACCGCTTGCAAACTAAAACTGAGTGATTCCATGGCACCAGCAGTAATCACAATTTCATCTGGAGAGACATGAATTCCTTGTAATGCATAGCGTTGCGCAATGTTACGGCGTAACTTTTCATTTCCCGGTGGTAGGTTGATCACTGAACTTTGCGGCGCTAAATGTCTTGCAGCAGAAGCCAATGCGCTACTTAATTTAGGTTGAATAAACAAACTAGGATCAGGGAAAGCGGAACCAAAAGGAATAATATCAGGATCTTTACACGCTTGAAGTACATTGAAAATAGAGGTGCTTATTTCAACATTTTCACTCATGTGTAGCCCTTTGCTGGCTGTCACTTGACCGAAACGGTTATTGCGATGTGCAACGTAGTAACCTGATTGTGGTCGCGCTGCTATCCATCCTTGGCTTTCTAATAACTGATACGATTGTAAAACAGTCATTAAACTTAAACCTGATTGTTTCACCGTATCCCGCAATGAAGGTAAACGGTCGCCAGATTGCCAGATATTATCTTCAATTTGTTGGCGTATTTGGGCTGCAAGCTGTTCATATCGAGTCATATAAAACTGTTCACCTCAAAACTGTTATAGTCATTTTTAAACTTATTGTCACTATTATAGCTTACTGTCATATGGTCTACTAATCCACACGATTTACCTGCTATTTACATTTTTATATCAATAAAACGAGGTTTTTTATGCTTGGGTTAAGTGCCTTCGATTTGGCGCGTATCCAGTTTGCGTTCACAGTTTCTTTTCATATTATCTTCCCCGCAATTACTATCGGACTGGCTAGCTTTTTAGCCGTATTGGAAGGTTTATGGTTAAAAACTCGCAATAAGGATTATTTAGCGTTATTCCATTTTTGGTCAAAAATATTCGCTGTTAACTTTGCTATGGGCGTTGTCTCTGGTTTGGTGATGGCCTATCAATTTGGAACCAACTGGAGCTTTTTCTCTGATTTTGCGGGCTCAATTACAGGTCCTCTACTCACTTATGAAGTACTGACTGCATTTTTCTTAGAAGCGGGTTTCTTAGGTGTGATGCTATTTGGCTGGAATAAAGTAGGTGAAAAACTTCACTTTTTCGCAACCTGTATGGTGGCATTGGGGACATTAATGTCTACGTTTTGGATCTTGGCTTCAAATAGCTGGATGCAAACACCACAAGGGTTTGAAATTATAAATAACCAAGTCGTTCCAGTAGATTGGATCGCCGTTATTTTCAATCCATCGTTCCCTTATCGCCTTGCTCATATGGGTGTTGCAGCGTTCCTTGCTTCAGCCTTCTTTATTGCTGCATCTGCTTCATGGCATCTACTCAAAGGCCATAAAACATCAGCCATGAAAAAGATGCTTTCAATGTCTTTATGGATGATTTTAATTTTAGCCCCCATTCAAGCTCTTATAGGTGATGTCCATGGTTTAAATACCTTAAAACATCAACCCGCTAAAATTGCGGCTATTGAAGGTCACTGGGAAAATAAACGAGGAGAAGCAACACCGTTAATTCTCTTTGGTGTACCTGATATGGATGCTGAAGAAACGAAATATAAGATAGAAATTCCTTATCTTGGCAGCATGATCTTAACTCACAGCTTAGAAAAACAAGTTCCGGCATTAAAAGAATTTCCTAAAGAAGACCGACCGAACTCACTTATCGTTTTCTGGTCTTTCCGCATTATGGTTGGCCTTGGTATGTTAATGATTTTAGTGGGTGTATGGGGAACTTGGCTGCGATATAAAAAGAAACTTTATGAATCTAACGCTTTCTTACGCTTAACTTTCTTAATGGCACCTTCAGGACTTATCGCTATTCTTGCCGGTTGGTTTACAACAGAAGTAGGACGTCAACCTTGGGTTGTTTATGGCATACAGCGCACACGAGATGCCGTATCTGCACATGCCGAAATGCATATGAGTATAAGCTTGCTGATCTTCTTAGTTGTTTATAGCTCTGTATTCGGTGTTGGATATGCCTATATGTTAAAACTGATCCGCAAAGGTACATCGGAGGTTCATCATGGGAATTGATTTACCAGTTATTTGGTTCGTCATTATCGTATTTAGTACGCTAATGTATATTGTGATGGATGGCTTCGATCTTGGTATCGGTATGCTTTATCCATTTATTAAAAGTGACCAAGATCGTGACTTAATGATGAATACCGTTGCCCCTGTATGGGATGGTAACGAAACATGGTTAGTGCTTGGAGGGGCTGCATTATTTGGTGCCTTCCCATTGGCTTACGCAGTTATTCTTGATGCTTTAGCAATGCCTTTAACGTTAATGCTTGTCGCATTAATTTTCCGTGGTGTCGCTTTTGAGTTCCGTTTTAAAGCCGATGCCAATCACAAAGGCTTTTGGAATAAATCATTTATCTTTGGCTCTGTCTTAGCCACCTTTATGCAAGGTGTTGTCGTTGGTAGCGTTGTTCAAGGTTTGCCCGTTGTTAATCGTGCCTTTGCGGGTAGCTATTTTGACTGGTTATCCCCTTTTGCACTTTTTTGTGGGTTTGGATTAGTTATCGCCTATTCATTATTAGGCTGTGGCTGGTTGATTATGAAAACCGAAGGTCATTTACAACAAAGTCTATATAAGGTCGCTAAACCTCTTACACTCATTATGCTTGCGGTCATTGCGGCTGTCAGTGTATGGACACCATTAGCACAGCCTGCCATTGCTGAACGTTGGTTCACATTACCAAACCTGCTCTTCTTTTTACCTGTTCCTCTTTTCGTGTTGTACAGCACTTGGTTAATTTTACGCTCAGTGAAAAAACAAGGGCATTATCTTCCTTTCTTTGGTGCACTGGCTTTAATTTTCTTAGGTTTTGCCGGATTAGGGATAAGTATTTGGCCTAACATTATTCCACCTGCAATTAGTTTTGTAGAAGCCTCTGCACCACCAGAAAGCCAAGGATTTATGCTAGTTGGCGCACTGTTTATTATTCCAATTATTCTCGTTTACACATTCTGGAGTTATTACGTTTTCAGAGGAAAAACAAATTATGAAGAAGGTTATCACTGATCCACAAATACAAACTAAACCCTCATTATTAAAAAAATGGGGATGGTTGATTACTATTTGGTTTTGTAGTGTTTTAGCCTTATTTGCTGTTTCTTCCCTCTTTCGTTTTTTAATGACGTTAGCCGGAATGAAAGTCAAGTAAAGGCAAAATACATACAGCAATATAATTAACCAGTGCCGAATATGGTCAACTAGCGTATAAAAGTAAAGAAAGGGCTGAAGTTATTTCAGTCCTTTTATCTTTATTTAAGAGACTAGGTTACCGTTTAATGTCCTTAAAACTTAATCTTTTCTTATTAGATGCTCCTTGAACAGCTAATTTATATAATTTGCTTTGTTATAAAAGAAAACTCAAAGCAAATATTTTACTCTTTCATAATTAACTAAATTTAAACTAAACTCCTTAATTAAATCACTTTAGATACATCATTTTTGATTAACAATAAGAGATAAAATCTTTTTTATGTATTTGTTTCGATAAATAAAGATATAAACAATCCTATAAAAATCCATCTTCTCTAGAAATAAGATGGAATGAATGTTGAATTAGGCTTCCAAAGTAATTATGATATCGTCGCCTAGAGGATTCATATCTGTATTATTCTATAAAGACACACCAAATGTGTCATTTAGATATGCCCAGATGATTAATTCAAGAATTAAATCTACTCCCTATTAAAAGAGTGGATAATGAGGTGATGCCTCTTCAAAATACATATTTTGATAATTTAGATTTATCTTAATTGCTAAGAAAGATCACTTACACTAGGCTTAGGTATTGTTGTTACTAAATTAAGGATGAAGTCATGAATTGGTATTTGGAAGTCATTAAAAATAATTACGCTAACTTTTCAGGTCGTGCTCGTAGAAAAGAATATTGGATGTTTACTCTAGTAAATACCATTATTATTACTGTTCTCTACGCTATTTTAATTTCATCAGTAGATATGAATACAGGTGAAATGAGTTCACTAGGTTCAATTGCAGGTATTATTATAGGTATTTATTCTTTAGCTATTATCATACCTAGTATTGCAGTGACTATTCGTCGTTTCCACGATCAAGATAAATCAGGTTGGATGTTCTTACTTGCATTTATTCCTGCTGTTGGTGGATTAATCGTTTTTGTCTTTATGTGCCTTGAAGGTACTAAAGGTGACAACAGATTCGGCCCAGATCCTAAAGCTTAATCTATTGCTAAATTAATATGACAATACAGTGAGTGTACCTACATTAAGTTTACTCACTGTATTAATTAATTTTCCCGCATTTGTTACAACTCTCTGAAAATAGGCCTTTCTTTAAAGAAAATAACCCCCACTCATCGCCTCCTGCATTGTACTTTAGTGTTTTTATTTACCTCTGGCTTTTCTAATTAATGTCAAAGAATTATTACATCAAGCTTATTGTACTGCTCCTAAATTTTTTCTTTATGGTTAGTTTGAACCTAATCACACTATATAAGTAAAAAATACACATTCCTTTACTAAATCAATGCTAATGTTGATAATGACTATCATTATTAATTGAAAATGATAATATCTACACCGATAAAACAATGAAATGAGTCAGGTAAAAAAACGTGAGTAACCAAAAAACACCTCAAGAAAAAAATATTTATAAACCAGCTCCTCCTCGCCTAGTTCAAGTAAAGCGTATTACTGATGTTACACCGGGGATGCGTTGTATCACCTTTACCAGTGATGATTTAGATACTTACCCTGCAGATACTGCTGGGGCACATTTAAAAATATTCTTACCTTTAGAAGGCCAAGTTAAACCAACAGTGCCTGGCTTTTCTGAAAAAGGCCCTAAATGGCCTGAAGGAGAACCGAGATCGATTGTACGTACTTATAGTGTTCGTGCTATTCGCCCAGAGCAAAAAGAGTTAGATATTGAATTTGCCGTTCATGACGATGTAGGTCCTGCTATTCATTTTGCGTTAAATGCTAAGCAAGGCGACTATATTGGGATCACTAATCCGGGTGGACCCGATCCTTTACTAGCACCAGCGTCACATTACTATATGGCTGCTGATCCCAGTTCATTACCTGCTTTAATGGCTTTAATTGAAACCATGCAGCCTAATGTTCAAGGGAAAGTCGTTATACGAATAGAAGACGAAACACATCGCCAAGAAATTAAACGTCCTAGTGGCTTAGAGATAATCTGGTTAATTGGTTCGGTTGAAGAACAAACTGAAAACTTAATTAATGAATTTGTGTCGTGGGAATTACCCGCTGAAGATGTGGCATTTTGGATTGCAGGTGAAGACAAAATCATTCGTGCATTAAGACGTCATATTCGCCGTGATAACGGTTACGACCGCAGCTTGATTTATGCCATTCCTTATTGGCGTTTTGGTTATGACGAAGAAGGCTATCATGCTGAACGTCACCATGTTATGGATAACGAAGACGTAAGCTAAGCGATAAATTAAAGACTAAGCGTTGGCTGTACAGGCTGCATATTAATTCCCTCAATAATATGCAGCCTTTTTTATTATACAAATATAATTAATGTATATTCTTCTTATCTTGCTGATAATTTCCATTATCATCAACATAGATAACAGTAATTCCTTGGTTTATGTCAGCTTGCTTTTGATATTGAATGTACTGTTTTGCAAAAGGAGCAACCATAATGGCATTTGTTAACAACTCTTCTTTATCATCAAAATAAATCTTAGAAATTGTAAAATAATAAGCTGTAGGATTATTTATTTCTAAATATTCGCCATTATGAGTTATCCCTATTTGTTTAAAAACATCCTCAGTAGTTAACTTAAGTTTCACTGGACGATAAAAAAGTTTGATTCGTGTTTGCAATGCTAATTGTAATGTACTGAGGTTTTCTTTATTTTCTGGTTTAGGTGCAATATCTAATACATTTAAATAAAAAACGGATTCTCTATCTTTAGGTAACCTATTTTCTAATTGTTGTATTTTTAATTGTAACCCTCCATTTGCGGTCATTTTCACCATAGGAGGAATAACAAAAAAAGGTGCCGTTGTTGTTTCTGGTGTGGAAGCAATATCTCCTTCATCTATCCAACTTTGGATTAATGTTGGCTGTTCACTCCGATTAAAAACTTGCAACGATATTATCGATTTATCAGCAGAGAATATTAAACGAGTGCGCTCAAGTACCACACTTGCATAAGTAAAATGAGTCATCAACATGAATAGTAGAATTAAAGTACCTTTCATTTTTGCTTCCATTTTTATGGTTTATCAATCGTAAGACATCACAAGCGTTGCTGCACTTGTTATTTTTCCTTGCGTCACTGAATTATTAATATTATAAGGATAATAATAGGCACCCATATTTATCGAAAACGCTGAGGATATAGCGTCACCTTGATTAACACTGAAAATACTAGTCGCACTACCTTGTGTATTAATATTGTCAGATAAAATAAGCGGACTTGTGGTGTTATCACTTTTTACTACACGGAATCCGACACCACCTGCACCTTGTGCTGTTGTGTTGGTTAATATAGTTTTATCCGTTGCTAATAAATTCTGGCTTGATAAAAACATTTTAATATTACGTGATGCTTTTGAACCACTCAAAAAATCTTGGCAAGTAAAGTTTAATGTAAAAGGAGTATATCCTGCTTTATCTACCGTTTTTACATCTTTCACACTAATTAGCGGTAATGAAACAATTAGACCTGCATTAGAAAAATTACATGTTGTCATCACAGGGTTATATGTAATTTGCATCGGCTGTAAGAAAATATCGTTTTGATCAACTGGCCACTGCCACGTTAATAAAAAGTGAATTAACTTAGTGACAATATTTAATAACCATTTAACAAGCCCCAGAGTTGATGCATCAGAGGCTAAAATAACCGGTGAAACAATTATTGTACTGCCACTAACTTCTGTGTAATTACTTGAGGGCTTACTACTCAATAAGGTAAATTTTAAGGTGAAATCAGTATCTAAATCTGATGCTGGGTGTGTTCCCGTGGGAATATCCGTGACGTTATCTTTTTCTAATGCCGTTAACGTAATAGAGACAAACTGCTTACCACCATTAAAACCAATTGTTCCCGTTCTTCCGTCATTAAAAGGTGAAGCAATACCTACAGTGTTAGGAAATAATCCCCTTGCTGTGCATTTATATGTACCCGGAAATGTTGTTCTACTCGATTTCGTGGTGGTGGTTGAAATACTATTTAAATCCGCTGATAAATCAAAATTAACGTTGGGTGCAGTAATCGTATTATCTGGCTTACAATTAGCAATAGCCTGCTGACTTATTGTTCCTAATAACATTAAAAATATAAAGGTAGATGATTTCATAACGATTCCCTTTATCGACAGATATTACTATTTTTATCCATCGTATTAACTAAATGATTAATCACACACGCTGTTTTTTCTGCTTCATTTAATTTAATCGAGATAGAAGAAGGTAATGCATCACTTTTTAAATAAAGTACACTCGATTGCCCAACATAACCGATACTCTGTTTCTTATTATTTAAAACTTCAGTACCAAAAGGTAAACTTTCATTATTTTCTAAAGACGCTCTAATAATAAAAGTTTTACGCTGATCAGTGTCTAATGTAAGATGATTTACAGCACCTAAATAAGGCGTAACATGCGTAATATTTCCTAACACTTCGGCATTCGATGGGTATTCTGTATTTGTTAACACGTAAGTATTAGTACGATAAGGGATTGTATTCGCGACTAAAACAACACCTTGATTATTGGTTAATGTCGCTTTATTCCCATTTACCATCATATTATTTGCCATTGGCGCTTCAATAAGGGTATAGGTTTTCCCAGTATCGCCAGAAAATGCAATATGATTAGGAATAGCAACAAT
This sequence comes from Proteus alimentorum, assembly GCF_002607735.1. Taxonomy (GTDB): domain Bacteria; phylum Pseudomonadota; class Gammaproteobacteria; order Enterobacterales; family Enterobacteriaceae; genus Proteus; species Proteus alimentorum. The sequence goes on from NZ_NBVR01000031.1 coordinate 437,834, forward strand.
AGTTCCTCTCGTTCCCAATCCTCCTTGGCGATAATTATTAGCCTCAGTATAAGAGGCTGATAAAGTGCTATAAGGATGGCGATAGCTTACATTAACACCGACTAAATTATTCCCCCCCGTTTGATTCGAACCTGTTAAGGTATAATTTACCAAATCATCTTTACCTGCAGTTCCACTCATACTCAATGTAGATTGCTGATAGCGTGAATCAGTGGCATAAACCGAAGTATTGATGTTGGCTCTTTTATCCAAAAATGAAATGGGCACACTGACATTTAAATAATAACGAGTTTCTTCTTTATTATCGTAATTTCTTAATTTTGATACCGAAAGATTATAAGCAATATCTTTATAGTTATTAGAATAACCTAGTTGATACTCTCGATTACTCTCATCCGTATTCCAATAATTTCGATGCGTTCCCGAAAGGAAAATAACGCCTCGCTGGCCGCCTAAATATTGATTAAGGTTTATAGTAAATGTATTTTTTGCTCTAGACCCGCGTAGTGCATCAAATGTTGTAAGATCTAAATCAGAAGCGGTATTATTATTTCCCTGCTGTTGAGTAAGATCATTTTGATAATCTTTCCAAGCTTGATAATTATCATGAGAGTAAATTGAGTCCACGAAGCTATAATAATCACGGGTAGAGTAACGATAAGCCGCTAGTGTTAAATTAGTTAGTGTCGCATCCATATATTTGCTATAGGCGAGACGAAAACTTTGCCCTGTTTTTTTGCCTGTTTGTAGATCTGCACTTGCATGAGTTATATCGGCAGAAATCGCCCCAAATTTGAAATTCCAACCACTACCAATCAATGCCGAATAATAATCTTCACTGGCAATTCCCCCTGTATAAAGCGTAACAAGGTTATTTAAACCATAATGAAATTCACCTTGCGCAAATTTAGGTCGATAATCGGTATTATTAATGCGAGACTCCCCCACCATCACGTTATAGTGATATACCCCTTCTTTTAGCATATCGGGAACAGCTGAAAATGGCACAGTAAATGACTCCTTTCTGCCATCCGCTTCTTGAACCACCACTAACAGATCGCCACCACCAGCCGTTGGCTGAATATCACGAAAAGAAAACTCACCGGGGGGCACATTTTCTTGAAAAACTAAGTTTTCATTTTGATAAACACTAACTAATGCGTTTGTTTGTGCAACGCCACGAATAATAGGTGCAAATCCTTGACTTGAATTAGGTAGCATTCCCATTTCAGTCGCCAATGAAGCGCCCCTAAATGAAATACTGGTAAAAAGTGCGGCTGGCGTATAAAAATCACCTATTGTTAATCCTGCAGTTATCTGACTTAATGCTTTATAAATATAACGAGTATTGTTTTTCCATTGGCTTTTACCGTGAGAATAATAAGTATAGTTAGACTCGTCTCTAAACTGCCATGCGCCTAAATTAATACCTGAGTTAATATTGGCAAAAAAGCTCTCGTTATTACTCTTATTTCCTTTTTTTTCTTTATAGTTATAGTAATTTAAGTTGTAAGACAAAATTAGGGCTGAAATACCCTTTTCCCAATAGCTGGGGTCAACATATCCTACTTCTGATTGTTTAACAGAAATCTGAGGTGCTGTGATATCGAGTCTTAATCTATTAATATCTAACGTTGAAGCAACCCCCGCCGCCAGTTCATTAGACAAAATTGTTTTTTGCTGTGCTATTTTCTGTTTTGCTGATAAAGACAAGTTTAAACCTAACTTATTCACATCATCCGAATCAAAACTAATCCCTGCATTATTTCCTAGGACATTGATTTCAAATTGACCTTTCCATGCCTGGTTAACATACACATCAACAAGTTGCTTCCCTTCTGGTATTTTATCATCAATATAAAATCGTGAAATATCGCCATTCTTTGATTTTCCTACTAATAAAGATGTATCAAATCCCTCTGCATACAGATTTTGAGTGTAATTTTGCATTCCTAAAAAAATAAGGACTGAGAGATATTTTGAATTATTCACGATGTTATCTCTATTAGAGTTTAATATTCTGTGATTTATAAACACCAAAATCATCAACATAAATAATAACAGCGGAATTGCTTTTTAACTTATTAATTAAAGGTAACTCACGAGAAGATAACGGTGGGATCATTTCAGAATCGACAAGCGTAATACGGGGTTTCTCTTGTGTAGAAATAGATGCTATTGTGAAATGATATTGTGAGTTATTTTTCACTATAACTTTATTGCCATTTAATTGATAAGTGATTTTTTCATTAATAAACTCGGGGTTATCAGTAAGTCCTTTGGGTCGATAGAAAACTTTAATTCGTGTTTTCATTGCTAATTGAAGATAGCTTTTCCCTTTTAATGCTTCCGCATTTTCTGGAATATCTAATACATTTAGATAATAGACTTTTTCAATATTACTTATCTGTTTTTCATCAGAATTTTTTATTCTTAAAGTTTGTCCTTGTCTTCCTGCTATTTTGACAATTGGAGGATATAAATAAAAAGGTGAGTTTGCATTTTCGGGTGTTGAGTCCACATCTCCGTCATCAATCCAACTTTGTACGAGTGAAGCTAAATCACCGTTGTTGGTTAATTGAAGATTAACATTATCAGTTCCTTCATAATAAATAACGCGGGTACCATTAATAATAATATTTGCTAATACAGTCGAAGGTAACATCGAGATAAATAAAAAGAATATTAATTTTTTCATTATAACCGCCCAAAAAAGCCAGACCTATTGGTCTGGCTTTTTATATTATAAATAAGATACTGTATAAATAACGTTAGAGTGTACTGGCCCTGTTTTAGCGGCTGTCGCATTTGTTTTATAGTAACTGGCAATTAAGCGTAGAGTATCTGAGTCTGGTGCAGTTTTATCCCCTTTAATACCCGTATCAAATGTTGTATTTAGCGGTATAGCAACCGTTGGTGCTGCTGTTGTTGATAAACTAAAACCAACGTTTTTCGCAACAGTTGGATCATTTTCATTAGTTGTATCATTGACTAAATATAATCCACTTGTCGAAATGGTATTAGCCGATGAAAAATGTAATTTTAAATTACTTCCACTTGGTGTCGATGCAGGAGCACAATCAGAGAATGTCAGAGCAAACTCTTTTTGGTTTTTGGTAATAACGGCATTCGCCGTTGTTCCAGCATCTGTTACGGTAATAGGATCTAATAAAATAGAAAAGTCCGCACTGTTTCCTCCATTAATTGTACAGGTGGTATCACTAATAGCACCGGAGAAAGAGATTATTCCACCAGCGCTGTTGGTTGCAGCAAATGCCGACGTCGACAATATAGCCACTGATAATAATGACAGTGGGAGTTTATTTTTAAGCATATACAACCCCAAGAATAGACAAATATTTAATTAGCAAAAATAAGCTTCTATTATTGCCATCATTAACTAAAGGTGATGAAAGGAGACTCTAGTCAATTTGATATTAGTCATAATTCAAAAAATCAACAAATGAATTTATTCGCTTTTTTAAATTTGTGACTTAAATCAAATTAAATCTAGGATTATATTTAGTTAATATATAAATGTATTAATATTTAACATTACCATCCAATTAAAAAACCATAAATAAAGGAACAATAACAATTAATCTATTAATAACCAATCAAAAAAAGAATATCTATAAACAAATTGATTTATTTTGGAATTATTTATTTAAATTAAATATTCAAAAATCAATAAAAAATAAAAACCCCACCAAAAAAACTTAACTCTAAAAATAAAAATTAATAAAGATAAAGGCCACATTAATATGTGGCCTATTTATTTTATACAGCAAATCTTGGATTCTATTTAATCGTTATAAGCTGCTAATACATGCTGACATAATGTAGAACGTACACAATCTTCTTGCATAAATTTAATTACACCCACTCGATTATTAGCCTCAAATCGAATCAGCCCATCCGCTAATCCAGATGGTACACTAGCAGGTAAATCACACTGTGTAATATCTCCATTAACCACAACGGTGACATTTTCCCCCATTCTGGTGAGAAATAATTTCATTTGATTTACAGTAACATTCTGCGCTTCGTCTAAAATAACAAATGCATTTTCGAAAGTACGACCTCGCATATAAGCGAAAGGCGCAATTTCGACTTTACCGATTTCAGGTCGTAAACAATATTGTAGGAATGAAGCCCCTAAACGTTTAACTAATACGTCGTAAACAGGACGAAAATAAGGTGCAAACTTTTCAGCAATATCACCGGGTAAGAAGCCGAGATCTTCATCAGCTTGCAACACAGGTCGAGTAACTATGATACGTTCTATTTCTTTATTAATTAAGGCATCGGCAGCCATTGCAGTACTGAGAAAGGTTTTACCGCAGCCAGCTTCCCCTGTGGCAAAGATAAGATCTTGATGTTTAATTGCATTCATATATTGGCGTTGTACTTCGTTGCGAGGAGATAATATGCGTTCATCACGTTTTTCTCTTGCCATACCAATAGTATTGATATCTTCAAAACCCGGTAAAACCATAACATTATCTCGATGTGCCCCATTACGTTGTTCTTTACGTGAAGTGCGTTTATTTTCTCGGCGTAAACGTGTTGCTGCTTTTTGTCTACTCATAGTGGTATTTACCCTTGTTAGTCTTCAAAAAGTCATCGACATCTCTGTTTGTATTCCATTCACTTACCGATGAGTCCCCTTCAGACTCTGTTTAGTCGCAGAAAACAAAAAAACCGGTCACAATCCTGAACATTAAACATCAATGAACGGTTGTTGCCGGTTTTCTGTAAGTAACGAGATATTTCCATTGCTTCTGTCATTCATATTCCCCATCATGGAGTTAAAGTGAAAATTAACGAAGCTTTATGACAGTATAATGACAAAAGAAAAATATTTTCAATACTGAGATGATTTATAACGAGATAGACTTAACATAAAAATAACAATAAATGTTATTTTGGGGGAAAATAAATGAATTTCTTGCGATTACCTTTTATTTATTGGTTGCTACTTAACCTAATTCCATTTATTGGTTTTGAACTTCACTCTGGCTCTCTCAAAATGGGTTTCTTTTTTTACCTCGGTTTGCTCACTATTACGACTTCTGGGATCTGGCTCTTTTATTGCCTCTCATTTTTTATTAAACAAAAAACGTCTCCTAATCCCAATCACACACCTCGGCAATTAGTGACTAGTGGCCCTTATAAAATAAGTCGCAATCCTATGTATCTCGGTTTTTTAGATATTAGTATTGGGCTGTTTTTTATTTTTGGTAATTGGGGATTTTTGGGTGCGGCAATTGCTTTTTACTTTATTACGGATCGTTATACGATAGTACGTGAAGAGAAAATCTTAAGTGAATTATTTCCTCAAGCGTGGCAACAATATTGTCGCCACGTTCGTCGTTGGATGTAATTTAAATAATTACGATTAAGGCTGTTTACAGTTATTAGCTAAACGGTAACCTGCCTTAATAGCCTCACTCTCTGTTTTAAACAAAACCGCATTTTTATCTGACATTGTTTTATAACCCGAGCAATGTGCAAAATGGTAGATCTTGCTATTTACATTACCTTTAATATCTTCAGATTGTGATGCATTTACTTGTTTAGGTGTTTCAGTTTTAGCTTTAGTGACTAGAGTACTATTTGTTGCAGATAATCCAGCCCCCCCATTTTTATGCCCTAATTGCCATTTCATTTCACCGGTCACAAAGGGATTGTGATATCCAACAATACGAGCAATACGATTATCACGCTCTTTTTCCCATGCTGTTGGTGGATAAGCATTATCCCAAGCCATTAATAACTGTTGTTGCTGACGTGACATAGAGAGGTTATAGCGATCATGTAAGTAGAAATAAACCCTTGCTACTTGTCCTTTAACTTCATTACGAGGTTCAAAAGTACGTGAAGCAAAATCAACACGGCTACGGCATTGACCGTATTGATAAGGCGCTTGTGCCGCTAATTGCCCAAAACTAAAGTTGCTACGATCACCGTTAACTTCACCAATAGAGGGCGCTAAATTGTGTAAATCTGCTTCAATTCTGCCAAATACAGGGTCGTTTTTTACACAATTAGTTCGGCCCCCATTTTGCCAACATTGACGTTGATGACCAAAAACCCACGCAGGAACAATATGCTCCCACTCAATACGTTCCGCTCTTGTTTGCTGGGTTCTGACTTTATAACCACAACTGGCTAAATCAACCCGTCCTCCCGATTTACCTACCCATTCCCAATCACAACCACAATAAATAGTACCTTGTGACTTTTGATTTTGATCATAATAAATACGTTCTTTTGCTATCTCTTTCGCTTTTGTAAAATTTTCAGGGGCCTGTGCTTGAATATTTAGCGTAATAAAAAACAAACCCAACACAACCGCGGTATAGTGTAATATTTTTCTCAAAGTGGTATCTGCCTTACTCTTTATTTTATTAAACCCAATAAGAATTATCTTTAATAACCAACTGATAATCTTATTTTTATTTAGCCTAATCTTACCTTTTTTTTATTTATTTTGGGCAATCTTTCTCACTATTTTTTGTATGAAAAATAAAACAATAAGCGTGAATGGTGATAGAAAAAGCCGTTATTCTCGACATTAACGCAAAAGGGATTTGCTATGGTTTAGTCCATCAATGATTTGGAGAAATTTAAAAATGAATGAGAATATGCTGAATTTGATGGATGAATTAGTCGAGATAACAAAAAAGCATGCGAATAACGAAGATGTTAAAGCGCATGCCAGTTTAGAATCTGAGAATAAATTACGAATTCAAATTATCATTTCCGATAAAAATGAACTGGATATTACATTAAACTCATTACAACACGCGATATAAATCATTATACACTCGGACGCTTGCGATATAACCATAATCCCGGCAAGGATAGCCCGATAGAGAGCGCACCGACAATAAATGAAGCTTTAAGGAAATTAGTAACTAAAGCTTCAAAAATTTCCGCGCTATAACCAATTTGCGTTAACTTCACCACTGAGATCATCGCTATATATGCATTTATTCCGGGGAACATCGGAATAACCGCTGCAACAGTAAAGACTTTAGGATGAGCAAGCCACCAGCGTGACCATTGAATACCAATGCATCCCACTAAAATAGCGGCACAAAAACTTGCCCATTCAATGTTCATACCACTCATCACTAAAACAGTACGAGAGCCGTGACCTATTGCTCCTAATAGTGCGCAATATTTTAGTGCCCTTGAAGGTACATTAAATACCATCGCAAAACCCACTGCAGGAATAGCGGCTAAAATCATATCTTCAATCAGGGTAAGCACTATCGTTATTATGCCCAATCTCTTAACCCCCATACCGCCATGGCTAAAATAACGCCTAAACAGGTTGCCAATGTTAACATTGTTGCCATTGCCCAACGCGCTAAGCCAGTATTAACGTGCCCTTTAAACATATCAGCAACAGCATTAATTAAAGGAAATCCGGGAACCAACAATAAGACGCTGGCAGCCATGGAAATAGTCGCCGTAGTCTGAAAATAAGAGAGCTTTAATAATAGACCTGAGACTGAAGTCGCCACAAATGCCGTAATACAGAAATTAATTAATGGATTCATTTGGCGATGTGTTAATGCTTGGCGTACAAACATACCAAGGCCACCACCAATGGCAGAAACTAAAAAGCCATCCCAATTACCACCATTTAATTTAGAGAAACAACCACAAGATAAAGCAACCATAAAAATAATCGCCCAACGTGGATAACGTAATGGTTTTATGTGCTCAAAGCGTTTTCTTGCTTCATGAATATCGGCAAGGTGATGTTCAACCAAAATAACAATATGCTGAACTTCCGTCACAACATGCATATTAATGCCACGGTCGACTATCTTTCGTGTTGAAGTTTGGCAATGCCCATTAACAATAGTGGTTAATACAACCGCATTAGCAGAAATTGCACTTTCGACTTGATGTACACCTAAAGCTAAACCTAGGCGGGTTGAAAGTTGTTCAACCAGCATACTTTCTGCGCCATGTTGCAATAGCAACAACGCAGTTTGAATACATAACTTGGTAATTTCACGCTGTTTATCTTGTGAAATGGCAGTGCACTCTGCCATTATCTCATTATCCATACCATGCCTTAGTTTTGATCAAAAACGAGCCATTGCTAATATAAAGTTTATCAGCATAGCTCATTTCTCGCTCTATTATCTTTCAATACTATTATGAACAAATAAAATATTTTAGGCAGTAGATAGATCAATTTTATAGATGGATGGTCATAAATATTGTCATAAGAAAGTACAATACAATGATAAATTATTCTTTATTATTTTTAACTCTCATAATCAAATAACTATCATTGTTTTAATAAAAAAGCACTCATGCAAGTGCTCTATAAACTCATTTAATTAAGGAAATTAATCAGGTTTAATTACTTCACCAATTCATTAGCTTGGATATACGATTTATCCAGAGTTTCTGCAACAAATACAGAAACACCATAAACAGCAGAAATAACAGAAGAGAGTTGTACTAGTTGCTCTTTGTCATTTTTTTGTGGATCAGCGGTCATTATCATACCAGCACAATATTCACTAAGAAGCGCTTTCCCCTCTTTGAGCCAACGTCTAACCGCTTTCATCCCCTCCATATCTTCCTTTTTATGCGCTTTATCCTTTTTATTAATAGAAGGGTAAATCAAAACAAATTTTCTTTTTTCGCTTAATACAACATCCATTTCAGCAGTCCAGTTATTGGCATCTTCCAAGGTTTCTGGAAAAATTTTCATTGTAATAACAGGAAACTGTTCAATATCCATAACCACAAATTTTTTATTATTCAACATAATACTCATCTCAAATTAATAACAATCGCTCCACTTTAGAATGACTATCATTCTCAATCAATAAAGATCCGAGTATTTAAAATAAAATCGCATTAATAAGCAATCACACTCACAAATCAATTTAAAATAACAATGCTTAAATGCAAAAAATAAAAACCCCCTAAATAGAGATTTTAGGGGGTTACATACTTTTTCTAATTTTTATAAAAATTTTAGCGAACAACTAATACAGATTGTTTGGCATAAGCGACAATACCTGACGCATTTGAACCTAATAGGTGTGTTGAAATACTTGGACGACGAGAACCTATTACAATCAAATCAGCATGAATTTTTTCAGCGAGTTCTAAAACTTTATCTCTTGCAGAACCAAATACGGCTGAAAATTCAACTTGCTCATTTGGCAAATCAATGCCATTAGCTAATTCTTGCAGTTGTTCTTGTACACGTTCTAGTGCTTTATTTGCAAAAGAACTGAGCATGTCATAATGGTAGCTATAACTAATAGAGAAACGTGAAATATCAGGAATAGCATGGAAAAGATGCAGTTTTGCACCTTCTAGTTTGGCAATATAAACAGCGTGTTGTAAGGCTTTAGTCGTTAACTCATCTTCTGAAATATCAACAGGTACTAGAATTGTCTTGTACATAGCAACTCCTCATTATCAGATTATTGTCTGTTTATTATTTTAGCGTTAAACCCACAGCTTGCTTATTTAATCTTCCTCAAGATGCCATTTATGCAATTGTCGATGAATAAAAGGTGTCACTACAAGCCCAATTGATAAAATAAAAACACACTGAAGAAATAAACCATAGATTGCAATAAAAAAGCGCCCTGTTGGGGTTGCAGGTGCTGGCTCCACTGGTTGACCACTTAGCATAGAGATTGCATTTAATGAAGATTCAATAAAGGTATGTCCTTCAATTAAATAAAACCCTAATACGCCCGGTAATAATCCTAAAAAAAAGAAAATAGAGCCTATTACATAATAGCGTAAGATGCGTAGAATAAAATGGTCGAGCCTTAAAAGTTCTTGGGTAAATTTTTCCATTCTTATCCACTTTCTAGACTGTTTATTCAATAAACTACTTATTGAATAAATAAGATAAGCTACGCAAAAAAACTAAAAAATATGCTATGAGGGATACTCATAGCATATTAGTCATATATTAACGAACAACTAACACTGAGATTTCAGCATAGCGAACAACACCCGCAGCCGTTGAGCCTAATAAATGAGTACTAATATTAGGTCTACGTGAGCCAATCACAATTAAGTCTGCTTGAATATCTTTTGCCGTGACTAAAATTTCATCACGAGGTGAGCCAAAAGTAACCGTATAAGCGACCTTTTCAGCAGGCAAATCTACCGAATCTACCAACATCTGCATATCATTCTCTGCCTTCACTGTCGCTTTATCTTTAATTTCTGGATAACCCAATGAATAAGCATTAATGATTGCTGAAGAGATAGGAAGAACATGAATTAAATGTAAATTAGCTCCTGTTTCTTTTGCTAAATACACAGCATGTCGTACCGCTTTACTGGTTAACTCTTCTTCCACAATATCAATAGGCACTAAAATCGTTTTATACATAATAACTCCTCTCAACTCTCCATTTGCCTTAATCCTACCGCAATAACCCAAAGATTACTGTGAGTGAATTAACTAAAAACAACCTAATCTTAATATAAACCTACTTTAATTATTAATACGTTAAGCTAAAAAATAAAAGAGATTATTCAAAACAGTTTGCATTATGTTGCTGTGTTAACGTCCATATTTGATTGCGAATATTTCGGATAGTATCAATCAATTCTGATGCAGTTAATCCTATTGGCCCAATGCCTTTTTTAACTAAGATATCCGCTGACATTCCATGTATCCAAACAGCACTTTTTACCGCATCAGACATCGTCATTCCTTGTGCTAAAAAACTTCCCATAACGCCGGTTAACACATCACCACTCCCTGCTGTTGATAATCCACTATTACCAGTCGTATTAATTGTGATTTCTCCTTTCGGAGAAGTAATTACGGTATTTTGACCTTTGATAATTGCCCAACAATGATAAAGCTTCGCAATTTCTTTCGCCGCTTCTTCCCTATTATTTTGAATATCATTTAGCGTACAATTAAGCAAAATAGACGCTTCTTTAGGATGTGGTGTTAATACACAGTGCTGATTAAGTGAGAGTTCTGATTTAAATTTAGCCATTAACACTAATGCATCCGCATCAAAAACATAAGATCTATTGTTATTACGCTGCGCTAAAACTATTGATAAGATCTCTTCAGAACTTGCAGATAATCCTAATCCACATCCAACCGCCCAAGCAGAAATATCTTGCTGATTTATCAATACTTGTGCTGTTTTAAGCATCAGTTCTGGTGCACTATCAATAAAAGGGATAGGAAGTTGTTGCTGAGCAAAACCAAGAAATACCTTTCCACATCCTGCTTTCAATGCACTTTTACCTGCTAACACAATAGCACCGCTCATTCCTTCTGCGCTGCCTATAATGCCTAATGTGCCGAATGTTCCTTTATGTGTATTTCCTGATTTGCGCTGATAAAGTGCAGGATAATGTGTTATGACATGCAGTAGTTGTTCTTCATTCATATTATTCACCCTTCTTTTTCTGCATTTTTTCTTATTGTTTTGTTCGCTATGATTGCTTTAGTGCATTCTGTTTGTATTAATGTTCAAAATATGACGTTTAAAGTATAGCGTGATTTCAACAAATAAAAGGGATCACTGGCTATTCTGTCTCTTTATCATGCTAACCATTTCAATATGATAAAATGCTTTGATTATCACTATTCATACCTCGCTGAGACTTTGCTATTCTAATGACTGGCTTGATATGATTTATAAATTAAAGACAAAGGAACGTAGATAATGAACGAGAAGTTTAAAACACAAGCAGATGTGGAAACATTGGCAGAAGAAGTCGCTTGTTTAAAAACACTAGTCACCTATATGTTAAAAGCATTAGGTCAAGCAGATGCTGGGCGTGTTATTTTAAATATTGAACGTGCTATTGCCGAAGTTGATGATGAAAAACAAGCAGAGACATTTCGTAATACCATTAGCCAAATTAAGACAGCCTACCGTCAATAATACGTTTATTTTCGAATTGAGTACCTGCACATATTTTCATTCTATTTTCTAAACTTTTTGTGCTGCACAAATAAACAAAATTTTATTTCAACTTTCCTATATACTCAATCTCGAAATAAACCATTCTTTATTCATTTAGCTACCCCTCTATCCTTATAGAGGGGATTTTTTTCTCTTTTCCCCATCCATTTTTCTATTCAAATTATTTTCACATCATCCAAATGATAATGGGTTTGTTTTCTCTTCGATATTTTTATCTAATAATCACTATCAAAACTTCTTTTTGTTTAATGTTTTTAATGTTATTTAGATTAAATAGTAGAATGAGAAATCTGGCCATCATTGCCAGCAAGAACATAAATTAACCTATTAAATACAATGCATTAAAATTATCTTAATGTTAACTGATGGTCACTTCACTCTTTTTTATTCTTTTTTTCATATTTAAAATGCACATTTAGTTATTTTTAACGCAAATAAAAATTAACCGAATGAAATGTAAATAAAGATAAATCCTAATATTATTATATTTTAAATTATTTTATTTATTGTTAATTGTAAAATTTTATTAAGTGAAAAATTGCTAGCTTATTGTCCCTAAACACAATTATAACGAAAGTAGCTAAAACCAATAGGATTAAAAATATTAACCATTTATATTTTTACACTTATTCTGATTTATCGTCACTCGTGTTTATATGTTACACTCAATATGTATGTACTAAAAAATAAACATGAGGCTAAAATGAAACCACTTCTCTTATCTCTGCTATTATTACCAGCTGTTGCTTTTGCAAACCCAACAAAAATGGCTGATGATTACTGCGATACCTTTAAAGATATCTCAATTAAAGCTTATGATACAAAAGAGCCAGCAGAGAAAATTGCTAAAGATGCAATGGCCTCTCTGAGTGCAAAGAAATTTGATTTTGCAAAACTGGAAGCAACTGAAGCACAATTCACTGAAGGTGCTATTGAGGTTGTTAATTCTTTACGTGAAGCCAAATCTGAAATTGGTTCTCGCGCAGAGTTCCAAGATGGTTTAACTCAAATTGTTGCGGCTTGTAAAATTCAAATGGTTGCAGCATTAGAAGAGCCCAAAAAATAATCTTCTCATTAAAGAATGGGTAAAAATCAATATAAAGAGTAGAAATTATCCTGCTCTTTTTTATTTTCCCCTCACCTATTCCTCTCCTCTTTTCTCTTTTCTCTTTTCTCTTTTCTCTTTTCTCTTTTCTCTTTAATTAACGTTATATACTCTAAATAATTCAAGATGTAGCTAGGCGACAAGTGAATGAGTCGCTAGGAGCATACATAAGTATGTGACTAGTGCGAATGAACGCGGCCAAACAACGCTACAGTTTGAAGTATGACGAGTATTCTATCTATTGATATTAAGGTTTATAATACCTCGGTAAATACTTGTTAGTACTGGCCATAAAAAGGAGATATTGTGAGCAACGAACAATCCATCCAGCGTTTAAGAAGACTACGCCAGTCCGAAAACCTGCGCGCGCTCTTTCAAGAAACAACGTTAACTAAAAATGATCTGGCACTGCCTATATTTGTAGAAGAAGGGCTTGATGATTACCAACCCATTAAAAGCATGCCAGGTGTCGTTCGTATTCCTGAAAAACGTCTTGCTTATGAAATTGAACGCATTGCAAAAGCAGGCATTAAAACGGTCATGACTTTTGGGGTATCGCATCACCTTGATGAAACAGGAAGTGATGCTTGGAAAAATGATGGCTTAGTTTCTCGCATATCTCGTATTTGTAAAGATGCAGTACCAGAAATGATTGTCATGTCTGATACCTGTTTTTGTGAATACACATCACATGGTCACTGTGGTGTTTTACATGGTGAACACGTTGATAATGACGAAACTATCTATAATTTAGGTCTTCAAGCTGTTGCTGCAGCACAAGCAGGTGCTGATTTTATCGCGCCATCAGCGGCAATGGACGGTCAAGTCGCCGCGATTCGTGCCGCACTTGATAACGCAGGGTTTAGCGACACCGGTATTGTTTCTTACTCGACTAAATTTGCTTCTGCCTTATATGGTCCTTTCCGTGATGCAGCAGGCTCTCGCCTAATTGGTGATCGTAAAACTTATCAAATGAATCCAATGAACCGCCGTGAAGCTATCCGTGAATCATTAATTGATGAGCAAGAAGGTGCTGATATGCTGATGGTAAAACCAGCGGGTGCTTATTTAGATATTATTCGCGATGTGCGTGAACGTACTTTATTACCTTTAGCGGCTTATCAAATCAGTGGTGAGTATGCTCAAATTAAATTTGCGGCATTAGCGGGTGCAATTGATGAAGATCGTGTGGTAATGGAGACTTTAGGTTCAATTAAACGCGCAGGGGCAGATTTAATTCTATCTTATTTTGCGCTTGATTTAGCGGAAAGAAACCTACTGTAATTTACAACTATTCAGAACCCTTAGTAAGTTCAGCAACTCTCTAAGGGTTTTTTGCAAGATCCTCTTTCTTTCGCCTATCTCTTTTATTCTTATCATTTTGATTTTTCTTGTCATTACTTAGTTCAGTTTGAAATAAATTACACATAAGGCTATCTTTTCAGCATTAATTTTGCTGAGATATCAGCTCATTTTTGGCTATGAGGTTACTATGGATAACTGTATTTTCTGTCAAATTGTTGCTGGAAAAGCGCCTTGCCATAAAATTTGGGAAGACGAACACCACCTTGCATTTTTGTCTATATTTCCGAACACCAAAGGCTTTACTGTTGTTATTCCTAAAAAACACTATCCAAGTTACGCCTTCGATCTCAGTGATGAAGCCTTAGCTTTATTAGTGATTGCTACAAAAAGAGTAGCAAAAATCTTAGATAAAACATTCCCTGATGTTTCGCGTTCAGGCATGTTTTTTGAAGGATTTGGCGTTGATCATGTTCATAGTAAACTGAGCCCGATGCATGGCACAGGTGATATGACAAAATGGGCTCCCATTGAAAATAAGCAGAAAATTTTCTTTGATAAATATCCAGGTTATCTTTCATCTCACGATTTTGAACGAGCGAATGATGAAGAGCTTGCACAATTAGCAGCACTGATCAGAAAAAATAGCCAATAGTAAAAATCTCATCGGCTCTTCATATACATATATGAAATTTTCAGATATAAAAAACGCCCAGTTTATTTTTTTAAGCTGGGCGTTTTTTTATCAAGATTAAAATATTACTTAGTTGGAAGTTTTGCTTCCATTGGTAAATAAGGCTGAACTTTCTGTTCGAGGAGTTCAATTAATACCGGATCGTTAAAGCGATAATTATCAGGTATTCCCAATACATAGGCTTTTTTATAGCGCATAGTTGCCGGAAAATATGCAGATAATCGATTTAAATGTTTAGATTCCATGACGAGCACTAAATCAGCCCATTTTAGTAATTCGTTATCAATAACACATTGTGCATCTTTGCGCGTACCCGCTGAAAGCGTATTAATGCCTTTTCTATTTGCAAACAACAGTTCTGCGGTTGGGCTTCGCCATTGATTTTTACTGCAAATAAATAAGATATTCATTATTACTCACTATCAGATAACGCATTTAATCGACGCTGACTACGAGAAATTCTTGGATATTCAATTCCTAGTTGTGCAGCTCGGGTCATTTTAAGTGATCGAGTATATAAATTAGACCATTTTTTTTCTGGTTTAAACATCTCTCGTGAACAACCCATTTCTTGATGTTTATTTTTGCGGTTAACACATTGGCGCCAACCACGATCTCTTTGTATAGACATAAAAAACCTCTCAGATTAAAGGGATAGCAGCCGCAGTAATACGGAGAGGGTCTAACCGTGCTTTATCTTAATTGAATCAGGTAAATCTGCAATGGTTTATTTTTACACAAAGAGAAATCAGTGAATATATATTTATCGTGCAAACATGCAGGGAAAATAGACAAAAATAGAGGTTAAATGTTTATAAAAAATAACGAATAAGCCATTGTTAGACCTATTCGTTATTTAAAAATAAAAGCGATCAGATTATTTATAATTAACCATTGTCGGCTTATCTAACATAATTTCTGTTTTTGCTGGTTCTGTTTGTGCGATAACTTTACCTTGGCGCACAGAATAACGCACGGGTACTTGGCGACGTAGGGCATCAAATCCATTATCTGCTGGCAGAATAATAAAGTTTGCACTGTTTCCTACCTCAACACCATAATCCGTTAAAGCGAGTGTTTTTGCACTGTTGTGGCTAATTAACTGTAATCCGTTATCAATTTGACCATAACCCATTAGTTGGCAAACATGCAGTCCCATATGTAAAACTTGGAGCATATTTGCTGTGCCTAATGGATACCAAGGATCAAAAACATCATCATGACCAAAGCAGACGTTGATATTACTTTCTAGCATCTCTTTTACGCGAGTAATACCACGACGCTTAGGATAAGTATCAAAACGACCTTGCAAATGAATATTAACTAAAGGATTCGCCACAAAGTTAATACCCGACATTTTTAATAAACGGAATAAACGCGAAGTATAAGCGCCATTATAAGAATGCATTGCGGTTGTATGACTTGCGGTTACTCTTGAGCCCATATTTTCTTTATGTGCTAAAGCAGCAACAGTTTCAACAAAACGAGATTGTTCATCATCAATTTCATCACAATGAACATCGATTAAACGATCATATTTTTGTGCTAATGCAAAGGTTTTATGTAGTGATTCAACACCATATTCACGCGTAAATTCAAAGTGAGGTATAGCGCCTACAACATCAGCACCTAATTTTAATGCTTCTTCTAATAAAGTTTCACCATTAGGATAAGATAAAATGCCTTCTTGTGGAAAAGCAACGATTTGTAAATCAATCCAAGGTTTAATTTCTTCTTTCACTTCCAGCATGGCTTTTAATGCTGTGAGCGATGCATCTGAAACATCCACATGAGTTCTAACATGTTGAATACCATTAGCAATTTGCCATTGAAGCGTTTGCCATGCGCGTTGTTTAACATCATCATGCGTTAATAGCGCTTTTCTTTCAGCCCAACGCTCAATACCTTCAAATAGTGTTCCCGATTGATTCCAATTCGGTTGCCCTGCTGTTTGTGTTGTATCTAAATGAATATGAGGTTCAACAAAAGGAGCATGAACTAAACCACCTTGCGCATCTAAAGCCTCAGGATGAAAATTATTCTCAGGTTGTGGCTCGATCGCTTCAATTTTGTTGTTTTTAAGCGTAATACGCCACAAGCCTTCTTTTCCAACGAGACGAGCATGATTAATTTGTTCGATATTCTTACCCAGCATGACTTATCTCCGCTTGTCGAGCTGTACGACGATTTAATATTGGATTTAACACAGCGTAGCTAATTGCACCACCTAATACTGCATTAACAGGTACGATACCCGGTAACCAGTGCCCAGCCATAATACCAATTGCAACGGCCAGTAACGCAACCCAGTTAACTGATTGCATTTTATCAACATTAAAAGTGTTATAACGCGCTTTATTCATCAGATAATCTGCAATAATAACGCCTCCAACAGGTGGAATTGCAGCAGATAAAAAAGTTAACCAACCTACAAAATTATTATAGAGCCATAATGCACACAGAGTACCGACAATACCATTTATCACTGAAAGCTTTTTACTTGATAAGCCCGTAATATTGGCAAAACCTAATCCAGAGGCATATAACGCATTGTCATTAGTTGTCCAAATATTTAAACCTAATACAACAATCGCTGGAAGTAATAATCCTTGCGCAATCATCACATCCGAAATATCTGCCATTCCCAGTGAAGCGGCACCCGCTGCCCCAAAAACAAACATCAATGTATTGCCTAAGAAGAAGGCAATAATGGCGACAACTACTGCAACTTTAGGATCCCGTCCAAAACGGACAAAGTCAGCCGTAAGTGTTCCCGCACTAATAAATGATCCGACAACCATCGCCAGTGCTAAATTAAAATCTAATGGTTGAGCAGGTTTAACGGCCATTAATGTTGAAAGTCCGCCCATATCATGTATGGCAAGATAAACAGAGTAACTTCCAAGGATAGCAATAGCTGGAACAGCAATGATAGAGAGAACGGTGAGAGCGGAAATGCCAAAGAATACAGTGATGGTCATTAAAATGCCGGAAACGGCGATGAGGAGATTAATATCAATACCTGTTGCTTTTCCTACTGGAATGGCAAACATTGCCACACCCACACCAAACCAACCAACCTGAGTACCACCGAGTAAAAATGAGGGAAGCCAAGAACCTTTAATACCGAAAGAGTAACGCGCAAGAAGATGAGTAGTAAGACCTGTTTTTGAACCAATAAAACCAAGAAATGCGGTGTAGATACCAAGAAGAAGATTACCAATTAGAACTGCGAGGAAGAAATCATTAAAGGAAAGACCAGTACCGAGAGCGCCGCCAGTCCACATACTGGCTGAAAAAAACGTTAATCCCAACATCACAAAGGTTAACGCCAATCCACCCTTTCTTGCGGATATGGGCACTGGGCCCTGACTATAATTGTTGTCCTGAGACACTTTAACCCCCTATTAATTTCACCAGGCCAAAAAATCTGACGCATTCTATCGACATAAAAATATTATGCAAACGTTTTCGTTGTCTGTTTACGATAATTAATGGAATGCTTTATTTAAGGCGAGTTGATATTCATCACATAAATAGGATAAAAATCGTTATTGTCGTTGAAGTTATCTGATTTTATCGAATGAATTTTTAAGAAAAAATTTCTTTAGAGAAATTAATGATAATATTCTTCATCTTTTAAAGTATGTTCATTTTTAAATCATAACGTTTATTTCAGTCATATCTTAATTACGCCCAAAGGAAACAGATAATAAAACAAGTAGCGTATAAAGAACAAAGAAACTCCAAACGGAATTAAGGAGTCGAAAAGTTATAATACTGTCGCCGACACGAACGGAACTCACTGATTTTGGATGAATTAGTTGATGAATTTCTTGGCGACTTTGTTTATAGAGAATTAAAAACCGAATAGCTTTAATTCCACCACACGTCGAACCAACACAACCACCAAAAAAACTAGAAAATAGTAAGAGAACAATAATATGTTGTGGCCATTGAGCATCATCTCTCCCTACTCATTCTTTTTTCAATGACAGTGCTTTCCCTTAATCCCTCAAAGTGAATTTATAATCACAAATATAACATAATTATTTACTTCTATCTTTTTTTTAGTAATCTATGAGAACTAATAAAACATAGAATAATTTACTTGGGAAACATAACATGAATCGTCGGTCATTTTTAACATCATCAAGCCTTGTTATTGGCGGATTATCATTAAGTTCATTTGTTAGCTCTGCTTATGCCAATGAAACACTAAAAAATAAATTGGTATTTAATGCAGAAAATCCGTTACTGCTTAATTTCAATGAAAACTCATTAGGTATGTCACAAAAAGCGAAACAGGCTATTATTGATGCATTACCTAATGCCTTTAGATATCCCGACGATGCGCGTAGCGCATTAATTAATGAGCTGGGTAACGAATTTAAACTGTCTGACAAGCACATCACCTTGGGAAATGGCTCATCTGAGACAATTCAAGCCGCAGTTCAATATGTCGCCAATAAAGGTCAAAAAGAAGGTAAAGCGGTTCAACTTATCGTACCTGATCCGACATTTAACTATGCTGAGCTTTATGCAGAGCCTTTAGGTGTAAAAATCGTTAAAGTGCCCGTTGATCAAACATTGGCGTTTGATTTGGCAACCATGCAGAAAAAGGCTCAAGAATTTGAGGGTATTAGCATGGTATATCTATGCAATCCCAACAATCCAACTGCGATGTTAACGCCGACAGGTGCATTGACGAATTGGATAAAATCAGCCAAAGAAAATGTCTTTTTTATTATTGATGAAGCTTACGCTGAGTTTGTTTCAACCCCTGAATTTATCAGTGCGATTGCATTAGTTGAAGCCGGCTATAAAAACCTAATTGTTGCACGTACCTTCTCAAAGATTTATGCATTAGCAGGACTTCGTGTAGGTTATGGCGTTGCAGTACCTGAAGTCATTTCAGATGTTGATATATTTGTTTCTATTGATAACACCAACACCGCCGGTGCTGTTGCTGCTTTGGCTTCTTTAAAAGACCTCGCATTTGTGGAATATAGTCGTAAATCAATCGATGTTTCACGTCAAATGGTGGTTGATGTATTAAAAGAGCTGAATATTGAATATGCCCCTTCTCATGCAAACTTTATTTTTCATAAAGTTAAAGGTGATGTAAAAACCTATCAAAATAGAATGAAAGACGCGAATATTATGGTAGGCCGCGAATTTCCTCCTGCTTTTGGTTGGAGCCGCTTAACGTTAGGCACACCCGAAGAGATGCGCTATTTTGTTTCTACATTAAAAGCTTTTAGAGCTAAAGGTTGGATTTAATCTGATTCAACATCTATCTTATTGATTAATGAAACAATGCCCTTGAAAATAATATCAAGGGCATTTTCTTTGTTACTTAATCATTCAATCGCATTAAAGCGGATCCACTTTTAGGCAAGAGACAGCATGGCGGAAGCTTCCTTCTAATAAAGGACGCGTTTTAGCACATTCTTCATCCGCCATTGGACAACGTGTACGGAAAATACAACCTGATGGTGGATTAATCGGAGAAGGTAATTCCCCCTCTAATAAATCAATGTGCTTATTACGCTCTTTATCGGGGTCAGGAATAGGTACCGCTGACATCAAAGCTTTGGTATAAGGGTGTAATGGATGATGATAAACTTCATCATAGGTTCCTAATTCCACTGCATGCCCTAAATACATGACCAATACACGATCTGAAATATGTTTTACCACCGCCAGATCGTGAGCAATGAAGATTAAAGATAATCCCATCTCTTTTTGAATATCTTTCAGCAGATTAACTACTTGAGCCTGAATTGATACATCTAATGCTGAAACGGGTTCATCACAAATGACTAATTTAGGCTCTAGAATTAACGCGCGAGCAATACCGATACGTTGGCACTGTCCACCGGAGAATTCATGAGGATAGCGGTTGATTAAGTTTGGCAATAATCCGACTCGCATCATCATTGCTTTGACTCTTTCAACAACTTCAGCCTGTTTCATTTTAGGGTGATAGGTTTTAAGCGGTTCAGCAATAATATCGCCAATCGTCATTCTTGGGTTTAAGGAAGCCAGTGGATCTTGGAAAATCATCTGGATATCTTGGCGAATATCGCGCCATTGCTTATTACCCATTCCCAGTAAATCATTACCTAACCAAGTGACTGTACCACCAGAGGCTTTGACTAATCCGATAATAGCGCGCGCAAATGTCGATTTACCACAACCAGATTCACCAACAACCCCTAATGTTTCACCTTCATATAGACGCAATGTAACACCATCAACGGCTTTGAGGCTTTTTTTAGGTTGCCAGAACCACTGTTTATTATCTTGAACATCGAAATAAACTTTTAAGTCATTCACTTCTAGAATCACTTTTCTATCTTGTAACATGGCTTGAGTCATACCAATTCCTCCACCGCTTTAAAACAGGCACGTAATCGCCCTTGTGCAAATTGCTCTAATTGAGGTTCACTCGTTAAGCATTGCTCTGTTGCATATTGGCAACGAGGTTGGAATGGGCAGCCTTTTGGTAAACGCAATAAGTTAGGCGGATTTCCCGGAATGGTCGATAGTCGTTCATCTTCACCGTCTAAGCGAGGAACAGCCTGTAACAATCCGATAGAGTATGGATGTGATGGTTGATAGAAGATATCACGCGCTTTGCCGTACTCCATGGTACGTCCTGCGTACATCACCAATACTTTATCGCAGATACCCGCCACGACCCCCAAGTCATGGGTGATCATAATAATCGCAGTGTTTAAATCATTCTTAAGCTCATTGAGTAAGGTCATGATCTGTGCTTGAACCGTCACATCAAGTGCGGTTGTCGGTTCATCCGCAATTAAAAGTTTTGGCTTACAAAGCAATGCCATAGCAATCATTACGCGTTGACGCATACCGCCTGAAAACTCATGAGGGTACATACTCATTCGTTTATGGGCTTCTGGCATTTTTACAGCATCTAACATACGCACGGATTCTGCATAAGCATCGTTTTTACTCATGCCCTTATGAAGCATTAATACTTCAATAAGCTGTGAACCCACTTTCATATAGGGGTTTAATGAGGTCATTGGATCTTGAAATATCATGGATATTTCTTCAGCACGCATTTTATTTAATTCACTTTGGCGAAGATTTAAGATCTCACGACCATTAAAGTTTGCGCTGCCCGCTGTGCGACCATTTTTCGCTAATAATCCCATTAATGCGAATGCTGATTGGGATTTACCTGAGCCTGATTCACCCACAATCCCTAGGGTTTCACCGGCGGCTAACTCAAAATTGAGTTTATTAACAGCGGTAACATCACCATCGGGTGTACCAAAAGTCACACAGAGATCTTTAACACTTAATAACGGCTTGCTTGTTGTATTTGTCATTTTGTTCTCCTTAACGATCTTTCGGGTCTAATGCGTCACGTAAGCCATCACCGATAAAGTTAAAGCAAAACAGTGTGACAACTAAGAACGAAGCCGGGAAAAGTAACAACCAAGGAGAAACTTCCATTGAGTTTGCACCATCACTTAATAGTGCTCCCCAACTACTTAATGGTTCTTGTGTTCCTAACCCTAAGAAGCTTAAGAAGGATTCAAATAAAATCATACTAGGTACTAATAAAGAGGCATACACCACCACGACACCCAGTACGTTAGGCACGATATGCCTTAACACGATATTGCGTGATGACACACCACAAACTAATGCGGCTTCAATAAACTCTTTGCGTTTTAGACTTAAGGTTTGTCCCCTTACAATACGTGCCATATCGAGCCAAGATACCATCCCGATCGCAACGAAAATCAGTAAGATATTTTGACCAAAGAATGTCACCAATAAGATAACAAAGAACATAAATGGAAATGAGTTTAAGATTTCGAGTAAACGCATCATCACAGAGTCAACACGTCCACCAATATAGCCGGCCATTGCGCCATACAGCGTACCGACAATAACAGCAACAAAGGCGGCGGCGATACCAACCATTAATGAAATACGCCCGCCAATCGCAACACGAACTAATAAGTCACGTCCAGATGAGTCTGTACCAAAATAGTGAGAAGAGGCAAAATCAGGTGCCATCGACATCATTTCCCAGTCGGTATCGTCATAAACAAAGGGCGATAACATTGGGGCAAAAATGACAAACAATAAAATAAAGAATAGTAATACAAGGCTCGTGATAGCCGCTTTATTGTGCATAAAACGACGACGAGCGTCTTGCCATAAACTACGACCTTCAATATCTAGCTGCTCCGAGAAATTCCCCAGAGCTTCGCTGTTTTCCTTCAGTGATAACATAACGCGCTCCAGTATCTATTAATAACGAATTTTCGGATCAATAACGGCATATAAAATATCGACAATCGCATTAAAGAAAATCGTTAATGCACCGACGATAATGGTTAAGCTTAATACCAATGAGTAATCTCGGTTTAAAGCACCATTAACGAAAAGTTGTCCGATACCCGGCAATCCAAAGATGGTTTCAATAACCATTGAGCCCGTAATAATACCGACGAATGCAGGCCCCATATAAGAGATAACAGGTAGCAACGCAGGTTTTAAAGCATGACGCAGTACAATTCTTTTCATCGGCAAGCCTTTCGCTTTTGCCGTTCTGATAAAGTTTGAGTGTAAAACTTCAATCATTGAACTACGGGTAATACGCGAGATACTGGCAATATAAGAAAGCGACAGTGCAATCATAGGTAGTAACATATATTGCACCGCACCGCCATTCCAGCCACCAGCTGGCAGCCACCTTAGCGAAATAGCAAAAATAAGAACCAACAGTGGTGCGACAACGAAACTCGGTATGACAACCCCCGTCATGGCAAAAGTCATGACGGTATAATCCCATTTGGTGTTTTGATTCAGTGCGGCTATCACGCCTGCCCCCACACCTAAAATGACAGCAAAAATAAATGCTGATAGCCCTAATTTAGCTGAAACAGGGAATGCTTTACCGACTAAGGTGTTTACACTGTAGTCTTTATATTTAAAAGAAGGCCCTAAATCCCCTTTCGACAATTGAATTAAATAATCGAAGTATTGTTTATAAATAGGATCATTTAAGTGATATTTCGCTTCAATATTTGCCATGACCTCCGGTGGAAGTTTCCTCTCCCCTGTAAAAGGGCTGCCGGGTGCTAAGCGCATCATAAAAAACGAAATCGTTATTAGAATAAATAGAGTCGGTATCGCTTCTAAAAAGCGACGAAAAATAAATTTGAGCATTGCCCGTTCCTATAACACAAACCTATTCAGGCGTGACGATAAAAAGACCTTGCCTTAAAAAAGACAAGGTCTCGCCCGATTACTTAGCAATAATATACAAGTCTTTAGTATGTAAATTATCTAATGGATCTTTACCTGAATAACCACCCACATAAGGTTTAACTAAACGGGTGTTTACATAGTAGTAAAGTGGAACAATCGCTGAATCTTTATCTAATACGCCTTCGGCTTTTTGATAAATAGCGGCACGTTCGTCATCAGATTTCACACGTAAAGATTCTTTGATCAATGCGTCAAATTCTGTGTTTTTATAGTGAACAGTGTTATTACTGCTGTAAGACAGCATCATGTTCAGGAATGAGGAAGGTTCGTTATAATCTGCACACCAACCCGCGCGTGCAACATCATAAGTTCCTTGGTGACGTGTATCTAAGAACGTTTTCCACTCTTGGTTTTCAAGAGAGACATCTGCACCTAAGTTTTTCTTCCAAATGGAAGAAGCCGCAATTGCCACTTTTTTGTGAAGATCAGAAGTGTTGTACAGAAGTTTAAATTTCAGTGGGTTTGCTTTGTTATAGCCCGCCTCTTCTAACAATTGACGTGCTTTTTCATTGCGTTGTTCTTGAGTCCAAGTCGCAAACCACTCTGGTTTGCTCTCTTTAATTCCATCTGTAAATGGAGGGGTAAAGCCGTAAGCTGGGATATCACCTTGGTTTTTCACTTTATAAGTGATGATATCTCTATCCATTGACAGTTTCAGTGCTTCACGAACACGAGGATCGTTAAACGGTGCTTTCTCATTATTAATTTCATAATAATAAGTACATAAATATGGGCTTATACGCAATTCATCTGGGATCTCTTTTTTCAGTTTTTGGAAAAGTTCGATCGGTAAATTGCTATATGTCATGTCGATTTCACCCGCACGATAGCGGTTTACGTCAGTGACTTCTGATGAGATAGGTAAGAATGTCACTTTATCAATAACAGTACTTTTGTTATCCCAATAAGTTGGGCTACGCTCTAAAACAATACGTTCGTTGACTGTCCAGTCTTTTAAATTATAAGCACCGTTGCCGACGAAGTTAGCAGGTTGTGTCCATTTTTCACCAAATTTTTCAATCACTTTTTGGTTAACTGGCGACATGGAAGAGTGAGCTAATAGTTTTGGTAAATAAGGCACTGCTTCAGATAAAGTAATTTCTAATGTGTTGTTATCTAATGCCTTAACACCTAATTCTGTGGCTTTTTTCTTACCTGCAATAATATCGTCAATATTCACGATATGCGCATATTGCAGATAGCTTTCATAAGGAGATGCGGTATTAGGATCCGCTAAACGTTGCCAGCTATAAACGAAATCTTGTGCTGTAACAGGTTCACCATTTGACCATTTAGCGCCTTCACGAATTTTGAATGTCCAAACAGTAAAATCTTTATTTTCCCAACTCGTTGCAGAGCCCGGTAAAATTTCACCATCTGGGCCAACAATCGTCACGCCTTCGAACAGATCACGCGCTAGTGCAGATTCAGGCACACCTTCAATTTTATGGGGATCAAGTGATTGTGGTTCAGAGCCGTTATTACGTACAAGCACTTGTTTTTCAGCTAATTTCACTCCATCTGGAACAACAGCAGCGTTAGCCGTTAGTGCTGACAATCCAAAGATTGCGCTTATTGCAATCGCCAACGCACTCTTTTTAGTTAAATTACTCATCTTATAAAATACTCCCAGTTAGTGAGTTGGTTGTTAGACAACCATTCTGTGATGTTCAGCTGTGTTTTAGAACGGTTTACACAACTTATTGTTTTTACAAAAAATAAATCAATCTTGCTTATTTGCTATCAGTGCTTAATTGCCTGATAGCATTATAATTTTTTTATGCCGCTATCTTTTTAGTGTGGCTTTTTATTGTTTAACTACTTTTTAAACCACTTTTACTTATTCAAATCACACATAACTATAGAATATCGATAATTTACCAGTTTTAGTTATCTGCCTTTATAAAATAGCGCTTTAAGTCCGTATAATCAAAGGGGTCTTTACCTGTAAATCCGCCTACTTTTGGATTAACTAATCTAACACTGACACGATAATAAACAGGCACTATCGCCGAGTCCTTGTCTAGCAAGGCTTCAGCGCGCTGATAGAGTTGATGACGAGCCCCTTTATCCACCGCAACTGAGGCATTATTTAATGCTTCATCGTAGTCATTATTTACATAAAAGACGGTATTAAGACTACTTGTGGAAAGAAATGAATTTAAAAACGAGGTAGGTTCATTATAATCTGCACACCACGTTGCTCTCGCGACTTGGTAATTCCCTTGGTTACGGTTTTCTAATGCGGTTTTCCACTCTTGGTTTTGCAACGTCACATTGGCACCAATACTTTTTTTCCACATCGATGCTGCCGCTATTGCCTGTTGTTTATTTTGATCTGACGTATTGTAGAGCAAAGTGAAAGTCAGTGGATTTTGACCATCAAATCCCGCTTCTTTTAATAACTCACGCGCCCTTTCATTACGTTGCTGTTGTGTCCAGTAAGCCCATTTTGGTGGCTTAAAATTGCCATTACCAATAAAAGAAGGGGTAAACGAATAAGCTGGGATTTGCCCTTGCCCCATTATTTTCTCAGCAATGACTTCTCTATCAAGAGTCAGTTTCACTGCTTCTCGAACACGAGGATCATCAAAAGGCGCTTTTTTATTATTTAATTCATAATAGAAAGTACATAAATACGGTGTGACATGTAAATTCTCTGGCTGTTCTTGCTTCATTTTTCTATAAAGAACAGGAGGAATAGCGCTATTAGTGATATCTATTTCACCACTACGATAGCGATTTATATCACTGGTTTCTGAGCTAATTGGTAAAAATGTAGCTTGCTCAATAATGGTGTTTTTATTATCCCAATAAAGTGGATTACGTTTTAAAGTCACCTTTTCATTTACAACCCAATTATCAATAACATAAGCACCATTACCGACAAAATTTTCGGGCCGAGTCCAATTCACGCCATATTTTTCAACAATCTCTTTTTTAACTGGCTTTAACGGAGTGTGGCTGACCATATCGACTAAATAAGGAATTGGCTTGGTTAAATTGACTTGCAACGTATGAGGATCTATCGCTTTCACACCTAATGTTTCGGGCGCTTTTTTGCCACTAAGAATATCTGCAACATTTTCAACATAAGCATATTCGAGATAACTGGCATAAGGTGAACCTGTTTTAGGATCGACCACTCGACGCCAGCTATAAACAAAGTCTTCAGCAGTCACTGGTGTGCCATCACTCCACTTTGCGTCTTCTCGCAAATAGAATGTCCACACCTTGTTATCATCAGTTTCCCAGCGTTGTGCAACGCCGGGTATACTTTCACCATTAGGTCCAACGTAGGTCAGTCCCTCTAATAAATTTAAAATAATATTAGTTTCTGGTGCGCCTTCTACTTTGTGCGGATCAAGTGATGAAACTTCAGTACCATTATTAATCACGATATTCTGTTGTTTTGCCAAAATAGTGTCTTCAGGAAGAGTGACGGCATGAGAAAAAAAGGAGGTTAATACAAGTGACATAATACTGAGTGGAAACACTGTTTTTAACGTAACTTTATTTTTCATGGGTACCTCTCCTAATAAACAATAATTTATAGCGGGGTCGCTCAATTAACGATATGTATCGTTGTTAAATTTTGATTGTAATATTTATGGCTCTCAAACGTTTAAAGATATTAATGAGATAAAAATGATACCAATACTCTTCTTTTTTACACTTATCGTAAATTTTGTCAATTAATGCGGTATTCTTATCACTTAACTTTATTGAGCCCTCTAGAGTTCTATCCTGAGAAAATAAAAAACACATATCGAGAGAAGCAAAACAACAAATAAACATTAAATTAACATCATGCAAGTTTTATAGATAGAAAACCTACTTCGCTCACAGAATTAATATAATTAGGATGGATTTCGTCCAACTTGCAGAACTTTATGATGCTTTATTTGTAAAGAGTTTCTCTTTGAAATTAATTTAAAATAATAATAATTTCATTTTTAGGCTGAATCACAATTCTGATCTAAAAATCTTTATAGATTATTAAATATTCATTTTTATTATTTATTTTTAATATTTAATCTAAATGTTTAATTGAAATAGAATTAAACCATTTTTCATTTGTATTTCTATGTGTTAGATAAGAAACATTCTCAACTTGTGATTAACTATTCTTCTACCAAAATTAATTTTGGTTACTTATAACTAAGAGTTATATGTAAGCGTAATTAAAACTTTGCGCATTGGTCACGTTTTGCCTAAGTTAATTTCACAACGTAATAATAATTAGACGTATTAACCTTTTCTGCTTATTTTTACAGCAAGAAAACCATGTAAAACAACCGACTCAACGAGTACGGATATTGATTGACATTATCAATGTCCACTTAAGATAAAAACAAGCGTTAAAAGCCACCCTATGGGTTCGATTAAAAGACGTTTTACTCATTTTAATTCGAATAAAAATTGACCATCAAAGGCTAACACGCTCTAATAAATTATTGACATGACGATTTTAGTGACACCGTTTCAGGGAGCGTCTCATGAAAGCAAAATTATTATCATTATTCGTTGTGGGTGCCCTTTCCGTACCGGCATTTGCAGCAACACCTGCTAATACATTAATTGTGGTACAAGGGCTTGATGATATTGTCAGCCTTGATCCCGCTGAAAGTAATGAGCTATCAAGTATTCAAACTGTACCAAGTTTATATCAACGTATTGTTCAACCTAATCGTGATAATCCTGAAATTAATGAACCCATTTTAGTTGACAGTTGGCAAGCGAATCCTGAACAAAAAACAATTGTATTTAAAATTAAACCCGATGCGAAATTTGCATCAGGTAACGCTGTACGCCCTGAAGATATTATCTTCTCTTATCAGCGTGCGATCACCATGAATAAATCACCTGCTTTTATTCTAAATGTCTTGGGTTGGAAAACAGATAATATCAGTTCGTTACTGAAAAAAATCAGTGATAATGAATTGGAAGTACGTTGGACTGCCGATGTTAGCCCTGATGTTGTGTTAAATATCCTTTCAACGCCAATTGCTTCTATTGTTGATGAGAAGCTGGTTTCTGCTCATGTTAAAAATAATGACTTTGGTAATAGCTGGCTGAAAATGAATTCAGCAGGAAGTGGCGCATACAAAATGCGCGCTTATCAACCACGTCAAGCCATCGTGTTAGAAGCCAACCCTCTCTCGCCCACTGGCGCACCTAAAATGGCGAATATTATTATTAAAAACGTGCCCGATCCGGCATCACGTCGCTTATTGATTGAAAAAGGTGATGCAGACATTGCGCGTGAACTGGGTACTGATCAAACAGCCGCGTTAGCAGGCAAAGCGGGGATCAAAATTTTAGATATTCCTTCTGCTGAACAAGTGTATATGGCGTTTAATACCGCCAGTGGAAATCCGGCACTGAGTAACCCCGCTTTTTGGGAAGCCTCACGCTATTTAATTGACTACAAAGGTATTACTGAAGATTTAATGCGTGGTCAGTATTTTATTCACCAAAGTTTTTTACCTGTGGGTTTACCGGGGGCACTAAAAGATAATCCATTCACTTTTAACCCAGAAAAAGCGAAAGAAATTTTAGCCAAAGCGGGGATCAGCAATGCACGCTTTACATTAGATGTTGAGAACAAAGTTCCTTACATCACTGTGGCACAATCTATTCAAGCAAGCTTTGCTCAAGCAGGTGTACAAGTTGATTTATTACCTGCTGCAGGCAGCCAAGTGTATAGCCGTGTGCGCGCTAAACAACATCAAGCAGCGATCCGCTTTTGGATCCCTGATTATTTTGATGCTCACTCAAATGCCAGTGCCTTTGCTTATAATGACGGACAATCCAATACTGTTGCTTGGTTAAATGGTTGGAAAATTCCTGAGTTAAGTCAGCAAACATTGACTGCACTTAATGAAGCGGATAAAGCAAAACGTCAATCACTCTATACTGAAATGCAAAAAGAGTTACAACGTAGCTCACCTTATGTGTTTATCGACCAAGGTAAAAATCAAATCGTGATGCGCGATAACGTCAAAGGTTATGCACAAGGCCTAAATGCAGATATGGTCTATTATGACAAAGTGACTAAGTAAGCCACTAAGTAATATTTTTTCTGAAACCATCCACAGTCATGTTACTGTGGATGGTCTATTTTTTTGCCATTTCACTAGGTATTGCTGTATGAATACTGCTATGACGTTATCTTTTCGTCTAAAAGGTCAGTTAATTACCTTTGCACAAGGAATATTGACTCTGGTGCTGACTCTTTTAGGCCTTCTTGTCATCACATTTACGCTTTCTGCTCTTTCACCTGTCGATCCTGTCTTACAAATTGTTGGTGATCACGCAAGCCTCGAAACCTATAACCAAGTAAAACATGAACTAGGACTGGATTTACCTATCTATATGCAGTTTTTTCACTATGTGGAAGCACTGCTACAAGGGCATTTAGGTACAGCAACATCAACAGGTCAACCTGTTCTTGATGATTTGTTAGCAACTTTCCCCGCTACGTTGGAATTAGCGACTATTGCATTACTGATTGGCGCCAGTCTCGGTATTTTATTCGGCGTTTTATGTGCGCGGTTTGTGGGAACTCCCCTCGATTTTATTTTGCGGATTCTAACGTTATTAGGCAGTTCAGTCCCTATTTTCTGGTTAGGTTTGATTTTGCTCTTGATATTTTATGCCACATTACAATGGACTGCAGGTCCCGGACGATTAGACGATATCTATCAATTCACCATTGAACCCATAACGGGTTTTGCATTAATTGATACATTATTAGCGGGCGATAAAGAGGCTTTTTTTAATGCAATATCACACCTTATTTTGCCCGTTTCTTTATTAGCTTATTTTGCCCTTGCTTCTATCACACGTTTAACGCGTTCAGCCTGCTTAAACGAAATGAATAAAGAGTATGTCACGTTAGCAAGAGCAAAAGGCATTGGCGAATTGCGTATTCTTTTTTATCACGTACTGCCGAATATTCGTGGTGTCTTAATGACTATTATCGCCCTGTCTTACACTGGCATGTTAGAAGGCGCCGTATTGACAGAAACGGTCTTTTCTTGGCCGGGAATTGGTCGATATCTCACAACAGCACTTTTTGCAGGTGATACCACAGCTATTATGGGCGGTACTTTAATTATCGGTTTATGCTTTGTCTTTATTAATAATATGACCGATATCGTTATTCGTTTGACTGATCCGAGGCTCCGCTAATGTCATCCTTATTTTTAAGAAAAATAGCGCGTTCGCCTTCCGCATTTATCGGTTTATCGTTGCTTATTTTACTGTTAATTATAGCTATTTTTGCACCTTGGTTAACCCCTTATGATCCCAATTGGCAACATGCTGCCCAACGTTTGTTAGCACCCAATGCGGAACATTGGCTAGGCACAGATAATTATGGGCGCGATATTCTTTCTCGCCTTATCTATGGTACTCGCCCAATGCTAGGTTTAGTGGGGCTGGTGGCGCTTATTACACTACCTTTAGGATTATTGATTGGGATTTTATCTGGATATTACGGTGGTTGGACTGAACGTATTTTAATGCGCTTCACCGATATTGTGATGTCGATGCCTTCTCTTATTCTCGCTTTCGCCTTTGTTGCAATGTTAGGCCCGGGTCTGCTAAATGGGGCATTAGCACTGGCTTTAACTGCATGGCCAGCTTATGCACGGCAATCACGCAGTGAAATTCAACATTTACGTAATAGTGATTATCTTGCTGCCGCTGAAATGATGGGTATTAAAGGTATCCGACTATTATGGGGACATATTTTACCACTGTGTTTACCTTCAGCCATTGTACGTTTAGCACTGAACTTAGCGGTGATTATCCTCGCAGCGGCAGGATTGGGTTTTCTTGGATTAGGTGCTCGTCCACCGATGGCGGAATGGGGAGCAATGATCGCAGAAGGTATGCCTGTTATTTTTGATCAATGGTGGGTTGCTGCTATTCCGGGTACGGCAATTTTAATCAGTAGCTTAGCATTTAATTTATTGGGTGATGGATTACGTGATGTATTGGGAGATACCCATGAATAAAACACCATTAATTGAGGTAAATAACCTCTGTATCGATTTCCCAAAGGCAAGAGTGGTTAATAATGTTTCTTTCACTTTAGGACAAGAGCGTTTGGCGGTTGTCGGTGAATCAGGCTCAGGCAAGTCAATGACCGCTCGTGCATTAATGGGATTAGTTCGTCAGCCGGGAAAAGTCAGCGCAGATAAACTAAACTTGCAGGGAAATAATCTGTTGGATTTCTCATCTCGCCAATGGAATAACATCCGAGGTAATACCATTTCAATGGTTCTACAAGATCCTCGTTATGCCTTAAATCCTGTAAAAACCATTTATCAACAAGTAGAAGAAACCGTAAAACAGCATCAAAAACTGTCGCGCCAAGATAGACGTCAACTTATTGTTGATACACTGCTATCTGTCGGCTTACCTGAACAGAATATTTATCGTTATCCCGGTGAATTATCAGGGGGAATGGGGCAACGAGCAATGATAGCTATTGCGCTTATTAATAACCCAACTATTTTAATTGCCGATGAGCCGACATCTGCACTTGATGCTCAACTTCGCCATCAAATCCTTGAACTGATTACCACGCAGTGCGAGCAACGTAACATGGGCTTATTGCTAATTAGCCATGATTTGCCTCTTGTTGCCGAATATTGTGAACGTGTCATGGTGATGTACCAAGGCGAACAAGTTGACGAGCTCAATGCTAAAGCGCTACCAACTGCCACACATCCTTATACGCGTACACTTTGGACATGCAGACCTAATGCAAGCACTTATGGCACTCCATTGCCTGTATTAGATAGAACGCTTAATTTCAAGGGACTGCATCATGCTAATTGATATTCATAATTTACATGTTCAATTTGAACAAGGTAAACAAGCAAAACACGTTGTAAAAGGGATTGACCTACATGTTCAACAAGGTGAAACCTTTAGCTTAATAGGTCGTTCTGGTTGCGGAAAATCGACGGTTTTACGGGTGATTGCCGGATTATTATCTCATTGGCAAGGTAATATATCGCTTTTAGGGCAAACAATTAAACCTCAACAACGTTTTCAAGGGACATTACGCCGTAATATACAAATGGTATTTCAAGATCCCTACGCCTCTTTACACCCTCAACACCGTATTGAGCGTGCGTTTTCTGAGCCTTTAAAAATCCATCAAATTCCTTTTGATAAAGAGACGATTGAACAAGCATTAGCCCAAGTTGGTTTGCCTGCAGATGTGGCAAGTCGTTATCCTCATCAACTTTCTGGTGGACAACGTCAACGCGTTGCCATTGCCAGAGCCCTTTTATTACAACCTCAATTATTGCTTTTAGACGAGCCAACTTCAGCACTAGATATGTCAGTACAAGCCGAGATCTTGAATCTGCTTAACACACTGAAAAAAGAGCATAATATGACATATTTATTAGTAAGCCATGATGCTGATGTTATTGCACATATGTCAGATAGAGCTGCATTAATGGAAAATGGTGAATTAACACAACATTATGATCGGGATGCGTTATCAAAAGGAATACATCGTCTTGATTAAGATAGAAGAGAATAAATAAAGAAAGGATCCGAGCAGTATTGCGTTATTAATACTGCTCTTTTTAAGTGTACTGTTTAGTCGTACCGTTATTTAATTGTTTTGCGCTGTGTTTAAACTAATAAGCCCGGAAAAATAGAACGTAATCCGGTCACAATAAATTCAATACCTAACGACATTAATAATAAGCCCATTATACGAGTAACCACGTTAATGCCGGTTTGCCCTAAATATTTCACTAATAGTGTTGCACTGCGAAACAGCAACCAACAACAAAATGCAAAAAAGATACTAGTTGCGGCTAATCCTAAAAAGTTAGTAAACCCTTCCCAGCGAGAACTCCACACAATACAAGAACTGATAGCCCCTGGTCCTGCCATTAATGGTAATGCTAAAGGCACAACAGCAACACTATTACGTACTGCGGATTCGTTTCGTTCTTGGTTGTTTTGTTTATCTTCCCCTAAACGCCCATTTATCATAGTCATTGCAATGGTAACAATCAGCATCCCCCCTGCTATACGAAACGAGTCGATAGAAATACCGAAAATACTCAGTATAGAATCACCGATTAACAGAGAAGAAACCAAAATAATTGCAACGGAGCCATTCGCAATTAAGTTTGTTTTGTTACGCCCTGCATCAGTTTGATAACTCGTCATACTGATAAAGACAGGCAAAATACCAATTGGGTTTACAATCGCAAAAAGACCGACAAAAAATTTAATATAACCGGATAAATCCAGCAGTGACCCCATGAAAAGCCCCTTCTTGGCTAATAAACATGCGAATTATTCTATAAAAGATAGAGTAACTCCCAAAAATGCGCGTTACTTTAAATCAATAAACCAGTTAATTCTATTAGTTAACAAGTTTTTACCTAAAATATTCTCTTGTAAACCATTCAAAACCTAGTGGTTTAATTTTATATCGGAATAAAGTGTACGACAAAAAAATCGTTGAACATTTATTACATATAAGAATCATTCTCATATAAACCCATGCTGAAAGGTGTCAGCTTGCTAATTTTGTGATATATATCACGTTAATTAATTAGAAAGATGGTAAGCTGTTATCATTCGAAGAAAGAGGGTTACTTCGAAAATATATTCAGCTTTATTATTGTTTTTTTTAAGTTTTTTAAGCAAATTATGCTCTCTAATAATTATTACTGAAATGAGTACATTATCATCTATCTAGGCTATTCTTATTAGTTATGATGAAAACGGCTAATTTGCTTAAAAAATTTAACATTTTATCAGGAGTCTCTTTATGTCTGTAACTAACGTTACTGAACTCAATGATTTGGTTGCTCGTGTAAAAAAAGCTCAACATGAATTTGCTAACTTCTCTCAAGAACAAGTTGATGCTATTTTCCGTGCTGCTGCATTAGCTGCCGCTGATGCCCGTATTCCTCTTGCAAAATTAGCTGTTAAAGAGTCTGGTATGGGTATCGTTGAAGATAAAGTGATTAAAAACCACTTTGCTTCTGAGTATATCTACAATGCGTATAAAGACGAAAAAACCTGCGGGATCTTATCTGAAGATCTGACTTACGGTACCATGACCATTGCTGAACCTATTGGGATCATCTGTGGTATCGTACCAACCACTAACCCAACTTCTACTGCGATTTTTAAAGCATTAATTAGCTTAAAAACACGTAATGGTATTATCTTC
The DNA here is from genome assembly GCF_002607735.1 of Proteus alimentorum. Classification (GTDB taxonomy): domain Bacteria; phylum Pseudomonadota; class Gammaproteobacteria; order Enterobacterales; family Enterobacteriaceae; genus Proteus; species Proteus alimentorum. The sequence continues at coordinate 473,479 of NZ_NBVR01000031.1, forward strand.
TCTCCACACCCTCGTGCAAAAGAAGCAACAAACCGTGCTGCAGAGATCGTCTTAAATGCGGCTATCGCTGCAGGCGCACCAAAAGATATTATCGGTTGGATTGATGAGCCTTCTGTCGCCCTATCTAACGCATTAATGCACCATGATGATATTAACCTGATCTTAGCGACAGGTGGTCCAGGCATGGTTAAAGCTGCGTATAGTTCTGGTAAGCCAGCTATCGGTGTTGGTGCGGGTAATACCCCTGTTGTTATTGATGACTCTGCGGATATCAAACGCGCAGTGGCTTCAATCTTAATGTCTAAAACTTTCGATAACGGCGTAATTTGTGCGTCAGAACAATCTGTTATCGTTGTTGATAGCATTTATAAACAAGTTCGTGAGCGTTTCTCAACTCACGGCGGTTACATGCTGACAGGTAAAGAATTAAAAGCTGTTCAAGATATCATCTTAAAAGACGGTAACTTAAATGCCGCTATTGTGGGTCAACCTGCAACAAAAATTGCTGAAATGGCTGGTATTGAAGTCCCTGTAAATACCAAAATTTTAATTGGCGAAGTAAAAGAAACAACAGAAGCAGAACCTTTTGCTCACGAAAAATTATCTCCACTATTAGCAATGTACCATGCTCAATCATTTGAAGATGCGGTGCTAAAAGCTGAAAAATTAGTTGAGATGGGTGGTATCGGTCACACTTCTTGCTTATATACAGACCAAGATAACTGCCCTGAACATGTTGCTTACTTCGGCGACAAGATGAAAACATCGCGTATTTTAATCAATACTCCAGCATCTCAAGGTGGTATTGGTGACTTATATAACTTTAAACTTGCTCCTTCTCTAACATTAGGTTGTGGTTCATGGGGTGGTAACTCCATTTCTGAAAACGTAGGGCCAAAACACCTTATCAACACTAAAACCGTGGCGAAAAGAGCAGAAAATATGTTGTGGCATAAACTTCCTAAATCTATTTACTTCCGCCGTGGTTGTTTACCTATCGCACTGGAAGAGATTGCGACAGATGGTAAAAAACGTGCCTTTATCGTGACCGATGGTTTCTTATTCAACAATGGTTATGTTGATGAAGTGACTCGTGTACTGAAAAAATTTGGTGTTGAAACAGAAGTCTTCTTTGAAGTTGAAGCAGATCCAACATTAAGCGTTGTGCGTAAAGGCGCAGAACAGATGAATAGCTTTAAACCTGATGTGATCATCGCATTAGGTGGTGGTTCACCAATGGATGCTGCAAAAATCATGTGGGTTATGTATGAGCACCCAGAAACTCACTTCGAAGAATTAGCATTACGCTTTATGGATATCCGTAAACGTATTTACAAGTTCCCGAAAATGGGTGTGAAAGCACAAATGGTTGCTATCACAACAACATCAGGTACAGGCTCTGAAGTAACACCATTTGCGGTAGTAACTGATGACGAAACAGGTCAAAAATACCCATTAGCAGACTATGCATTAACACCAGACATGGCTATCGTTGATGCAAACCTTGTTATGAATATGCCTAAATCTCTATGTGCATTTGGTGGTTTAGACGCGGTAACTCACGCATTAGAAGCCTACGTTTCTGTATTAGCGAACGAATATTCTGATGGACAAGCACTGCAAGCCTTAAAATTACTGAAAGAATATCTGCCTGCAAGTTACCATGAAGGCGCTAAAAACCCAGTAGCTCGTGAACGTGTTCATAATGCAGCAACCATTGCAGGTATTGCTTTTGCTAACGCATTCTTGGGTGTTTGTCACTCAATGGCGCATAAATTAGGCTCTGAGTTCCACATTCCTCACGGTTTAGCTAATGCGTTATTAATTTCAAACGTTATTCGTTATAACGCTAATGACAACCCAACAAAACAAACTGCATTTAGCCAATACGACCGCCCTCAAGCACGTCGTCGTTATGCAGAAATCGCTGACCACTTAGAACTTTCAGCACCAGGTGACCGTACTGCTGCTAAAATTGAGAAATTATTAGCTTGGTTAGAAGAAATGAAATCTTCATTAGGAATTCCATCTTCTATTCGTGAAGCGGGTGTTCAGGAAAGTGATTTCTTAACAAGAGTTGATAAGTTATCTGAAGATGCATTTGACGATCAGTGTACTGGCGCTAACCCACGTTACCCACTGATCTCTGAACTAAAACAACTGTTATTAGATTCTTACTACGGTCGTGAATTTAATGAACATCCGGTTGTTGAAGTGAAAGAAGAGACAAAACCTGTTAAGAAAAGCAGTAAAAAATAATCGAAACACGCTGTGTTAGTGTGATCCTCAATATTTCGGTTATTTATTCTTAAAATAGAAACCCAGTCATATGACTGGGTTTTTTATGGTCATTCACTTGTTTATCTACATTTTGCTAGTGATTTCTGATATTGGGGGAATAAAGCGTGATAAGCCACTATTTAACCACAAATGATAGGTGTTTATACCTATTCAATAGGTTTGATTTTTACTATAATAATAGTGCCTGCCTTTATATGTTCACAATCTTCTCTAAAAAAGACGTTGAGCAACTTATCTCTCAAGTTATGCCTTTGCATTACCGCATTATAAAAAATGCCTTACAATCGATTACAGGGCGCGCTAAACTCCTCTCCTCTTTCATTAGTTGGTATAATTATTTCACTCTTACCTTATTTACTTCATAAAGTGACCACAACGAAATGTTATTTGAAACCATCGTATTCGCTTTACGATCCACAATCGTACTTTTATTCTTATCTGATCAAAAAATAAATCAATGTCATCGTTTTGATTATTAATTAATGATTAAAATATAGAAATATAAATATTTTATATCTCTAAGCGCATTAAATTTATAAAAAACAGAGTTTCAATAAAATATTATCAAAATGACGCTTACTCGCTTGCTAACGTAATAACGGTCGCTATTTGCGCATTCCACTTGAAAATTACTCCTTTAGGAGTATGAAGGGAGCCTGTTTATCCGTATAACAGGCATAAAGTAAAGTACTTCATTTATTCAATAACAACTTAAGCACCCTATAACCAACACTTATAAAACCTGATATAAATGTTTCATTATACTAACCATAGATAAAAGAAATATTTTTAGTATTTTATGACTATCTTTATTCAATTTTATTAAACTATGAATAATATAAATGAATCAAATGTCCCTATCTCTTATCATTTGTAAAAAACAATATCGACATCACAAAACAAACACCGTACGTATATTTGATTATGTCTTTTTTGATTAATGATAATGAAATCGATGAAATAAATAATTTTTCCTATCAAAAAATAACATATCTTCACAGAAGAAAATCAAACTCACCGCAATTTGATATAAAAAAAGCCAATAAATTGGCTAAAATTTAAAAAATATAAACATTTTTTAGTATTACGTAATATAACACTTTATTTGAATTCTTATTTCATCCCCTCTTTCACTCTGACAAATTAGTAAAAGAGGGAAGTTGAAAAGGTTACTCTTGTTCAATACACCCTTTTAGTGTTGCCTGCGTATAATGCTTACGACAGACTGAAACATATTTTTCATTTCCGCCTATTTCAACTTGAGCACCATCACTCAGTACATTTCCTTTATCATCTAAACGTAATACTTTATTTGCCTTTCTACCGCAGTAACATACTGTTTTAAGTTCTACGAGCTTATCAGCCCATGCTAATAAATAAGCACTGCCCGTAAATAACTCACCTCTAAAATCCGTTCTTAGCCCATAAGTGAGAACCGGAATATCATAGGCATCTGTTATTTCACAAAGTTGTTCGACATGTGCCTTACTTAAAAATTGGCACTCGTCAATCAATACACAGTGAATAGGCTGTTTGTTATGCTCAGTAACAATAACGTCACGAATATTCATATCATCACTAAAGAGTAATGCATCCGCACTTAATCCTATTCTTGAGCTAATTTTCCCCTTTGCAAAGCGTGTATCAATAGCCGCAGTGAAAATCAATGTACGCATTCCTCGTTCATTATAGTTATAAGAGGATTGCAATAAAGATGTTGATTTTCCAGCATTCATGGCTGAATAATAAAAGTAAAGCTGAGCCATCAGCTCTCTCCTTAAATAGTGTTTATTTTCACGAGCGACAGTCTAACATAAACAATCTACAAGTTATCCATAACAAGTATTTATTACCTTTATTTCTATTCTGGATATACCATCGAAAGATGAAGTTCGTTGTTAATGCTAATTTTTGCTTAAAAAATAAATAGCTTTAATAAGTACTTAACATATTAAAACACACCTTGATATACCTTTATTAAAGTATGAAAGTTAGTCCGATTCCATTTTTAGAAAAAAGTCCGTTATTATAAAAAAATGAACAAAGCTTTCTATTCTTTAGCATTAGCGCTATCATCAGTTAAAAGATGCATTTCCTTACTAATATTTCCTTTATTGACTAAAGATGCCTCAACTTTTATTATTTTTTTCGTTGAGATATTAGTTTAAAAAAAAGAAATTTTACGTAAGGTTTGTATTTAGGTATTGCAGAAATTTAAATAGCAATCTATTATTAGTATTACATCAGCCAACAACATTTATTTGAGACCAGGAAAATGAGCGAATCTTTAAAAATATTAAATAACATCCGTACTCTCCGTGCACAAGCAAGAGAAACTTCTTTAGAAACTTTAGAAGAAATGCTTGAGAAACTCGAAGTTGTCGTTAATGAGCGTCGTGAAGAATTCTCATTAGAAAAAGCAGCTGAAGAAGAACGTGTTCAGAAATTACAAAAATACCGTGAAATGTTAGAAGAAGCCGGTATTGATCCAACAGACTTACTTGAAGCAAGTGCTGTTAATAAAACTGGCCGTGCTAAACGTGCAGCTCGCCCAGCTAAATACTCTTACGTTGATGAAAATGGTGAAACTAAAACTTGGACAGGCCAAGGTCGTACACCAGCTGTAATCAAGCGTGCTATTGATGAAGAAGGCAAATCCTTAGACGATTTCCTGCTGTAATTTAAGTCAATATTCTATTTGAAATACCCTTTTAAATAATTAAAAGGGTATTTTCTTGTTTACCCTATTTAATTAAACAAGCGTTTAATTTTAATATGTGCTGATGTTGTTTGTATTAGATGTGGGTAAGCAAGAATAAAAATGTAATAACTGCGTTATTTATTTTTATTTATAATGAAAAAGGAGCTTTTATAGCTCCTTTTTTCTTTGATTTAATTAAACTGATATTATTAATTTTTATAATAACTTAAATACCAATCAACAAACTGTTTTACGCCATATTCTACTTCTGTATTCGGCGAGAAACCTATTGTCTCAGACAAGTCTTGGCAATCAGCACAAGTAGAAAGAACATCACCATCTTGCATCGGCATTAAATTCAATTTAGCTTTAATGTTTAATGACTTTTCTATCGCTTCAATGAATGCCATCAATTTGGTTGGTTTCCCATTGCCCACATTATAGATTTTATAAGGTGCAGAACTTGAAGACGTTTCGCCTTTCTCTACTGTCCAATTTTTATCTATTACTGGTACAACATTGAGCAATCGAACAACGGATCCCACAATGTCATCGACATAAGTGAAATCGCGTGTCATATTCCCACCGTTATAAACATCAATAGGTTCACCAGACAGCATTGCCTTAGTGAATTTAAATAATGCCATATCAGGGCGCCCCCAAGGGCCATATACCGTGAAGAAACGTAATCCCGTTGTTGGTAATTGATATAAATGTGAATAGCTATGAGACATTAACTCATTAGCTTTCTTTGTGGCCGCATATAATGAAACGGGGTGATCAACACTATCTTCTGTTGAGAAAGGCTGTTTTTGATTCAAACCATAAACAGAACTTGAAGAGGAGTAGATAAGATGTCCGACTTTATTATGGCGACATCCTTCTAATATATTCATGTGACCAACAATATTCGCATCAATATATGCCATTGGGTTTTCAATGGAATAGCGAACACCCGGTTGAGCCGCTAAATGAATAACTCGGTCAAATTGGTGTGATACAAATAATTGAGCCACTTTCGTTGAGTCAACGATATCAAGTTTCTCAAAATGGAATTTTTCTAGCTGTTGTAATTTAGCTAATCGAGCCTCTTTTAAGCGCACATCATAATAATCATTCAGATTATCTATTCCGACAACATGATAACCCATTTCGATTAAACGCTGACTCATATGATAGCCAATAAAACCCGCAGCACCTGTTACCAATATTTTCATATTATCACTCAAATAACCTAATAATTTATTTTTATGTCAACGCTATCATGCTTAATATCACCTCGATTAAACATCATAACGCTTAACATCGTCATACATTACAGAAATCAATATGGCTCAATACTAAATGCATTGAGCCATACCTTAATCTCTTACAATCGCTTTATCTAGCCTTTCCCATATAAATGATTATTAATAGGCTTTATTTCACTGTATCTTTAATGATTTTAGCCATTGTGCAAAATCTTCACCAAACTCTTCGTGCTGTATTCCGTACTCTACGAAAGCTTTCATATACCCTAATTTATTACCACAATCGTGGCTTTTCCCTTGTAGGTGATAAGCTTCAACAGGCTCTTTTTCAATGAGCATTGCAATCGCATCAGTTAACTGAATTTCATCTCCGGCACCCGGTGCAGTTTTCGCTAATAGAGGCCAAATACTTTCAGATAATACATAACGCCCTACGATAGATAAATTCGAAGGTGCTTCTTCTTTCTTCGGTTTTTCAACAACACGAGTAATGGGTTTGCTATCACCTGGGCATAAGTTTTCGCCCATACAATCAACAATACCGTAATTAGAAACTTCATCCTCAGGAACAGGTTCAACAAGAATTTGACTTGCGCCTGAATGTTCAAAGTGAGAAAGCATCTCTTTTAAGTTAACTTTCGTTAAATCAGCACTGTATCTATCTAAAATAACATCAGGCAGGATAACAGCGAAAGGTTCATCACCAATTAGGGGTTTAGCACATAAAATCGCATGGCCTAATCCTTTTGCTATTCCCTGACGAGTTTGCATAATAGTGACATGGCTTGGACAGATGCCTTGTACTTCTTCTAATAACTGGCGTTTAACTCGTTTTTCTAAAATCGCTTCTAATTCAAAACTCGTATCAAAATGGTTTTCAATTGAATTTTTAGATGAATGTGTAACAAGTACAATTTCATTAATACCTGCTGCAATACATTCATTCACTACATATTGAATAAGAGGCTTATCAACCACCGGCAACATCTCTTTTGGAATCGCCTTGGTTGCAGGTAGCATTCTTGTTCCTAATCCAGCAACAGGGATCACCACTTTTCTAACTTTACGCACTGCTGATGACATTATACTTCTCCTGCAATTCGTACCGTTCTACTTTCAGATATCAATGGGTACAATTAAAAATAATCGCTAGAGTATACCAGCTAATATCTAAGGATAAACAGAGCCCTACCCGTTAATTGAGATAGTTCTTCATTTATGTTTAATATATGCACGATATTCTATTTTTATTTAATCTAAATTTAACTTTTATAGATAGGGGAAAACATTAATTTTATCTGATTTGTGTTATCCCAAATTTTACATTGCCAATTTGTTCCCTCACATTTTACTTGATTAATATATAAAAGTTGCAATGTCCCTAAGGGGACACCGCTATTTAATTCGAATTTTTTACTTTCTGTTTTTATTTCTGCTTTTAAACCTGCCGAGGCTAATAGTATATTTTTTTTCTGGGTATGATAATAACCCAGTGTAATAGGAAATTGTCCTTTTACTCCAATCTCATTAAGCATTTTATTTAGTTTATTCAACATATTATACATACTTGGCAAAGATCGTACTTTTTCTGATGACTTTAATACATCATTAAAAACAACCCGTAAGAGTAAAGCGACCAGAAGCCCATTTTCATCATCTCTCGATATATCGACACAATAGAAAATAATTTGATCTTCTGATAAAGCCGCTATATCAAATAACAATCCCATTTTAGCTATATCATTTAATTGACGATAATTAACACAATATCCCGCAACAACCTGCTTAACCTGAGGTTGCATCTGTTTTATGAACGACTGAATATAATGGGTATCTTTTCGTAAGCTATTCCAAAGTGGTTCTAAATGTATACCTTCTATTAATACTGATTCAAAAAAACCAGGACATAATACTTCAATGACTTTTTGTTTTAATTTATCAAGATGAGTTATTGGCTTCAGAAAAATCTCTTGTGCCCCTAAACGCAACATATCATCTATTTCAGCCATATTATCTGTACATGAAATAGCAATAACAGGAATAGCCAGTTTACGTTGTTCAAGATGACACAAAAAAGTGGGGCCATTCATTACTGGCATACGGATATCACATAAAATAAGATCAGGAAGCAATCCCTCTTCTAGTAAAGATAATGCTTGGCTACCGTTATCTGTTGTATAAACACAAGCCTTCTCATGTGAGAAATATTCCGTCAACATTGTGCGAAAAACGACCTCATCATCAATTATTAGGATTTTTTTACCCACTAAAGCTTTGTTCATTGGTGACTCCGATAACTATCGTTTCACATGCTGATTAATTAGCGCTACATTATTAGTTTAGTTCAACATTGACGTTAATTATTCCCAATCGCTACTTTTTTCAATCAATGGGAAATCGTCATACTGATAACGTGAGTTAGGACATTATTTTGTCGAGTTTATGCCCCTGCAATAGCCAATTATTCTACTCAGATTGCTGTGAGCCTTACCATTTAGGTCAAAAAAACGCCCCAACAGCAGAAACATTGATGCGTTCGCGTTATAGTGCGTTCGTTAAACATAATGCTGATTACTTAATAAAGACGTGGCATCCCTCTTGTCGTGTTGCATCTTTACATAATGAATTAGTTTCAGGCTTTCCAAATACACAATGGCTTGGACTCAATGTTATCTCATCACAAGCGAGCACAAATAAAAATGAGGCATATGTTGAATTCTCGGCTTGCTTTATTGAAAGAAATGCCGATGATAAACAGTACTTACATGAACGCTCTCGTTTTCTAAAAATAGATGACTGTTGGTTTTATATTGACGGAGTGAAACCGAAAGTGGGACGAAACGATCCCTGCCCCTGTGGTTCAGGACGTAAATACAAAAAATGTTGTGAAAATAACATCAAATAACTGCAAACACAGAAGTAAAAGAAAGGATTTATCCATACATGCAACACCAAAATACTCAAAAAAAAATACTGCGTACTATTTGCCCTGATGCAAAAGGACTTATCGCTAAAATCACAAATATTTGCTACAAACATCAATTAAATATTGTTCAAAATAGTGAGTTTGTTGATCATCGTACAGGTCGCTTTTTTATGCGCACCGAGCTTGAAGGTATCTTTAATGATGAAACCTTTCTCGCCGATTTAGATGATGCCTTACCACAAGGCTCAAAACGTGAATTGAATACCGCAGGCCGTCGTCGCATTGTCATTATGGTGACAAAAGAAGCACACTGCTTGGGTGACTTATTAATGAAAAGTGCATTTGGTGATTTAGATGTTGAAATTGCTGCCGTCATTGGTAATCACGACACGTTAAAACATCTAGTAGAACAATTTGGTATTCCTTTCCATCTTGTGAGCCATGAAGGCTTAACCCGTGATCAACATGATGAAAAGTTAATTGCACAAATTAATCAATACAAACCTGATTATGTTGTACTCGCAAAATACATGCGTGTATTAACACCTGCATTTGTACAAAACTTCCCAAATCAAATTATCAATATTCACCACTCCTTCTTACCTGCCTTTATTGGTGCACGTCCTTACCATCAGGCTTATGAGCGCGGTGTTAAAATCATTGGTGCAACAGCACACTACGTCAATGATAATTTAGATGAAGGCCCAATCATCACTCAAAATGTGATTAATGTTGACCATACGTTTTCTGCTGAAGATATGATGAGAGCCGGTCGAGATGTTGAAAAGAATGTTCTTAGCCATGCTTTATATTGGGTACTTTCACAGCGTGTCTTCGTTTACGGTAACAGAACAATCATTTTATAAGTTTTCTATCACTAATAACGCAAACATTATGACTATCTAAATATAAACCGCGATATAAAACATATCGCGGTTTATTTTTTATCTCTTATTAATAGAGATGATATTGGTTAAAATCAATACGATTGCGCGTAAAGCTTGAACGATACGCACATTTTTACAGCAATCAATCTGTTTTTAGCAAAATAGCACTTTACAGTTCTCAGGTATTTGGTATTATTGCGCCCGCTGTCACGGACAGCAAAACAATTTAATGTTGGTGGGATACCCAAGCGGCCAAAGGGAGCAGACTGTAAATCTGCCGTCACAGACTTCGAAGGTTCGAATCCTTCTCCCACCACCATCTCTTCTTAGTTCTACTCTTTAAAAATTCTTTTTATTCCATTTTATCAATTAAATCCAAAAATCGATTCAATACACTTGAATGATACTTAGATTTATAGATATAACAGCTATACTGAATTTCAGGTTGAGTTAATGGTATAAAACATAAGTCTGCTTCATACTCACTTTTCAATGGATTTTCATCTGTGAGTAAAAGAGAGTTATGCGTTTGAATAAAACGTAAACAGCAATTAAGATCATCCATTATTCTAACGCACACGATCTTTCCCCTCTCCCCAATTCTACGCTCTAATTTTTTTATCTTAGCTGTTTTGTATAATGCCGGATCACATAACCAAATATTTTCACTTAAAAGTCTATCAAGATTATTATTCACGCTATTCATGAGCGTTTTTTGACAACAAATACCTAAGTGTTTATTTTCTATTTTATGAAGAAGGCTAAATTTTTCACTAATAATTTTCTCAGAACTTAATATTAATGTATTACCATCATAATCGGGTATTTCTTCAAAGTTTTCTCTTGAAAATCGCATTATATTTATGTGGGAATAATTTTTATTTGCTGCTTGATAAAACTGAGTTAAATACTGACTTTTTCCCCAATCATAATAAACATGAATGCTATTGTTTATAATCCCCGAGATATGTTTTTTAGTTATCTCTTTTTCCTGAAGATAGAGCGATTTTAAATCATTATAAAGCTCAAGCCCTTCTTGGGTTAAACTCATGCCAAACTTCTCTCGCTTAAATAAACGCTTTCCTAATACGGCTTCAAAGTCTTTGATAGATTTAGCGACGGGAGGCGTCGTGCGATTCATCACCCGCGCTGCTTTACTTAATGAGCCATTTTCGACTACAGCCATAAAGGCTTCTAACTTACGAGAAAAAAACATAATTCACCATTCCTTTGCTGTGTAGAATAAAATAATTTTATTGATTCATTTAATGTGAATAAAATAGTGATTAATTAATTTAAAAATTAATTTTATTAAAGTATTCTTTTACCTCCCTTTAATGAATACAATTTATAACTACAATATTATTTTTATTATGTCATCATTCTTCACATATAAAGAATAATAATACTTATATTCTTCTATCAAAGATTAGTTTATGTTTCCAGTTTGTTTAATTAATATTTTTTGTTATGCAATTAATTATTTTTATTAAATCAGCACACTCTATTTAATAGCCTTTATTTTTATCTAATTTTATCTTTCTCTTGATAAGCTGTGCCATCATTTCAGTGATTTACTTACATTCATTTTATGATCCTGCTAGTATAAGGCATCCTATTATTCAATATATAAATGGTTACGGTCACATGAAATTTGTCTCTTTCAATATTAATGGTTTACGCGCTCGTCCTCACCAACTTGAAGCTATCATAGAAAAACATCAGCCGGATGTTATTGGGCTTCAAGAAACGAAAGTTCATGATGATATGTTTCCATTAGATACAGTGGGTTCCTTGGGTTACCATGTTTTTTATCATGGCCAAAAAGGACATTATGGGGTTGCCTTACTCACAAAAGAAAAACCTGTTGCAGTGCGTAAAGGCTTTCCTGGCGATGATGATGATGCTCAACGTCGAATGATCATGGCAGATATCGAAACACCAGCAGGTTTATTGACAGTGATGAATGGTTATTTTCCTCAAGGTGAAAGCCGTGATCATGAAACTAAATTTCCAGCGAAAGAAAAATTCTATGCTGACCTTCAGCATTACCTAACCACCAGCTTAAAGCCGACCTCTCCAGTACTTATTATGGGTGATTTAAATATTAGCCCTACAGATAAAGATATTGGTATTGGCGAAAATAATATGAAACGCTGGTTAAAAACAGGTAAATGCTCTTTCCTACCAGAAGAGCGGGAATGGCTGGCAACCTTGATGGGTTGGGGATTAACAGATACATTCCGCCAACAACATCCCGAAGCTGATGATAAATTCTCGTGGTTTGACTATCGCTCTAAAGGATTCGATGATAACCGAGGCTTACGTATTGACTTACTTCTAGCAAGTCGCTGCTTAGCGGATAATTGTATTTCAACAGGAATTGATTATGAGATCCGTGGAATGGAAAAACCCTCTGATCACGCCCCCGTTTGGGCTGAATTTAAAATCTAATCAGATGAAATCTTAATTCAGTAAAAGCACTTCCTTCAATAATAGAGGAAGTGCTTTTTATTTGTGCTTAATTATCAGTCGTTGCTTCTTTACTCTGCGTTTTATTTTTTGTCGCACTTGCTTTGTGGCTTCCTTTAGTTGCTGTTTTGCGCTTTTTATTATGCGCTGGTGCAGGAAGATTTCTGAAAGCTTGAATATTCGGACGACGTTTCGCTTGAGTAATCAATTCTATCAAAGTGTTATTTAACGGCATCATAAAATCTTGATATTTAAATTGTTTCTCACTAATTTGCGTGAGTATCGATTCCCAATGTGCGGTCATATCTGGTAAAGTCGCCATATCTGGCAATACATGAATTAATGCTCTACCTGCTGGTGTTGAATTAATCGCTCGCCCTTTCTTTTGCAAAAAGCCACGTTTAAATAACAGCTCAATAATTCCCGCCCTTGTCGCCTCTGTACCTAATCCATCCGTTGCTCTTAGGATTTTCTTAAGTTCTTTATCTTGAACAAAGCGCGCAATTCCAGTCATCGCAGAAAGCAATGTTGCATCAGTAAAAGGTCTTGGAGGCTGCGTTTGCTTTTCAACAATCTCTCCCTTTTCACACAGCAACTCACCCCCCTTAGCCACTATTGGCAATGCAGAACCGTCATTTTCAGCATCTTGCTCTTTCGCACCTAATAATATTCGCCATCCTGCTTGCGCTAAAAAACGTGCTTTAGCAATAAACTTGCCATTCTCAATATCAAGTTCAATAACGCATTTACGATAAACAGCATCAGGCATAAATTGCATTAGATATTGTCGAGCGACGAGATAATAAATATTTTTCTCATTTTCACTTAATGAGATATTACCCGTTTTTGCCGTTGGAATAATCGCATGGTGAGCATCCACTTTTTTGTCATCCCAGCAACGATTCTTTTTATCAATATCTAGAGTCTCTTGCGGTAATAGGCTTGGGTCATGTGTACTAATCGCATTAATCACAGCATGGCGGCCAGCAAAATGTTCATCGGGTAGATAACGACTGTCAGAACGCGGATAAGTGATGAGCTTATGTGTTTCATATAGACGTTGGCACGTATCTAAGACTTGTTGTGCACTTAAGCCAAAGCGTTTTGCCGCTTCAATTTGTAATGCAGAAAGTGAAAAAGGAAGTGGTGCTATTTCAGATTCTTGCTTATCTTGATAATCCGTTACATTCGCAGGTTTGTCTTTAATTCTCTCAACAACATGCTCTGCAAGTTTACGATTTAATAATCGCCCTTCTTCATCTTGCCAAGGTTCACAATGTTCACTGGGTTGCCAAATCGCGGTAAAGCGCTCATCGGCAGGTGTTACAACATGAGCTTTAACTTCAAAGAAATCTTTAGGAACGAAGTTTTCAATTTCTTCATCACGCCGAACCACTAAGCCTAATACCGGCGTTTGTACTCGACCTACTGATAATACACCTTGATAACCATTGCGTTGACCTAAAAGCGTATAGGCTCGAGTCATATTAATACCATAAAGCCAGTCTGCTCTTGCTCGCGCCAAAGCAGATACACACAATGGTATAAACTCATGGTTATAACGAAGCTTATCAATAGCACGCGTCACTGCCGCTGGGTTTAAGTCATTAATTAAGCAACGACGCGCCTGTTTTCTTTGTTCTTCGCTGATATTTAAATAGTTAAGCACTTCATCGACTAAAAGCTGACCTTCACGATCGGGGTCACCCGCGTGGATCACTTCTTTTGCCTGCTTAAGTAGTGTCTTGATAGTTTCTAACTGTTTTTTTACATCAGCTCGGGGCTTGAGTTGCCATTTTTCAGGAATAATGGGCAAATCATCTAACGACCAGCGGGCGTACCGCGGGTCGTATGCATCCGGCTCAGCTTGTTCAAGCAAGTGACCAACACACCACGTCACATACTGGTTATCACCACAAAGAATAAAGCCATCGCCACGTTTATGAGGCTTTGGCAATACATCAGCAATAGCGCGAGCAAGGCTGGGTTTTTCTGCAATAAATAATCTCATTACGTTAGTTAGTCACTTCAATCAACGCTTTTCCAGCTACTGGTGCAGTTAGCTCACCAATAGAAGTTAATTCGATATCAAAACGTGAGGCAACTTCTTTGACTTGTTCAATCGCTTCAGGCAATACAGCTAATAATAAGCCACCTGATGTTTGCGGATCACAGAGTAATTTACGTTGCATTTCAGTGATCTCACCAATTAAATGACCATAACTTTCAAAGTTACGACCTGTACCACCCGGAACACAGCCTTGTTCAATATAAGACTCTACTTCGGGTAATCTTGGTACTTGTGAGAAGTGAATGGTGGCTTGTACACCCGAGCCATCACAGATTTCACTTAAATGTCCTAATAAACCGAACCCTGTAACGTCAGTCATCGCAGTAACACCTTCGATATCAGAAAAATCAGCACCTGCTTTATTCATTCGGCACATAATTTCTGTCGCTAAACCTTGGTGTTCTGGTTTTAGTAGACCTTTCTTCTCAGCGGTTGTTAATACACCAATACCCAAAGGTTTAGTTAAAAAAAGCTGACATCCTGCTTTAGCTTCACTGTTTTTCTTCACTTTACGCACAGGTACTACACCGGTTACAGCAAGACCAAAAATAGGTTCTGGTGCATCAATTGAGTGGCCGCCAGCCAATGAAATTCCGGCTTCTTGGCAAGCGGCTCGACCACCTTCAATCACTTCACGTGCAATTTCCGGTGCCAGTTTATTAATTGGCCAGCCTAAAATAGCAATCGCCATAATAGGTTTTCCGCCCATTGCAAAGATATCGCTGATTGCATTGGTTGCTGCGATACGCCCAAAATCATAAGGGTTATCAACGATTGGCATAAAGAAATCAGTGGTGCTGATAATACCAGTGCCATTTCCTAAATCATAAACAGCGGCATCATCTTTAGTTTCATTACCGACAAGTAAATGAGGATCGTGAAATTTAGCTTGCTCGCTGTGTAAAATAGTTTCTAAAACTTTTGGCGAGATTTTACAACCACAACCTGCACCATGACTGTATTGTGTTAAACGAATTGCTTCAGACATGACATGCCATCCTTTTTAAAAATAAGTCACAAAATCAGTTAAGTCAGCAGGAGAAACCGTCATTGGCGCTTTCAGGGCTGGCGTACCTAAATAAAGGAAACCAATAATCTGATCGTGTTCACCACAGCCAAGTCCTTCTCTTACAACTGCATCATGAGTCCAAGAGCCTGAACGCCAAATTCCCCCAAATCCTTGAGCAACAGCAGCCATTTGCATTGCTTGTACGCTACAACCCGCTGCGACAACTTGCTCCCATTCAGGGACTTTAGGATGATCTTTCACTTTCGCAATAACGGTGATAATCAATGGGGCACGAAAAGGTGCATTTTTTGCTTTTTCTTCGACTTCGGGGCCTAAATTGCCCACAACCGCGGCTTTATGCAGTAATTGGCTAAAACGTTCAATGCCTTCATTTTGCATTACAACGAAATGCCAAGGCTTAAGTGCACCATGATCAGGGGCACGCATACCGGCTTGTAAAATAGTATTGAGCGCTTCACTATCGGGGGCTGGAGTAGTCAGTCGAGAAGCTGAACGGCGGTTCAAAAGCAGTGTTAATGCATCCATTTTTATTCTCCTGTCAGCATTTTATTTTAGCAAGATCCCATTCTTATGAGGATGAACAGTTCTTATCAATTCGCAGTATAACAAACTGTTATATTACCACCATCCACAGATTTAAGCGGGAATTTTTCTAAAAATCAGCTGTGTGGTTATTTAATCGTAATTTATTGTTCATAAAATGATTAATCTTAGCTTAGTAAGTTAATTGAAGCTTATTTTGATCCCGTTTTTCTTTTTAATTCGACGATTTCCTATATTACTTTGATGCCTTTTGGGGTGAAATTATTTAGCTATTTTTACGTAAGATAAATGTTTACTTAATAACACCTTAAGCAAAAAGTTATCATTAGTCGTTTCCTAAAAATCAATGACAGACATTCAATAATAGCTATATTAGAATATTCCTTTATTGTTATTGCTATTCTCGCTATTGCTAACAACATTTTTTGTTTTAATAGTATGAGATTATGTGGATGTAACCTGCTTACCAATAATTCTAGCATGACTGTTTAGGATTAAATTTTAGCTTTACATGATGTGGAGATAATATGAATAAAATTATGGAGTTAATCGGCGCAATATTTAAATTCAGTTGGCAAGCCATTAACTTTATCAGGAAATTAATCTTAAACGTTATTTTCTTTTTCCTTCTTTTTATGGTCATTGGTATTTTCTTAATTAGTAAGGAAGCACAAAAACCGATGGATTATGAAGGCGCCCTTCTTGTTGATCTTAAAGGTGTCATTGTTGACCAAACTGCAACTCAAAATCCTTTAGGAGAAGTTGGACGTGAGCTTTTAGGTGTTTCGAGTAGCCAACTCCAAGAAAATTCATTATTTGAAGTCGTCGATACGCTACGAAAAGCCTCTCAAGATCCGAAAATTAAAGGTATGGTGCTCAAACTTGATGAATTTGCAGGCGCAGATCAGCCTTCACTAAATTATATTGGTAAAGCACTTAATGAATTTAAAAAGACAGGCAAACCGATTTTTGCAGTGAGTGGTTATTACAGTCAGCCACAATATTATCTCGCTTCTTATGCAGATAAAATTTATCTCACACCGCAAGGTGCGGTGGGTGTTTATGGTTTTGGCTTTCAAAATCTCTATTACAAAACACTGTTAGAGAATTTAAAAGTGAGTACTCATATTTTCCGCGTAGGAACGTATAAATCTGCGGTTGAACCCTTAATGCGTAATGACATGTCTGCGGAATCTCGAGAAGCTTCACTACGTTTAGTTCATTCACTGTGGTCGACTTATTTAACGCAAGTTGCAGAAAACCGAAGTATTACCACAGAAGATGTTTTCCCCGGTGCAAAAGAGATGATTACACAGCTACGTAATGCAGATGGGGATAACGCAACTTATGCGCTAAATCGTAAATTAGTGGATTCTGTAAGCTCATACGCTCAATTTGAAGCAGATATGACAGAAACCTTCCAATGGGATAAAAAGAACCAGCAATTTAACAATATCAGCATTTATGATTATGCTGATACGTTAACTTCATCATTACCTGCAAATGATGAAGGTAATATTGCCGTAGTCGTTGTTCAAGGAGCCATTATTGATGGCGAAAGTATCCCAGGTTCTGCCGGGGGTTCAACTATTGCTAATCAAATTCGCCAAGCACGTTTAGATCCAAATATTAAGGCTCTTGTATTACGTGTAAATAGTCCTGGAGGTAGTGTTTCGGCATCAGAGCAAATACGCAGTGAGGTTGCTGCCTTTAAACAACAGAAAAAACATGTGATTGTTTCAATGGGGGGCTTAGCCGCATCAGGTGGATATTGGATCTCAACCCCTGCAAATAAGATTATTGCTAGCCCATCAACATTAACAGGCTCAATTGGTATTTTTGGCGTTATTAATACCTTTGAAAACAGCCTAGAATCTATTGGTGTTTATACTGATGGTGTCACAACTTCACCATTAGCCGGATTATCTGTCACAAATAAACTACCTGAAGAATTTGCCGAGCTTTTACAGCTAAATATCGAAAGTGGTTATAAAACGTTTCTTAATTTAGTGGCTGAATCTCGTAAAAAAACACCGGCTCAAATTGATCGTATTGCTCAAGGTCGAGTATGGGTAGGAATAGATGCAAAAAATGTTGGTTTAGTCGATGAATTTGGTGATTTTGATGATGCAATTGATGCTGTTGCTAAAATGGCAAAAATTGAGCACCCCGTTATTGATTGGATGAAACCGGAATTAAGCCTCTCTGAACAGATCATTATGAGCTTATCATCTAACGCAAAAGCGCTTATCCCTGATCCGTTACAAACATATATACCTGCACCTGTTTTAAAAGAAGTTAAAACACAGACTGAGTTTTATCGCAACATGAACGATCCGCTAAATCGCTATGCGTATTGTTTATCTTGTGGGGATATTCAATAATCTTTTCCATTCATACACCTGCTCATACAGAGCAGGTGTATTTCTCTTATTTTTATCACTGTTTATAGCATGATATGCTGATGAATAATTATTGTTCGTTTGTCTTCAAGCTATTTTTAATATAATGATTTAAAGTAGATACTCATTAATCTCTATTTTCTTTTTTAGCATCCTTTCCTTTTTTTATTCTGCAAACTCCCTATAATCAGGAATTTCTCACAACTTAATAAGAGTGCTTTGTCTGATGCAAAAGAAATCAATCTACGTTGTTTATACTGGCGGTACTATTGGTATGCAACATTCTGAACATGGCTATATTCCTGTATCAGGCCATTTGCAACGCCAATTAGCTAAAATGCCAGAATTCCACCGTGAGGAGATGCCTGATTTTACAATCAAAGAGCACCTTCCTTTAATTGATTCTTCAAATATCACCCCCGAAGATTGGCAATCTATCGCGGATGATATTAATGAAAATTATCACAACTATGATGGGTTCGCTATTCTTCATGGTACTGATACCATGGCATTTACCGCATCAGCACTCTCTTTTATGTTTGAGGATCTTAGCAAGCCTATTATCGTTACTGGCTCTCAAATTCCTTTAGAAGCCTTACGATCTGACGGACAAACAAACCTATTAAATGCGCTTTATCTCGCTGCACATCATCCCATTAATGAAGTGGCTCTATTTTTCAATAACACGCTGTATCGTGGAAACCGCACAGTAAAAGCACATGCTGATGGTTTTAATGCCTTTGCATCGCCGAATAGCGCACCTCTACTAGAAGCGGGCATTAATATTAAACAATTTAAAATTAATTCTTTTCCAAAAGGAAATGGGGAATTTATTACACATAATATTACGCCTCAGCCTATTGGTGTTGTCACAATTTATCCGGGTCTTTCAGATGAAGTGGTTAAAAATATCCTGGTTCAACCGGTGAAAGCCTTAATATTGCGCTCTTATGGTGTCGGTAATGCACCCTCACACCCTGCACTACTTTCTACCCTACGTGAAGCAACAGAGCGTGGTATTGTTGTTATCAACCTTACACAATGTATTTCTGGCCGAGTAAATATGGAAGGTTATGCAACAGGTCAAGCATTGGCAGAAGTCGGTGTGATCAGTGGCTTTGATATGACATTTGAGGCAACATTAACTAAACTGCATTATCTCCTTAGCCAACAATATAATTACACTGAAATCTGCCGACTAATGCAACAAAACCTACGCGGCGAAATGACATTAGACGATAACGATTAAGTTTAATCTAAAGGTAAAAGTGGTGAAAAATTCCGCACTGTTATTGGTTGATATACAAAACGATTTTTGTACAGGTGGCGCATTAGCTGTTAATGAAAGCAACATAGTGATACAAACAGCTAATCAACTTATTCATGATTTCAAGCAATCTAAAAATCCTATTATCGCCAGTTTAGATTGGCATCCAGCCGATCATCTAAGTTTTGCTGAAAATTCAGGTACTGTTGTGGGTGAAATCGGCATACTTAATGGGTTACCACAAGTTTGGTGGCCCATTCATTGCGTACAAAACTCTTATGGTGCTGCATTTCATCCCGAATTAAACCAAGCACTGATTAATCATATTATTTACAAAGGGCAAAATCACCTTATTGATAGTTATAGTGCTTTTTTTGATAACGACCATGAATACCAAACGGGTTTGCATACCCTTTTACAGACGCTCAATATAAAACATCTTTATATTTTAGGCATTGCTACAGATTACTGTGTCAAATTTACCGTGCTAGATGCATTATTATTAGGATATCAGGTTTCAGTCATTACAGACGGTTGTCGCGGTGTAAATATTCAAGATGGTGATAGCGAAAAAGCACTAGAAGAGATGAGAGCAAAAGGCGCAGCATTAATTGATTCAGCACATTGGCTTAATCGTAACAATCAATAAGTTCGTTATTTTCTTTATCTTCATAAAATGAAAAAGGGGCTAATTTTAACCAGTTTGGTTAATAAACAACCCCTTTTATATTTATTCTATCCATTCAACACACGTTTTAATCATCATCCATTGGCGTTAACGTTGCTAAACGTTCAGATTGAAACTGAGCTTTTAATTCTTGTTTGCTCTTCATGGTAATTTGTCCATTAGTGCCTACTGTCATATGCTCAGGTGTGTGGTTATTTTTCGCCTGCCATAATAAAACAATCTGCATGCAATGTTCTTTTTGCTCATCGGTCAATGCAACGCCATCAGGCCATTTACCTAGCTCAACCGCGGTTGAAATACGCTGGTAAATTTCAGGGGTTACCATCGAAATAAGTTCATTAACTTCCATTGATTGCTCCATAAGCTAAATAATCATTTAAAATGGCTGAATCGTTTTTTCACTTGTTATTATTTTGTTAAATTAACTAAACTAACCGACTTGTTTTTCGCCTGTTTCACTATTCGTAAAGGAAAGAGATGCTGAATTAACACAATAACGCTCCCCTGTTGGGGCTGGACCATCATTAAAAACATGGCCTAAATGTGCATCACATTGCTGGCAACGTATTTCAGTTCTTTTCATATTGTGAGAAAAATCATCAACATAGCGAATCGCACTATCGCTAACGGGTTGGTAAAAGCTAGGCCAACCACATCCTGCATCAAATTTCGTATCTGAATAAAACAAAGGCGCAGAACAACATAAACAGTGATAAATTCCTGTTTGACGATTGTGTAATAATTTACCACTAAACGGAGGTTCGGTGCCTTGCTGTTGCGTCACATAACGTTGCATTTCGTTGAGTGTTGATAAATCAAGGTGATTGTTATTACTTGAAATATTCACTTTCTTTTCATTATCTGCCATATCGACCTCTTGCCCAGAAAAATGCTTTTTAAAACAACAGTGAATGATAACAAAGATTTAACAACAAATCTGGAAAATATGGTCTAAAATCATCAAGAGTGATCTTTAGTTTTTGAAATGTGATGAATTTCACATAACGGAGTAAAGGTAACTTCATTTATTGGCGTTGATCCCGATAATACACAGCGTAACATTTAGCTAAAACGACCAATCTTTAAGCGAAAAGTGTTTTTTTAATTGATTTTTTGCAATTATTGACACGATTCCGCTTGACGATTGGCGCGGTTTTGGTAACTTTAGAAGCAACTTTTTAATTCACTAAATTAAAGCTGGTGGAATACATATGACTATCAAAGTAGGTATTAATGGTTTTGGTCGTATCGGCCGCATCGTTTTCCGTGCTGCTCAAGAACGTTCAGATATCGAAATCGTAGGTATTAACGATCTGTTAGACGCAGACTACATGGCATACATGCTGAAATACGATTCAACTCATGGCCGTTTCAACGGTACTGTTGAAGTAAAAGATGGCCACCTCGTTGTTAATGGTAAAACCATCCGCGTAACTTCAGAAAGAGATCCAGCAAATCTGAAATGGAACGAAGTCGGTGCTGACGTTGTTGCAGAAGCAACTGGTCTATTCTTAACTGATGAAACTGCTCGTAAACACATCCAAGCTGGCGCGAAAAAAGTTGTTCTGACTGGTCCTTCAAAAGACAGCACTCCAATGTTCGTAATGGGCGTAAACCATAAATCATACGCAGGTCAAGATATCGTTTCTAACGCATCTTGTACTACTAACTGCTTAGCGCCTTTAGCTAAAGTTATCAACGACAACTTCGGTATCGTTGAAGGTCTGATGACGACTGTTCACGCAACAACTGCAACTCAACGTACTGTTGATGGCCCATCTGCAAAAGACTGGCGTGGTGGTCGTGGTGCTTCTCAAAACATCATTCCATCATCAACTGGTGCTGCTAAAGCTGTAGGTAAAGTTATTCCTGAACTGAACGGCAAACTGACTGGTATGTCTTTCCGTGTTCCTACTCCTAACGTTTCTGTTGTTGACCTGACTGCACGTCTGGAAAAACCAGCAACTTACGCTCAAATCTGTGACGCTATCAAAGCAGCAGCTGAAGGCGAACTGAAAGGCGTTCTGGGTTACACTGAAGATGCAGTTGTTTCAACTGACTTCAACGGCGAAGTTCTGACTTCAGTATTTGATGCTAAAGCTGGTATCGCTCTGAACGACAACTTTGTTAAATTAGTTGCTTGGTACGATAACGAAGTTGGTTATTCAAACAAAGTTCTGGATCTGATTTCTCATATCTCTAAATAATTAGAGCTTAGAAAGTCACGATTTATTTTAGAGCCACCTTTTCGGTGGCTCTTTTATTTTCTAGCCAGTCAGTTTATTGTATTAAAATAGTCAGTGACATAAGGTTATAAGATAATGAATGAGAAAATTTTTTCTTTGCCGATTATTGAACAAATATCACCTTACTTAAGTCGTCGGCAATTAGGCGAACTTCCTATTCTTGTTATTTCGCATCCTAAAGTACGCGCAGCTATCAGCCTTCAAGGCGCACATTTAATTGCTTGGCAACCCGCACAAGAGCACCCTGTATTTTGGCTAAGCGAAGCCTCTCTCTTCACGCCTGGTGTTGCCATTCGTGGCGGTATTCCTATTTGCTGGCCTTGGTTTGCTTCAGCGGGTACACCGAGCCATGGATTTGCGCGAATTCTTCCTTGGGAATTTAGTGCTCATACAGAACAAGAAGAGGGTGTTCTCATCACCATGACATTAAAAGAGAGCCAACAAACACAAAAATATTGGCCTCATCCCTTTACTGTTATTGCTCGCTTTAAATTAGGCGCAACCTGTGAGGTTGAATTAGAATCTTACGGCGATTATGAAGCGACGGCTGCCCTTCACTCTTATTTTAACGTGAGTGACATTGATAATGTCTCTGTAAGTGGCTTAGGAAGCCACTACATTGACACAGTGGCAGACAAAGAGGTTTACACTGATGAAACCTCATTACGCTTTAATGGACGCACTGACAGGCTTTATACAGAGCCTGACGATTTTAATCTTATTCATGATGATGGTTGGGATCGCACAATTGAAGTTCATCATTACCATCATAGTGATGTTGTGTGTTGGAACCCCGGTGCAGAGCTTGCTAGTTCAATGAAAGATATGAGCACAGGCGGCTATCGCAAAATGGCTTGTGTAGAAACGGCACGTATTCACCAACCTTTAAAGCCAGATAACGTTCATCCCGGTCGCTTATCTCTGGTCGTTCGTGTTCGTAAAAACATTACCGAAAAATAAAGTATTACTGGCATATCACACAATAAACAAAAAGCTTCAAGTTTACATTGAAGCTTTTCTATCATCGCTAATCTCGCTAAGTTCTAGTAAATTTTAGCTATAATTAAAATGTGTAAGTCACACCTGTCCACACAATCGCAGTAACAGATTTATTCACCATTGGGCTGTCTTTCACTTCACTTGGTAAATGGTCAACACGTCCCATCGCAAAGAAATTCCACTTTTCAGCAAACTTATAGTTCGCTGATAGCTCTACATACGGTCTCCAACTATCATTTGGTGTATATTCTGCTAAACCACTGCGTTGTGATTCTGCATGGCTAATTCCATAAGCATAACGGTTTTGCTTTTTGTTTTCCCAAACAACACCCGCACCTGGTTGTAAAGACCAGTTACCAAATTCGAAAGGATATAAATAAGCAGCATCAGCGATAATACCGTTACTTTTGCCTAGCATATCACCCGATACAATTGCTCTTAAGCTACCCCATGATTCATGGTGCTTATAAGTAAAGCCCCCCATCATAGTGTCACGACGACGATTCAGTTTTTTCATTTGCTCATCGTCACTATCGCTTGGTTTAAAGGCTTGTGGATAGTAGTGTAAATCAACAGAAAGTTTATCTTTCGGTGTATTCCACAGGTAATATCCCGCTGCTAACGTTGCGAAATAGAAATTTTCTGACTGATAGTTAACCTGAGGTACGGGTAATAAATAATCTTTTGATTTAGCCCCTTTATAAGGAGTGACTTGCGCTAAGACTGAACCACCTATTGACCATTCGCCAGCAAATGCGACTGGTGTGCTAAGTCCTGCGATAACGGCTAAAGAAATGATAATCTTCTTATTACTCACGATGATTTTCCATATTGTCATTAATAAAATAGCAACCAAAAACCTATTTCAGTCACAAATAACTAAAACTGACATTATTTTACCTATAATCATTTTAGTTTTGCATTAAATGTGTCGCAATCAGTGCCTGCCCTAATGCAATACCACCGTCTCCAGCAGGTAACATCATAGGAGCAAGTACTTTTTTATTGTTTAATTTTTTCTTAAACAGGTGTTTGAGTAATGTATTATTTAACACCCCCCCCGTAAGTACAATGGTATCAATCTGATATTTATCTGCATGTTGCAATGCAATATTGCCTAAACCTTCAGCTAATAAATAATGAAACAACCATGCTTTTTCACTGACATTCAACGCTACACTTTCCCACTGCGACCAAAAAACACACAAATCAAGCACGTTATTTTTTACAGGCATCAAATGCCCATATTGCTTAATGATTTCTGCCTGTTTTTCTTTATGACACGCTGATGCTGCTGTTTGTAGATAACAAGCTGCTTCACCTTCCCAGCTTATCTCTTTAGGCGCTAATCCTAATGATGCCGAAACTGCATCAAAAAAACGTCCACAAGAAGAAGCTTTAGGCGAATTTAAGCCGCGCTCTACGGCCTTACTTAATATCTGCAAATCATTGCTAGGTATCATTTGGGCGATAACACTACCTTGCCAATCTTCAGAAAAAGTAGCTAAATGTGCGAACCAGTTTCGCCAAGGTTGAATAGAGGCAAGATTGCCTCCGGGCATCGCAACAGCAGGAAGTCCACCTATCCGCTCTGAATGTTGATAGTCCACCAGCAGACATTCCCCTCCCCATAGCGTGCCATCTTGACCAAAACCTAATCCATCAAGAGCAATGCCAATGACAGCACCTTGTTGATGAGTACGACCATGTTCAGCAAGACAAGAAACAATATGTGCATGGTGATGAGAGACTTCAATAACAGGAATATTTTGTTCTTGGGCAAACTGTTTACCCAACTGATGACTGATATAGTTAGGATGTGCATCTATTGCAATGGCTTTCGGTGTGAAGCGATAAATTTGTTGGAAGAGAGCCAACGATTTTACCAACTGTTGTCGCACGCTTAAATCATCAAGATCCCCTAAATGAGGCCCCATAATGGCTTGATGTTGACGTAATAAGCAAAATACATTTTTCAGGTCGCCCCCCATAGCAAGTACTGAGGGCTGAGCTCGAAAATCTTCAGGCAGTGAAATTGCATCTGGGACATAACCACGAGAGCGTCTGATCATCACGCTCTGTTTACCCTCAATACGAACTAATGAGTCATCCGCCCTTTGTATAATTTCTCTATTATGCATTAAGAATAAATCTGCAATATCTTTCAATTGCATTAAAGCATCTTCATTACTTAATGCGGGTGTATGACCTGATGCATTTCCTGATGTCATCACAAGAGGAATGTTCGTGCCGCGCGCTAATAGATGTTGTAGTGGATTGGCGGGTAACATAACACCAATTTCAGTTAATCCCGGCGCAATAAGCTCCGCAAGTTTAGGGGCAACAGTTTTAGGAACTAATACAATTGGGGCGGCCGTACTTTGCAATGTTTGGATAGCGGTTGGAAGAAAATCGGGATCTTGCTTATCTGCTTTAATTTGATCAATTCCTGTGATCATCACAGCTAATGGCTTTGCTGGTCGGTATTTGCGTTCACGCAATAATGCAACGCTTTCATTATTACGTGCATCACACACTAAATGAAAACCACCAATACCTTTAACTGCCACAATTTTTCCAGCAAGTAATGCTTCACAAGCTTGAGTTAATGCAAGCGCTTTTGTTGCTAACTCTTTACCTTGATTATCGGCAAGCCAGATATGAGGCCCACATACAGGACAGGCATTAGGCTGAGCATGAAAGCGCCTATCTGCAGGATCTTCATATTCATGTTTACATTCAGGGCAGAATGGAAATTCAGACATTGAAGTAAAAGGCCTGTCATAAGGCATTTTTTTTATGATGGTAAAACGAGGACCACAATGTGTACAGTTAATAAAAGGATAATGATAACGACGATTTTGTGGGTCAAACAATTCATCAATGCACGCTTGGCAAGTCATTGCATCAGGAACAACTTGTGTATCCATTTCGCCACCACCACTTTTTACAATAATAAAGTCAGTAGGTAGTTGCTCCCATTGATACGGTGATTCTTCTATACGTTCAATGCGTGCTAATGGTGGGCATTCTGCTTTTAATGCTTCTATAAAGAGTGCATTTTTAGGTGATGGTGTTAAATGTACCAATACACCCAAACTATCATTGCTCACTTGCCCTAATAAACCAAAACGATGGGCCAATTGCCAAACAAATGGGCGAAACCCAACGCCTTGAACCTTTCCTTTCACACGCAATGCAATGCCGTTACTCATAGGATCACCAAATCAAAATAAATTTAAGCTTATTCTAGTTTAGTGATTATCAACAACTTTCATTTAGATCAGAAAAAGTGGAATTAGGTAAATTTATCATCACTTCGACAGCAACTCTTGGTGCTATTGCACACAGTAATTCATAACCAATAGTGCCGCATGCTGCTGCAACATCATCAACAGGAAGTTTTTCTCCCCATAATTCAACTGAACTACCGTAATTGACATCAGGAAAATCGGTAACATCAATGGTTAGCATATCCATAGAAATCCGCCCTACTAACTGTGTTTTATGTCCATTAACAATAACAGGAGTACCGTCTGGCGCATGTCTTGGATAACCATCGGCATAACCACAGGCAACAACACCGATCCGCATATCACGCTCAGCGGTATATCGGCTACCATAACCTATTTGCTCACCTTTTTTGACTTGTTGAATGGCTAATATTTCACTATTAAATGTCATTACGGGTTGTAAATCGAAATCAGCAATATCTTGCCAAACACCTGAAGGCGAAACACCATACAAAATAATACCCGGTCGCACCCAATCTTGATAAGTTTCAGGATCAAATAACGTTGCGGCTGAATTTGCCAAACACCGAGGTAATTCATTTATCATTGCTTGGTTAATAGTGGCCTTTTGTGCATTCATGTTCAATCCAGTATCTGCATTAGCAAAATGTGACATTTGGATAATTGAACCAATATTTTTGATATTTTTTGCACGAGCAATGGCTTGCTTATAGGCGTCTGGTCGATAGCCCAACCGATTCATCCCACTATTCAATTTAAGATAGATGTTAATGGGTCTTTCTAATTGTGCATTTTCTATGGCATCAAATTGCCAATCGGAATGCACTGTGGTTGTCAGAGAATAGCGTTCTAATAAATAAACATCTTCTGGCTTAAAAAAACCTTCCAGCAAAAGGATAGGCCCTACCCATCCTTGTTCTCTTAGCATGACAGCTTTGTCTAACTCAATTAATGCAAAACCATCAGTATGACTTAATGCAGGCCAAACACAGGATAATCCATGTCCATAAGCATCTGCTTTCACAACAGACCACACTTTGCTACCTTTCACTCTCTCTTTAATAACAGACAGATTATGGCTTAATGCATCGAGGTTAATGGTTACTTTTGTGGGTCTGGACATGGTTTTTCCTCAATTAATAAGCAGCATCAAGTTTTTGCCCTGGTAAGAGCAATTTAGTATTAAAGCCATCGATATATCGAAACACAGATAAATCATCAGCGGCAATAGCCGGTTTATTTCCTGAAATTAGATCAGCCAATAATTGGCCAGAGCCACATGCCATTGTCCAACCTAATGTGCCATGCCCTGTATTTAATGATAAATTACGATAAGCCGTAGGCCCTACAATAGGTGTACCATCGGGTGTCATAGGTCTTAAACCTGTCCAAAATGTGGCTTTCTCAATATCACCACCACCTTGATAAAGATCTTGTACAACCATTTTCAATGTTTCACAGCGTGATTTTAAAATATCCAGATTAAAACCAACGACTTCTGCCATTCCACCGACACGAATTCGCTCATCAAAACGTGTTACCGCAATTTTATAAGTTTCATCTAAAATAGTGGATACTGGTGCTCTTGAAGCATCAATAATCGGCATTGTAAGCGAATAACCTTTAAGGGGATAAACAGGAATGGCAACTTTGTTTTTCAAAAACGCTGTTGAATAAGAGCCCATGGCAACAACATAGTGATCGGCTGTTAATAATCCATCATGACATTGAACGCCCGCTACTTTATCACCATCAAATAACAAATGTTTGATTTCTTTGTTAAACAAGAACGTAACGCCTGCATCTTCTGCCATTTTTGCGAGTTTTTTCGTAAAAGATTGACAATCACCCGTTTCATCATTTGGTAAACGTAAACCACCAGTCAATTTGTGACTAACATGCTCAAGTGCGGGTTCTGCTAATTTTAGTTGATCTGCCGTTAACAATTCATAAGCAACACCCTCTTGCTTTAATACAGCAATATCATTGGCTGCATTATCAAATTGCTTTTGATCACGAAAAAGTTGCAGAGTACCGCCTTGACGTCCTTCGTATTCAATACCTGTGTCTTGGCGTAACTGACGAATACAATCACGGCTATATTCAGCAATACGTACCATACGGCTTTTATTCATGGTGTAATGTGATGCATCACAATTACGTAACATTTGCCACATCCAACGTAATTGGAAAAGTGATCCATCAGGTTTAATCGCTAATGGAGCGTGCTTTTGAAACATCCATTTAACGGCTTTTAATGGGATACCCGGCGCCCCCCAAGGTGTTGCATATCCTGGCGATATTTGACCAGCATTACCTGCACTCGTCTCTTCTGCGGCACTATTTTGTCTATCAACAACAATAACTTCATGGCCTTGTTGCACAAGATACCACGCACTCGTCACACCAATAACGCCGCCACCTAAGATGATCACTTTCATGGCAAGACTCCAATAGTTTACATTGATATAACATAAGAATAATATTCCATACACAAAAAGCCAATATAGAATAATCATCTAGACCAATAAAAAGACATATTTTAGAGTTAAGTCACATTTGATTGTTATTCGACAAGTGATTTTCAAAAAAAACATTTAAATTAAGCTATAAAATCAAAAAGATATAATCTTTACTGTAAATTATAAAAATATTAATTAGTAAATTATTTTAATTTTAAGAGAGTTTAAAGCATAGGAAAAGGCAATTATAATTTTATTAAAGTCCAAAAAATAGTTTAATTTAAGAAGATAATGCTTTAATTAACTCATTTTGGTTACTCTTTTTACTAAAAATAACCTATTTAAAGCATTGCCTAAAAAATGACATGTTGGGCTTTTTTAAAAGCATAAAAAAAACCAGTATCATAAATTAATGAATACTGGTTCTTTCTATTGTGATAAAGCAGCAAACGAAATTAGCGTTTAACTTCTTCTAGGTCACTCGGTAATGGTGACTGTAAACTTTGCCAGATAATACCACTGTCTTTACCATATTGACGGACACATTCCATGACGTGCTCGACATCTTTTTGCTCACATAATGCAGCCAGTTTTTTATAGAATGCTAACGCGAGTTCTTTAGCTTGAATATTTGAGAAATAATAGCGGCCTACGCGCGTATAAAGCCCTTTTAAACCGTTTAAGATAAGGCCATAAATTGGGTTACCTGATGCAAACGCCAATCCACGAAAAATGTTGTAATCTAGTTCACTAAACTCATCAGCGCTATTTTCAGTGGTAAGCGAATGGTTTAAAACTTCAATACATTTTTCAGGGCTATTTCTGAATGCTGTACGTATAAAAATAGCTGAGATATTGGTTCTGACAGCCAATAAATTATCGATTAATTGTGGTACTCGATCATGATCAAGGCGAGCTACTGTTTCAAGGATATTAAGGCCAGATGTTTCCCAGAAATTGTTTACCTTCGTTGGCTTTCCGTGTTGAATTGTTAACCAACCATCACGAGCAAGGCGTTGTAACACTTCTCTTAGTGTGGTTCTTGTAACACCGATTAATTCAGAGAGCTCACGTTCCGCTGGAAGAATAGATCCAGGAGGAAAACGATTATTCCAGATGCTTTCAACAATATACTCTTCCGCAAAACCTGCGGGGCTTTGAGCCTTAATAACCATATTTTTATTTCTTCCGAAGCGATTTTTCTGCTAATAATGGTAAAGATAATATCAGAATGCGTAATTTTGATATAGCTCAACCATCATTAAATAGTGAATGGCATCATAAAACTGGATGTGGTTTTATCAATTTATTATTACTAATGCGCTTAATTTCACAGCGATTAGCGCGTACTATGGTTAAATTGCGCATCATTGCGCTTAAAATCTCTATTTGGAGGATGAGAAACCTAATGGATATGAGTATAAGACAAGCACTACTAAAGAACTTTATGGGGAATTCCCCAGATTGGTATAAGCTTGCTATTCTTACTTTTTTAATTATCAACCCACTGATTTTTTTCTTTGTTGACCCTTTTGTCGCCGGCTGGCTATTAGTTGTAGAATTTATTTTTACACTCGCTATGGCGCTAAAGTGTTACCCGTTACAACCCGGAGGATTACTTGCTATTGAGGCCGTCATCATTGGTATGACTAGCCCAAAACAGATTGGTCATGAAATTGCCAACAACCTTGAAGTAATTTTGCTTCTTGTCTTTATGGTTGCAGGTATCTATTTTATGAAGCAATTATTACTGTTTGCTTTTACTAAACTGCTGTTATCCATTCGTTCTAAACGAATGTTATCTATCGCTTTTTGCTTCGCAAGTGCATTTTTATCTGCCTTTTTAGATGCTTTAACCGTTATCGCGGTTGTCATCAGTGTCTCTCTCGGTTTCTACTCTATTTATCATAATTTTGCTTCTAATCAATCAGGTGCAGAATTAAATAATGATGGATTTATTGATACCGCAGAAAAAAAACAAACTTTAGAACAATTCCGTGCTTTTTTGCGTAGCTTAATGATGCATGCTGGTGTTGGTACTGCATTAGGTGGCGTAATGACCATGGTAGGTGAACCACAAAACCTTATTATTGCAAAACATTTAGAGTGGGATTTTGTGACCTTCTTTATCAGAATGTCACCTGTCACTATTCCTGTTTTCTTTGCAGGTCTTGCAGTGTGCTACTTTGTAGAACGCTTTAAGCTCTTTGGTTATGGTGCTGAATTACCTGATTTAGTTCGTAAAGTTCTCACTGAATATGACAAGAAAAACAGTGAAAAACGTACTTCGCAAGAAAAAGCACAACTGATGATCCAAGCATTAATTGGTATTTGGTTGATTGTTGCTTTAGCGCTCCATTTAGCAGAAGTCGGTATTATCGGTTTATCTGTTATTATTCTTGCCACCGCTTTTTGTGGGATCACAGAAGAACATGCTCTTGGTAAAGCATTTGAAGAAGCCTTGCCTTTCACTGCATTATTGACCGTTTTCTTCTCTATTGTTGCTGTTATTATTGATCAACAATTATTTGGTCCTATTATTCAGTTTGTTCTTCAAGCTTCAGAATCATCACAACTGTCTCTTTTTTACCTCTTTAATGGTCTACTATCTGCTATTTCAGATAACGTGTTTGTGGGTACGGTTTATATCAGTGAAGCTTTAACAGCATTGCAAGATGGATTAATTAGCCAATCACAATATGAGCATATTGGTGTTGCTATTAATACAGGTACAAACTTACCTTCTGTTGCGACGCCAAATGGTCAAGCCGCATTCCTGTTCTTATTAACATCTGCACTATCACCACTTATCCGTTTATCATATGGCCGTATGGTGATAATGGCACTGCCATATACGATTGTAATGACATTGCTTGGTTTATTGGCGGTTGAATTTTGGCTTGTTCCTGCGACACATTGGTTCTATGAAATTGGTTTAGTTGCCATTCCATAACAATAGATACACAGCTACACCACATAAATAGGACTTTTATTTGATAAAAGTCCTATTTTCTTCATTAAAAGAAGCTTGAATGTAAATATTTGTGAAATAACGGGTTTTAACTTTTTTTGCGCTTGATTTTTCGGCAGAATAGACACTTATTTTATTTAATATTTAAATGGATATTATTATGCTGACTTCTCTTCGTCACTGGTCACAAAGCCGTTTTTCATGGCTGTTGCTTGCATTAACAGCAATAGGTCTTGAAGGTGCTGCGTTGTATTTTCAGTACGGAATGGAATTAATGCCTTGTGTCATGTGCGTCTATCAACGCATCGCGGTATTAGGGATCTTAGTTGCCGCATTGATTGGGGCATCCGCACCTAAAATGGCACTTATGCGTATGGCTGGTGGTTTTTTATGGATTTATTCTGCATACCGAGGAATTGAACTTTCTTGGGAGCATACACAACTTATTCTGAATCCATCACCTTTTGCAACCTGTGATTTTTTTGTCACTTTACCTTCTTGGTTTGCCCTGCAAGATTGGTTCCCTTCTGTATTCCAAGCAACTGGTGATTGTTCTGTTAGCCAATGGCAATTCTTAACTTTAGAAATGCCACAATGGATGCTGATTATTTTCTCTGCTTATTTTGTTGTAGGCTTATTAGTATTAATGAGCCAAATCACAAGTTCTTTTAAAACAAAAGAATAAAAAAGAAAATAGCCTTTAGCGATAAACTAAAGGCTATTTTTATAATAAATAAATGATGATTAAACATTCAATTCCAAATAAGTTTTAACCGGGAATACAAGCCCCTTCAATTAAAGCTTGTTCACTGCAACGCTTACCATTAGCAAATTGACACACAGGTGTCTGACCGCCATGTAATTCATAGTTTAAAGAAGGCACGCCACCTGAAAAAATACAGGTGGCCTTGGCTGATCCTTCTAAGGGAATATCAAGATTCGTTGTCGGTATTGTTCGACTTTTACTAACCATTTGTGTAGATGAATATTGTGTCTGCGCTGAATTACTGCATCCTGCAATAAAAGCAAAGCTAGTTAACATAAATAGATAACAAGCTGTTTTAAATTTCTTTTGCATCAAAGACACCTTAATTTCTTCCAGTTATTCCTATTAGTGTGAAGCGCTTTTTGAAAGTAGATTTATCACTAAAACACCAGCAATAATTAAAGTCATACCAATAATGGCAGGTAAATCGAGTTTTTGTTGATAGAGAAACACAGCTGCAACAGAAACTAAAACTATCCCTAATCCACTCCATATTGCGTAAGCAATACCTAATGGCATAACTCTTACCACTTGGGAAAGTGCCCAAAAAGAAAGACAGTAACCAATGACGACTACAATAGATGGATATAATCGGCTAAAACCATCCGAAGCTTTCAGCATTGTTGTCGCAATCACTTCAGATATAATTGCCAACATTAGGTAAGTTAATCCATTCATTTTTTAGCCTTAATCCTATACAAAGTCAATTTTGTGAATTCTATCACAAGCGAGATTAAGGATATTCATCTACAACAAATAAAAAAGGCACTCTTCCTATTGAATAAGTGCCTTTATATCGTGGAAATACTTATTTAGTGTTGATGGAGCTGATTCTTTTGGCGGGGTTCTCCCCCCATAGCCACACGATAACGATTAAAGATAAAACCACACCAAGCTGCTGCAATAATACTTAATATTGTTCCCGCATAGCCAAGATTTGTCATACCAGCATGTAAAATAACCTGATTACCAATCAATGCGCCAGCACCAATACCGATATTAAAAATACCAGAATAAATAGACATCGCTATATCCGTTGCATCAGGGGCTAAATCAATCACTTTCACCTGCATTCCTAGCCCAATGCACATAAATCCAATACCCCAAAATATAATCAGCACAATAAATGCGGTTAGATTCTGGCTACTGATCATTAATAAGCTTAAACAAACAGTAAGCAATATTAAGGCTGAAAATAAGAATGATGTTGGCATTTTGGTGCTATAACGACTAAATAACACGCTACCAATGATACCGGCTCCACCAAAAATCAATAACACCAACGTAGCAAAATTCTGATCCAGATTTGCAATATCAACCACAAAAGGCTCGATATAGCTATATGCGGTAAAGTGAGCAGTAACGGCTATTACTGTTAGCAGAAAAATCCCCATCAATGGGCCACGCTTTAATAACATAGGCACACTTTTTAGTGATCCTGAATGCTCACTCGGTAATAAAGGTAGATAGCGCATTAACGCAAACATAGTAATTAAGGCTAATATTCCAATGCCCATAAATGTTGCACGCCATCCTAACCACTGTCCAACAACACGACCAATAGGTAAACCTAATACTGTTGCAAGTGCTGTTCCTGTTGCTAATAAACCTAATGCCTGAGCTCGTTTACCCGCAGGTGCCACTCTAATAGCTAGAGATGCGGTAATAGACCAAAATACGGCATGAGAAAACGCGACACCAATACGCCCTGCTATCAGTGACTTAAAATCCCATGCTACGCCAGATAAAATATGACTTAAAATAAAGAGTATAAATAAAATAATAAGTAACTTACGTCGCTCAACTTTACTTGTCATTATCATTAAAGGCAGAGACATTAAAGCAACAACCCAAGCATATATCGTGATCATTAAACCTGTTTGAGCAGGGATCATACCAAAGCTTTCAGAAATATCACTTAACAGTGCAACAGGAACAAATTCTGTTGTATTAAAAACGAAAGCTGCGAATGATAATATTATTACCCTGATCCACGCTGTTTGACGGCTAACTTCATTTACATTTGATGCTGCGATATTCATAATTAATCGATGTTTTCTTAAATTATATTGATATATATGCCATGCTTTTTTATAGAAGCTTTTGTCTGATTTACTTTTCTTACTTGAGCCAAAATGGATTTATTACATTGAAAATAAAAAATAGCATAAAGATGAAAATGCATTTTGTTAGAAACAAAAAATAAACCAAATTATCACTAGATTTCATTGCTAAAGCGAATCAGCTATCAATTTTAGCATATTCATATCGTAACTTTAAATCCCCTTGGCAACTTCTTTTTAACGTTAACATAATCTTTTAATTGTAAGATTGTAGATATAAATGGCCTATCTCTACTTTATGTTGAAGAATAAAAATAGACTCTTTTCAAGAAAAATATATCGCATATTCATTGAATTAAGTTAAGAAATATTAATTTAATCGCCGAAAATAATCTGACAGTTGGATAAAAGATAAATAAAAATAGAAAGGATATTGAGATTATTGACTCAAGTCATTAATAACTTGAAGTGCTTGCTCGCAAGCAATATTTCTCGAGGGGGATGTTGAACCATCAAAAGCATTTTTGATGGTCGATATTTGTTCTTTTGCTGGTCGTGGTAGCATTAACTTTCCATCAGAAAGCGCTTTTTCAACATCATTTAGCTTTTCAGCTAACTGCTGACAACTTCCATTATTATCTTTAGATTGATAAATAGCCATAAGCGTATCGCGTTTTGATTCTATGGTAGAAAGGGTCTCACGTACTGTTGATGAGGAGTTTTCAATCACTTCGCGGCTTTCACTCCAAAACTCAGGTGTATTTTCTTTAATGACAGACACGATTAGAATAGCAGCAAGGATAGCCAGCATAATAGTTAGCGATAATATCCCTCCTGCAATAATAAGTATCTGTTTCATATTAAACTCCACATATAAATCATATCTGCTTTAATATTTCTTTTTTAACGCTTATTTCTTAATATATATAGTTAAAATAAATCAGGTTCAATCTGGATTACGATTCTTTTTGTTTTTTACATTTTATTACGGAGGTATACAGTTCTATTTATTCTTATTTATAGAAAAATAAGCACCTAGCTTTACTTAGATGCCATTAAATAATATATAAATTTTTCTTGATAAGATCATTTTTTAGAGCAACACGCAATATAATTTAAAACATGTCGATTTTCTCTAAAAAAACGAAACATTGATAAGAAATGTGGTCTATTTTGCTTATTTACCAACCCATTTTTAATTATCTTAGCAGCTCTAAATAAGCCTTCATCACGAATTAAACCGATAGGTGACATTAAACTCATATTGCCAGATTTTATTGTTACTTCTGAGAAACCAATATTAATAAATAAATCATGCCACTCTTGCTTAAACATTGGTGCTACATTTGATTTCACTACACCGATTAGTTTATCTCTATTAACATCATCCTTTTTCTTCATAATATCGTGAGTTAATAATAAACCACCAGGTTTTAAAACACGGTAATATTCTTTTACTAGCTTTGCTTTGACTTTATCTGCATACATTGTCAACATTGCTTCATTTATAACAACATCAAACGTATTATCGGGAAAAGGCAAAGATAACGCATTGGCTTTTGTTAATTGGATCAAATGTGATAATTGTGCGTTATCAACATTATTTTTCGCATGAGCCAAAGCATTATCATCCATGTCAACCGCAATAATATGGCAATCATATTTCTTAGCGATTTCAATTGATGTTGTCGCCATATTACAAGCAATCTCAAGTACATGGCTTGATGATGTAAAATGTGCATTATTAATTAGCCAATCAGATGCTTCTACACCACCTGGTCTTAAACGTGTTTTCCCCAAACTTGCTAAAAAGGTATGCCCTGCTTTTGCGTGTTCTTGAGATATAGACTGCATTGTAGTTTGATTATCCATATTGCCCGCCCTTAAAGTTGCATTAATAATACAGCTTTATAGCAAAACGTATTAAATGGGAATAGTTATCATTAATTTTCTGTTTTATATAAAGAAATTCCGAATATATAAAGAGATATAAAATTGAATGTTGATATATAACCAATTGAAATAAAATAGGTTAAAAAGGCTATTTTGTAATTACGTCATTAAAGGTAAAGAACATTAAACTTTGAATAACAACATTGACCTTCCCCTAAGGGGAATCTTTAGAGTGATAACAATTTCACGATAAATCAAAGGAAACTGTTATGAAAAAAATTTTACCTACTGCTGTTATTTTAATGAGTGCTCTCTCTTTTGGTGCAATGGCAAACAATGCTCATATGAACATGAAGACGGATACACCTCATAACAGTTCGCCAATGCAAAAGGAACTCAATGATTCCATGAATAAAATGCATGCCGATATGGCAAGAGGAATGAACACTGATAATGCGGATGTCGCTTTTGCTGATGGTATGATCGCCCACCATTTAGGTGCAATTGACATGGCTAAAATTGAGTTAAAATACGGTACTGATCCTGAAATGCGTAAACTCGCCCAGGCTATTATTGATGCACAAGGCCCTGAAATAGAGCAAATGCAAAAATGGTTAGAAAAAAACAGAAATAACAAATAATCTATTTTTCACTAATCAAGGTTATTGATAAGTATTACTAAGTTATATAAATAAGGTCAAAAGAGCCTATATTATTAATATTCAGGCTCTTTTATAAATTTATTCTAATTATTAACGAAATAGAGGCATAACATCATGTGCCTTTAATATCACAGAGCTATTAAACATCAGTATACCTAAAAAAATAAAAAACAGTCCTACCAACACTCTTCCTCCTACACCAATATATTGAAGTGCGGTGTTAGATTTCTTAGTCAACAACTGGTATGCATAATTACGCATATAACAGACAACGAGTGCAATGAGGCTGATCGTTGTTGCAGTTCCTATTGCCATTGCGATGGTGGCGACAACACCCCAATAATAAATATTTAATGCATAAGAAAATAACAAAACTAATAAAGCCCCAGAACAAGGGCGACAACCAATAGCCAAAAGTACCGCCAATTGAGAACGCCATTGAGAAGGTAAGTCTTCTGATGTCATAACATGTTTATGACCACAACATTGATGTTCTGCCATTATAATAGGCTGTTTGTATGGGCATTTAGGCACGGTCATTATACGAGTGGCTTTTTCGAATTTTAAATTTCGTTTTTTTCTATGTTGTAAAAGATGACGAAGGGTTTGCACACAAATAATAAATCCAGATAATGAAATTAAAAGATAACTAGCATTTTCTAGATAACGACTCACTGCTCTTAAATACACACTTGATAAATCAAATAAAAATAAAATAATGGTCACGATAAAAATAGCAACCATACCTTGAAGCAACGATGCGAATACACTTAACCACACACTTTTCTTTAATTTTGTTGGATGTGTTGAAATATAGGCAGTAATAATCACTTTTCCATGCCCAGGGCCAATAGCATGAAGCAATCCATAAAGAAAACTTACACCGATTAAAATAAAACCGACTTTCCAGTCATTCTCGCTAATATCTTGCATTAAAGTAGCAAGCTCACTATTCATCTTTTTCTGCCAATGAATATTGTAATACGTTAATTCAGACCAAAAATACGCCAGTAATAAAAGACTCCCCACGATTAATAATATAAAAATCATTGATAATAAAAATGAATTCTTTCTTGTTACGCTCATTTACATATAACCTGTACTCGTTGAGTAAAAGACAACCCTAGATTTAAATCCATATCAGGCATTTCATTGGTATCAAGTGTTTGGGCGTAATTCTTTAGCTTTTCATCAGCAAAAGGCTCTATCAATTTATGCTCACATTCAGCAGCCATTTCTATAGGAAGCGTAATTTTTGAATCATTGGAATAAGCCATGCTGACATAGAAAGTGGGATCATAAGTCAACAGTTCAAATTTATGCTCAGAAAATGGAATAGGCGTAATTAAGAGGATATCGAAACTAAAAACGACTTGTAGCTTATTTCTCTCAAGAACATAGTTTTGAGGTATACGCTTAAAACTCTGCTTTTTTCCATCAATGTATAATTCTGAGAAATAATTCTGAGCCAATATATTTGTCATTAATACTGCTGCTTGTTTTTTCCAACGTTCACTTTCTGGTTTCACATTTTGTAAGTCATAAAGAATATCCATTGACGTCATGGGATCCATTACCCAAGAAAAACTCAATCCAATTAATTTTTCATTGTGTGTATTAAACGTGGTTTGCATCTCAATAAAACTATGTGGATGCGCTAAAGCGACGGGAGATAAGAGCAGAGTAAAAAGTGCCATCAATACCGAGAACATTCGATAGAGATAATGTTTAAATTTCAATATCAGCATAG
This sequence comes from Proteus alimentorum, assembly GCF_002607735.1. Taxonomy (GTDB): domain Bacteria; phylum Pseudomonadota; class Gammaproteobacteria; order Enterobacterales; family Enterobacteriaceae; genus Proteus; species Proteus alimentorum. The sequence continues at coordinate 513,083 of NZ_NBVR01000031.1, forward strand.
ATAAAAACCAAAAAAAATATTTATTTTGGTACAATATAACATTTCATTTTATATAAATGATAGTCATTTCTATCTACCGACTGATAGAATTGCCGTTACGTTTAAGAATATTTTAATAAATGAAATTTAAAAACAAAAAAACCACCCGTTGTAGGTGGTTTCTTTTTTCGAACTTGCTAAGAGATCAGCTAAGCTTTATATGGTGCCCAGGGCGGGACTTGAACCCGCACAGCCTTACAGCCGAGGGATTTTAAATCCCTTGTGTCTACCGATTTCACCACCTGGGCTAAATTGTATTTATTTGTTACGCTTAATACTTGCTTATTAAACAAGTTAGATAACAAATAAATTTAAAACATTTACTTCTAAAATTGCCAACTTCAGCTTTTTACTTTTCTTTCACTAACTTATGCTAGAGGAAGAAAAAACGGACCCAAGTTGAGGTCCGCTATTTATATGGTGCCCAGGGCGGGACTTGAACCCGCACAGCCTTACAGCCGAGGGATTTTAAATCCCTTGTGTCTACCGATTTCACCACCTGGGCTAAATTGTATTTATTTGTTACGCTTAATACTTGCTTATTAAACAAGTTAGATAACAAATAAATTTAAAACATTTACTTCTAAAATTGCCAACTTCAGCTTTTTACTTTTCTTTCACTAACTTATGCTAGAGGAAGAAAAAACGGACCCAAGTTGAGGTCCGCTATTTATATGGTGCCCAGGGCGGGACTTGAACCCGCACAGCCTTACAGCCGAGGGATTTTAAATCCCTTGTGTCTACCGATTTCACCACCTGGGCTAAATTGTATTTATTTGTTACGCTTAATACTTGCTTATTAAACAAGTTAGATAACAAATAAATTTAAAACATTTACTTCTAAAATTGCCAACTTCAGCTTTTTACTTTTCTTTCACTAACTTATGCTAGAGGAAGAAAAAACGGACCCAAGTTGAGGTCCGCTATTTATATGGTGCCCAGGGCGGGACTTGAACCCGCACAGCCTTACAGCCGAGGGATTTTAAATCCCTTGTGTCTACCGATTTCACCACCTGGGCTAAATTGTATGGTGCGCCCGTAAATTCTTATTACTAAGAGATATACTGGTATGGACGACTTATTACTTATTGACTTCTCAATGCCATTCACAATGGACTTTCTTTTGCACCAAACTCTTTATCTAAAAGAGATGGTGCCCAGGGCGGGACTTGAACCCGCACAGCCTTACAGCCGAGGGATTTTAAATCCCTTGTGTCTACCGATTTCACCACCTGGGCATTAATGGAGGCGCGTCCCGGAATCGAACCGAGGTACACGGATTTGCAATCCGCTGCATGACCACTCTGCCAACGCGCCTCAACTGCTCAATCTCATAAGAGATTGGAGCGGGAAACGAGACTCGAACTCGCGACCCCAACCTTGGCAAGGTTGTGCTCTACCAACTGAGCTATTCCCGCTTTACCGAACTTGCTGATTTACTTATTTTATTTCCGTAAACCGTTGTGCCTTTCGATGCGTTGCATTCTACTGATTTCCTGAATCTAGTCAACACTATATTTGCATCTTTTTGACCGTTCGGTGAATTTTCAGTCATTTCGATCAACCTTCGCGCAAATCTGACCACGCAGCGCTCAAATATTGAAACATTGACCAAAAAGTTAGCACTGTTGCGATATATAATAAAGCGAATCCAAACCACTCTGCTTCAACAGTAGGACGCCATAATAACACAACAAGCGATCCCATTTGTGCGGTTGTCTTCACTTTTCCTATCCAAGAAACGGCAACACTGTTACGTTTTCCTAATTCAGCCATCCATTCTCTTAGTGACGAAATAATAATTTCACGAGCAATCATTGTTGCTGCTGGTAAGGTTATCCACCACTCATGATAGTACTCAGTAATTAAAACAAGTGCTGTTGCAACCATTACTTTATCCGCTACTGGGTCAAGAAAAGCACCGAAGCGGGTAGTTTGTTTCCATCTACGAGCTAAAAAACCATCAAACCAATCTGTTGCAGCTGCTACCATAAAAATAATAGCGCAGACTAATGGAGCATCTTTGAATGGCAAATAGAACACCAAAACAAAGAATGGGATTAGAGCGACACGAAATAGAGTTAGCCAAGTTGGGATATTTAGTTGCATAGCGTTCTACACGACCTAGAAAAGTGAGAGTTATTAATATGGTGCATCAATACACTTAGTGTTTCAACGCATTAAATATTTTTTCTGCTAATGCAGTCGAAATTGTGGGGACTTTCGCAATTTCTTCAACACTTGCGTCTCGTAAAGCTTGTAGCCCTCCCATATATTTCAACAACATTTGACGACGCTTAGGCCCTACACCTTCAATAGACTCTAGTGAACTGGTATTTTTTACTTTGGCTCTACGTTGACGGTGCCCTGTTATTGCATGACGATGCGATTCATCACGAATATGTTGGATCAAATGTAACGCAGGTGAATCAGAAGGTAGTGCCATTCCCTCACCTTCAGGTACAAAAAACAAGGTTTCAAGCCCTGCTTTACGATCACTCCCTTTTGCAACACCAATTAATTTCGGGTGTGATTTGTCCCAATCAACATTAAGAGTATCAAATACCTCTATTGCTTGTGCTAATTGCCCTTTACCACCATCGATAAAAATAATATCTGGGATCTTACTGTCTTCTAATGATTTACCATAACGTCGAGTGAGCACTTGATTCATCGCCGCATAATCATCACCAGGAGTAATACCACTGATATTATAGCGCCTATATTCAGATTTTAATGGGCCATTCATGTCAAATACTACACATGAAGCCACAGTTTGCTCCCCCATAGTGTGACTAATATCAAAACATTCCATTCGTTTTATCTCTTTCATATCAAGAAGAGACATCAACGAGGTATAACGTTGCGAAATGGTCGATTGCTCGACTTGTTTTGAAGCCAATGCCGTTGCTGCATTTGTTCTTGCTAATTTCAAGTAACGAGCTCTATCACCACGCGGTTTTGTTTGAATTTGAATTTTTCGCCCGGCAATAGATGAGATAGATTCAGCTAGAATGGCTTTATCTTCTAAATTAAAATCGAGTAAAATTTCAGTTGGCAAAGTACGGATTGCACTGCCTTGCAAATAAAATTGACCAATAAAAGTCTGAACAACTTCCTCGATTGAAGTATTTGCAGGGACTTTAGGAAAATAACTCCGGCTACCTAACACTTTACCTTGACGGAAAAAGAGAACATAAACACAAGCAATCGCACCATTAAAAGCAACACTGATCACATCAAGATCATCACCAATATTGGCGACAAATTGTTTTTCGGTCACTTGCCTTACTGCTTGAATTTGATCACGGATCCGAGCAGCCTCTTCAAAACGTAATTCTTGGCTTGCTTCTTCCATACGTTTAACTAATCCTTCAATAACTTGTGTATCATCACCTGAAAGAAAAAGTCGCACATAATTAACTTGTTGGGCATATTCTTCATCAGAAACATAGCCTTTTACACAAGGTGCAAGACAACGGCCAATTTGATATTGCAAACACGGTCTTGAACGATTGCGATAAACACTGTCTTCGCATTGACGAATAGGAAACAATTTTTGCATTAATGCCAATGTTTCTCTTACTGCAAAAGAGTTAGGGAAAGGTCCAAAATATTCCCCTTTAGCATGTTTTGCACCACGATAACTAGCAAGTCTAGGATGTTTATCACCACTTAAATAGATATAAGGATAGGATTTATCATCTCGTAACAACACATTATAGCGAGGTTGATAGCGCTGGATGTAGCTGTGTTCAAGCAATAAAGCTTCCGTTTCTGTATGGGTGATCGTGACATCAATATTTGCGATACACTTCACTAACGCTTCGGTCTTACGGCTATTTACCTGTGTACGAAAATAGCTCGAAAGCCTTTTTTTCAGGTCTTTCGCTTTGCCGACATAGATTACTGTGTCTGTCGCATCATACATACGATACACACCCGGTTTATCTGTAACTCGGCTTAAGAATGCTTTGGCGTCAAATTTGTCTTCCACTTTGTAAATGACTCTCTATCTCAATTAACCCATAACGTATTGCTATATGTGTTAATTCTACATCACCTGAGATTTTAAGTTTACTAAACATTCGGTAACGATAGCTATTTACTGTTTTTGTATTAATATTCAACTCACTTGCGATTTGTGTGATTTTTTTTCCTCTAATGATCATCGACATAATCTGCAATTCTCTTTCTGACAGATGATGTAAAGGATTTAATTTTTGCTGTAATTTTGTTAGTGCGATCTCCATCGCTAACTCTTGGCTTATATACCGTTGACCGATACAAACCTGCCGGATAGCTTGCAGAATATTTTCACAAGAAGTATCAACAACAATAAAACCTTCAATACCCAATTGAAGAAGTGTTATTGATAATATAGAGTCTGTTTTTGGTGAAATGACAATAATTTTAATTGATAAAGATGATCGCTTTATTCTTTTTATAGAATCAATTAATGAAACTGAGGGTGCTGAATAAATAATAATAAGATTAACTGAAAACTGCCGACAATAACGAAATGCATCATTTTCATCATTCATCACCTTTCGAATGTTGATTTTTTTTATTTGACTAAGCAGTGTTTTCATTCCCAAGCTAAATATTTCAACTCGACTTATTATCAATGTATTTATCAATAAATTTTCCTTTAAAAACTTAATAATCATCCAATTAAAAGCAGAAATAAACCGTAAAAATATCATATTCCATTAACAATCAGCATTCTATCTTTTTCTCGTGCAGTTTATCTTAAAAATTTATTTTTTATTTCAAAAATTAAAAGATACTAAAAAGCCTCCTTATTTTTATAAGGAGGCTAAAAAAACTTAATTTACCCATCAGTACTCACAGTACTCAGTACAAAACCTTGCCTACAATTGTTCCGTTATACGGCTTTTTTTAGGTGGTAATGGTGAGAAATACCCGATTAATAAAATCAGTATTGCAACACCAATAAAGGCCAGTGCTCTGAGCAACCCACTACTTAATGATGTATCAATTAGGAAGAGTTTAGCGATAACCACAGCCAACAATACACCACCAATAAACCATTGTGAACGTGATTTTTTACGTGTCGCCATCACCATAGTCACCAATGCAGTAATAGCCCAAATAATCGCTAATACTGTTTGGATCACTTTGGAATTAATTATTGCATAACTCGACCAATCAACATCCGTTGCAAAAACTAATCCTCTTAATAAAATACCATTTGCCCACCAAAAAATTATAGCAGGAATAATGTAATTAAATATAGGCAAGTTATTTTGCAATAATGCTTGATATTTAGATGACTGTTTTATTACTGAAATAAATTTATAACCAATCCATATTCCAATAACACCCATTAGATCCATCAAATTAAATAATGGAATAAATTTAATTCCACTTTCAGTGCCATCATTAAAGTTTGCAAAGATTAAAGAAAGTATCAGTAAACCCGAAACAGGTAAAGTGACTACCCAATAAGCATTTTGGTACTCTTTTATCCAATTAACTTTCATTGCTAGTATATAGCTTATTGCGATAAATAAACTTATAACAAAAATAACGCTTGCAAAATGTAAGCTCACATAAAGGTACGTAACATCTATTAACCAAATAATTTCAGTAAATAAGAAAAGGCCAATAAAGATAAGATGCATACTGTGGATCAATGCTGTATTGATCCTTTGTTTCGGCAATAGTGTATTTACTTTAAGCAAGTAGAAACCACTCGCAAAAATTGCAATCCAGATAATCGCACTTAGCCAATTATCAATTAACGAACCTGCAAGATAGATATACACCAACATAATAAGCGCAGACATTGGCCATAATAAAATAGAGCAACTTGCCAACTCAGAAAATTGGGTTTTCTTCCCAGCAAAGAACATGCCCCAGCAGCTAATAAGAATAAAAGCAAAGGTTATGGATTTTACTTCTGGCAAGAGCCAATGTTCGCCATATTCTTGTAAAAGCAGAACGCTATATCCCCAACTTACAGCAGAGATAAATAGTGTTACATATCCAATAGCCCGATTATCAAGATGAGTAAATTGAGCTCGCCCCCATAGTACTGCGACGGCAAATACAACGATTATTTGAGTTACAAGCATTAGCCAATCGCCTAGCGAAATAATAGGCATGTTTAATAATAAAACAAAGGAAACCGCAACTAAAATAGTCCCTGCAATTGCCGGTTTCTTTTGCTGCTGTAAAACAGAAAATGCAAGGATCATCACCCCTTCAATGGCCCATACAATCGATGTCCATTCAGCAGAGAATGCAAATGGTACAGCTAAAGTGGCAAAGGTGACAGAAAGCATAAAGAAGGCAATTGCCAGTAGTTTACCCTCTTCACGATAACGCTTAAGTGCAAACCAAGTTAGTGCGAAATAAGCTAATCCATAAAGTGATGAAGCAATAGCAACACCATATGGCCATTCTGAAGCTAATCGATGCTGGAAGATAAAACCAATTAATGGCGTACCAAATAGTAATGTGGCATCAAAAGGAATATTAAGTTTCAGTTTATTTTTTAGTGTTGAAAGTTCCGTTGCAACACCAAAAATCAACCAATTTGCAATTAAAAATAGCTGACAAGGTAAATAATCGGCATGAGTGTAATTTGGTATTGCCCATATAAAACCGATACCAAAAGTAAAAGCAAAACCAATAAGATTTAATAAACGCCAAACTTGCCAATGGCTGATAATAAGAATACCAATTGAAAGAATAAGATAATAGCTAAACAATCCTACATAATTGTTATCACCAGTAGATAGTAAAACAGGGGCTAAATATCCACCAAGTGAAGCTAATATAGCTAAACTAATAGCCCGATGAATAACTGCCAAACTTACACTCACCAAGCAGATAAACACCATAATAGCGAGAGCAATGCTAATAGGAATAAAGTCATAAATTTTAGTCGCAGCAAAAATAGTAATGTAAAGCCCACCAATGCCGCCACCTTGTAAAATTAATGCATATATCAGGTTTTTCTTTCTAAGCCACCAGCCAATACCTAATAAGGCCAAACATCCTGTTCCCGCCATCATTAAACGTGTTGATGCTGAGACAAGCTCATTCTCAATACTGTATTTAAGTAAATAAGACAGACCGAAAAAGAGTAATAACATCCCTATTTTGGCCAGTGGATTTCCTGTTACTACCCAATTCCAAATAAGTCCCAAAATCGATTTCTGTTGACGTTTTGGCCGAGGGTTTAAATGAGGTCTATATTGCGATGCAGGCCTATTTACTTGAGGTGTCGCATTTCCCACATAACCTATTTCAGATCCCGCCAAGTTTGCGCTTGCTACGTTCGCCCTCTTCTCTACAAGCGGATCTGATGTTGATTCAATATATGTTTGTTTTTCTTCTTTTTGATAACGATGAGAAAAACGACTTGTTGCTACCTTAGGTTGATAAGGCTCAGATCCTTTCGGTGTAGGAGTTGTTGATATTTCTGCCTGATTAGGTTGTTTGTTTTCAAGGTTAATATCATTAACCATAGACGATTGAACAACTGAATTTTCTTCTTTAGGAGAAACTTTATCAAATGTCGTTTCTCGTGAAACCTGTGCGTGTTGATATACTGACGCACCTTTATTCTCCGCCTTATTTTGCGCATGTTCTGTTGTGTTAATAGGTTCAACTGTTTTGGATTGATAAGTTGAAGTGGTTGAAACTGTTGGTTGAGGCTCTTTTTTTATATCACGAGATAAATCCTTAACTTCGCTTTTCTGAGCATCAAGCTCTGTGCGAATATCCACAGCATTATCTTTATTTAATAACTTAAATAATTTCTCTTGTTGCTCAATAAGCTTTTCTTCAAGCTGTCTAATTCGATGCAACAATGAGTTGCTATTTGTATAAGCGTGGTATTGCCAATACAAAGATACCACAACAAATATTGTCACTATGAGCGTCAAAAAGTCGTCCATAAACCTAATCCTTTTGCGTTAAGCATCACATGGTTTTAATCTCTTAACCTTAGTTATACTTTAATTTTCACAGATTTATCTTAGTTTATTCCTAAATAATCTATTTCGAGAACTCTTGATTTAAACCTAGCACATAATTTCGAAAAAAAGGTATGATCGGCAGCCTATCTTAACCTTCCATTTATATCGCAAAACACACTCATAATATGAAATTAAATGACGAATTAACTAATGCTATCGCCTCTGTAACAGAAGCCGCAGCTATTGCAGCAATGCCTTGGATTGGAAAACAAAACAAAAATGCAGCAGATGCTGCTGCGGTCAGTGCCATGCGTGAACGTTTAAATAGCCTGAATATCAATGGCGAAATTGTCATTGGTGAAGGTGAAATAGATGAAGCGCCAATGCTCTATATTGGCGAGAAAGTAGGTAATGGGAAAGGCGATAAAATAGAAATTGCGGTTGACCCTATTGACGGTACTCGCATGGTCGCTACGGGTGAAAATAATTCCCTCGCAATTTTAGCCGCTGGCTTTGAAGGCAGTTTTTTACAAGCTCCCGACATGTATATGGAAAAATTAATTGTAGGTAAGCAAGCTGCCGGTGTCATTGATCTTAACCATTGCCTCGAATATAACCTTGATGCTATCGCACAAACATTGAATAAATCTATTGAGCAGTTAACTCTCGCTATTCTAGATAAACCGCGTCACCACGATATTATTAAAGATCTACGCGCTAAAGGCATTAATGTTATCACCCTACCTGATGGTGATGTTTTAGCCTCTTTATATGCCACAATGCCTAATAACAGTATTGATGTTATGTATGGTATTGGTGGAGCACCTGAAGGCGTAATTAGTGCAGCGATTGCTAAGGCATTAGGCGGTGATATGCAAGCACGTTTAATTACTCGTGATATTGCAAAAGGGAATAGTGCAGAAAATAGAGAATATGCCGTTTCTGAAATTGCTCGTTGTCATAAAATGGGTACTGATGTAAATATTAAATTATCATTAGACACATTAGTACGTAACCAAGATGTTATGTTTGCAGCAACCGCGATTACCAAAGGTGATTTCTTATCTGGTGTTAATCAACAAGCTCAATATTTACAAACGCACTCTTTAGTCATTAATGGTTCAACACATTCATTACGTTATATTGAGAATTACCATTTACGTTAATATCTCGATTTGTCTTATTTTCCTTGAGAGATAAAAAAGCGGCGCTTTATTAAGGTGCCGCTAAATTTACTTCAAGGGGTATATTTATTGTTATTTATTCACTTCAGATTTAAGCCAACAAATTGGCTGGATTCTCAACACATAATTTTTTGATAATCGATTTATCAATGCCACGTTGAGCCAATAATGAAAGGAATACATTAGGAACAAATCCCCAACCATTCCCCCCATTTTTCGCCCACATCTGTTTTAAGAACACATCATGGCTTAATACAATTTGACTACCATAACCTCTTTCAATTAAGGTTGCGACTGCTTCTACGGTATCCATAACGCTTGGTGCTGCCCCCTCTTTAGGGAAAGAGATATCCAGCCCAATCATATCAAACTCAAGCCAAACACCGCGATCTAACATTTTACATTGATAATCAATATCTTTACCTGATGGATCAGAGTGTGCCAATGAAATCTTAGCGGGGTTACACCCCATTTCTGTTAATAGAATATCTAAAACTTCATCACCACGACGTTGCCAACCTGGCATATGAATATTCATCGAAGCATGAGGATTACTATTTTGTGCAATAGCAGCGGCACGTAAACTATTTTTCTCACCATCGGTAAAGAATGGAGAAACACCAATTTCACCGATCATACCTGCACGAATATCAGTACCATCAATACCTACATTCAATTCATCATCAATGATTTTTGCCATTGCATCAATATCATCAGCCAGTCGTTCTCCTTCAAACTTTTCAATATAAAGTCCGGAAGAAGCGACAACGTTAATGCCCGTTATTTCTGCAACTTGTCTTAGTTTTCTAATATCACGTCCAATTGATGAGGAGCCTGTTGCATCAACAATTGTTCTGCCACCTAACTCTTTGAAGTTATTTAATTCAAAAATAACATCTTCGATTGGTTTCTTATCCATATTATCGCAACAGCAATATGGATCGTATTTAAGTCCCCACTGAATATCTGCACTCACTTTTTTATCAACTAACACATGCGAGAATTCATAAAAAGGTTCATCAACAACACCTGAGAGATCATTAAAGAGGTGTTCATGGGGCAATGTTAGCCCCATATCTTCTTTTTTCACGGGGCCAGTTACGGTTTGAATATAACCTTTCATTACAATACTCCTACGCTTTTGCTGACTTAGTCGCTCTGAATTCAGGGATTGTGGTTACAATCGCACCCACTAGCGCAAATAATGTACCGATGATTGTCACTAAATAAACAGTATTGCCTAATGAAGGTAATAATAAGTCAATTAATACAGAACCTAACAATTGACCCGCTGTTGAAGCAACACCTAACATCAGTAAGCCTAAGCCACGGACTAAAATAGCCATTAATGCGATAGACATAAGTCCTAAAGGACCACCTAAATACATCCACCAAGTCCCTGGTAATTCAAGAGTGATATGGCCTAATGCCATACGAACAATAAGAGCAATCGTTAAAACAGTGAAGCCAACAATGAAGTTCCAAGTAATAGACACCATCATAGAACCTGTTGCTTCTGCAACTTTAGAGTTACCTGCAGGCTGCCAACCGGCTAATAAACCCGCAAGAAAAGGTAAGATGGCTAAATAAATAAATGAAGTTGAGTGCCATTGTGGAGAAACGACAAATAAAGTGGCAACAACGGCTAACACAGCACCTAATACACGATATGGTGTGAAATATTTTTTCTCATCAACACCAACACCAAAGCGGTCACATAATAAGCCTGATAATAACAGTGCTGAAATTAATGCTGTTTGGAATGTTGCAATCCCTAATGCGCTCGCGGAAGCGCCTTCAGAGAAAACAACCATTGCACCACAAAGACCCGCAAACCAGTTCCATAATGGAATTTTGCGCGTCTTAATTAAACTTGGAATTGAAGCAAATTGCTGGCGATACTGTTTTTTTGACATAATGATAAAAAACATCACCACTAAACCACTGGCAAAAGAGATAACTGCACTGGCGTTACCATCTTTTAAAACATGCCCTAACTGCCCATTCACCGCAGACTGCATTGGTGATAGCATACCTGCTAACACAGTTGCTAACATCAGCAATGGTGTTGATAAATTTTTTGTACTCATAAGATGTTCCTTTTGGATTATTGGCTATGAGTGATTTCTTTTTTTATTTTTCAAGTAATCGGTTTTTTATTAGCGCAGAGCGGCAACTCTGCGCTTTTTTACTTTTTATGACAGTTATTCTTAATTCAAATTAACGGGCGATTTGTTTAAGAATGTTGACCCACATATCTGCATAATGAGGCCATGCTAAAAACTCTTTGCTACCCCAGTGAGGAGAACAGTCACTCATAAAGCAGCCTGTTTTTCCTTTTTCGAACTGACCAAATACCAACAATGGATCTTCACCAATATTTAATACAGTTTCTGTATTCTCTTTGGCTGAAACTTTGTTATAGCCAAGGAACATTGGCCATTCACCAAAACCTTTTACTGATGCATGCTCAGCATTTACAGCACTTGCAAATACACCTTCAGGTGCTTCTACACGATCGTCACCATCCAACATTTCAACAGGCAGAACTTCTGCAAGTAATGTATTTTTGTAGTTTGCTTTAGCTTCAATACCCATAAATGACAGGTAACCACCAATCATTAATAAGCCACCACCATTAACTACGAATTCTTTAATTAACCCTAATGCGTTAGGAATAACTTTCATGTTATAGAAAGTATCGTTTTGCAGAAGGAACGTATTTGCACCAATATCACTAATAACAATGACATCGTATTTAGCCAACGCTTCAGCCGTTTGTGGAAAGGCAACCTGAACGGTATGAGCAGGCATATAATCAACTTCAACACCCTTTTCTCTTAAACAACTTAATAAGAACGTTGAACCTTCTTCATATTTGCTGGAAGTGAAACTGTCGTAGCCTTTGGAGTGGATCATATGAATGTGCCATGACTCACCAATAAATAAGATTTTCATTTTTATGCCTCTTTCAAAAAAGATTATTTATTCAGGGGATTGGGTGACAATCTGTGAATATGTTGTTTGATTGATGCGATGCATGACATTAATATCTTCAGGCATTTCTGAAGCATTACTCGTCTCAACAGCTAATGATGAAAAAGCTGATGCATAGCGTAACGCATAAGAAAACTGCTTTCCTTTTGCCAACGAGGCAGCGAGCGCACCATTAAAAGCATCACCTGCCCCTGCTGTATTTTTTACAACTGCCGGATATGCCGGCGAGTAAATATACTTACATCCGTCATAAGCTAACGAACCTTTACTACCTAGCGTAATAACCACCTTATTTACGCCTTGCTGATAAATAGAAACTGCAGCATTTTTTGCAGATCCTAAATCGAGTACTTCTATTCCAGATAATAAGCTAGCTTCCGTTTCATTTGGTGTTAATACATCTATCATTGGAAGTAATTCATTAACTATTTTGTTATAAGGTGCTGGGTTGAGAATAATAGGAATATTATTTTCATTTCCAATCGCAATAATTTCTTTTAATGCTTCAATGTTCGTTTCTAATTGAAGTAAAATTATATCCGCATCAATAATTTTATCTTTCTGTATTTTCACTTCATCCGCAGAAATATCCATATTAGAACCAGAGTAAATAGAAATAATATTCTCTCCACTCTCTTCCGAAACAAAAATAGATGCAGTTCCGGTTTGGAAATTTTCAGTCTGATATATCGTTGATGTTTTTATTCTAGATGACGATATAAAATTAACTGCATAATCACTAAATTGATCAGTACCTATCTTCGTAATAAAATGCACTTGTGCATCAGCATAACTCGCTGCCAATGCTTGGTTACAGCCTTTACCTCCTGGTGAGAAGATAAATTTATTCGACAATAAGGATTCCCCGGCTTCTGGCAATCTAGGAAGATAACTAATCATATCAACATTAAATGAACCCAGTACGCACACCTTATTTATTGCTGTCTTGTTTACTAAATCGTTTTTATCAATTTGATCATTACATTCTAGAAATTGTATAATTTCTTTCTTGGCTACTTTATCTAATGTTTCAAATTCTATAAAAGCGCCACCATGGCATCTTTTTATAATTCCTTTTTCTGCTAGTGTATTTAAATCTGATCGTATTGTTTCTTTGGTAACATCAAGTTCTTTAGCCAAAACAGAAACTTTTACTGCACCATTACCTTTAATCAGATTAATTATTTTTTTATGACGTTCTGCTTTCATTTAATGTTACCTCTATGGCAACAACTTTAGTTTATTAGTTGTTATGGGATTGTGATTACAATCATATGTTATTTATTAAAAGCAAAAAAAAGCAGAAATACAAAAATAAAAAACAAAAAGAAACAGAAATAAAAAATGATAACAGTAAGATTATTTAATAAATAAATTTGGTGTTTATTTCTTTTTTAGAAAAAATTGAATCAATTTATAACGTCGTTTTAACTTATTTACCATAAAGAAATTTAATACTATTTTTTGCTTTTCAACAGAAAATAATATTAAAAAATTACATATAAAAATAAAATTCACTTTTATAAATAAGACATTACAAAAAAATCATTTTATATTTCTATAAAATACCCATAATAATGCTTAAATAAAACACAATCTAATTGAATCGAGCAATGCATTAATTATTTTTATCATCACTGATTTTTAAAACGCATTTACCATAAAGAAATTCTAATCATTAAACACCAAAGAAAACGACACCTTTTTACCAAAGAACGTAAATTACTTAAGTAATACAAAAGCAACGCTTAAAACACACTCAATTTTCACATTTCATTTTTGCTATAGAGATCACATTTTATAATCTAGAAACACCTTTCTAATAAAGGAAATATCGATAGTTTGTTTCCCTTTTCAATTTTATGCACTTCTTTTACTACAAATTTGCTATCACTCTTTGTCTATTTAGTGCATCAATAGGTCAAACTTTGATTTTGTTTTGTAAATGAGGAAGCTCTCCTACCCTTTCTACCCATGATTCATAAACACTATTTATATCATCAATCCACTTAATGTTAGATATTACAACCACAAAAGATAAATAATTAGATTATAAACCCAATAACTTAAACAAAATAAAAATTTAACACTGATAAGTTTTGTCAAATAACCTTTTTATTAGAAACATTTTGACATACTTATTTCCTCGCATTCATCCCCTTTTATGCCTACTTTTATTAATAACGTCAGACAAAATATGTACGACAAACAAAAAGCACAACGTAAAATAAGGATATATCAATGAAAATAAAATCACTCATCGCAATCTCATTATTAAGCGCTAGCTTTTCTCTTTTTGCCGCAGAGAGTTCAACATCATCTGCCAATATTCAGGCTCAAGGAGTTATTCAAACTCAAAAAGAGTTGAACAACTATGAGAAACTCATGATAGAAAAAGTTTGGATAACAACAGACGCTATCGACGAAAAAGGCAATAAAACAACCGCTGATAACGCACAAGTCAGCAACTATTTTGGCCTTGCTGAATATTATCCTAATGGCACCTTTATTATGTTTACACCTGAAGGTAAACAGAAAATGCAAGGCGATTGGTCAATGTCAGATGATGGCAAAGTACGTACTTTAGTCGCAAAAGACACCGAAGGAAAAACACTATTCACGCGTGATGTAGAAAATATCACGGTTAAAAATGATGAATATACTTATCGTATTTATCCAAATGCAGATGATCGCAATGTTTATTTCGATATCATTCATCATGTTAAAAAATAAATCTAACTCATTGTTTTAACAAGAAATAAATTACCCTCAAATAAAAAAGGCTATTTTGTTTTTACAAAATAGCCTTTACTTTATTTTCTTATAACGTGTTTATTACGTAATAATTCGGGCAATAACTAAACATAAAATGTAATAAAATTAAAGTAATGCTTGTGATTTTCCTTCGATCCAATATATCACTTTATGCGCTTCTTCTGGTGTTGGTACTTCCAATTTACTCAACATGCGTTCCATTACTTTAGCTGGCACAGCTTCGTTTCTCGCATTATTTTGCCTTTGCCATTGCGCATAAGGGACTTCAATATAAACCAATGTAATTTTTGCATTATAACGATAAAACAAAGAGATAAGTTGATCTCGCATTTTTCTTGTAATATTGGTGGCATTCCAAACAAAAGGTTTATGCTCTCGTAAATAAATACGAGCTTGTTCTTTTGCTTGCTGAGCTATCCAACCATTAGCATCTCTGTTATCAGGCTTAATATTATGCTGGCGACGGAGATCATCTAAACTTACAATCGGAAGATCCGCACAATATTGACGAATAAAGGTATCTTTTCCCATACCAGGTAATCCGCATAACACCGTAACTTCACTTCCTTTTTCAGGATAAGGCTCATAATTGCAATCTGAACTATTTTCTGTATAAAAATAGTGAAAGCGAGCATCATCTGAAGGGAATGGAGCCGCGCTGCGCCAACAATTTAGCTCTTCACAATAAAGTGTAAATAATGCAATTTTATCAAAAAGTGCCTGCTTATCTTCACAATCTCGCCCTAAAACATCAGCTTTAGCTAATAATGCCAATAAATAGCAATCAACTCTTAATGATGCAGCGAGTAGTGCTTTTTTAGGATCTGGTTTATCCATCACCCACAACGGTAAACCATGAAAGCGAACTAAAGCCGCAATATGTTCTCTATCAGCAAAGCTTACAGGTACTTTTTCATATAGAAAAAGACGCGTTGTTAATTCACCTTTACGTGCATGACCCGGTGAAACAATACGCCCCTCTTCTTCGCGAGTTGTCGAACGTTTTTCTACATCATGAAGTAGTGCCGAGATCCATAAAATTTGCTGTTCTCTTTCAGTTAACGTCTTATATTCTGGCAATAATTTAACTGAATTGATTACTCTTTGTGTATGTATCGCCACATCACCTTCTGCATGATGAACAGGATCTTGCATAACACCAGCCATATCACTCATTTCATCATACAGCTCACAGAGATGTTCCCATGACATTTCAGTGTGTAATTTATTATGAAGCATCATTGAGACTCCTGTGTTTTTTCCCAAATTAAAGGGGCTCGCCGCCAATTCTTTTTCCAATGGACATCTGTTTTAACATGATCTTTTCTAACATATTTAAAAACACGATGTGAAAAATCATCTAAAGAAAATGACTGTGCATCTCGTGTAACAATGCCTTCCATTGGGCTTGTTTTTTGCGTTAAAACATCATGTGATTGAAAGAAACTTGCCTGTTTAGCTTGTGAAACAATCATATCTTCAAAATCAGTTTTATTCAGACAGTTAGGCAGTTTAATTTCTGGCACAGTTGGAAGATCAAACAAAGAAGCATAAAACTGCACTTCTTCCCAACTTAGCCATTTATCTTTATAACGAACCGCAAACACATAAAAATAGTCTTCTAGGTGTGCATATTCAATGGAATGAATGGCATATAGATTTTCACCAAAAATATCTAACTCACCTAAATCATTTTTCATCATTTGCCAACGCTGACGCAATTGAGATGTCCACGCTGATTGTGTTGGGGTCGCATGCGAACGTGCGAAAACGCCCATTTTATTTAGGCAATTATTTTCTCCATCTAGTTTTTCTGTATGGATAAGTTGTTTTATTTGGCAAATATCCTGCCACCATTGCGCATTTATCCGATCGTCGTTCGTTGTGCCCGGTGAAAAAGGATAGTGATAGGTTCTATCATATTTTTGTGATTGATTATTCATTATTTAATACTCATTAAGTAACAGAAGCTCTACCAAATTCAAAGAGAAACTCGGTAAGTTAATTTTTCTGTATGTGCACTATTCCTTCAGTGCCTTAATGTGTATTACATAATAACAACCTACAATAAAGAGAAGTGAAAAATAAATAAGTGGCTATGTTAACCATAAGCTTAGTAGAGTGCTAGATAAATAATCCTTTTTATCTCTTATATTGTTTTTTGCTTAATTTTCAAATCGAATATAGGAGGAAGCATGTACAATGATCTTCAAGGAAAAGTCGCTGTCGTTACGGGGTCATCAAGAGGAATTGGTGCTGCTGTCGTGTCACGATTAGTCGCTGAAGGAATGAATGTCGTGATTAACTATCATTCTGATAAAAAAGAGGCTCAATGCCTTGCCGATGATTTAAATAAATTAAATTTAGGTAAAGCCATTATTTTTGGGGGTGATATTAGCAACGAAGATGTTGCCCATAATTTTATTTATTGTGCCATCAACCATTTCGGTAAGCTCGATCTTCTTATTAATAATGCGGGTATTGAAACACAAACACCTTCTCATGCCGTTGATTTAGCTGATTGGCGTAAAATTATAGATGTAAATTTAACTAGTTACTTTCTTACCGCCCGCTCCGCGCTAAGATATTTTGTAGAAAATAAAATTCAAGGCAATATCATTAATATGTCTTCAGTTCATGAAATTATTCCTTGGCCCACATTTGCAAGTTACGCAGCAAGTAAAGGTGGAGTAAGAATGCTGACTCAATCTCTCGCTCTTGAATATGCAAGTAAGGGTATTAGAATTAATTCAATTGGTCCTGGAGCAATAAATACCCCCATCAACCAAGAAAAAATGCAAGATGATACGCTTCGTAAAGAATTAGAAGATATGATCCCCATGAAATATGCTGCTGAGCCAGAGGTCGTTGCCAATGTAGCCGCTTGGTTAGCATCTGAACAATCAACCTATATTACAGGACAGACTATTTTTATTGATGGAGGAATGACACTTTATTCCTCTTTTCAGTCTGGTAAAGGTTAATTGACAATAAAGTTCCCACTTTCTTTTTTACTAGAAAGTGGGATACATCATTAATTACTCTCGTTCTAAATAAAGCACAACATTTTCAGAGTTAATCAAATTATCTGGAAAAATAAGCTCTCTATCTAAAATAAATGGTATATCTAGTTTTCGAGCTCCCTTGTAAATAGAATTATTCTCTTTTCACCATGCCATTGCGACGAGTTCAGCCCAATAAACACCTAGTCTTAAGTAAATACTAAATATAAGTTTTTTTACCTGCATTTATCTAATTAACAAACATCATTTAAATTAATCTTTCATAGAAAATATCAATTTGATATTACAAATAACAATATTACAACAATTAAATAAACTAAAAACAATCCTATTTGTTTTCACAATATATCACAGCGTGTTATTGCCTAATATTTAGGTCATTCTCCTATAACACATTGCAAAAAAATACAAATAAACACTAGGAAAATTGTGATCACATACACCTTTTTGCATCATTAATGCTATTTAAGAAAAATAGAAACTGCTTTTCTATCAACAAATAGGTAATCTAGCGGTCTGATTTTGATGACCAAACATGAATAGTTAAAAGGATATTTTATGTTTACTTCACAGCTCATGCTGGTCGGTTATGTGTTGTTGGTAAGTCCTTGTGGAAATGATTCTTGTGATGCAGTTCCTGTTACAGAAACAATTTATACTAAAGATGAATGCACAACACGACTTAACTACTTAAAACAAAAAAGACCTGACCTTATTATTTTCTGTGGAGAAGTCTTGAGAGATCCTGAAATTACTGATGAAAACCCTTATCTCACCCCTCCAGATAGTGCAGATGACGTTTTCAAAATTAAGTAATTAATCTATTCTTAATTTTATGATTAAGATAAAATACAATTTAATTTGTTTTCTTTTTACGATATACTCTTTGTACTTGAATATGTAAGGACACGTATTAGGAGTCACTAATGTCTATTGCGAAACGTACCAAAGATAAACGCATTGCGTTAGGTTTAACACAATCAGAACTCGCTACTTTAGCGAGTACAACACAGCAATCCATAGAACAGTTAGAAAGTGGTAAAACTAAACGTCCCCGTTTTTTACCTGAGTTAGCAAAAGCATTAAATTGTGATTTAGCTTGGCTACTCGAAGGTGAAGAACAGCCGAATGCAACTTCTGAAATTCCACCAGAGAATGAATGGCAACCTGTGAGTGAATGGGACAGTAATACCCCTTTAGGTGTAGATGAGGTGGAAATACCCTATTTTAAAAGTATCGAACTCGCAGCGGGTGACGGTTGTTGTACTAACGAAGATCATAATGGATATAAATTGAGATTTTCAAAGAGCACATTACGCCGTTATGGCGCGTCTTCTCAGAACGTTATTTGCTTTTCTGTTTATGGCGATAGTATGTCACCTGTTATTCCAAATGGCTCAACAGTCACTGTCGATACAGGCAACACACGTATTGTTGATGGTGGAATTTATGCTATTGAACAAGATGCCTTATTTAGAATCAAACTGCTCTATCGTCAACCAGGTGGTAAATTGATTATACGTAGCTATAATAAAGACGAATTTCCTGATGAATCAGCGGAAACGGATTCTGTAAAAATTATGGGTCGCATTATCCATTGGTCAGTAATGGCTTGGTAATTAATAAGCAAAGCAATAATTTCATAGTATAGAATTTTCAGTAACAACTTGTCCTTTAGACAATAAAACCGTTTTATCTGCTAGCGCTCTGATTTCACGAGGTTCATGAGTAACCATGATCATCGTTATTTCCTTAGACTTTAAGGAATCAATTAAATCCCAAAGCTGATAACGCGTTTCCCAATCCAAACTCGAAAAAGGTTCATCCAGTAGTAAAAGTTTGGGTTGGCTAATAAGAGCTCTTGCCAATGCGACTCGTTGTTGCTCCCCTCCTGAAATTTGATGAGGATAACGTGTAGCGAGATGCGCAATCCCCATTTGCTCTAATATCGCCTTTTCTCTCTCCTTGCTTCGTTTCTGTTTTGCACCATATTGTGCTAGCCATAAATTTTGTGTCACAGTCATAAATGGAAATAAATAGAGCCGTTGATTTAAATATCGACAAGAGCGCAACCATACTGGTTGTTCATTTATATTTTTATCTGCAAGATAGATATCACCAGAGTATGAAGTATATCCAGCAATCGCATTTAAAAGTGTTGTTTTACCACTTCCAGATGTACCACTTATTCCTAAACATGTTCCTTTTTCTACGTTCAACGAAACATTTTTTAATATACCCGTGGTTAATGAATGAATTTCTAGCATGATCCTTTCCTTTCTCGCTGTAAACGATGTAACGCAAATAATAAAGTAATCGCGATAGCGATAAGAACAAGCGCACAACCTATTGCCAGAGTGAAGTCTCCACTGGCGATATTTAAATAAATTGCCATAGGCAATGTTTCTGTTTTTAATCTTGTTGCACCAGCTAACATTAACGTAGCGCCAAATTCACCTAAGGCTCTAGAAAATGCAATAATGCTTCCACTCATTAAAGCCGGCCAACACAGTGGTATTTCAATAAGGAAAAATGTCTTTGTTGGCGTTAATCCTAAATTTTGTGCAGTTTGAATATAAGCGGGATCAACAGACTTAAAAGCAGAGAGGCTATTTCTCATAATAATCGCACTAGCGACATATGTTTGAGCAATAATAATACCCAATGGTGAAAAAAGAGAGCGAGATAACTCAGGAAAAACACCTGTTAAAGGTCCCTGATTTCCTAACAATAATAATAATCCAATACCGATAACTAATGGAGGAGTAACTAAAGGCAGATCTAATAACGCATCAATAAAACGATGTCCTTTAAAAGGAATTCTTGCCATTGCCCATGCGGCGGGTACACCTAAGATAATTGCCAGACATAAAGAAGTTAACGCTGTACTGAGTGACATACCAATAGCGAAATGAAATTCAGGATCGGTAATAACTTGCCTCAATTCAACATAAGAAAGTTGGCATATCAGTGCAATTAGCGATCCCAAGATCAGAAATAACAATGAAAAAAGTGGAATTAATGCCCATCGAAACACGTTATTTCCTTTTTTAAGATAAATATTTATTTTGCTGTAATAATGAAAAAAGCCACCAGTGAGTTGGTGGCGAAAAAACACAATTTATGTGAGAAAAAAATCTATGGTTTCGAAATTACAGGAAGAAAACCATAATCAGTAAAAGCCTTTATCCCTTCAGCGCGAGTAAAATAATCAGCAAGTAATTGTGCTTCTTTCGGATTTGCTGATGTTTTTAAAACAGCCAGTGTTGCCACTTCTTCTGGACTACCTTCAGGAACTGGAAGTAAAACGAGTTTATCTTGATTTTTCATTGCATCTGCATATCCAATAATGGCAGCATCCACTTCCCCATTTAATAAATACATAAGCAATTGTTTAATGGTTGCAGTGCGTACAACAACTTTATCTCGTAGTTTATCGCCTTCGCCTGATGCATCAATAAGTTGCTCGCCACTTTTTCCTAATGCGATAGCTTTAGCATCACCCATACCTAGTTTTAATGAACTATTCGCAAGATCTTCCAGTGTTTTAATATCACCCACTTTATCTTTACGTACAGCAATAACTGGAATATGGCGAACAATAGAATATTGATTAATGACTTGGCCTTCTTTATCTAACTTTTCCACATAATCTTGTGACCCAGGGAAGAATAAATCCCCCTGCTTAGTTAAATTAAAGCGTGTTAATATTTGACCTGAACCGCCATACTCAATAGTGACTTTGTTCCCTGTCTCTTTTTCAAATACACTCACAACTTGCTCTACGGGTTGTTTCAATCCTGCACCAGCATAAAGATGAAGCTCAGCTGCAAATGTATTATGACAAATTAATCCTAACGCTAGTCCTAAACCAGCAAGCAATTGGCGTTTCATAAAAAGGGTGATCCTAACTATCGTTATATAATTTTTTATATAATGAATGATATAAGTGTTTAAGGCAATAGGCTCATATAAAAAAAGATAAAAATGTTAACAACTTATCATTTTTATCTTTTTCTTTATGTGTGAGCTTTACAAAAGAAACTGATCAAAATAAATGCTTTGAATACTTTATTTTTATCAGGGCTGAGTAGATCTTAAATAGTGTTTTACCAACAAATCCTCGCTTTCACGAGGATTTTATTACTAATTATCTAGCTCTAATAATGCCAGCGCGGTCACTTCATCAATCACAATATCAGTGGCATAACCTCCTTTTATCGCCCCTATTGTTGCCTGAATATTTTCCACACCACCCGCAATAAAAAGTCGCTGTGTTATTTGTCTTAATTGAGCAAGGCTTATTCCCATAATCCTGAGGTCAATATCAGAAACCAAAGGATTGCCTTGCGCATCATAAAAACGTCCACAAATTACACCAACAGCACCCAAATCACGATATTGGGCCATCTCACTGCTCGTTAAAACACCCGTTGTGACCAAAGGATTATCATCCAATGTATTACCGACCACAAAAAGCGCTTTATTACACTGATTTAGCGCTGAAAAATTGCGCCTAATAATAGGTTCAGCTTGAAGTTCCATTGCGAGGCGCGCACTAGAAACCACCGCAGGCACATGCAAATTGATACTGCACCCTGACAACTTGTTTGCGATTAACGCGGCTGCTTCTGTTGTTTTAAAATCAGGCTGTGGCGCTACTGCACCTATCATTTGTAGCACTGTGATATTTTTTAATGACTTGGGTGGAAGATAATTACCCAATTTATAAATTGTTCGTCCCCAAGCAACACCTAAAATATCATCGTCATTAATTATCTGAGAAAGATACATCGCTCCTGCTTTCGCTAATCTTTCTCTGTTCATATTTAAAGTATGTTGCGATTTATTCTTTTCTTCATCAGGTAAAATAAGCACATTATTAAGATCGAATTTTGCTTTTATTCTAATGGCATAATCAATCGTAGAAAATACTGATGAATCCAAGTTAATATTTACGAATCCTTTTTCTCTAGCTAGATGCAAATATTTCACGACGGTGACACGAGAAACACCCATAATATTTGCAACTTCACTTTGGCTGAGTCCGTCCTGATAGTAAAGCCACGCAGCATAGAGAACGGGATCATTATCAAATAAACTCGCGTTTTTTAGCGAATTATTATCCATTTCAAACCCCACAAATTTTTATAAATCTTATGACTAATTAGTTTATTTTATATTAGAGATATTATTAAAGATAAAAATGCCTTTAGCCAAATTAAGCCTTATAACACAAATAGATACATTTCATTAATCTACTAATAATATCGGCACCCTGATATTTTTCTTTACTACAAGAACCTTATAATACGTAAAAAGCCCTTAATAATGCCGTAAACAGTTCATATAGAGAAAGTTTTTTTTGAAAATACTGTTTTATTTCGCTAAAAATAAAAATATTAGCTTTAAGTTTTAAAAAGTTTTATTTTGATAAAATTAAAATCACCCAAGCCTTATTGTTGCTATGAAAAATCAAATTAATTTTAGAAGGAAAAACAATGATAATTGCCTACTCAACAGCACCAAATGAAAAAATCGCTAATGAGATTGCTCACTACCTCATCAATACCAAACTTGCTGCTTGTGTAAATTTAATACCTCAAGTTAAATCTATTTATCACTGGAACAATGAAATTGTTGAAGATAATGAAATACTTATGATGATAAAATCCGAAAAAAGTAAACAGCAAAAATTAATTGATACTCTTGTCGAAATACATCCTTATGATACTCCTGAAGTGATTATAATACCGATTGAAAATGGTTTTAAAGGTTATTTAAATTGGATTCATACCTCCTTGAATTAATATAACGTTAAAATTTTAACAAGATTTCTTTTTTAATATCTTTTTCAAAAAAATGATAATTAATTGTAAATTACAGTATCTTGTATCATCTCAATTATGAGACAAATAACCCGTCGTTAATATTAAGATAAATTTCTTATTTTTAATTATGCCAAGTATTTGAAATACACTTTATAAGTGTAAATATTTTAATTTCGAATAACGATAATATATATGGTTAATTAAATTTCAAATAGAAAATATTTATCTTTTAGTCTGAGTAATTTTAAAAAATTAGAAAAGTATAGAGAAAATAGCCTTTAATGCTAAATTAATAAACTTACCAACATCTTATTCTTTTTATTTTCTGTTATAATCAATAGACTTTCTCTAAATTACATGCAAAAAGGAGTGAGTTGTGAAAACAAACAGAGTCGCAAGACGTATTTTAGGTTTACCTTATAATTTAAGTCGGTCTAAAAAGAAAGTGCGTTTTTCCATTATTGCCTCTACAAACGCTGAAAATGTACCTGCAGAGTTAAAAAATACAGCTAAAGTCTGTTTAAAACAGGACTTCAGAAAAAAAGCAGCGCACAAACACATATATATGAAGTTAACAGATGCTTATCCAGAGTATCTTGCAACTAATTAATATTTTTATATGCAAATACTATTTAATAAATATTTTCGTATTTAATTTGTATACTTAAAATATTAAAAATAGCATATCCCTTACGTTACGTAAGGGATATTAGTTCACTCGTTCAGTTCATTTTTCTACTCTTTATAGAGCTCTTTTCTTATATTTATAAGAGCAACTTCTGCAATTGAAGGCTCAATTTCATCAGGCAACAGGCTTAGTTTAAATGCACTCTTAATAGTCTTAATCAGAATTTCACTACGTTCTAATAATTCATCATAACTAAACTGACCGGCTTTAATTGCTAATAATTCATCTCTATTATCACACCAAACCTTTACTTTCCCATCTTTTGCGATCCCTAATGCAATATAGAGTAACCTAAAGGTGTGCATCATATTCTTACTATCGTAATTTCTTCCATGATCGATATTTTGTTGGTAACGAGCATCATTACGTTGCTCAACCCACTGCCAATATTCATGATATTGCTTGCAATATGCACTATAACCTTCTTTATTAAAGCTAAGATAGCCTTCTAGTTTTGCTGTTTTAGAAATACTACTTAGCAATACATCATTCGCGTTCTCTTTTTTTATTATTCCTTGATAAGGCATTTTATCATCATAATAAATTGCATAAATATCTTGAGCATGGGTAAGCTTTGTTAACCCAATATGCTCTTGTTTCCAATCTCTATTTTCTAACCAAGCATTGATTAATATTGTTTTTCCATCTTCGATGACATAACAAAAATCGAGAATAGTTTTTAATTTTTTTTCGACCGGATTTACTATTTTTTTGTTTAGTCCTTGAGCTTTCTTAATCTGCCCTTGTGCATAATGCACAAATGTTTGAACACACGTTTTAGACAAAAACCATTCTGGTTTTATCAATGACATTAAAGGATGTCGATAAATAACCACATGTTCAGGAGAATTAAGTAGCTCTAAAATATTAGGATTAGATGCACACAATAGCTCTATAAATCTTCCAAGCTCATAATAGACAATATCGTTGGTTTCATTACTTACTTGTGGTGTGTATTCCAGCCCATAAAAAAGATCTTTAGGAAGATAAAAGACACCTTTAATATCTGTATCTGATGTTTCCGTCGCAAGATTATGCGAACGACTTCCAGCGATACTTTCAAATAAAAGGTAAGGTTTTATATCTTCAATAGTCAGTTTCATCTAATTTTTTCCTAAACCAATTATTTAAAATATCATTATCTGGTACTGCTCTTTTGGTCAATTGAACATTTGTCTCTTGCCATAAAAAAATCACTAGATGTTGCATCGCATTTTTTGGAACCCAAGTAAAATGTTCATTTTTATCTGATTTAAATTCCACTAATTCTTTGATGTTTTTTTGTTCTTCGACAGTTAAAATTTTCATCAGCTTATCCAATTCCATAGGCGGAATATCGCCCGTTTTCACGGTCCAATAAGCAGATAAAAGAGAACGTAGCATATAAAACCATTTTTTTAATTTTATGGGCTCTGCACTAATCTTATTTTTAGCATTATTATCAGGAGAATATCCACTCACAACTTTAGCAATTCCTCTGTAATGATGAACAATCACTTTGGGTTGATAATAGAGTTTTGCAAGCTCAAATAACTCTTTTTGAACATTCGGATATTGTTGATAAATTATTGGCGATTGGAGCCATTCTAGTAATATACAGTTCGATTTACGTAATAAGTGTAGTGCCTTGGTAATATCCCAAGCGCCTACATCAAACCAACTATTTTCTATCCATTCGAAGGTTTCTTTAGGTTTATCAATAGAAAGATAAGCATTGCGAGGCCGTATAAAAATACCTCGCACATCATAATCACTATCTGTTGAGGCAAATCCCCAAGCTCGACTACCACTTTCAGCAACATAAAGTAATTTAACTTGATACTCTTGCTCTATTTGCGGGAGTTTTTTTAATATCTCATTATGCATGATGTCCTTATCTCCTTATTGTTATTTTTTCGCTAATTTACATCTTAGTGCTAATATTCTATGGTTATAACACAGACATTCGCCAATACAAACTTGGCCAATTTTTATTTTTTCATGTGTAATTGATTGGTCTATAAATTGAAATGCTCACCTCACAACAAGCACAAGATATCGTTCTTAATCACTGTCACTCATCACTTTGTGATGAACGGTTTGCTATTTATTTTTGTGAGTTATCGCCGAAACAAGATTTTTGGATAATCCGTTGCAACTCTGAACGTTATATTATTTATAATCAACTAGAGCATTGTTATGTTGGTGTAAATGCCTATTTAGTGAATACCTCTACGGGTAAAATTGATATCGTTGGCAGTGGAGAAAGTGTCGAAGATTTTCTGCAAGAAATCTATGATGCTCAAACTGCTGATAGTCAGTTCTATCTTCTTCGCCCCACTTTTTCTAAAGATAACAAAATCGCATTACTTAATTTAAAACAATGGCTAGAATGCGGATATACCGACATTATTAATTTACTCACCATTAATAGAAGTTGGTTTACTGGTAAACACCGTAATTTACAGCATGTACAAGCATTATTAAATAAGCGGAATATTGAAACTGAAATTGTTCTCGTGGATAAAACCGAGAATGCCATTATCGTCGATAATAGTATATGGTTTGAAGAGGATATTAAAAAAGAATTAAAAAAGGTTATTGTTATTGGGTTTTAATGATTTATTTAAAACATTAAGAATAGCATTCGTCATGAAAGCTATTCTTATCTATTTATATTATTGGAAATGTGATTTTTCTATATCAAACCCTGATAAGTCAAATTTATATTGGACCTTACCACCTTGATACGCATTTAGTTCAATAATTGCTTTATTTGCATTTTTTAGTTGTTCAAAAAAGACCTTGGGTTCAAAAACAAAAACAATATTGTCTCCTCCTTGTTGAGGAAGATACTCCTTGCTCAATATTTCATTATTATCAAATTTAATTGAAAACTGGCAATTCTCATATTCAGTTAATTCACCACAATAAAATTGTCCATTTATCATTTCAAGAAGTACATATTGTGTATCTAGATGTTTTCTTAAAATTATTCTCAGTTGGTTTTCTTCATAAGGAAAACCCAAGTTATTTATATTGCTAGATAAATTACCAGAGAAATAAAAAGATGTATCTCTTAATTCATCTTTTTTCTCAGAATATTGCCAATTAGAAGCATTAGCACCAAAAGAAGCAATTATTATTAATATAAATAGAATGTTTCGCATTAAAAATCCTCAGTATTATAAAAATATGCTATTCATAAAAAACAATTTTCAATAATAACAAATTTTAAAATAGTCAAATGGCTTAATAAGCTAGATTTTAATGCTATTCTTTGTATAAGAACTGTAGTCTTTTAACCATAGAAAAACACCCCAAAGTTGGTGTCCAACTTTTGGGGTGCAGTTCACTTATTGATGGCTCTTGGTTTTTTAACCTTTATCAACTATTGCTGATAAACGGTATTTTATTCCCACTCAATTGTTGCCGGTGGTTTACCGCTGATATCATAAACAACACGGGAAATCCCACTCACTTCATTGATAATGCGGTTAGAAACACGGCCTAAGAAGTCATATGGTAAATGAGCCCAATGCGCTGTCATAAAGTCCACAGTTTCAACTGCACGTAATGAAACAACCCAGTCATATTTACGACCGTCGCCCATAACGCCCACTGAGCGCACAGGTAAGAACACGGTAAATGCTTGGCTTACTTTGTTATATAGGTCTGCTTTATGCAATTCTTCAATAAAGATAGCATCAGCACGGCGTAATAAATCACAGTACTCTTTCTTGATCTCACCTAATACACGAACCCCTAAACCTGGTCCTGGGAATGGGTGACGATAAAGCATGTTGTATGGTAAACCTAATTCTAAACCAATCTTACGTACTTCATCTTTAAACAGTTCTTTTAATGGCTCAACTAAGCCCAGCTTCATATCTTCAGGTAAACCACCCACGTTATGGTGTGATTTAATCACATGAGCTTTACCTGTTGCTGATGCGGCTGATTCAATCACATCAGGATAGATAGTACCTTGTGCTAACCATTTAACTTGTGGCTGTTTAGCGGCTTCTTCATCAAAGATTTCAATGAATGTATGACCAATGATTTTGCGTTTTTTCTCAGGATCATTTTCGCCTTTCAACGCAGTTAAGAAACGTTCTTCCGCTTCAACATGGATAATATTTAGGTCAAATTTACCTTTAAACATTTCCATGACTTGTTCTGCTTCATTCAGACGTAATAAGCCGTTATCAACAAATACACATGTTAAACGCTTACCAATCGCACGGTTTAACAGTAGTGCAGTCACTGAAGAGTCAACACCGCCTGATAACGCTAAAATAACGTGATCATCACCAATTTGCTCTTTTAAACGAGCAACAGTATCTTCAATAATTGCGGCAGAAGTCCACAGCGCATCACAACCACAGATATCTAAAACAAAACGTTTTAAAATCGCTAAACCTTGATGGGTGTGTGTGACTTCTGGGTGGAATTGAACACCATAAAAACGTTTCTCTTCATTCGCCATAATAGCAAATGGGCAAGTTTCAGTGCTGGCGACTGTTACAAAGTCTGAAGGAATAGCAGTAACTTTGTCACCATGGCTCATCCACACATCTAATAATGGTTTACCATCTTCACTAACTGAATCTTGAATATCATTGAACAGTGCACAAGTTTCACGAATTTCAACTTGTGAATAACCAAACTCACGCTCACCAGAAACTTCAACGTCGCCACCCAATTGCATGGACATTGTTTGCATACCGTAGCAAATACCTAATACAGGAACACCTGCATTAAATACGTACTCTGGTGCGCGAGGGCTGTTGTCTTCTGTCGTACTTTCAGGGCCACCAGACAGAATAATACCATTAGGATTAAATTCACGAATTTGTTCTTCTGTTACATCCCATGCCCAAAGTTCACAATAGACACCGATTTCACGAATACGACGTGCGATCAGTTGCGTGTATTGTGAGCCGAAATCAAGGATAAGAATGCGATGATTATGGATATTTGCTGTCATTTGTGGTGAATTCCAAAACAGATAAAGTCATAAAGTTGAAAGGCTTGCTCATTTATAATCAAAACAAAGTAATAACTAAAACAAGCCTTTCTCGGAATAAATTACATACCTAAGCGATAGTTAGGCGATTCTTTCGTGATGGTCACATCATGAACATGGCTTTCTTGAATACCTGCACCACTGATACGAACAAATTCAGCTTTGGTATTCAACTCTTTAATTGTTGCACAGCCTGTTAAGCCCATGCATGAGCGTAGACCACCCATTTGTTGGTGAACGATAGTTTTCAATAAACCTTTATAAGCAACACGGCCTTCGATACCTTCTGGCACTAATTTGTCTGCTGCATTATCAGTTTGGAAGTAGCGATCTGATGAACCTTTAGACATTGCACCTAATGAACCCATACCACGATAGGATTTATAAGAACGGCCTTGGAATAATTCGATTTCGCCCGGAGATTCTTCAGTGCCTGCAAACATTGAACCAACCATAACGCAAGCTGCACCTGCTGCTAATGCTTTTGCAATATCGCCAGAGAAACGAATACCACCATCTGCAATGACAGGAATGTTGCGATCTTTCAGTGCTTCAACGGCATCTGCAATAGCAGTAATTTGTGGTACACCAACCCCCGTTACGATACGAGTTGTACAAATTGAACCAGGGCCAATACCTACTTTAACCGCACTTACACCCGCATCTGCCAGTGCTAAAGCACCTTCTGCGGTTGCAACGTTGCCACCAATAATAGGTAGATTTGGATATAATGCACGAGTATCACGAATGCGCTGTAATACGCCTTCAGAGTGACCATGAGAAGAGTCAATAAGTAAAACGTCAACGCCAGCGGCAACTAATGCTGCTACACGCTCTTCGTTACCGGCACCAGCACCAACAGCAGCACCGACACGTAAACGACCGTGTTCGTCTTTACATGCGTTTGGTTTACGTTCTGCTTTTTTGAAGTCTTTTACAGTGATCATGCCTTTCAGGTGAAAGTGGTTATCAACCACTAAGGCTTTCTCTACACGTTTTTCATGCATTCTTTGCATAACAACATCGCGTGCTTCGCCTTCTTGTACAGTCACTAAACGATCTTTAGGTGTCATTACCGCAGTAACGGGTTGGTCTAAATCAGTAACAAAACGAACATCACGACCCGTAATAATACCCACTAATTCGTTGTCATTAGTCACAACTGGGTAACCCGCAAAGCCATTGCGTTCAGTCATTGCTTGAACTTCACGTAAAGAAGTTTCTGGAGTTACGGTGATAGGATCAGTGACAACACCACTTTCATGTTTTTTCACACGACGAACTTCTTCAGCTTGACGTTCGATAGACATGTTTTTGTGGATAAAACCAATTCCACCTTCTTGAGCTAATGCGATAGCTAAAGGCGCTTCAGTCACAGTATCCATTGCAGCAGAAAGCATAGGAACATTTAGGCGGATGGTTTCAGTCAGTTGAGTAGACAAGTCGGCAGTATTAGGAAGAACAGTGGAGTGTGCAGGAACTAACAAAACATCATCAAATGTAAGTGCTTCTTTTTTAATTCGTAACATAGCAATATCTCACCAAGGCGGCTTTTAGGAAATAGAAAATATTGCCGCGGCATTATACACACCGTAATCGGTTGCTTCTAGCTTTTTTTCAAAATTTTTATTGATCCTGCCACTAACTTAGGTAGTATCAATCAATTAAGTCTTTGTTTTAAAATTTGATCTGGCTCACATGACACTACCGATAAACAATAATATTTTTACTGTTAGCCGTCTAAATAAGACCGTTCGCCAGTTATTAGAGATGGAAATGGGTCGCATTTGGATCAGCGCTGAAATTTCCAATTTTACTCAACCCTCTTCTGGCCACTGGTATTTTACGTTAAAGGATACTCATGCCCAAATTAGAGCGGCGATGTTTCGTGGACAAAATACTAAAGTCACTTTTCGCCCTCAACATGGACAGCAAGTTTTAGTTCGCGCAACCATTACATTGTATGAACCACGAGGCGATTACCAATTGATTGTTGAGAGTATGCAACCTGCAGGTGACGGACTCTTACAACAACAATTTGAGCTATTAAAACAAAAACTCAGTGCAGAGGGGTTATTTGATGCTATTCATAAAAAACCCCTACCATCACCCGCTAAACAGATTGGGGTGATCACGTCTTCAACCGGTGCCGCATTGCACGATATTTTAAATATTCTTCGCCGTCGTGATCCCTCTTTGCCTGTCCTGATTTACCCGACTGCAGTTCAAGGTGCTGAAGCGCCTATGCAGATTGTTCATGCCATCGAACTTGCTAACCGCCGTAAAGAGTGTGATGTTTTAATTGTTGGTCGTGGTGGCGGTTCGTTAGAAGATCTCTGGGCATTTAATGATGAACGCGTTGCCCGCGCGATTTTTGCCAGTGAAATCCCGATTGTAAGTGCAGTTGGTCATGAAACCGATGTGACCATTGCTGATTTTATTGCTGACCTTAGAGCGCCAACCCCCTCTGCTGCGGCAGAGCTTATTAGTCGTAACAAACTTGAGCTATTGCGCCAATTACAATCGCAGCAACAACGCCTTGAAATGGCAATGGATTACTATTTAGCAAAAAAATTACGCGCAATCACACAACTTCATCATCGTTTACAGCAACAGCATCCTCATTTACGTCTTGCTCGTCAGCAAAATGTATTAGCTTCCACACAACAGCGTTTAGTTTCTAGTTTTCAGCGGTTATTGCAAGCTAAGCAACATCAACAGACACAACTGCAAAAACGCCTAAGTTACCAAGATCCTAGTTCCCAAATTCAGGCATTACTTCGCCAACAACAGCAGTTGATTTACCGTATGAGAGAAAGTATTTCACAACAGTTATCTCGTCAACGTGAACAGTTTGCTATTAGCTGTTCTCGTTTAGAAAGTGTGAGTCCTCTCGCAACGCTTTCTCGCGGTTACAGTATTAGCGAAACAGAGTCTGGAGAAGTGCTGAAAAATACCAAACAAGTGAAAGTGGGCGATCCATTAAAAACCCGTGTTGAAGATGGTTGGATCACCAGTGAAGTGGTTAAGACACAAAAAATAAGAGCAAAGCGTAAAACAACCACTAAAAGTGACAATTAACCCCAGCTTCTTATTTAATTCGATACAAAAGAAAAACGGCATCAAAATAATATTGATGCCGTTTTTTATTATTTATACTTTAATATAATCATACGTTATATTAAAAACGCACTTCCCCTGCAAATAGGTAACTTCTACCGCGGGCAGTTTCCCTATATGTATCTGAATCTTGCATCAATGGTGCTGAATTACTTCTATCAAGTGCATTAGAATAGTTTTTATTCATTAAATTATGCACCGCAAACTTTAAAGAAATATTTTTGTTAATGTGATAATTACTATAAACGTCAATGATCGTTGGGGTTTTTTCTTGCTCTTCCATTGGTACATTGCCCGTATCAGAATCTATCCCACTTGGTGCTGTTTTACGTGACTTTCCTGTCATTTGAATAACAGTGCCTAATTCTAACGACCGATCATCAAAGAAACGAACCCCCGTATCAATGGTGGCATAATATTGTGGTAATTCAGAAGCAGGTGTTTGACCAAATACTGTCGTTGCAATCGAACTGGGTTGTGATGTTCTTTGATTACTATAAGAAAGATTGGTATAAAATACGCCAGCATCATAATTAGCTTGTAATTCATAGCCACGTAAAGTGACCGGATTTATACTATTAGAATAAAGATTAATATTGCCGTCATATTCTATATTGCCGTAATCTTCTAATGTTAATTTACCATCATCTTTACAACGGATCCCACCTTTACATACCAAATAAGAATCACTGGAAATATAGTTTTTGATTTTGGTGTGATACCACAATCCTTTAAATCGTAAGCTGTCGCCTTCAATAATTAAATCAGGGCGGTAGCTATTAAATCCAAGTTGAAATGTGTCAGCCTTTTCACTTTTTAAAAATGGATTCATTGAAGCACCACCTTCATTCGCAAAGAAGATTTCTTGTGAAGTCGGCGCTCTCATCGTTTGTGCATAGCTTACAAATGGCTGAAATTCTGGAATAATTTCTGCTGCGATTAACATGCCCGGATCCCAATTTCTATCATGACGATCCAGATAAAACTCACCCTCAGGGAAACATGCTGCCTTAGGATCACAGGCAGGTTTACGTCCCTTTATATTGTAATCAACATAATTTAAATTAAGATCAAGCGTATAAATATCATACTCAAATTTCATCTGAGAGAAGAAACTGGTTAAGTTGTTTTTTCCTTGAGGCGCAAAAACATTATATTCAACCATATTGTGAGCTTGCTCAGGATCCGTTGAAGGCGCAATCACTTGGCGCTTATACTCTGAAAACATCAATTTTGAACCTAATGTAAAGGCCATATCTAATTCACCATAATTAAAGCGACTGGTATTTTTAGCCATTAATGAATCAGAGATATTTTCTGCATTTGCATTACGCAAGCTCATTAAAGAATCACCTTCAAATTTTTGTGATGCTTGGCTGTGACTTAAGCGAATTTCACTATCAAAAAGATCATTTAATGGTGTATAGCGATATTTTGCATAATAATCTTTGGCATCAATTTTACGTCTATTAAAGTTATTATTATAGAATCGACCACTTAATTCTAATTCATGAGAATCATTAGGCTTAATATTAATTTTCGCTAATTCTGAATGTGGTTTTTGATTAAAATGTTTATTAGTCGCAAACTCTTCACTATTAAATCCGGCACCATTCTTATAAGACGATTCTATTTTGTGTCCACTTAACGCAAACATTGCACCAACTGAACCATTATCATTAAATAATGAACGTTGCCCCGCAAAAGCAACCATACCGTTATAACCTAAGCCATTCGTACCACCAGCTGCTTTACTTCTTACTCCCCATGAGTTTCCTTTAAATAACACATCTTCTACACCAATAGTTTTAAAATTCGCACTGCCTGCCAAAGCATTAATGCTATTTTCACCATCTTGTTGACCTCGAGAAATATCCACTTGAACAATAAAATTTGGGTCGAGCATGCTATTAAATTGGTTATATGGCTGGCCACCATGGCTAATTTGACTAGGAGATGTGCTATAGGTCGTTTGTGTGACACCATCCACCATCATATTCACTCGACCAAAACCACTAAGCCCTCGAATATTAACACTAACACCCGGTTGGCTCACATCCATTTGAGTATATGTTCCCGGCGTTGAACGTAATGCTTGTTCTACAGATTCAAGATTGTTAATTTCACCAATAGAGCTATAAGCACCAGGTTTTCCCAGTGCTTTTTGTTCTGGCGTTTCTTTTTGTGCTGATGAAACTTTTAAGCTACTAAATTGAACCGCTTTATCTGTTTCAGATGCGATGACAAGATGATTAACACCCGAAAATAAAATAAGAGTGCTAAGTATTTTCCTTGTAAATTTCATAATAAACCTATTCTTTATTTTTATTTAAATAGGCTCACGTTGCTTTATATAAAGTCATTAAACTAAAAAATATTATTATTGTTTTATTCGTTTTCAATAATAACCTGTCTCTCTTAAAGAGAGACAGGTTAATTTATTAAACTGACTTACTATTACCGATTATTCTATTTTATATTTTGAGCTTTAAAATAGACTTCAGGCTGTTCTAACATCAGAATAAAAGCATATTCTTTTGCTGTATCACGTAAGCGATTAAAACGTCCTGATTTACCACCATGACCAGCACTCATATTAGTATCAAGTAATAGTAGGTTATTATCTGTTTTTAATTCACGTAATTTAGCAACCCATTTTGCAGGCTCCCAATATTGCACTTGTGAATCATGTAATCCTGTTGTGACTAATAAATGAGGGTATGCCTTAGCAACCACATTATCGTATGGGCTATACGATTTTAAACGGAAATAAACGTCTTTATCCGCAGGATTTCCCCACTCTTCATATTCCCCTGTTGTTAAAGGAATTGAAGCATCGAGCATGGTTGTCACAACATCCACAAATGGGACTTGAGATACAACACCACGGTATAATTCAGGCGCCATATTCACAACCGCACCCATGAGTAATCCACCCGCACTGCCACCCATAGCATAAACATGTTTAGGTGCTCCGTAACCTTTGGCAATGAGATATTTAGTGGCATCAATAAAGTCTGTAAAAGTATTAACTTTATGTTCCATTTTACCTTGGTTATACCAGCGTTTACCTAATTCACCACCACCACGCACATGCACAATGGCATACACAAAACCTCTGTCTAATAAGCTTAAACGCGGTGAACTAAACGAAGGATCAATGCTACTACCGTAAGAGCCATAGCCATAAATTAAGATAGGATTTTCACCTTTCTTAAATAAGTCTTTGCGATAAACCAATGATACGGGAACGTCAACACCGTCTTGTGCTTTTACCCAAATACGTTCACTTTCATACAAATCACGTTCAAAACCTTTTACCTCTTGCTGTTTAAGCAGTTGCTTTTGATGTGTTTGCATATTCCATTGATAAGTTGAAGAAGGCGTTGTCATGGAAGTATAACCAAAGCGAAGCTCTTCGCTGTCTGCTTGAGGGTTAAAACCTAGCCATGCCATATAAACAGGATCGTCAAAGGTCACATTCGTCGATTGACCTGTTTTCCAATCAATCTGACGTAATGACACTAGACCTTGCTTTCTTTCTTCCACAATTAACCAGCGATTAAAGAGATCAAAACCTTCTAAATCGACCTCTTTTTGTGGTGCAATGACGGTTTCCCAAGGCTTATCGATTGATGCTGTTTTATAAAGGCCAAACAATTCACTCTCATGATTCGAACGAATATAGAATTCACCATTAAAATGGTCGATATCATATTCACGCCCTTCTTGACGCGCAGAGAATATCACCATCGGTTTTTCTGGCGCATTTGCGTCAATTAAACGAGATTCTGATGTTGTTGAGCTTTCAATAGAGACAAGAATGTAATCTTCAGATTTGCTTTTACCCATCCATGTATAAAAGCGATCGTCGTTTTCTTCGAAGATTTTGACATCTTGTTTACGATCAGTGCCATATTGGTGGCGATAGATTTGATAGGGCAATAGTGTTTGCGGATCTTTATCAACATAAAATAGTGTTTTGCTATCATTTGCCCACACAAGATTTGCTGAGATGTTGGTTAACACATTCTCTTTCCATGCGTTATCCGATAAATCTTTATAGGCGACATTATAGTTTCTGCGCCCTTCTTTATCTTCTGCAATAGCAATACGTTTGTTATCTGGGCTGATTGTCAGATCACCTAATTGATAGAATTCGTGCCCTTTAGCACGTTCGTTTCCATCAACGAGAACTTCCCATTCACCTTCGCTATTTACTGGTTTACGCTGATAAATAGGAAAATCTTTACCTTCTTGGTAAATAGTACGATAAGTATAGCCATTATAAATGTAAGGTACTGACTCATCGTTTTGAGCCATACGGCTTACCATTTCATTGAAGAGTGTTTCTTCAAGGGCTTTACCTTCTTTCATTACTGATTCGGTATAAGCATTTTCAGCATTCAGATAATCAAGCACGTTAGGATCTTTGCGTGAATCATCTCGTAGCCAATAATAATTGTCGGTGCGCGTGTCTCCGTGATCTGTCATCACATGAGGCACTTTATTCGCTTTTGGTGGCATCACTAGGGAGTCCTTCTGATTTTGAGCCAATACAGGTGTTGCTGAAATTAACAATGCCATGATCGCACTCGTTAATTTCAACGTCATCCGTTTTTTTGTTGCGATTAGCATAACGTTTTATTTCCTTTTAACCTGTCGTTAGAACGTTAGTTTAGAAAACTCAATTGGCATTTCAACCATTATTTTACCTTTCGACAATAACTCTATCGGCGGTATAGGTAAGGGTTCAGCACGTTTGAGTACTCTTTGTGCTTCTCTGTCTAAAGAGCGCACGCCACTACTGAGAATCAATTCACTCGATATGACATAACCTTGTTCATCAACAATAAAGCGCACTTTAGAAACGCCCGTTCTACCTTTGCTTTTTGCTTCTTCAGGATAGGCTTTATAGCGATTAAGGTGCCCTTTTGTTTTAGCTTGCCATAATGCAAGCGCACTTTCTGAACTATCTGAATCGCTATCATAATTTGCACTAACATCATTAGATTGCTGTTTCGCCGCAGAGCGACTACTTGAAGGTGCTGATTGGCTAGACACATTTTCACTAATAGTAGGCGCGGGCTTTACAGGCGCAGTTACAGGTATCACTTTAGCTGTTTGCTCTACATTGACTCTTTTTTTAGGCTTTTCTAGCAAGATATCTGCATTTTCATTCACAATCAGATCAGGCTGTTTTTCAGCAATATCTTGCTCTACCTTTTTTTGACTTGCCACTGCCAGTTGTTGATCGACGCCTACAACCTGTTTTTCATCGCTGATTGCTTGTACGTTTTCACTTAAGCTCATCATTACAGCTAATTCGGGCTCTTGTATAAATACCGTATTCTCTTTATTCAAATAAAAATAAGCCATGACAAAAATAGCATGTACACCGATAGCCAAAATAAATGCTTTAGAACTACAAAGCTGAAATTTTGGCATTTGATCCATACAAGAGGAAATAAGCATATTCGTGTTATCGATAAATTAAGGTAATGCGACAGGTGTTATCCAAAGATAATCGGCATGAACTGAGGTAACATCACTGCCTTCTTCTGCCATTATCACGACTGTTACGTTTTCATTCGGCGCTAAATCAGCAACGTGTAAAGGTACACCCATTACTTTTGTTGCATGAAAAGAACCGGCAATTAAAAGTGCAGGTGCCGGAGCATCTAATAAACTTTTAGCCATTGCTCGATCACGCAATTGCTGAATAACGGTCATTTTTTCTGCTTGTGTTTTATCAAGCTCACCGCCATGAGAAAGCTCGATGGTTTTTTGAATAAGTTGGCGAACAGATGGATCAGTTGAATGCATACCATCAATAATAGGAGGATTTTTATACGCACTAGATATTTCACTACGATCAATATTTGCAGCGAGTAAAGGATAATCAGCACTTAGTCCCGCTTTAACAATATTGCCATACCATTTCCAAGGCCAACCTGAATTCCATTTTAATGCAGCCATTAATCGCTCATCTCGTAGGTATTCAGAGCCTGAATAACGTTTCTTTGTGTTATCAACTAATGATTGCTGGTTTGGTGTTAACATCTCAAGTAAAACCGCGCCTTGAGGGCGTTTTTTAGGCAGTTCTGTCATTAACCAATATTCAATATCATGATGATATTGATTATCATGCTTCTCTCCAATAATCACTCGTGATTGGCTTGCTAATTGCGTTAACAGTGTCTCTGCCGTGATAGATTGCCCTGTCTGAGTATCAATAATATTTGCAGAAGTAATCATTAGTGAAGGCGTGATAGGCGCTGTTTTTTGTTCTATTGAACTACACGCTGAAACAGTGATTAATGAAGTTAATAGCAGGATCCTTTTTGATATTGAGAAAAACATAATTACCTTATTAGTTACTTTTACTTATCAATTTAGGCGCCCAGAATAATATTAATGTTAATCATTATCAATATCATTCTGATATTAATTTGCATTTGATATCCTTAGGCTTATTAAAAATGCATAAAAAAGCGCCTTATAGAAAGGCGCTTTAGATAATTGATTGACCAGTAAACTATTAACTTTGAGATTGTGCCTGAGCTTCAACTACAGCCAATGCCACCATATTCACGATACGACGTACTGACGCGATAGGCGTCAAAATATGGGCCGGTTTAGCAACACCCATTAATACTGGCCCTACAGTGACACCATCTGAACTAGTTACACGTAATAAGTTATAACTAATGCGCGCGGCTTCCATTGTCGGCATCACCAGTAAGTTTGCAGAGCCTTTTAATGGGCTATCAGGCATAATGTCACGGCGAATAGATTCCACTAATGCTGCATCTGCATGCATTTCACCATCAATTTCTAATTCAGGTGCACGCTGTTTGATTATCTCTAATGCTTTTCTGAGTTTGATTGAAGATGGGCTATCAAATGAGCCGAAGCTTGAACGAGAAACCAGTGCTGCTTTTGGCTCAATACCAAAGCGACGGATAGTATCAGCAGCCATAATCGTAATATCTGCGAGTTGTTCTGCGGTCGGATCTTCATTGACGTAAGTGTCTGTAATAAAGGTGTTACCACTTGGCAATAACAGTGCATTCATTGCCCCTGCGGTTTCCATTCCTTCACGTAAGCCAAACACATTTTTATAGATTTCAAAATGTTCAGAATAGCTACCCACAGTACCACAAATCAAACCATCTGCTTCACCTCTGCGAACCATAATGGCACCAATAAGTGTTGGATTACCGATCATTGCACGGCGAGCTTGCTCTTGTGATACACCACGACGTTTCATGATTTGGTGATATTCTTGCCAATACTCTTTGAAACGTGGATCGTTTTCATTATTCACCACTTCAAAGTCTTTACCGGCTTTAATATGTAAACCCATTTTCTGAATACGCATTTCAATCACACTAGGGCGACCGATTAAGATAGGTGTGGCTAACCCTAATGTGACTAATTCTTGTGTTGCATGCAGTACGCGGTTTTCTTCCCCTTCTGCTAACACAATACGTTTTTTCTCTTTTTTCGCTTGAGAGAAAATAGGTTTCATAAATAAGTTCGTTTTATAAACAAACTCATTAAGGTGTTCGATATAAGCAGAAAAATCTTCGATTGGACGTGTTGCAACACCGGAATCCATCGCCGCTTTTGCAACTGCTGGCGCAATTTTCACAATTAAACGTGGATCAAACGGTTTTGGAATAATGTATTCAGGGCCAAAAGAGAGCTCCTGATCACCATAAGCAGAAGCAACTTCTTCGTTTTGTTCAGCGAGTGCTAATTCTGCAATAGCATGAACACAAGCAAGTTTCATCTCTTCATTAATGGCTGTCGCACCAACGTCTAATGCGCCACGGAAGATGAATGGGAAACACAATACGTTATTAACCTGATTTGGGTAGTCAGAACGTCCTGTACAGATAATCGCATCTGAACGAACGGCTTTCGCTAATGGTGGTAAAATTTCAGGTTCTGGATTTGCAAGCGCGAGAATAAGTGGATCGCGTGCCATTTTTTTGACCATTTCTTGCGTTAATACGCCAGGCCCAGAACAACCTAAGAAAATATCAGCATTATTAATAACATCATCTAATGTACGAGTACCATTATCTTCAATCGCATAAGCAGCTTTGGTTTCTGCCATATTAGCTTCACGGCCGCGATAAATAACCCCTTTAGAGTCACATACAGTAATGTTTTCGCGTGTTAGCCCTAAAGCAACTAATAAGTTCATGCAAGCAATAGACGCGGCACCCGCGCCTGATACCACTAATTTTACTTTGCTAATCTCTTTTTTAATAATGCGTAACCCATTGAGAATAGCGGCTGTAGAGATAATCGCTGTACCATGCTGATCATCATGGAATACAGGAATATTCATTTTCTCACGCAGTTTTTTCTCAATATAGAAACACTCTGGGGCTTTAATATCTTCGAGGTTAATACCACCAAATGTTGGCTCTAATGATGCGATAATATCAACGAGTTTGTCAGGATCTGTTTCATTGACTTCAATGTCAAAAACATCAACGCCAGAAAACTTCTTAAACAAAACGCCTTTACCTTCCATCACAGGCTTACCTGCTAAGGCACCGATATTTCCCAGTCCAAGTACCGCAGTACCATTTGAGATCACTGCTACAAGATTACCTTTAGCTGTGTAGCGATAAGCAGCCAGAGGATCTGCGGCAATTTCTAAACAAGGAGCAGCGACGCCCGGGGAGTAAGCTAATGCTAAATCACGTTGGGTGATGAGTGGTTTTGTCGGAGTTACTGTGATTTTGCCTGGTACGGGAAATTCATGAAAATCTAGAGCGCTTTGTTTTAATTTGTCTTCCATCTTCATATCCTTTGTATCAATAGGGTAAGGGCTTCGTTAGTATAATGGTAATGGAGCGTTAAATCATGACGACTCCGACACTTTTTTCAAATTAGTAAACAAGATTTATTATAAACAATTAATACCTAGTTATAGGTATATTATTAACGCTATTTAATTTCATCAGTGTAATAAACTCGAACAGAAAAAAGACAATATTTGTTTATTATTTACCAGATATTAAATTAACATTTAAAATAATTAAAATTTTTATATAGTTTAAAAAAACAATAACTATTTTCACTTGTTGATTAGTTTTAATATAGTCTCTCTCCCACACAACTCATTGTAACTATAAAGATTTTATAGAATTAGATTTTTTGTTAGTCTTTTTGGTTATTTTCTTTTTTACCCGTAACAATAATTGGTGTAATATTGCCAACCGTCAATTTTATTTTCTTATTATTTTAATAAGATGTCTGATTCTAATTTTTATTCCTCATTTGGAATTTACTTTTTTATTTTCTGCTATTGGAAAGATTACGCACATTATTATTTTTTTTTAGGGAGAGGGGTTATGCCTAGCTACTCAATTATGATAGTGGATGATCACCCTATCATGAGATATGGATTACGGCTATTGTTAGAAAAAGACAAGGATTTTGTCGTAGTAAGCGAAAGTGGCAATGCTCAAGAGGCTGTAACCGCTGCAAAACAGTTAAATCCAGATTTAATTATGATGGATTTAAATCTACAAGGCCGTTCAGGTATTGATATTATTCGAACACTTCGTCGCTCTGGTTTAACATCTTATGTTCTTGTTTTATCCGTTTCTGATTCACGTAATGATGTTTATGCTGCGTTGGATGCAGGCGCAAACGGTTATCTTTTAAAAGAGTGTGAGTTAGACATGCTATTACTTAGCCTACGCAAAGCGGCTGTTGGACATCCAGTCTATAGTGAGCGAGTGTGGCAATATATTCAGCTTAGGCAAAACTATTCTGATCCACTTTCAGCGTTGACTAAAAGAGAGTTGGATGTTCTTCATGAAGTGTCTGTTGGAATGAAAAATAAGCAAATTGCTGAGAATTTATTTATTTCTGAAGAAACAGTGAAAGTTCATATTCGTAATATTTTAAAGAAACTGCAAGTCACTTCCCGTTTAGCTGCCAGTCTTATTCTTATTAAGCATCAGTACTAAACGTTTTACCCCGACACTAGGTCGGGGTAATAAGATATATCGCTTTAATATTCCATTTAAGTCTATATCAAGTCATTTATTACTCAATAGGTACTGGATAACTCAAGACTTTAAAATGGTTATCGGGTAATTTTTCGATATTTAGCTGATACAGCTCTCGATTTATTCCATTAATCACAATATCGAGTTCGCTAAAGGCGGATTGTATTTCTTCATTGGTTGCCCATGAAGGAATGCCTCTCACACCATAATAGAAATAGATTTTACTTTTACCTGAGTCTATTGGCTGGATTTCTTTTATCTGACTAATGAAAAGGTGACCATAGCAGAAGTCTTGATAAGGTTGCCAAGCTTTACGCCCTTTTTCACTAAGATTAAACACCCACTCTTCTCCATTTGCGGTTTGTTCAATCAATCCAGCTTCGACTAATGCATGCATTCTTTCTAATACCCATGGTGCATCATCTTCATTGCTGTACACAGGCCATTTCCCTTCGCCCAAACACAATAAATAATCACTGTTAAAAAAGGCCTCTAAGGCTATTTTATACTCATCAACTTTTCGGCTGTCTTTTTCTTCGTCAGCCCAGCTAAAAGAAGAGAGTAAAAGCAATATAAGACTCAGTGAAATACTTTTCATATTTTCTTTTACCAACGGAAATCTTTATTCGTATTTGTATTACTCTACGCTACACAATTCGTTACACTAACGTGACAGTTTAATATCCGATATATTTTATAATGTAAATAGGATTTTTCACTACAACAAAAGCTGTTATTTTGGAATTGTATAACACTCATTCTCATCAATACTAATATTACGTATTGTCATATAAGGAAAATATCATGTCCACGACAAACCTGACATATACCATGTACGGCATAAAAAATTGCGATACCATCAAAAAAGCACGTAAATGGTTAGATGATAATCATATTCCTTACGCGTTTCATGATTACCGCAAAGAGGGTTTGACGGAAGCATTATTACGCACCTTTACAGAAAATTTAGATTGGCAGACACTTGTGAATAAAAGAGGAACAACTTGGCGTCAATTATCAGATGAAGAAAAAAACGCAATCACCAATGTTGCCTCGGCAATTTCACTGATGTTAGATAAACCATCCATCATTAAACGCCCTATTCTTGTGTCATCAGACAACCGCTTTATTGTTGGTTTTGATGTCA
This sequence comes from Proteus alimentorum, assembly GCF_002607735.1. Classification (GTDB taxonomy): domain Bacteria; phylum Pseudomonadota; class Gammaproteobacteria; order Enterobacterales; family Enterobacteriaceae; genus Proteus; species Proteus alimentorum. Next base: position 556,896 of record NZ_NBVR01000031.1, read on the forward strand.
ATCATTATTCGACTTTTACAGGAGCCTAATTTTTATGTCCTGTCCTGTTATTGAGCTTGCACAACAACTGATTTCTCGTCCATCAATCAGCCCTGATGATCAAGGTTGTCAGCAATTGATTATCGATAGGCTAGCCCCCCTTGGTTTTACTATTGAAAGAATGCCTTTTGGTGAAACTGAAAATCTCTGGGCTTGCCGTGGTGGCGAAGGGGAAACGCTGGCTTTTGCAGGCCATACTGATGTTGTACCAACAGGTGATCCTAATTTGTGGGATAACCCACCTTTTGAACCATCTATTCGTGATGGTATGTTATATGGGCGTGGCGCGGCAGATATGAAAGGCTCGCTTGCTGCCATGATTGTCGCGGCTGAGCGTTTTGTTCGCGCTTATCCTGATCACCGTGGGCGACTTGCTTTTTTAATTACATCAGATGAAGAAGCTAAAGCTGCAGATGGTACGGTTAAAGTCGTACAATCTTTAATGTCGCGTGGCGAACGCCTTGATTATTGCCTTGTTGGTGAACCGTCAAGCCAACATCATTTAGGTGATATGGTAAAAAATGGTCGTCGTGGCTCAATAACAGCAAATTTAATTATTCAAGGTGTACAAGGCCATGTTGCTTATCCTCACCTTGCAGAAAATCCGATTCATCTTGCTTCTCCTTTTATCCAAGAGCTTGTTAATACTGTTTGGGATGAAGGTAACGAGTTTTTCCCAGCGACCACAATGCAAATTGCCAATATTCATGCCGGTACGGGCAGTAATAATGTGATCCCCGGGGAGCTGTTTATTCAATTTAATTTCCGCTTTAGTACTGCCATTACAGATGAAGAAATTCGCCAACGTACAGAAGCGTTATTACAAAAGCACCAACTTCGTTATCAGTTGGAATGGTCTTTATCTGGTCAGCCTTTTATTACTGGACAAGGAAAATTACTTGAAGCTGTCCGTTACTCCATTAAACATTACACCAATTTAGAGCCAGAACTCTCCACCAGTGGGGGTACTTCTGATGGTCGATTTATTGCTCAAATGGGAGCGCAAGTTGTCGAATTAGGTCCTGTTAACGCAACAATTCATAAAGTTAATGAGTGCGTTAATGCAGCGGATTTACAACAGCTTAGCCGAATTTATCAGCGGGTTATGGAGCAACTTATTTTATGATAACGCCTTTAATGCTAACTGGCCGTTCTACCGATCATTTAGTCACTTTATCCGGTCAGCATCGCTTACAATTTAATGCCACTAAGGCTTTCTTAGCATTACAACAACAAGCTACGAAAGCTGGCTTTAAATTAATGCCTGCCAGCTCTTTTCGTGATTTTAATCGCCAATTAGCAATATGGAATGGAAAATTTGAAGGTACTCGCCCTGTTTTAGATGCGCAAAGCCAGCCACTAGATATTCATGCATTATCAGAAAGTGAACGCTGTGTCGCGATTTTGAAATGGTCAGCATTGCCCGGAGCCAGTCGGCACCATTGGGGAACTGAGATTGATATTTACGATCCTTTTCGTTTACCTGAAGGCCAATCATTACAATTAGAACCTTGGGAATACGAAGATGGTGGCTATTTCGCAGAGCTTAATGAATGGTTAACAGAGAATATGTCAGCATATGATTTTTATCGCCCTTTTACTCATAAAGAGAGCGATATTGCTTACGAGCCATGGCATATCAGTTATTGGCCTCTTTCTCATGAAGCCTCTCTTGCTTATACACCTGATATTCTAAAATCAGTGTTAGAAGAAGAGAATATTTATGGTAACCAGTGGCTATTAGCTCACCTTGACGAGATATTTGCACGTTACATTGTTTTGCCCGAGTAAATTTTGCTTGAATAACATTATTTTTCGTATGGGGCTTCTTGTTGATCGTTAACAGGAAGTCTCCACATAAATATCAACAAACATGCTAAGATTATCAGCAATAATATTCTGACCCAAAGCATAGACACTAACCACAGTGAAATCGCAAAGGTAATTAAGATCACTAAGATAGCTTTAGGTTTAGCCCCTTTAGGCATCGCGCGATAAGTTTGCCAATATCGTAAATAAGAACCGAACCAGGAGCGATAAAGTAACCAATAATGGAAACGCTTTGACGAACGCGAAAAACACCATGCAGCAAGTAATAAGAAAGGTGTAGTAGGTAACACAGGCAAAATAACACCTAATGTAGCTAATCCAACACATAACCAACCTGCTATAATCAATAATATCCGTTTCATGCTGTGCTTTTCCAACCTATGCTTTATTGCGTTATTTTATAGAGTAAATAAAAAAGATCCTCATTCTCAACAACAATTTTAAAATATAAGGCTTATTTATGCACTGGCTTGCTGACTATTGGTGGGTAATTTTAATTCTTTTAGTAGGAATTATTATTAACGCTATTAAAGATATGAACAAAATCGATCCCAAGCAATTTCTTAAAAATAAGCGAAAGTTGCCTCCACATCGTGATTTTAATGATAAATGGGATGATGAAGATGATTGGCCTAAACAAAATCAAGACAAGAAGGATGAGAATAAGTAGCTAACCACTGTTGATAACGCGATGTTAATTGAGCATCTTTTTCAGCCATTAATTGTGCGCATTGCTCTCTTAATTGCTTAGTTAAGACTTTTTTTCCTGATAAAGAAAACTCAGCCACACACTGTTCAACAGACTTATTGTCCACAAAAAAAGCCATTAATAACGGATAGTGTTGCTCATAACCGACCAAGAAGTTAGCAACACTCTCATAAACAGTAAGTGCTGGACGATGAGCAAATGCAAATCCCGCCATCATTAACCAACTGTCTTGTGGTGTAGCGGTATGATTTGGTATTAAATTATCCGCCAAGCAAAGCTTAGTTTGCTGTTTTATCTGCGGATATTGCAAAGCAAAAGCACGCAAAGACGAGTGCAATAACTGTTCGCCTTTTTCTGTTAGTGGATAAATCGCCATCGCAGCGTAACATCCACTGCTTGCCTCTTTATGTACCCCTAAACGTACTATTTGAAAGCCACATTGTATCCAAAACTGTGCTAACGCTTCGGTATAACCAAAACTGACTGAAATATAATCAATAGCCTGTTTTTGACTCACTTTGACAATATTAGCAATTAACGTTGCGGCAATTTTTTGGCGTCGATATTGAGGTAATACCGCAATGCGGCTAATACGTAATGAGTTCAAACACATTGCATCAGGTGTTAAACCATAAGTGACTAATGATTGAGCAACCAGATTACCTCTAGGCCTACGAGTACCTAGCCAGACATCGTGAGCAAGTTCGAAAGACAATCCTCCTTCTTCGATACACCACACCGCACCCACAATTTTTTTATTGATTGACGCTGACCAATAACGCTGTTTTTGTCCATCCAGTAAACGACGTAGATCAAGTGGCGTTGTTCGATAATGCGCACTAGTAAGCAACTGATAAAAATCATGTAGTTGTGAAATGTTATTATGCCAATTTCCTGAAAGCTGGTGGATATCCACCTCACCTTGGTGCTGATAATCAGGATCGTACTCAAACTCATCAAGCAATAACAACTGATTAAGCCAATTTTCTAATGGACAATCTTTCGCCCAACGAATCGGTGTTTGTAATTGATAGGTAAGCAAATTAGGAATGTTATCTCCTAATTTCAGCATAAAACCTCGACCTGTGCCTTCATAGCCTTGTACTGTCGTTGTCATTAATACATTAGAAAAACAACCACATAGCGCTTCTAATTGTGCAATAGGCAGAGAAGCCGCCTCATCAATAATCAGCCAATCACTTTGAATTTTGTTATTTATACATAGCGCTAATAAATTATCAGGAGAGTAAAATGAAATCGCTTTATTGGTATGTGAAGATAAAACATCTGTACTGTTTTTAGCCGGTGCACATACCAGTACATTCCCTTGATATTGCTCGATAAACATTCCCGCCAAAGCTGATTTACCTCGGCCTCTTGGTGCAATAACACTCCAAACACCAGATGTCGATAAGAGCAAATTATTTAAAATGACTTGCTGTTCTGCCGTTGGTTTACCTTGTGGAAGCGCCCAAGATTTCGCTTTTTCAATTAATGTGGGTAATTGAAATGGTGTTGATTGCTGCCAGACAATGACTTGCTCATTACTCAAAGTGATATTTTTTAGCCATGCCATAAAATTTGGTGTTGAAAGTACCCCCTGAGCATCATTCCAACGCTGACTATCACTATCCATATAACTGTCCCAACTTTCAATATCAGGTAGGCACAAAATCAATATACTTCCTGCTTTTAATGTGCCCGTTAACATGGCTAAAGCATCAGTATTAAATCCTTTATTGGCATCAAAAACAGCATGTAGAAACTCACGCCCTAATAGGCGAATAGCGTGTTCAGGCAAAATAGCATGGGGTTGATGAGAAGAAATCGTGATCCAATCACCTTGGCATAATTGAGTAATTTGCTGGATCTGCGTCGTTTGCCATGTCAGATCGCCCGCTAATAGCAGTAACTGACGTTGCCCTAATTGGGTTAATTTTTGCTGATATTGAGATAAATGAGAAAATGGCACAGCTAGGATTTACCGATTAACAATGAAAGAATACCGGCCGCAATTAATGGACCAACAGGTACTCCTCGGAAAAGTGCGACACCAATGACGGTTCCCACTAATAAGCCAGCAACCGTTGAAGGCTGGTTATTCATTAAAGAAACGCCTCGGGCGCCTAACCAAGAAACCGCAATACCTATTGCAATTGCTAGCAGTGATTTCCAGTTTAAAAATGAGTTAAGAACTTCTTGCCCTGAAATACGCCCTGTAGCAATGGGTGTCATTACCCCAATGGTCAGAATTAAGATCCCGATGGTCATGCCATATTTTTCAACAACAGGAAAATATTGATTTAGCGGTGTGATTTTAATCACTAGCAAAGCAAGCATTGCTAACGTTACAGTCATATTATGACTAATAATGCCAAGTCCGGCGAGAACCAGCAAAATTAATAGTGAGGGATCAACGTTACTCATGTTTGTTTTTAAGCCTTTCTCTTTATAGCGTTAATTATTTTTTATTTACCGACGAATGGTATTAGTTCAAAGATGAAGAAGCAAATGTATCGCAAGATTTGATACTGCCACTGTTATAGCCTCTCATAAACCAAGTCTTACGTTGTTCTGCGGTGCCGTGTGTGAAACTATCTGGTACAACATAACCTTGCTGTTGTTGCTGTAACTTATCATCACCAATCGCTTGCGCCGTTTTAATCGCAGTTAATAAATCGCTTTCATCAATACGACCTTCGCCTGCAATAAAATGTCCCCACATTCCAGCAAAGCAGTCCGCTTGCAGTTCTAGTTTTACGGATAAACGATTTGCTTCGGCCTTTGACCGTGCCATCTGTTGTTTTTCACGCATCTGAGTAGTGATACCAAGTAAATGCTGAACATGATGCCCCACTTCATGTGAAATCACATAACCTTGAGCAAATTCACCACCGCCCCCTAGGCTATGCTTCATTTCATTATAAAAAGAGAGATCGAGATAAATCTTTCTATCCGCAGGGCAATAAAAAGGCCCCATTATTTTCGTACCAGTACCGCATTGCGTTGTAGTGCTATTGGTATATAAAACGAGTTTAGGATAACTATATTGTTTGCCTGCTTGTGCAAAAATAGTTTGCCAAAAATCTTCTGTACTGGCTAAAACGACGCTACTGAAATCTGCAGCTTCATTATAAAGAGCACTTTGTTGTTCGTTACGTTGTGGTGCTTGATTTGTCTCACCGGTTAATGAGTTAAAGTCGAATCCCATGAAACTGGCTATTATTAAAACAATAATAACCACAAACCCGTATTTAGTGCGTAACAAAAGTGCAATTAATCCTAATGGGAGATTACCACCGCCTGATGCGGAGGAAGATTGCCCTCTTCTATCTTCAACATTGTCACTTCTTCGGCGATCATTCCAACGCATAACTTATCCCCACTGTTTAAATAGACGACTTTAGCTTTATTATGAATAAATTTATCACTTGATTTGAGATAATAACAAAAAATTGTCATCTCTATTCTCTATTTTTTAAGAGCAAGATAATAGAGACTATCAGAGTAAAAGAGCCTTGTTGTCATAGTAAAAAATAAGCATCATAAGGAGTTACAACTGCTTTTTTAATGATTTCATTATAGAATTCTTGTTTCTTGCCTTTGTGCTTTTTCGTCACTAATAAATAGATAATTTAATGACTCGAACTCAACGTTTACTCACTTTATTGCAGATTTTAAAAGAGAATCGCTATCCAATCACGGCAGAAGTACTGGCAGATAAATTACAAATTAGTGTCAGATCTATTTATCGTGATATTGAATCTTTACGCAATCAAGGCGCTGAAATCACAGGTGAAGCAGGCATAGGTTATCAGTTAAAATCAGGTTTACTCCTGCCACCATTAACCTTTGATATTAATGAACTTGAAGCGCTTATTTTGGGTTTACGTTGGGTAGAAAGTAATACAGATAAAGAGTTAAGCCACTCCGCATTACGAGCAATTAATAAAATCAATGCCGTGGTAACAACTCAACATCAAACATTGCTTGAACAAAATACATTGTTTGTTCCCACGAACCAAATTATTGAAGTTGATCATACTATAGCTAAAGATATGCGTTTTAGTTTACGCGAAGAAAAGAAAGCCAAAATAGATTATAAAGATGCTCAAAAACAATTAAGTACTCGGATTATTTGGCCTATTGCTGTGGGTTATTTTCAAGATTCTCAAGTTATTGCCGCATGGTGTGAATTACGCCAAAGCTATCGCCACTTTAGGCTCGATAGAATTATCTCTTATCAAGTATTAAGTGATAATTTGCCTTACCCTAAAAGCTATTTACTCTCACGCTGGAAAAAAGAGATCTTGAAAGAGACTCCTGACAAAAATTGACACGCAGTTTTCGTAATATCTTCCTTGCTGTTTGCTGTTCTTTTTTAGTGATATCAGCTTAAACAACATCATATTAATCAACACAGTAAGGAAACATTATGAGTGAACTTATTCTTTATACTAATACTATGTCTCGTGGTAACACAGTTGAGCTTTTCTTAAAAATGTTAGATGTGTCTTATCAGCGTGTTGAATTAGAATATGGCGAACCAATGCGTGCCCCTGAATATCTTGCTATTAATCCGATGGCAAAAGTACCTGCATTAGTTGATGGCGAAATCGTCGTTACAGAGACAGCGGCAATCTGTGCTTATTTAGCAGATAAGTTTATTGAAAAAGGGTTTGCTCCTGCCCTAAACTCACCAGAGCGTGGAGCTTATTATCGTTGGTTCTTTTTTACTGCTGGCCCTATTGAATCTGCATTTACGGTGAAAGAACTGGGTATTGAACTAAATGAAGAACAGCAAAAATCATCTGGTTTTGGTTCTTTTGATCGAACATTTCATTGCTTAGAAACGGGCTTGGTCAGCGCCAAGCCTTATCTTTGTGGTAAAAATCTGACAGCCGTTGATGTTTATGTCGGTTACTTCCTTATATTCCTATGTAAATATGCACTTATTGAACCGACACCATTAATTAATCAGTATCTTGATAGCCTTGCGCTTAATAATGAGATTAAACAATTATTAGAAAGCTTAGGATTACGATAATTTTTCTTATTATTAAACGTAATTCAATCAAGCTATCTGCATAACTGCTTAATTATGTTCATTTAATATATTCCATTTTAAACACATTATTTAAGACAAAAGGTCAGCTTTTAAGCTGACCTTTTCTAATTACATCTTGTTTAACTCGACGTAATCGTTTGCGTATTTAGTCTAAAGAAACACCGATTCGACGTGCAACTTCTTCGTATGCTTCAATTAATCCGCCTAAACTTTGACGGAAACGGTCTTTATCCATTTTATCTAACGTATTTTTGTCCCATAGACGGCTACCATCAGGAGAAAATTCATCACCTAATACAACTTTGCCATGAAATAGACCAAACTCAAGTTTAAAATCGACTAAAATAAGTCCTGCTTTATCAAAGAGTTCGCTAAGGACATCGTTTGCTTTATAGCTCAAACGTTTCATTTCTGCGAGGTTTTCTTTAGACACCCAATCAAAGGTTTCACAGTAAGATTCATTGACCATAGGATCATGACGAGCATCATCTTTTAAGAATAAATCAAAGATTGGTGGATTTAAAAGTGTACCTTCTTCGATACCTAAACGTTTGACTAATGATCCTGCTGCACGATTACGAATAACGCATTCGACAGGTACCATATCGAGTTTTTTTACTAGCACTTCATTATCAGAAAGCAAACGTTCCATCTGCGTTGGGATACCCGCTTCTTCCAGTTTATTCATAATGAAATGGTTAAATTTGTTATTTACCATTCCTTTACGATCAAACTGTTCAATACGTTGGCCATCTAACGCTGATGTATCATTTCTGAATTCAAGGATAAGAAAATCAGAAGATTCAGTGGTATAGACCGTTTTGGCTTTTCCACGATACAACTCAGCTTTTTTCTGCATCTGACACACTCCAAAGATGTGATAGGTTTAACAAGAAATTTGCTTCCCATACTCTACTCTAGATTAGATAAAAAAGCTTTTAAAACGTGAGAACTATCACTAAAAAATCTCGTCTACAACGCACTACTCACAACGTTTTTTTGTTGAAAACCACACTATGATTAGAAATCATATTTCAATTAATTCTATTGAATAATGATACTAACAACCAAGGTTATAATCACCCATAAAATAATCGTTTGATAAAGTAAGAATATACAAAATACAAAAAGTGAGAATAGGAGTAACTATAGATTATATCACTACATTATTTTTGTTTTCAGATAATATTATTAGTAAGCATTAGTTCTGTTTCACATTACATTTGTTTTGAATAATTAAGAATAAAAAAACAGATTAATTTTTTTATTGAAAATTAATCTGTTTTCAATATTAGCATCAACAAGTTTTAATTATTTATGTTTAAAGAACTCACGTTATCTCTTAATAACATAATATTTTAATTAAATAATAAAACAGTAGATCTCATAAGCAAACCAGCCTAATAAAGCACCAGCAGGTAAATCAATTAAGTAATGTTGTTTTGTAAACATGCAAGATAATGCAATAAATAATGGAAATAAGAAAACCCATGGTCCTAAAGTTGCATAAGCAAGGCATGCGGTGAGTGTTGCAACAGAAACGTGCATACTAGGGAAACAGTTTGAGGAGTCATCAAAATACTGAACAAACTTAAGAAATTTCTCTGACGCTGTTTTTCCAGGGTTTAAGGTTCGCCAATGTGCTGGCGTTGCAACTGGGAACACAACAAAGAAAAACATTTGCATGACTAACAAAACAATATAACTAAAAACAATCATAATAAATTGTCTTGAGTCTTGAATGATCCAGTTGAGATATAAAATTGCAGGATAATATAAAAAGCTATAGATCCATGACCACCATGGCCAGAAAGGAATTTTTTCATCAATTGGTGAATTAATAATTTTCACTTCTCTCAATGTATATCGTTGAGTAAAAAAATAAAATTGATAAACACCAACAATAAGTATCCCACTTAATATCAAGTGAATAATCATATCACCTGCACTCATAAATACTCCTTCATATAGTCAGAGAATGCTTTGTTATTTTTATTTAAGAATAAGAATTGACGCAATATTGCATAAATTTAAGCGTATTGCATTAAGATTAATATTATTAATAAACTTAAATTAAATTTAATCATTAAAAGAGCATTCAATTAATGATGCTTAATCTGATAGTTCCAATTGCATTTTTATAAATAAATTTCAATGTAGAGTAATACAACTAAGTTAAGATCATAAAAAAAGCCACACAACATTTATTGTGTGGCTTCTCATATTTTTAAAAAAGAAAACTTATTTAACAGGCTTACTGAAAGCAGCTTTCAGTGCAGCAACCATTTGATCATTTTGTGATTGTGTTAATGGTTTACCTTTATCACTGATAAATTGTAAACTACTACGGTTATTTAAATCGCCGACTTGTAATTTATAATCAGCTTCTTCAACAGTTGGTCTATCAACACCTAACGCACTCCAGTTTGCGCTGCTCATTCCTTTATAGGTTACTTCAATTGAACCTTTAGAACGTGTGCGATCGCCCATCTTCATACCAACACTTTCTAATGCGATAGGTAATCTATCCCAAACCACATCAAATGGTGCACGAACGATAATCACTGGAAGGCCAGCATTATCACTGCCACTTTGGACATCGATAATACCTTGTAAGCTACTGTTTGCCGTATTTTCACTTAAATTACGCATACGGTTTAAGCCATCAACCAATTCGTTAAGCATTAAAATATTGTAACGCTTCACTTCAGCCGGATCCGTTATCTCAGTTTCGCCTTGGCGTAAACCTTCGTTAGTCACTGTTAATGTAATAACATTACCTGACTGAGCAATTGCTAAACGCTGACGGGTTTGGAAAGGTACGTTTTCATCAGCACGTAACCATGTGATCCAATCAGTATGGATCGCTTTTTGCCCAGCATCACTTTTAACAATCGTCACACCTTTCTCTTTTAAGATAGCGCTAACTTGCTCATACAGTGTTGTATTTTCAGGTGAGTTTGGTAATAACAAACGGCTGTTATCTGCATTATTTTCACTGCGTGAACCGCTTAACAAATTCAGTGCTTGAGTTGGTGGACGAATATCAAGCGCTAAACCAACTGGTTCAGTTTTTTTAGGGGTTGGAATGTCATATTCCCCATTTTGCAAAGGCAACACCATACCCGCCGGAATCGCTAAATTCTTTAGCCCTGCCGTCTCTAAATAAGACTCATCACCACTGACCTGACGTTTATAGCGCTGATCACTTGAACAGGCTGCCAGTAAAACCACCAGCGACAGACCCGCGACTTTCATAATCTTTGATTTATGCAATAGTGTTGCCATTAAAATTCCCTAAGTTTTACAGTATTCCCGCTGTTAACAGCGCTTTCTCAACAATTTGCTGACCTGATGATGTCAACGGAGTCATAGGTAAGCGCAATGTGGCGTCTTCAATCAATCCAATACGTTGACACGCCCATTTAGCTGGGATTGGATTAGGTTCAACAAATAACTGATAATGTAAGTCCATCAGTCGTCGATTAAGTTCACGAGCTTTCGCAAACTCACGCGCATTTGCTAATCGACATAATTCTACCATCTCTGACGCAGCAACGTTAGCAGTAACCGAAATAACACCATGACCGCCAAGTTGCATAAAGTCTAATGATGATGCGTCATCGCCACTCAATAAGATAAAACTATCATCATTAACCAACTCTTGGATTTGACTAACACGACTTAAGTTCCCTGTCGCCTCTTTAATTGCCACAATATTATCCAACTTGGCTAAACGTGCAACTGTTACAGGCAATAAATCGCATCCAGTACGACCCGGTACATTATACAGGATTTGTGGTAATGCTGTGCTTTCAGAAATCGCTTTAAAGTGCTGATATAACCCTTCTTGTGAAGGTTTATTATAATATGGCGTGACACTTAAACAACCTGCAATACCTTTATTTTCAAACTGTTGTGTAAACCAGATAGCTTCAGATGTTGCATTAGCACCCGTACCAGCAATCACAGGAATACGTCCATCAGCCATATCTAATGTCATTAGAACAACATCAACATGCTCGTCATGACTTAATGTTGCAGATTCTCCTGTGGTACCGACAGAAACAATTGCGGCACTGCCTGCATTAACATGATAATCAACTAATTTACGTAAACTAACCCGGTCAACATTGCCTTTTGCGTCCATTGGTGTAACCAATGCCACCATACTACCTGTAAAATTAAATTCGTTATTCACCATAATCATTGCTCCGAGATAGACGTATACTCAATGGTACTCATTCATTGCTCTATTGAAAACTACTTAACTCTAGGTTTCTAATGAAATTTGCTAATATTCTTTGATATGAATTAAAGAGATATAATAATTGAAGATAGTGAGCAAGGGATCTTGGCAGAAATCGAAATTTGTGTTTACCTGTTAAGAATAAACTGAAAGTCAAAAGGAACCTTATTTTGCCCATACCTGATAAACATTTTCTCGTCATTACTGCATTAGGTGCTGACCGTCCTGGTATTGTTGATACCATTACACAATTAGTCAGCCAATGTGGATGTAATATCGAGGACAGCCGACTTGCGATGTTTGGTCAAGAGTTTACGTTTATCATGCTACTTTCAGGTGGCTGGAACGCTATCGCACAATTAGAAGCGTTGTTGCCCATTAAAAGTGCGGAACTAGATTTATTGACCGTAATGAAAAGAACCACTAATGGTGCACCGATTACCTATCCTTCAACAATCGCTGCAAAAGTTGATATTGAAGATGCACCCGGTATTGTAGAACGCTTTACTAATCTATTTAGTCAACATAATTTTAATCTTGCTGAATTAATATCTAAAACACATCCATCAGAAGATGGCTCACCTGCCCGTTTAGAAATCCAAATTACGGCGCATAATCCATTAGATGATCACGGTCTTGTTATTAATGAGAAATTTAATCAATTATGTACAGAGCTGAACGCTCAAGGCACAATAAGTATCGTAAATAGTCTGATGATGAAACAGTAAAAAATGGAGAATGACCTAATGAACCCATTAAAAGCCGGTGAAAAGGCGCCTCAATTCAGTCTGCCCGACCAAGATGGAGAAACAATTAATTTATCTGATTTCGCTGGTCAACGTGTGCTTGTTTATTTTTACCCTAAAGCAATGACACCCGGTTGTACAACTCAAGCTTGTGGCTTACGTGATGAGATGGATGCACTAAAAAAAGCCAAAGTTGAAGTATTAGGTATCAGCACAGATAAATCAGAAAAACTTTCCCGTTTCGCTGAAAAAGAGATGTTAAATTTCACGTTGCTTTCAGATGAAGATCATAAGATCGCAGAAGAATTTGGTATCTGGGGAGAAAAGCAATTTATGGGAAAAACTTACGATGGGATTCATCGTACAACATTCTTAATCGATAAAAATGGTGTTATCGAACACGTATTTGATAACTTTAAAACCAGTAATCACCATCAAGTCGTTCTCGAATATCTCGCTCAACATCCATAATAGATGCTTTGAATTGATAAGATAACAGACAGTTTGCACTGTCTGTTTTTTTATCTCTTTTTTATTAATACATTCGATGCGTACTTAGCTTTTCTTTATAAGTTGCTCATTCGCAATTTCATCAGGTAATGCATGCAGCACTGCTTTTATCAGCGTTGCTAATGGAATAGCAAAGAAAACGCCCCAAAATCCCCACATACCACCGAATATAATCACTGACAATATAATGACTAAAGGGTGCATATTTACAGCTTCAGAATATAAAATTGGCACTAATAAATTGCTATCTAATCCTTGAACAACAAGATAAGCGATAAATAACGCCCAAAAATCGGAGCCTAATCCCCACTGAGATAATGCAATCACAATAACGGGTATCGTTGCTAAAACAGCACCAACATAAGGAACTAAAACAGAAACACCGACGATAACAGCAAGTAATACCGAGTAGCGTAAATCAAAGAAAGCAAATACAAAATAAGTGAAAACACCCACAATTATCATTTCAGTGACTTTACCCCGAATGTAATTGGTAATTTGCTGGTTAACTTCAATCCAGACTTGTGCGGCTAATATTCTGTTTTTTGGTAAAACACGACGAACCGCATTAAGCATCTGTTGCTTATCTTTAAGTAAGAAGAACGTCATTAAAGGAACCAGAATAAGATAAATCGACAGTGTAATAATTCCGATTAACGAAGCTAAAGACACTTTTAATACAGATTCAGCCACCGTTGAGAACTTACTGCGTAAGTTTTCTGCCATCATATCAACAATGCCAGCATCCATTAATGCAGGGAAACGATCAGGTAATTCATGCGCAAAGGCATTGAACTTATTGATCATATTTGGGATATCTGAAATCAGTGTCATCCCTTGCTGCCACACAGTTGGCGCTAAAATCAAAATAACAATGGCACTAATACCGATAAAGAGTGTCAGAATTATCGATACTGCCCATATACGGGCACATCCTAATTTCTCAAGTAAATGAGTTGGCCACTCTAAAAGATAAGCAAGCACAATTGCCACTAATAAAGGAGCAAGTATGCCACTGAAAAAATACAGAATAGAAAAGCCGGCAATCAAAATGACCACAAGGGCGATAACTTGTGGATCAGCAAATCGGCGTTTGTACCATTGAACAAGCAAGTCCAGCATGAAAATAAAGATCCTTTATAATAATCAGAATAATAGAGCTGTATGTATTCATTTACATAAGCAATAATCTTTTGACAGATTTTACGTTAGGTTTTGCTATCATACATCATTAATTATTAATTTTTCGTTAAGATAGCCATCAGGATACAGTTGTATGAAACTCAGACTTAAAAAACCATTAGTCGCGCTTCTTGTTTCTGCGTTGCTATCAACATCAGTAGTGCCCGCTCAGGCTGCGATTGATATTGAAGACTCTTTACCTGATATGGGAACTACCGCAGGTTCAACATTAAGCATCAATCAAGAAATCGCTATGGGTGATTACTATACTCGCCAACTGCGAAATAGTGCACCATTAGTTTTTGACCCATTACTTTCTAACTATATTAATAATTTAGGACAAAAACTCGTTTCTAACGCCAGCTCGGTCAAAACCCCTTTTCACTTCTATTTAGTTAACAACCCCAATATTAACGCTTTTGCTTATTTTGGGGGAAACATTGTTTTGCATTCCGCACTCTTTCGATATAGCCAAACAGAAAGCGAATTAGCCTCTGTTATGGCTCACGAAATCACACACGTTACTCAGCGACATCTTGCGAGAATGCTTGAAGATCAGGCTAAAACAACGCCCCTTGCCCTTGCAGGTGTATTAGGTTCTATCCTGATATTTATGGCAAACCCAAATGCAGGCCTTGCAACCTTTACAGGAAGTATGGCGGGTATGCAGCAAAATATGATCACATTCACGCAAATGAACGAGCAAGAAGCAGACCGTATCGGAATACAGACACTCTATCGTGCAGGATTTGATCCCAAAGGGATGCCTGACTTTATGCAAATTCTTGCTGATCAGGTACGATACAGCTCTAAACCACCTGAAATGTTATTAACTCATCCCTTACCTGATAGCCGCTTATCTGATGCAAGAAGCCGAGCGAGTCAATTTCCTGCTCGGCAGGTTCCACAGTCAGCTGACTTTCTGTTTGCTAAAATGCGGGTCTTAACCATGCTGACGAAAAATCCAACATCAGAGAATGCATTGCAAACAATACTGGATCAGTTTAAGCAAGGTACAGCTCTTGAAAAGTCAGCCGCAAATTATGGGTTAATACTGATCTATTCTCGTGATCGCAAATTTGATGAAGCAAGAAAACTGCTCACTCCAATGTTAGAAAAAGAACCGAACAACATTTGGCTTATTGATGCCATGACAGATATCGATTTAGAACAAAACCGAGCAGGCGATGCGGTTGCAAGATTACAACTGGCATTGAAACAAAGGCCCAATAACAATGTGATTATTGCGAACTTAGCTAATTCATATATGCATAATAAACAATATAACGAAGCTAACCGCCTACTTTATCGTTATACCTTTGATAATCCAAGTGATCCGATTGGTTGGCAATTAATGGCAGAAAATTCAGCCAAGCAAGGTGATAGAGCTCATGAATTAGCCGCTTATGCAGAAGATTTGGCCCTACGAGGTGACTTTGAAACGGCAATTCGTTATCTAGGTGATGCAAGCCGACAAGTCAAATTAGGCAGTAATGATCAAGCTCGCTTTGATGCTCGCATAGACCAATTAAGAAAAATTCAGCAAAGAGACAGTCAATTTAAATAAGGGACAACATGACCAAGAAAGTGACGATTTATCACAATCCACGCTGTTCAAAAAGCCGTGAAACCTTACATTTACTAGAAGAAATGCAAATAACACCGAATGTTATTCACTATCTAGATACAGCTCCTTCCGTCGCGGAGCTTAAAACACTGCTTCAAGCATTAGGTTTTAATGATGCAAGAGAGTTAATGCGTACAAAAGAAGAAATTTATAAAACGCTAAAACTGGCTGATGAAACATCACAAGATGCATTAATTCAAGCAATGCATGA
Organism: Proteus alimentorum; assembly: GCF_002607735.1. Taxonomy (GTDB): domain Bacteria; phylum Pseudomonadota; class Gammaproteobacteria; order Enterobacterales; family Enterobacteriaceae; genus Proteus; species Proteus alimentorum. Next base: position 573,067 of record NZ_NBVR01000031.1, read on the forward strand.
AAACCCTAAACTTATTGAACGCCCTATTGTGGTTGTTGGTAATAAAGCCCGTTTAGGCCGTCCACCAGAGCAAGTGAAAAAACTGTTTAATTGAACCTTATCAAAAATCCTCACTTTTACATTATTTTTGTAACTGTGGGGATTTATAAATTGCATCGTCGAAAGAAGTTCAACCTATTCAGAAGGCATTAGCCATTTTTTTGTATAGATAAGCTTTTAATGCTTTAACCGTATATTTAAACACAACAAAATAATTGTTAAAAATGAATCAGAACGGCATAAAAGCCGCTCTAAATTGACTATGTATGGTTGGTCCTTAAAGCCGCGCAAAGACGTTCTGATGATGTCTAACGGGCGATTTTGAGTAGTCAACTCGCCCGTTTAACAGAATGGGTCTTATAAGATCCATGCTCATCAATTAAAAAGAAGTTTTTCACAGAAGGAAAACATAGCTTATTTAAAAAAACCAGACTCTTTTTTAACCCTTGCTTCACCTTCTTTAGTCAAAAGGCTTTCAGTTCCGTTAGCAATACTACGTTGTGCATCAGCATCTGATTGAATTACATCCGTATGAGCAGCTTGCCTTTTTAGCTCTTGATCAATAAAATCATCTTCTCTATTAACCCTCGCTTTCTTTCTGGCTAACTCAAGTTTTCTTTCTTCAAGCTCAAGCATTCTAAGTTCATCTTCAAAAGATTGCTCTCTCGCTTTATCTTTGATGAATTCATTGTATGCTTTCTCTTTTTCAGCCGCAGCCGCTTTAGCTTGAGCATTGGCTCTGGCTTGAGCAGCCTCTCTAGCTTGAGCATTGGCTCTAGCTTGAGCTTCAGCTTTTGCCTTGGCCTCTGCTTGCAATTTATCTCTAGCTTGAGTTTTGGCTAATTCACCTTCTCTTTCAGCTGCTGCAACAGCTTGTAATTGACTGTTCAAATCAGCATGAGAATAATTAGAAAAAGAAAAAGCCAAAAGCGAAATCAATAAAACTCGATTTGTTTTATTCATTTTTATTTCTCTGGAGGACACTCTGCATTTGGTTGGATACGAGTTTCATTTTCTTTTGTTGTAATAATTAAAGCGATGCCAGGTTTAAATTGACATTTTTTTCCTGCTTGAGTTGATGTGTATACTTCATTCCCTTCTTTGTAAGTTAAACTCACACCTTCAACAATAACTTTATCGCTAACCATTGAACCGGCCACATTCCCAGCGACACCACCCGCAACACCGCCAGCAATAGCACCAGCAGTACTTTTTCCTCTTACATTATATCCGCCCACAGCACCTGCAACAGCACCTAATATAGACCCAGCTTTTTTTGCACTTTCTTTTTGTGCGCTATTATCTACAGAAACTTTAGCAGGAAGAATAGATATGATATTTACTGTTTTAGTTTTTTGCTTACTATTTAACTGATTGGTTTCATATACATCAGCACCAAGATGGTCTGTATTCACATTACATCCAGATAGCAAAGTAGAAGAAACAATAATACCTAATACGATTTTTTTCACTATACTCACCATATAAAAATAACTAATAAAAGATAAATTCATTTTATATGATAATTAATTTACTTACGCTAATTGTGTCATCTTAAATTAACTGTTTTTTGTAAGTTTTTTTTTCATTGTTTTAAGATTAAAATGACATAAATAAAAAACCACCTCCTTGAATAATAGAGTAATACAAATACTTAAAATGATAAAAATAGAGTAAATAAATAATTAATTTCATTTTTAAAAGAAATAATTATTTACATTTTCAACATTTTGAAATATATAAAGCACATCTAATTTATTCATAACTAAAACAACCTGTTCATCCTGAACAAAGCCCATCAAAAATTTTATCCTATCCAACTTAAATTCATATTGAAAGTTTAAAACAGTTCTACGCTATTCTGACTTGTTCTTAACATCTATGAGATAAACAATTAAATCGACATAAAATCGTTGAAAATGACAAGCTTATCTTGTGATAATCAGATATTTAACCAATCGAGTAAAGCGAGGGCGGTAGTATTTTTTATAATTTATAGAATTTAAATTATTAAGCTCAGTGTAAATATATAAAGCCATGAAAAAGTGTATGCAACGCCAACATGCCTATATGCCTATATGCCTATATGACTTGACTGTGATTTTTAAAAGAAGCGTTTATAAACTTAATATTTAGGTAATTTCTCAAATATTAAAATATACGTCTTAATAAGCTAATATATAAATATGGAGATCCCATCCCCAAAAGCGTTATAGTGCATGAAGGATAAGAGCACCAATCAACGGACTAGAAATTTCTTATTCTAATGCTTCTTTATTTTGTATTCTCATCATTTCTATTGCAACCGTTTCCCTTTATGCTGTATTGAAAAACCAAGTTATTAATGTTTCTTAATTGTTAATTTATTTGAAACTCATACTTTCACTATTTCCACAATAGAAAAAAACTAATCGCTTTATGCTTTCAAAATTTTTCATCTCAATTTCATATTTTTTATGAGTAAAAAATCGTCATTTTTGAAAACTTTTATCAAGATCACACCATGGCGCATAAACTCACAATTATAAGAAAAAAATAATCATGCGTTTCATTTATATTGTGACTCAAGTCTCTTTACACAAATGCATTCCTACATATCATGGGCATCAGAAAATATGATAGCAGAATTGATAAACAATAAATTCTCGCCAAAATATTTTTTCATTATCACCCAAGAAAGAAATTAACAAGAAGTATACATTTAAAACAATACTGCAACGCAGCAATAAGCTTTCAATTTGTTATTTACTCTATCTCTTCTTTTATTGTTGTTTTTTTAACTTGATAACAATTAATCAGTGTGAAATGAAGTTGTAGATGTATATGAAATAAACAACGTTATAGCCAACATTATGGGCAATTAAAACTAACCAATCACCATTATTGGTGTCGGGTGATTGCTAGGCTAATAGGAAAACAGATGAATATCGTACTTAGATTAAAACTTGTCTCATTCCTCCAGTTCTTTATATGGGGATCTTGGCTTGTAACGTTCGCCTCGTATCTCTTTGGAGAACTGCATTTTAAAGGTAGTGATGTTGGGCTTATTTTCAGTGCTCTTGGACTTGCCTCACTTATCGCCCCGGTTATCATGGGATTTATTGCAGATAAAATAAATAACCGCAAATTAGTGTTTATTACCCTGCATATTTTTTCTGCATTAGCATTAGTGTTAATGTCGCAAATGACGACCGTCACCACGCTATTTTTTGCAACTTTATTACATTTGTTGTTCTTTATGCCTAGTATCTCAATGGCAAACAGCATCATTTTTGAACTGTTAGAACAAAAGCATTTGGAGCCTAATAACTACTTTCCTAAAATTCGTGTTTACGGCACGGTTGGTTTTATTGCGGCCATGTGGGTTATTAGCTTCTTAGGTTTAGGTAATAGCTACCACCAGCTCTTCGTTGCAGCGATCGCTTCTATTGTTTTAGCGGTATTTGCAATGTTCTTACCTGCAACTAAAGCGGCTGATAAAAACGAAACTAAAGCCGAAGAAGTGGCATTTAGCATTACTAATATCTTGCAAGTATTTAAAAAGAAAAATGTCGTTGTTTTCTTATTCTTCGCAACATTGTTAGGATCTGTACTGCAAATTACCAATACATTTGGTGTGCCATTCCTGCAAGATATTGCACAATCTCCAAATGCAGATGATTCATTCTTTGCACGTTATCCTTCTGTGTTCTTATCTATTTCACAGATTTCAGAAGTCGTATTTATTCTGTTCTTACCACTGTTATTAAAACGCGTAAGAATCGAAACTATCGTTTTATTCAGTATGGTTGCTTGGATCTTACGTTTCGGCTTTTTTGCTTACGGTGACTACACATCATTAGGTCAAATCGTCTTATTGTTATCAATGATTGTGTATGGTTGTGCATTCGACTTCTTTAATATTTCTGGCTCACTGTTCTTAGAAAAAGAGATCCCATTACAATATCGTTCAACAGCACAAGGGATGTTTATGACCTTAGTGAACGGTTTTGGTACTTATTTAGGTGCAATGCTAAGTGGCTGGGTCATTGATTTATATACCACTAATGGTGCGGTTGATTGGAAATCATTCTGGTTAATCTTCACCGGCTACACTGTTGCAATCACTGCACTTTATCTGATTTTCTTACTGGTACCTCAGAAGAAAACCAAAGTAGTAGAAGCAAACTAATTATTTAACCCTCCTCCTTTATTGTTTGTGTCTCTCACCGCTTGCCTTGAATAAAGACAAGCGGTTTTTTATCTCTTGCTTTTATCAGAGATGATAAAAATAGAAAGATCACTATTAAGAAATAACAAAAATTGGTTACCTTCAATACGTATTGAATTTGGAAAATAGCGGTAAGATTTGAATTATTCGCCTCACCGAACAAGATGAGTGAGGCTATTTAAAGTTTGAGTATATCTTTCACAAATGGGATGGTCAGTTTACGCTGGGCAACAATCGAAGCGTGATCAAGTTCATCGAGCATTTCAAATAAGGTGCGCATTTTTCTATCTAAACGTTTTAATACAAAACGACCAACATCTTCAGGTAATTCAAACCCACGAAGTTTTGCTCTTAATTGCAGCGCTTGAATTTTTTCTTCGTCACTTAAAGGTTGCAAACGGTAGATTTGCCCCCAATCAAGGCGAGACGCTAAATCAGGAAGTTGTAGCTCTATTTGGCGAGGCGGTCTATCCCCTGTAATTAATAAACAGGTTCGTCCATGCTCTAAAACACGGTTATAAAGATTAAATAAGGCGAGTTCCCACTCTTCATCACCCGCAATACACTGAACATTATCAATACAAACTAAGGATAAATGTTCCATGCCTTCAAGAACATCGGGAACAAAATAGGCACGTTTATCAAGAGGTACATACCCAACAGCATCACCTTTTAAAGAAAGCTCAGCACAAGCGGCATGTAATAGATGGCTCTTTCCACCTCCGTCACGGGACCAGAAATAGATATAACTGCCATGAGATTGATGAATGGCGGTTCGAATTGCCGCGACTAACGACGCGTTTTCCCCTGCATAAAAGCTATCGAATGTCTCATCATCGGGCAGAGATAGTGGTAATGATAGCTGTGACGGCGTATTCAGAAGCACCTCACCTGAATAGTTTAATAAACGTGGTGATTCTAACACAAATTCTCACAAGGTCAGAATCAATATTAAAAAAGCACATTGCACTGGTTAAGATAACAGCAAGATCACCATGATAAGCCTATTTTATAATCAGAAAAAAGTCGTTGTTTAATTAATCGTCTTTATTATCTGAATTTTAATTTCGAAACATCATTCCCTGAAGGTTGTTGATAAATGTCGAGCTTAAAATATTGGGCTGATGCATTTATATACTCAAAAATTTCAGATTGTGTCTCTTCATATTCAACCCAAGTAGTTGCACGAGTAAAACAATATAGCTCTACAGGTAATCCCATCGGTGTAGGTGGCATTGTTCTGATCACCAAATACATATCAGGTCTAACATCGCCACGCATTTTTATCCAATTTAGCATGTATTTACGAAATAACTGTAAGTTAGTCACTCCTTTTGTTTCTAGCCACTCATTAATATCGCCAATCTCTTCTTCTTTGCCTTCAAGCATTATTTCTATGCTCTTACGAAGATGTGTTGTATTTTTTAATTCTAATACTAACTCTTGCGTTGCAAATGAAATTGAAGATTGGTCAATATAAAAGCTACGTTTAATCCGACGCCCGCCTGATGAAAACATCGGCTGCCAGTTAGTATATTTTTCAGTCAAAAAGTCTTTGGTTGGAATACGGGAAATTGTATTATCCCAATTGCGTACCGTGATCGTATGCAATGCGATATCAATCACTTCACCGCTGATATTACTACTGGGTAATTCAATCCAATCATAAAGCTTTAATACTTTCCCATTCGAGATAAGAATGTTGGCAACAAAAGAGATAAGGGTATGCTGAAAAACAAACATTAATACCGCAGCAATAGCACCAAAGCTTGAGATAATAATAAGCGGTGATTGTTCAGTAAATAAGGCAATGATCAAGATAAAAGAGATAATCCAGACTACAATTTTGGCAATCTCAATATAGCCTTTAATGGAATTATTCCGATGCCACGCTTTTTTTGCGTGCCTAATATTGAAGATATCAAGCGCGTTATTAAGCAATGATGCGATATTAATGATAATGAAGGCGCGAGCAACCGTCTCAAAGATAATATTCATCTCAGGTGAAAAAGACGGTAGTAGCTGATTAATATAGAGAACGAGTGTAACTGCAACAATAGATGCACTCTTTTTAGCGATATCTTCTATGGTTTCTTCATCTGAAAGCTCAGTAAATAAAAAAAGTAAACGCTTTGCTATTCGGCGGAAAATCATTTTGGCGAGAAACCACACCACCAGCAACACAACAACTAAAAATATTGTGATAAAAATCTGCTTTGATGTAATGAAATCATAAATTTCAATTAGCTTTTCCATAAATTGCGTTATACCTTTTTTGAGATTTCCCAACCTTAAAACGAATATCACTCGATATAGCAAATAAAATGCCTATTTCGCATAAGAACAGGCAACCATTGTCTCATTTATTTTATTTAAATAAACATCATGATTGAATTAATCACACTTTTCTAAGTTTTAAACACTCAAAACATCAAAAATCTTAGTTTTTAATATGACATAAAAATAAAACTCAATAAAAAAGGTGGAGTTCATCCACCTTTTTTATTAATTTCAACATATTGCTTAGATTGTCTTAATCGATTACTTTTTGTTTGCTGTACCACTCACTGATTCAATGGTGTTATCCACTAATTCTGTTTCAGGGCGAACAATACTCACTAATTTAAAAATTAAGCTTAAAACAATACCCACGATGGTCGCTAATGCCATACCTTTCAATTCAGCAGCGCCAATTTGAATGGAAGCACCACTCACACCGACAATCAGAATAATGGCCGTTAAAATCAAGTTTTGCGGTTTGTTGTAATCCACTTTTGAATCTAACAAGACACGAATACCTGATGCGCCAATGACACCGTAAAGCAGTAATGAAACGCCACCCATAACTGGAACAGGCACAGCAGCAATAGCCGCAGCCAGTTTACCGACACAAGATAATAAGATGGCGAGAATTGCCGCACCACCAATAACCCATGAGCTGTAAACCTTAGTGATAGCCATAACACCAATGTTTTCACCATAAGTGGTATTTGGTGTTGAACCAAAGAAACCCGAAATAATGGTAGAGAAACCGTTTGCGAACATAGAACGATGTAAGCCTGGATTTTTCATTAAATCGCGTTGCACAATATTGGCTGTAACAACTAGGTGTCCAACGTGCTCAGCAATAACCACTAATGCAGCAGGTAGGATAATAAAGATAGCACTCCATTCAAAACGCGGAGAATAGAATGTCGGTAGTGCAAACCAGTTAGCTTCTTTAATTGGCGTAATATCAACAACGCCCAAGAAGAAAGAGAGTGCATAACCTGCTAATACCCCAATAAGAATAGGAATAATAGCAAGGAATCCTCTAAACATCACAGAGCCTAAGATAGTCACACCTAAAGTTACCATAGAAATAAGCAGTGTCTGACTATCAACTGGTGCATCTGCACTTGGTAATAATCCTGCCATTCCTGCGGCAGTTCCTGCTAATTCAAGTCCAATGACGGCAACGATTGCACCCATTGCCGCAGGCGGAAACATCACATTGATCCAGCCTCGCCCTGCTATTTTGACAATACCTGCAACGATACAAAATAACACGCCACAGACGATAAATCCCCCAAGTGCTAATTCATACCCTAAAGGTAACAATAAAAGTACAGGTGAGATAAATGCAAAACTCGAACCTAAATAAGCAGGAATGCGTCCTTTACAAATAAAGAGATAAAGCAGGGTTCCGATCCCGTTAAATAACAATATTGTTGCCGGATTAACTTTAAATAAAATTGGCACAAGTACGGTGGCGCCAAACATTGCAAACAGATGTTGAAGACTCAACGGGATTGTTTGTAATAATGGTGGGCGCTCTTCTACCCCGATTGCACGACGAGTCATGCTTACGACCTCTCTTTAATATGAATGTGAAATTGGTTTGTTTTGTATATTTCTAACTATAGTTCTAACTATAGAACGAGATAACGGGTCCAAAAAAAAGCCGACTATCAAAGTCGGCTTAATTATTATTTTGTACCAAATATCTTATCACCAGCATCGCCAAGACCTGGAACGATGTACCCGTGCTCATTAAGATGGCTATCAATAGATGCAGTATATAATTCCACATCTGGATGAGCTTCTTCTAATGCCTTAATACCTTCTGGAGCAGCAACCAGTACTAATACTTTAATTGAAGTACAGCCCGCATTTTTTAATAAATCAATTGTGGCAATCATAGAGCCACCTGTTGCTAACATAGGGTCAACAACAAGCGCCATACGCTCTTCAATATTGGATGCTAATTTCTGGAAGTAAGGGACAGGTTCTAATGTTTCTTCATCGCGGTAAACGCCAACAACACTGATTCGGGCACTAGGAATATTTTCTAATACTCCGTCCATCATCCCGATACCTGCACGGAGGATAGGAACTACTGTGATTTTTTTTCCTTTAATCTGTTCTATCTCTACCGAACCACACCAACCTTCTATTGTTACCGTCTCTGTTTCTAAATCGGCGGTAGCTTCATACGTCAGTAGACTGGAAACTTCTGAAGCCAGTTCACGAAAGCGTTTAGTGCTTATATCATGATCTCGCATCAGCCCCAATTTATGTTGAATGAGTGGGTGTTTTACCTCAACGATCTTCATAATTTCTCCTAATGTACGACGCAGCCTGACAAAAAAATCGCGAGATTATACCGCTTTTTTGCCAACATTCCATCGTTTTTCTATTGATATTGATCAAGCGCACAGCTTTTAACCACACCAACATGAATAATTGTGACCTATAAAGAAGATCCTCGCAAACGTTTGCTTTGCCTGTTAGAATAGCATCCGCACACATTTTTTCTTAACAGCAACTTGCCGTGAGGGCTCTACGTGACTAACAAATCCTCTCTCAGCTATAAAGATGCCGGTGTCGATATTGATGCAGGTAATGCTTTAGTCGATCGTATCAAAGGTGTAGTAAAAGAAACCCGCCGTCCTGAAGTTATGGGGGGTTTAGGTGGTTTTGGCGCACTTTGTGCAATTCCATCTAAATACCGCGAACCTATTTTAGTTTCAGGCACAGATGGCGTAGGAACTAAACTTCGTCTTGCGATGGATTTAAATCGCCATGATGACATCGGGATTGATTTAGTCGCAATGTGTGTCAACGATTTAATTGTTCAAGGTGCAGAACCCCTTTTCTTCCTTGACTACTATGCCACAGGAAAATTAGATGTCGATACCGCAGCACGTGTAGTAACTGGTATTGCAGAAGGTTGTAAGCAATCTGGTTGTGCATTAGTCGGTGGTGAAACGGCTGAAATGCCAGGAATGTATCACGGTAATGATTATGATATCGCAGGCTTTTGTGTCGGCGTGGTTGAAAAATCAGAAATTATCGATGGTAGCAAAGTTAAAGCGGGCGATGCGCTAATCGCTTTAGCATCAAGTGGTCCTCATTCTAATGGTTATTCATTAGTCAGAAAAATTCTTGAAGTCAGCAATACACAAGCAGAAAGCACATCCTTAGGTAACAAATCATTAGCTGATCACCTATTAGCCCCTACTCGTATTTATGTGAAGTCACTACTTTCATTAATTGAAAATGTGGATATCCATGCTGTGGCACATATTACAGGGGGTGGATTCTGGGAAAATATTCCTCGTGTATTACCTGAAAACACACAAGCTCGTATTGACAGCAAAAGCTGGGAATGGCCACTGGTTTTCAAATGGTTACAAGATGCGGGACAAGTCAGCACACATGAAATGTATCGCACCTTTAACTGCGGTGTTGGATTGTTAATTGCCGTTAACCCAAATGACGTTGAAAAAACATTAGCACATCTTGCTGAGTGTGGTGAAAACGCATGGTTAATTGGTGAAATTGCACCACAAGCTGCAAATGAAGCACAAGTTATTATTAACTAATGAAAGCATGTGAATGAAAAATATTGTCGTCCTCATCTCAGGAAACGGCAGCAACCTACAGGCGATTATTAACGCCTGTAGGGCAAATAAAATCACAGGTAATGTGGTTGCTGTCTTAAGTAATAAAGCTGATGCATATGGTCTTGAACGGGCAAAAATTGCTGATATTCCAGCTTATTTTGTTGATCCGACTCTATATAATGATAGGGCTGATTACGATAAAGCATTAATTGAACAAATCGATGCTTATCAACCCGATATTGTCGTTTTAGCCGGTTTTATGCGTATTTTATCGCCTGATTTTGTGACTCATTATCAGCATAAATTATTAAATATTCATCCTTCTTTGCTTCCTAAATATCCCGGATTACACACTCATCGCCAAGTTTTAGCAAATAAAGACGCTTTTCATGGTGTTACTGTTCATTTTGTTACAGAAAAACTTGATGGTGGCCCCATGATTATTCAAGCTCGCATTCCTGTTTTACCGGATGATACTGAGCAATCATTACAAACAAGAATACAAGCGGAAGAGTATCGAATCTATCCATTAGCGATCGGATGGTTAGCTGACGAGCGATTAAAAATGCAGAATAATCAGGCCTTTCTCGATGGCATTGCGCTTTTCGACAACCTTGGTTAACTATTTCGTTTAAGATAAAAAGTCACATTGTGCTACACTGTAGCCCGCGTGACTTTTTTTGTGTCACCCTTTTCTCTTTTTATTCAATGCATTCACCGAGGTGCTTATGTCCGGTGGTAAGAAAGTTCCACCTATAAAATTACGTCCTCTCGAACGAGAAGATCTCTCTTTTGTCCATCAACTTGATAATAATGCCAGCGTTATGCGCTATTGGTTTGAAGAGCCTTATGAGGCTTTTATCGAGTTAAGTGACCTTTATGAAAAACATATTCACGACCAAAGTGAACGCCGTTTTATTGCCGAAAGTGACGGTACTAAAGTTGGACTTGTCGAGTTGGTTGAAATTGATTATGTTCATCGTCGTGCTGAGTTCCAAATTATCATCGCCCCTGCCCATCAAGGCCATGGCTATGCGGCACGAGCGGCGAAACTTGCGATGGATTATGCTTTTTCTGTACTTAATTTATACAAGCTCTATTTAATCGTCGATAAAGAGAATGCTAAAGCGATTCATATTTATGAAAAGCTTGGCTTTAAAAAAGAAGGTGATTTAATAGATGAGTTTTTTGTTAACGGTGCCTACCGTTCTGCGATTAGAATGTGTACTTTTCAAGCGCCTTATTTTGAACAAAAAGCCAAAGAAGCGAAACCCGAAAATTTTGTTAAGCCGGGTGCGACTATTAAGCAACACGTCTGATTTATTCAGATATTAAGTTTAAACTTTAACCCTTGTTGGAGTTCAGATGTCCCAGGAACGACTCTATATTGATAAAGAGATCAGTTGGCTTGCGTTTAACGAACGTGTATTACAAGAGGCGGCTGATAAACGAAACCCGTTAATTGAAAGAGTCAGGTTTCTGGGGATCTATTCAAATAACCTTGATGAGTTTTACAAGGTTCGCTTTGCCGATGTAAAACGCCGTATTTTAATTAATGAAGAGCGTGGCTCACGCTCTGCATCAAGTCATGCTCGCCATCTTATAAAGAAAATTCAATCAAAAGTGGCTAAAGCCGACCAAGAGTTTGATGCTTTATACAATGATTTGTTACTTGAAATGGCACGAAACCAAATCTTTTTAATTAACGAACGCCAAATCTCACCGAATCAACAAATCTGGTTACGCCAATATTTCCGCCAGAATTTAAGAAAACACATCACGCCTATTTTGATTAATCCTGAAACAGACTTGGTTGAGTTTCTTAAAGATGACTATACCTATTTAGCTGTTGAAATTGTGCAAGGGCAAATTATCCATTATGCCCTGTTAGAAATTCCATCCGATAAAGTCCCTCGTTTTGTTATTCTGCCAACAGACCAAGGTCGTAGTAAGAAAAAATCCATGATTTTATTGGATAATATTTTACGCTACTGTCTTGATGAGGTATTTAAAGGCTTTTTTGATTATGATTCATTAAGTGCTTATTCCATGAAAATGACGCGAGATGCAGAGTACGATCTTGCAACAGAAATGGAATCAAGTTTACTTGAAATGATGTCATCAACATTAAAACAACGCCTTACCGCAGAGCCAGTCCGTTTTGTTTATCAACGCGATATGCCTGATGAAATGGTGGCGTTGCTGCGCAGTAAATTAGGTTTATCGAATAATGACTCCGTCATTGCGGGGGGGCGTTATCATAATTTCAAAGATTTTATTAACTTCCCAAACGAAGGTAGTAAATTTCTATTAAATAAACCGATCCCACGCTTACGCCACGTTTGGTTTGATAACTTCCGTAATGGCTTTGATGCGATACGTGAGCGCGATGTCTTGCTCTATTATCCTTATCATACTTTTGAACATGTGCTGGAATTGTTGCGCCAAGCCTCTTTTGACCCAAGTGTTATCTCAATAAAAATCAATATTTACCGTGTTGCTAAAGACTCTCGGATCATTGATTCGATGATCCACGCTGCGCATAACGGCAAACGTGTCACTGTCGTTGTTGAGTTACAAGCACGTTTTGATGAGGCAGCGAATATCCATTGGGCAAAACGCCTGACAGAAGCCGGAGTACACGTTATTTTCTCTGCTCCGGGCCTAAAAATTCACGCGAAGTTATTTATCATTTCACGTTTAGAAAATGGCGAAATCATTCGCTATGCTCATATCGGTACGGGAAACTTTAACGAAAAAACAGCCCGTCTTTATACTGACTATTCACTATTAACAGCTAACACTGAAATTACGAATGAAGTACGCCGCGTCTTTAGCTTTATTGAAAACCCTTATCGCCCTGTGACTTTTGAACATTTGATGGTTTCACCACAAAACTCACGTATCCTGTTAAACCAACTAATCACAAATGAAATTCACAGTGCTCAAGCCGGACATCCTGCTGGGATCACATTAAAAGTGAATAACTTAGTCGACGAAGAGCTAGTTAATCGCCTTTATGACGCATCAGAAGCGGGCGTAAAAGTACGATTGCTAGTCCGTGGAATGTGTTCTTTAGTCCCTAATCAACCGGGATTTAGTGAAAATATTCAGGTAACTAGCATTGTTGACCGTTTTTTAGAACACGACCGTGTTTATGTGTTCACCAATAAAGGCGATGAAAAAATCTTTCTCTCTTCAGCGGACTGGATGACGAGAAACCTTGACTATCGTATTGAAGTTGCAGTGGCTTTGCTTGATCCTCAACTTAAACAGCGCGTTCTTGATATACTGGATATTCAATTTAATGACACCGTAAAAGCACGTTATATCGATAAAGATTTAACAAATAGCTATGTTCCTCGTGGAAATAAACGTAAGATCCGTTCCCAGCTTGCTGTCTATGAGTACATTAAATTGTTAGAACAACCCGGTTCACGAGCGTAATTTTATGCCTTTATCACAAGATGACTCTTCACCACGCCCTTTAGAAATTGCAGCTATTGACCTCGGTTCTAATAGTTTTCATATGATAATTGCGCGTGTTGTTAATGGCGCATTACAAGTATTAAGTCGTTTAAAACAGCGGGTTTATCTTGCTGATGGACTTGATGATGATAACGAATTAAGCGAAGAGGCTATGTTACGTGGGCTCTCCGCCCTTTCTCTTTTTGCTGAAAGGTTACAGGGCTTTCCTGCAGAAAATGTCACCGTCGTAGGAACGCACACTTTGCGTGTCGCCACTAATGCGAAAGTCTTTCTTCAACGAGCCAAAGAAGTGATGCCTTATCCTATTGAAATTATTTCAGGGCATGAAGAAGCTCGACTTATTTTTATGGGTGTTGAACACACTCAATCTGAAAAAGGTCGAAAGCTCGTTATCGATATCGGTGGTGGCTCAACAGAATTAGTTATTGGTGAAAACTTTGAGCCCATTTTAATTGAAAGCCAACGTATGGGTTGTGTCAGTTTTAGCCGTCAATTTTTCCCAGAACAGAAAATTAGCGGATCCGCTTTTCGTAAAGCACAAGAAAAAGCAGCACGTAAAATGGAAAAAATTGCATGGCAATACAAAATGACTGGCTGGGATGTGGCGTTAGGGGCATCAGGAACAATTAAAGCGGCTCATGAGATCTTAGTTGAGCTTGGTGAAAAAGACGGTGTTATCACACCTGAACGCCTACTTATGCTCACTAAACAAGTTTTACGATTTAAAAAATTTAAAGATATCACCCTGCCGGGTTTATCCGATGAGCGCAAACATGTTTTTGTACCCGGTTTGGCGATTTTATGCGGTATTTTTGATTCATTAGGATTAAAAGCCCTACACCTATCTGACGGTGCATTACGTGAAGGTGTACTTTATGAAATGGAAGGCCGATTCCGCCATCAAGATATTCGCCAACGCACAGCTAAAAGCCTTGCAGAGCACTATAATATCGATAGAGAACAAGCAAAACGGGTTCTCGAAACCATGCAATCTCTTTACGCTCAGTGGGCAGAGCAAAATCCTAAATTAGTTCGCCCTGATTTAGAGGCTATTTTAGTGTGGGCAGTCATGTTACATGAAGTGGGATTAAGCATTAATTTAAGTGGATTACATCGCCATTCTGCTTATATTCTTTCAAATACTGATTTACCCGGTTTTAATCAAGAGCAGCAACTGTTATTAACAACCCTCGTTCGCTATCACCGAAAAGGGATCAAGTTAGATGAGTTGCCTAAATTTAATCTTTATAAAAAGAAACAGTATTTTCCACTCGTACAAATACTAAGATTAGCAACTTTGCTTAATAATCAGCGACAATCGACAACAAAACCTGCATCTTTGCGTTTAGTTACAGATGAAAATCATTGGGTGCTTTATTTTCCTAAAAAATATCTTTCCGATAACACATTGATGGAATTGGATTTAGAAAAAGAACAAGAACATTGGCAGTCAGTTCCGGGTTGGAAATTGGAGATAAAAGAGGAATCTGCTTAACAATATGATATTATACAGAAAAAGACGCTAGTCAATGCGTCTTTTGTTGCATCTATCATACAACGACTATCAAATAACAACTATCACATAACAACATGGGTTTGATTTGTGACCATAATATGAACATCACCAACGCAATATTGTTCAAGATTCATATTTTTTATACGGAGAAGACCGATAATCATCCTAAAATGGAATAATTAGTGTCAATGGTTATCTCCCTCGTAAGAATTAAAAAGGAATAACATGTCTCAACCAGCTATCAACAATGATACTGCGGCTGCCATCAATCCGTATTCACAAAAAGTGGCACACCTGCGTCAGCAAATTTTGAGCATCTTTCTCGAAGATGATCATTTTGTTGAAACCGTTTTAGGTGAAGCAAGTGAAAATGATAGGCTGAGCCACCATGAACTTCATGAAAAAATCACCACTGTTAGAGAATTACTACAAGATCTACACGCGGCAGATATTGCAGATATTCTTGAAGCCCTTCCCTATGACGAACGTCTAGCCCTGTGGCATTTGGTTGATAATAATGAACGTGGTGCTGTTTTAGTCGAAGCTTCTGTCGCCGTTTGGGACAGCTTAATAAAAGATATGACTGACCGTGAATTATTACGATCGGTCGCCACATTACATGTGGATGAGCAAGCGTACATCGCAGAGCACTTACCTCGCGATACAATGCGTCGTCTTCTTACCTATTTAGAACCAAGCCTGCGTAATAGAATAAGAGAAGTTCTTCAATATCCAAAAGACAGTGTCGGTCAGATGATGGATTTTGAGTTCGTCACTGTGCGAGGCAATGTTACATTAAAAACAGTACAGCGCTATCTACGCCAACGAGGCTCTATTCCTGAAGCAACAGATAAAATTTTCGTTATTGATAATAAAAACCATCTGTTGGGCGAACTTCCATTAACCACCGTTTTAACGCAATCGCCAGATAAACTTGTCTCTGATGTAATGAAAACAGACACAGTGAGCTTTATGCCAGAAGAAAAAGGCGAAGATGCGGCGGGTGCGTTCGAACGTTATGACTTAATTTCCGCAGCGGTTGTTGATAGTAATGGTCTTCTCATGGGGCGATTAACCGTTGAAGATATCGTTGATAACATGCATGAAGAGAGCGATACCAATATTCGTCGTATGGGGGGGTTGAGCCCAGAAGAAGACGTCTTTGCACCCGTTGGACAAGCAGTTAAAACGCGTTGGACTTGGCTTGCAATTAACTTATGTACTGCTTTCGTTGCCTCTCGTGTTATCGGTGTGTTTGAGCACACCATCTCACAATTAGTCGCTTTAGCAACACTGATGCCGATTGTTGCTGGTATCGGGGGAAATACAGGTAACCAAACTATCACCATGATTGTACGTGCTTTGGCGCTACATCAGATACAAACAGGGAGTTTCTCTTTCCTCATTTTAAGAGAGCTAGGTGTCGCCTTTATCAATGGTATTGTGTGGGGAGGCATCATGGGGATCGTCACCTTCTTACTTTATGGCGACCTTGCAATGGGTGCCGTGATGACCATGGCAATGGTACTTAACCTGTTAATGGCCGCCATTATGGGCGTATTAATACCGATGACGATGATTAAATTAGGTAAAGATCCCGCCATTGGTTCAAGCGTTATGATAACCGCGATTACAGATACAGGTGGTTTCTTTATCTTCTTAGGTTTAGCAACTATTTTCTTAGTCTAAAACAAGCCCTATTACACTAACGCCACTGATAATAAAATACAGTGGCGTTTTTTATGTCAATCAAACAGCTATTAAGCCGTTGTTGAGAAGTAATAATAGACAAGCAACAAGGCAATAACCAATGAAGTAATAAAAGTCTTTTTAACAGAAGCACTTAATAAATAGCTATCATTTTGATTGGTACTATTAAGCATGGTTTTTAATACTAAACCACCACCTAATGCGATGATAGAAAGTGATGCGAACAGAACAATTGCAGCGAAGAGAACAGCACTCATTGAGATAGAGACCATAAATCCTCCGATATATCAATTGACTTACTGATGTAATTATAATCAAAAATAATTTTTTTGATGCCTCTTTTTGTTTTTATTTTCAATTTAACAACACATCTCAAAAAAACCACATTGCGCATAAAAACACAAAAATAAAATCATCAACAAATACTTTATTGAATTTTAATTTCAATAATCATAAAAATATTAAAACAAAATTCCATTAAGCGGCAATTTAACATACAGTAGAATATTCTAATAATTCATTTTCTATCAGATCATATCTTTCATTATTAATACCATTAGCTTTATTAATTATCTAATAATAACTTTATTTATGGAAAATAATAAATTAACTTATTTCTTAATTTATTATTTCCACACTTATTTAGTATTTGAATAAATATATTCATCATTAAACCTTTTTTATTTAGAGACACTGCATTCTTACTTTTTTTAATCAATATAATAATTTTATAATATATTGTGAAATCACACACTTTGATATTTAATATCACAAAACGGAGACAATTAAACCGATAAAACCGTAACTTATCGACATGACAGTTAATGCTGTTATTTTGATTTTAACTATTTACATTATTAATAGCTTCCTGTTATAACTGAAACCATCATCACAACATTATTCTTTCTCGCATAAATAGCCTTTAAATAACCTTTTGCTGTTATTTATTTTTACCCTATTTTATTCGCTAATTTAAAAAGAATCTAATTGTGATCTTATTACTTATTATTTTTATCACGATGATTATTATAGGTTGTTATTATGACATCACAATCACACTCCACTCAGCCGTTGAGTCAACCTACGGCAAGACCATTGAACCGCAACGACTATAAAACGTTGGGTTTATCCTCACTAGGGGGAACTTTGGAGTTCTATGATTTCGTGATCTTCGTGTTCTTTACGAAAACATTGAGCCACTTGTTCTTTCCCGGTGATAACGCCTTTATTGCCCAAATGCAGACATTAGGGATTTTTGCTGCTGGTTATCTTGCTCGCCCTTTGGGTGGCATTATTATGGCACACTATGGAGATATTATTGGGCGTAAACGCATGTTTACCTTAAGTATCTTCTTAATGGCGGTACCAACATTAGTGATTGGTTTATTACCAACTTATGCCAGCATTGGGGTTGCAGCACCATTATTGTTGTTATTAATGCGCATTATGCAAGGTGCTGCCATTGGTGGTGAAATGCCGGGTGCTTGGGTGTTTATCGCAGAGCACACGCCAAAACAACGTTATGGTTTGGGTGTAGGAACATTAACTTCAGGTATTACAGGCGGTATTTTATTAGGTTCCATCGTTGCTATCATCGTTCAACGCAGTTATAGCGCCCAAGAAGTGAATGATTTCGCATGGCGTATTCCCTTTATCTTAGGGGGCGTATTTGGCTTAATCTCTGTTTACTTACGTCGCTTTTTACAAGAAACACCTATCTTTAAAGAGATGGCAGCGAAAAAAGCGTTAGCCCAAGAAATGCCCGTGGTTTCTGTTATTAAAAATCACAAGCAAGCGTGCTTAATTACAGCGGCATTAACATGGTCTTTATCAACGGCTATTGTTGTCACCATTTTGATGACACCCGGTGTCATTGTTGAAGGGATCTATAAAATTGATAGAACCACGTCATTAGAAGCGAATTGTGTTGCAACATTAACCTTAACCTTAGGTTGCATATTCTGGGGTTGGATTGGTGACAAATTAGGAACACGCGCGTCAATGACATTATCATGGGGTGGTTTGATTGTTACCGCATTCCATTTCTATGGCAGTTTAGATGCAACAATGTCAGGTTTTCAGTTAGCGTTTAACTATGGTTTGATGGGCTTTTTTGTTGGGGCGATTGCTACTACGCCTATTGTTAGCACAAGAGCATTTCCACCATCAATTCGTTTTTCTGGCTTGTCTTTTGCTTACAATATGGCTTATGCCTTGTTCGGTGGATTAACACCCATGTTAACAGGAATATGGTTAGAAAAAACCGCCATGGCAGGCGCCTATTATGTTGCAGGCGTATCATTATTAGCGATTGCAGTCGCTTTCTTACCTTTAGCTTATAAAGGGTGGACTGCGGTAACACCGAAAGTTAGAGAGAAAGAAGTGGCACTGCAGGTTGATAAAGTGATCGGCTAGGCTTTTACCAATATTGCCTCTCCCCTTATACATACCGCCCTTATTAAGGGCGGTATTTTTTATGCTGAATTTTATGGCAATAAAGACAAAAAAGGATACCTGATGGCATCCTTTTTTTTCTTAACATTTTGTTTTAATGGCACAAATTACTGTGTCATTTTACTTAACATAGGTGCAGTGATCAGCATTAGAATTGCGATAACACCTGTTACAATACCGATTTGTAAGAATACACTGCTGTAAATTTCTAATGAAGCGTGAGCACTTTGTACATCTTCTGGTACTGCCATTAAACTCGCAACTTTACCTGCAATAATTGCAGCAGCTGCCGAAGTTAAGAACCAAGCGCCCATAATAAAGCCCATTAAACGCTGTGGTACAAGTTGAGCAACCATTGCAAGACCGAGTCCTGAAATCATTAACTCACCAATACTTTGGAAACCATAACTTGCGACTAACCACCATGAAGACACAATACCTGCTTCATTTGCCATGCTTGCACCCAGTGGTAGCACTAAAAATGCGGTCGCACTTAAAAACATCCCCACAGTGAACTTATATGGCATTGGCAGTTTATCACCCATAAAGTTATATACAGCCGCTAATAGTGGGCTTGCTAACATGATCCAGAATGGATTAAGTGACTGGAATTGCTCAGGTTGAACACTGAAACCTAAAATAGAATGCTCAACGTTATGGATTGCGAAGAAGTTTAAAGATGTTGGCATTTGATCGTAAAGAACGAAAAAGACCACCGCTTCAACCATCAGTAAGAATGCCACAATCATCTTGCGACGTGCCACACCTTTCATCATAAAGGTTTCACGCGCAAAAATCAGGATGATCCCTAATGAGATGACAGCTAAAGACCAACTAGCCACTTCATTATTATGTAACAGCCAAGTCGATACTGCGGTTAAAGCAACGATACCCACCAGCGTTAATAATAATTTTGAATAATTAAGCGGTTCAAAATCAGGTCTAGAACCTTTATCTTTGATCCAACCACGGCAAACCATAAAGTTTGCTAAGGTGATCAGCATACCCACAACGCTTAATGCAAACGCAACATCCCAGCCATAATTAGCCGCTAACCATGGTGTTGCCAACATAGATAAAAATGAACCTACGTTGATAGACATATAGTACATCGTAAATGCACCGTCTAATTGCGGATCGTCTTTCTCATAGCAAGTTGCTAATAATGATGATGGGTTAGCTTTAAATAAACCATTACCTACTGCAATCGTTGCAAGTCCCCAATAAATCACATCTTTATCGTGATCAGAGAATGCCACCATCGCATAACCAATTGCCAGTACGATTGCCCCAAGAATAATAACCCTTTTAGTACCAAGGACTTTATCCCCAAGCCATCCACCGATAGCAACAAAGCCATAAACTAATGCGGTAAATGCAGCAAAAACAGTGATAGCTTCTGCTTCACCCATGCCCAGCATTTTAACCAAGTAAACGGCCATGATCCCTTGCAGACCGTAATAGCCGAAACGTTCCCATAATTCGATTGAGAAGATGAGATAAAACGCACGAGGCTGTTTAAATGCATTCAGGCTCGGTTTTTGTCCATCGTCAGGTGTGTTTGCAGTTGACACTAAAAACCTCTAATTATTTTATTACGCCTTTATACTTAGGCTAATTTTTACAAAAATTTCGTTATTCAAGACAGAGTTAAAGCTCGGTGAATTTCATACTGGATTGTTATTCTTTGAAAAGAGTTCAACGCAGAGAAAAACAAGGATGGCATTCTATCACTGGAAAGCATAATTATCTAAGAATTATAACTAACTATTGCGTTTTATCATAGTTACAGCCATTTGTACAAAATAGTTATGCGATTAAAAAAACATCAAACAAAATAACTCACTGATAATCAATAAATTATTTTACACTTAATTATCTCTATATAAACAATTAAGCTACGCTACTGCTTATCGCTAATTTGCTGAATTATCACTTATTGAATAACAACGATAAAATAATGCCAGTAGCAATTTGTTTTAATTGATTAAAATAACGCCAATAAAACACATTCCTTGACTTAATTTCCATATTTCCTCCATTTTTAACTGTGAAGAAACAGGTAGAATGTCAGCATTCCAGATTTTCATTTCAGTATTTCTGATTAGCTAGTTGCCAGTGAGATCACAAAAGTAATGAATAAAAATAAAAATGCTAAAAAAAGAGTTTCTCTCATTATCGCTTTAATCGTCGTAATCGCAGGGGGTTACGCCTATTGGCAATTTAATGCAGCAAAAACAACGTTGCCTGAAAATAAAGAGGCTCAAGCAACAAACTCACAAAATCGAGGTACATCAGGATCTCGTCGCCCTCCTTTACCGCCTGTTCAAGTTGCAACATCAACACAAGAAGATGTTCCTCAATTTTTATCTGCTTTAGGCACGGTAAAAGCCACTAACAGTGTAACCGTCACTAGCCGTGTTGAAGGCCAATTAATGGCGTTACATTTCACGGAAGGACAACACGTTCAAAAAGGCGATTTATTAGCTGAAATTGACTCTCGCCCATTTGAGGTTCAATTAGCCCAAGCCAAAGGACAACTTGCAAAAGATCAGGCGACATTAGCTAATGCACGTCTTGATTTAGCACGTTATCAGAAATTAGCGAAAACTAATTTAGTCTCACAACAAGAGCTCGATAATCAGCAAGCGTTAGTCAAACAATCTGAAGCCAGCATTCGTATTGATGAAGCCACTATCAGTAATGCACAACTACAACTCACTTATAGCAAAATCACGGCACCTATTTCCGGTCAAGTGGGTTTAAAACAAGTTGATGTTGGGAATTATATCTCTGGGGGGTCATCTACGCCTATTGTCGTTATCAATCAAATGGATCCTGTTGATGTGCTTTTTACCTTGCCAGAACAAGATCTCGCGAATGTTATTCAAGCACGTAAAAATAATGCAGATTTACCCGTCATCGCATTAGATAGAAATAATCAATTTGAATTAGCTAAAGGAAAATTATTTAGTGTTGATAACCAAATTGATGCAACAACGGGCACCATTAAATTAAAAGCACGCTTCCCTCAGCAAGAGACCACATTATTTCCTAACCAATTTGTCAATGTCCGTCTTTATGTCACCACATTAGAAAAAGCCGTTGTTATTCCTAATGCTGCTCTGCAAATGGGTAATGAAGGTCATTTTGTTTGGGTGGTGGATAGCGAAAATAAAGTGAGTAAATTACGTGTTGAAGTGGCATTACAAAATGCAGAGAAGGTCGTCATAGCGTCTGGTTTATCGACAGATCAGCGCGTTGTCACTGATGGTGTGGATAGATTAACACCGGGTGCAAAAGTCGATATCGTGACACCAACGGCGCCAAAGACGAAAGAAAATAACCGTGTTGTTGCGGAGAAAGCGTAATGACCGAAAAAACACACGGTACCGGTGGGGGACCCTCTCGCTTATTTATTCTGCGCCCTGTTGCAACCACCCTTTTTATGGTCGCCATACTCTTAGCCGGAATTGTCGGCTATCGTATGCTACCCGTCTCTGCGTTACCTGAAGTTGATTATCCCACTATTCAGGTCGTTACTCTCTATCCCGGAGCGAGCCCTGATGTCATGACATCAGCGGTTACCGCGCCTTTAGAGCGCCAATTTGGGCAGATGTCTGGATTAAAACAGATGTCGTCACAAAGCTCGGGAGGGGCATCGGTGATCACACTGATGTTCCAATTAACATTACCCTTAGATGTTGCAGAGCAAGAGGTACAGGCTGCGATAAATGCGGCTACGAATCTGTTACCCTCCGATTTACCTTATCCGCCGATTTACAGCAAAGTCAATCCGGCTGATCCACCTATTTTAACCTTAGCGGTTACTAGCTCCGCATTACCGATGACACAATTGCAAGATATGGTTGAAACCCGTATTTCGCAAAAAATTTCACAAGTTAATGGCGTCGGTTTAGTCGCTTTAGCGGGTGGTCAGCGCCCTGCGGTTAGAGTCAAACTCAATGCGCAAGCCGCAGCATCTTACGGTTTAGATAGCGAAAAAATTCGTGTAGCCATCAATAATGCGAACGTTAACTCAGCGAAAGGGAGTCTTGATGGGCCAACCCGTTCTGTGACGTTATCTGCTAATGATCAGATGAAATCATTAGAAGATTACCGTCAGTTAATCGTTACTTATAAAAATGGCGCGCCTATTCGTCTATCTGATATCGCGACCATTGAACAAGCACCTGAAAACAACCAATTAGGTGCATGGGCGAATAATGAGCAAGCGATTATTATTAATGTTCAACGACAACCTGGCGTTAACGTCATTGATACCACTGATAATATTCGTAATTTATTGCCTGATTTAGTCTCTAATTTACCAAAATCCGTTAATGTTGAGATCTTAACAGACAGAACCACAACCATTCGCGCTTCAGTTAAAGATGTGCAATTTGAGCTTGGTTTAGCTATCGCCCTTGTGGTGATGGTCATTTATCTCTTTTTACGTAATGGTGTCGCAACCTTAATCCCAAGTATTGCCGTACCGCTTTCATTAGTGGGTACGTTTGCCGTGATGTATTTTTGTGGATTTTCTGTCAACAACCTGACCTTAATGGCATTAACCATTGCCACGGGCTTTGTTGTCGATGACGCCATTGTTGTGATTGAAAATATCTCCCGTTACCTTGAACGTGGTGATAAACCGTTAACAGCCGCCTTAAAAGGGGCTGGTGAAATTGGTTTTACCATTATTTCGCTTACCTTCTCTCTTATTGCCGTACTGATCCCTCTGTTATTTATGGGGGATATTGTTGGCCGCTTATTTAGAGAGTTTGCAATCACCCTTGCTGTCGCCATTCTAATCTCTGCGGTGGTTTCGCTCACATTAACGCCAATGATGTGTGCTCGATTGCTAAAGCCTGAAAATGAAATCAAACACAACCGTTTTGAAATGGCGTGCGAGCGTTTCTTTGAAAGAATGATTGCCGTGTATGCAGTTTGGCTCAAACGTGTTTTAAACCATCAATGGATAACCCTTGGCGTAGCACTTAGTACATTGGTGCTCACTGTATTGCTATATATGTTTATTCCTAAAGGCTTCTTCCCATTACAAGATAACGGGCTATTGCAAGGAACCATTGAAACCTCACAATCTATTTCTTATCAAGCAATGGTAGAAAAACAGCAGCAAGTCGTTGATAAATTAATTGATGATCCGGCTATTGATAATATTGCTAGTTTTGTCGGTATTGATGGAAGCAACGCAACACTCAATACGGGACGATTACAAATCACGTTAAAACCCCTCGATCAGCGTGATGATAGGATAGATGTGATTATTCCTCGTTTACAAGAACGTATCGCTTCTATTTCAGGCATGACGCTCTATCTGCAACCAACTCAAGATTTAACGATTGATACGCAAGTTTCTCGTACTCAGTATCAATTTACGCTACAAGCAACATCATTGGATGAATTGGCTTATTGGGTGCCTAAGCTCTCTCAA
This sequence comes from Proteus alimentorum, assembly GCF_002607735.1. Lineage (GTDB taxonomy): Bacteria > Pseudomonadota > Gammaproteobacteria > Enterobacterales > Enterobacteriaceae > Proteus > Proteus alimentorum. The sequence goes on from NZ_NBVR01000031.1 coordinate 597,831, forward strand.
GCACTAAAAGACAGTCCTGAATTAATGGATATCAGCAGTGATTGGCAAGATGGCGGCATGATGGCGTATATCAAAGTGGATAGAGACTCAGCAAGCCGTTTAGGTATTTCAATGAGTGAAATTGATAACGCACTTTATAATGCGTTTGGTCAGCGTTTAATTTCAACTATCTACACTCAAGCTAATCAGTATCGCGTGGTATTAGAACAAGATATTCGTAATGGAGATGGATTGCAGGCACTTTCAGCCGTGCATTTAACAGGTAACGATGGTGCGATGGTGCCTTTATTATCGATTGCATCCGTAGAGCAACGCTTAGCGCCACTTTCTATTAATCATCAAGAGCAATTCCCTTCAGCAACATTCTCATTTAATGTCGCTGAACAATCCTCTCTTGAAGACGCGGTGAAAGCAGTGAAATTGGCTGAAGAGCAAATTTCTATGCCAAGAGATATTACCACGCAATTCCAAGGGGCGACCTTGGCATTTGAAAGTGCGCTTTCAAGTACTTTGTGGCTGATTATCGCGGCAATTGTCGCAATGTATATTGTATTAGGTGTGTTATATGAGAGTTTTATTCACCCTATTACGATTTTATCGACACTACCAACAGCAGGTGTCGGCGCATTATTGGCTTTAATAGCCGCAGGCAATGAACTTGATATTATTGCGATTATTGGGATCATCTTGCTTATCGGGATCGTAAAGAAAAATGCGATCATGATGATAGACTTCGCCCTTGCCGCTGAACGAGAACAAGGTTTAACACCTTACGAAGCTATTTATCAAGCGTGTTTATTACGTTTCCGCCCAATCTTAATGACCACAATGGCGGCGCTATTAGGTGCTTTGCCTTTAATGTTAAGTACCGGTGTAGGGGCAGAATTACGTCAGCCATTAGGGGTTTGTATGGTTGGGGGCTTAATTATGAGCCAAATCTTAACCCTATTTACAACACCAGTGATTTATCTGTTATTTGATAAATTATCGCTCTATATCAACCGTAATAAACACGTTGAGAATAATAACGGGGCTGTATCATGAAGTGCTTTGCCCTCTTTATTCAACGACCCGTAGCAACTACCTTGCTCAGTTTAGCGATTTCACTTTGCGGTGTATTAGGCTTTATGTTACTTCCTGTGGCACCTTTGCCACAGGTGGATTATCCCGTTATTAATATCTCTGCCTCATTACCGGGGGCATCACCTGAAACAATGGCATCCTCTGTTGCTACACCGCTTGAGCGCTCTTTAGGGCGAATTGCGGGTATTGATGAAATGACATCAAGCAGTTCGCTTGGAAGTACCAACATTACGCTGGTGTTCGATTTAAACAAAGATATCAATACAGCCGCTCGAGATGTACAAGCAGCGTTAAATGCTTCACAAAGCTTATTACCATCAGGTATGCCAAGCCGCCCACGTTATTATAAATCGAATCCTTCAGATGCACCGATTATGATCTTAACGCTCACCTCTGATACCCAAAATACAGGGGAGCTTTACGATCTCGCGTCAACAAGATTGGCACAAAAAATCTCGCAGATTGAAGGGGTCAGTGAAGTTTCTGTTGGTGGTGGCTCCTTGCCAGCGATACGTGTCGCCCTCAATCCCGATGCGTTATTTAACCAAAATGTCAGTCTCGATGATGTCAGAAAAGCGATTAATCAAGCAAATGTGCGCCGACCTCAAGGCTTTGTAAATAATGATGAGGGCCGTTGGCAAATCCAAACTAACGATGAACTCAGTAAAGCGTCTGAATATCGCCCTGTGATTGTGCATTACAATCAAGATGCTGTTGTACGTTTAAGCGATGTAGCACAAGTTACTGACTCAGTACAAAATTCACGAGCCGCAGGAATGAGTGGTGGAGAGCCTGCTATTTTGCTGGTTATTCGTCGTGAAGCGGGTGCCAATATCATTGAAACCGTCAATCGTATTCGTGATGAACTTCCTGAATTGCGTGAGCTTATTCCTGCCAGTGTTGATTTAAAAGTAGCACAAGATAGAACACCCACTATTCGCGCATCATTAGCGGAAGTTGAACGCGCGTTAGCCATTGCTGTGGCGTTAGTGATTTTAGTTGTGTTTTTATTTTTACGCTCAGGTCGTGCCACGCTGATCCCTGCTGTTGCTGTACCCGTTTCATTAATTGGTACTTTTTCAGCGATGTACCTCTGTGGTTTCAGTTTAAATAACCTTTCATTAATGGCATTAACTGTGGCTACGGGCTTTGTGGTTGATGATGCCATTGTGGTGCTTGAAAATATTTCTCGCCATATTGAGAATGGTTTAAAACCCAAAGATGCCGCCTTGAAAGGGGTTGGTGAAGTGGGTTTTACTGTTCTTTCGATGAGTATTTCTCTTGTTGCCGTTTTTATTCCATTACTGTTAATGGATGGTCTGGTCGGGCGATTATTTAAAGAATTTGCCATCACCTTAACAACCGCTATTGCTATCTCGTTATTTGTTTCTCTAACGCTAACACCCATGATGTGTGCGCATTTACTAAAAGGAATGAAACCTAAAGCACAATCGCATTTACGCGGTTTTGGTAAGTTACTTTTTCGCGCCCAGCAAGGTTACAGCGTCACATTGCAAGCCGCATTGCGCCATCGACGCTGGGTTATGGCTATTTTTCTCGCCACTTTGGGCTTAAATGCTTATTTATATATCAGTGCGCCAAAAACGTTTTTCCCCGACCAAGATACGGGCCGTTTAATGGGGTTTGTGCGTGCTGATCAAAGTATTTCATTCCAATCGATGAAAGAAAAAATGACCCGTTTTATGCAAGAAATTAATGCTGATAAAGACGTTGATAGCGTAACAGGTTTTACTGGCGGAGGACGTATTAACAGTGGATTTATGTTTATCTCCCTCAATCCGCTGTCAGAACGTACCGACAGTGCAAATCAAGTGATTAATCGCCTTCGGACAAAATTAGCCAATGAACCCGGTGCCAACCTCTTTTTAATGCCAGTGCAAGACGTTAGAGCGGGTGGACGCCAAGCGAATGCCAGTTATCAATTTACCTTATTAGCTGATGATTTAAGCGAGTTGCGGAAATGGGAACCTATTGTCCGTAAAGCTTTAGGTCAACTGCCTCAGCTTGTAGACGTTAACTCTGATAAAGAAGATAAAGGCGCCGAAATGGCACTGACTTACGATCGCGATACCATGTCACAATTAGGTATTAATGTCAGTGATGCCAATAATCTGCTAAACAATGCTTTTGGTCAGCGTCAGATCTCCACCATTTATGCGCCGTTAAATCAGTATAAAGTGGTCATGGAAGTCTCGGAGCAATATACTCAAGATGTTTCTGCGTTAGATAAAATGTATGTCGTCAATAATCAAGGTGAACGTATCCCATTATCCGCATTTGCAAGTTGGTATCCCGCTAATGCACCATTAAGTGTTAATCACCAAGGATTATCTGCCTCTTCAACCATTGCCTTTAATATCCCCGAAGGCTATACATTAGCTGATGCCATTAATGCTATTGAGCGTACAATGACGGAGTTGGGTGTTCCTAACACCGTAAGAGGCACCTTTGCAGGTACCGCACAGATCTTCCAAGAAACCATTAAGTCACAGCTCATTCTTATTTTAGCAGCCATTGTGACGGTTTATTTGGTCTTAGGGGTATTGTATGAGAGTTATATTCATCCGCTGACTATCTTATCTACCCTTCCTTCTGCGGGTGTAGGTGCCCTATTAGCATTACAGCTTTTTAATACACCTTTTAGTCTGATTGCGCTTATTGGCATTATGTTGCTGATTGGTATTGTGAAGAAAAACGCCATTATTATGGTGGATTTTGCAATTACAGCACAGCGTGAAGGCAAGTTGTCAGCTAAAGAGGCGATTATTCAAGCCAGCCTGTTGCGTTTTCGTCCTATTATTATGACAACCCTCGCCGCTTTATTTGGCGCGTTACCATTGATGCTAGGTAGCGGAGATGGTGCTGAATTAAGACAACCCTTAGGAATAACAATTGTAGGGGGTTTATTGATGAGCCAACTACTGACTCTTTATACAACCCCTGTTATTTATCTATTTTTTGATGGATTACGTGAACGTTGGCAACAACGACGTATCAGCAAAAAAGAGGCAAATGCATGAAATTGAGAAGCAAGCTGTTTTTAGTCGTTTTCGCTACGTGTATGGTGGTTGTTCTCGCCATGCATATCGGTATTCGAGGTAGCTTCCAGCAAGGATTCATTGGTTATATCAAGAAAAACAGTGAACAGCGTGCAACTCTTTTAGCAGAAGCCTTAACTGAACAATATGCGTTAACGGGAGATTGGCGTTTCCTCAATAAAGATGATCGTTCTCTTTATCAAATATTACGAAGTATTGACCAAATAAGCCAAAGTGGTGAAGGCCCTGCACCAAGAGGCTGGCGTACTCAGTTTTGGATCGTTGATAAAGATATGAAGCGGTTATTTGGTCATGATAATCAATTTCCTGAAGAGATATTCAAAAAGCCCATTACCTCTCATGATGAAATTGTGGGTTGGGTGATTGTCAGTGCTGCAGATAAAATCAGCAGTGAAGCGGATATTAATTTTGATAAACAACAATTACGCACCAGTTGGATAATTGCCGGTTTAGCCGTTCTTTTTGCTTTACTCATCACACTTATTCTTTCTCGCAATATGATACGCCCAGTAAAGCGGCTGGTTGAGGCGACACATAAATTAGCGGCCGGTGATTTTTCTGTTCGTGTGACACCTGCAAGTAAGGATGAGATCAGTCAACTCGCGACTGACTTTAACCAACTTGCCAGCACACTAGAAAAAAATGAGCAAATTCGCCGTGATTATATGGCAGATATCTCACATGAATTGCGAACCCCTCTCGCCATTTTAAAAGGTGAGCTTGAAGCGTTACAAGATGGTGTCAGAAATCCCACAACAGAAACGCTCAACTCCCTTTTATTCGAAGTCACAAACCTGACAAAATTGGTTAATGATCTCCACCAGCTTTCATTATCAGATAGAGGCTCTTTAACTTATCGTAAAGATTTTATTGATATTAATGAGGTGATTTTGTTGGCAGTGGCTTCTTATCGTCACACATATCAAACTAAAGATATTGCTTTACTCACCGAATTAGATGATTTATCGCCACTGATTGTGCAAGCCGATCCTGATAGGTTGATCCAGCTTTTTCATAATCTGCTCGAGAATAGCGTACGCTATACTTATTCAGGTGGTCAATTGCATATCAGCACCCAAAAAGAGCAAAATCATGTTGTTATTTCATTAGAAGATAGTGCGCCGGGACTAGATAGCGCTCAATACAAAGTTGTTTTCCAACGCTTTTATCGTGCAGAAAACTCACGAAATCGTGCAAGTGGCGGGTCTGGTTTAGGCCTTGCGATTTGCGAAAATATTGTCGAAGCTCATAATGGTAAGATAAGTGCGATGCCCTCCTCTTTAGGTGGCATGAAAATCCTTATAGAATTACCTGCATATTCTGATGACCTTTAAGTCTAATCACTATTGAGCCAATAAATGACAGTATCTGAATCACCCTATTCAATCCTGATTGTTGAGGATGAACCTAAACTTGCCCAATTGCTTATTGATTACCTTCAAGCATCAGGGTATCAGACTCATTGGTTAGCAGATGGTGCTGAAGTGAGCCATTGGGTAAAACAACAACACTACGATTTAATACTATTAGATCTGATGTTACCCGTTAAAGACGGCATTACGATCTGTAAAGAGTTACGTCAGTTTTCAGATATTCCAATCATTATGGTGACCGCTAAAACAGAAGAAGTTGATCGATTACTTGGGCTTGAGATTGGCGCTGATGACTATATTTGCAAGCCCTATAGTCCAAGAGAAGTGGTCGCCAGAGTCAAAACCTTATTGCGTCGTTTTTATCGACCACAAGATATTGTTCAAAATGATAAATTAGTCGTCATTGATGAGCAGGCTTATCAAATCCAATACAACAATAAAATTCTCGATTTAACCACTGCAGAATTTCGTTTATTAAAAGCCTTAGCCACTCAGCCCGGCAAAATATTAACCCGTGATCAGCTTATGGATCACCTTTATGATGACGACCGCATTGTGACGGATAGAACCATCGATAGTCATATTAAAAACTTACGACGCAAACTTGAGCAACTTAACGATCAAATTGAATTTATTCGCTCGATTTATGGCCAAGGCTATCGCTGGGAAACCCAAGCTTACCGTTTTCGATGATATTTTTTCAGGAATACATTGAACCTCGCTACACTTAAGCGCTAGAATCCACCCCTTTATGATATACCCCTACCCAATGTGTGGGGGACTGACTTGAAATCAGAACCAGGAAATTAACCATGTTTACACCCGAATTGCTCTCTCCTGCTGGCTCATTAAAAAATATGCGCTATGCATTTGCTTATGGCGCAGACGCCGTTTATGCAGGTCAGCCACGTTATAGCTTACGTGTGCGTAATAATGAGTTTAACCACGAAAACCTCGCTAAAGGTATTCAAGAAGCCCACGAATTAGGTAAACGCTTCTATGTTGTGGTTAATATCGCACCTCATAATGCTAAATTAAAAACCTTTATCCGTGACTTAAAACCCGTCATTGATATGGGCCCTGATGCGCTGATTATGTCTGATCCGGGTTTGATCATGATGGTACGCGAAGCCTTCCCTGAAATGGATATCCACCTTTCAGTACAAGCCAATGCCGTTAACTGGGCAACCGTAAAATTCTGGCGTCAAATGGGATTAACTCGCGTGATCCTTTCTCGTGAGCTTTCTATTGATGAAATTGCTGAAATTCGTAAGCAAGTTCCTGATATGGAATTAGAAGTGTTCGTTCACGGTGCATTATGTATGGCTTACTCAGGCCGTTGCCTGTTATCGGGCTATATCAATAAACGTGACCCGAACCAAGGTACATGTACTAACGCTTGCCGTTGGGAATATAAAGTCGAAGAAGGCAAAGAAGACGATGTCGGTAATATCGTTGAAAAATACACGCCAATTCCTGTTAAAAACGTTGAGCCTACTTTAGGTGTTGGCGCGCCAACAGATAAAGTCTACTTAATTGAAGAAGCAAAACGTCCTGGTGAATATATGACTGCGTTCGAAGATGAACACGGTACTTATATCATGAACTCTAAAGACTTGCGTGCGATTGAACACGTTGAGCAATTAACTCAAATGGGTGTGCATTCGCTGAAAATTGAAGGTCGTACTAAATCCTTCTATTACTGTGCCCGTACTGCACAAATGTATCGTCGTGCAATTGATGATGCTGTTGCAGGTAAACCATTCGATCCAACATTGCTAACGACATTAGAAGGCTTAGCACATCGCGGTTATACCGAAGGTTTCTTACGTCGTCATACCCATGATGCGTACCAAACGTATGAATATGGTTATTCTGTCTCTGACACTCAACAATTTGTCGGTGAATTTACAGGTAAACGCGTAAACGGTTTAGCTGAAGTTGATGTTAAAAATAAATTTGTTTTAGGTGATAGCCTAGAATTAATGACACCAACTGGAAATATTCAATTTACGCTAGAAACGCTGTTTAACAAAAAACTGCAGCCAACGGATGTTGCCCCTGGTAATGGTCACATGGTTTATTTGTCTGTTCCTGAAGATGTTGATTTAGATTTCGCACTGCTTATTCGCAACCTACAAGGTACAACAACGCGTCAACCACATAAGATTGATGCGGTAGAAGTGAAGTAAAGCGTCATAATCTGATTTAAAGTGGTCAATTTCAAATACAGATCACATCAATAATGATTTGTTTACCGTATCATCAGTTCCGAAAAATAAAGAACTAGAATGAATACAGTAAGACTAGGAACCACCTCCTTGGCAAATCCAATCTCCCTTGGATTTGCCTTTTCTTTTTGCCCCTTCTTATCAACTCCCTTTGTATAAAGCACACGCCCTTTTTCGTTATCATTTGTAAAAAAAAATAGTAATTTTCTCGATATCCGTTACCTTTAAAAGAGTGATTCAATTAAAGGAACTCATCAATGAGTAAAATTAGTTTGCTAATCATTAATGGAAAAAACGCGAACAATAGCGCATTGAGAAAAGCGGTGTACCAATTACGTGATGAAGGTTTTGATCTCCAAGTAAGAGTGACTTGGGAGTCCTGTGATGTACGCCGTTTTGTACAAGAAGCTATTGATATAAATGCTGAAACGGTGATTGCCGCGGGAGGTGACGGCACGATTAATAGTGTTGCTTCTGAACTTATTCATTTATCACTTTCATCACCGCCAATCCTTGGGATTATTCCATTAGGCACAGCAAATGATTTTGCCACCAGCGCACAAATTCCTCGTGATATGGAAAATGCACTTAATTTAGCGGTTAAAGGCCGTGCAGTCCCTATTGATATTATCGCTGTCAATAAGACTCACTATTTTATCAATATGGCAACAGGCGGCTTTGGCACAAAAATCACAACAGAAACCCCAGAAGCGTTAAAATCCGCATTAGGTGGAGCCGCCTATTTTATTAATGGTCTTTTAAATATTGATGCTTTAAAAGCAGATCACTGCACAATTGAAGCAGAGAATTTCCACTGGGAAGGTGAGTCTCTTATTTTAGCTATCGGCAATGGTCGTCAAGCGGGTGGAGGACAAAAACTGTGTTCAGAAGCCTTAATTAATGACAATAAGCTCAATCTCACCCTCGTTGAAGCCAACGAACTTCTCCCCTCGATTCTAAGCAGCATGTTTGATAGCAAGAAGAATGACAAGATAATCGAGCGAGAAAGCCGCTGGATAAACATTAGTGCATCTCATGAAATGGTATTTAATTTAGATGGAGAACCCCTTTTAGGGAATAAATTTGAATTTATTGTGTTACCTGAAGCGATCCACTGCCGGTTACCGCCTCAATGTGACTTGTTATCTTAATGTAGATAAATGACAATCACTCTCATCTCATCATGAACTGGAGTATGTAATGACTGATATAGTAAGTTTGTTAGGTGCTGATGCAAAATCATTATTAGAACATCGTTGCCAAACCATCCCAAGCGAAAATCTCTACCTGCCAGGTTCTGACTTTGTTGATCGTGTCATGATTGATAACAATCGTCCTAATAGCGTGTTACGTTCAATGCAAACCCTGTTTAATCACGGACGTTTAGCGGGAACGGGTTATCTGTCTATTCTACCTGTTGACCAAGGTGTTGAGCACTCTGCCGCAGCCTCTTTTGCGGCAAACCCACTCTATTTTGATCCGAAAAATATTGTTGAGTTAGCGATTGAAGCGGGTTGTAACTGTATAGCCTCTACTTATGGTGTTCTTGCTTCTGTTTCTCGTCGCTATGCACACAAAATCCCCTTTCTTGTAAAATTAAACCACAATGAAACCCTAAGCTACCCAGCGCAATATGACCAAACACTGTATGCAAGTGTAGAACAAGCTTTCGAAATGGGTGCTGTTGCAGTGGGTGCGACCATTTACTTTGGTTCACAAGAAAGCCGTCGCCAAATTGAAGAGATTTCAATGGCCTTTGAGCGTGCTCATGAATTGGGTATGGTCACTGTATTATGGGCTTATTTACGTAACCCTTCCTTTAAGAAAGATGGCGTAGATTACCATGCAAGTGCAGATTTAACGGGGCAAGCAAACCATTTAGCCGCCACTATTGGTGCTGATATCGTTAAACAAAAAATGGCTGAAAATAACGGTGGCTTTAAAGCGATTGGTTTTGGTCATACTGATGAGCGTGTTTACACTAAACTCACTACTGAAAACCCAATTGATTTAGTTCGTTACCAATTAGCAAACTGCTATATGGGTCGTGCGGGATTAATTAACTCTGGCGGCGCTTCAGGTAATAATGACCTTGAAGATGCAGTTCGTACCGCCGTTATTAATAAACGTGCGGGTGGTATGGGCTTGATCTTAGGACGTAAAGCGTTCAAGAAATCAATGAAAGACGGCGTTGCTCTTATAAATGCAGTGCAAGATGTTTATCTAAATAAATCTGTCACTATTGCTTAACGGATAGGTTTAAATGTAGAAGCCACTCAATGAGTGGCTTTTTTTAAGATAAGTGTTGTTGTCAGCAACATTTTACCACCAGCGATGAAAATGATGTACAGGGCCGAAACCTCGCCCAACGTCTAAACTGTCAGCATGTTCTAACGCTTGCTGTAAATAGGCTTTTGCTTGTTCAACGCAAATTTGCCAGTGAGAAACTTGAGGACGAATAGCGGCTAAAGCGGCTGAAAGTGTGCATCCTGTACCATGGGTATTTTTCGTATTAACGCGTTTAGAAGTAAATCGCCACTCGCCATCTTGCGTAAATAACCAATCAGGACTTTCATCTTCAGTTAAATGTCCTCCTTTCATCAACACAGCTTTGCATCCTTGTTTTAGCAATGCATAACCTTGTTGCTTCATCGTTATTTCATCTTGAGCGACTTCACAACCTAGCAGTGCTGCCGCTTCGGGCAAATTAGGCGTGATCAAATCAACCAGAGGCAAAAGCTGAGTGACCATTTTATTAACCGCATCAGGCTGTAATAGAGGATCACCGCTTTTTGCAATCATAACCGTATCAAGCACAACAAAAGGAATAGCATATTGCTGAATTTTGTCACAAACCACATCAATAATTGAGGCATTAGAGAGCATACCTATTTTGGCGCTATCAATACGAACATCAGACAAGACAGCATCTAATTGAGCTGCCACAAAATCAGGGGATAAATCATAGACACTACGGACACCACAAGTATTTTGAGCAACAAGTGCTGTCATTACTGTTGTGCCATATACACCCAGTGCGGAAAATGTTTTCAGATCAGCCTGAATACCTGCACCACCACTAGGATCGGTGCCTGCGATAGACAATGCATTGAATCTCACTGATTAACTCCTCCTTTCACCAGTTACAGAAAAGTCGGGCTCTGTTAATCAGCAGAGTTACCTTGACTTCCCTACGCTGGCATTATCCAGATCAGGTTATACGGGTTCATCTCAGCCATAAGGCGCCCCGAGCCAAAGCCTGTAAATTCAGGCGATAAGGAGTATCGCATGCTCAAGATAAAGATGCTAGTTTGTTAACTGATCTCGATTTATTAACTTTCTATTGTTGAGATTTGTTATTCATTAAGATAAATCAGCGAAGGTTGTATATAATAAATACTAAGCCGATGGCTTCTATTGCATGACACATCAATTTAAGGAATATATTTCAGATATATTTAAATAAGAAGAATAAAATAAATTATTTTGTTCATTTTAACGACAATCGATATATTATCTGCTAGATGAGGTATTTATAATGCATTTCTGGACAATCACACAATGCGGAGGGGCTAAATGAAAAATGAACCATCGCAACAGAATAATGGACAATCAATGCCTTATCTTATTCCTGATGCAGACTTTAATGTAAAATTGAAAATTCACTCTAAAAATATTGATCATACAAAAGAATTCCTTGAAAAAGGCGTTGAAGACTTTGTATTACCAGAATATAGCATCCCCGATGGATATCGTTTTGTTAAGTCTTTAAAACGAAATCAATATCGTTTAATTTCAACTACCAATGCACCTGAAACAGTTTATCTTGTGGAACTTATTTTTCGCAAAGACATTATATTTAGTAAAACAACATGTACTCAAGTTAAAGTGTGGCGAACTGTTTCTGAAGAACATGATATTGCGACAAGATATCTCCCTAGATACTTCTTTAGTTATTTACTTAAAACATACAGCATTGTTGTTTCTGATGAAGAGCAAACAGGTGCTGGTAAGCGTTTTTGGGAAACAATGATTGATTGGGCTTTTACTGCTCACCTTAATGTTTATATTTCAGATGGAACAGAAGAAAACCGCCCTCTAACCGTTGTGAAAGATACTGATGATCTTTATGAAAACTGGGACGCTTTCTGCTGGGGTAAGGATCGTGATACTCATACTCACCGACTCCTTGTGATTAGCCAAGAAAAATTATCTCAATAAATGCTTTCTTCCCTTTGAAAGAGTGTGAACAACGATTCTTTAATTTGCACTCTTTCACCATAGGATTATCTGTATAAAAAACAGACCACACTCCCATTATCAGCGCTTAAACCTAAACGTTTTATAAACCAATCTCTGTTTTTTTCTTTTTTTGTTTAACTCTATTTATTGGTTAATCTATCATCCTGCTGGAAATAGATGCCTTTTCGTAATTAAAAGCTATTGATATTGAATCAATATTTCAGTTAAATCATAAAAATAGTGTTCTTGTTGATTTTTTCTTCTGAAAATAGGCAATCTTAAATGATATTTCTTTAATCTTATTTATCAGACATTTATTCGTAATCTAATAAAAGCTTAATATTTTATTAAAAACAATTCGTTATCATTAAGAGTAACTGCCTTAAATATCAAAAAAATACATTTATAAATACAATAACTTTATCTATTTTCTTTATAACCGATTCTAATCCCTTAAGATTTTATTTAAGAAGTAAAGTTTCAGATACCTCTTATCTTAAATACTTGTCGATTAAATAACACTATCAGTAATGTTTATTTGTCATCACCAGAATCACTGTTTATGCCGTACTCGGAGTTATATTATGTCATCACCCTATTTTCACCCTAGCGTATTAGCCACAACGATGTTTTCACTTGCGTTAACAACGTCAGCTTTCGCTTCTGAAAATAATACAAATCCCCATCAGATTATTACGACAGAAAACCAACAAGTCACCAGTACCTCATCTCAATCTAATAATGAAGAGAGCTACTGGGGAAAATTCAAACGTAATGTCAATCAAACTTGGGATAACGACCAATATAATTACTATTTACCGGTATGGACTTGGCATAACCGTTTTACCTACGATAAAGAAAAAACCGATCGCTATAACGAAACACCTTGGGGCTTTGGTATGGGTAAGTATCGTTATGACAATGATGGTGATTGGCACTCTCTTTATGCGATGGCATTTATGGACTCAAATAACCGTGTACAGCCTATTATGGGCTATGGTTTTGAGAAAATGTGGTATCCCGGTGATAAAGATGGGTTTCGTATGGGGGCAGGATTTACACTCAGTATTACAGCACGTCACGAATACAACTACATTCCAATGCCCTTGCCTTTACCTTTAGTTTCTGTCGGTTACGGACATCTTTCACTACAAGCGACCTATGTGCCAGGGACTTATAACAATGGTAACGTGTTATTTGCTTGGTTACGCTGGCAGTAAACCATTTCCCTATTTATTAATGGCGCTGAGTGTATACCAAACACTGGCTCACCTATTCAAAAAAAAAGCACATCCATTGATGTGCTTTTAATATAATTAACCGAAAATAACTTATTTAATTATTCTGACTGACTTGAGGATTTTCAGGCGCTTTCTTCATGCGAGAAATCTTAAATCCAACCCACAAGAACGCAATCCAGAATGGCATTAAAATCACTGAAATATTCACTTGTGGCATAAATAAAATAATCACTAAAATCATGCACAAGAAAGCAAGGCAAATATAGTTACCATACGGATACCAAAGTGCTTTAAAGAAAGGCTCCACACCCTCTTTCGTTTTTGCCGCTCTGAATTTTAAATTCGCTAAACAGATCATGATCCAGTTAAGTACTAACGTGGTTACCACCAACGCCATTAATAGCTCTAATGCCTGATCAGGTAATAAGTAGTTAACTAAAATTCCTAATGAAGTCGCAATCGCTGACAATAGTAATGACACTACCGGTACACCACGTTTATTAATGCGAGAAAGCGCATGTGGTGCATTACCTTGTTTTGCCAAGCCATAAAGCATACGACTATTAGAATAAACACCACTGTTATAAACAGACAGTGCAGCTGTTAATACCACCGCATTTAAAATATTTGCGATTAAGAAATTATCCAAATTATGGAAAATCAGAACGAATGGGCTTTCCCCTTTCACCACTTGAGTCCAAGGATAAAGTGAAAGTAACACCAACAACGAACCGATATAGAAAATTAAAATACGATAAACAACTTGGTTAGTCGCTTTTGGAATGCTGACTTTAGGATTTTCAGCTTCGGCGGCCGTGATCCCCACCAGCTCAAGTCCCCCAAAAGAGAACATTACAATCGCTAATGCCGACATAAAACCAGTAAAACCATGAGGGAAAAAACCCAACTCCCATAAATTGCTAACCGAAGCTTGAGGGCCACCATTACCACTTGCCAGTAAGTAGCTCCCAAATAAAATCATACCAACAATCGCCAACACTTTAATAATGGCAAACCAGAATTCTGTTTCACCATACATTTTAACGTTAATCAAATTGATTAAGTTGATTGCGACAAAGAAGATAGCAACGGAAACCCAAACAGGAATATCAGGTAACCAATAATTAATGTATTTACCTGCTGCGGTTAATTCTGCCATACCGACAAGAATAAACATCACCCAATAGTTCCAGCCAGATAAGAAGCCAGCAAATGGGCTCCAATATTTATTAGCAAAGTGACTAAACGAACCCGCAACTGGCTCTTCGGCAACCATTTCGCCTAATTGGCGCATGATCATAAACGCAATAAAACCACCAATAGCATATCCTAATATTACTGATGGGCCGGTCATATTAATAGTTTGCGCTATACCAAGAAACAGACCTGCGCCGACAGCACCACCCAGCGCAATTAGCTGGATATGTCGATTTTTCAGACCGCGCTTAAGTTCTGTCTGTTGCGACTCTCTCGCCATACATCCTCTTCTCTTTATTATTTTATCAACTTAACGTGTAAACTAATATTTACGATTTTGTTTATTTCAAGCCACCATTAAAACACTATTCTGACTTGAATAACAAATACATTTTATGCTAGGCGAAAAATAATAAGAAAAGCTATCTTTTAGTGATGTTTAGAGGGGAATAATGTGGTAAAACGACAAAGACCTTGTTGGAAATCCTCTCCTCGATCGCAAAAATTATCTAAAGCCACAAGATAGAGGCCAAAGGTAATGGCTAATGCAATAATTAAGCTAATAATTATTTTCTTTGCGTTCAATTTAAAATCCTTTAAATACATTTTGTTAGTATGACTTATCACATTATAAGCATTCGCTTAAATACGATAACAAGACAGGGAGTTGTTGTTATAAAATTCGCATTTAATTATCTCTATGAGTAAATTTAGCATAACTTTCATTATGAAAGGTAAACGCTTCCTCGACAGACTTCAGATAATTTGCATTATTTCGCTCTAAACTGTATGTAAAATGACCTTATATTATTTAAGTACACATTTTGCCAACGATTAGAGATAGCTATCCATTAATATGGATTTCTCTGTCTGCCATTTTTTGTATAAGATTAGGGAGTTAATTTTGATTTTTACCTTAACTTCATTGATAGAATGGAACTGTAATGCCACAAGATAATCATCTCGCATTGGTTTGCGCGCTAAGTAAATGGATTGAGGAGCATTTAGGCCGTGTTATCCATCTTGAAGAGTTGGCGGCTTATTCTGGGTATTCTCTTTGGCACATGCAGAAAATCTTTAAAGAAGTCACAGGCACCTCTTTAGGAAAGTATATCCGTCAGCGTAGATTGGCTGGCGCTATTCATTTATTACGTACCAGTGAGCGCTCTATCTTCGATATCGCCCTTGATTTTGGCTTTGGTTCACAATCTCACTTTACTTATATGTTCCGTAAAGAGTATGGCATCACGCCTTTCGACTTTCGGCAAAATCAAGAGATCGTCTTAGAAACCAAACAACCTTTACATTTACAATCACCTTGTTGTGATTAACCCTTCCATTTATGTGACATTATACAGATAGCCTTTAATGTCACATAAATAATACTCAAGCTATGTGATGATAGACCGCTTCGCCCTTCCTTTATCATGATTGCTTTTATTTAATATTGGGGATGCTAATGAGTATTAAGCTTATCGCTATTGATTTAGATGGAACCTTGCTTAACAAACAACACGAAATTACGCCAGAAGTAAAACAAGCAGTTCAGCGAGCAAAAGAGGCGGGAGTTAAGATTGTATTAGCTTCAGGACGCTCCCTTAATGGCATCTCTCCCTATTTAAAAACACTCGGTCTTGATACCTCAGATTGTTATTGCATCAGCAATAATGGTAGCCAAATTCATCAAGCAGATAATGGCGAAGTGATCATTCAAGATTTGCTCAATTTTGAAGATTACCTCTATTTTGAAAGCCTCGCTCGTGAGATTGGCGTCCATTTTCACGTTATCAGCGATAATAAGATTTATACTACCAATAGTCATATTAGCCACTTCACCTGCCAAGAAGCCTTTTTATCTTGGACGCCACTTTATTATCGGCCACTGAATGAAATGCAAACTGATATGTATTTTAGTAAGTTTATGATTGTTGATGCGCCTGCCGTTTTGGATAATGCCATTCAATATCTTCCTGCTAATATTTATCAGCAATACAGCATATTACGTAGCGCCCCTTATTTTATTGAAGTGTTGAACACCAATGTCAATAAAGGGAGCGCGGTTCAAAAAATCGCTGAACACTTGAAAATCACACCAGAAAAAATCATGTGTATTGGTGATCAAGGTAATGATTTGGCAATGTTAAAATATGCAGGTTTAGGTGTTGCTATGGGAAATGCCCCTGAAGAAGTGAAGAAAGTCGCTAAATTTGTCACACTTTCTAATGAAGAGCACGGCGTTGCAGTGGCTATCAATAAATTTATTTAAACACGATCTTTTTTGTGTTTTATCGCGAATGTCTACAAAATTATATAGCAATTGTGATCCTTAACAGAGGATCACACTGCTTTTAGACCAAAAATATAGCCTTTTATTATTCTATAATTGCTGTTAAATGAGCGTTAAATCCGCCTTTCTTCTTACATATCCTTCAGAATTTGTTACTATCAATTCACTTTTCGTTATTCAAACTGCATTTTCACAACATATTAAGCTGTTAATTAAGCTAAATGTAGAATAACAAATATAAATCATTCATATATTTTCTTCACAGACAGGTAGTTTAAGTTATGCTTTCTACAAAAGATATGCTCGTTCTTGGAATGATGGTTTTTGCACTCTTCCTTGGCGCTGGCAATATTATTTTCCCCCCTATGGCGGGTTTTCAATCGGGAACCCTCTGGTTTAGTACATCTTTAGGTTTCCTCGTTACAGGTGTCTTACTTCCTTTCCTAACCTTAGTTATTGTGGCAATTCGCGGACGTGGTGAGCGCCTTTCTGTTGATTTACCTTCATGGGTTGCCGTCATTTTCTGGGTAGCACTGTATTTGATCGTTGGTTCCACTTTTGCGATGCCTCGTGTCACCAATACCGCTTATGAAATGGGTTTCTTACCCTTAGGGCTTATTGAGAAAAATACCGCAACACATCTAACTTTCGCACTTGTTTTCAATATCACAAGTATGTTCTTTATGCTTAAACAAGGTACGATGATCAGCGCCATTGGTAAGTTTATGACGCCAGCACTGTTAGTCCTACTGGTCGTTGTGGGCATTGCTGTTGTGGCTAAACCGATTTCCCCAATTGGTGAACCGACTGGCCTTTATGCGGTAAATGGCTTCTTCTCTGGCTTTATAGATGGTTATCAAACCATGGATGTTCTTTCTGCCATGGCATTTGGTGGTATCGTTGCTCGTGCTTTATATACTAAAGGTATTACTGAACCACGCCAGATCGGTTTTATTACTGTAAAAGCAGGCATGATTTCAGTCTTACTGTTAGCAGCTCTTTATCTGTGCCTTTTCTACTTAGGTGCAACAAGCCACTCTGTTTCTGTTTTTGCTGATCCTGCACTCAATGCGACGAACGGTGGCCAAATTTTCTCACGTTATGTTGATGCGTTATTTGGCTCTGTAGGTACTTGGTTGATGGGAGGAATTGTTTTATTAGCCAGTATGACAACACTTGTGGGCGTAACAAGTGCTGCTGCAGACTACTTTGCGACATTCCATCACCGTTTGGGCTATCGCTTTTGGGTTGTGGTATTTACATTAATGACCACAATCGTATCAACGTTTGGTCTTGATACATTATTACGAGTGACTATTCCTGCATTACTCATGATTTATCCAACATCAGTCACATTGGTATTATTGCAATTTATTCGTAATAAATTAAAAGCGCCTCGCTTTACCTATCGCTTTACAATTGCGATCATTGTCTTAATGAGCCTTTTCGATACATTGAAACAATTGAAGTGGTTAAATGCTGATTTACTGCAATTATTTAGCTATATCCCACTGTCTGATTATGGCTTAGGTTGGGTATTACCAGGTGCGATTGCATTTGTCATTTCACTGGTTGTGAGCTTAAACCTTAAAGAAGAAAATCTTCCAGTAGGAAATACAGCGAAATAACCCGCATATATCACCTAATTTGTAATGCTGATTATAAGTTGATAAAAAAAGCGTATTCCAAATTTTATATTGGAGACGCTTTTTGCTTTTCTATTACCTGCATTTTTACTATCTATTCAGTACAGCTCATCATAGGAAACTTTAAGTTCGATATTTCTCAATCAATGCCCTTAAAATTGCTTCTGATTGAGCATCAGGGATCCCATTTGCTTTGCTCGCCCTAAAATGCATTTGGAAGGCCTTCACGACTTTTTGTGCATTATTATCTAATATGCCATTTGTTGGTGTTTGATAACCATATTGCTGTAATAACTTTTGGAAATTTGCGATATCAACCGGCTCTGAAGGATCTCTACCTGCCAAATAAGTTTGTACTAACTTCTTATCAGGCCAAGCACCTATTCCTTGGCTAGCTAATCTTTCCCAAGGAAATAAAGGCCCCGGATCGACTTTTCTGAGAGGTGCAATATCACTGTGACCCAAAACATTTTGAGGTTCGATATCATAACGTTCAATAATATCTTTCATTACCACTGAAATAGTCACGATTTGATCGGCAGTATAAGAATACCAATACCTAAACTTACCATTATCACGGTAACCGAGATTAACTATCTCAATCCCAATAGAACAATTATTGAGGTGAGTTGTGTCTCCCCACTGACTAATACCCGCATGCCACGCAATTTCGCTTTCATCCACTAGTGAAGTAATCACTGGTTTTCCATCAATAGATGAGGGATGTGTAGGGATCAAATAATGGCTACTAACTCGCCCTCCCGTAAGCACTTTAAGTGAGCGTTCATCATCTAGTGCGGTATAGTGCATCACCAAATATTTTACACAATCATTTGCTTCCTGCTTATTAGGAATAACTTTAGCTATATATTCCCCTCGATCAATAAATGCTGGTTGCTTAGCACAACTGGTTAAGAGGCTTATTGCAATAAGTAATCCTATATAATACCGACTAGACCTCATTTCTGATCCTTGATTGATTATTCCCAAAGTTAAATTGTAATAAAAAAACCCATATTAAAAAATATAGGTTTTGAATTTTGACGCTTTTTTATTATTGCTTTAGTTATTGCTCACTTTTTCACATCGGACTAAAGGTTCATCAGGAACCATATTCTCATCCCAAATTCCTTCTTCAATGTCATCTTGCAACTCTGGATATTGGCGAATATCAAATGTAGGCAATAAGCCAGCTTGTCGTTGTTGGTTATAATCTTTAACTAATTTTAAGGCGACACCAGAAAGCAAGATGATTGCGATTAAATTAGTCATTGCCATTAATCCCATTGAGAGATCGGCCATTTTCCAAACAAGAGGCATATCCGCTAAAGCGCCAAACATCACCATGGCTAATACCGCTGAACGTAAAAGAAATAGCCCTGTTGTGTGATTACGTCCAAGGAAAATCATATTACTTTCAGCATAAGCATAATTAGCAATAATAGAGGTAAAAGCGAAGAAGAAAATTGCAATCGCAATAAAGGTACTCCCCCAACCTCCCACACTAGATGACAATGCCAATTGTGTTAATTGAATACCGTTAATACCTTCCGGATAACTGTCGAGTACCCCAGATGATAAGATGATCACCGCAGTGGCACTACAAATCACCAAGGTATCCATAAAAACACCTAGCATTTGGATATAACCTTGAGAGGCAGGATGTGGCGGATATGGTGTTGCGGAAGCTGCAGCATTAGGTGCCGATCCCATACCCGCCTCATTAGAAAAGAGACCCCGCTGAATACCTTGCGTCATCGCTTGACTGATACCATAACCAATCGCACCAGCTGCAGCCTCTTGTAATCCAAAGGCACTCTTAAAGATTAAAATGAAAACTTCAGGTAGACGTTCAATATGATCTGCAACAACCCAAAACGCTAATAATAAATAAGCCATTGCCATAATAGGAACAACTAACTCAGCAACTCGTGCAATCCAACGCAGGCCACCAAAAATAATAAACCCGCTAGTTAGTACTAAAAAGATCCCCACATAGAGTGGATCAAAATTAAAGGCAGAAGCAGTGGCTTGAGCAATAGAATTGGCTTGAACGGCATTAAAAACTAAACCAAAGGCAATAATTAAGAAAATGGCGAAGAGAACTCCCATCCAGCGCATTTTCAGTCCTTTCGTCATATAATAAGCAGGACCACCACGGTAATTACCATCATCATCTTTTGTTTTATAAAGCTGCGCTAATGTACTTTCTATTAATGATGTCGCCATACCAATTAAAGCAACTACCCACATCCAAAAAATAGCACCTGGGCCGCCTGCTGTTAAAGCAATCGCAACTCCCGTCAAGTTTCCAGTACCTACACGCGCAGCCAAACTGGTGCATAATGCCTGAAAGGAAGATATCCCTGATTTATCTGACTTATGACTATTTTTTAAAATAGAGAACATATGACTAAAATGTCGGATTTGTATAAATCCGGTACGGATAGTAAAGTAAATACCTACGCCAAGAAGTAAGTAGATAAGAACATATCCCCATAAAATATTATTCGCAAAGTTTATTAGCCCTGTCAAATCAATCCCCTTATATAATAACGTATATAACCTATCCTTACATCGCTATTGAAATAAAAAAGTAAGCAGATATCGTGTAATTGAGTCAATTACTGTTCCGAATCTATCTTAAAGTAATATCAAAGATTACTGTGTGAAAAGCGAACCAAATGTAACACAATAATGTGTGACATGTATATTTTTTGTTTATTTTTTTACATTTTATTATTTTAATTTAATTATCTAGTTAACTAAAATAAACAATATTGAAAAATAAAAAAACCATATATATCATTAGGATAAATAATTATTTCTTTATTTCATTGACTCGAAAAAGTAAAGTAAATACTTTAGTCATTAAGTTAATCAGTTATTTTAGAAAAAATAACAAACAGATTAAAAAAACATCAACCAATAATCTTGTCTATTTATCTAAAATAAGATTTAAATGAACTATTAAAGTGATTAATTAAGATGTTTTTTAATATCTAATTTAACATTGCAGTAATTAACATTTAGAAATAAAGATTTTTACAATAATTAACAATGAATATTTTATATTGTCACATCAATAAAATGCTTTACTATTAATAAGATATTAAAATAAGAAAAAAACAAACTTTACATTTTATTTTATCACACGCCTATAATGCATTAATTCTAACATGATTTTTGATCTTTCATTTTTAAGAATACGGTTGATTGATTTCTTTTCTCTTTTTTATTCACTTACTATTCATTAATAACCTTATTCTTTTCTGAACATTAATTAAAGTTTAATAAAAATTTATTTCATATTAATAAAAAAATGTAGAATCACGTAAGTTTACCTATTAACCATTTGGTTAATTTTATTTATACTATGTTTTTCCCTGGTGTTGTATTAATTTTCGCCCTGTTTCCCCAACAGGGCATTTTTTTATCTCAATATTTCAGCGCCTTACCATAAACCATTGTCAAATAATGCAAAATAAAAATACATAGAATATCTCATCGATAAATTAACATTATTTACCTATTTCTAATGCAAAATCTCCCTCTTCTTTCATTGATCTAAATCAAATTAAACATTCATATTATTTACTCTTTTTATAGGTAAACAGCTTTTCTCTCTATTTTAAAATTTATTTAATCCGACTTGAAAATGCTCGTTTTATCATTATCTTTATTTGAATTACCCATAAAGTGGTATAACAATTAAAGAGGAATAAATTTTTATTGTTATATTTAATGGCATTGATTAAAAATCGAACCAAATAAAGTACATCATTTTTACTATACATTAATGACTAATATCTTTATTTGCTTGCATTAATAAGCATGCTCTTTTACCTTACTTATATTGTTATAGAGGGAAAGATAATGAGTTATAACCTTTCAGAATTAACACAAGAAGAAAAAGATAAACTAAATATAAGCTTAGCGGCTTCAGGCGTTGCTTTTAAAGAGCGCTATAACATGCCTGTTGTCGCAGATGCTGTTTTAAGAGAACAACCTCAAGCTTTTCAAGCCTTCTTTCAAGAAAGGCTGGTATTTTATCGTGCAAGAAGCCAACACTATTCTCGTTTACCCTATGAACCATCGGTAAAAAAATAGTCAAACACTCTCCGTGATTTTGATAATAGTAAAAAAAAGAGATAAACCTTAGTTTATCTCTTTTTCTTTCAATAGATTAACTACAATTCACTATCAGCTATCTATTATTTAGGAGAAACATAAGTAATAGTATTGTCATCACAATTGACTTGAACATTGTAACGAAGATCTGTTCTCGCCCCTCTGACATTCAGTACCATCTGATAGTTATTATCCATCTTGATAACTTCATTAGCATTAATACTTGCAACAGGTTTTGATCCTAATGCATTTTTATCATCTTGCCAGCGAGGTAAACGATTTTGTAAATAATCATTTTTTACTCTTGTAACAAGTTGATTGTTATCTAAGTTAACACAACTCGCAAAGGGAGCAGAACGTACAATATCTTTATTAACATTTTCGATACTTTCTGCAGATGCTCCGAAAGAAACAGCAAGTAAAAGACCTGCTCCAAGTATCCCTGTTTGACCAACAAACTTGCTTAATTTCATATAACCTCCCGAAAATATCCTTTAAAACAGGATGTGTTTTCATTAAGCATAGCACATGGTCAATAACACAATTGTGACATTTGTTAAAAAATTGTTTTATTCATTCTCATCATCAAATACGATAGAAACTGATTCGCGGGTTGTATGTTTCTCTCTCAATTCTTGAGCGACTAACTGAATTGCCTCTCCGCTACTCATTCCCTCAGCCATTAGAGATTGAATTTTTTCTACTGCTTTTTGCTGCTCTTCATGTGTTAATGTAGGCATTCCTAGAAACATAATGTTACTCTTATCTTTATCAACGTCTATTTTGTATTTACATGAATGTAATCTTTTTGATTACAATTTATTGTGCGAATAATACAACACATTTTGTTTACATGGTCATAAGATGGATATGCAATTACAACAACGTGAATTAACTTATACCCCTGATCTCGCACTGCGGGTATTTTCTCCTATTGCGTCATTGCCTTGGTCTAGTTTACTTCATTCTGGCTTTGCCGAACATCCTCATAATCGTTTTGATATTATTGTCTCCGATCCTGCTGTGACATTAGAAACTCGCAAACAAACGACAACGATTAAAGAAAAAAACGGCACAGTAAAACGTTCCAAAAAAGATCCTTTCACGCTCATCCAAACGGCATTAGAACACTTCGATTTTCACCCAGAACATAATGAGTCATTGCCTTTTTTAGGCGGCGCTTTAGGTATCTGGAGTTATGATTTAGGTCGTCGTTTTGAAAAGTTACCTGAAATAGCGAAAAATGAACTTCATTTCGCAGATATGGCAATTGGTATTTATGATTGGGCACTTATTGTCGATCACCGCTTAAAAAAAGCTACTTTAATTAGCTATCACAATATTGATGAGCGCTTACAGTGGTTGGAAAGCCAAACTTCCAAATCTCTTGATGCGCAATTCACCTTAACAACAGATTGGCAATCAAACATCAGTAGTGATGAATATAACGAGAAAATTGCTAAAATTCATCAATACTTACTTTCAGGCGACTGCTATCAAGTTAATTTGGCTCAACGTTTTTGTGCAAACTATACAGGTAGTGAATGGAATGCATTCTTGACATTAAATCGAGCGAATAAAGCACCATTCTCTTCTTTTATGTGCTTACCCAATAATTTTGTGATTAGTGTTTCACCTGAGCGCTTTATTCATTTAGCTGATAATAAAATAGAAACACGCCCAATAAAGGGAACACTTCCTCGTAAGGCATCACCAGAAGAAGATGATGAACAAGCTCAATTATTAGCAACTTCGCGTAAAGATCGTGCTGAAAACTTAATGATTGTAGATTTGATGCGTAATGATATTGGCAAAGTTGCAGTAACAGGCTCAGTAAAAGTGCCCGAGTTATTTGTTGTTGAGCGTTTCCCAGCAGTACATCATTTAGTCAGTACGATTACGGCGCAGTTACCTTCTTATTTAACAGCAACTGATTTGTTAAGAGCCGCGTTCCCCGGCGGATCTATCACTGGAGCCCCAAAAATCAGAGCAATGGAAATCATCGAAGAACTTGAACCTCATCGTCGCCATGGATACTGTGGTGCGATTGGTTATATCAGCTTTTGTGGCACAATGGACACTAATATCAGCATCCGCACTTTATTGACTGAAAAAAATAAAATTTACTGCTGGGCTGGTGGTGGTATTGTTGCTGATAGCGTCGCTGAAAAAGAGTACCAAGAAACATTCGATAAACTTGGGCAAATATTAACTGTTTTAAGTGAGTCTACTATCGATGACACCCATTGATACTTTTATCAATCGTTTTCAACTCACATTACCTGATAACAAGGTAAATCAGCCTCTTCATGCTCAAAAATCGGCAGCCGTTTTGCTGCCGATTATCAATAAACCTAACCCAACATTATTATTAACTGAGCGAGCATCAACGTTACGCTCTCATGCTGGACAAGTCGCTTTACCTGGTGGTAAACGCGATCCTGAAGATAGCAACCTGATCGCAACTGCACTAAGGGAAGCGCATGAAGAAGTGGCAATTCCACCCAATGCGGTATCCGTTATTGGTCAATTATCCCCATTGCAAAGCTCTAGCGGATATTTAGTCACCCCTATTGTAGGTGTCATTCCTGCGGGTTTACCTTTACGCCATAACCCTGCTGAAGTTGCCTCTATCTTTGAAATGCCACTAAGCCATGTACTTAATGCCCAACATTATCAATCATTAGATTTTCCTCGTGCTGGCGAAAATCATCGTATCTACTTTTATCCCTATAATGGACATCTCGTCTGGGGATTAACCGCCGCTATTTTACATAGACTCGCTCTGCATATCACTTAACTCACGATTTTATATTCAGCTTGTGCTTTTTATCACCGACTTCACAACTCTACTTAGCTATTTTAAAAAAATGTTGTAAACTACATCATTAACGGGACGATATAATCGTAAAAACGATCCCTTTACTATAAATAACTATATTTTATTCTTTTTAACCCTCTCTCTTATTATTAAGGAGTCTGACGTGATTAGCGTTTTCGACATGTTTAAAGTGGGCATCGGACCATCTAGCTCTCACACCGTAGGGCCAATGAAAGCGGGTAAAGAATTTGTCGATGATTTAGTCAGCCAGGAATTGATTGCGTCTGTCACTCGCGTAGCTGTTGATGTTTACGGCTCCTTGTCTTTGACAGGCAAAGGTCACCATACTGATATCGCAATTATTATGGGGTTAGCAGGTAATGCACCAGCTACTGTCGATATTGACAGCATTCCCGGTTTTATTCGTGAAGTTGAAGAAACTGGCAAGTTATCATTAGCAAACGGCTTAAAAGTGGTCGATTTTCCAGCAGAAAGCATGCATTTTAGCAATGACAACCTGTCATTACATGAAAATGGCATGACAATCCATGCATTTGCTGGCGACAAAGAAGTCTATAGAAAAACGTACTACTCTATTGGTGGTGGTTTTATCGTTGATGAAGAAAACTTCGGTAAATCAACATTAAGTAGCAAGCCTGTTTCATACCCTTATGCTAGCGCAGAAGAGTTATTAACGCACTGTAAAGAAACGGGTTTATCCATTTCTAGCTTAATGATGAAAAACGAGCTTGATCTGCATACTCAAGCAGAAATTAATGCTTATTTCGCTGATGTTTATAAAACAATGCAAGAATGTATTGAACACGGTTTAAATACAGAAGGCGTATTACCGGGGCCATTGCGAGTACCTCGTCGTGCTGCCGCATTAAATCGCTTATTAACATCAAGCAACAGCCTGTCAAACGATCCAATGAAAGTCGTTGATCTGATCAATATGTTTGCACTGGCAGTTAATGAAGAAAACGCAGCAGGCGGACGCGTTGTAACAGCACCAACAAATGGCGCATGTGGTATCGTTCCTGCTGTATTGGCTTACTACGATCGTTGTATCGAACCCGTTACACAAGAAATCTACTTACGTTATTTCTTAGCATCTGGCGCAATTGGTATTCTTTACAAAATGAATGCTTCTATTTCAGGTGCTGAAGTAGGTTGCCAAGGTGAAGTTGGCGTAGCTTGTTCAATGGCAGCAGCTGGTCTTGCTGAATTATTAGGTGGAAGCCCTGAACAAGTCTGTATTGCTGCTGAAATCGGTATGGAACACAACCTTGGTTTAACCTGTGACCCAGTTGCAGGCCAAGTTCAAGTTCCTTGTATTGAACGTAATGCTATTGCTTCAGTTAAAGCCGTTAATGCCGCACGTATGGCAATCCGTCGTACCAGTGAACCTCGTGTTTCTCTCGATAAAGTCATTGAAACCATGTATGAAACGGGTAAAGACATGAATGCTAAATACCGCGAAACATCACGCGGTGGTCTTGCAATCAAAGTGCAGTGTGACTAATTAATACTATTTAGACGAAAAAGCCATTCATCTTGAATGGCTTTTTTATTTTAGCTACTTTATTTTTGATCATCACTTAACCCTTAGATAAATAAAGATAATAATAATAAAACACACATTTAAAATTAAATAATCTATCTTTTTATAATTTAAATTTTTCTTATTTTTCCATATTAAATACATTCATTAAATATACACATTAAATATAGGCTCATTTAATATTTATTTAAATTTGTAGAAAATAGAGCTTATAATTTTCACGTGTATTTATTTTTATAAAAAATGAATTTATTATTATAAAGACAATTAAAACCCATTGTTTATTATATGGTTAATTATTCACCATATTGAAAATTATCATTTTTTTAACAACCAATGATTATTTATAATATATTTAAATCCGCCACATTTAATAATGATAATTATTATCAATATCATCTTTGAAATATAATAAATAATATGTTGCCTTTCGAAAATAATATGTTATCTTCTGCACCAAGTCATTGGGGAGTAGCCTGTCTTAAAATAAAAAACATTATTTTAAGAAATCTGTATCAACATACTCGCTTATTTTCATCTAGCGTGGTGCAGATGCCGTAATACGGTTGGCAAGACCATAGACACATGATTGTACTTCTTTGGTTGGGGGTCAATTGTGTGTATATGGAAATACCCCAACCGAGGCTTTATTATGAGTTTCTACGCTACTATCATTCTCGCCCTTGCCCTTTCTATGGATGCATTTGCTGTCTCTGTCTGTAAAGGTGCCACATTACACAAACCTCGTTTTCGCGAAGCACTCCGCACTGGATTTATATTTGGTATTATTGAAGCCAGCACACCTGTGATTGGTTGGGCACTAGGTTTATATACTAGCCAATATATTATTCAATGGGATCACTGGGTTGCCTTTGGATTATTGTTTGTTCTTGGTAGCCGAATGATTTACCAAAGCTTAAAACGCGGTGATGATTGCCCTTGCGAAGAAGAAGCCCCACAACGCCACGGCTCACTGTCTTTAATCGCAACAGGCATTGCTACAAGCCTTGATGCAATGGCAATTGGTGTCGGTTTAGCCTTCCTTCAAGTCAATATTGTTCATACTGCGATGACAATTGGTATGATGACCATGATCATGGCAACACTGGGTATGTTAATTGGTCGTTATGTTGGCCCAGTACTTGGAAAAAAAGCAGAAATTATTGGTGGGATCGTATTAATTGCTATCGGCTTTAATATCGTATTCGAACACTTAGAATTATTTATGTACGCTAAATAATCACTAATAAAGCATATTAAAAAGCTTAGGTTTAAAATATCCCGACCTAAGCTTTTTTATTCACTTAATAAAATATTTTTATTTCACCTTATTAAACGTGACGTTGATAGACACGAATTAAAAAGTCTGTTTCACATTCAAAACTTTTACTTTCCGCTAATGTCTGTTTTACTTCTTCACTTGCACGCCATGCAAACGGCGTCATCTGTAATAAATCGAAAGCCTGCTTACCGTTTAAATTCATCATATAAGCAACTTGATGTTCAGACACTTTATTAAATCCATCAAAATGTTCTTCTTTTAATGGATGAAGGTGTACTTCTGAATAAATCAGTGCTTTCAACTGATAGAGATGCCGAGGGGCTGGTGTAACAGTAATAATATAACCATTGTGCACAATGACTCTTGCCAATTCATCACTATTACAAGGGGCGTAAATACGTACAACCGCATTTAAAGAAGCATCACAGAAAGGTAAACGTTGACTTGACGCTACACAAAAATGAATTGATGAATAACGTTTAGCTGCATATTTAATCGCAACTTTAGAAACATCTAAGCCATACACTTGTGGGCTATGTAATTTTAGATTTTGATAAAACTGATCGGTGTAATAACCCTCACCACAACCAATATCCAATACAGCACTGTTATCTTCAGGCAATAATGTTTGTATTAACTCAGCCACTTTATCTCGCATTGGCTGGTAAAAACCTGCATCTAAAAACTCACGACGTGCGTTTATCATTTCAGCACTATCGCCTGGTTCTTTTGAGCGTTTAAATTGCACTGGCAACAAATTGACATACCCTTCTTTAGCACAATCAAATTGATGATTATTTTCACAGACCCAACTGTGAGCTTGGAGAGAAAGTACCTGATAACATAATGGACATTGATAAGACATAGTAATATTTTTGTATAACCCAGAATAGAATTGGGAGAGATAATAACATACCTCTCCCAATCTTGCGGAAAACCTGACTCTTTATTTTTAATCTTAAGTCATGCTTTCTAGCTAAGTAGCTTAATATGCACAACTTATAGACGGATCAAGTTCGTTTTAGTTTTTCAGTGTTAGCAATAAATAACGCAATGACTAACAGCAATATTGCACCTGATTGAATTAGCGTATCCACTGAGTCTTTATGCTCAACAATAATTAAACGCACTATTGCCGTTATTCCAATATAAATAAAATATCTAAGAGGGAAATGCCCGCCAGATAAAAAATACTTAACAATAAGTGCAATAAACTCAAAATAAAGAAAGTAGATCAAAATACCTTCTAGCAATTGATAAGACGACTCTTCTGCACCTAAGTTAAATAATAATGAAGCAATTACATACGTTTCTTTGATAAGAAAACTGACTAATACAATCGCTAAAATAAGTAATCCAACATTAAGCACCCACTGTAATATAGTGGCAATACATTTCAGTAAGTCTTCGCTTGATTTTCTCATATAAACTATAACCTAGTGGGATCATTCCGTGATGTGTAAAAATAATAAAAAGTCAACGCGCTCTAGACAATTTTACTAAATTTTAATGGATTTACGCATTCACCACACCATTTTTTTATCTTTTAGAGCCCAAAAACCAAGAATAATGATGCAATAATCGCAATATTTACTTTTAAATTTCAACTTGCAAGCTGATTTACCTATACTTAATTTAAGAGCTAATTTATTGAAAAGGCACACTATGGCTAACAAATACCTCGTTGCAATTGATTTATTAGAAGATAACAGAATTCAGCGCATGATCGAAGATATTCACTTCCTCGCTAGGAAACCAGAAAATTATTTCCATTTCATTACCGTTATGCCTAACTTGCGCTCTTTAGAAGCTTACGGGCTTAATTGTGATAGCCCATCTGTCGTTGAGAAAAAACAACAAGCTTTAGTTTTGTTGACTGAAAAATTAGAGCAATGTGTAAAACAACAATTTAACTTACCCAAAGAACAATACCAATGCCATGCCGTTATTGGTACGCCTAATTATAATATTCTAGAGTTAGCAGAAAAAATTGATGCGGATACCATTATTATAGGTTCAAGCTCACGTAATCAACGCAATATATTGCTGGGTTCGACAGCGGATTATATTGTAAACAATACGTCACGTTCAGTAATGGTTATTCGCAAGTAAAATCGCCAATACACTTTCGTTTTGGCAATAAAGCTAGATCATTTATTGCCAATAAAGATTCTTCAATTCTCTTCGTTATAAATAGCACTAAATGCACTTTGATTTTTTTATTTCAATAGGTTAATTTGTTAGAATACAGTTCAAAAAAACAAATTTTTCACCTCTTTTAAAAAACGCCATTCCATTAAATACTACTCAAAAGACAAAGATTGCCCTGCATTGAAGTCTTTCGCATTAAGATATTTTCGCCCTAATACACCAGTACAATGACATCCATACACATCAATATTTTCATCTATGGCTTTTTTAGCACGTTGTAATGCAGATGGTGTTGCACAACGTAAATGCAAACCTCCTACAATCGCTTGAATTTGGTCATTTCCTGTTATTTTTTTCGCGTGCCCAATAATGGACTCAATACCCGAATGGCTACAACCGGTGATAATCACGAGGCCTTTTTTTCCTTGCCAAACAAGAAAGCTATCATCAAGAACGTAATCATCTTCTTCACCTGATTCATGAATAATAACACCATAGCGTTTATTCACTTGGCGTTGAGTTACTTGTCCCGAATAGATAAAACTTTCTTCGATGGCTAACGGTGCTTGTGTTAATTCAAAAGAAAACTGCGCTTCGAGTTTTGCACGATCAAATAAAGGTGCTAAACGTTTAAATTTAATATTTTTATTGCCTAAAAAAAGGGCTGAATAACGAACAGAAAATAAATGGGGATGAGCGATAACTCGAGGTTTATGGGTGAAAAAATCTACTGGCAAATGGGTAAGTCCACCAAAATGATCATAATGCCCATGAGACACAACAATCGTTTTCAATGTAGTTAGATCAACCCCCATTTTTTTTGCATTTGAAATAAAGGTGAGGTCTTTTCCTGTATCAAAGAGAATTTTAGCTTGGCATTCATCATCTTCTAACAATAATGACAAACCAGGATAATGGTTAAGTTCAGGATTAATCGATTTGTTTTCTAGTAGTGCGGTGATCGTTAACATAGGGATTTTTTAATTATTATCAGGAGATAACTTAATAGTAATTAAAAAAAGAATTTGTTCCAAATATAAAAACTGCTGATTTGTGCGATTAATTTACCTTTTTAGGTGCATAATCGCTGTTACGTATGAACGAAACATAACAGCGATATCACTAAACCCTGCAAATATTCTTATTTATCGCTTATAAATACACTAAGCTTATCTTACTACCATAACAGAACGTTTTGCATAACGTGTAATATCTGCGGCGGTTGAACCGATATGATAAGAGTCATCCTCAGGATTATGTGAACCAATCACAATTAAATCTGCATCTACTTCATCAGCAATCTGCAATATTGCATCTCGTGGTGTACCAATACAAATGTGAGTTTGCATTCTATCGTCAGGTAAATCAAAACGCTCAATTATTTTTTTAAGCTCTTTTTCCGCTGACATTTTTAAGCATCCTTGATCTAATTGATCGCCATTCATAACAAGTCGATAATAAGAAGATTGTGGAAGCTTAGGAAGCACATACAAAAAGTGAACATAAGGATCTTCATTTTTTGCAATATTTTCCACTAACGGAATTGCTTTGTTCATCAGGTTATCTTCATCAATATCAATGGGAACCAAAATATTCTTATACATACCGTCTCCTTTTATTTTAATTGTAGGATAGTGTATTTTTAAAAAATTGCTGGATATAGTTAACATATTCTAAAAATATATTAACTCACTTGAATAACACCTAATTTTTAATCAAAAAAATAGCCCTATCATGAATTGATAAGGCTATACATTTAATAAAAAAAGCATGAGTAATTTATTTTTCTATTACCATTTTTTGTTTACGTTTTTTAACGTACTGATAGCCAATTGCTAATGCAATAAACCATAATGGAGTCACACTTAATGCTTGGCGAGTATCATGCTCAAAAGCCAATAGCACCGTCATAAATGCAAAAAATGCAAGACATAGCCACGACATGATAATTCCCAAAGGCATTTTATAAATAGACTTCTCATGCAATTGTGGACGTTTTTTACGATATGCCAAATAAGAGCATAAAATCATACTCCAAATAAACATAAATAATAATGCAGAGACTGTTGTTACCAAGGTAAATACGTGCATAACATCAGGAATAAAGTAAATTAATATAATTCCACATGATAGACATAAGCTAGTAAATAACAGCCCATTGGCAGGCACTGCACGTTTAGATAATTGGCTAAACTGTTTTGGTGCTTCGCCTTCTTTAGATAAACCGAATAACATTCGGCTTGTAGAAAATATCCCACTATTTGCAGAAGATGCAGCAGCTGTTAATACCACGAAGTTGACTAAACTTGCGGCTGCAGGTATTCCTATCATAACGAATAACTCAACAAATGGACTTTTATCCGCCAAAATAGAGCGCCATGGCGTTACCGACATAATAATGGCTAATGCTAATACGTAAAAAGTAATAATACGGATAGGAATAGCATTGATAGCTTTCGGTAAGGATTTTTCTGGATTCCGAGTTTCAGCAGCGGCAGTGCCGACTAATTCAATCCCAACAAAAGCAAAAATAGCAATTTGGAATCCGGCAAAAAATCCACTTAACCCTTTAGGGAACATTCCCCCATCATTCCAAATATTCTCTAGTGCCGCAGTGTGCCCTGCTGGCGATTCAAATCCAATACTGATAAGAACAATACCAACAATAATTAAAGAGACAATTGCGGTTATTTTTATCATGGAGAACCAAAATTCCATTTCTCCGAAGAGTTTGACTGTCGCTAAATTTAAAATAAGCAATGTCAGCACACAAATAAAAGATGTGCCCCATTCAGGAAAATTAGGAGCCCAATAGCTAATATAAGACGTTATAGCGACGATATCGGCAATACCTGTAATGACCCAGCAAAACCAATATGTCCAACCCACAAAGAAGCCAGCCCACGGTCCTAATAAATCACCAGCAAAATCACTAAATGACTTATATTCTAAATTTGATAATAACAGCTCACCCATCGCTCTCATCACAAAGAACAAGACAAAGCCAATTATCATATAAACAAAAATAATTGATGGCCCGGCTAACGAAATGGTTTTCCCTGATCCCATAAATAGGCCAGTACCGATAGCACCACCAATAGCAATTAATTGAATATGACGATTTGTTAACCCGCGCTGTAGAGTGGCATTTTTCACTCTAACGGGAGGAGAAATTTCTGTTTGATCTTCCATACAATACCTGAAGTGTTTTCATATTTTCGATGTTGTTTTCACCGCTATTTTATTTTTTGACGCGGTAATATGTTTGCGAAATTATTGTGACATAAATCTCAGTATAAGTAATGAAAAGATCACTTTTAGTAAAATGAATGATGCTTTGATAACCAGATAAGATCCTTTTTTTAATTTACTCGGCGATATTTTATCCATTTAAAAAAAAATCAAAATAAGCACTTGACCATCGCATTTGAGAGGAGAATAATCAGCGCATCGGGTTGTTAGCTCAGTCGGTAGAGCAGTTGACTCTTAATCAATTGGTCGGGAGTTCGAGCCTCCCACAACCCACCAAATTTACGCTGATAAATCAGACATTTATGCCACTTAGCAATAAGTGGCTTTTTTGTATCTGAAAGAAAGTGGCGACAAAATGGCGCATTTATCTTAAGCTAAAAACTCAAGATAATACGGTAATGAAAGAAAATAGTATCGGCTTATATTTCATTCGATTTTTATAATCGATGAAATCAATCAAAACAAACAATTAGTCTAATTTAATTAGACAATCCAATACAAACCACCAGAAAACCTATTTTATCTCTTTCTTATCTTTAAATTCCCCACCAAAATCATCGATCAAAACGTAGCTAATAGTATTTATTGTGCTATCCACTAGACTGATTTTGTGTTTTGAAAGTGGCGCTATCATAGGAATAAGAATGTTAGGATTATTTTCGCCAGATGCTGATTTAATGGTGACATAAAAAGGTGTTGGGTTTTCAATTGTTAACTGTTTATCTGATTTCGTAAAAATAAGAGCGCTACTGACATCGGAAATCGCCATCATTAAATTATCAGGGCGATAGAATACTTTTACTTGTAATCTGACAACGACATTAATTAAACTTTCATCATATTTTTTGTTCGCTGGTTTAGGCATGATTTCATATAAATTAAGCCAGTAAAGCGTCTCTTTCTCTTTATCTGCATTGGTAAATTTATTAATCACTCGTGCTTGTTGTGATTCACTCGGTTTTAATTGCAATACGGGCGGTAATGATAAAGCAGAAACATCCGTTATGGTTTCTGGGGTATTTTCAGGATTACCATCATCCACCCAAGTTTGAACCACCACAGGAAATTCACCATCATTTTTTATATTTAAGGATGCTTCTCTGTCTGAGTGATAAAGGATCACTCTTGACCCTTCTAATGCTAAATTCGCTTTAGCAATGAATGAAAAACACAGTAACAGAATAAAAATACTGATCTTTTTCATATTTATTGCACCTGTATAATCACTTGTAATGTCGCATTAAATTTACCGGCGGTTATTTTTTCTCTCGGTAACGCTTCTAATGAGGCATATAATGTTTTAGATAAATCAGCAATACCATTATTATATGAGACTGAACTGGCATCATCATAAATAGGATACCAGCCATAACCGTCACCTTGCCCTTCATTCGCTAATGTTGATAATAAGTTTAATGGCATACCTGATGGGCGATATATTCTTACACCAACCCCTTTTGCCATATTTGAGTCAGTACCATAACCGTCTGTCACTAAATGGGTAATTGCGGCACCATTAGGTACTGTTAATCCTAATTCAATTGCTTTATTAACATTTGTAGGCCTAGGTAAAAATCCCATTGCAGTTTGCCCTGCTCCAGTTCCGCTGGCAATATTACTCATACCATCGCTTGCAGGTGGTGCTAATTGACAATAAAAATCAATAGTAATAGGTAAAGTCACTTTTTTGCCACTTGCTAACTCATTAATAGTGACCAATGGGAATGAAACATAAGGCGTAACATTTCGCACAAAACAAGTGGACGCATTACGGATATAAATACGGCGAGACATATTAACAGCACCAGGCCAAGCATCGAAGAAGCCGCTGTAATTTGTCAAATGATCAGCCCCATCTTTCAATAAAGGGGAATATCCGGGACCTTGGAAAGCAATATAACCTGCAGGTTGGTTAATAAAATTAATTAATCCGCTAGCTGATTGTGCAGGAGGCATATCTGCTGTTTTTTCATAATTAATTTTGAAAAGTTCAACTTCCATATTGGAAAAATCTTTAGCTTTAACTAATATCCAACCTTTACTGTCTCTTTCTAAATTCGTCAATGGTCGAGATTTCCAGTAACGACTATAATACTCACCCGTAACGGTGTTTTTAATACGAATACCTAATCCTCTAGCAAGACTAATATATGTTTCTTGTAATCCTAATGCAGGATTAACTAATTTATTACCCCCATAAAGATAATCGCCGTTCGTTGAATAGAACTCTCTTAATTTTCCGTCCTCATCAGCACTACAGCGAAATAATATTTGGTCAGGATCATAACTTTCATAACCCGCTTCTATAAATGGAACAAATCCACTTGCTACTAATGATCCTAATGGCTGGAATTGGTTATTATTAACATTAATAACTTTAGGTGTTGTTCCCATTGAACCCGATGTATCTATAGAACCCGTCCACTTCTTTGCTGTACCTTTACCTGGCTCGGTATAAAGTACACTATTGGGATTCGTCGTCGTGGTTGTTATTTTATAACATGCTGCCGAAGCTAAAAAAGGAAATAGCATCAACGTCAATAAAATAGAGGACTGACACGAAAGTAAACAGTGATTTAATTTCATAAGCATTGACCTGATAATAAAATGAGTTTATCGGCTTCTTTTTCTTCTGGTATTGAGTAATCAATTTGGCAACTATCTTCATCTTTACCAACAGTCAGTGTCCCTTTTTTATTTTCAACCCTGACATAAATCTGGTTACTTTGCCCTACCATGCCAACTATATGCCTATCTTTATCATAAACATTTTCACCTAATGCCAATCGGCTTTCAGGCTTAACTGAAATCAATACAGGATATCCGACTTGGGTTTTGAATACGATTTTGGTACTTGAACCTGAATACGGTGCTATTTGCTTGGTATTTTCCAATAGCTCAATATTATTATTTCTAATATTTTTCCCATCCAAACTAACATTGTTATATTGATAAGGGACGAGAGAAGGCACAAGAGCATAACCAAAAGGATCAATGCGTGCCCCCATGCCATTACTCACACTC
Organism: Proteus alimentorum; assembly: GCF_002607735.1. GTDB lineage: Bacteria > Pseudomonadota > Gammaproteobacteria > Enterobacterales > Enterobacteriaceae > Proteus > Proteus alimentorum. The sequence goes on from NZ_NBVR01000031.1 coordinate 634,436, forward strand.
GCACCACTTGCACCTTTGGCTTCCACTAAAGCAAAAGAATCACTAATACGAGGCCCTAATGTTACCCCGCCACTATGTGCTACTAACGCACCTTGAATACCCACGCTGCCTTGAGTGTAATGCTTACCATTAGAGATACTGCCTGATAACGTAGTAAAAGGAAGCTGTTTAATTAAATGTAAACCACTGCCTATCGCTCTACTTTGTGTGTCGTAATCTGCATTTACACTATAAGAAAGTGTTTTATCTTCCCCTAAAAGTCCAGATAAATTCGTTTGGTAACTCGAGTCATCACTAGAATGACTAGAAGATAATGATAACATTGGTGAATAATCAGAGCGCCCTAATGGCATAGAAACAGATAACATCACCATATCTTCCGATATCGGATCAGTTGTTATTGGTGTAAAAGTATTATTTGCTGTCATTTGCCCCGTTTTTTGGCGACTATAGGCGAGGCTATAAGCAATATCTTTATAGGTATTTGAATAACCAATTTGATACTGGGCATCGTGTCCTTTATTACCATAATAGTTACTGATAGAACCTGAAATATAAAGTTGTCCCCACTTATCAAGAGACTGATTAACACTAAGCGTAAACTGGCTTTCTTGATTATAACTGCTGGAGTTCCATTCCATGTCATTGCTTGCACTTTTTCTCAAACCCAAGACATCATTATATTCGCGGAAATTCTCTGTTGAATATTTATAACCAGCAAGCGTAATAACGGTATTAGTTGGACTAAAAGTACGGCTATAACTAACGCCTAATCGTCCACCTTGATAATTTTTACCACCCACTTCAGCATTTGAAAATGCCGAATTAAAACCTATTGCCCCTAATTTTGTAGCAATAACAGAGCCGACAAATACTGCCTGATATTGATGTCCTACACGCACCCCTGTATTTAGCGTTACCGTATTATTCACACCATATTGCAAAGCGATATCTGAAAAATAGCTATTTTCTGATCCAAAATTATTCACTTCACCCGCAGTAAAATTATATTTAAAGTGACCCGCCCTTACAGACTCAGGTAATGCAGTAAATGGCACTGTAAAAGAAGAAACCTTGCCATTACTTTCGTGAATTTCGACTAATAAATCCCCTTCATAACTGGTTGGATAAAGGTCATTTATTTCAAATTGCCCTGGTGATACCGTCGTTTGATAAATTTCAGTGCCGTTTTGTTTTATCACTACACGGGCGGTAGTCGTCGCAATACCACGAATAACAGGCGCATAGCCTTTTTGAGAATCAGGCAACATTCTTTCATCAGACATTAATTGAATACCTTTAAATGCCAAACTTGAAAATTGTGCACCTGTTGTATAAATATCGCCGACAACTAACATAGACTTTAATGTTAGTAACGGTTTTTGTAGATAAGTTCTTATCCAGTTAAATTCACTATTACTTCCCGATTTGGATGAATTATAAGAGTAAGACGCTTGTTGGCGAAATTGCCAAGTTCCCAGATTTACCCCCATATTGACACTACCAAAACCATAATCTGAAGTTTGTCCGTTCGATTTATTCTTATAGTAATTACCAGAATAATTGGTAAACAACATGGTATTGCCCACATCTAAATCGTCTTCATTCACATAGCCTTGTGGTCTTCGTTTTAATAAGATTTGAGGCACTGCAATCATTATTCTAAAATTAGAAGCATCAAACGAATCTACAATATTTTTATTAATTTGGTTTAATACTAAACATTGATTATTATCTTGATTGACCTCGTTATCCAGTAAGATCCCCATTTCTTCAATCTGTTGTTGATTAAAACATGGCGTCACTTTACCTTTATCATTTAATTGAAAACTCACTGTTTTTCTTTCAAAAAAACGATTATTAATGTAGATGTCAACATCATAATCACCAGGTTCCACATAATTACTATCATGAAGCTGATTAATGTTAATATTATTTTTGCTACCTAATAATAAAGAAGGATCAAATTCATAATCATCAGCAAATGCAGAAGGCATTGATTGAACAAATAGAGAAAGTGAGCCGATCAAGAATACGACTTTTATTCTGTTATTTAATTGCGCTGTACTTTTTTCTATAAATTTCATTTCAATGCCATTTTTATTAATGAATTAAATCTGTCACGCTGTTTTGCCCACCTAGATCATTAAGGTATTTATAGGTTATTTTATCGGGTGAAAATGAAAGTTTTCCGCCATTTTCAGCGACTAATATTTCTGTTGATAATGGAGAAATCATAGTTGATTTAAATATAAATTTTTGCCCCGAAGCATTAGTGGCCTCAAGTTGTGCAAATGACACAAAGAAGGGTGAGTCGTTTTTAATTTTTATACTGCCATTACTTTCTTTTGAGAATGATATTTGCTTCTCGATATTATTTAGCTGTGAGACAATCGCTGTTGGACGATAAAATATTTTTAATCGATGATGTACAATAACCGTAAAGCTATTTCCTTCTTTTATATCTTTATTCAAATCTTTAGGTGGAATTTGCGCCACATTTAAATAGAAAATAGATTCTTTATCTTGTGGTAAACCGTCACCAGTATAAATTAAGCGAGCATCTCTCCCTGTTTTAGGATCGATACGAAAAACGGGGGGCTGAATAATAAAAGGCGCATCTGCATTATCTGGGGTCGAATTAGGATTATTTTTATCTGCCCATATTTGCATAATGTAAGGAATTTCATCATTATTCATAAACTTTAAAACTTCAAAGCGTGAATCTGATGAATAAACAATACGTGTTTTTAGCATGGTGACACTAGAATACGATGCTGTGCTATAACTTAAGAAAAATACGGCAATTAACATTATTATTTTTTTCATTACTTATCTTCCTCTTATATAAATAGAAAAATGTCTCCTTTATATAAAGGAGACATATAAGCGTTATTGATAAGAGATAGAGTACTGCACACTACCTTCTACTTTACCTGCCTTTGCAACATCATCTGCATAATAACGTACAGCATAATCATAAGATGCTGATTTTTCGTTTGCTTTTAACACTAAACCTTCGTTACCTACACCTGTTAAATCAATTTTGGTGCCTGTTTTCGCAGGATCAATAATTTCTAAGCTAACATTGTTATTTGCGGCTGTATTACCAATACGACCTTCTGTTGTCATATTATTAGCAATAAAAATGGTTTTAATATTTGTATCTGTTGGTTTAGAACCTGTACAACCACTCACTGCGATAGTAAATGGTGTTTGTCCTGCCGTTTTACCTGCAGTGTCTAACGTTGTAACAGAAACAGTTGGTAATAAAACAACAGGAAGTGCCGAATTACCATTAACAGTTACAGTACAAGTTTCATCTGAAACTTCTCCTTGGAAACGAATGGTATTATCAGATGCAGCAAAAGCAGTAGAAGAAAAAACACCTGCCATAATAGTAGCAAGAAGTATTTTATTCATAATAAAACTCTCCGGTAATATATCAAAATAAGACTGACTTATTGTATTGTTAATATATCAAAATAAGACTAACTTATTGTATATGTAATATATCAAAATAAGACTAGCCACTGTATTTGTAATATAGAAATGCTAACATGAAACAATGAGGGCTATTAATAACCTTATTGCATGTTTATTACGTACTAATATTTAAGTATGTATGATTATCCGCTCACTTGCTCATACAATGCAACTACATTCATCGAGAATAAAGGTTAATACGTATATATTTTTCTATTTTAAGTATATTCTTATAGTCTAAATATGACCATTTCAAACTTTTGGAAAAAACTTATTAAGTTTATTAGGATTAATATTAAAAATAACATCATCTTACTTCAAATTGATATTTATCATTCTTAATAAAGTAAAGTAAAAAATTCATTAATTACCTTTAAATTTAAAAATGAAACCTTCACTACTTTTATTTTATTGTTGTGAAATGATTTATATCACTTTTTATTTCAGTGAGGTTCAAATTAGATTAATCAATTAATTTTGAGTTAATTGATTAACTTTACTTATAACCAGCAAATTCATTACATTATGCTTAATATAACCATAAATTATTTAATTTATATTTATTAACTTATCAATAAAGTATAAATTGGCAGTTTAAACAGTGTTATTTTTACTCGCTATTATATTTTTATATTACTATTTATATGTTTCTTTAATCTAAACGTAACACATTCTCAAACTTGTTTAGTTTCGCATTACTTAAAATGATAGAAATAAAAAGTATGCTGTTTAGTTTTTTTAATGAAACCTCATAATATCCTACTGGGAGAAAAATAACGTTTCCTGCACGATATTGTGGATCATCTGGCTCTAAATCACCGCCAGTTGTATCTTCTCCTGCACCAATGAAAATTTCACCTGATGGACAGTTTATGTTTATTTTTATATCTGGATCTGCAATTTTGTCACATAGATTAATTGTGTAAAAACCATCATTACCTAAACCAATAAATGCAATATTGCCTTTGTTCATTTCATCTAACTCATCAGCTGGTATGCTCCACCAATCTGCTGTATCTGATTTTCTATGTTGGATCGCTTGTAAATCAAAAATGGCCAACGTTGCTGTATCAGTCATAAAAGAAAACGCGTTTAACATCTTAATGCTCCAAAAAACAGTTATGATCGTACTAAAATATTTTTCTTTCCTTTATATACCAGTTAATCATATAGGATTTTATCTATACAATTTGGTAAACCAATTACCTATACTAGAGCTATATTTTATGTACTCCTTATACTCGTCATCATTCAAGTTACAGCTAGGCGACAAGTAAATGAGTCACGAAAAGCATACATAAGTATGTGGCTAGTGCGAATGAGCGCAGGCAACAACGCTGTAACTTGAATGATGACGAGTAGCGCTGTAGCTTGAAATATGGCAAATATATACATGGACGGTCTTATGAAATTACAACAACTCCTTATCACCCTTTCCCTTTATGCAGTTTCCTCATTGCCAATAATCGCTGCTTCAACTCAATGCACAGAGACTGAAAAGCAAACCAATATTGCCAATAGCGATATTGTATTGCTCAGTTCTTATAACGGCCCTGTTAAATCAGTCACGATGACAAGCACTATACCCCATGACGGACGTTTTAAAGCGCTAAAAGGTGAAATTCACTTTGATGAGTGTGGAAAGTTATTAAAAGATAACACCTCAATGCAGGAGTACATTGAAGGTAATGTAGAAACTAATTTAATAAGAACATTACCTAACAACCCATTGGTTATCCGTTATCAATTTCAGATAAAAAACGCCTATGGCTCACACTCTATCTACATGCAAGAAACCTATCATAAAGATGAACAAAACCGGTTCGATAAAAAAGTCATTCAATATTACGCAAATGATGGCACTTTACTGGATACCGTCACCAGCCAATTCGACTATAAGAATGGGCGCATTATTAAAGAAACCAGCAAATCGTCAGATCCTACAACTGAAACTAGCACAACACAATACAGCTATAATCCCCAAGGAAAACTACAATCCGTTATAGAAGACGGCAAAATAAATGTAGAGTATCAGTATGATCTAGAAGGGAAAGTGGTTACTCAATCAAACTATGTCAAAGGCATTAATGGAGAGGATAAAGCCTTTATCACGACTTGCCTTGAATGGGACAAATTTGCTAATTGTTCAAAAGAGAAACTTGAAAGTACGATTAAATTTAATGATGAAGTCATTAATTTTAGTAAAGCCATGCTTCATAACGAGTTTATTTACTACGAATAATAGTTATATTATATTTTCGTATCAAATTTAAGTTAATAATATAAAAATCAGACTATCAAAAATAGACTGGTTTTTATATTTATTACATATCTTCTTATCTATGGTTAGATACTCTCTCATGATACTTTCATTAAAAAACAATTTGTGTAAAACTACTTAAATCAATTAATGATGAATATGCTTTATAGCGTGTTCTCTTTTAATAAAATTTAAGATGACTCATTATATGAAATTATCACTTCTTTTTATTTTTTCTCTATACACCCTTTTTGTTTCACTCCCAGTATTTGCGACATCAACATCTTGTACAGATCGACAAAAACAGGTGAACCAATCTAATAATATGCCCGTCATGTTAGAGTTTTATTATGGACCTATAAAATCAATCATCATCACCAGCACATTACCTGAAAAAGGTCGATTTAAAGCCTATAAAGGTGAAATTCAATTTGATGGATGTGGCTCTCTCACTAAATTTTATTCGTCTACGCAAGAATATATTCATGAGCGAATCGAAACAAATCTTGTAAGAATGTCAACACCTTATAATATCAAATATAAATACCAGCTAAAGAGTTTACACAAGATCTATACTCTCTATCTTAATGAGCTATATGATAAAAATAATCAAAACCAGATAATAAATAAAACTGCTCATTTCTATGATGGCGATGGATCACCTATCGGTACTGATTTTTCAAAAATTTTTTATGATGGCAGTAAGATTGCATCAGAAACAATTATTGAATCTAGCGCTGAAAATCAGGGAAGTACCCTTTATTACTCTTATGATAATGAAGGCCGCCTCTTAAAAGCAATTGATAATGATGAAGTTATGCTAGAATTTAATTATGGTGAAGATGGTAAAATTTTACATCAAATGCAAATATTTACGAGCATGTATGACGATATAAGAGAATATGACAGTACTTGCCAAGAATGGGATAAATATAATAATTGCTTAACATGGAATATGGTAAGTGAAGTTAGAAAAGATGGCACAGTAATCGATACCAGCACAGCAATTGTATATAATAAATTTGAATATTATGAATAACTTACTTGTATTAAAAATTTAAAATCATACTCTCTTTTAAATTTATCATGATATTAAATAACAAAGGCCACCTTATTAAAAATAAAGTGGCCTTTTATTTATCTTATTTTCTATATTTTATTATGTATTACGATATTGAGTTTCAGCTTCATCAAAGCGTTGTTGGTTCTCTTTACTTGGCTCTTTACCCATTAAACTAATGACAACAATCGCGATAGAGGCAAAGATAAAACCAGGAATAATTTCATATAACCCAAACCATTTATATTGCATCCACACTAACACAGTTAAAGCACCAATCAACATTCCAGCAAATGCACCATTACGAGTCATACGTTTCCACATTACAGAAATGAGGATCACCGGGCCAAAAGCGGCACCAAAACCAGCCCACGCGTTACTCACTAAATCAAGCACCTTATTATTTGGATCACGCGCTAAGAAGATTGCGATAATCGCAACTAATAACACCATGCCACGCCCAACCCAAACTAACTCTTTTTGACTCGCACTTTTACGAATAAATGGCTTGTATAAATCTTCAGTTAACGCACTTGCACAGACTAATAATTGACAGCTTAATGTACTCATTACCGCAGCGAGAATTGCAGACAGCAGAATACCAGCAATCCATGGATTAAAGAGTAGTGAAGCCAGCTCCATAAAAATACGTTCATTTTTAGCTGTTACTGCTCCCGCTTGTGCTGGATTCATTTCGAAGTAAGCAATACCGAAGAATCCAACCGCAACAGTGCCTCCTAAACAGAGGATCATCCATGTCATACCAATACGACGTGCTTTACGAATAGTTTGGTTAGAATCAGCGGCCATAAAACGAGCTAAAATATGAGGTTGCCCAAAATAGCCTAATCCCCATGCTAATAATGAAACGATCGCGATGAAATCAAGCCCTTTGAACATATCCAAATAAGATGGATCTTTTGCTTTAATGATCGCAATAGAAGTATCAATGCCCCCCACTGAGAAAATAACAATAATAGGCGTTAGGATCAGAGCAAAAATCATTAAAGTCGCTTGAACTGTATCTGTCCAACTTACGGCAAGAAAGCCACCTAAAAAGGTATATGCGATAGTTGCAAGCGCACCATAAATCATCGCTTCGTGATAAGGAATATGGAATGTAGATTCAAACAGCATTCCACCAGCAACCACACCGGATGCACAATAGATAGTAAAGAAGGTAAGAATAACTAATGCTGAAATAATACGTAGCATTTTGCTTTTATCATCAAAGCGCGATGTCAAATAATCGGGTAACGTTAATGCATTATTATTTTTTTCAGTTTGCAAACGTAAACGCCCTGCAACTAAACGCCAGTTTAGCCATGCGCCTAAACAGAGCCCAATAGCTATCCAACTTTCTGATATACCAGCGAAAAATACCACGCCAGGTAATCCCATTAATAACCAACCACTCATATCAGAGGCGCCCGCTGACAGCGCAGTTACCACACTGCCTAGTCGCCGACCGCCAAGAATATAATCATCAAAGTTTTTTGTTGAACGATAAGCAAGGTAGCCAATAAAAAGCATACCCAAGATATAGATCGTAAATGTAATTAGCATTGGCGAAGTTAGGGCCATAATTGCAGTTCTCCATAAATCTGTTTCCGATCATCGGTATGCTTTTGACTCGTACAGGAACGTTGCACTTCGTTGCGCATTAATGATCTTTTCAGTTTTTAATTAAAATAATTTCTTACAGCAACAGATAAAGCATTCACATCAATCCTAGAATAGGTTAACTGCATTTAACAAGAAATTAACGTTTAAATGTTTAAATTTTGTTTATGACTTCACACTATTTGTCTGAATTCGAGGATGCATTATAAATGCAAACATCTACAAAATAAATATAATTAATTGATTTACATACATATATATAGAAGAAATAAATTAATTCATTTTTAATCACCCACAAAACCTGACTACTTTCACATTATTTATAAATAAATTGTTAACAATGTTGCACAAAGTTGCAACATGAATGATATTAATAAAAATAACGGGTAACTGTATTTGTGAATGAGAAATAGAATATGAGGAGCACTGCATGAGTAGCACAACAATGGGTGTTAGACTTGATGAAGAAACCCGCAATAGATTAAAAGAAGCTGCACAGAAATTAGATAGAACATCGCATTGGTTAATTAAACAGGCTATTTTCAATTATCTCGAACAAGTTGAAAATGATCAGATTAATCTTGGTAACTCAACACTTACAGAGCAAGATATTGATGAAAGCCCTGAAACACCAACTGCTCATTATCAGCCTTTCTTGGAGTTTGCTGAACATATTCACCCACAGTCTGTTTTACGCTCAGCAATTACTTCTGCATATCGCACACCTGAAACACAAGCTGTACCTATGCTATTGCAACAAGCGACCTTACCTGAAAATGAGGCCCAAGCAACGCATAAATTAGCCTATTCCATTGCCGAAAAATTACGTAAACAGAAAAATGGTGTTGGACGTTCAGGGCTGGTTCAAGGTCTATTACAGGAATTCTCACTTTCTTCACAAGAAGGTGTTGCTCTAATGTGCTTAGCAGAAGCGTTATTACGTATTCCAGATAAAGCCACACGTGATGCTCTTATCCGCGATAAAATCAGTCATGGAAACTGGCGTTCACACTTAGGACAAAGCCAATCTATGTTTGTGAATGCAGCGACATGGGGCTTATTATTCACTGGTAAATTAGTTTCTACACATAATGAAGAAAAACTGTCTAACTCTTTAAATCGCATTCTCACCAAAAGTGGCGAGCCATTAGTTCGTAAAGGCGTTGATATGGCGATGCGTTTAATGGGTGAGCAATTTGTGACAGGTGAGACAATTTCTCAAGCACTCGCGAATGCGCGCAAACTTGAAGAAAAAGGTTTTAGCTACTCTTATGACATGTTAGGGGAAGCGGCATTAACAGAAAAAGACGCACAAGATTATTTAGTCTCTTATCAACAAGCGATCCATGCAATTGGCAAAGCCTCTAATGGCAGAGGTATTTATGAAGGCCCAGGAATATCTATCAAGCTTTCAGCATTACATCCCCGTTATAGCCGTGCTCAATATGAGCGAGTGATGTCAGAACTTTACCCTCGCCTGCTCTCATTAACATTACAAGCAAAGCAATACGATATTGGTATTAATATTGATGCAGAAGAAGCGGATAGACTTGAAATTTCACTCGATCTACTTGAGAAGCTCTGTTTTGAACCCGAATTAGCGGGTTGGAATGGTATTGGCTTTGTTATTCAGGCTTACCAAAAGCGTTGTCCATTCGTGATTGATTATGTCATTGATTTGGCACGCCGTAGTCGTCGTCGCTTAATGATCCGTTTAGTGAAAGGCGCTTATTGGGATAGCGAAGTCAAACGCGCTCAAATTGATGGCCTTGAAGACTATCCGGTCTATACTCGCAAAGTGTATACCGATGTCTCTTATCTTGCTTGTGCGAAAAAACTCCTCGCATCACCTAATTTTATTTATCCGCAATTCGCCACGCATAATGCACATACACTGTCAGCAATTTATCATTTAGCGGGTCAAAACTATTACCCCGGACAATATGAATTCCAGTGTTTACACGGTATGGGGGAGCCCCTTTATGCGCAAGTTGTCGGAAAAATAGCAGACGGGAAATTAGGTCGCCCTTGTCGTATTTATGCGCCAGTAGGGACTCATGAAACATTACTTGCCTATTTAGTCCGTCGCTTACTTGAAAATGGCGCTAATACATCATTTGTAAACCGAATTGCGGATACCACAATTTCTCTTGATGAATTAGTGGCAGATCCAGTCAAAGAAGTGAATAGAATGGCTCAAGTTGAAGGCCAAGTTGGGCTTTCTCATCCTAAAATTCCGCTTCCTAATAAACTGTATGGTGATGAACGTAAAAACTCACCGGGCATTGATATGTCAAACGAACATCGCTTGGCATCGCTTTCTAGTGCCTTATTAACATCAGCAACTGAAAATAGCCATTGTGAACCTTTATTAGGTGATACGTTTAGTGTTTCAGAAAAAACACCAGAACTTCAATCTGTATTAAACCCAGCCAATCATGCAGATATTGTCGGTACAGTAAGAGAAGCCACAGAAGCCGAGGCAGATTTTGCCTTAACCATTGCTCAAGAAAAAGGCGAGATCTGGTTTGCAACACCACCAGCACAAAGAGCTTCATTCTTGATCCGTACGGCGGAATTAATGGAACAGCAAATGGGACCATTAATGGGGATATTAGTGCGTGAAGCAGGTAAAACTTATAGCAATGCGATTGCTGAAGTTCGTGAAGCCATTGATTTTCTCTATTATTATGCAGCCCAAGTCGCTCAAGACTTTGATAACAATACACATCGACCTTTAGGGCCTGTGGTTTGTATCAGTCCTTGGAATTTCCCATTGGCAATATTCAGCGGACAAATTGCGGCAGCTTTAGCCGCGGGTAATACCGTTCTTGCAAAACCCGCAGAGCAAACACCTTTAATTGCATCAAAAGCCGTTGAGCTTTTCCATCAAGCTGGTGTTCCTTCTTTTGCACTACAACTGCTACCGGGACAAGGTGAAACCATTGGTGCACGATTAGTGGCTGATGAGCGTGTTCGTGGTGTGATGTTTACAGGTTCAACCGATGTTGCTCATATTTTACAAAAGACCTTAGCAGGTCGATTGGATAGTGAAGGCCACCCAGTACCTTTAATCGCAGAAACTGGTGGCTTAAATGCCATGATTGTTGATTCATCTGCATTAACAGAACAAGTGGTGACTGATGTTATGGCATCTGCTTACGATAGCGCGGGTCAGCGTTGCTCTGCATTACGCCTATTGTGTATTCAAGAAGAAGTGGCTGATCATACTATCGAAATGCTTAAAGGTGCGATGGCACAAGCTACAATGGGTGACCCAAGTTTGCTATCCACAGATATTGGCCCAGTTATCGATAAAGAAGCAAAATCAGTCATAGAGAAGCATATCCAATCTATGCGCACAACGGGTTTCGAGATTTATCAAGCATCACACAATAGCCTGTCAAAACACGTTGAGAATAACAGTACTTTTGTTCAACCCACTTTAATTGAATTAGATAAAGTGAGTTCATTGAAGAAAGAAATCTTTGGCCCTGTGTTACATGTTGTACGTTATGCAAGCCAAGATTTACCTGCTTTGCTAGAAGAGATTAATGCAACGGGATATGGGCTAACAATGGGCGTCCATACACGTATTGATGAAACGATTGCTTATGTTGCCTCAAATGCCAAAGTAGGAAATTTATACGTAAATCGCAATATGGTTGGTGCAGTTGTAGGGGTTCAGCCTTTTGGTGGCGAAGGATTATCGGGGACAGGCCCTAAAGCCGGCGGCCCTGTTTATCTGTATCGTTTATTATCTAAACGCCCTGAAAATGCGGCAACGCAAACACTCGCACGCCAAGATGAAACACTGCCTCTTGATACTTCTATGCGTAATACGTTATTGCAGACTTATCATAAGTATATGGAATGGCTATCAAGCAGAGCGGATAAATCACACTATGAAGCGTTAGAGAAATATGCCCTTGCATCCCAAGCAGGAACACTGCGCGTATTACCGGGCCCTACTGGTGAACGTAATACTTATCAATTAGTCCCTTGTGGTTATGTGCTGTGTATTTCAGATAACGAGCAAGATGCATTCACTCAAATTGCCGCCGTTCTCGCTTCTGGCTGTCATGCCGTTGTCGTTAATAGCCTGTTCTCACAAAAAACATATCGTGAATTACCTGATATTGTCAGAAAAGCCATTACATTGACTGAAAACTGGAATGATGAGTCACTGAAAATAAATGCCGTGATTTACCATGGTGATGGTGATCAATTGCGTGAAACTTGCCAGAAAATTGCGCAACGCAAAGGGGCAATCCTTTCTGTTCAAGGATTTTCTCGCGGTGAGACTGGTCTATTGTTAGAGCGTTTATTGCATGAAAGAGCATTAAGCATTAATACAGCCGCCGCTGGAGGCAATGCGAGCTTGATGACGATTAGTTAATTATCCCCCTCTCTTTCTCTCCTTATCTTTGAGACCACCTTTAAAGTTTGTTTTCTTAAAGGTGGTTTTTTCTTTTGTTACTTCATTATTTTTAAAGAGATAGTCAAAAATGTTATTTTTTTGAAGGCTGTGACTATTCTCACTCTTTTTATATTTATTATTCGCGATGAGTTCGTTTAGTAAATATACTTACGCTCAAGTCAACCTAGAAGTTGATTTAATTATATCTTTATGAATACCTGAAACTTGCGCCCCACTGTGGGCGCTTTTTTTATTTATTAATCAATATATTATTAGTCTGAGTATTCTTATTAAAGGATAAATAAAAAACTATTTTAAGATAAGAGGAAAAGTAGAAAGGTAAATAAAATATGATGATCAACGACAAAAGAAAAAGGAGTAGGCTAGGCTACTCCTTTTAAGGTCTCTCTTGAGCGCAATTAGTGACTGCTACTCATCGATGATGGCTCTTGGCACCAATCGAGATATTGCTCATACTTACGTAGTGCAATGTTGTAGTTACTAAATGCAGAGGGAGTGAGCTTTTTACTCAAGTCTGACTGAATTTTCTCTGTCGTAAATTCTTGACGCGGAAAATTAGTGGAAGTCAGTAATTCATCGAGCCGACGTAAACGAACCACATACTCACGAACAGTACTGTGGCTCATCTCCGTTTGTTCAAACAAATACTGCTTAAAAGACATAATGTCAAAGTAGTCAGTTTCACTATTACAGTAAATCTCACTACAAAAACGGCATAGCGCAGAGAACTTCTCTTGTAACGTTTCCCACGTTTCATCATCAACTAAATCCGTCATTTCAGAAATGGCTTCTTTATTGATAACTTGGCGATTGAATACGAGAGAGATCCGATCAAGCGCCTTGTGGCAATGTAGACAATGAGTCTGGCTGTGTTTATAGTCTTTAATGTAACGGCTTAGCGGCCGTTTCTTTTGTGTTGAAACAGACATAAGAGATAAAGCCCTGTGTTGTAGTCTTAATAAACAAAAACAAAAATAAGCAAAACTTCTATTTCTCTGGGTTTAAGCGTGCTCGCAGCCTTTTTATAGCTTGGCTGTGTAGCTGACTTACGCGGGATTCCCCGACATTAAGCACTGCGCCTATTTCTTTCAAATTAAGTTCTTCCTGATAATACAGAGTAAGAACCATTTTTTCCCTTTCGGGAAGCAATTCTATCGCGTCTATGACTCTTTGGCGAATATCACTTTCTAATAACATCTGTAATGGATTGTCATCATGATCTTCGTCTTGAGACGGTTCACAGCTTTCACCGTAAATTTCATGCCATTCGTCATAAGAAAACAATTGGCTGTTATTCGTATCCAATAGGATCTGCCGGTATTCTGCTAACTCAATCTGCAAATGATCAGCAACTTCCTGTTCTAATGGGGGTCGTCCTAGATCCTGCTCCAGTTGATGAATAGAATGGGTAACTTCTCTTGCATTGCGACGCACACTGCGTGGCGCCCAATCTCGACTGCGTAGCTCATCCAACATCGAGCCACGGATACGTTGAACAGCGTAAGTGGTAAAGGCAGCACCTTGCATTGAGTCATAACGCTCAACGGCGTTTAATAACCCAATCCCACCCGCTTGCAAAAGATCATCCAATTCAACACTCGCAGGTAACTTGACCTGTAATCGTAATGCTTCATGGCGAACCAACGGGACATATCGCTCCCAGAGGCTATTTTTGTCCATCACGCCTTCGGCGGTATACAAATCACTCACAACAAAAGACACCTTTGGATAAAAGACCGGAAACCATTATCTGGCGAAATAGATTTAGCAATCGGCTGAACAGTGAAGCAAAAGCGCCTCTTTTTCACCTATGCCAAATTTTCAGCAAAAATCGGGTTTTCATTGATAATTAATTTGTCATTGCATTACGAGAACTACTTTACCTTAAAAGAGGGGTGGCTAATCCTTAGAAAAACCGTTAATTAAATTGATAATTTAGCTCATTAAAAGAAATCGACATATTGAATATGCATTCTGTTCATAAAAAAATAACATATAAATCATAGTATTTTATTTTATGAGATTTTAGCTTCTTGGTAATAAGTTTAAATACTCATAAATGATTAATTAAAAAAACGATTGTTTTGATGATAAAACACCCACTGCAAAATAATGTAGTGGGTGTGATTTGATGATTGTTTAAGATTGAAATTAACGAAGTAGTGATAATACGTTTTGAGGGATTTGGTTTGCTTGTGCAAGTACAGCAGTCCCTGCTTGTTGCAAGATTTGACCACGACTCATATTAGACACTTCTGTTGCATAATCGGCATCTTCAATACGGCTACGTGATGCAGTCAGATTATTAACGGTGTTACCTAAGTTAGTAATGGTAGAATCTAAACGGTTTTGCACCGCCCCCATGGCACTGCGTAGGCTATCGACTTGTGCAAGTGCATCATCTAAGCCTTTTAATGGTGCATCATTAATTGTTGGTGGGTTTTTAGGTTTAATTTCTGCACCTTTGGTTAAAGTCACTTTACCACCAGGAATAAAGTCGTTTGATGTACCATCAATGACTTTTGATGTATCTAAAGTGGCTTCAAACGTTTTAACTTCACCTTTGGCATCTTTTATTTCAATTGCCAGTTTAGTTTTATCTTCTTTACCATTTGCATCCACGGCATAATAAACACCTTCTAAAGACTCACCTGTTGCTAAACTTGCTTTTAACGATGCAGTATCGATATCAATATCTTTAGATACAGCGGGTGTTTTCTTATTCGCCACAGAAACGGTTGTTGTAGAACCCCCATGCAACATTTCTGGTTTAACAGTAAGATCTAACTTATCAATACCCAGTGTGGTTGCATCCATTTTTTTCAGATTAACACTGATCTGCTCTTTATCATGCGCACCCACTTGTAAATTTAATGCGCTATCTTCAGCTAAAACTTTTACGCCATTAAATTGAGTTTGTGCTGAAATACGATTAATTTCAGCAGTACGTTGATTGACTTCTTCTTGAATAGATTTAATATCAGTATCTGAATTAGAACCATTTTTTGCTTGTACGGTTAATTCACGAATACGTTGCAAGTTATTATTAATTTCATTCAATGCCCCTTCTGTGGTTTGTGCAATGGAAATACCATCATTCGCATTACGTGATGCTTGTGTTAAACCGTTAATGTTTGACGTGAAACGGTTAGCAATAGCTTGACCTGCGGCATCATCTTTTGCGCTATTAATACGCATACCTGAAGATAAACGTTGGATCGCATTACCTAATGCACTTTGTGAGCGATTTAAATTATTTTGAGTGACTAGTGACAGGTAGTTAGTATTAATGACTTGTGCCATACAATATTCCTTCGACTTGATTTTAAAATATTTTTAAATGAATAGGTTTGTTATTACGTCACTGTAATAACGTTGCCTAAACACTATCGTCATCAATTTTGAAGGTTTTACGATTTTCGGCGTCGCGAAAATAGCAATAAAAGCCAGTTAGTTAATTTTTAAGAACTTATTGATTTAAAAGAAAAGAGAAAGAAATTGAGAGAAAAATAAAAACTAAAAGAGAGTGGGTTTAAATATAAAATACTGAAAGCCTATATTCTAAATAATTCAGGATGTAGCTAGGCAATAAATGAGTGCGTTACTAGAAGCATACATAAGTATGTGACTAGTGCGAATGAACGTATCAACTGTGTTTTTATAAAACGTTGCAGTTTGACGTATGACGAGTATATATCCCCCCTGCTTAGTTTTAATGGTTTGATAAATTATCTACTGGGTCAGCTATTTCACCATATATTTCAATTTTAGAGGTATCTATTTGATTTTCTAGTTGTCTTAAATCATAAACACTTTGAAGTCGCAACCAAAATTCAGGAGTACTGCCTAATGCAGCCGCAATACGAATTGCAAGTGACGGTGTTAATGCCGTTTTACCGGCTAATAAACGTGATACTGTCGCGGGTGTTACACCAATATTTAAGGCAAAACGACGCCCACTAATTCCCATATCAGCTAAATCCCGTGCAATAATTTCGCCTGGATGTGAAATTTTAAATTGTCTCATTAATGATAATCCTCATAGTTTAGAATATAGGCATCGCCGTTAATAAATTGAAAAGTAATACGCCAATTCGCTCTTACTGTAATCGACCAATATCCTTCTCGATCACCTTTTAATTTATGAAGTTTATATATTTGCCGATTTAATTCGATAATATCTTTAGCTATATCAATAGATTGTAGTCTATCATTAATTCTTTCCACATCCTTAGCAAGAACTCCTGATGTAACACCTTTTTCAAAAAGTTGCTTCAATCCTTTATGTTTAAATGATTTTATCATCTTTAAATCCGTATTACACGAGGTGTAACACACTAATGTGTCGTTATAATCAGTGCAACATAAAATGATTTTTATCGTTTTCTTTAGGAAAAATGCTACGTGGACATAATTTTTAAAAATAAATGAAGGAAAAATATAAATACTTTTCAACACAAATGACAAAAAAAGGCCCTCAGATGAGGGCCTTTGATATAGAAAGGTATCTTTTGTGTCAGAGTACGAATTAACGTAACAGAGACAGAACAGTTTGTGGTACTTGGTTTGCTTGAGCAAGTACAGAAGTACCAGCTTGTTGCAGGATTTGACCACGGCTCATGTTAGAAACTTCTGTTGCATAGTCAGCATCTAAGATACGGCTACGTGCAGCAGATAAGTTGTTAACAGTGTTGTTCAGGTTGTTGATAGTAGATTCGAAACGGTTTTGAATCGCACCTAAAGAAGAACGCATACCGTCAACAGTGTTGATTGCGTCATCTAAAGTTTTCAGTTGAGCTTCTGCTTTAGCTTCTGCTTTAGTTACGTCATCTGCAGTTGCAACTTTAACATCACTACCCGCTGTAAATTTGATTACTTTATCACCAGTAGCTGCTGCAGGATTAGTCACTTTCAGATCAGCTTTGAAAGTTACATCTTTCTTAGAACCATCAGCTTCTTCAACTTGAGCAACGATATAATATTGACCATTTTTATCAACACTTGCAGATTTAACATCAACGTTTTGAGCCTTGCCGCCATAGTTTACGTCAACTTTACCTAAGCTCGTAGCAACTTTACCATCAGCATCAGCAGGAGCTAATGCAGCTTCATCTTTAGCAGTTAAATCAGCAGCTTTAACACCACTAAATGCTTCTGCGCCAACTTCTAATTCGTTAACTTTCAGCGTTTTGCTGTCAACTTTTTTCAGATCAAATTCAATTTTTTCTTTATCGTTAGTACCAACGTGAACGGTCATTTTTTCTTTTTCGCCGCTCAGTACTTTAACGCCGTTAAATTGAGTTTGTTCAGAAATACGGTCGATTTCTTTTAAACGCTCACCAACTTCTTCTTGGATTGATTTGATATCAGATGATGTGAAAATGATGATTAACGCTATTTAGCCTACAAAGCCACTATCCACGCCAGCCAGCAAATTTTAACTTTGCAGAATTTAGTCATTTTTCCTATCATTTTACATATATTATGTCACAATCTCGACACAACATGTAACACCTCCGCATTTTTAATTGCACCCCCTGCTATACTCTCCAAAAACTAATCGGCTCCAATATAAATCTCGCAAACTTAGCCCAAGAAGAAAAAGATAAAATTAATATCGATTTAGCTGTGTCGGGAGTTGCATACAAAGAACGCCTCAATATGCCAGCTGTTGCGTCCGAAGTTGAACGACAACAACCCACACATTTGAGAGCGTACTTTAATGAACGATTAGCATTTTATAGAGAGAGATGTAAGAAATTACCTGATAACAAGTCGGTGCAATATTTGAAAACATAATAGTGCCAATGCTCGATGGAACCGACTGACTTATATAATCAATCAGTTATCAATTTCAGGTGTCTTATTGCTGTCGTGATTTTTTCTCTTACACTTATTGATAAAGCATCATACTGACAGGATCACCCACCATACTCCCTCACCTCATGTGGCGTAGCATTATATATCGCGATGAGTTTTAACTATTTGTTTATTAAGATATATTCACCCTTCTCAGACCTAAAAAATGATTATACCTTCTTATAATCAGTTGATTACAATAATACTTTTATTAGTTTTTATAACCACATATTAGAGCTGTAAATATGATTCAGTCAGTATTCAAATATTAGCTGGGGAAATGGGAATAAGGTCTGAATTAAGAGATATGGTACAAAACCACAAAAGACTTGGAGTTTCACAGAAACATTATGATCGATATGATTATTTGAGGGAAAAACGAGAAACGCTTGATGCATGGAGCAAAAAACTCTCATTACTTAAAAAATTATAATTATTTTTATCCATATAAACCTAGACTATGATTTTTTAAAAAGCCTCAGCTAAGAGGCTTTTGATAAATAAAACTAACTAAATATCTGTACATCACTCTAATATTAATTCTGTTTTTCTGCTGCTAATACACCTACCCATGACTCCGCTTTTGTAGTTCCTAAAATATATTTATGATCATCTATATTTTCTGCAGAATTAACAAATTGAATATCCATTGCAGCTCTATCATTAGGAATAATACCATTTGATACATGCCGAGTAGGTGTTATTACTAAATTTTTAGTATTACCATCTATTTTAAATAATTCATTATTACCTATACGTGGGTCATTTTCAGTAATAACGCCTTTAACTATACCATTAGTATAATTCATTGTAATGTCTGCTGTTCTAACTACTGCGTTTATTTGGTCAGATCTGTGATCTAAAGGGCCATATACAAAACCATCTTTTTTACTATACACAGCATTTAAATCATTAGGTACATTTTCAGCAATAAGGTCTTTTTCAATAGAATAAATATAAGAAGCATAACTTGCTGTTCTATCAGCATCTAATTCAATTCGATACCCATAATATCCAACATCACCCAACAAACTAAATTGATGAGAATCGCCTTTATCAGTTACGAAAGTAATTATTTTTTCTTCACTAGATAAATANCCCATAATATCCAACATCACCCAACAAACTAAATTGATGAGAATCGCCTTTATCAGTTACGAAAGTAATTATTTTTTCTTCACTAGATAAATAATTCTCATATGGATCTTTTGAACCTTCAATATTATAAACAGGAATATTTTCTTTCCCATACTCCCAGTTAGATTGGTATATCTTATCTATCTTACTACCTGTATATACTTTTTCTTTATTCTCTGATAACAATTTTTCATCCACAGATATTTCTTTATCGTTTGAAATTTCCGCAGCATCTTCTTTTTCAATTTTATTATATATTCTATTTGTTTCTTTATTTACTATCTCATTCACTGCTTTATTTACTTCTTTATTTACTACTTCATTTACTTCTTTATTCACCACTTCATTTACTTCTT
>NZ_NBVR01000028.1 GCF_002607735.1 Proteus alimentorum
TAAATCACCTCCCACCGGAGGCATATCGAAAACAGTTGGAAAACTCTAATTTAAAGTGTCTCAATTAATGGGGAGTGGACAATAGTGACAGTGCAGAGCCAGCTTTGGATGGGGAACAAAAAGGATATTGTTTTTATTATAGGCAATGTTCAGGTAAAAAAGAGCGAGATACTTACAGAGAGGCGGCGCGAGATAAACGTTTGAATTTATCTATTCCCAATGATTGTGAAGAGCGAAATTATGGTCAAGAATTGACTACGGCATGGGCAATGATGTTTGAAATATTACCTGAGCCCGCAAAAAATAAGATTATTAAATGGATTAATCAAAAAAATGGCCATCATATTATCGAAAACTTTGCTAACTATTTACGCCAAGGTTATATCTTTGCAAGCCCTGTCATGATAGAAATTTATTGTTGGTATACAGAATTTAATTTATCAACATATACTAAAAATAAGAATAGATCTTTAACTGATGTAAAAGAACGCTACTCTCAATTTACTCAATGGGTTAAAAAAAAATTACCTTATTCTTTAATGTATCGTTATTTTATTTCTGCGATAGAAACATTTGAAATATTGTGTGAAAAAATCGTAGGAAACGCATTGACTGATTTTGAATATAGTTGGCGTGAATTAACCAGTTTGAATAGTCCCGCATGGTACGCTAGTGGTGAAACAACAAATCGTGAACGTCTAATAACTGGATTTAATTCTCCCTTCTATCCTAATGTGTTAGCAGCAACTTCTGTTTTTAAAGAAGGTGTGAATTTACATCTCCAATGTCATCAAGTTCATCATTATGGAATTGCTTGGACTCCTGGCGATAATGAACAGCGTAATGGTCGTATTGATCGTTTATTTGGCAAAATAAATACATTATTACAAGAGAAGGATGATGCTGAAATGATAATAAATTATCCATATCTTGAAGGAACATTTGATGAAGATCAGCTAGCTTCTTTTATTTATCATAAATATAGTGCTGAAGACCAATTAGATAGTTGTGATACGGTATATTTTAATCAAGAGATTGATCCTACAAAAGAGTTCGATGACTGGCAATCAAAACTTCGTCAACCGAATAAAGAGAGTGAAACAGAAGATCCGTACCCTGCATTATTCGAATAATATAATTTTTTAAATAAATAGATTGCTAAAAATATTGCACCTATGTTTATATCTTATATTAGGTGCAATATTTATTATTAATTTTAACCCGTTTTATAGGAGGTTAGGATTTATTTTAAATTAATCATATCTATTTGGTGATAAGTTCAAAATTATCGCCGCTAAAACAGAGTGTGGCATCGCCGCGAATAACTCGGTGATGGGCTATATGGCGCTGGCTATTTAATGAAGCGTGTTGTTTCATCCTATAAGCCTCTAAATGCCATGCAATAAGTTGCTTAGCGAGCTTTTTATTCGCGTGCTGGCTACGTTCTGATTGCACTTTTACACTAATGCCTGTGGCAATATGTGTTGCTCTGACCGCAGATTCTGTTTTGTTAACATGCTGACCACCAGGACCATTTGAGCGCATGGTTTCAAACGTAATTTCTTTGTCATTAATTTCATCAGGCTGTTCAAAACAAGCAACACCAATAAACCAGTTTTTACGTTTATGTCGTGGTCGTAATGTGCTTGCACATTGCCATTGTACAGAGCCTGCCCACTGTTGGGCGATCGCTTGTGCATCAGTACCTTCAAGAGACACTAACGCTGATTTTAAGCCATGACGTGAAGGCTCTTTTTCAAGCACCGTGACGTTCACTTGCTGCTTTGCGGTTGATTTCAAAAAATAATTTAACGCTTTTTCAACCGCTAAACAGCACTCTTCAGGGCCTTGTGCGGAGGTGAATTGTAATAACATTACGCCATCTCTCCACTTGTTTTATAGGTGATCACCGGTTTTAAACGCGCGATAACTTCGATTAATCCAATACTCACCATACTTTCAATCACCGTTTCAATTGATTTATAAGATTGCGGTGCTTCTTCATAGATCAGCTGTTTATTAGCGCAAATAATACGGCTACCTAATGCTGTTCGTGAAAGTTGTAAAGGTGTAAAACGGTGTGATAATCGGCCTTTACACTCTGTACGCATCCATTTTCTGCCTGCACCATGAGGTAATGAATGAAGGCTTAATTCAGACACAATGGGTTTTACAATATAGCTATAATCACCGCGTGATCCCGGAATAACCACCCTATCGTGATGTGCGGGGGTTGCGCCTTTACGATGTAACCAACCTTGTTGACCATGTAATTCACAAGATTCTACAAGATTATGATTTACATCAGAAATAACTTCACCTTGAGTACGAATTTGGCACATCATTCTTTCACCAATAAGGCGACGATTAATCTTTGCATAATCAAGTGCATTATTGTGAGCTTGCAAATATTCATTTGCATCTTTGGTGTTAGCAATGAGTCCTTTGTGACCAAATTGTTCTGTGTGGGCACGTAAGATAGATTGTCCTAAACCTCTTGATCCACTGTGAACTAATAGCAATAACTGTTTTTTATTGATACCACTTGCAGCGAAAAGCGTTTCATTAAGCACTTGGTCAATTTGTTGGAATTCAGCAAAGTGATTCCCCCCACCAATAGAGCCTAAAGAGCCCGCAAAAGGGTGGTTTTGCATTTCAGTTGGTAGATGTGCTTCTAGCCATTCTGGAGGTGCGAAATCACTCATTTCACTCAACTGCTTCTCTGCTTTATCTAAGTTGAGTTTGCTGTTTTTAAATTCAGTTTGAAAGAGTGTCATGCCACAGCCAATATCATTTCCGACTAAGGCAGGGTAAAAACGATTAACAGAAAAAAAGGCTGCACCAATAGGATAACCGCGGCCTGGATGTAGGTCTGGCATACCTGCAACATAAGCCATATCAGGAAGTTGAGCCGTTGTTTCTAGTTGTTGGATTGCTTTGCTTTCAATCCAAGTATTATCCGATGCGATATAACAAACGCTATCAGATAAATAATGAACACACTTGTCCATATACCAATCCATATAATGTAAAGGATAAAAAATAAATTGATTGGCGGACAGCAAAAAGAAGGAAAAAAGGATTACTTCTGAGATTGTCCGCAAAGAGTATTCATATTTGTTGTTGTCATGGGATACCTCCTTGCAGTTAAGTGAAATGGATAAGAAATAATAAATCGCGGGCATAGTAACCACTTTTTTTTGCATTAGCAATCAAAAAGTGGTGTGACTTTCTTTATTTTTTTAATAAAAGAATAAATATAAATTATTTAATTTAAGGTTAACCTTTCTTTATTATTCATTTCAGTTAGCACTCTAATTTTTAATTAATAAATCACTTTCACAGAGCTTTTTCGGCAATAATCTTCATAATCATCTGTTAATTTTCTATCTGTGATAACAACATCAAATTGCGCTAAATCGCCCATATTGCCTGTCGCTGTTTCATCAAAATAGTGGTATTTCGTTAATAAGATTTTACGAATAGATTTATCCATCGCTTTTTTCTTCATGTACAGATCATCAATGTTATAACAGGTAACGCCAAAATCGAGATGAACACCTTCGGCAGAAATAAAGGCTTTTTTAGGATTAATGCTATCAAGATAAGAAGGTTGGGTAGGATTGTAGAATGAATCACTTTTAGGACGATATTCGCCTCCGCAGAGTAATACGGTGGCGTTTCTTTTCTGGCTTAATGCCAAAAATACGCGATGAGAATAACAAATCCCAGTGAAATGCAGGTTATCGGGAATAAGCTCAATCAGTGTGGGAATAAACTGTCCATTATCGAAAAAAAGAACATCGCCATCAGATACCATGCCAGCAGCAAGATTAGGGATATGAAGTTCTTCAGTTTGATCCGGCGTAATAATATCAGAGGATGTTGAGATTAATCCTGAATGGGGCTGGGCTAATGCAACAATGTAGCCGCCTAATAATGACATTGGGAACGGATTTTCAGCGTCAGAGCTGAGATCTCGCCTAATGGTCATTTCAGAAACTTCAAGGATCCTCGCGGCGTCTTTAAGATGTATGCGACCTGAGCGTTTTATACATTCACTGAGGCGGCGCAAACGTTCGTGCTGTTTGGTCTCTATCACCGAAGGATCCTTGTGTTATCGAATAGCGTACTCCAAGAAAATATACGCTAAATAATTAGTAGTTTGATTCAGGTGCATCTGAATCTGTTACGATAGCGACACTTGCGCTAGCGCCGATACGTGTTGCACCTGCTTTGATCATGTTTAATGCTGTTTGGCGATCGCGAACACCACCTGATGCTTTCACACCGACTTCATCACCCACTGTTTTACGCATTAAAGCAACATGATGTTCTGTTGCGCCCATTGTACTGTATCCTGTTGATGTTTTCACAAAATCAACGCGGATCTCACGACACATTTCACAAACTAAACGTACTTCGTCGTCAGTTAATAAGCAAGTTTCTAAAATAACTTTCAGAGTTGTATTACCACAGGCGGCTTTTACTGCTTCAATATCTTGTTTGACAAAGTCTAAACGACCGCTTTTTAACATACCGATATTGATAACCATATCGACTTCTTGTGCACCTTGACGAATAGCTTCAGCCGCTTCAAATGCTTTTGTTGCTGTTAAACCAGCGCCAAATGGGAAGTCGATAACACAACATACTTTTACATCACTTCCTTCAAGGCAAGTTCTTGCTAAAGGGATGTAAGAAGTGTTAATACAAACAGAGAAGAAACCATGTTCAGCCGCTTCAGCACACAATTTCTTGATTTGTGCTTCAGTTGTATCTGCTGCAAGAAGGGTATGATCGATATAATTAGCTAATGGACGCATAGTATATTCCTTAATAAGAAGATTGTTATTTATCACTCATGTTAGTTTGGCAACATATTAGTGCTGTTTTAGCGAGATAACAATCACAAATGATATTTAAATAACATTATACTGTTATACATCTATCAAAATGTCACTATTTTCACATTTATAAATTTCACATAAGAGTAAGAGGCGCTATGGATATCGCAGTGATTGGTTCAAATATGGTGGATTTGATCACCTATATAGATAGGATGCCAAAAGAGGGGGAAACTCTTGAGGCGCCGGCATTTAAGATTGGTTGTGGTGGTAAAGGGGCAAATCAAGCGGTTGCCGCGGCTAAATTAAACTCAAAAGTGATGATGTTAACAAAGGTGGGTGATGATATTTTCGCGGATAATACCATCATGAATTTAGAGTCTTATGGTATTAATACGCGCTATGTTGAAAAAGTGCCCGGTACAACAAGTGGTGTTGCACCTATTTTTGTGACTTCCAAATCATCAAATAGCATTTTAATTGTTAAAGGTGCTAATCAACATTTATCGCCAGAAGATATTGATAGAGCGGCAGATAGCCTGAAAAAATGCAAAATAATCGTACTGCAATTAGAAATTCCCCTTGAAACGGTCTATCACGCTATTGAGTTCGGTAACAAATACCATATTCCTGTGTTATTTAACCCCGCTCCTGCTTCAAAAGCATTAGATCTCGATATTGCCGCTCGTTGTGATTTTTTTGTTCCAAATGAAACAGAACTTGAAATTTTAACTAGCATGCCAATCACCACAATGGATGAAATTCGTGAAGCCGCTTGTTCTTTACTGCAAAAAGGCTTTAAGAATGTCATCGTGACATTAGGTGAAAAAGGCGCATTATGGATGAATGGCGAAATTGAAAAATATATTCCTGCTATTGAAGTTGATGCAATAGATACCAGTGGGGCGGGAGATGCCTTTATTGGTTGTTTCTCACATTATTATGTTCACACCCATAATATTGAGAAAGCGTTAAATAAAGCCGTGATGTTTTCTGGTTTAAGTGTTACAGGCAAAGGCACACAATCTTCTTATCCAAGCATTGAAGAGTTTGGGCAGTTTTTAGCGCAAGCAAAGTAGTACACTTCTGCACTATCACATCTTTGTATTCCACTTGCTTTCTTTATTTAAAGAGCAAGTGGAATTCTTTTAAAATCAATAAATTATTTTATTTTTCATAGTTATTGTTGGATTTCTTATAGAGAAAAAATTTAACTTAATGTGACTGATTTCACAGAATGGTGATAATCATTGTTGAAATGTAATTTCATTAGATGTAATTTTAATTGAAATTTAGTTTCATTAAGGTTGTTGTGATGAAAGAAGATGCATTAAGCGAATGTCTTAAAAATGAAAGCAATCAAGAAACAACACAGTTTTCTGAATTAAGTGCTTTAGAGTTGGTTACGCTTATCAATAGTGCGGATATGACTGTTGCCAATGCAGTTAAAAAAGAATTACCCGCCATCGCTAAAGCGGTAGAAAGAATTACTGAGCGTTTGCAAAAAGGTGGACGTATTTTTTATGTTGGTGCCGGAACAAGTGGTCGATTAGCGGTATTAGACAGTGCGGAATGCCCACCTACTTTTGGTGTGTCTCCGACATTAGTGCAGGCGATCATTGCAGGCGGTCATGATGCAATGCTAAAAGCGGTTGAAAATATTGAAGATAGCCAAGAGGCGGCAATTGAAGAGCTCCAACGTCGTCATGTCAGTGAAAAAGATGTCGTTATTGGCATTGCAGCAAGTGGTCGTACTCCTTTCACGGTCGCGGCTTTGCAATATGGCAAAAAGCTAAAAGCATTGACTGTATCTATCACGACGCGTGGTAAAAGTATGATGAGTGAAATTGCTGACTTATCTATTGCACCAGATGTGGGCGCAGAGGTGTTAACAGGCTCCACAAGAATGAAAAGTGGTACGGCTCAAAAAATGATTTTGGGGATGTTAAGCACGAGCGTAATGACTAAGCTAGGAAAAGTGCATAAAAACCTGATGGTGGATGTGATTGCGAGTAATGAGAAATTGCAACGTCGTGCTGAAGGTATTGTCAGCGAAGTGTGTGGAATATCACATGAAAGAGCCAGAACACTGTTACAAATGGTTAACTATCATCCTAGAAAAGCCATTTTAATGTATGAACTTCACCTTAGTGTGGAGAAAGTTGATCAAATTACACAGCAATACCCTTATCGTTCCCTACAACAGCAACTAGCCCTATTTAACTAATAACAATATGAATAAACACTCTGAACTTTAGCAGGCACACATATGGCTAATAAAATAGAACATCTCGACACGTTAGCAATAGAAATAGAAAAACACGCGGGTGGGTTTCAAAATGTGGCAACTCTAACGCATTGTATGACGCGTATTCGACTGATTTTAAAAGACAGTTCGCTATTTGATGCAGACGCTTTAAAACAAGTCGAAGGCGTTAAAGGTGTTGTATTTAATGGCGAACAGCATCAAGTGATTGTCGGAATGGGAACTGCGGCAAAAGTGTATTCCATTATGAATAAGCGTATGCAAAACAGTTCGGCAAGTAGTGAAGAGGAGCCTGCGTCAACACCAGTGAAAAAAGGCTTCTCAATTCGTCGTATGCTAAATACATTAGCGGCTATTTTTGTTCCGACCATTCCGGCTTTAATTGGTTGCGGTTTGATTATGGGGTTAATTAATATTATCCGTTTAGTCGCACCGAGCCTAGTTGAGCAATTCCCCGAGCTATTTAAATTATTCAAATTAATGGGGAGTACAGTATTTGCTTATCTCTCTATTATGATTGGGATAAATACCGCGAAAGAATTAGGCGCGTCAACGTCGATTGGTGCAGTAATGGCAGGGTTATTAGCCATGCCTGGGCTTGCTGATATCACCTTATTTGGTGAGAAATTACAACCAAACAGTGGTGGGATCTTTGCTGTATTAATGGTGGTCGTATTCTCTTCAAAATTAGAGTTATGGTTTCGTCGTATCGTTAAAGAAAGCCTCGATCTTATCTTAACGCCGTTTGTGACGATTTTAGTCTCTTCTCTTGTGGCGATTATGATATTCCAACCTATCGGCCATTATCTTAATCAGTTATTAGCACAAGGCGTATCATTATCACTTTTAAATCAAGGTGGTGGTGCGGTTGTAACGGGTGCGGCGTTAGGGGGAAGTTTCTTATTTTTACTCTTAACGGGATTGCATCAAGGGCTAATTCCTATTCATACCGAAATTTTAAATACTTTTGGTTTAAATTACCTGTTCCCTATTTTAGCCATGGGTGGAATGGGGCAAGTAGGCTCTTGTTTCTGGGTTTATCTGCGTACTAAAAATCAACGTTTAAAGAAAACATTAATGGGTGCATTGCCTGTCGGTATTTTCGGTGTCGGTGAGCCTTTATTATTTGGTGTTTCCCTTCCATTAGGAAAACCTTTTATTGCAGGATGTATTGGTGGTGCGGCAGGTGGTGCATTAATGGCATATTTCCAAGTTGGGATCATTATTCCATTTGGTACAGCTGGGTTATCATTAATTCCATTAGTCGGTGATGGGCAAATTATTAAGTTCCTGATCGCGGTATTAGGTGCATGGATTGTCGGTTTTATTGCCAGTATGCTAATGGGATTTACCGATCCAGAGAAATAAGTCAGAAATAAAAAGGATAACAGAATGTCGACACTGACCAAAAAGCTTGAAAGTTTGCTAATACAAGGCAAAGGTACAGAACAACGTATTGCTCATTATCTCTTAGAGAATAGTGAGAATATTGCCAGTATGAATGCGGCTGATCTGGCGCTTAAAGCGGGTGTAAGTAGTGCTTCTGTTATCCGTTTCTCTCGTCAAATGGGATATCGAGGTTATCCCGAATTTAAAATTGATTACCTTTCAGAAGAAAAGCAACAAAAAAGCAGTGGCGATATTCTCTATGGTGATCTCGCGAAAACAGACCCGACAGAATTAATTATTTCTAAAACAGGCCATCTGTTTACTAGCGCTATTTTGGATTCGTTAGCGTTGTTAGATCCTAATACCATTGATGTGTTAGCTGAAAAAATGGTATCAGCAAAACGCATTGTATTGTTTGGTATTGGTGCATCTGCCGTAGTGGCGAGCGATATTTTTCATAAATTAATTCGTGTAAATAAAAACACATTATTTAGTCCAGATCTTCATGCTCAATTGGCTTATTCTGCCAATTTATCGGTGGATGATTTGGCTATTGCCGTGACTGCACGAGGTAATACTGCTGATATTAATCGGATGTTGAAATCAGCAAAAAATGAAGGTTGTTTAACTGTGGCATTAACGCGTTTTGGACAAGATGAAGCCACTCGATTATCAGATCATACATTGCCTTATTTTTATGACGAACAACACTCTCAATTAGGGGTGATCACGCCACAAGTTTTACAAATGGTGGCTTTTGATGTGCTGTTTTTTAAATATATGACATTAGCGAGTGAGTCAGCAGAAAAAGCATTATTAAAAGGGCGAGAAGCTGTTATGCAAGGAAATCAATAATGTTACTTATCACCACATTAGCGGTAGGTGCGGCTATTGGTTTAATTATAAGTACGACAGGTGTGGGTGGCGGTGTTATTGTTTTGCCTGTATTGACCTATTTCTTTGGTATGAATGCGTTAATGGCGGTGGCAACAGCCAATTTATTATCTATGTTGATGAAGGTCACTTCGTCTTATATGCATTTTCGCCTTGGAAATATTCCCTTTAAAAGAGCAATGATTGTATTAGGAATAATGCTGCCAAGTACCTTTTTAGCTAGTGTTTTGGTTAATTATTTAGGTTCGTTAGCGCAGTACCAGCAACAAGTCGAATGGGGAATTAATGCGCTTGTTGTCAGTGCTATTGTTTTTTCTCTATTTCTCTTTGTACAGAGAATGTTTTTCTCATTACCTCCCCTTGTGGTTGAAAATACAGCGTTAGCGCCTTTAAATAT
Organism: Proteus alimentorum; assembly: GCF_002607735.1. Lineage (GTDB taxonomy): Bacteria > Pseudomonadota > Gammaproteobacteria > Enterobacterales > Enterobacteriaceae > Proteus > Proteus alimentorum. Next base: position 9,794 of record NZ_NBVR01000028.1, read on the forward strand.
AAAAGCGTTATTACTTCCTGCGATTGCAGCCGGAGTTGTTTTAGGGGCAACGGGGGTAGGCGGTGGTGTGGTTGTATTACCATTGTTGCTACGTTATGCGAACCTTTCTATTAAGCAAGCTATTGGTACTTCTATATTTACCACAACATTATTATCGGGATCTTCTGCACTGGCCTATATGCAAGATGGGCATACGGATATTCATTTGGCACTTTTGTTATTTTTAGGCTCGCTAATCTCTATTCCGTTGTCTAAGTGGTTGTTGATCAGAATGCCTGACAGGATGTTTCAGTATGCGACGTTGATTTTAATTATTTGTAGTGCTGTGATGATGCTGGCTAAATTATTTTAATGTTAAAAGATATCAGTAATGTTAACACTAAAAAATGGAATAAATAATAACTAAATAAATTCTTATTATTTTAGTCGCTATATTTTATATTATCTTATTAATTTGCTTGAATTAGTTTTTTAATATAAGCCTAATTATCCCTATAGTATATGCGTGTTAATGAAATGTTTTATTTGTTTTTATTTCTACTTGTATATGGTTTTATTCATAAATAGATAATTGAGATGATAATCACATTAATATTAATTCCTATATGTTTCACTGTAACCCTCATTTAATACCTATAAGTGAAGGTACTAATATTATGGAAAATAATAATAGGAAAACACCTCATATTAGACGTATTGCCCACATTATGATGTATAAACAACGTCAGTGCTTCCACTTCTCCGTTTTTAACGGATAAATTCCTCTATACCTTTTCAAAATATAAAGAATATTTCCTAATAGCTTAAGTTATTAGGTGGTGTTTATTTATTTTTAAAAATTAAACATTTTCGACTCTATTATTTATCAAGATAATTAGGAGATAAGATTATTATGTCTATTAATATTAAAGGTAGAAGCTTTTTAAAATTACTCGATTTTTCATCTGCTGAAATTCAATATTTATTAAAGCTTTCTAAACATTTTAAATCATTAAAAATGGCTGGTATTCCTCATCGCTCTTTGGAGGGTAAAAATATTGTTTTATTATTTGAAAAAACCTCAACACGTACACGCTGCGCCTTTGAAGTTGCGGGTTACGATTTAGGAATGGGTGTGACTTATCTTGATCCGGGCTCATCACAAATGGGGAAAAAAGAGTCTATTGAAGATACTGCGCGCGTGTTAGGGCGTTTCTATGATGGTATTGAATATCGAGGTTTTGATCAGTCATTAGTTGAAGAATTGGCGGCGAAATCAGGAGTACCAGTATGGAATGGCCTTACCGATAAATTCCATCCCACTCAGATGTTGGCGGATATGCTAACCGTTGAAGAAAACTTTGGTCATTTAAAAGGGCTCAAGCTGACTTTCTTTGGTGATGCTCGTAATAACGTTGCTAACTCTTTAATGGTGGTTTGTGCCAAATTAGGCTTACATTTTACGGCATGTGGCCCAGCATCTTTAATGCCAGAAGAGCAACTTGTGAAGGAGTGTCGCGCAATTGCGGCTGAAAATGAAGGTTCTATCACATTAACAGAAGATATCGAGAAAGGGGCAAAAGACGCTGATGTTCTCTATACCGATATTTGGGTTTCAATGGGTGAGCCAGATAGTGTTTGGGACGAACGCATTCGCTTACTGAAAGCTTATCAAGTCAATGGTTCTATGATGAAAATGGCAAATCCTCATGCAATTTTCTTACACTGTTTACCTTCATTCCATGACCGCTTAACAATCATTGGCGAAGATATTTATCAAAAATTTGGCTTGAGTGAAATGGAAGTGGCAGACGATGTTTTTGAGTCTCGCCAATCAAAAGTTTTCGATCAAGCTGAAAATCGTATGCACACTATTAAAGCCGTTATGTTCGCGACTTTAAGCTAAAGCAAGGAGTTAACAATGCCTAAGAAGGTATTTATTGCTTTAGGGGGAAATGCATTGGGCAGTACGCCGCTAGAGCAAAAGCAGATAGTACGAAAAACCGCAAAGCCCATTGTGGATTTGGTTGAGAAGGGCTATCAAGTCATTATTGGTCATGGAAATGGTCCACAAGTTGGGATGATCAATTTAGCTATGGATTATGCATCACAACAGAATATCGGCACGCCTTATATGCCATTTGCTGAATGTGGTGCCATGAGCCAAGGTTATATTGGTTATCATCTACAACAGGCTATTAATGACGAATTATGTGCGAGAAATCTGAATAAAAATCATGGTTGTGCAACCATTGTGACTCAAGTTGTTGTTGATAAAAACGATCCGGCTTTTTTATCACCGACAAAACCGATTGGCGCTTTTTATACTCAACAGCAAGCTGAGGCGATTCAAAAAGAGCACGGTTTTCACTTTATGGAAGATGCAGGGCGTGGATATCGCCGAGTGATCCCATCACCTAAACCGTTAGAAATTGTAGAGTCACCAATTATTAAACAATTGGTTGAACGTAATATTGTGGTGATTACTGTGGGTGGCGGTGGTATTCCCGTTATTCGAAAAGGGGATTTATTAGAAGGTATTGATGCTGTTATTGATAAAGATAACTCTAGCTCAAAATTAGCCGTAGAATTAAAAGCAGATATTTTATTAATATTAACAGCCGTTGATAAAGTCGCAATTAATTTTAATAAACCAGATCAAATGAATTTAGATAAATTAACACTCTCTCAAGCTCAGGAATATATTTCTCAAGGGCAATTTGCTAAAGGAAGTATGTTACCTAAAGTTGAGGCTTGCCTTAATTTTTTAAAAGAAAGTGATAAAGGTGTACAAGCGATTATTACTTCTTTAGAGAATGCATTATCTGCTTTAGAAGGAAAAACAGGGACAACAATTATTTCTGATTAATATCATACTTATCATCATTTTAAATTTAATTCTAATAATAGACTCTGCCAGATAGATATTATTTCTACTGGCAGAGTAGCCTCTTATTTAAGTCGAGGACGCTTATGAAACTTAAAAAGTTTGCGTTTCCGACCGCATTTACTATTTTATTTGCAATTACAGTAATTGTGGTTGGCTTAACGTGGATTATTCCGGCAGGCGAATATCAACGATTAAGTTATAACTCAGCGGAGCCATCATTAGTGGTTGCGAAAATAGATGGTTCTCATGAAGTATTACCTGCAACTCAAGCGACATTAAATGATTTAAATGTCTCTATTGAGATTAATAAATTCACAGATGGGACAATTAAAAAACCGATAGCAATACCTGGAACTTATGAACGCGTAGCACAGCAACCTAAAGGGATAATGGATATTACCGAAAGTATGGTGAAAGGGACGATAGAGGGGGCTGATGTTATTGTTTTCATTCTTGTCTTGGGGGGACTGATTGGGGTTGTTAATAAAACCGGTGCATTCAATGCAGGTTTAACAGCTCTGGCGAATCGAACCAAAGGTAAAGAGTTTCTAGTGGTGTTTGGTGTCACAATCATATTATCCATAGGTGGGACAAGCTGTGGGATTGAAGAAGAAGCCGTCGCCTTCTACCCCATATTAGTACCCATATTCTTAATCTTGGGTTATGACGCTATTGTGTGTGTCGGCGCTATTTTCCTTGCCTCTTCAATGGGGGCAGGGTTCTCAACTGTAAATCCTTTCTCCGTTGTTATCGCATCAAATGCTTCAGGGATCAGCTTTATTGAAGGGATCGGCTTTCGTACTATTGGGTTGGTGATTGGTACGATAGGTGTTTTGGTTTATTTATATTGGTATTGCAAGAAGATCAAAAAAGATCCAACTTTCTCTTATAACTATGAAAATGCCGAAAGTTTTAAACAGCGCTTTTTAAGTCATTACGATCCTAATGAGATATTAGAATTTTCGTGGCGTCGTAAGGTGATCCTCTGCTTATTTGTTGCTGCTTTTCCTATTATGGTTTGGGGTGTTATGGAGATGGGCTGGTGGTTTCCACAAATGGCCGCTCTTTTCCTTGCTATCGCCATCATCATAATTTTCCTCTCTGGATTAAAAGAGAAAACAGCCATTGATGGATTTATTCACGGGGCATCTGAGTTAGTCGGCGTTTCATTAATTATTGGTTTAGCGCGAGGGGTTAACCTTGTGATGGAGCAAGGTAAAATTGCTGATACCATTCTTGAGTTTATGTCTCATATGGTTGCAGGAATGCCACCGAGCCTATTCTTATTAGCACAACTCGTCGTCTTTATCTGTTTAGGTTTTATTGTTCCCTCTTCTTCAGGGCTTGCGGTTTTAGCGATGCCAATTATGGCGCCATTAGCTGATGCAGTCGGTGTTCCTCGTTATATGGTGGTTTCAGCATATAACTGGGGACAATATATTATGTTGTTCTTAGCGCCTACCGGACTGGTGTTAGCGACATTACAAATGCTAGATATCTCCTATAACAAATGGCTTAAATTTATCATGCCAATGGTGATATTTATGTTTGTACTTTCGGCAACATTATTATTGGTTCAAGTTGCTTTTTTATAAAATTGAGTCGATGTGTTTACGTTGGGAAACGAACTTTTGGTTATTCTGTAATGTGGAGTTAATCTAGATTTTTATGCTGCAATCAGGGGTGTTTTTTGATTTTCACTAGAAGTGATCTAGCTCTCGTTTTTAGTGGTGATAAAAAATAAACCGAAAATAAAGGTTGTTAATTTGTAGAAGTTATGTTTTTTTAAATACAGATAACACGTAAACACATCATTAAATTAATTGATAGGTAACCCATGATCATCACCAATCTACTACAAAGTCTACGACTAACAGCGCACATCGTGGCTGTGGTTGTCGTGCGTGTGGTGGTCGTCGGCAAAGCGCCGTAACGGGTCCGAATCAACACAGTTTCGAAACCCCGCCGGCGAACTAACCGGGCGGGGTTTTTCTTTTCTACCGCCCATAAAGTCCGGCTTAGAACAAAGGACAGAGAAAAATGGGTGATCAACAAGAAAACGGCACAACAAGTAGAACCTTTACTGGTGCGCAATTAATCGTTTATTTACTGGAACGGCAAGGCATTACGACAGTTGCAGGGATCCCTGGTGGTGCAGCGCTTCCGTTATATGATGCTTTAAGCCAAAGTAAATCTATTCGACATATCTTAACTCGCCATGAACAAGGTGCTGGTTTTATCGCTCAAGGTATTGCCCGTGCAAATGGTAAACCTGCTGTTTGTATCGCTTCAAGTGGACCGGGTGCAACAAACTTGGTGACAGCGATTGCCGATGCTAAATTAGATTCCATTCCTTTGGTGTGTATTACTGGTCAGGTGTCTTCAGCGATGATTGGCACCGATGCTTTCCAAGAGGTTGATACTTATGGCATGTCTATTCCTATCACGAAACATAATTATTTAGTACGTGATATTGCTGATTTACCCGAAATCATTTGTGATGCATTTCGTTTAGCGATGTCAGGAAGACCTGGCCCTGTTTGGGTTGACGTACCAAAAGATATTCAGCAAGCCACTATTACATTAGACGCGTTACCGCCTATTCCACAAAAAGATCCTGTTCCCGCCTTTAATACTGATTTAGTGATACAAGCGGCACAAATGATCAACCAAGCTAAAAATCCGGTTTTATATTTAGGTGGGGGGATCATTAGCGCTGAAGCCTGTAAAGAAGCGATTGAATTAGCAGAGAAAAATAATCTACCCACAACAATGACCTTAATGGGATTAGGATTAATGCCACCTTCACATCCTTTGTATTTGGGAATGCTGGGGATGCATGCGACTCGTAGTACCAATTTTATTTTAGAAGAAGCAGATCTGTTGATTGTATTAGGTGCGCGCTTTGACGATCGTGCAATTGGCAAAGCAGAGAAGTTTTGTCCTAATGCTAAAATTATTCATGTGGATATCGATCGCGCTGAAATTAGCAAGATCAAACGCCCTGATATCGCGATCCACGCTGATGCAAAATCAGTGTTATCACTGTTATTGCCATTGATTAATACAAACAAACGTAATGAATGGATAGAGCGTGTTACAACACTGAAACAAGAATATCCATTGGAGATGAAAAACGCTGAAAATATGCTGAGTGGCTACGGTATTGTATTGGCAGCCGCAAACTGTGTTGATGATGATGCCATTATTACGACGGATGTAGGACAACATCAGATGTGGGTAGCACAAGCGTATCCGTTAAATCGACCTCGACAATGGTTAACTTCAGGTGGATTAGGCACGATGGGCTTTGGTTTACCCGCAGCGATTGGTGCCGCATTAGCAGAGCCGCATAAGAAAATCCTCTGCTTCTCGGGGGATGGCAGCATTATGATGAATATTCAAGAATTTGCTACGGCGGCTGAGCACCAATTAGATATCAAAATTATTTTGATAAATAATCAGGCATTGGGGTTAGTTCACCAACAACAAACGCTGTTTTTTGAAGAGCGTATTTATGCTGCTGCTTACCCTTATCAAACAGATTTTATTCGTATTGCACAAGGCTTTGGTTTAGATACCTGTGATTTAAATCAGGAAGCGGATCCTGCAAGTGCCTTAAAAGCAGCAATTGAAAAACCAGGTCCATGTTTAATTCATGTCATGATTGATATTCATGAAAAAGTATTTCCAATGGTACCGCCAGGGGCGGCAAATATTGAGATGATAGGAGCTTAATTTATGTCACAACAATCACAACCTATCGCACTGGAATTAATTGTTCGTAACCATCCCGGTGTTATGACCCACATTTGTGGGCTATTTGCTCGCCGTGCATTTAACGTCGATGGTATTTTGTGTTTACCGATGAAAAATAGCGATAAAAGCCGTATTTGGCTATTAGTGCAAAAAGATGATCGCCTAATGCAGATGGTGAGTCAGGTCGAAAAGCTTGAAGACGTAAAAGAAGTGAGATTTAGCGACGATTTACGTGTTTTTGAACAAATGGAAAGTTATTTAAATTAATTAATACAAATTGACTCTCTCTTTAAGAATTAAGAGAGAGTCAATCTAGCGCTTAAGGGCGATGATGGTAATGCTGTTGATTTGGGCTAGACATAATCACAGACGCACGTAAATGTCCTTCCACACAAATATAAGAGTGGGGCGCATTACCATGAAAAGCGTAAAAATCACCTGTTTCTAATAAAACCGTTTCATCATTATCAAAACGCATCATTAATTTACCAGAATAGACCATGATGTGTTCTTGAGTACCATCAGCGTGAGCTGGGCTATTAATAATTGCGCCATGCTTCATTTCGATATGCCAAATTTCAGTAATATTGCCGATGCCAATTCGAAATTTAAACTCTTGGGCATAATCACCAACGATAGGTTTATGTCGTTCTAAACGAGGGTACTCCTCACGAGTAAAACTAAATAAATCGCCCAAAGGAAAGCCAAGCGCTATTGCGATAGCCTCTAAGGTATCGATTCTAGGATTAGAATCACCCGATTCTAATTTTGACAATGCAGCCTTGGATATTCCCGATTTTCTTGATAACTCATTAAGTGACAAGTTTCGAGACTGTCTTAATTGTTTGACTTTATTACCAAGGTATTCATTCGTTTTTTTAGGAGGTTGTGGGTTCATTGCCAATTCAAAATATCGTTAGTTTAAAAGTGTTATTCCGATTAGATAATAACACTAATTAACCGTATTCGGAAAAATGAGATCCTGTTTCTGCTGTATTTTGTGAATAGCCTTACGGTAGCTGTTCGATTTTTAATAATTACGCTAATATCTTTCCTTAAATGATAATTATTCAAGGTTTATTATGATGGACTTGCTCAGTTGGTCTGATCTTTTTATTTGCCTGCTTACCTTATTCTTTGCTTATGTTGTTTTCGGTATGGCTGGGTTTGGCTCTGCGTTAATTGCAGGCCCTGTATTAGCACTTTATTTACCTCTTTCAATGATAGTGCCTTTATTGGCATTAATCGATTTAAGTGCCGCCATCGTGAATGTTTTAAGAGATGGAAAACAGGCTGATTTTAAAGAGATCCGCTATCTTATTCCGCTTATCATTATTGGTAGTCTTGTCGGTGCGACGATTTTATTAACTACACGACCTGATTTGCTTTCTCTTCTTTTAGGTCTCTTTGCCGCTGGTTATGCAATTTATGCCCTATTTTGGAAAAAACAAGAAAGCCAATTTTCTCAACGCTTGGTTTACCCTTTTGGGTTAATTGGTGGTGTGTTTAGTGCATTGTTTGGCAGTGGTGGTTTTTTATATGCGATCTATTTATCAGGTAGAATTGCAGATAAAAACAAGTTTCGCATTACACAAACGACATTGATTGGCTTTAGCACACTAACACGAGTGGTGATTTTCTTATTCGCTGGTATTTATTGGCAATTGGATATTCTTAAGTTAGCCGCTATTTTCTTGCCGGCTATGTTTGCTGGTGTATGGTTAGGGCGCAATTTAACATTACGGATGTCAAAAGCTCGATTTATGAGTGTGATTTATACCATTGTACTGGCATCAGGTACTGTGCTTATCTATCGTTATTTTTCTTAAGCGTTGTAGGATAAATAACGATGAAGTGAGAATATTGCGAAAGGCAAAGATCTTCGTCAGTCAAACGGAGATCTTTCTCTGGTTAATGTTACTTTTTAAGCATGTTTATCTATTTCTTATCCCCTATAATACAACAATATTTTATTTAACCACCTTCCTTTTATTACTGAGGTTTCTGTTATTCGCAGAAACAAAATAACATGTCACATCAAAATTATCGCCAATCTGAAGTTTTTGCGATAACAACTATCACGGTAAGTATTGGCGTTATCGGGATTGTTATCGGATTAACTATTCCTATGGTGGCACTGCGCCTTAATTTAGTGGGTATTAGTGAATCTATCATTGGGCTTATTTCCGCTGCACCTGCTATTGGAATGTTAATTATTTCGCCCTTTGCTCGGCGTATTGTGCAATGGATTGGTAAACGCTTTGCCATGCTATTAGCCACTATTGTTTCTGCAATAAGTTTACTACCCTTAATGGGAAGTTTACCTCTAGAGTTGCTATTTCCTTTACGATTAATTACGGGTATTGCCAGTGGTGTGATGATTTGTTTAGGAGAAACGTGGATTAATGAGCTTTCACCCGATAATAAACGTGGGCGAATTTTAGCGGTATATACTACGGTATTTACTATTAGCCAGTTATTAGGGCCTTCAATTATTGCGCTTTATGGGGTTGCAGATAAGACACCTATTTTAATTAGTGTCTTTATTCATATTATCTCTATTGTCCTGTTTTTAATGATGGATCAGAAAACAGGAGATAAACTACCGAAAGATACGCAAGAGCCTAATTTTTCTATTATCCGCTTTGTTAAAGTTGCCCCCGCAATCTGTGGTGGTATTGTTTTCTTTGCTTTTTTTGATGGTGCCGTGCTTTCTATGTTCCCTATTTATGGCCTAAGTATGGGACACACTGAAGCGATTGCCGCAATGATGATAAGCGCTATTTTAGCGGGTGATGCCATTATGCAAATGCCATTTGGCTGGCTTGCTGATCATATGAACAGAACGCGGTTATATCGAATTTGTGGTGTAGTGACTTTACTTGCAAGCTTATTATTACCGCTCACGATGTCTCACGCATTTTTGATTTGGCCTTTATTGCTGGTACTGGGGGCAACAGCCGGTGCGATATACACTATTGCATTGGTACAAATAGGGCAATATTTCTCAGGCAATGATTTGATGGTCGCTAATGCATCAGCTGCGATGTTATGGGGAATGGGTAATTTAGCAGGGCCTTTGTTGGCTGGCGCGATGTCAGAAATTTCTTCATCTTCACTGCCATTCTTATTGGTTGCTATGACAGGTTTATTCTTAGTTTCAACAATGGAACGTTGGAACCTAGGCGTTGAAGCACTCAATAGTAGATCTTCTTAATATTATCATGTCGTGTAACCTAAATTTAATAAAAACAATTAATTAAGTTATTTTTCTACTATGAGATAAACATGATATAGGATGATTATACAAAAGTAGAATAAAGAGGAAAGTCGGTAGCTACTTTCCTCTTTTTCTTTTTTTCTAACTTTAAATTATCTTTTTATGACATTTTTATTAAAAATGTATTTTTTCGCTTGATTCTTACCCTAAAAGCACCAGATAATCGTTTGCGTCAAATTCTCTCACTCAATCCACACGAAAAGCCAAACGTTTGCTTTTGACTCCCTCTTAAATTTTTTATCAATAAGAGGTCATTCCAATTGATACGTAATCGTTTTCGTTTTTTGGAGAGTGAACCGTTTTTATGTCAGAGGAATGTAATGTCTGCTAATCAATCAGCAAGCACAGGTAAACTGGATAGCTATTTTAAACTTACAGCACGCGGCACAACTGTTCGCAAAGAAATGATCGCGGGTTTGACGACATTTCTGGCGATGGTGTATTCCGTGATTGTTGTTCCTAGCATGTTAGGACAAGCCGGTTTTCCACATACAGCGGTTTTTATTGCCACCTGTTTAGTCGCGGGATTGGGCTCTCTTCTAATGGGATTGTGGGCAAATCTTCCGATGGCAATTGGTTGTGCTATTTCATTAACCGCATTTACCGCTTTTAGCTTGGTCTTAGGACAAAATATCTCTGTGCCCGTTGCATTAGGTGCGGTGTTTTTAATGGGGTGTTTATTTACCGTTTTCTCATTAACAGGCATTCGCACTTGGATCTTAAAAAATATTCCAATCGGTATCGCACATGGTGCAGGAATAGGGATAGGACTTTTTCTACTTTTAATCGCAGCAAACAGTGTTGGACTAGTGGTTAAAAACCCGTTTGATGGTTTACCCGTCGCAATGGGGAAATTTACATCATTCTCTGTTCTGATGTCACTTGCAGGATTAGCCGCTATTTTCGGATTAGAAAAACGTAAAGTACCGGGTGGCGTGCTATTAGTGATTGTGGCTATTTCGATTATTGGTCTTATTTTTGATCCTAATGTGAAATATCAAGGCATCTTTAAAATGCCTCAATTAGGTGAAGATGGACTTTCTTTATTGTTTGCGATGGATATTAAAGGTGCCTTGCAGCCTTTAGTATTACCAAGTGTTCTTGCATTAGTGATGACGGCTATTTTTGATGCGACAGGGACTATTCGAGCTGTTGCAGGTCAAGCAAACTTATTAGATAAACGCGGGCAAATTATTAATGGCGGAAAAGCGCTGACTTCTGACTCTGTCAGTAGTATTTTTGCAGGTGTTATTGGTGCAGCACCTGCTGCGGTTTATGTTGAATCAGCCGCAGGAACAGCTGCTGGTGGTAAAACAGGATTAACTGCAACAGTGGTTGGTATTTTATTTTTACTGATCCTTTTCTTATCGCCTCTTTCTTATTTAGTGCCTGCTTACGCAACTGCACCTGCACTGATGTATGTTGGGTTATTGATGTTAGGTAATGTCACTAAGCTAGATTTCAGTGATTTTGTTGATGCGATGTCTGGTATGGTGTGTGCCGTATTTATCGTTCTAACCTGTAATATTGTAACGGGCATTATGTTAGGTTTTGGGTGTTTAGTCATTGGACGCATTTTTGCTGGTGAGTGGCGTAAACTCAATATTGGCACCGTATTAATTACTATTGCTCTAGTGGCATTTTATGCGGGTGAGTGGGCAATTTAATTTAAATAATCGGTTTTAAAGACAAAAGGCGGAATATATTTTTATTCCGTCTTTTTGCTATTTATTTATCTACTTTTATTCGCTATTGTCGAAATTAAGCCTAGTTGTTAAATTTTTGGTAGAATATATGCAAGAAATAAAAGTACGCCATGGTGAACCTGACGACGCATCAGCAATTCAACAGTTATATACACACCCTGATTTATATATTTGCACTTGCCAATTTCCTTACCCTTCAGTCACGATGTGGAAAAAACGATTACTTGAATTTGCAGAGCAAAATATTCCTCATTTTGTTGCCACAATAGATAACCAAGTTGCTGGGCACTTAGCGTTGATAATCGACTCACATCCTCGTCGTCGCCATATTGTCAGCTTTGGTATTGGTGTTGGTGCTGAATATTCAGGAAAAGGTGTCGGTAAATTACTGATTAATACAGCAATTGATTATGCTTTCAATTGGTTAGCCGCCACCCGATTAGAATTAGAAGTGTATTCAGACAACGAAAGGGGCTTGCATCTGTATAAGAAATTAGGTTTTGAGGTTGAAGGTGTACGTCGTAAAGCTGCTTTTAGAGAGGGTAAATATTGTGATGTTGTCATGATGTCGATGTTAAGAACAATTGAATAATCATTAGCATTACAAGCTAGCTCTCAAATTTAATTGCTATTGTCATTTATTTCTTATTTTTTATTTGATGACTTAACGTTTTACGTTTTTATACGGTCTATTACATTGCTTAGACTGAAAAAGAGAAATAAAAACGTATGCTTTCTATAATTAATGCCGTTAATAAATAGAGAGCAATAAATTGCGTACAATGTGCGGTGTTAGATACGATTAGTCTTAATTTTTAAATATTCTCACAGAGTCTGTGTGGGATCTGTTTAAAATAAGCATAGATTCATAGATAAAGAAAGATATGATGCGTGAATTTTACATAATATGTTTCTTTATTCTTCGGTTGGTTTCCCTTTTATAAGGGAAAGATGGCAGGTTTTCAGGATAAAAATAGGCATGTAAGGGTAACATGGAAATTTTCTTTACTATTTTAATTTTAATACTGGTGGTTTCAGTTTCGGGAGTTATCACAAAATTAATTCCCTTTCGTGTTCCGTTACCATTAATACAGATTGTGATAGGGGCTTTATTGGCATGGCCTCAGTTTGGTTTACATGTCACTTTTGATCCTGAATTATTCCTCGTTCTATTGATCCCACCTTTGCTTTTTGTTGATGGTTGGAAAACACCGACACGAGAATTTATCCAAAATGGGCGTGAGATTTTTATTCTTGTGCTTGTTTTAGTTATGGTGACAGTTGTTGGTATCGGTTATCTGATTTACTGGATGATGCCAAGTATCCCTCTTATTTCGGCATTTGCATTGGCGGCCGTACTTTCGCCAACGGATGCGGTCGCACTCTCTTCTATTGTCGGTAAAGGACGAATACCTAAGCGAATAATGGGCATCTTAGAAGGTGAAGCATTAATGAATGATGCTTCGGGTCTGGTTGCCTTGAAATTTGCAGTTGCGGTGGCAATGGGAACAATGGTGTTTACTGTTGGCGGTGCAACCCTTGAATTTTTTAAAGTCGCTGTTGGGGGATTACTGGCTGGTATCGGTGTCACCTTAGTTTACAGTAAATCTTTACGATTAATGAGTCGTTGGAGCGGAGACGATCCGGCTACACAAATCGTCTTTATGTTATTGCTACCTTTTGCCTCTTATCTTATTGCAGAACATATTGGTTTTTCAGGTATTTTAGCGGCTGTTGCTGCCGGTATGACTATCAGTAAATCAGGCGTGATTAGAAATGCACCTCTTGCGATGCGCTTACGTGCTGATAGCGTATGGTCAATGCTTGAATTTGTCTTTAACGGCCTTGTCTTTATCATGCTTGGCTTACAGCTTCCTATTATCTGGACAAGCTCTGTTATTCAAGCCGATCTTGACCCAGAAGTTGAAGTTTGGATGCTGTTCGCTGCCGTTTTCGTTATCTATTTTGCATTGCTGATCCTGCGATTTACATGGTTATGGCTAATGAAGAAAATCAGCCTGATCTTTATGAAAAAACATCCCCTTGATTTCGCTAATTACACAACGCGTGAGTTGTGGTTATCGTCATTTGCAGGTGTTCGTGGTGCGATTACGTTAGCAGGTGCGCTTTCTATTCCACTCTTTTTAACCGATGGCAGTACTTTCCCTGGGCGTTATCAAATTATCTTTATTGCTGCGGGTGTTATTTTACTGTCGATTTTAGTCGGTATTATCTCGCTTCCTTTCTTGTTAAAAGGCGTGAAAGCAACTGACAAAGAAGCAGATAAAAATGAAGTTCGCTATGCACGTAAAGTGATGGCTGAAGTGGCAATGGTTAGCCTGAATAAAATGGAAGAGCGCTTAGCGGCAAGTACTGAAGAGCAGTTGGATGCAGAAGAAATTAATGAAGTTGCTTCTCGTGTAACGGGTTATTTAAGACGCCGTACTGCGGATCAAGATGAAATGATCCATAACGCGTTAGAAGAAGATCTCGAAAGACGTTTTCGTTTAACAGCATTACGTGCTGAACGTGGGGAGCTTTACCATTTAAGAGCAACGCGAAAAATCAGTAATGAAACACTCCAACTATTGCTACATGAGTTGGATTTAATGGAAGCGTTATTAGTAGAGAAAGATAGCTAATTATGTGGTTGCTTGTTATTACAACATTGTTATGGGCTGCTTCTTTTAGCCTGATCGGCGAGTATCTCGCGGGTCAGGTTGATAGCTGGCTCTCTGTTCTGATCCGCGTTTCTTTGGCGGCGTTGGTCTTTTTACCTTTCTTACGTTGGAAGGGGATCCGCTTTAAGGTGATCCTGCTTTATATGCTAGTGGGGGCTTGCCAACTCGGTATTATGTATCTGTTTGTCTTCCACGCTTATAACTATTTGACCGTTGCAGAATTTTTACTTTTTACCGTATTAACACCGCTTTATGTCACGCTAATTTATGATTTATTAGAACGTCAGAAATTACGTTGGGGCTATGCATTCAGCTCATTATTAGCGGTATTAGGTGCGGCAATTATTCGTTATGACCATTTAAGTGATGATTTTTGGTATGGATTGTTATTAGTGCAACTGGCTAATATTTTCTTTGCTATTGGTCAGGTGGGTTATAAACGACTAATGGAAGTACATCCGATTCCACAACATCATGCATTTTCTTGGTTTTATCTTGGTGCTGTTGCCGTTTCACTGGTGGGGGCATTGTGTTTTGCCGATTGGCAGAAAATGCCAACAACATCACTACAATGGGGTGTTTTACTCTGGTTAGGCATTGGCGCTTCTGGAATAGGGTATTTCATGTGGAACTATGGTGCCACACAAGTTGATGCTGGAACCTTAGCGATTATGAATAACATGATGGTTCCAGCAGGATTATTAGTGAATTTTTCTATCTGGCAGCAACATCCAAATTGGCCAAGTTTTATCATAGGCGCGAGCCTGATTGTTGCATCACTTTGGATCCATCGACGCTGGATACGCCGACCTGTTTTACAAAAGGAAGATTGTTAACAGCGTGCTGGCCTGATAAGCGAATAAACTCTCGAATTGCCGGTTGATGTTGCTCGCCACTACGGTTAGCGGCATATAACCGGCTCCATAATCCCTCGCCTAATGTTTTTGTAACAACTAATCCTTGTTTTTCAAAATTCTCAACAGCCCAATGAGGTAATGCAGCGATTCCCATGCCGGCAGCAACCATTTGAATTAACAACAACGTATTATCGACATGTTTAAAATGTGGCGTGATCCCCGCTGGTTGTAAAAAATGGCGCCACACATCAAAACGTTCTCTTTGTACGGGATAAATAAATAAGGTTTCTGCAATTAAGTCTTGTGGCTGAATATGTAAGCGATTAGCAAGAGGGTGATCGGGCGATAAAACTAATTTCACTTCATAGTCAAATAATGGCGTGTAGTGTAAACGAGGATCGTCCAAAATATCGGATGTTAACACGACATCTAATTCTCGTTGTAATAATGCTGGCTGTGGATCAAAGGTAACACCCGAATGAAAATCAACAGTGACTTCAGGCCATGTTTGACGATATTGCTGTAATGCAGGGGTTAACCATTGAATACAACTATGGCATTCAATCGCGATATTCAAATTCACACTACCGGGCTCATTACACGCTTCAATGGCTCTACGAACGATAGGCAATACTTCTTCTGCTAATTTAACGAGCACTTCCCCCTGTGAAGTAAAGCGCAGTGGCTGGCTTTTACGTACAAAAATTCGATAACCAAGGCGATGTTCTAATTCACTAAATTGATGTGAAAGAGCCGATTGTGTTTGATGCAATTGATTTGCTGCGTTAGCAAGAGAGCCTGTGTGCTTCAAGGCTAAGATCGTTTTTAAATGTTTTATTTCTATCATGATAAACCTTCAAGTTGTTGATGAAAAATTTGCGCTTGTGATTTATACACTACCTGTAGATTATGGATGTGTAAACATCTAGACGGCTAAAAATAGGATTTTAATTATGACAATTCGCAATCACACACTCGGTTTCCCTCGTATTGGCTTAGATAGAGAGCTAAAAAAGGCACAAGAAAACTATTGGGCAGGTAAGATTTCACAGGAAGAATTGGTTGCAGTGGGTAAAGAGCTTCGTGC
The DNA here is from genome assembly GCF_002607735.1 of Proteus alimentorum. Taxonomy (GTDB): domain Bacteria; phylum Pseudomonadota; class Gammaproteobacteria; order Enterobacterales; family Enterobacteriaceae; genus Proteus; species Proteus alimentorum. The sequence continues at coordinate 26,033 of NZ_NBVR01000028.1, forward strand.
TCGCCATTGGCAACAACAAGCGGATGCAGGTGTTGAATTATTACCGGTTGGTGATTTTGCTTGGTATGACCAAGTGTTAGGGACAAGTCTACTGTTAGGTAATGTGCCACCGCGTCACCGTAATGAAGATGGCTCACTCGACCTTGATACTCTATTCAGAGTTGCTCGTGGTAGAGCGCTAACAGGTAAACCTGCGGCTGCATCTGAAATGACGAAATGGTTTAATACTAACTATCACTATATCGTGCCTGAATTTCAGCAAGGTCAGTCATTTACCTTTGCATGGAAAGAGTTACTAGAAGAAGTCGATGAAGCATTAGCGTTAGGTCATAAAATAAAACCTGTTTTACTCGGCCCAGTGACTTATTTGTGGCTAGGTAAAGTAAAAGGCCCTGAATTTGATAGATTAACGCTTTTAAAAGACATTTTACCTATCTATCAACAAGTTATTTCTGCATTAAAAGAGAAAGGTATTGAATGGGTGCAAATTGATGAGCCTGCTTTGGTACTGGATTTACCTGTTGAATGGCAAAATGCGTATCAAACAGCTTATCAAGCATTAACAGGACACGTTAAATTACTGCTGACGACCTATTTTGATGGTATTTCTCATCATCTTGATATTATTAAAAATTTACCTGTTAATGGGCTTCATGTTGATATTTCAGCAGGGCAAGATGATTTGCAGCACTTACACCAAGCATTACCTAAAGATTGGGTGCTGTCATTAGGTGCGATTAATGGTCGAAATGTGTGGAAAGCAGATTTAAGTACACGTTATCAGCAAGTAATTTCATTAAAAGGGACACGTCCATTGTGGATTGGTACTTCATGTTCATTACTGCATAGTCCAATTGATTTAAATGCAGAAACGAAACTTGATGATGAAGTCAAAAGCTGGTTTGCTTTTGCTGTTCAGAAATGTGAAGAAGTCGCTTTGTTAGCTAAGGCATTGAATGCGCCAGAAGGCGAGTATGATGAACAACTGGCACAATACAGTACGCCAATTCGTCAACGTCAGCACTCAACTCGTGTACATAATGCAACAGTTGAAGCGCGTTTACAGGCAATTGAAGCGCAAGACAGCGAAAGAAATTCACCTTATACCCAACGCGCAGAAGTACAACGTACTCGGTTTAATTTGCCATTATGGCCAACCACCACGATTGGCTCATTCCCACAAACAACAGAAATTCGTACTGTCCGTTTAGATTTTAAGAAAGGGCGTATCGATACGGCAGCTTATCGCACAAATATCAGCGAACATATTAAGCAAGCAATATCGGAACAAGAAAACCTTGGCCTTGATGTATTAGTTCATGGCGAAGCAGAGCGTAACGACATGGTGGAGTATTTTGGTGAACACTTTGATGGTTATGTGTTTACGCAAAATGGCTGGGTGCAAAGCTATGGTTCACGTTGTGTAAAACCACCGGTGATTATTGGTGATATTAGTCGACCAGCGCCCATTACTGTGGATTGGGCAACTTACGCGCAGTCGCTAACGGAAAAGCCAGTCAAAGGTATGTTAACAGGCCCTGTGACAATTTTATGTTGGTCGTTCCCTCGTGAAGATGTGACGCGTGAAACCATTGCAAAACAGATCGCACTAGCTTTGCGTGATGAGGTTGATGATTTACAAAAAGCGGGTATTGGTATTATTCAAATTGATGAACCCGCATTACGTGAAGGTTTGCCACTGCGTCGCGATGAATGGCAAGCGTATCTTGATTGGGCCGTTGATGCCTTTAAATTAAGTGCCGCCATTGCTGATGATGAAACACAAATCCACACGCATATGTGTTATTGCGAATTTAATGACATCATGGATTCAATTGCAGCACTAGATGCAGATGTAATTACAATCGAAACCTCACGTTCAGATATGGAATTGCTAGAAGCCTTTGAGCACTTTGATTATCCAAATGAAATTGGACCAGGTGTTTATGACATTCACTCACCTAATGTGCCAAATGTAGAATGGATCGTCGGTTTATTAAGAAAAGCACAATCTCGAATTCCCGCAGAGCGTTTATGGGTTAATCCAGATTGTGGATTAAAAACACGGGGTTGGCCTGAAACGCGAGCAGCATTAGCAAATATGGTTGAGGCTGCTAAATATTTACGTCAGAACGCGTAATAAAATAATTAATTGTTTATTAGCCTGTTATTTTTGAACTGTCACTTTAGATAAGTCGCATAGTCAAAATAGCAGGCTAACTTTATATAAAATTTAAAAAAGGTATTCATTAAAACCTAGAGTAAATCTTATTATTGATATTCAGTAGAGTTGCTATACTGCAAAATTCTCTAATTTTATGGATATAATTATTGTGCAAACTAGCATTAAACTTTCGGATAAAGTATTAGATGCTTTTCCAACTCGACCTTTGAAATTAGTTCCGCTAAGAGGCGACGGTGGATTATTTCGCACCTTATTCTTAGTTATTTTCATGTTAGCAATGACAGTATTTAGTGCTTATCAAATTCCTAATATTCTTTATGATTATAAAATCAGTGAGAATGCAGTACCTGTTGATGCTACGGTAAATGGCTCTTGTCGTTCTCAACTCGTTGTTCTGACTAACTGTAGTGTTGATTTACATTATAAAGGCAATGAAGTTTCGCGTAATTTTACTTTTTTAGATTTAGGCCCCAAAGATGTGTTAGTTGAACCCGTTGCTGATGCAAATGATCTCAGTAAAATGACCGTTGATGTGGCGATAGATAATATTTGGCTTCGTTTAATTAGCACTATTGTTTTTGTCGGCTTATTCGGTTTTAGTGTGATCTTTTTTATTTATCGTCAGATATTAACGAGTAAAGTGAGAAAAGCATTATTATCAGTGGGAACTCAACCTCTTAAGTTAATTGCCATTCCTGCAAAAATGGTTGTGAGTAATAAGCAATTTATTGCGACTTATCATCTTAATTTAGAGGGTAAAGATATTCGTATTGCTTATTCAGGTAATAAGAAAACACCGCCTATTGTGATTGAGCAAAATGGAAATACCTACGTATTAGCCGTTTATTCACCACAACAAAATATCCCTTATGCTTTGGATGTACCTTTAGAGCGTATTCAAGCAACACCTGAAGAGAAACAACGTTTTCATGAAGCGTTGATTGAAGAAGGTTTGCTGTAATCAATTTTGATTATTAAGCGGGTGATGCGTTTTCCCTTATGGGATGTAAGGGAAAATGCATTAAAACAGTCTGTTTATTTAGCCACCGAAAATCTTCGCTTTTAAAATATCCATCCCCGCACTAACTAAATCTAAGTCTTTAGGTACAACACCATCCGGCGTGACTTTATCAATTAATTTAGGTAAATATTGTGCTGCCATTTCAGACGCTTCTGTTGCACTTAAATTAACTTTTGACGCAAGTTCGTTAATAACAGGTGATGAAAAAACCGCGACGATTTGTTCAGCACTGATTGGTAAATTTGTATTTGTACTTATCCAAGATTGAATAAGCTCACTTAAACCCGCGGTATCAAATTGCTTTACTAAGCCTTCAATGCCACCTTGAGACCCAATCCAATCAAGGACAGTTTTATATTGATTGATTTTTTCGCCACCTAGTAGGCTTGCAATTTGGTTAAATAAGCTCATGTTTACTCCGGTGACGATGTGTTTGTCACATTTGATGTTTATTTTAAGGGCGGGTAGTTTACTCGCTATGTTCGTTGTACTTCAAGCTACTCGTCATACTTCAAGCCACAGCGTTGTTGACTGCGTTCATTCGCACTAGTCACATACTGATGTATGCTCCTAGCGACTCATTCACTTGTCGCCTAGCTGTGACTTGAATTATTTAGAGTACTTACTCGTTGAATTTTAAGCCGTAACGTTGTTGACTGCGTACATTCGCACTAGTCACATACTGATGTATGCGCCTAGCGACTCATTTACTTGTCGCCTAGCTGTGACTTGAATTATTTAGAGTACTTACTCGTTGAATTTTAAGCCGTAACGTTGTTGACTGCGTACATTCGCACTAGTCACATACTGATGTATGCGCCTAGCGACTCATTTACTTGTCGCCTAGCTGTGACTTGAATTATTTAGAGTACTTACTCGTTGAATTTTAAGCCGTAGCGTTGTTGACTGCGTACATTCGCACTAGTCACATACTGATGTATGCGCCTAGCGACTCATTTACTTGTCGCCTAGCTGTGACTTGAATTATTTAGAGTACTTACTCGTTGAATTTTAAGCCGTAGCGTTGTTGACTGCGTACATTCGCACTAGTCACATACTGATGTATGCGCCTAGCGACTCATTTACTTGTCGCCTAGCGGTGATTTGAGTTATTTAGAGTGTATATATTGGGGGATTTATATTCGATAATGTATTTATCGCATCTATACTGATGAGAGAAGTGTTTATTTTAGTTAATGATTGATACTGGCGAATACTGATAATGTGTTCGTGGATAATGTCTTTTATACGTCTTTTTTGTGATGATAATCACAATTTTATGAAATTGTTACTTTGTTTGATGTCCTGTAAGTGACGTTTATCACTAAAAAGGTCTGGAAAACTGATACAGTAACTTTTAATTTAATGATCATTGGTTTTGTCCCATTGAGGAGTCCGATATGTCTGATGTATTTCACTTAGGTTTAACCAAAAATGACCTACAGGGTGCCACTTTAGCAATTGTTCCAGGTGATCCTAAGCGTGTTGAAAAAATTGCAAAATTAATGGATAACCCAGTTCATCTGGCTTCTTTACGTGAATACACGTCATGGCGTGGCGAGATTGATGGCAAAGCTGTTATTGTTTGCTCAACAGGTATCGGTGGCCCATCTACCTCTATTGCGGTTGAAGAATTAGCACAGTTAGGTATCCGTACTTTCTTGCGTATTGGTACAACGGGTGCAATTCAAGAGCATATCAATGTAGGTGATATTCTTGTGACTACTGCTGCGGTTCGTTTAGATGGCGCAAGCTTACATTTCGCACCAATGGAATTCCCAGCTGTTTCTGATTTTGAATGTATGAACGCACTGTACAAAGCCGCTAAAGACAATGGCTCAACTGTACACGTAGGTGTTACTGCATCTTCAGATACATTCTATCCAGGACAAGAACGTTACGACACCTATACAGGTCGCGTTGTTCGCCGTTTCAAAGGCTCTATGAAAGAGTGGCAAGAAATGGGCGTCATGAACTATGAAATGGAATCTGCAACATTACTGACAATGTGTGCAAGCCAAGGTTTACGTGCCGGTATGGTTGCGGGTGTTATCGTAAACCGTACTCAACAAGAAATTCCAGATGCAGAATTACTGAAGAAAACTGAAAATAATGCGCTAGGTATCGTTATCGAAGCTGCTCGTATTTTAATGAAATAAGTTTTTTTTAATCAAATAGGAAAGCCCTTAATACCTTGGTATTAAGGGCTTTTTTTGTATGGTAATTCATCACGTTAATGTGTCAACAGACGCTGATTTCTGTTAAGGTCTTTGAGGTCTTAACAATACAACAATGAGAAGAGGCATTATGACTGATATCTTACAAACACATCCTTCGGTGTTGCCTTTAGTCGGCGGAATTAATTTTCGTGATTTAGGGGGTAAAAAATTGAGTAACGGTGGTGTTATTAGACCCGGAATGCTCTTTCGCTCTGGCTCACTGGACAGATTAACCAATACAGATCAATCTCTGCTCATTGATAAAAATCTTTTTCAAATCATTGATTATCGTGATAGTGGAGAGATTGTTGATAAACCAGATCGTGTATGGGAAGGTGCGCAATATTATCACGCCCCTGCAAACCCGCTATCCAAAGAAGTCTCTGCAAACCTCGAAAAGCTGACACCGGAAATACTTGAGCAGTTTGATGCTAAAGCTTTTATGTTTCAGTTATATCAATTATTACCTATTAATAACCCTGCCTATAAACAATTAGCTATGTTGTTAAAGCAACCCGAAAAAGGGGGGGTTGTGCAACATTGTGCGGTAGGTAAAGACAGAACCGGTGTTGGCTCCGCTTTAGTACTATTTGCTCTTGGTGCGTCTTTAGATGTGGTGATGGAAGATTACCTTCTTACCAATGAAACATTAGCGCCTTATCGTGCTTATCTTTTAGAAGAACATGCCAAAACAATGAGTGATAACATTGTTGATAAATTTGCCTATGTTTATTCAGTACAAGAAGAGTTTCTGCAAACGGCATTGGCCAGTATTAATCAGCATTACGGTAATGTGGATACTTGGCTAGAGAAAGATATCGGTTTAGATGCTTCTAGCCGAGATACCTTACAAAATTATTTTCTCGAATAATAAAGTGATTTATATTCGGTTAATCAAAATATTTTATTTAACTTAGGTTAACCGAATTTAAGGCCTCTATTTTGACCGTACAAGACATTATTCATACCATCACTCTCTTTGTAAAAGAGCACGAAATTTGGGCTATTCCAATTGTGTTTTTGCTTGCTTTTGGTGAATCACTCGCGTTTATTTCTTTGCTTATTCCTGCCACGGTTATTTTATTGGGATTAGGTGCCTTAATTGGTGAAAGTGGCTTATTTTTCTGGCCTATATGGCTTGCTGCCGCGTTAGGCGCTTTCTTTGGTGATTGGGTATCGTACTGGGTAGGATTTCACTATAAAGAGGGCGTGAGAAACTTGTGGCCCATTTCACGTTCACCACAAACATTGGTTAGAGGTCATCAATTTTTTAATCGTTGGGGAATCTGGGGTGTGTTTATTGGGCGATTTTTTGGACCTTTTCGTGCAATTGTTCCATTAGTTGCGGGTATTTGTGCGATGCCACAACGTTATTTTCAAATTGCTAATTTAACATCAGCCATGATTTGGGCATTCGGTATTTTGGCGCCCGGTGCTTTTGGTTTGCAATGGCTTGCGAAATGGATGGGATAATTGCGTGTTTTATCGCAAATCAAGTCACGATGTAAATTGTTGCTAGACAATATTACCTATGCGTTTTAACGTAGCCCGCTGGAAAGTAAAAAGGTCACTTTAGTGGATATTCAGTTGTTATATGGGATCATTGGTTTATTAGGTGGTGTACTTGTTGGCGGCGTGCTGGTTTGGTGGTCTATCCAACAACGTTTATCCGACAAAGAAGCCATGCTACGTGAAAATCATACACAGCTTGCTATCGCCCAAGAAAAAGCGGTGATTATCCCCTCATTGCAACAACATATAGAACAGCTAGAACAAGAATTACGTGCTCAGAGAGAAATTATTACTTCTCAAGAAGCAGAATTAAGAGAAGTGACAACGCGTTGGGAAGAAAGCCGAATATCCGCAGAAGAAAAGCAGCGATTATTAATGAATAGTGAGCAACGGCTTGCAACACAGTTTGAGAATTTAGCTAATCGTATTTTCGAACAGAGTGGGCGTAAAGCAGAGGAGCTAAATCGCCAAGGATTAACACATTTACTTTCACCATTTCGTGAACAGCTCGAAAGCTTTCGGCGACAAGTTCAAGAGGGTTTTGGGCAAGAAGCCAGAGAGCGACATACTTTGGTTCATGAAATTCGCCAGCTCCAACAATTGAATGTAAAAATGGCACAAGAAGCCGTTAACTTAACGCATGCCTTAAAAGGGGATAATAAAGTTCAAGGTAACTGGGGCGAAACGGTATTAGCACGTATATTAGAGTCTTCAGGATTACGTGAAGGCCATGAGTTTGAAACACAGGTAAGTATTCGACATGAAAATGGCAGTCGCTATCAACCTGATGTGATTGTGCATCTACCTCATGGTAGAGATGTTATTATCGACGCTAAAATGTCGCTGGTGGCATATGAAAAGTATTTTAGTAGTAATAATGATAATGAACGTAAACAAGCGCTTTATGCGCATGTGAACTCAATTAAAGCGCATATTAAAGGATTGAGTGTAAAAGATTATCATAAACTACCGGGTGTAACGTCTTTAGACTATGTTTTAATGTTTATACCTATTGAGCCCGCTTATCTTGTTGCAATTGGTCATTCTCCAGACTTGCTAGAAGAAGCATTGAAAAACAATATTATGTTAGTTGGGCCATCTACTTTACTTGTTGCTTTACGTACAATAGCTGCATTGTGGCGTTATGAATATCAGAGCCAAAACGCACAAGAAATTGCAGACAGAGCGGCTAAAATGTATGACAAATTAAGACTTTTCGTTGATGATATGCAAGGGCTAGGAAACAGTATTCAAAAAGCGCAGTCTGGCTATCTATTAGCGATGAAAAAACTCTCTGAAGGTCGTGGAAATCTTATTAGTCAAGCGGAAAGCTTTAAATCCTTAGGGGTTGAGATAAAAAAAACGATTGATAATGATCTCATTGAAAAATCAGCATCTGATTGATTTGATAAAATAAAGAGATAAAAATTTCTGGAAACGACCAGTACTGAATTTACTAAATTTTGATTAATTGGCGGGCAAATAATATGACTCAACAAACTAAGGAAACAACAGATTTTGGTTTCCAAACCGTTGACAAAGATGATAAACAAACCATGGTTGCAAGGGTTTTTCACTCTGTCGCGTCTAAGTATGATTTAATGAATGACTTGATGTCTTTCGGTATTCACCGCATTTGGAAGCGTTATACCATAGAAGCAAGTGGTGTAAGACGTAACCAACGTGTTCTTGATCTTGCCGGTGGTACGGGTGATTTAACAGCTAAATTCTCTCGTCTTGTGGGCGAAAATGGGGAAGTTGTTTTAGCGGATATCAATGACTCAATGTTGAAAATGGGGCGTGAAAAGCTACGCGATCACGGTATTGTGGGTAATGTTAACTATGTACAAGCGAATGCGGAAGAGTTACCGTTCCCTGATAACCATTTTGATTGCATCACTATCTCCTTTGGCTTACGTAATGTGACCGATAAAGCAAAAGCGCTACGTTCAATGTTCCGTGTATTAAAGCCAGGCGGACGTCTGCTGGTGCTGGAATTCTCTAAACCCGTTCTTGATCCTTTAAGCAAGATTTATGATGCTTACTCTTTCCATATCCTACCGAAAATTGGTCAAGTGATTGTGAATGATGCTGAAAGTTACCGTTATTTAACGGAGTCAATTCGCATGCATCCAGACCAAGAAACACTAAAAGGTATGATGGAAGAAGCGGGATTTGATCAAGTTACCTATACCAATATGACTGGAGGTATAGTTGCCTTACACAAAGGATTTAAATTCTGAGATGGAAAAAGCCACTTTTTCTCATGATATTGCTTCTCAAGTACTGTATCCGCTACTAACAGCATCAATGGAAACAGCACTTAATCACGTTTTATATCAGGAAAATGTGCTTAAACCTGCCCGCAATCGCCTTGCGGGCAAAGTGTTGGCGCTTTCTATCAATGAGTTTCCTCGTTCCATCTACTTAGTCTTTAGCGAACAACAAGTTGATGTATTAAGTCAGTGGGATGATGAAACTGATTGCTTGATAAAAACAAAACTATTAACTCTGATTAAGCTTCGTGACCGTCAAAAAATGTCAGAACTTATCAACCGTGGCGATATCACTATTGATGGTGATATGCAGGTTGTTCAAAATTGGTCTGCATTATTAGATATGGCGCAGTGGGATCCCGCGCAATATTTAGCACCTTATATTGGTGATATTGCGGCACAAAGCCTGACTGTTGTTGCAGGAAAGGGCGTTCAGTTATTTTCTTCACTCTTGAGTCACCAAAAAGATTATTTACGTGATGCGTTAATTGAAGAGTGGAAAACCGCACCTAGTGCATTAGAAACAGTCCATTTTTATGATGAAATAGAAGAAGTTGCACAGCAAACAGCCGAACTGGAAAAACGGTTAGGCACATTGGAGAAAAAATAATGCTCCTTAGTGAGTTAAAGCGCCTCTATCATATTATTCAGGTATTTTTATCTTATGGGCTTGATGAGTTAATTCCTAAACACCGAATTACTTTACCTGCAAGATTAGGATGCCGAGCACTATTTTGGATCAAAAATAAACATCCAGAAAAACCATTAGGTGAACGCTTACGACTCGCATTGCAAACATTAGGCCCTGTTTGGATTAAATTAGGCCAAATGTTATCAACTCGACGTGATCTTTTCCCTCCTCAAATCGCTGATCAGCTTGCTTTATTGCAAGACAAAGTTGCTCCTTTTGATGGTAAGAAAGCACGACAATATATTGAAAACTCATTTGGTGGCCCTATCGACCAATGGTTTGATGATTTTGATGAAACGCCACTGGCTTCCGCTTCTATTGCGCAGGTTCACACTGCAAAATTAAAAGAAAACGGTAAAGAAGTGGTACTAAAGGTGATTCGTCCCGATATCCAACCCGTGATCAAAGCGGATATCCGTTTGATGTATCGCTTGGCAAATCTATTACCATTTTTACCTGATGGTCGCCGTTTACGACCCAAAGAGGTGATCCGCGAATACGAAAAAACATTACTTGATGAGCTAAATTTACTGCGTGAAGCTGCAAATGCTATTCAGCTACGTCGTAATTTTGAAAATAGCTCTATGTTGTATATTCCTGAAGTGTATTCAGATTACTGCCATGAAAACGTGATGGTCATGGAGCGTATTTATGGTATTCCCGTTTCTGACATTGAAGCGTTGAATGCACAAAAGACGAATATGAAGCTTCTTGCAGAGCGTGGTGTTAAAGTCTTTTTTACTCAAGTATTTAGAGACAGTTTTTTCCATGCTGACATGCATCCAGGTAATGTGTTTATTAGCTATGATCACCCTGAAAATCCATATTATATCGGTATTGATTGCGGTATCGTTGGCTCATTAAATAAAGAAGATAAACGCTATTTAGCTGAAAACTTCTTAGCTTTCTTTAACCGTGATTATCGAAAAGTTGCAGAATTACATGTTGATTCAGGCTGGGTGCCAGCAGATACCAATGTGGAAGATTTTGAATTTGCGATCCGTACTGTGTGTGAACCGATTTTTGAAAAGCCACTTTCTGAGATCTCATTTGGACATGTGTTACTTAATCTTTTCAATACAGCACGTCGTTTCAATATGGAAGTACAACCGCAGCTAGTGTTACTTCAAAAAACATTACTTTATGTGGAAGGGCTTGGGCGCCAGTTATATCCACAATTGGATTTATGGAAAACGGCAAAACCTTTCTTAGAAGATTGGTTACATAGTCAAATAGGTATCACCGCATTGGTGAATGGTATAAAGAGCAAAGCGCCTTACTGGATTGAAAAAATGCCAGAGATACCAGAACTGGTTTATGATAGTCTGAAGCAACATAAAAATATGAAGTTAACGCTAGACAAATTGACGGAACAAATAAGTTCGCAAAGAGTCAAACAGAGACAGTCTCTATTTTTATTGGGTATAGGTACAACACTGTTTTTATGCGGTAGCCTGTTTTTTGTTTCTGGTTTTAAAACATTATTCAGTGTTTTTATCAGTTTAGGTCTTCTTGCATGGATTTTGGGTTGGTTTAGATCGGGTAATGCACAATAAAAACACATCAAAGTTTGTCTTTGAGCAAGTTAAAAGATGAATTCGAGATTCCCGAAAATTGAATTCGTTGTATATAATGGGCACTGTTATTAAGTATAACCCCGAAAATAGTTGAGGAACATAAAATGGGCGGTATTAGCATTTGGCAATTACTCATCATCGCTGTCATCGTTGTCTTATTATTTGGTACAAATAAACTGCGCACATTGGGCTCAGATTTAGGTGCATCAGTAAAAGGCTTTAAAAAAGCGATTGGTGACGAAGCTGCAGATAAAGACACCAACAACGCTGAAAAAACAAATAATGACGCAGATTTTGATACTAAAAATTTAGCGCAGAAGACTTCAACAGAAGAGAAGTCTACAACTGAGAGCAAAAACAAAGAGCAGGTGTAAACCGTGTTTGACATTGGTTTTAGTCAGCTGCTATTGGTCATGGTGATTGGTCTTGTTTTTCTGGGGCCAGAACGTTTGCCCGTAGCAGTAAAAACAATTGCTGGCTGGGTAAGGGCGTTACGCTCTTTGGCTGCGAATGTGCAAAATGAACTGACGCAAGAACTAAAACTTCAAGAACTCCAAGAGAGCTTGAAAAAAGTTGAAGAGAAAGCGAATTTGCAAACGTTATCGCCAGAGCTAAAAGCGTCTATGGATGAGTTAAAAGAGGCTGCACAGTCTTTAAAACAAACTTATCAAGCACCTACAACGCCAGACTCCACGAAAGAGCAGTCTGTAAAAACCGACTCTACGGAACCTTCACCTTCTGATTTAGCCGCACTTGCTGAAGCTGATGAAGTTAATGATGATGCTAATCGCCATAAACCTGTGGCAGAAAGTGTTACAAAGACAGAAGTTCCAGTTACTCAACCAGTAACAATAGAGAAAAAAACAACTGATCAGGTCAATGGTGAGCATTAAAACATGGCAGTAAATGATACCCAACCGCTGATCAGCCATTTAATAGAACTTCGTAAGCGTTTGATGTATAGCTTAGTCTCAGTTCTAGTGGTTTTTTTAGCGCTGGTTTATTTTTCTAACGATATCTATCAATTAGTCTCGGCTCCATTACTTGATAAGTTGCCAAAAGGGTCAAATATGAGTGCGACAGATGTTGCCTCTACCTTTTTGACTCCGATTAAATTGACAATCATGGTATCCGTTTTTGCTTCTGTGCCTGTTATTCTTTATCAGGTATGGGCTTTTATCGCACCAGCATTGTATAAACACGAACGTCGCTTAATGCTGCCATTACTTGTTTCAAGTACAGTATTATTCTATCTCGGTATGGCGTTTGCTTATTTTGTTGTGTTCCCTCTCGCGTTTGGCTTTTTTGTTAATACAACCCCTGAAGGGGTTAACTTTATTCCAGATATCAGTAAATATCTAAGTTTCGTCATGACGTTATTTATGGCGTTTGGTGCGGCTTTTGAAGTACCGATTGCGATTATTTTACTGTGCTGGAGTGGTGTAACAACACCAGATGCTTTAAAGAAAAAACGTCCTTATATTCTTGTGGGTGCCTTTGTCGTTGGTATGGTATTGACACCACCAGATGTTTTCTCTCAAACCTTACTCGCAATACCGATGTACTTGTTGTTTGAAATCGGAGTCATGGTATCGCGCTTTTATGTAGGTAAGGGAAGAAGAACAGATGAAGAAGCTGAGGAAGCAGAGGCAGAAGCTGAAGCAGAACAGCAAAAATAATTTTAGAAACGATTTTCTAAAATCATATGATATTAGCCCAGCAATTGCTGGGTTAATTTTTTCTAGAGCGACTCTTTTTTGAATTCTTTATTTCCCACTGATTTTTTTACTTCGCTATTTAATATCTTTAAAAGCAAAATTGAACGTGTTTCACCATCAGGCTCTTGATATATGGCTTTGATCCCTTGAAAAATACCCTCTGTAATTAATACGCTATCGCCACTATGAGGTACATTTTCTTCACTATAAGTGAGAGAAGAAAGTTGAGGTATTTGCAGTGTATCAATCACATCTTGAGGAACAGTGACAGGATATTGCCCAAAACGAACAAACGAGTTGACTCCACGCGTTGAGTTAATGGTTGTGGTATGGATCACTTCAGGATCAAACTCGATAAAAAGGTAATTAGGGAAAAGCGGTTCTGTTACGGTTGTGCGCTTTCCTCTTAATACTTTTTCTATGGTTACCATAGGTGTAAAACAGCCCACTTGCTGACGTTCTAAATGTTCGATAGCACGAGGAATTTGTCCTCGTTTACAATACAGCAAATGCCAGTTTTTCATAATAGAGACAATAGGTTAGTTGAATTTAATTAAGCGATGATAGCAAATTTATCATTAAGGTAACAGTTATCTATCGGGGATTAAATGAAAAATAGAGTAACGTAGTTTTATACTGAAAAAAGAACAGAAAAGCTGTGTTCATACGCAATAAAAGGGCTTGTTTTTGTTACTTTTACTTGGATCTCGGATAGAGGTAACAAGTTGACAAAAAAATGATGGTAAAAACAAGAAAAAGCTTTCAAGATAATTATCTTAGAGTTTTGTTCATAATTATAAAGAGGTTCTGTAATGGAAGTTTTTTTATTAAGTAACGGAAAAATTGCCGGGGATCCACGTTGGTTAAGTTATGCAAAAGATAATATCGATAGCATGATTAAAAAACGCGGTATTCGTTCTGCTGTATTAATTGCTTATGCTGTTATTCGTTCCGATCATGATCAACGCGCTCGTGATTTATCAGAAGTGTTAGGCATTGAAGTTACTTGTATTGAACATTTTGATTCAGAAGTTGATGCAATCAATAATGCAGAATGTATTTTAGTTAGTGGTGGTAATACTTGGTTATTAAACCAAATGCTGCATGAGAAAGGATTGGTAGTTCCAATTCAACGCGCAGTACGTGAGCGTAATATTCCATATATTGGTTGGAGTGCAGGTTGTAACGTTGCAACACCAACAATTCGTACCACTAATGATATGCCAGTACGCTCCTCTGTTATTATGCCTTCATTAGGCCTATTCCCTGTTCAAATTAACCCACATTATATTGATGCTTCTATCAGTGGTCATATGGGTGAAACTCGCGATGAGCGTATTGCCGAGTTTTGTGCAATTAACCCTGAAGAGATTGTTGTGGCTATCCGTGAAGGTAGTTACTTATATATTCAAGGCGAAGAATTACATTATTACAGCGCTAAAAATGAAGGTTTTAAAATCTTCCAGCATGGAAAAACATTCCCTGAACAGTTTGACACTAAATTACTTTCAGAGTGGGTTCCATTCCGCTGTTTATAAGTATAGTGAACGCTACTAAATAAAAAGCATTGCATTTTAGTGAGTTATGCGTTTAGCTTATAGCGTCTCAAAGAGGGCATTGGCCCTCTTTTCTTTCACTCACTGGCTCGTAAGATTATGATGAAATACCGCGATTTAAGAGATTTCCTTTCATTATTAGAAGAAAAAGGTGAATTAAAACGTATCACCTATGAAATAGATCCCTACCTTGAAATGACCGAAATAGCGGACAGAACTTTACGTGCCGGTGGGCCTGCGCTGTTGTTTGAAAACCCGAAAGGGTATGATATGCCAGTGCTTTGTAACTTATTTGGTACACCCGAGCGTGTCGCAATGGGAATGGGGCAAGATGATGTTAAAGCCTTACACGAAGTTGGAAAGTTATTAGCTTTTCTAAAAGAGCCTGATCCTCCAAAAGGTTTTCGTGATCTCTTTGATAAGTTACCTAAATTTAAGCAAGTTTTAAATATGCCAACAAAACGCTTGAGTAAAGCCCCTTGTCAGGAGGTGGTTTTAACAGGTGATGATGTTGATTTAACAAAAATCCCTGTTATGCATTGTTGGCCTGAAGATGCGGCACCTTTGATTACTTGGGGATTAACGGTGACTCGTGGCCCATTAAAAGAGCGTCAAAATCTGGGTATTTATCGCCAGCAAGTGCTGGGTAAAAATAAAGTGATTATGCGCTGGTTATCGCATCGTGGTGGGGCGTTAGATTTTCAAGAGTGGTGCCAAAAACATCCCGGTGAACGATTCCCTGTTTCTGTAGCATTAGGGGCAGATCCTGCCACTATTTTAGGTGCTGTAACACCTGTACCAGATACATTATCTGAATATGCATTTGCTGGCTTATTACGGGGTAATAAATCAGAAGTGGTAAAATGTCTTTCAAATGATCTTGAAGTGCCTGCAAGTGCTGAAATTATCCTTGAAGGTTACATTGAACCGGGCGAATTGGCTCCAGAAGGGCCATATGGTGATCACACAGGATATTATAATGAGATTGACTCTTTCCCTGTGTTTACCATTACGCATTTAACGCGCCGTAAAGATGCAATTTATCATTCAACATATACAGGGCGTCCACCTGATGAACCCGCAGTATTAGGTGTTGCGTTGAATGAAGTGCTTGTTCCGATATTACAAAAACAATTTCCTGAAATTGTAGATTTTTATTTACCTCCTGAAGGATGTTCTTACCGTTTAGCCGTTGTGACAATGAAGAAACAATATGCAGGTCATGCAAAACGCGTAATGATGGGAGTTTGGTCTTATTTACGGCAATTTATGTACACCAAATTTGTGATTGTTTGCGATGATGATGTCAATGCAAGAGATTGGAAAGATGTGATTTGGGCAATCACGACCAGAATGGATCCTGCGAGAGATACCATTATGATGGAAAATACGCCTATTGATTATCTCGACTTCGCTTCACCTGTTTCAGGATTAGGATCAAAAATGGGTCTTGATGCAACTAATAAATGGCCAGGTGAGACAGATAGAGAATGGGGTAGACCTATTGTGATGTCTGATGAAGTTAAGCAACGAGTCGATACTATTTGGGAACAGCTCG
This sequence comes from Proteus alimentorum, assembly GCF_002607735.1. GTDB lineage: Bacteria > Pseudomonadota > Gammaproteobacteria > Enterobacterales > Enterobacteriaceae > Proteus > Proteus alimentorum. The sequence goes on from NZ_NBVR01000028.1 coordinate 42,346, forward strand.
ATATTCTTAAATAATAACAGAGGAACAACATGGCAATACTGAATTGTAAAGTCTCACTTGTTGAGCCGATGACAGATACGGTTTATCGGGTAAGGCTATTACCTGATGGCGAATTTGATTTTCAGGCTGGGCAATACCTTTTAGCAGTTATGGATGAACGTGATAAACGTCCTTTTTCTATTGCATCTATACCTGAAAACAAAGACTTTATTGAACTTCATATTGGTGCGTCTGAACTCAATCTTTATGCGATGGCAGTGCTTGATGTGATATTAGAAAAGCAACAGCTTACCATTGATATTCCTCATGGGAATGCATGGTTTAAAAAAGAGAGTCAACGTCCTCTATTATTAATTGCTGGCGGTACAGGATTTTCTTATACCCACTCAATTTTGTTGGCTGCATTAGCTGAAAATCCACAGCGATCTATTACGATTTATTGGGGGGGAAGAGAAAGTGTTCACCTCTATGATCTTAATGAATTACAAGAATTATCAGAGTTGCATCCATCTTTAATGATTGTTCCTGTGGTCGAGCAACCTGATGAGACTTGGCGAGGCCGAAAAGGTACGGTATTAACGGCAATAAGCGAAGATTTTGGTGATTTATCTGAATATGATATTTACATCGCTGGGCGCTTTGAGATGGCAAAAATCGCCAGAGATCGTTTTTGTAATGAGCGCAATGCAGATAAAACCCGCTTATTTAGCGATGCTTTTGAATTTATCTGACAAAACGAGAGTACCCCGTTATTTGTTATTATTTTCGTTTTTAAAACCATAAAAAAACCCGCCCCTGACGGCGGGAAAATGGTTTCTAACCATGCAATCGAAAAGAATACGTTCCTAACGATCAGAACGTGGATATACAAAATGCCGTATTAAACACGTTCTATAATCGTTGCAATACCTTGCCCTAATCCAATACACATTGTGGCTAAGCCAAACTGCGCATCTTTACGCTCCATAATATTTAATAATGAAGTGGTTATTCGAGAGCCTGAACAACCTAAAGGATGTCCTAAGGCAATCGCTCCGCCATTTAAATTAATCTTGTCATCGATACTATCGAGTAAATTCATTTTCTTCATGCAAGCTAATGACTGTGCAGCAAAAGCTTCATTTAGCTCAAAAATATCAATATCACCTAATGTTAATCCTGCTCTTTTTAACGCGATTTCTGTTGCAGGAACAGGGCCATAACCCATAATTGCCGGATCACATCCAGTCACAGCCATAGCTCGAATAATGGCACGAGGCTTTAAATTGTGTTCTTTGGCATAACGTTCACTGGTGATAAACATGGCGGATGCACCATCAGAAACTGCGGATGAATTGCCTGCTGTTACAGAGCCTGCCGCGGGATCAAATACGGGTTTAAGCTGTGCTAACTCTTCAAGGCTCGGGTTATAACGAATAACTTCATCATTTTTTACATTGATAAAATTACCCGTTGCATCATGACCATTAATCGCAATTATCTCATTATCAAAATAGCCTTGTTGCGTTGCAAGAGCAGCTAAATGATGAGAACGGTAAGCGAATTTATCTTGTTCTTCGCGTGAAATTTGGAATGATTTTGCGAGCATTTCTGCTGTTAATCCCATTGAAAATGAGGCTTTAGCAACAGAAAGGTTAAGTGATGGATTAAAATCTGCATTATAAGTCATCGGTACGTGACCCATATGTTCAACACCGCCGATTAATGCTACTTGGCTATCACCCAGCATAATTTGGCGTGCGCCATCATGTAATGCTTGCATTGATGAACCACATAACCGGTTAACGGTCACTGCTGGAACCTTGTGTGGAAGTTCAGCCAATAACGCTGCATTACGAGCAATATTAAAACCTTGCTCTAAAGTTTGTTGTACACAACCCCAAATCACATCACCAATATCATTGGGATTAATATTCGGATTACGTGTTAGTAGTGTTTGCATCAATTGTGCAGAGAGATTTTCCGCTCTAACATGGCGAAATGCACCACCTTTCGAGCGTCCCATTGGAGTACGAATACCATCAATTATGACAACCTTTTCCATTTCATATCTCCTTAAGCGAGTTCTCTGATGTTAACATCTACTTTTGCGGGCTTTGGATAGTAGGTTTCGTTGCGTTGCGCTTTCTGTTTTAAGCTTTCAGGGATTTGGTAAAGAGGCCCTAATGATGCGTATTGTTGTGCATCTGCAACAAATTGCGCTAATCCGATGGTATCAAGGTAACGGAATACACCACCTCGGAAAGGAGGGAAGCCTAAACCATAAACTAACGCAATATCAGCTTCTGCTGGTGAGGCAATAATACCTTCATCTAAACAACGGATAACTTCATTGATCATTGGGATCATCATGCGAGCAATAATTGCATCTTGGCTAAACTCTTGTGTTTTGCCAGCATGTTGTTGAAGAAGCGTTTGAATTTGATCATCAACAGATTTCTGTTTTTTACCCCGTTTATCAACAGAGTAATTATAGAAACCATGATTATTTTTCTGACCATATCGCTGTTGCTCATATAAAAGAGCAATCGCATCTCGCTCAATCGTACCCATTCTGTCAGGGAAACCGTGAGCCATGACGGCTTGAGCATGATTTGCCGTATCAATACCCACAACATCAAGTAGGTATGCNGCAATCGCATCTCGCTCAATCGTACCCATTCTGTCAGGGAAACCGTGAGCCATGACGGCTTGAGCATGATTTGCCGTATCAATACCCACAACATCAAGTAGGTATGCCGGTCCCATAGGCCAGCCAAATGCCTTCTCCATCACTTTATCAACAGCAATAAAATCAGCACCATCTCTTAGTAATAGAGAGAATCCCGCAAAATAAGGAAAGAGGACTCGGTTTACAAAGAAGCCGGGACAATCATTAACGATAATCGGTGTTTTTCCCATTTTACTGGCGTAACTGACGATACGATTAATTGTCTCTTCACTGGTTTTTTCGCCTTTAATGATTTCAACCAGTGGCATTCGATGAACTGGGTTAAAGAAGTGCATCCCACAGAAATTCTCAGGGCGCTTTAAGGATTTTGCAAGTAATGAAATAGGGATGGTTGAAGTGTTAGAAGCCAGAATCGCGTTATCTGCTAATAGTGCTTCTGTTTCTGCAAGTACAGTTGCTTTTACTTTTGGATTTTCAACAACGGCTTCAACAATAACATCCGCATCACTGACAGAAGCGTAATTCAATGTCGGTTGAATAGAAGCGAGCGTTTTCGCCATATCTACGGCATTCATTCGACCTTTTTCGTGGCGTTTTTGTAACAGGCTTAATGCTTCATTCATACCCAGCTCAAGGGATTTTGGGTTAATATCCTTCATGACAACAGGAATACCTTTTAAGGCAGATTGGTAGGAGATCCCACCTCCCATGATCCCAGCACCTAATACAGCAGCCTGTTTAGGTAACTCGGCATGGCGTTTTTTCGTGATATTTTTGACATACTGATCATTAAGGAAAATACCGACTAAGGCTTTTGCAACATCAGTGCGTGTGAGCTTAACAAAGTTTTCAGTTTCGAGAGCCAGCGCTTCATCTCTATTTAGAAAGGCTGCTTTTTCAATCGTTTTTACTGCGGTGATAGGTGCTGGATAGTGAGGGCCGGCTACTTTCATCACCATACCTTTAGCCACACTGAAAGACATTTTATGTTCAAGCTCTGTCAGTCTTAATGGTACTGTTTTTGGATGACGTGCCGCTTTCCAATCAATTTTGCCTTCAATTGCTTGTTCGATTAGCGAAATAGCACTTTCTTTTAAATTTTCTAGAGGAACAATTGCTTGGATTAATCCATTTTGAAGTGCTGTTTGAGCATCAACATCTTTACCGGCAGTAATAATTTCTAATGCGTTATCGACACCTATTAAACGAGGAAGACGTACTGAACCACCAAAGCCCGGCATGATCCCAAGTTTTGTTTCTGGTAAACCGATACGTAAATCAGGAGAAGCAATACGAAAATCAGTAGCAAGTACGCACTCGCATCCACCGCCAAGTGCATAGCCGTTGATGGCAGAAACGGTAGGAACAGGTAAGTCTTCTAGTCGACTAAAAATCTGATTAGAGAAATGTAGCCACTGAGTCAATTCTTCTTCAGGGGCATCAAAAAGGGATAAAAACTCGGTAATATCAGCACCGACAATAAAAGCCGGTTTTTCGGAACGCAAAATAACACCGTTTAGGCCCGGTGTTGCTTCTAATACTGTTAAAGCTTCACTTAGCATTGCAACCGTTTTGGTATCTAATTTATTAATAGAACCTTTGGCGTTAAAAGTGAGTTCAACAATGCCTTGTTTCACCCAATCGGCTTGAATATTTTCGCTTTGATAGAGCATTTGTATTCTCCCTAAATATATAGACTGGTATGACCAGATAATAAGAGTGTGAATACTATGTTAAATAAATGCAAATATTTGATTAAAAAACTGCAAGGGTGATCACAGTGAAATTATTCAACTTATTGAATTCTATGTTGTTGCTCAGTTTGATAAAAAGAGGAGAGATAAATCAGCAATAATCTATTTTTGTTATGGGGTTAGCCACTCAAAGAGTTGGCGTGTTAAGCTGAATCATTAACAATGAATAAGATAAGGTAATTAATAATGGAAAAATTGCTCTCTCTGTACCAAGAACATATCAAAACTCTACAAAATCGTACTCGTGATGCTTTATCCAGACACCATCTTGATTCTGTATTAATTCATTCTGGTGAACCTATCCGTGTTTTCCTTGATGACAGTGATTACCCTTTTAAAGTGAATGCGCATTTTAAAGCATGGGTGCCTGTAACAGATGTACCACATTGTTGGTTATTAGCGGATGGCGTTAATAAACCTAAATTGTGGTTCTATTCCCCAGTTGATTATTGGCACAGTGTTGAAGCTTTACCAAGTAGCTATTGGACTCATGAAGTTGAGTTAATTCATCTTAAAAATGTTGATGATATTCAAAAAGAGTTAGCACCTTATATTAATAAAAATACCGCTTATATTGGCCCTAATAAACAACGAGCAGAATCATTAGGTGTGAGTATTGATAATATCAACAATCAATCTCTTCTTAATTATTATCATTATTACCGTGCCTATAAAACAGGTTATGAATTAGCTTGTATGCGTGAAGCGCAAAAGATGGCCGTCAATGGACATATTGCCGCTCGGGAAGCTTTCCAAGCTGGATTAAGTGAGTTTGATATTAATATGGCGTATTTAATGGCTACAGGTCATCGTGATACCGATGTTCCTTACGGCAATATTGTCGCCTTAAATGAACACGCTGCTGTTTTGCATTACACAAAATTAGATCATGAATCTCCAGAGGAATATCGTAGTTTCCTTATTGATGCGGGTGCAGAGTATAATGGTTACGCAGCAGATATCACTCGTACTTATAGCGCAAAAGAAAATCATGAATTTACTTCATTAGTTAAAGATATGAATGATGCACAACAAGCGCTGATTGCAACGATGAAAGCGGGTGTGCGTTATACTGAATACCACGTTCAAATGCATCAACGCATTGCAGGACTGCTTAATAAGTACGGCATTGTTAAAGGCGTGAGTGAAGAAGAGATGGTGAATGCGGGATTAACGACACCTTTTTTACCTCATGGTTTAGGGCATGCTTTAGGACTGCAAGTTCATGATGCGGCTGGATTTATGCAAGATGATAAAGGAACCCATTTAGCGGCTCCTGCAATGTATCCATTCTTACGTTGCACACGTATTGTTGAACCGGGTATGGTATTAACAATTGAACCTGGATTTTACTTTATCGACTCTCTGTTAGAGCCTTGGAAAGAAGGAAAATACAGTACTCATTTCAATTGGAAGCTTATTGAGCATTTCAAACCATTTGGTGGTATTCGTATTGAAGATAATATTATTATCCACGATAACAAAATTGAAAATATGACCAGAGACTTACACCTAGCCTGATGAAAGCGTATTTGATCCCCGCTGAAACTGTAGAATTCAGTGAAGAAATAAAGAAGAGTCGTTTTATTACATTTATTGCTCATACTGAAGGTATTGATGCAGCAAAAGCTTATATTCAGTCTATCAAAGAGCAATTTCCTGATGCCCGACACCACTGTTGGGCTTTTGTTGCAGGAAGACCTGATGACTCACAACAGTTAGGTTTTTCTGATGATGGTGAGCCAACAGGTACAGCGGGAAAACCTATTCTAGCACCTCTTTTAGGGAGTGGAATGGGAGAAGTTACCGCAGTGGTTGTTCGGTATTTCGGTGGGATCAAATTAGGAACCGGTGGGTTAGTTAGAGCTTATGGCAGTGGCGTTCAACAAGCATTAAAGCTTCTGCCAACAAAAACGAAAGTGCCACAATTGTGTTTTAGTGTAGCGTGTGAATATTCACTTGTTTCATTACTTGAACAAGTTGTTGAACAATATCATGGGCAAGTACTTTCAAGTGAATATACTGATAAGGTCACTTTTATACTTTCATTGCCTGCCGTGCATAGCGGTGAAGTTGAAGTTAAACTACGTGATATAAGTCGTGGCAGTATGCAATTAATCCCGTTAGATAAAAATGAATAATCTTTGCTATCAAGGAAATCGCTAAATGCATTTTCGTTCAATAACCCGTATTGTCGGACTGCTTGTTATCTTATTTTCTGTCACGATGATCATTCCCGGTATTGTCGCATTAATATATCGAGATGGTGCAGGGCGTGCATTTAGCCAAACATTTGTTGTCGCATTGATCATTGGGTTAATGCTGTGGATCCCCAATCGACATAAAAAAAGTGAGCTTAAGCCTAAAGAAGGCTTTCTTATTGTTGTCTTATTTTGGACGGTACTGGGTAGTGTCGGGGCATTGCCATTTATTTTTTCTGAACAACCTCATCTTTCTATTACTGATGCCTTTTTTGAATCTTTCTCTGGACTGACTACAACAGGTGCTACGACGCTTGTAGGGCTAGATTCATTACCTAAAGCTATTTTGTTTTATCGCCAAATGCTCCAATGGTTAGGTGGGATGGGGATCATCGTATTAGCTGTCGCTATTCTTCCACTTTTAGGCGTTGGGGGAATGCAGTTATATCGCGCAGAAATGCCGGGTCCATTGAAAGATAACAAAATGCGACCTCGAATTGCGGAAACAGCAAAAGCACTTTGGCTTATTTATGTCTTATTAACGATCATTTGTGCCTTAGCATTATGGATTGCAGGCATGGATGTGTTTGATGCGATTTCTCATAGCTTTTCAACTATTGCAATTGGTGGATTTTCTACTCACGATGCCAGTATTGGTTATTTTAATAGTCCAACCATTAACATCATTATTGGTGTATTTCTTCTGATCTCTGGTTGTAACTTTGGTTTGCACTTTGCTGTGCTAACGGGAAGAAGCTTAAATATCTACTGGCGTGATCCTGAATTTCGTATGTTTATTTCAATTCAATTGGGATTAGTCATTATCTGTAGCGGTATTCTATGGCTTTATTCTGTATACGACACAGGATGGATAACCATAAACCAAGCTTTTTTCCAAGTTGTCTCTATGGCGACAACAGCAGGCTTTGCCACGGATAGCTTTGCACAGTGGCCTGCATTTTTACCTCTTCTATTATTATGCTCGGCGTTTATTGGTGGTTGTGCAGGATCAACGGGTGGGGGATTGAAAGTCATTCGTATCTTGCTTTTATTCCTACAAGGGAATCGTGAATTAAAACGTCTTGTTCACCCTAATGCTGTTTATACCATCAAACTTGGTCACCGAGCATTACCCGAACGTATTATTGAAGCTGTGTGGGGATTTTTTTCCGCTTATGCATTGGTATTTATTATTAGCTTAATGTTGTTGATAGCGACAGGCGTTGATGAATTTTCTGCATTTTCTGCTATTGCCACCACATTAAATAATCTTGGCCCTGGATTGGGTATTGTTGCTGATAACTTCACGACAATGAATCCAGCTGCAAAATGGATATTAGTCGTGACAATGTTATTTGGGCGACTCGAAGTTTTCACATTATTAGTTTTATTTACCCCAACGTTTTGGCGTGATTAATTTAATACAAGGAGTGATGTATGAGCGCGCTATTGTTGTATTGCAGTACTGATGGTCAAACTAAAAAGATAATGACACAAATCGCGAATGAATTAAGACAGCACGGTCATGAATGTGATGTGAGAGATTTAACCTCTGTTCAACAGAGTTTAAATTTATCTGCTTATAATAAAGTCTTAGTCGGTGCTTCTATTCGCTATGGTTACTTTAATAAAGCTCTCGATAAATTTATTACTCGTCATCTTGCACAATTGAATAGTATGCCGTCTGCATTCTTTGGCGTTAATCTTACTGCAAGAAAAGCAGAAAAGAATACACCTGAGACGAATGCTTATATGCGTAAGTTTTTAGATAAGACTCCATGGAAGCCAACGTTAACGGGTGTCTTTGCTGGCGCACTTTTTTATCCTCGTTATAAATGGATTGATAGAGTCATGATCCAGTTAATTATGAAGATGACTAAAGGTGAAACGGATCCGACAAAAGAAATTGAATATACAGATTGGAATAAAGTAAGCGAGTTTGTGACGCATTTTGCCAAAATTGAGTGATATTCAACCTTTGTTGTGGGGTTTTTATACGCCTTGCTGGCGTTTTGAACGAACAGAAAATTATTTTAAAAAAACACTTGCGCTAATCCGAGATCTCCCTATAATGCGCATCCACTGACCGGCGATGAGCAAACAACAAGCCACGCAGGACG
>NZ_NBVR01000043.1 GCF_002607735.1 Proteus alimentorum
ATGGATAATCAGGGGTTGAATAGAGCGTAAAATGCCGACCTAACTTACTGGCGGTATAGTGCGTCTCTCTTTTAAAGTCTCGTGAATATTTTTGACTCCAGGCTTCACACCGTTTAATACACGATCCCCCCCAATCATCTGTTTTCATTTCATGAAATGACGTCGGTAATCGATTGATAAAATGTTCACTTGTTGTTGCAGACGTTGAAGGCGTGGGTGCTCTACCATCAGGATCCTGCAATGTCACCGGATTATTACGCACCATGCGATATAAATTTAGCCCATCCACTGTGCCCGCTGGATCGGCACTTAACCAACGGCCAATCCACGGTTGATAATAACGATAACCGTAGTAATACAGCCCCGTAGCATCTTTTTCTTTACCGGAATAACGGATCGTTTTGTAATCAGCCTCTACTGCATTTTCGCTAGACCAAATCGCCGTTCCCCCATAAGGGTAATACTCTTCATAACTGACTAATTGCCCTTGACCATCGGTTTCTAATCCACTGTTACCCACACCATCATCATAGCTATAACGTAGTGTGTTATTTTCAATCCCTTTCGGCGTACCTATTTCCCAACACAAGGCTCTGACTTTTGCACTGGTACCCGCATTGATTTGAACGACAGCATATTTTTCTGTTACTGGATTTTCATTTACTTCCCAGACTTCAATACTCGGTAAATAGTGCGTAGTGACTTTTTCTAAATCACCGCCAGCCGCTTTACGCCCGCGTATTTTCGTCACACGTTGGTTCGCACTGTTATATTGATAGGTTTCACCCTCAGATAATTGCCCACTCTCACTGACCTTATTTGTCGCTTTCAGATGATTACGGCTATCCCAAATAAGGGCATCCCCATTAAGAAGCTGGGTTAAATTACCGCTCTCATCAAAATAGCTATCCACCTTTTTAGGATCTTCACATTGTGATTTTAATAAGGCACGATTGGTTTTATTTGAAACGGTAATCTCATGAGTAAAACTTTGTTGTGCAATCGAAGAAATGTGGCGAATCTGGGTTAAATTGCCGCCTCTATCATAGGTATATAAACGGGTATAATTAGTGTAGCTTTGCGTATCTTTGACTAAGGTGGCGACTTTCTGAGATTGCATTGAAGCGGGTGTTTGCTGATTGGCCGATTCACGCCCAGTAGCACTCACCAATTGATACAGGGAGTCATACACATAGCGATTTTCAGGTACAATTTTTTGATTACGCCAGTAGCGAGTCGCTTCAGCATCGTTTTTCAAACAAATAATATTCCCGACAGCATCGTACTCATAACGTAGATCTTGCATGATTTTTGCACCTAAGGCATGGCCTTGAGGTCGCTCTGTTTTAATATGCAATAAACGTTGTGTTTCTGGCTCATATTCATAAGTGGTGACTAAGCCATTACCGTGCGCTTCACGCAGTTTTTGCCCCGCGGCTGAGTAAGTGAGTGAACGTAAAATAGCTTGCTCTGCTTGGCCTTTTAAGGTCAGCCAAGATTGCTTAACAAAACCCGCAATATCATAGGCAAAGCGGCGTTGATGGCCTTTTGCATCGGTTTCTGCTAATACAGCCCCCGTGGCATCATAAATATATTGAGTGGTAAATTTTTCAGCTTGTTCAATGTCATTTAATTTATGACTTGAACTCCAATCAATAACACTCCCCATATACAATTGTTGTGTTTCTGATATTACCGCGCCTTGTAACGAATAATGGCTATACGTTTTTTTACCTGCGGTATCAAAGTGTTCAATGCATTTTCCCACTTGATTGGTGCCGATTAACTCACTCGCGTTTCCTTGTCCCCATTTTAATTTTTGTACTACGGCAATACTGTTTTCACCCAGTTTTCCTTCTTTGACTTGTTCTAAATATCGCTCAAACTGCTTATCACTGTATTCATAAGCAGTAACTGTTTCTTTTGCATTAATCTGCTGTGCAACCGTGCCTTCAATATCATTGAGATTAAAGCTATTTCCATTATCAACACCTTGTGACAGTGATAGCGCGCCCCCTAAACTCACTGTTTGCTGAATATTGGGTTGAATAGTGGCGTCTGACTGTTGTACTTCATGCAGTCTTGCATCAATACTGCGTTCTAAATAACCACGAGCATGAAAGTGATGACGCGTAATGCGTTCATCTGTTTTATTTATTGTGTCGGGATGACGACAATAATTAATTTCACGAATAGCAGCTCCACGATTATCATGAACCACCACAGTGGGTGTTCGTGTATATAACTGTTGATTTGACATAGTGTTATAATTCCTTAATTGATTTTCTTTTTATGATCTAATTCATTACTATTACGCTGATTTTTTACCGCCAATATTTCTGCTATCGCTTTTTTATCGGTATTGCACTTTTCTAATACCAGCAATAAACGCGCCACATAATCAGGGTAATCTCCCCACACTTGCACATTAAAAAACGGTACTGAACAGGGCTGTAACAAATGTGAGGGGACAAACTTATCCGCGGTTATTACGGGCGTTGATGGCGTTTTGCTGCAACTGGATAACAGCGTCAGGCACAGACTCATTAGCACAAGGCGCTTGAGCCAAAACTTGCCGTAACTCTTGGCGTATCGCATGATTTTCTTCCTCTAAATAGTGTTGCTCCTTTTGTTGGCGCGTTAATGTTTCCGAGACTTTTTCTGCTTGTTCATGCCATTGCACTAATTGTGATTGCAACGTGCGTTGTTGATATTCAAGCTGACTATTTTGCTCAGAAAGTCGATTTATTTGATTATGTTGATAACGAATAACCAACAATGTAACGACAACAATGAGCGCTATCCCCCCCTTAACCCCCAAGCGTAAAAAAGTGCTTATATTCATGGGTATGCCTCGCGGCACAATTCGTAATGAGGCCCATCGCGAAATGAAACCCAATTTCCTCCCCAATTAATTGAAACACCTAATTGAGAAGAGGCTTGTTTCATCGCATTGAAGACGGATTCAAATGCAGACCAATCTTGCCAAGGAATAGCACCATTCACTAACGGTACAATATCAACCGCATGACCTGTTAAATGACGACTATTCAATGTTTTGCTTTTGCCCTCTTTTATGAGTACTTTTTGACGTTCTAATGAACGTACTCCTTCAATCACCACAAAATCGTATTGACTGAATGTCAGGGCCAAATGGACAACGCGAACGAGATCTTGATGTACATCCTTTAAGTTATTTTGGCTTCGTTGACTCAATGTATAGGTATTCATTTCGGCTCCTTAAGGTTGTTCACACCAAAAATACGGTGCCACAACCAAATCAGTGTTGTACTCCCCATGGAGCCAAAAAGCCCTGCAATCATGTAAGACATATAACGACTTGCCCCACTTTCAAAACTCAGTAAGCCCCCTAATAATCCTGTAAACACTGAAATAATCACTTGGCTAGTAATACCACACCAAGACCATTGAATTTGTTTTTGTCTAATTTCCATTAAATACCTCACGATACCTCCCCAGGCTGAAAATCCACCGATAATCATCCAAGCCAGCGCATCGCTTTCAGATGAGATTGCCACTAGCATAATAAAACTCCTAAATAAGGCGGGTTAAAACACCCCAATAAAAGTGAAAAACCCGCGTATACATAAACCATTACATCAAGGTGTCATTTTCATCTTCCTGAGCAATAAACCATGGGGTAGCTATCGTATTGCGGTGATAGCGCTTCGCTGTAATAACATGGAATAAACGACCTAATGCATCGTAATAGTGGGTATCTGCAAAACGGTTAGGTTGTGCCGAACTGTCAGTGATATAACGCCAATCATTCAGAAAATAAGGCTGATAAACGCGCTTTACATTTCCTTTGTTGTCATATTCTGTTTCACCTGAAATTGCCCACCGCGTTGCTGTACTTTTTGTTTGCGCCTGTTGTGCGCTATCAACCACGAGTTTTCCTTTTTCACTGCGCAAGAAGGCATCCCCAGCTTCCACCCTGACAGAGGTTTGCAATAAGCGACCCAAACCATCGCTAAAGGCGATTTGTTGACGAATTTGCTGCTGTGGATCGCTGTCATAACGGTCAGTCATGATTTGCAGTACATGAGGTGGCAATTTTGAAGATGTTTGCATCCAACTGTCAGTGACATACACAACGCCTGTCGCAATAGGCAGTGTTGATGTCAACGCCAAAGCATCATTGATGGTTGTCGGCATTGTGAATGCTTTATCGCTATAGCCACTTTGTTTACCGTTTTCAGTGCCTGAAAAACGGGTTGTAAGCACACGACCAAAACCATCAAAAGTCACTTGATGAAGGTTTTTATTTTCATCAATTACCGTGTTAGGTGATAAAAAGCGCCAGTCGTAAGTAAGATGAAAATCTTGTGTATTTAAAGGTGACTCTTTGCCCATTAGTACACAAAATTGCTTATCCCATAATAAGTTATATTTACAAGACAACACGGAATTCTTATAAATCAGTGGGTGATAAAATTGTGCTAATGAACCATATTGGATGATACCTAATAGTGGTTTCACCCACAGTGTTTTACCTTTTTCTGATGCATCAGCAAATAAATACGCTTTTTGCTGATAACCTGCATTTTTCATCACCTCATCCAGTTTTAAATTTGGATAAGGCTGTGAAATCGCATTTGCGGTTTCTTCATCTAATTCCGCCGTTTCGCTAGAGGCTAAACGCACAGGGAAATCAGGTTCTGATAATGTCGCTTTACCTTCAGCATCCATATAAGCAAGCTGTTGTTGCCCTACAAAGACTGCTCCTGCTTTTTGTGTCAGCAAATTATTGGTTGCTAATAAGGCTTCGACACTTAATCCGTCCTTCGGCTGTTTTTCTGCTCCCAATGTCCAAATATCTTGACGACTCGCATTAGTAATCGCGAGCTGATAAACCTGTTTTTCAGGATGAACAAGATGATGGCAAGCTTGACGCGATAAACTTAAACGCAGTGTCTGTTGTTGCTCGTCATAACTGGATGCCCATAATGTTTCTGGCAGACTTTCGTAATGCTGATAAGGATTTTTCGCCCCCTTAGCGCGTCTTGGATAGTTAATCGAAACAGCTTTAGAAACAAAGCCATAACTATCTTGCTCTAAGATGATCTGTTGATGACAAGCAGGATCAGTCGCAATACGCTCATAATGATATTCACGGCTTTCCACGACAGACGGCATCACAACTGGCGAGCGCCCTTGCGCTTCAATTAAACGCACTTGTGGTCGTTGTTCAGTGACCGCATAAGGCACATCAGCAACCACAGAATTATCTAACCCATAGATTTCTTTTCTGCGTAACTGACCTTGTAACCCACGCTCAAACCAATAGGCATGTTCCTGATAAACAGCATTATCACAGGCTTTTTCTGCGCTGCCTTCACCTTGTGTAAATCGAGGAGAAAACAGTGGAAATGCCGCATCGTCACCTTGCCAAAACTCATCAGGCATTTGGGTATCAACGATGGGTTTTCCTGTTAAAAACCATTGTCGAGTTAACGCACTTGGCGTTTTGTCTGCCAGATCTTCTTCACTTTTAAATGACTCTGCATTGGTCATTTCAACACAACCAAAACCACGAAACTCTTTTTCTTTACCATCCCAGACACCATGACGATAGTGGTAAGTTTGCGTTAAACGGCTTTGGGTGATTTCATCCACCGTTTCAGTTTTCCACAGCGTATGCAACGCGAAAGGTAAGTGGCTAACCGCTTTAGCTTTATTTTGTTGTTGGCGAGCCAATTTCTCATCCAACCAATATTGCGCGGAACTACGGTAGTGTAGATTTTGAATCAACCCCATATTGTTATTAATCGATGTTAATAACCACGGTTTTTTATTTTGTAAAGAAAGCACCCAATGTTGCGGTGTTGGATACGATTTTGTCAGTAAAATACTACCAACACCTAAGCCTTGAACATCCGCCACTTGCAGTTGGCAATGGTTATCAAAACGTATCCCGTTAGGTAATGCAATATCATCACCACGCACAAATTGATCGCCACTTTGGTTAAAATACACCTCTAAATGGGTCGATTGAGCGTAAATAATATCCGTGGTACCACTGCCATCAAGATCGGCTAAATAGAGTTGATTAGGGTTGAATTTAAAACGATCAGCAGAAAATCCAGGAACAGTAATAGGTAAACTGAATTTGCCCTCACCTAAATGAACCCAACATGTCAAACCTTGGTGATCCACTTTAATCAAATGTTGCTGACCTGAACCCAGTACATCACTAAATGCCACTAAGGTACGACGATTGACGTTTTTAATGGGTAACGTTACGCCTTCAGCCTGCATCACCTCTTTGCTTTTTTTCCAGCCCTGAGCAGAGCCAGCATAAAGACGGATACTACGAGGACCAATTAAGGCGAGATCCGCAAAACCACTGCCTGTTAATGAAGTTATTTCCGCTCTAGGGTGAAAATATTCCATAGGAATGGCATCAAGTGGCACAAAATTCAGCCAACTTTCTGCTTTCGTTTCATCCTGAGTGTAATAACCATTGACATGGCCTTGTGTCACTAACCACTCTAGTTTTCCATCACATGTTACATCCGTCAGCATGGCTGAGTTTCGTAATGATGGAATAATGGGGAGTTTCTTCGCATTATCCCATGTTATGGCATTAGGATTTTGCTTATCTTCTTTTCTAATCGGTGCGCGATACCACCACGCACCACTGTCTTGATACAACACGCCTGCAAGCCCTTCACCCAATAAATCGACATATTGATAAGGCTGTTGCGGTGTAAAAGAAGCCAGTTCATCCAATGATTGCCATTGTGCTTGTTTAGTCTCACCTGGCATTTGCCAATCAAATTTCACAGGGGGTAATGTGACTAACGACTGAGCATCTTTATTATCGTTAAACGCAGATTGCTGCGCTGAAACTAAAATTGAACCTGCTCCTGACTCGGCATAAGTCAGTGTTAATCGAGCAACTAATTCGGGTGTTTCAGCTAATGCGGTCTGTTTTTCCAAACTTTCAAGACGGTGATACATCAATACTTGGCGACATAAACGGCGAGTACGCACTTCAAAGCCATAATGAAAAAGAGAAAAACAGTCTTTACGTAATGCCCATGCTGAATTGCTCTGCCATTGAGGATAAGTCGCTAACGCACTGCTGCGCTCACCGTAATCAAACACCAGCACAAACAGGGCATTTTTCGGTAATGTATTATCGGATTTGACACAAGAAAAAACACGTTCACCCACCGGGTTACCGTAATACACTTTCTCTAAATAACGTTGTGTATTGGCATTTTTATGTGATTGAATTTCTTGTTGGTCACATCCTTGTTCATCTTCAGCACGATAATGATATTCAATTTGTTCACCCGTTGCAGAAACAGACGCATTCAGGTTCCATTGCGCAATGTGTGCGCGGTTTTGGCTATCCACAATCTGTGCCGTGGTTTCATAGCCGAACAAATGAGCATCACCGTTTGCATTCAGCATCACCCAAAACTGAGTAGGGACATTGGCAGGGATATTCTCCTCATGTAATGACCAAAGCTCAAAACGACTAAAGCTTTTCTCAATACGAGAGCGATAAGTGGTAACTTGATATCGATGAGCAAGTTTTACGCCAAGTAATTCATCCCGTTGTGCAGTATCAACTTCACCGTTCTTATTGATAATGGGGACAATCACTTCGCCATTAGCGCCAATAAATTCATCTAATTGTGTATAAGTCGGTACGCCTTTTGAAGTACGACGACGGATAGACATCACACCAATAGACCAGCCAAAACCCAATGAGCCGTTGCCTGCTTGATTTTGATAGGTTAAGCCTAAAGAAGGAGCATAACCACGACCTTTGCTAATGGGCAATGGTAAGCTAAAAGCGGCGGCACCATCAGGGCCGACTGCGCCCATATTGCCGGTTAAACCTGTGACTGCGCCACCGCCTTTCGGTAAATTTGGGGCATCAAAGGTCAATTTTTCTGAATTTTGCATGTAGAACTCCTGACAGGCTCCCTAAGGAGCCTGTAATTAATTAAGATTTAGATAATTAACGAATGGTGTAATTAATGTGGAGAATGATGTCGTTTAATGTCAGTAACATCGCTTTTTGCTTATCTGTGGCATCAGGGAAGCTTAAAGTCAGTGTACTGGTATCATCCACAGGTAAACCTTCAAATGGGAGATAACGATCATCATTAAAATTCAGTTGGAACTGACCACTGTCATTCATACCGTGAGAAATCGCAATCGCACTACAGCCGCGAGGTTTCACTGCACTACCACCATAATTGAGTACCGCTCTAATATTTTGGTAAGCACCGGTTAATGCAGGTAATGTCACACTAATTTGCTTAACACGACGTAATTTGCCTAGATCCGCAGGATAATCCTTTCCTATAGCTAAATCAGAGAGCTTAATCGACGCCTGTAATTGGCCATTTTTCAGCGTAATACCATTTTCAGCCGTGCCAAGCTGAGTTTTTGATTTATTAATCACATCAGCGACTTGTTCAAAGCCAAACTTATGACTACCTAATCCTTGATACACATCTTCTAATGAAACAATCTTAGTAATTTCCAGCACACGTTTATCTTTTTCAAGATAGCTGTTTTCCATTTCTGCCAGGTTATGCATTAAGCTTTCACCTGCCATTAAACCTGAATAATTACCTTGCCATGCACTAGGACGAATAAAGGTTTGTGTCTCACCTAAATCATACTGATAAGCCATTTCCGCCATACGACAACGTGATGCGACTAAGTCATAGAATGGTTTATAAATCGCCATCGATTTACTACGTAACCAACTATACAGCGCTTTATTGGTAAATTTATTTTGCAAGAAGGTTAAATGCTCTTGCGCTTGTTTCTGTTGTAACTTCATGCTATCTAACTGCAAATTAGCAGCTTCTTTGCGCACTTTAAGACCGTCAAGTTGTGCATTAATTTGTTCCAACTCAGATTTTGCGTTATCACGCGCAATTTTCCATTCATCACGACGACGGCGATAAAATTCAGATTGGTTTAATCGGTCTGCCGCAATACGCGTTGCAGCTCCCGATAATTGCAGACCAATGGATGTCGCATTAAAAACAGCCCCAAGACGCGAACCACCCACAGCCATACCATAAATATTCGGTACTAAATCTGCTATAGCCCCTGCCATATTTAGCCCTTGGCTGGCGGTATTCAACACTGAAGATGCTAGATAGAGATCCATTGCTTGTTGTTCTGAAGTACTGATATTTTCATCATACAAGTTACCATAATGATCAAAGCGGTTTTGTGCACCAACACGTAACGCTTTTAGCGCTTTCTCGTTATAAGTGAATTCTTCGATATTCTTTGTTTGATATTTCATATTTTGCAGGATTATTTCACTACCTTGTGTAGTGAGTAATTCTGACAATGCTTGAGCATCTTGACGCTCAATAATGCTAGCAAGCGAGCTACCAAACTGGATAAGTTGACTGACAATGGATTTAGCACTGTTTAAAATTTCAGGGAAGCGCTGTGTTGGCATCACTGTATTTGGCAATGTACTACCACCTTGAGACTGGTTTACGGCGGCATTTTGTAATGCCTTAGGATCAGCTGGTGTCGCATAAGTTGGCAGTGATAGCGGTTGTCCATCAATGGATAAATTATGGCGTAGATTAAATAAACGTGTTTTTAACGTATCTCGATACTGCGCTAACTTCTGATTAATTTGTGGTAAAAAAAGCGCAGTTAAGGTATTTGCTGTACGTGATAACGTTGCTTCTTTTTTTCTTCCTTCGCTAACAGAAGACATTGATTGGTGTGTTTTGGTTGCCGCATCATGTAATGTTGGCGCTGACCACACTTCACTATCTAATAGTTCTGTTTCATTTCCTAATAATCTCAGCGCTTGTACATACCACATTTTGGCTTCATTTAAAGTGTCCCGCTCAAGTAGACGATAAGCACTGTCACCTCGTGCCACAAGAATATCCAGGCACTTCATAAATGTAGCCAGCTTATAGTGCATCGGGTCAGTTTGTGCCACAGCATCTGGATCGGTTGAATCCAATTGCTCATTATCCCAAGCTATATCTGCTAACAATGGCTGCGAATTCCAAACACGATGAGTTTGAGTATTGCCATCAGTATAACCATTTGGGTTAAACACATAACCTAGCCAACGACTAGCTTCATCGTAATTTTGTCCTTCCAACATCACATTTGCTAACATCATCGGAGTGTAATAGAACAACTCCCAAAAATAGAGCGCATTAGCACCATTAAAATCCATCGGTACATCAGCACCTTTTTCTAAAGCTGGTTCAGGTAGCCTCTGAGAACTTAACGTTAAAATAGCATCAATTCCTTTATTCGCACGTTTGACTAATTGACGTGCAAATAACGTATTTAGACGCACTAACAAAGGTTTATTTTCTACTGTCATTGACATATATTGAGCATGCTTTTGATTTGTTTTTAAGCTAATAACACTTTCAGTTATATGCTCCAATTTATTAATTTTAAAATGATATGTACTTTCAGAAATAACTTTTTGTTTCTTATTAACAGCGCTTAAATTTGCCGTTAGTATTAACTCACCATTATCATTAAAATCACTCATAGGAACATCAAGCTTAAGTGTTTTATTTTTACTATTGAAGCTATTACTACCTTCATTTAAAGAAGTGTTGGCATTAGACCATTCGTCAAGAGAGTAATTTATATCGTTGTCTTCATTTGAAGATAATATTATCTGAATATCTTCGACCATATCATCATCACTATAGATAATTTTATTCAACTCATTCTTACCAATAGTCAATCGGTCTGATACCTGTTTTCCATATTTACCCATAATCATAAAATTAGTTTTTGCTTCTGAAATATAAAAAACAAATCTTGATGTTTCTTTATTTAAAAAATCTTGTAACGATAAATCTCCTAACTCATCAGAAAGCGAAAAGGCTGCTTTATTTCTCGATGAACAATCTAATAAGTGACCGACCTGTTTACTGAGAATAAACAGATTTATGTTATAATCGGATCCATTATTAACATCTGAATTTTCAATTACCTTACCTTTATTATTGTCATAAATAAAAAAGTAAGCTGTGTTTGTTTTAATATCAAACCCAAAATAATAACTATAATCAGTTTTTATATTAAAAACATTGGTATGCACTTTACCGACACTACCAAAAGTATAAACAATATCGGCTAATAAAGAACCATTTTTTAACAGCTCTTTAAAGATATTTTTAATAGATTCAGGAGCAAGATGTCCATAATTAATATCACAGTTAACAAAAGCAGAAAGGTAACAAGATAATGTTGAATTTTTGGCTTCCACACTGACACCACTCATTAAACTTCCTGAGAGAGAAGCATCTATAGACTCAATGTTATCTATATTATCAATAGGATCATGGGAAATAGAATAAGCAACTTTTCCTCTCGACATAAATTTATTATTAATATTGCTGATAAACTCTTCACCCGCTATATCAAATTCATCCCGCACATTAATATAAATATCTTCTACTTGTTTTTTGTCCAATATATTAGAAAGCACCATTTCATTATCAACAGAATAAACTTTATATTCTTTATATTTACTACCATAGCTATGACTAGTGATATAAGTTAAAAAATATAATTTATCAAGTTCTTGGTCATAACTTAAATGAAAATTTCCTTTTTCATTTTTTATAAAATCATCAGAAAATTGAAAATCAATAGATGAGCTCCAAGTACCATCATAACGGATGTGTGATAAATTTAAACTATAACGTACCTGCTTAGAAATTTCCTCAAATGTAGCTTCTTCTTTATTTTCAATTTCTTTACGTTCAATCCAAGCAACATATAATCGATTATTAAAAATAACGGGACGAATTAAATTATTGTAAGGGTTGGCACCATTCTCAATTTTAGTCCACTCTGTCCACGCATTTGCTGCCATGACACCTTTTTTTATTTTACTATGGTCTGCACTGCGCCAATAATAGCTTGCTTTTTCTGAGGCATTGCAACCAATAAAATAAGTCTTTCCATCTTTTAATGTCACACCATCATGATAACCACTAATCACATCTAAATTAGCAATTTGTTCAAAAGAAGTTAAATATGTTTTAAATGCATCATCAATCGTATCACTGTTAATGCTATTTTGACTGATCGTCTGTAACAACGTATCCATCATTTTAGTTTGGCCAATACGTACTGTCGGATCAATATAATTTTCAGGATAATAAGTTAATAAAGAAACACCACTCCAAGTGCTATAGCGCTTATTATATTTATCCCAATCGATAAAGAATTGACGAGACTTAACAGGTGTATTACTTTTTATATCTAAGGATAAAAATTCATTAATATAGAGCTGTATACTTGCAATAGCTTGCTCTATCTTGGTGGTTTTTATTTCAGATGAGACTTTATTATCAATCAGTAGATAATAATAAACATCATCACTAGTGAGTAAGTTTAATTCGCTAAACTGATTAATATAAAATGCAGTGAATGCAACACTCTCTCTTTCATCCATTTTGCTTTTTAGCAAAAGAGCCTGTTGAGTATTTAATCCACTTTGTAAAATCTTACTAACTCTATCCCAATTTAAATAGTCTTTTTCTATATTAGAACTTATGGAAAACTTTAATTGAGTTAATAGATTAAAATTATTTGGTGTAATATTAAAAATGTTAACCATATCAATATAGCTAGCAATTTCTTTAATATTATTAAATTTAATTCTATCGCCAATTTTTAATAAAGAAATAATTTGATTAACTACATCCTCACTAACTTTATATATTTTTGATAAAATTGAAACTCTGTCAACACCCATAATAATATTAAGTAATTCATTTCTATCACTTATTTTGTCCATATAAAAACGATGGAAATCAGATAAATCCTTTATCGATTTGATATCTGGGAGGATATATTCATTGCCAATCGCACGTTCACCTAATACTTTTATTTCATCTTCGTTTAAACCTACCTTAGCAAAAATAGTGATCATTTGGCATAACATTTGTATATAAGTAATAATATTATTTTTATCCTCTTGTGTTTTATCCTGTTTTTTGACTAAATCTTTAAAATCAAGAATAGTTAAATTCAACGAACTCGTAGTTTCGAGTGTAAGCCATATAGAATTTCCTTGACTTAAAGAAGGAAGATGAAAATAAGAAGATATTATCGGTAAATAGGATTCTATTATTGCCATTGGCGTTAAATAAATAGCATCAGCTAACTTAATATTCATTAATTCTTCAATAAGGTTTTTCATTTCATCTGTATAACGCAAATCATACTTCTTTGCTGTCATGACATACAGTTCTGGAATATTAAACTTATATTCTTTAATAAATTTTAAATATTTATCTATTGCATAGATTAAATTAGCCGCATCATCTGATGATGATTGTTGATTAATGGGTTTATTATAAGGCTCAGGCAACATATTGAGTAATAAGGAAAGAGAATAAAAATCTATACCATATACTGTTGATAATAAATATACTCGATATAACAGAGAAATATTTTCTATAGAACAAGTAAATTTAGTTGGTTTATCCGAAGCTAAATTCCACATAGCAACAATACCAAGATCATCGACATGAAATGCACGTTTTAATGTATTAATACGTATAAGATCATCTGGAGATGATGAATTAAAATCAAGTTCTTTATTATCTGCAATAAATTTAACCACACCTAATGGAGGAGAGTTAAATAAAGTATCAAATAGGGACGAAGAATTATTAACTGTTTGTTCATTAATATTAGCACCATTAATCACCATAGATTGCTCAATATTAATATTATATTTCTCCATAATATTTCTTACATGAAGAATAGAACGAATAACCTCAGAATCAATATTATGATCATTATTTTTTGTTTTAATTAAAATAATGAGATTATCAAAAGAGATCCCCGTTGCTTTATGCAAGCGAACAATCTTATTTAAGATCAACATACCTTTTGAAGGTAACTCATTATTTACTTTAAGTATATTAAATAGTGGAGACATCTCTTCTTCTGGAATAGAATAATATTCTGATAAGAAGTTTAAATTATTTTTTAAACTGATATCCTTACTTCCGAAGTTTTTCTCTACTAGCTCATCAACATTATTGTCAGAGATGACTTCAGTTAAAATAGCATATAATTCAGGAGAAATAGATGAAACAATCGTTGAGATCCACTCTGTATCTAAAATATCAAGAGAATCCTTAGCTTTCACTAATTTATCAACCAATCCATCATGTAATAATAATGTTTGTCGAATAGTTTCATAAGGCTGATGATAAGGATTTTCACCCATTACGCGGTTTGTTGCGAGTTCTTGAAATAAATCTTTATCATTGCCTAATTTATGTTGCAATGCCGTCGTTAAAATTTGATTTGATAAAGACAGTGTTGAAATTTCTTTATCCATATTTTCTTGCGAAAGTACTAATTGAGCTAAATCAGGACGACGTCTATCAAGGCGATACATTGGACCTTCAGCTCGTATTTCTTTTGCTTCACGATAAAGCTCTGTTAAATAACCCGCTGGTGAAAACATCGATGCTACAGATTTAGAATCGACATAATGGTTGTCGCGATTTGGGATCCAATTTCCTAATGTATTGCTTTGAGCAATCGGAGATTGAATACCTAAAGACACTGCATTTTGTACTTGTGGATTACGACGTGCTAAATAGTGCGCTTCATTGATCTTACTTATTTTCGCGGCTTTTTGTGCTTCTTTATATAATGTTTTTGCTTCATGCCAACTGAGTTTTTCTTCACTAAGTGCATAAATTTCATGAAGCGATAATGGTGCTAAATCGTTAAGCGTGATCATGTCTGATGTACTCGTCTTCATTTTTGTTAAAAGCGTATTAATGTTTTTCATTAAATATTTTCCTAATATAAGTTAATTTAAAATAGAGAGAGTAAAGCTTGTGTTTCATCTCGAGAATTAAAATATCAAGAAAAGAAAATAAGAAAATTGACTTTTTTATAAGCTACTATTGAGTTTTTTTATTCTTTATTGGCTAATTACTGTTTTAAATTAAAATACAAGCGTAAAAAATAGAGCTAAATAACAAGCAAAATATATTAATAAAACGTAATCAATCATTTGATTTTATTTTTTATAAAAAATAAGATTATTTATTATTAATATTAGTCAATAATATTATTTTTTTAATTTTAGCTTTATCATTTTTTCATTTTTAGTCGTCATAAATTTATTATTGATAAATATCAATATAAAAATATCATTCAGGAGGATTATAAAAAAACAATTTATATGAAATTTATATGATATGTGGAGAATGTCTGAATGTTTTTCTCACGAAAAATAAACCAGTTCTTTGCTGTCGCGACTTGTCAAAGCCTAGTAAAAGCAGCAGAACAAACCCATGTTACCCCATCCGCCCTACGCCATGGTATTAATGAACTTGAAAGCCAATTGGGTAAGTCACTGATTAAACGTTCTAAAAATGGGATGGATCTTACCCCTGCGGGAAAATCACTTTATAACCGTTTGTATCCTTATTATGAAAAAATCCGAAAAATTGAAAATCAAATAATAAACTCAAACGAGGAGAATACCTCACTTTGTATCAAGTTAGATGGTCTCTATTATCCCGACTTAAAAACAAAATTATTGGAGATCCGACAAAAAAACAATCGATATAACTTATCGTTAGAAGATGGTTATATCGATAATATTAACGAAGAACTTTTTGATAAAGAGTTCGATCTTGTTATTTCATCGCTTGAGTTTGATTATCCTTATAAAAAAATCAATGCGATTAATTTATGCACACAAAAGGTCGGTTTATTAGTAAATAAAAAGCTGATTGAAAAATATCCAGATACCAAAACCTTCTTTGCCAAAGAAACCTTAATACAAAGAAACAGCTCTTTGCGGAATCCGATATTTACAACCATTTTAGAAAGACTGAAAAACAAGGGATATCAATATCATACATTAGGGCTAACGGAGATGGCAGATGTCTTACATTGTGTTGATGAGGGCGAGGGTTACTGCTTTATACCCGAAAATATTGACTATATTTCAACTATTACAAACGATGAAGTGCAATTTATACGATCTCCTTTTCCTTTTGATATTTTTTTACATCAAAAAGTCTATTTTAAAAAAGAGAATAATAAAAATTTAGCCGATATTGCAATGACACTACGTTAATTAAAACAGTGCATTTATATAGTCAGAAGTAAACCCACGGTATTGTAGATAGCGAATTTGCTTGGCTTTCTCTTTAAAATCTTTGGGTTTACTACCCTCAAATTTTTTTTCGTGAACCTCTTGGCAAAGAGTGTACCAATCCGTTTCATCTTCTTCAAAAAGGCGTTCAATAATTTCACTGGGGAACCCCTTTACGCGTAATTCTTGGCGAATACGTAACGGGCCATAAGATTTATTTAAATAACTGCGAAAAAAAGCATAAACAGTGCGATTATCATCAAGATAATGATTTTCTAATAAATGTTCCATTACTTGAGGTAAGCAGGTTTCATCAGTGACGGTTTGTGCATCACGATCGCTTTCTCTTATTCTTCGAGCAAGGCGTCGTTGAAGTTCTGTTGTGCCGTAATCACGACGAGAGAGCATAAAAATAGCGTACTGATAAAGCTCTTGATAGGTCATAACGTTCCTTTATTAAAAGAGTCCATGTGAAACGGCTATTATCATAACGATTTATCATCGAAATAGCTTATCTTGATAGTCATTTCATTGAAATAATAAAAAGTAATAATTAAAAGAAAAATAATCATTCTCTTTTATAATTTTAATCGACTAGTTTTATTAATATTTTCTTAGTAAAAATAGGGATGTTAAATTAATAATCCCTTAATAATACTGTAATAATAAAAAATTCAAGCATGAATTACTGTATATCGCACTTATAGCTGGTGATCATTAATAAGAAAAAGATTAAAATTTCCGGCTACTCTTTTACTACTTACTTTTTTAATTTTCTGTGGGTTATGTATGAACTTTTCCAATTTAAATAAGGTGGTATTCACCGCCTCTCTTCTTGCAACTGGCTTTTCTTACGCGGATAGCGATCGCCCACTGCTCTCTTTAAGTGTTAGCCAATCCGGCGGTACTGCTTTAAATAGCGAAGGTTCATTAGATACTCGTACCCCAGCCAGCCAATCTCGCGTTTTACCGATTTGGGGCGATGAAGCTCGCGCCCGTGGTTATGATTTACCAGAGCCTTTTGGTGCTAGCTATAGCTATATGAATCTGCGCCAAGATATTATTGTGGATAAAATAGGCTTTGAGGCCAGTGAATGGGCTGCAATGAGTGATGTTGTTACAGTTGATGTAGGTCATACTCGAGAAAAAAGTGAAACTCATTTACTTAAACTTGATAGTTGGGTTTTCCCTTTTCTTAATTTATACGGCGTATATGGAAGAACTAAAGGCACGTCTAGTACAACTATCAACCAAGTTGTTGCTGATTTTGGATTTCCCATACAAGTAGCTCAAAACGAAAAGTTTAATTTAGACTTTAAAGGGAATACTTATGGAGCTGGTTTTACTTTAGCCGGTGGCTATAATCAATTCTTTGGTACCTTTGATCTAAACTACACTAAAACAAATCTTGATATCTTAGATGGTGATATTAAAGCATTAGTAATTTCACCTCGTGTGGGTTATGAGTTTGTTTTCTCACCGCTGATTTCAGGTCAAGGCAACACTAAATTACAAGTTTGGACAGGTGCCATGTACCAAGATATCACTCAACGTTTTAAAGGCGATGTAAGTAAACTGAGCTTACCTAGTAAATTAAATGATTTCTTGAACTCTCCAGATTTAGATATTGGGAATGTAAAATTCGATGTTGAACAACATCTTGCTCATAAATGGAACCAAACAGTAGGTGCGCGTTTAGAAGTCACACGCAATTTTAATGTGATCACTGAGCTTGGTTTTAATAACCGTAATAGCTTCTTTGTTTCAGGTGAGTTCCGTTTTTAATGGTTAAATACCCTTTTATTTTGGGGCTGGCACTTGCCAGCCTCTCTACTTCATACACAGCACAAGCTCAATTCTTTCCTGATAGACAACAAATAGACCAATGGCTAATGGGGTTAGGGGGAGAAAATAGCTTTGATCGCAGCAAAACTATCGACTGGGGAATATTACCGGGTCCATTTTATACGCCAGAGCTAGAATTGGGTGTAGGAATTGCACTTGTTGGGCTTTATCAAGCCGATAGTCGCCCTGATAGCAAAATCTCATCGCTCTCATTAAGTGGCTTCGGTTCATCAACCGGTGCTTTTGGCATGACCTTTAGCAACTACACCTATTTGGCAAATGATACTTGGCGCTTTTATCTCACAGGAACATTAAATAATGTCCCTACCCATTATTGGGGAGAGGGTTATCACGAAGGGCGGGTAAAAGATCATTTCGGTGAGTTTCGCTCTCAAGAATTGCGCCTAACCCCCACTTTACTGCGTCAAATAACCAAAAACACCTATATAGGATTAGGGTGGGATTACTCCAATCTACAAGCCGCCGCCCCAGATTCTCCCTTTAAAGCATATATGAATAAACGCGATTTACCTTTGCGTTCAACCAGTTCGGGAATAACTGCTCGCTTTACTTACGATAGTCGCGATTTTTTACCGAATGCTTATCGAGGTCAGGCTTTTGATATCAGCTATACCCATTACTCACCGGATACAGGCAGTAATAACCGATTTAATGCGACACAAATACAATATAACTACTATTATCCTTTAAGTGATAATGCGGTATTAGCGTTTGATAATTATGCGCGTTTTACATCGGGTGATGTGCCTTGGAGCCAATTGTCTAAACTGAGTAATGGGCAGCAAATGCGAGGCTATTATGAAGGGCGATATCAAGACAATCACGTATTTTCAACCCAATTAGAGTACCGCCAAAAACTCGATTGGCGCCATGGCATTGCACTTTGGGTGGGTGGTGGTACGTTAAGCGACCAAGCGCGTGATTTAGGCAAAGGCCATTGGTTGCCGAGTGTCGGTGTAGGTTATCGATTTGAATTTAAACCCCGTATGAATGTACGTCTCGATTTTGGTATAGGTAAAGAAAGTACAGGATTCTATTTTCAAGTAGGTGAAGCATTTTGATGTTTAAGCGGTTTCTTTTTATCAACACCATTGCCTTCTTCTTATTTATTGCAGGATGTACTCAAGTCACACCAGTAAAATCTCTGCATGCCAATCTTGAGAGTGTTACCCACGAAGAAGCAACCCAACTTTGGCAAACACCCGCACCATTAACAGCACCCAATGGTTTAAGACCTTGTTGTGCCTTTGGTTACGACTTAAAAGTTAAAGCATTCGAAATTCCTATCCCGTTTTATCGTATTGATAACGTTGTTGAAGCCTCTGCCTTGGGCAATCATCGTTATAACGACAGTTTTTGGCTAGGTACAGGCGCCGTATTAGGCTTGGGAAGTGAGAAATCAGGCTTAATTTATTCCCACAAAGGGGGATTTCTTGATATCGCCCATATTCGTGATACGGCGGATTACACTTATTATCTCTTTAGTCATATCTATCCAAAATTAGGCCAAGCGTGGACGTTAACGTTAAGTGATGAATTGGCACAACGTAAAATCCACTTTAATGCATTCGCCCCACCTAAAAACGAATTAGAACGTTATACCTTAAGCGCCTATCTTGCCGCACACCTTGGTTATCGCCTTGCGGTATGGCATGAAATTGCACAATGGTATGGCTTTCGTTCTGTGCCAGGTTTTTCAGAAGGTATCTCGGCATTTTCACCCGAAGATCTCTATTCCAATTTAATTGGTGCAAGGCTTTCTCTTACACTGATCTTAAAGGGTCACGCCACCAGCCTTGAGCACTATAATCAATCAATGCAGGGTATTATTCCTTCTGCGCTCTACCAGTTAGAAGCTCAACCTCGCCAATTAACACAACAATGGTTTGATGTTATTGATGGGCAATGGTGGGATAGTCAGCAACGCGTTCCCGATAAATTTTTAGTTTTAATGCGTGATTATCATATCTCAGACCAACGCTATCCCATGTTACCTTTCGAGGAAATAACACCGCCTCACTACCTCACTTTACCCAGTGCTTATTCTGGTTACGTTTTAGAACAATTAGCAGAATTTCAGCTTTGGCCAACAAAGGAAATGGCGAATTTACCTCATCCTAAAACCTACTGGAGTGAAGCGGATTTTACTGATTTAACAGAAAAAGCACGTGAAATTGATAATAAAACTAGACCAAAAACAACAAAAATTGACTAAATAACAAACAAAATTGACACATTAAAAACGCTTAATTTTACTAAATTTAGGTTAAGTCATACCTTATCTTATAAGATAAATTTAAGCTTACGATAAAAAAGCACTTTTTGTTAAAAGAAAAAAGCGATTATAAAACGAGGCCTTCCAGTAAAGCTTATACATTTATTTAACAAATCACTCGTAGTTATCCTAATGTGAGGCGATATTTTGTAGATATGAAAAAAGTAATTTGCTAGTATTCGTTCGATTTTTATCCAGTTAAACGAGGAGAAGCAATGCCCTCTCAATTGATGAGGACAAGTGCCGTCTTCGCTTTCTTGATTTCACTACTCTTTACTGGTGTAAGCTTTGCTTCAACCAGTACCGGCAGTTCCCAGATGCTGCAGGCGTATTCTTTCAAAAGCACGTCAACACCGTTGCCAGATTTGAAAAAATACCCTTCGGGAACACAGCGTAAGAAAGCGTTTTTAAATGTCATAGTTCCTATTATTGACAATGTTAATAATAAGATTTTGAGAGATCGTGAGTGGTTAACAACTCAACGTAAAGCCCAGCACTGGGGCAGCGCAGATTTGAAAAAATTGCGTGAAATCTGTCAATACTATGGCGTTACATGTACCAGCCCGAAAAAAGTAAATTGGGATTCGTTATTAACTCGCGTTGACATTATTCCGACACACTTTGTCGCAACGCAAGCTGCAACGGAATCTGGCTGGGGAACATCGAAGTTGGCACAACAAAATAATAATCTATTCGGTATGCGATGTGGGAGTCAGTCTTGCAATAACGTTCCAGGGAAAACCAAAGGCTATGCAGCCTACCCTGATATTGAAGGCTCAGTGATTGCTTATATGCGTAATCTTAATACGCACCGCGCCTATAATTCATTGCGCTCCTCAAGAGCACAGCAAAGAATGACGCAGCAACAACTCGACTCTCGACAGTTAATCACTGACTTGAAAGGTTACTCAGAAATGGGCTCAAGTTATAACGATTATCTGACCGAAATGTTCGACTCAAATAAAAAACTGATCACTCAAGTTCAGTTACAGTCGAAACAAGATAGTTAAGCTTTAACAAGCTTTCATCTGACAAAAGCCACTTTTCTTTCTAGAGAAAAGTGGCTTTTATTTATCTCTAGACAATCTTTTGATTGAAAGCCCGCTTAGAATTCATAATATAGGGGGTAACACATTTGGTATGACTTTTAAATCACACCCTTAGAGCCCTTTATGAATTTTTTTTCATTCGAGTTTCTCGGAGCCTTTGTTAGCTTTTTTATTCTATACTGGCTCTTCCAAAAGCACGTCAAGATCCAAAATATTCTACTGATTACAGTTAGTTACGCTTTTCTCTTTTATGCGGATTATCGTCCTGCGATTATCTTATTAAGCTATACGCTCTTTATTTATTTACTGGCGAATATATTAACTAAGTATACATCATCTAAAGTCATATACTGGCTATTAGGATTACTCGTTGCGGTCTATTTTACCGCCTTTAAATATTACTCATTTTTCCAAGAAACACTGACACAAGCATTCCAGCAATGGGGGCTCAGTATTGAGCTGCCTCTTATTGAATTGCTTGCACCATTAGGACTCTCTTTCTATATTTTCCATTCGGTCAGTTATGTCGTTTCTGTTTGCCGAAAAGAGATCCCTAAAGCGCCATTTTTGGATGTCGTTCTTTATTTATGCTTTTTCCCAAGCATCATTGCAGGGCCAATTAATCGCGCTAAAGAATTTCTCCCGCAAATTCAAGCACCAACACGTAAAATCATTGATTATAAAGGGGCGATAATGCTAATTGTTTTAGCTATCGCAAAACTCTTTTGGTTAAGTGGTTGGTTCTCAACAAACTATGTCGATCCGGTATTTAATGCCCCCGATTTAGCGCAAAGTGGACAAGTGCTGACGGCGGTTTATGCCTATGCATGGCATATCTATTTCAACTTTTCGGGCTATACCAACCTTGTAACAGGCATTGCCTTATTACTGGGCTTTGTCGTGCCTCGTAACTTTAACGCGCCTTATTTAGCGATCAATCTCGCTGATTTCTGGCGTCGCTGGCATATCAGTTTATCGACCTTTATTCGTGATTACGTCTATATTCCTTTAGGGGGTAATCGTAAGGGTGTTATCAGACAAAACTTTAATGCCTTTGCTGCGATGGTAATTTCAGGATTATGGCATGGCGCGGCAATGACCTTTATTATTTGGGGTGCTATTCATGGGATTGGTGTGGTGTTATTGAATATTAAACACCGACTCTTTCCTGCCAAGAAGAATGCTCCGCCTAGTGCGTTATCGTCATTCAATATGTTGTTGTCATGGATTATCACGTTCCACTTTGTTTGCTTTGCGTGGATCTTTTTCCGCAGCCAAACCGTGGGTGATGCCTTTGTATTGATACAACAACTCTTTAGTACGGGGGCTTGGGCATCATTGCAAACTGAAGGTTTAACCCTCTTTATGTTCTGGGGACTTTTCTTACTTTACCCTTGCTTTGTCACACTAAGGGATATTGTGGCTCGTCTTGAGAAAAAAGTGCCGTGGTATGTTTATCCTCTACCACTTGCGTTGATCCTCACGATTATTTTCATGTTGTCTCCAGATGGGGTGCCAGGATTTATTTATGCCAGCTTTTGATTTCTGCTCAAACTTAAAAAAGACAGCAAAAGTTGCCTTAATGGTGCTATTCAGCACCCTCTTTCTGATTTGGCTAAACCAAACATCACTAGAGCGTTTTTGGCAACAACAATATCATCGCCCTGCACCTTGGTCTGGGCTTTCTCACTATTATGCTTGGCAAGTGGGTGGACAACTGCGTGATGGCGTATTCGTTGCGGTAGAAAGCTATGGTGATTACCTGCAAGTGAATCATCCTGATAATCAGGCAAAACCAATAGTACAAATCTCCGCACCTGAGCAACTTCCCGAAGGCTTTGCTGTTGGTCTACACTTCTTTAATGGCTATACACGACCCGCCTCTCAATTAACGCAACGCTTTCCTCAATTATTAGAGCGTAAGCAAGCAATGAGTGGGTTACCTTACCATTCGGTTACCGATGTGTCTGATGCCGCATTACAAGCCCTAAAACCTATCGTTCAGAAAACAGAAATTGTCTTATCACCAAAAGATAAAGTGTTATTTGCGGGCGATTCAATGATGCAAGGTGTTGCACCTTTACTTAAGCGTCAACTGCAAACGGATTACAACATCAGCAGTATCGATTTAAGTAAACAGAGTACAGGGCTTGCTTATCCACGCTTTTTCAATTGGCCACAAACTATCGCAACACGTTTAGCCAGTGATGACTCCATCAAATTATTAGTGGTCTTTTTAGGTCCTAACGATCCTTGGGATATGCCACCTGATGGTGGAGGACGTTACTTAAAATTTGCGAGTGAGGCATGGGAATCAACCTACCGAGCACGTATTGCAAGCATTATAGACAATGCCAGACAGAATAATGTCACGGTTATTTGGGTTGGCCCCCCTAATATGCGTAAGCAGAAGTTATCTGAAGGTATGGCATATCTTGATAAACTTTACCGTGAAGAAGCTGAAAAAATGGGTGAAATTTACCTTTCCGTCAATGATATGTTTAAATATGAGAAAGATATTTATTCTGATTATATAGGCGATGGTAGCAGTCGTGTTAAGTTAAGAGCGGGTGACGGCATTCATTTTAGCTTAAAAGGTCAACAAATTATTGCCCAACACGTATTCTCACGTATTCATCTTCAAGAAGAAATTAAAGAAGATAATACAGTCGATGATGTAAAAGATAAAAACACGGTTATTGTAAATGAAACAACTCATGCACATCCTTGAGCGCAAAACGTTAGTCAGTAGCTCAATCATACTGGCTATGGTTTCGCTCTTAGTTGCTTGTAACCAAGACACTGAAAAAACAGTAAAGCTGCCCACCCCCACAGTATTACCTGCTGATGGTTCAAGACAGCTTTATAACTATCATGATCCTCACTTTGCGGGCTTTGTTAAAAAATTACAACAAGGCCGCCAAACTGTTCATATTGTTCAGTTAGGGGATTCCCATACTGCGGCTGATTTTTTCAGTGGTAAGTTGCGTGAACGTTTTCAGGCTGACTATGGTAATGGCGGTATTGGTTTTATTCCTCCGACGAATATCGCAGGTCAGCGCATTGCAAACGTACAATACCAAAGTGACAAAAAAGCATGGACACTGCTTTCAAGCAGAAAAGATAGCGATCCTGATTTCCCATTAGGAGGCTTTATTAGTGAACCTCAAGCTAAATGGGCAAAATTACAATTATCTGAAAACCCAGTCACTCAGCAACGCTATCAGTTACAAGCACTTTATAAAACGCCAACTACAGCTCAAGTGAATGTACAGTCATCGACAAGCAAAATCCTTTCACTATCGCAAACACAAGGTAAATGGCAGTTTTCAACCCCAACAGCTATGACATTCCCAGTCAGCATTACCGTGAGTAAAAATCAGCCTGTTAAATTAGGCGGTTGGTTGATCACCAATCAACAACCTGGCGTCATGCTTTCCTCATTAGGCATTAATGGTGCCACCATTAATATGATGGATAGATGGGGCGCACAGTGGACTGAAACGTTAGGCCAATTACATCCTGATATGGTAATTTTGGCTTATGGTACAAATGAAGCCTTTAATGACACCTTTGATTTAATTGCCTATCGCCAACAGCTTACGGATAAAATTCGCAAAATTCGCCAGCAAGCGCCTAATAGTGCCATTTTATTAATTGGACCTTCTGACTCAATCAAAAATAAAGAAGCGCTTGATTGTCGTTCACAACAGCCTCAATGGTTAAGCGATATCGTTCGCATTCAGAAAGAAGTGGCCCAACAAGAGAAAACACTCTTTTGGGATTGGCGTGATTATATGGGTGGCGAATGTTCGATAAAAGCATGGGCGCTGTATGATTTAGCAAGACCTGATGGTGTTCATCTTTCTCGTGAAGGTTATGAAAGCAGCGCCAATACACTTTATAGCCAATTGAATACCTTAATAAACAAAAGCTGATCCACTCTGTTCAACATACAAAAAGGAGCTTACCGCTCCTTTTTACGTTTCTGAGTTTATTCATTACGTTATTAATTATCTAAATTTAATAAAATATCGACATATTTGATAACATCAACGCTGGCTTGTTCCATTTTATCTATATAGTCTGTAACCCCTTCTGGATTATCTTCTCTATTGGCTTTTAATGCTGAACGACCACATTCATGCACTAATTTATGAGGCTCTTCTAAGCGACGAAAAGCGTCAATGTTTGCAAATTTTTTACCCTCACCTTGGTAATACCATTTTCCTAAACGACACTCTGTATACTGATTAACACTGTGTTCATCATCATTATTTAATAAGTGCATATAAATCGCTTCTTTCCATAAAACATGATCGAGTTTGACAGTATTAAAAAATTGCTGCATCGACATCACATTGACAATATGTCTCAACTCACTAGCTTGCGCTGATAGTGTACTTAAATCTTGATGCCCTTTAATGACTAATTGTTTGACTTGTTGTAATTGTTCTTGATTTTTTAGGGTATTTTCTTTGATAGGATCAAAACGAGCACTCACATTGTTATTAATTGCAGCAATAGCTGAAGATTGTTGCTGAATTTCTTGTGATAATTTTTTCATCTCTTGTGCCAAGACAGAAAAACTCGCGCCTTCACGCCCAATGTGCCCTGCTTCAATAGCAGAATTAATGGATAAAATATTCGCTTGATTTGATAACCTATCGATATTATTCGCGCTATCTTTGATTTTTTTTAGCCAATTCGCGAAATTCTCAATCTCTTCTTTGCTATGAGTAAAATGGATATCTATCTCCTCAAAAAATAGAGTTAGTGACTGAGCATTTTCTAGCATATCTTTAAATAAAGAATCCATTTCCTCTAATAAAACTAATTTCTCTCTTAATTTATGACTCTCGGCTAAAACAGAGTCTCGAATCAAAGTAATAATATGAATATTAAAATCCGTGTGCTTAATAAAAAGCGAATTATAGTCAACCATAAAATAACCGTCCTAGTTTGCTCGCTAAATAAGCCTATAGACTAATGAGAAACAGGATATTTTCTGTCATATTTCATGGTCATTTATAGCAATGAAAAAAGCGCGTCAAAAGACGCGCTAATAATCTGAAATACAAAGATGAGATATCAAAGAAAAGCGAAGAAAATCATACCAATCACAGCACCTGTTGTGCCAAGAATAGTTTCCATTAATGACCATGTTTTTAAGGTTTGTGCTTCTGTTGCACCTGTAAATTTACCAAATAACCAGAAACCTGAGTCATTAACGTGGCTAAGAATAATAGAACCACCCGCAATACATACTGACAATGCAGCCATTTGCGCGCCACTGTAACCTAGCTCATTGATAACAGGTAACACTAAACCTACTGCGGTTAAACATGCAACCGTGGCTGATCCTTGAATAACACGCACCGCCCCTGCCAGAATAAAACACGCTACTGCAATTGGCATACCGGCACCAATTAATGCGTTACCTAAAGCTGGGCCAACGCCAGAATCCACCAACACTTGTTTAAAGACACCACCCGCACCTGTCACCAGTAAAATAATACCTGCTGGTTGGATTGCCGCGGAACAGATCTCCATCACTTTTTCTTTACTCATACCTCGGCGAATAGCAAGACCATAAATAGCCACTAAACAAGCCACAAGAATAGCGATAAAAGGATGCCCCACAAATTCAAGGATGTTGTACAGGTCAGAACCTTTTTCAACAAAACGAGCACCAATGGTTTTACATCCCACTAAGACTAAAGGTAATAACACCAGTGCAAGACTGAAACCAAAAGAAGGCATTTTATTCTGACCTAAACTCGGCTCAGATAAATCTTTGGGTAATTCTAAGGTGACATAACGACTGATAAAGTTACCGAAGATAGGGCCTGCTAATAACATTCCCGGAATAGCCGCACACAGACCAATTAAGATCATCCACCCAAAATCAGCATTCATTTGGTCGGCTAATAACATCGGTGTCGGTCCCGGCAATAAGAAGGCTGCTGCACCTGCAACACCCGCAAATAAAGGGATGGCCATTTTCACTACATTGCCACCAGTACGGCGAGCAACAGCAAATACAACACCAATTAATAAAACAACAGCAACATCAAAGAACAGGGGTAATGCACAGATTAAACCTGCAATACCTAAGGCATAGTTAGCCCGTTTCTCGCCAAAGTATTTTAATAATCGCACTGCAATTTGGTCTAAAGCACCTGTTTCGTGTAGCACTTTACCAAACATTGCGCCTAGCGCGACAACGATAGAGAGGAAACCTAATGTTCCCCCCATGCCGTTTTGCATGGTTTGGGTTATTTTTTCTAATGGCATACCAGAGAAAATACCCGCACCGATGGCCACAATCATTAATGCGATAAAGGCATGTAAACGCGCATACATCACAAAAAAGAGCAGTAATAAAACCGAGCCAACCGCAGTTAGCACAAGCGTTAATGTACTCATACAGTTTCCCCTTCAAGAGTCCCTTGAGTGACTGAATTTATCTTATTAATTGCACTTTCAATCACATCATCAAGTGGCATTGAAATATCAATTTCATACACATCGTTTTCTGCTTTTGTTGGCTCTTCTAGGGTTTCAAATTGAGTCACTAACATTTGAGGTTTAAAGAAGTGCCCTTTACGTGCTTTTAAGCGACTTTCAATCAGTGCATAGTCACCTTTTAAATATAAAAAGTGCAGGCATTGATTGCCGTCTCTTAACATATCTCGATATTGTTTTTTCAACGCAGAACAAACAATTAACGAAACACTATTGGTTCTTTGCATTGCAAATGCGGCATCATTTAATGCTTGTAGCCAAGGTTTACGATCTTCATCATTTAAAGCGTGGCCTGATGCCATTTTAGTAATATTTGAACGAGGATGGAGGAAATCGCCATCCAAAAATGCAGCGCCTGTACGTTGTGCGACACCACTTGCGACCGCAGATTTACCGCTGCCTGATACCCCCATTAAGATAAAAACATGGTGTAGGGATTGGGTATCGTTCATAGAATGCTCCTTTAAGGCAGATATTAAGTCTTTTTTGTAATGTTACCCGTAACTGTTACGGGTAACATATCTGAAGTGACAAGGTAAATACAACAACGATGATCAACTAAGAAGTGAAAATGTGAAGCTACTCTCAAATGAAAGTAAGATGATCTACAAACTGACAACAAAATCTCTGCCCCACTTCCTTTTATTCACAGCAAATTTGGGAGTAATAAAAAACCCTACTGTTACAAATATAACAATAGGGTTCGAAAACATTGATTTTTAAATATTATCAATAAGTTAATTAATTATATACTTTCACCCGTAATAATGCGGAAACCAACATCAATCACTTGACCTCGAGCCATTTTACCTTTCATTCGCTTAAGCAATAAATCAGCAGCTTGTTGCCCCATTTCATCACGAGGGGTAAAGATACTCGCCAGACGAGGCGTCATCACCTGTCCAACATCGTGTCCGTGAAAACCCGATATCGCAATATCCTCTGGCACAGAAATGCCTAAACGTTGACACTCAAAAACAGCACCAATCGCAATATCGTCATTGGTGCAATAAAGTCCATCTAAATCAGGATATTGCTTACGTGCAGCATGTAATAATTCAGCCCCTAACGAATAAGATGAGCTTTTTGGCGTCATCACATTACCAATAGGTAAGCCCGCATTTTGCATTGCTTTTTCATAACCGTGTAAACGCATCAAGGTTCGTTCATCCTGTCTTGCGCCAAGGTAGACAACGCGTTTGCATCCGCGTTTAATCATCTCATTGACCATCTGTTCTGAAGCATCAACGTTATCTAATCCCACGGCCGAATCAAAACAAGGCGAAACGCTATCCATGATTTCCACCACAGGAATACCTGCGGTTTCTAACATTTTCAATGTTTTTGGTGTATGCGTTCTTTCAGCAAGAATAAGCCCATCAATATTGTAAGAGAGTAATGAAAGCAGGCGTTCTTCTTCTTTTTCAGCACGATACCCGTAGTGCGCTAACATGGTTTGATAACCGTATTTATCAGTCACTGATTCAATACCACGAATAACTTCAGCAAAAACTTGGTTAGTTAAAGAAGGTAGCAATACCCCAATCGCATGACTGGTCGAATTAGATAAAATATCAGGTGCGCGATTAGGAATATAATTGAGGCTATCTAATTCACGCGCAATTTTTTCTCGTAAAGCTTCTGAGACTTGTTCAGGGTTACGCAAAAAACGACTCACAGTCATTTTGGTAACACCAACTCGCGAAGCTACATCCTGTAATGAGGGGCGTTTTTTCTTCATTTTATATCGCAACTATCCAAAAACACTCGTATTAATACGCGCTTTAATTTTCCAAGAACGCTGATTATAGCCCTAGGTTATACACTATTTCGAATAAAGTTTTTCAGATGTGTGCCTAGATTTGATTTTGACTGATGATCCCTTGACTTAAGCCAAAGGAAATATAGTATTCATCGCTGTATAATTAACGAAATAACGACCTCAATATAAAACAATAATAGCGTGAACCTATGGCAATCCACAGACGACAATTTTTAACGTACCTCTCTACTTTTGCCGTACTATCGGCACTTCCACATACTGTCAGAGCAGCAATTACTTCACGTATTGCCGCTCAATTTGGTCATGTTCCGGCATCAACCGCAATCCATCGCGTAATAAGTGCAGGACCGCCTACTGATCAATTGTTACTTGCATTAGCCCCCGAAAAATTATTGGGTTTTTCCTCACTTAATTTAGAGAAAAGTCCTTTATTTTCAGATGAACTGCGTAAATTACCTCGTTTAGGGCGCTTATCCGGACGAGGAAGTACACTCTCTTTAGAAGCGTTACTGGCGCTAGAGCCCGATATCATTATTGATAGTGGTAATGTGGATGAAACCTATCGTTCATTAGCAAAACGTGTTTCTGATCAAACAGGTGTACCCTATGTGTTAATTGATGGCACATTAAAAGATAGCCCCGCTCAGTTACGTCAAACGGGGGCTTTACTCGGTGTTGCAGAAAAAGCAGAAACATTAGCACTTATTGCAGAGCAGTATCTTAGCGATGCCACCTTGTTTGCATCGACACAAAAAACAAGCCCTCGTTTTTACCTTGCTCGTGGAGCGAAAGGGTTACAAACAGGTGCAAAAAGCTCTATCCATACCGAAGCTATTGAAATGTTAGGTTTTGAAAATGTGGTAGATATTCCTGATTTCACGGGGTTAACGGATGTTTCACCAGAACAACTGTTAATGTGGGATCCTGAAATTATCATCACTCAAGATGAAAATGCCTATCAGCAAATTATGCAAGACTCTGTATGGAAAAGCATCCAAGCCGTTAAAAACAACAAAGTGTTACTGTTTAAAGGCTTACCATTTGGTTGGTTAGATGGTCCTCCTGGTATCAACCGTCTAATGGGGATGCGTCGATTACAGAGCCATTTTGACGCTAAAATAGAAAAACAAGCCGCTCAAGATCTACAAAATTACTTTGCTCATTTTTATCATACGCAATTAAGTGCTGAACAATGTCAGCAATTGCTGGGGTATTCATGAGTCAATCAGTACGCATCACGCTTTTATTTGCGTTATTCTCAATCGTCGCATTGATTGCCATCACTAGTGGTAAGTATTCACTTACCGCTAATGAACTGTGGACACTGATGAGTAATAAATTAATCGGCAATGTGGAATACAGCAGAACTGAAACCGTCTTTTGGCAAATAAGATTTCCCCGTGTTCTGGCAGCAATCTTAATTGGTGGCGGACTCGCGATTGCGGGGGCAGCTTATCAAGGTATGTTCCGTAATCCATTAGTATCCCCTGATATTCTTGGCGTTTCATCAGGGGCGGGCGTGGGTGCAGTTTTAGGTATTTTCCTTGGGCAATCGATGTTATCTATTCAGCTATTTGCCTTTGCCGGCGGTTTAGTAACGGTTGCCTTAGTCTACTTTATCGCAAGGCTAGCGAAACAACACGATCCGGTGCTTTCCCTTGTGTTGGTTGGTATTGCGATTAGTGCATTATGTGGCTCAGCAATCTCATTAATGAAAATTCTCGCTGATCCTTATACGCAATTGCCTTCAATTACCTTTTGGCTCTTGGGTGGGCTTTCAACCATTACGGCTTCTGATTTAATTTCTGTAGCACCTTTAATGCTGATTGGTTTTATTCCACTTATTTTACTGCGCTGGCGTATGAACATTCTCAGTTTATCTGATGAAGAAGCCAGAGCATTAGGTTTAAACGTTGAGATAACACGATTAGTCTTTATTTTGTCAGCCACATTAATCACCGCAAGTGCCGTTTCTATCGCAGGCATTATTGGCTGGTTAGGCTTAATAGTGCCACATATTGCAAGATTGTTAGTGGGCGCCAATTTTAGCCAACAACTCCCCGTTTCCTTGCTTGTGGGTGCCATTATGCTGCTAATCACTGACACATTAGCGCGAACAATAGCCAATATTGAACTTCCATTAGGCATTTTAACCTCCGCCATTGGTGCGCCATTCTTCTTAATGTTGTTACTTAGAACAAGGAAAGGCGCATGATCATTGCTAATGCAAAACAGATCGCCATTGGCTATAAAGACAAAACCTTAATTAAAGATCTCTCATTCCACATCGAGCAAGGACAAATCATCTGCTTATTAGGCGCAAATGGCTGCGGAAAAACCACACTGATGAGAACGCTGTTAGGGCTAATACCTTGCATTGATGGTGAGATTAATATTGCGGGTAAAAAACTAAGTGAGTGGTCACCAACAGAACTTGCTAAAGTGGTAGCGTATGTTCCTCAAGCCACACATATCCCCTTTTCATTCAATGTTATCGATATGGTTGTGATGGGACGAGGCGCCCATCTCTCCTTTTTCTCTATGCCTAGCTCACAAGATAAAACAATGGCAATGGAAACCTTAGAAATGCTCTCGCTTTCTCATCTTGCTTACCGAACTTTTGATACCTTAAGTGGTGGTGAAAAACAGATGGTATTGATTGCTCGCGCGTTGGTGCAACAACCTAAGTTGTTGATTATGGATGAACCTGCTGCAAGCCTTGATTTTGGTAATCAAATCAAACTGCTTACCCAAGTTAAGGCATTAAAAGCATTAGGGATCAGTGTTTTTATGTCTACACATCACCCTCAACATGCCGCCTCTTTGGCGGATGAGGTGATTTTACTAACACCTCATACACCTGTTTTACAAAACAGCCCTAACATTTTGCTGACACCCGACAATTTAGCGCACCTTTATGGTGTACAACCCACAGATATTCAGGCGCATTTTCACGCCTACCCTGATAATAAAAATGACCATAGGCAAGAATATGAACACTATTGAAACCACGGATTTTGCTGAACTTTATAAAAACCACATGGTACAGGCTGAAAGAACCAAAAAAGAACCTGAGCATTGGGACAAACGTGCTGAAAAAATGGCAGAGACCTGTGCTAACCCTAACGATCCTTATTTAATAAAATTTCGTGAAATGATGGATTTTACCGATGCTGAAACCCTATTAGATGTAGGCTGTGGCCCTGGCTCTATTAGCATTCATGTGGCAGACAAATTCAAAAAAACCATTGGTATTGATTACAGTACAGGTATGTTAGCCGTTGCTAAACGCAGAGCTGAACAAGCAGGTATCAATCATGCTGAATTTATCACTTGCTCATGGGAAGATAGTTGGGATGATCTTCCTCGTTGTGATATCGCAGTGGCTTCACGCTCAACGTTAGTGATGGATTTAAAAGCGGCGTTAATCAAACTGAATCGTCAAGCGAAATTACGTGTTTATACCACTCACACAGTCTCTCCAACCTTTGTTGATCAGCGTATTATTCGCTTGTTAGGTCGTGATGTACCGACATTACCCACCTATATTTATGCGGTAAACATGCTAAACCAAATGGGCATTCACCCTAAAGTAGATTATATCCGTAGCCGTAATTGCCAAAGTAATTTCAATAACCTTGAGCAATTTATTGAAGGTATTAACTTCTCCGTAGGGCCTTTAAGCGAAGACGAAATTGTACGCCTAACTCATTACTATCATGAAAGTATTGAAAAAGGTGTTTCACTGATTTCACCAACTCGTGATTGGGCGATGGTTTCTTGGGATGTCGTCCCTGAAAGTGAGCTAAACCTATGATTTATTATCCTGATGCCTTTCTTGATAATTTATTGATGGAAGATATTCAATATGGTGATCTCACTAGCCGAGCGCTTAATATTGGTGCTCAGCTAGGTACAATGACATTTACACGCCGTGAAGCCGGTTGTGTTAGTGGGATCACGCTAGGTTGCCGTTTATTGGAAAAGTTAGGGTTAGAGGTAAAAGCACATCGACAAGACGGTGATTTTGCCGACAAAGGCGATTGTTTAATCACTGCGGAAGGCCGAGCAGATGCACTACACCAAGGCTGGAAAGTGGTACAAAACGTGCTGGAGTGGAGTTGTGGTGTGAGTGACTATATGGCAAGAATGCTAGAAATCTATCACCGCTATCAACCTAAAGGGCAAATTGCCTGTACACGCAAAAATATCCCAAATACCAAGTTACTGGCAACACAAGCGGTACTTGCGGGCGGTGGTGTTATTCATCGTCAAGGCTGTTCTGAAACGATTTTACTCTTTGCTAATCATCGTCGATTTTTATCAGAGCCTGATAATTGGGCACAACACGTTAAGCAGTTACGCCAAGCGGCACCTGAAAAATGTATTGTTGTAGAAGCTGATGATATCGAACAAGCAAGAGAAGCGTTAAAAGCACAGCCTGATATTTTACAGCTTGATAAATTCTCGATTGAAGATATTGCTCAACTTCAACAAGAAGCGCCTGAAATTGCGCCCCATTGCCACCTTTCTTTAGCTGGCGGTATTAACCTGAAAACGATTGAGAAATACGCACAAACAGGCATTACTTTAATGGTGACGTCTGCACCTTATTACGCACCACCGGCGGATATTAAAGTTCGCCTTTATCCAAAAGATTAAATAAAAATAAAAGCTTATCAGTAAGTGAGTATTTACCTATTTAATCAACAATAAACAAAGACAACATAAGCTCAGAATAAGGAAAGTTATTAACAAGAAAAAGGGTGTCGTAGCATAGAGAAATAACTTTGCTGTGCTTCGCTTATTTTCATTATGTTGCTTTGTTTTATAACAAACCGAGTGCTAACACATTGTTAGTACTCATTTTATTCATTTGTTTTTACACATATCGTTATATAAAAAATTATATATTGATTGTATATTGAGATTGGAATGATGAAACTAAAACCTCTATGCTACTGCTTATCTCTTGCACTACTGCCAAGTATGGCTATTGCAGATACAACCTATGGGCAATCAACGCCTGATCTATTAACCGTTTGGAGTAGCCCGATTGCGGCCAATCCAGATGTGTTAACACAAGAACAAATGCTTGAACAAAATAAAGTCAATGCGGCACAAGCTATTGCAACATTACCCGGTGTTGTGATGCAAAAATCGGGCAACCGTAATGAATACACCATTAAA
Organism: Proteus alimentorum; assembly: GCF_002607735.1. Classification (GTDB taxonomy): domain Bacteria; phylum Pseudomonadota; class Gammaproteobacteria; order Enterobacterales; family Enterobacteriaceae; genus Proteus; species Proteus alimentorum. The sequence continues at coordinate 34,866 of NZ_NBVR01000043.1, forward strand.
GTGCGTGGCTTTGATAGCCGTCAAGTGCCTGTATTCTTCGATGGTATTCCAACGTATGTTCCTTATGATGGCAACTTAGACTTAGCGCGCTTTACCACTAACGATCTGGCAAGCATCGAAGTCAACAAAGGCTATACCTCATTACTGCAAGGCCCTAACTTAATGGGCGGCGCTATCAATATCACCACTGCGACACCGAAAAAACCCTTAGAAGGAAGCATTGCTTATTCTCAAGGTTTTGCTCGCGGTGCTGATTATGCCCATAACATGAGTGCGCGTTTAGGAGCTCGTAATGATTTAGGTTTTATTCAAATCAGTGGTAGCCAATTAAAACAACGCTTTACACCAATTCCAGGTGCTGATGAAAATAATGCGATGGCAGGGACTCATGGACGTCGTGATAATTCCGCAACTGATGATAAACGTGGCATGATCAAAGTGGGTTGGACACCTCGCGCTTCTGATGAATACACCCTGACTTATGTCAAACAAGACGGTGATAAAAATAGCCCAACATCGACCATCCCCTCTAAAAGCAAATATAAATATTGGATGTGGCCTGATTACAATAAAGAGAGTTATTACTACAGTGGTATCACGCAAATCACCGATGGTATTAATCTGCAAAGCCGTGCATACCACGATAAATTTGAAAATACCCTCTATATGTATGAAGACTTACAGGATAAAAAACCTTCCTACAGCCATTATGACGATTACAGTAACGGGGCGGCATTACAGTTAGGTATTGATACTCGTGAAAGTGATCTACTCTCTTTTGCCGCACACTGGAAAGATGACGTACACCGCGCGCAAAAAGAGAAAGGTGGTGATTGGATGCGTTACAAAGACAGAACATGGTCTTTAGCCACAGAATATCAATGGGCTGCCACAAATGATCTCGATTTAGTCGGTGCAATTAGCTATGACTGGCGTGACAGTGTGGATACAGACAAAGGCGCTGATGATAACAAGCAGACGGCGTTTAACTGGGAAATGATGGCGAAATACACATTAGCGAATAACGATAATGTGCGTTTCTCCGTGTCTGATCGTAGTCGCTTCCCAACGCAAAAAGAGCGTTACACCACGGAAAAACCAAAAGATAAAACCCAAAAAGGGATCATCAATCCCGACTTAGATCCTGAACGTGCATTGTCTTTCGACTTAACCTATGAAGGTCATATTACGGATAAATGGGGTTACCAAACCAGCATTTACTACAACCGTGTCAGTGATGCGATTATGGCACATACCGTTTATCGCAATGGCAATGCATTCTTCCAAAATCAAAACAGTGGTCGTATTGATTATGTTGGCCTTGATTTAGGCACTAAGGGAAGTGTCACAGATTGGTTAGAGCTTGGCGTAAACTATAGCTATATTCATAGTGATCCTAAAAAAGTGGCTCATATTGAAGGACTACCAAAACATAAAGCTTATATGTGGATGACCTTTATTCCTGTTGAACAAGTTCGTTTTACCATTATGGAAGAAGCACAAGGCTGGACCTATAACCGTATTGATGGAAATGAAAAACTGGCAGGCTATGCAAAAACGGATCTTCGTTTAGATTATGACTTTGGTTATGGTGTTTCTGCTAATGCTTCTATTAATAACCTGTTTGATAAATCTTATGAATACACTCAAGGTTATATGGAAGACGGTCGTAATTACTGGTTAGGCGTAGAGTATAAATTCTAATTTAAATCATTATTAATAAATTTAAGAGCTGATATTTATTTTAATATCAGCTCTTTTTTATCCCTAAAATAGCTTTATTTTCCATAATATCACTCTATAAAAATTAGAAACGTAAGAACCCTTTTGCCATTTCTAATAAGGTGTTCATTGTACTGCTGACTATTTTAACGAAATTATCATAATTACTATTTGCAGAACTGTATTTTTTTGATAATTCATCCAAATTAGTATTTATACCTTTTTCAATCGCATCTAATGTTTTTTTCAATAAATCAAACTCTGTTTGTAAGATATCATGGGAACCTTGTGGCATTCCATTTAAATAATTAATTAATTTATCCACTCCTGATAAATCTATATTCACACTAAATAAGAAATCAATATCAGGCCGAACAGATGCTGAATTATCTTCTTTCTTTGATGTCACGCCTTTAATCTCATTCAGTAATTTTTCTACTGCACGAACAGCATTATCTGCTTCAATATTATTTTGATAATATATTTTTTCTCCATTAATCTCTCTGTAATATCGACCATCATCATCCTTACTGAAATACATCCATATACTAAAAAAACCAGGCCTTTCTGCTTTTGTTCTTAGTGCTAATAACTTATTAAGTAGATCATTAACATCTATATTAATATATCCATCCTTACTACCTGCCTTCACTGATTTGCTTAGTTCAGATAATATTTCTCTTAATTCTTTTACAAACTCCATATAATTGGAAAAAATGTTTTTTAAAACATCCAAATAATCATTTTTACCCGAAGTGATGGATTGTTTTACTTCATCAAATAAATCCCTTAATGAATCTGTTGGATAGTTATTCTTTGATTGTGCACTATTTAAAGCACGAGAAATTTGATTAACTTCCGTTAAACTATTTTTTTCATCAATACAATTAGTTGCATATTTCCCCTCAAGATAAAAGTATTTCTCTTTGTCTGACAATTTTTCAAATTGACTATCGTATGACTTATCATTAAAATAAATCTCTTGATATTCTCTTTTTAAATCATTGAATAAAATATTTGAATTAATTAAAAACTTATCCCGATTATGTACTATCTCATTACAGGGCTTATTTTCCACATATAACTTATTATTACTTTCAGAAAAAATCGAATTAATAGCAGTAGCAGTAGCAGTAGCAGTAGCAGTAGCCATAATATTAACCTTTTAAATAAAGAGTTGCTTTAAAAAAACATTTAAATAAAATGTTAGCATTATTGGGTGGTTTTCTCTAAAACCATCAACTCTAGTTTCAATCTCTATAAAAATTTAATATTTAAAAATTTTTTGTTATTTCTAATAATGATACTTATTATATTAATTACTATTTTTAAAAATTATCCTTTTACATTTGAACTAATTGTAGATGCAGTATCCTGCTGAGCATGAATAATCGTTTCTATTGCTTGTAATAATGCCTTTATCACTTCGGTGACTTCACGTTGCATCTCATTATTATTATTAATAACATGATTATTAATACTTCCTCTTGCTTCTAATACTTTTTGCTTACCATCGAGTACAATTCCTTGAGACTGTAAAGTTTGATCTGCTACACGCGCTAAAGGATCAGCAGTTGAAGTGACTAAGTTACCCGTGATCATTGTTGGGTTAGAATGACCGATAAGATCTTTTCCCATCCCCTTAATTGAAACAAAAGCCCCCATGCCATGAACCGCCATTGAAATACCCGCACTCGTAATTGCTGCACCAATCATAATATTGGCTTTTTTATTAAGATTGTCTTTTATTTGATCAGCCATATTTAATTCAATATTCATTAGCATAACACCCATTTCTCTAGATGCTTCAAATTTTTTAATCATGGCTTCTAAATATTTAACAATTAAATTAATTAATTTCATCATATCGTTTGATAAAAAATTAAACATACCTAAATTTTCTGTTTTTATATGATCATAGATATCATTATCATTATCAACCTCTAGTGATTTTAATATCTTTTTTATATCTGGTTTTTTTATTTCTTTCTCAGTGATAATTGGCTTTGATTTATCTATTGTTTTTTCTAAAATATCATTTAATTTATTATCAATTTTTTTTCTTATATTATCTAAATCTTCTTTATTTAATTTACTATCATTAGTAACATCGTTTTTATTAATGATTTCATTAACTTTAGAGTTATAATCATTAAATACATCAACATTGCTTATTTTCATATTAATACCTTATTAAAGATAGATTCTATTAAATAGATATGTTTTTTATCATATCTGATTTTGTACGATTACTTATAGAAGATTGTTCACTCATATTTTTTAAAATTTCAGTAATAGTATCAGTATTCTCATTATAACTTTCCATTATCTTATCCATTAACTTTTGAATAAGATTTAATATCGCATCTAATTTTTTACTGTCAGCTATAGATTGCATAATTTTTGCAGAAATAGTACTACTATAAATATTAACTGCATTTGTTGCTGTTGCATTGACTAACTTAGAAGTAATTACGGTTCTATTTAACATAACACTCGCTTTATTCGTCATTTCTTTAGCGAGTAATTTATTAATTTTTTCCATTATTTCTTCAAATACTTGAGCAATAATTTCTTTAATCATTTTTCCCATCATGAGTTCAAGTGCTTCATTAAAAACTTTCTTCAGCATATTTCTGACTTGCTGATTAATTATCTTTTTCACCGCACTTGTTATACCATTTACTGCTGGACCAACAATAAAACTTAATGCTACTGCAGCAATAAATAAAACTGCAGTAATTAAAATTTTAAGCCCCATTTTTAGCTTATCTCGCATTAAGTTTTTTATTTCCTCAATAATTTTTTTATCTACACCCAATACTTTTAATGAATCGTAAAAGCTATAAACTACGTCGACTAGAAAATTTGCAATTTTATCTAAAGCCTCCATTATTGCTTCAGTAATAGGTTGCATTAGTTCATCCATAAACGATGTTCCATGTATTGCTTGGTACACTTCATCTGCGATAGTTAACGCAGCATCAGCGACCATCAATACAACCGCAACAGCCATCAAAGCCATTGAAGCACCTGCGGTAAAAATGGAGGCAACACCAGCAACAATTGCTAATAATCCAGCTAATATTTTTAAACCAATACCCGCCCAAAATTGAATTTCCTCTTGTTTTTTTATTTGAGCTTTTTGATCTTCAATTTTTTCTTTAAGTGATTTTTCAGTAACTTCTTGCATTTCCTCAAAAAGTTTTTGCTCAGATTCAGAACGCTGCAGCATCACTTTTAATGTTAATTCTCGTGTTTTCGCTAATAAAAAAGTTAATAACGCCATTCCTGATAAGGAATCTGACATTATTTCAAGTTCTAATGCACTTTGAGTCGTCGTAAGTTCTCGATATGTTTCTTTTATTTTTTCTAATTGTTTTTTTATTGATTCATTTTCTGTTTTATTAATTAATGCTTTTAATTCATCTTTATATGGAGTGATTGTATTAATCTTATCTTCACTAATAGAAACATTGGGCATATATTTAAAAACATTATCAAAAAATTGAGATAAATTACTATATAATTTATCTAAATCATCTAAAGATAAATTAGAGAGATCATCAGGTAGTTTTAAGAATGGAAATGTATTTTCCAGTAACTTTTCCATATCTTTTTTAGATTTAATATTTCCTGATAACAGTTCGTTAATTAAAGATTTAGGAATGTTATTATTTTTTAAAAAATCTTCGACCTCAGCTTCCGTTTTAAATTTATTTTCTTTTATCTGATTATAAATTTCCATCCAATAATCAATATAAGCCTCCTTATTATTTTCAAAATCTTTTATCGCTGATTTAAATTGCTCCCTTAAACCATCAATACCTTTCGATAATTGATTTAACTTATCTATATAGTAATCAAGTTTATCCGGATCTTTAATTCTATCTAAAACATTTTGGTGAATTACATTTTGATAGGATAATTGCAAATACAAAAAATCATATTCTTTCGTTGATTTATGACTTTGAGGATCACTGATATCATAATGCTCGGGTGATAATTGTTTATCTGATGATATAATTTCATTATTATTTTTTATATATTGTTGAGAAAAAACATTTATTTTATACTGTACATCATCCTGAACATTAATTCTTTGATTGTTTTTTTTCTGTTCAATTGGTGCTCTAAGAATCGGTGAGGAAACTTTATTTTCTCTATCTTTAATTAGTGAAGAAACAATATTTTCATTTACAACATTAATTTTTTGAGCTTGTTGAGTCGTATTTTTAATCACATTTTCCACCTCCTTTGAAAGTGGAGGTGTAGAAAATGGAATATTATCATTAATTTTCTTAATATCATTCATACTGTTCTTCCTTATTTTCTTTCTCTGTATTAAGAACAACAAGGGGAATATCTTTTAATGACTCTAAATAAAGGTTGGCTTTTTCTTTTAAAGATTGATCGTTAATTTTCTCTGAAACTTGATGAAAACAATATTTTGCTTTTTCTTTTTCTCCAAGAGATAAGTTACATTGCCCAGCATAAAAAACAGGTCGATAATCGTTTTTCGCATTAAGGTAAGCTAAAGCATAAAGATCAATTGCCGCTTGATACTGTTTTTTTAATTGTTTAACAGCAGCAAGTCCCATAATGTAATCAACATTATAAAAATCGTAAAGGCATAAAAACTTAAAAATTGCCTCAGCTTCATCCAGTTTTCCCTTCTGGTAAAAATCATAAGCAAATGAATAGATCCCTTCCATAAATCCTTCTGGAATAGCACTTTCATCCTTAAGTGGTGCCCCATTTTGAACAATAGAAACGATATAATTTGCTAGTTGATCAAGCTCATTTTCTGACATTTTTTCATATACTGACATGATGTTAATCCTTTCATCTATGATGAATAATTAATAATAAAATTATAAAGTAATCATTAATTTATTACTTTAATAAAACACACGCCTATATTTACAAATATAAATACATTATTTTTATAATTAATAACTGGATATGTTTTCTTAATTTATTTAACTTTTATATAATCCATTTCTTCTCTTAATAAGCCTTCCATTTCTATTCTCTTAAGCCAAATAAGAATATCCATAACATCTAATAAATCTTGATCTATCATGACATCAAAAAGATGATATTTATGGTAAATTTTTCTTGCTAATTCAGGATAGCGAATAACTGGAGTACCCACTTTTTTAGCATAAACCTTCACTGCCAATGCTTTATCATTAATACAACTCAATGAAACTAAAGGCATAATGCCATTATCCGGATCAAAATAGATACCAACAGCCACATGGGTTGGATTGACGATAACAGCAGATGAATCTCGGATCACTTTCTTCATAGGTTCATCAAGCAATTCTTGATGAAGCTGCCGACGAGTTGATTTTATTTCAGGATCACCTTCCATATTCTTATTTTCTTGCTTCACTTCATGTTTTTCCATCATCATATCTTTCATAAAGATAAAGAAATCAGCAATAATATTTAAAATAAGAATAGGTATTGATAGAATAAAAAATACAAATACAAAATTAACAACGAGTGAACACCATTTATCAACAACAATATTTAAATCCGAGCGGTATAATATAAATATTTCCGTACCATGTAAAATAATAAAAATATAACAAGTAATTAAAAATATAACTATGAATAATAATGTTTTTAATAGATCCTTTATTGTTCTTATGCTAAATATTTTTTTAAACCCTGAAATTGGATTAATATGATTTAGATCAATTTTTATTGCTTCAGTTGCAAGTTTAAAACGTGAACTAAATAAAGAGGGGATCGCGCCAGATAGAAAAGTAACAACAAGTATTGGTAAGATAATATCAAAAAATAGTTTTGATATTACATCTACATAACTCTTTAACGTGATATTTGTTGGATGGAGTAAAAGAGATTGATAAAATCGGCTAAATTCATCCAAATTAACCTCATGAAATAAATACATAACACCAATAAGATAAACAAGCCCCGAGGTTAACTCTTTACTCTTAAAACTTTGCCCTTTTTTTGCAGAATCATCGAGTTTTTTCTGAGTGGGCTTTTCTGTTTTTTCAGCCATAATAAATACTCATAAAAATCGAATAAAAGTATCTATGATTAAAAAATTCATAAAGCTCTGTGGTCATCGCCGAAGTAAAGAAAAGAAGTAATGATATAAATGCAATAATTCCTTTTATACATAGTGATAATGAAAATGCATTTAATTGAGGACAGAATAGAGAATAAACGCCCAGTGCAACTTCGCTTAAAAACATAATAATCAGTACGGGTGAGACTAAAACAAGCGCAGTACGAACCATATTATTTAGCCAATGCCCAATAAAAGAATAACCAATTTCTTTGTTAAAATAGCCAATAGGAAATACATCATAGCTATCTTTTATCGTACTCATCAATAAAGTTAAACCGCCTGTCGATAAGAAATAAGCAGCACAAAATAATCCGGTTAATGAAGCAAATTCAGAAGATTCAATCCCTGTCGTAGGATTAATCGTATCCCCAATACTTGCTCCTCGTTGGTTATCAACAAACTCACCAAATGCAGAAGCTATCCAAAAAGGTGTTGCAAAGAGTAATCCAATTAAAATACCAAGTGCTAATTCACTAACTAGTATTATGTCCCATATATCTCTTATTTTATCCGTTATTGTAATACTTGGCCTGATCCCCATCGCAACATAAAAAATGATAATATATTTTAGCAATTGACTATTTAGCACTCGACTATTTAGAAATGGAATAAAAAGAAAGATAGGAAATAATCTTGCAACAAGTAAAACAAGATCGACTAAATAGACCTGTATATACTCTAGCAGTATTAACATATAATTTATCCAGTGAACCCTAGCATCATCATCTCTTTTGCATAAACTAATATTTTATCACCCATCCAACCCATCATGGCTAATAAGCACACAAAGACACCAACGAGTTTTACACCAAAAGGCAATGTCTGTTCTTGAATTTGTGTAATGGTCTGCAATAAGCCAATAGCCAATCCAATAAATGTCGCAATAGCTATCGGCGCAGCTGAAAGCAATATCACTAAATAAACGGCTTTATTCGCCGCATAAACCATATCCATTACCTTACCGCCATGAGTTCAAGATATTGATTAATGAGTCCTTTAGCTAAAAGAGTCCAACCATCCATAGCGATAAATAAAATTAATTTTAAAGGAACAGATAATGTTACAGGGCTCATCATCATCATCCCCAATGCTAATAAAATACAAGAAACGACTAAATCAATAACAATAAAAGGCAAGTAAAGATAAAAACCAATAATAAAAGCAGACTTTATTTCACTTAATGCGTATGCAGGAAGCAGTGATAACAACGATTTTTCTATACTTTCTTTATCGCCGTCACTATCAGGTCTATTGCCTTGTGCTTGTTCAAAAAAATCTAATAACTCAGGATCAGAATACTTGTACAAATATCGTTTATATTCCCCTAATGCGTCGTCAGAAAATCGCTCAAAAGCGTCAGGAGAGGTAATATCAACAGGATTTTCAATAAGATATTGATAGGTGTTTTTTGCTAGTGGCGTCATAACAAACAGAGCCATTATTAATGCAATCGCATTAAGTACCATATTAGAAGGCACTTGCTGAACACCTAAAGCATTACGCGTCATAACCAGTACAATAGAAAATTTTAAATAGCAGGTTCCTGCCGCAATAATAAAAGGGGCCAATGTTGCTAGTGCTAACGTTAAAATAAGTGTCGTTGAGCTTTCCATACATTTAATCTTGCTGTAAATGGGAATGTTGAATTTCTACAGCTAATCGCTCACCAACTTTAATTAATTCTCCTTCAGCAATCGCAACACCATTAACAACTAATATAATATGCCTTGAAGCATTGTCAGGTAATATAAGTTGTTGTCCCGGTGCTAATTTTTCAATTTGCTCAATAGGCAATATTTTACTTGCGAGAAGAAAAGAAAGAGTGATAGGAATAGTATCTATTGATTTTAAATCGATATTTTCTGGTCTAGTTGCATTTGTATCAACATCTTCTATTAATGCTTTTTTCTCCATCTCATTAGTCAATAACTCTTCATCTAAAACCACCGTATTTTCTCCTTCTTGCCATTGATAACTCATCCATTTTTTTTCACCAAGAATAAGTGAGAAATCAATGTTATCAATAAGCACAATATCGCCTAACAAAAGGTTTTTTAATAATGAAACTGATATTTTGCTATTACCGAGCTGAAATTGAGCAATAGCACTTATTTTATTTTTTAAGGACAACCTCCATTCATAATGCCCCTCAAAAGAGCAAATAAATACGTTTCCTATTGAGGTATTAACAACGGGATAACGTTCTTTTTTTTGCTCCCCTAAACAGATATTATCTACGATTACTGACATCATTTCTTTTGAAAAAGGAAACAATAATTGTGAACATTTTTCTGAGAATAGAACATAAAGATAAGTTTCAGGAACAAGTTCCCAATCTATTTTTTTTTCAGGATAAATATTATCCATGACTTGGTTAACAGCAACAAATCCTGTAAATGAGCCTAATGTATTTTTGCCTTTTATTTTAAAATAAAAAGCAGAATCAATCAGCGATTGCGATCTATATAAAGAAGATAGTATTTTTATTGCATCACTATCTTCAGCCTGATTAATATTATTATCTAATAAGATCATTTTTCATCGTCTTTATCATCAGAAGGCTCAATCGCATTAATTGGCAAACCATCATTGTCATGTTCTAATGAAAGCGCTAATCGCCCTTGATATTGGTTAAAGTTCTCTAAGGAGGATTGATAAACACGCCCAGTAGAAGCAATCAGTTGGATCTTTTTATTGGCATCGAAATTGATTTTCATCCGATGAAACTCATTTCCCCATTTTTTAAAAACATAAGTAATAGTGGGAGATTGGGTTATCTTTGATACTTCTTTATAAAGAAGACTTAAAGCGGGTATATCAAGTAATTTTTTATCTATTGATGATTCTTGTATTTTCTGTTGATATTTTTGAGTTATAGTATTAAAAAATGAAAAATTATTAACTTCTTGGTTAAATTCTTCTCTTACTTTTTTTCTATCCGATTTATCTATACTCGAATTTAGTTTTTCCGTGTTAAATAAAAGGCTATTATTCTCTATTCCCTTAGTTTTTAAATAAGTATATTTATCGGTTGAATGAACTGATTTTTCTATTATATTATTCTGAATATCCAATGCATTTTCTTGTGTTTTTAATACGGCATTATCTTTATAAAGAGAGTATTTCTCTTTATAAGAAGATCCTTTACTTTCCATATTAATTTCTATACTATTTCCTATATTACTGTCTACTTGTTTTTCATTGCTCTCGATAAGTTGATTATTCTTCAATTTATTATCTATTTTTTCTACATTATGATTAGTTTTTTTCTTATTGGCGACTTCCCTTTCGCCAAGGACATCTAACCCACTAATATCTAATTTATTTTCCTTTTTACTCTCAGGAGCACTAATACTTATATTTTTATTTAATTTTAAATCACGTATAATTTTTAAATTATTATCGGTTGTTATCTTATGAGAAATTGGTGTTCTTTTACTTTCATAATTAAAGAGTGATTTATTTTCTAGATCCACTTTATTTATTTGAGAGCGAATTTGTGAATATATTTTTCTTTGTGTTAATAATAATCCCTCTAAATTTAAAAACTCAGTTTCTTCTTTTTTACTCTTTTCTTCCTTTTCAGATTTAGATCCTATTTCATTAGAGTTTGTTTTTAGATGACTTTTTAGCTCAATATCATCTTTATGAGTTATATGATAAAAATCATCTAATTTTTGTTTTATCTTACTGATATCTTCAGAGGAAATTTTTTCATTATCAGTCACTGATAATTTCAGATTAGCAGAAGAAAGTGACGATTTTTTAGAAAAAAAAGACTTATTATCACTATTTTGTTCATTTGTTAAATTTTTATTTAAGATAACATTATCTGTCTTTATTAATATCATATAATACCATCTCCTGTATCTCGTTCTGTTCTAATCTTTCAATATATAACTCTTTTTCTAATGCTTTTCTTTCAAGATAAAGTCTCATTTTATTTTGTTTTCGGATCACGACTTCTCTTTCTTTTTGTAACTTTAGACTACCTTTTTTTAATTTTTCTAATTGATACTCTATTTCCTTAATCTGAGTAATGGCAATATTCCGTGATGCTAAGATAATAGCCTGTTTACGTTTTTGTTGATTTAATGAAAGAGTAGAATAATGACCAACTCTTTCATACATAGGGATCTCTTTTTCTAACGCCGAAGCTAATAACATTTGTTCTTTTTTCTTATCTTCAGCTTCTTTTATTAATAGCTGATGCTTTTGTTGCTCTTTTTCTATTCTTTGCTGGCGCTTAGCAATCGCATTCATCAATACCTGTTGATTAAGAGGTAAGCGCATAAAGTTGGTTCAATGTTTGTTGAAAATCGGCTTTTTCTTTAAAAGATTGGATAAGAAAAGCGTCTATTGCAGATTGTTTATTTACAGCAATATCATTTAATTCATTTTCACCTACACGATATTCGCCCACCTCTTGTAATAATTTAATATCCTGCAAACGCATCAATATTTGTCTTATTTTTAATGCCGCTTTTTGTTGTTCATTACTCGTTATTTGCTGAAAAATACGACTCACACTACCTAATATATCAATCGCTGGATAATGGCCTGAAGCCGCTATTTTTCGTGAAAGATAGATATGCCCATCTAAAATAGAGCGGATTTCTTCACCTATAGCATCTGGTTCATCATCACTTTCAAGCAAAACCGTATAAAACGCCGTAATTGAGCCTTGATAAGTCACTCCTGGTCTTTCTAAAATTGCTGGTAATTTATCAAAAACAGAAGCAGGATAGCCTTTACGAACAGGAAGCTCGCCTGCGGTAAGGGCAACATCCCTTAAAGCTCGACAGTAGCGCGTCATAGAATCAATAAATAATACGACATTCTTACCTTGTTCTCGAAAGTATTCAGCAACCGTAGTGGCAACTAATGCCGCATTACAACGTTCTATTGCGGGTTGATCTGAAGTTGAGCAAATTAATACCGTTTTTTCGCATCGTTTATCTTTTTTTAACTCCTCAACAAATTCGGTGATTTCACGTCCCCTTTCACCAATTAACCCAATCACAAAAACATCGGCCTGAGAAAAACGGATAAACATATTCATAAGCATTGTTTTACCCGTTCCGGCACTGGCAAAAATTCCCATTCGTTGCCCTAATCCACAACTTAATAATCCATCGACTGCACGAACACCTGATTCAAAAACTGTGGTAATAGGGCGCCTTTCATTAAATAAGGGAGGATGACCATCAATAGGAAAATATGAATAGAAGTTTTCTTCTTTCATTTTTTTATCACTAAAACGTAATAAATAATTCCCTTTAATATCAATCATACTCCCTAAAACATTGAGACTTAAAGCGACTGAGAAAGCGTTGCCCGTTGGTACTACGATTATTTGCAAAGAATAACCTTGCGAACTTCCCATCATACTTAAAATCGTAATACCATTACGAAAACCAATCACGATCGCTTCACCAATAATTTGACTATTAGTGATGGGATCTTTTAATAGGCAAATTTCTCCAATAAATACATCTCGTAGCATAACTTCAAGAATATTACCTTGTATTCGTATAGGGTGAGCTGCGTGATGAAATATTGAAAATGTACTATTCATCTTTACCCTATAAATTGTTGATGAACGCTATTCATCATTTGGAAGTATTCATCAATAGCTTTTGCCATTGATTCACCATTTTGCAACGCGCTCGGCATAAATGAGGCACGTAGTTCTAACTCAGATTCTACTTTCACTAAAGCGGGCTGACCGGGATAAAAACTTTCAGTTTGATTATTCACATTGTTTAATAATAATGGCGTACTACATTGTGATAATAAGTTTTCATCGTATTCACCAAGCACTGACCAAATCATAGGGACTTCATCAACAACTAATAAATTAATATCAGGCATATCACCTAAACTAATTGTTATTGTTGAATGATTATCAACAGACTTTCCTTCTGAGAATAAATCACTGCGTCCAATTGCATTCATGGCATCCATAATTAATCTTGCTAGATCAAAAGACATAATATCTCCTAAATAGATTGTAAAACGTTAATTTCAATATCAGATGTAATTTCATCATAAGACAATACAGATAACTGTGGATATTGTGTTTCTATTATTTTTTTAACAAATCGCCTTATATCTATTGCGGTTAAAAAAACATAATCTTGAATATATTTAATCTCATCGATAGCAGTAGATATTTTTTCTATTATCATATCAAGTTCCGCAGGTTCTAAATTCAAAAATGTACCTGAAGAACTTTGTCTTATTCCACCACGAATAATTTCTTCGATATTATGAGATAAAATAATTACATTAAGCTTTCCATCTTTTGAAAAGAAGTGGCTAATATAACGTGAAAGTAATGATCGAATATGTTCAGTTAAAAGTATCGGATCTTTTTCTTTACTTCCCCATTGAACTAAACCTCCTATAATTGTTTTTATATTTCTAATAGGAATTTTTTCTTGCACTAATCGTTGTAAAACATCATTAATTCGTTGAATTGAGACTTGTCTATAACACTCTTTTAAAAGTTCGGGTGAATTTTCCTCTATTTTATCAAGAATATTTTTCGTCTCTTGTATTCCAAGAAATTCAACAACATTCAATGTAATCAAGTTGGAAAATTTTTTATAGAAATAGATTTCTGGTAATTCTATTTTATAATTTAATGATGTTAATTTATCCATGTCATTTTTATTAACCCAATAATGGCTAACATCATTATCCTTAATTTCCATCATGTTAAAATTCAAAGAAGATAATTCATCATTAGGATTTGAAACATAAACAAGAGGGAAAGGGCAATCAAATTCATCAGCCTTAACCTCATTTATTAAAATAATGATTTTATTTTCATCAATTTTATCTGAATAATGAATAACAATATCAGGAAGCAATACGCCATATTGTAAAATAAATTCTTTTTTCAACCATTTTTCAAAAACCAGTTTTGAAAGATACGCTTTCTTCTTAGAGGAAACAGTAATAATTAAAGGCAATGTTTCTGCTTGAGATAAAGTAATATCCTCGTTCAATAAGCTATTCTCATCGTTTAATTCATTTTTATTTGAAAATAGATTTGAAATAATACCTTTTTTACCGTCAGGATCTGAAGCATTATCTTCATTTTTCTCCCCCCCACTTTCTGTGGTGGTTTCTTTTTTCTTATTCTTCCATTGTTTTTTAAAGAAATACCCACCTAATATTACAGATAAAATAAGAAAAACGGGTGTTGGAAAACCAGGTAAAAAGCCAATAACAAAAGCAAGGATTGCTGTCACTAATAATGCAAAATCTTGAGCAAGTAATTCATTCATAATGCTAAAACCAAGATTATTATTTTCACCACCAACACGCGTTACAATAAAACCCGCACTGATAGAGATCAGCAATGCTGGTATTTGAGCAACAAGCCCATCACCAATGGTCAAAAGAGTATAAGTATGTAACGCTTGTGAAATTGAGAGATCCATTTGCGCCATACCGACAGAAATTCCCCCAATTAGGTTAACAAAAATAATGACAATGCCTGCAATTGCATCTCCTTTAATAAATTTCATTGCACCATCAAAGGAACCATATAATTGACTTTCTTGACCTAGTTCTTTTCTTCTTATTTTCACTTCTTCATTAGTAATGATGCCCGATTTTAAATCAGCATCAATACTCATTTGTTTTCCTGGCATACCATCCAAAGAAAAGCGTGCCGCAACTTCGGCAACACGCTCAGAACCTTTTGTAATCACCAAAAACTGCACGATAGTCACAATTGAGAAAACAACGAAACCTACCACTAAATTTTCACCAATAACAAATTCGCCAAATGAAGTAATAATTTCACCAGCATCCGCATCTAGTAATATTAATCGACTCGTACTAATAGAAAGAGCAAGCCGAAAGAGTGTCGTAATTAATAATAATGCTGGAAATGTCATAAAGTTCAATATTCGAGTAATATAGAATGAACTCATAAAAATAAGAAGAGCAATAGTAATATTCAATCCAATAAGGAAATCTACAATATACGTTGGCAAAGGTATAATTAACATTATAATAACCAAAATCATAACCGATAATACGATTAACTCTGGCTTACTCTTTATTGCCAATAGAAATCTATAAATCATAGAAATTATCCATAAATTATTTTTTATTTTCTTTGTTGATACTGTTCTAATCTAAGATAATTATCTATAAGTTTTTGTATAATTATTTGGCATTCATCTCTAAAATCATCAGATAAATATAATGACTCCGGATAATTATTAAATATCGTCTTTATTCCTTGTAATAGTTTCATTTTTATATTAACTAAATAATCTATCCATTCATTTTCTAAAAGAGATACTAAATATTTTTTCATTTCTTCTGGAAATGTCATTCCATGAAAAACCAATTGATACAACTCTTTATCTGTTATTGTATTTTTCAAATCTTGTGTGTCTAGTTTATCTATATTGATTTCGATAAAACTACATAAAGCCCGCAACTTATTAACCCTCTCGAGAAAATAACCAAACTCTAAACTTTGAGAACAACTAGGCGTTAATGATTGCATATCACAAATCAAGCTTTGTGTTAAAAAACTTAAAATAAGTATACATTGTTTAATATCATATTCTTCTAGCCACATTTTAAAAAAATAAATAGGTTCAAGATCGAGGCTAATAAAACTACGATAAAGATTTCTTAGTGTCGAAGCATTAAGAGAAAGTAACTTTGCAAATGTTTTGGCCTGAAGTGCAATATTAATGCCGGCTCTAATTTGCTTTCCATTTTCCCCTTCAAGTAAACGATTTATCTCATTCTCAATACCTGCGTCTAATTGAGCACCTAGCTTTTTTTTTCTGAGTAATTCTCGTAAAACCATCACGAGATCACTTTCATCAGGGAACATTTTACGTAAATAACTGAGCAACTCTTGCAAACTTCGCCCCGATTTTCTAAATAACATCATCACGTTATCAAGCTTTTTATCTGCACCCTCTTCTGCAATATATAATATGCTTTGCCCTCTATTTGCTTTTTTATCTAGTGATTGACCAAAACGTTGAGAAAATAGTGTTGCAACCATAGACATATCATCAGATATATCCATTAATTGATTTTGATAGTTTTGATTTTCATTTATTTTTGGTTGTTTATATTCTGTTTCTTGCTGGCTTTTTTTATCAATACTATCATTAGTTAACTTTGTTGACGTAGAGATATTAATTGGCCCAATCATAATATTACCTCATAAAAATCTGAAGTTGTTTTAATGCTTGAGAGGTTTTTTTATCAATCGGTTGAAATGGGTTTTCAGTTAAAGATCCTAACGCTTCAGTATTCATTTTTTCTAATAATCGAGGTTGCAACATGAAAATACGGATCATTTTTTTATTATTATCAGATTGATAACTAAATGCTCGACCAATTAAAGGAATGGAGCTTAAAAAAGGAACACTATTCTCCGCTTTCACATTATCTTCGCGTGTATATCCACCAATTAATAAACTTCCACCTTCAGAAACTCGGGCAACCGTACTAATATTTGTACGATTAATGACAGGTAATTTTTCAACACGCTCATCGTCACCACTTTCATCTTTTTTCTCAGCACCATCTTCAAGATTAATGATCATTTCGATATCTTTATTCAAATTACCAATACGCGGTAATACACTGATCATCGTACCAAATGTTGTTGATTCCAATGAGGCAACCCGTTCGCCTTTTATTTGTGTATAAAAAGTAGTGTTGTTATCAAAAATAGCAGGTGTATTTTCTTGAGTTAATAAAATAGGGCGAGATACCATTTGAGCTTCACCATCTTCACTCAATGCTTTAATTTTTCCTAGAAAACTCAAACCAGATGCAGCACTTAAACTTGCCGTATTAAAAAAGAAAGTGCCTTTATTCGATCCATAACTCGCTTGCCAATTAACGCCTAAACTATCGGCTTTATTTTTAGCAATATCGATTATCCATAATGACAGTTCAACTTGCCTTTTAGGTTTATCTAATTGAGTAATCAGCGAATCAATCAGAGCCAAACCCTCTCGACTGGTTTTAACTAAAAGACTATTTGAACCCGGTAAAGGAACTAATTCGACATTGTATCGCCCCATTTTAGTCATAATGGGGGCATTAGCTTCTTGAATACTATTTTCCACTTCATCATCTTGTTGCGTATTGCCATTTTCTATATCACGATGAAGCTCTGTTGCTGTTCTGTTTATTCCCTCCGAAGACATAAATAACTGCTGTAAAACAGAAGTAATACCTGGTAAAACAATTTTTTCATCACGTAAAGTGTACGTTCTGTCTTGTACGAACGTATTTTTTAATGGAAATATTTGTACAAATTCATCACCGTAACGAGAACTTCCCGTTGGCACCTGGTTATTTATATTTTCATTAATTTGTTCTTGCACATCATTATCTAAGAATTCAGCTGCTGCTTTAACCAACCGAATATAGACGGGAGGGCCGGAAATATAAAAAGTACGTTGATCACGACCCGCTCGCAGTGGATAGCGAGGATCATACAACCCCACATCTTGTAAATATTCTTTTAGCTCAATTAAACCTATATTTTGTACTTGAAATAGCTCTTGCTGGATCTCGCTACTTTCATAAATATAAATTGATTTTCCATCATTAAAATAGAGTAATGATAAGCGTTTCACCATCAATTCAAATGCTTCTTCCGGTGAAGAAATATCAAAATTTCCGGTGATCCTCTCTTTTTTTACAGTACTACTCAAAATAAAAGGTTTATTTAGTTTATCTGATAACACCAGAAAAAATTGTTCGACTCGCGTATCAACAGCAATAAATACATCCGGTTTTTTTACCTGATGCGTATAAATCACCTTTCCTTGCGTAGCTTGAGTTTGAAAAGAAAAACTACAACACAGTACTAGCCCAATAACACAATAAATCTTATTTTTTATTTTCATAAAGATGCTGACCAATTCGGCGAAATTCTGTTGGCGTAATACCAAATAATGTCTTAATTTCATTAGAAAAATGAGACGCTGAACTAAATCCATTATCAACTGCAATTTGTGTCAGTGATTCATCCGTTGATAGCGTGGTTAATATTGAAGATGCCGCACGCCATGAACGTAATTGGCTTTTTCCACAGTTACCTAAATAACGTTTACACAATCGTCTAAAATGTGTGCCTGATACACCATAGCGCTCTCCAATTTGTGCAATATTACTTTTCTTCTCATCTAAGTAGCTGATGAGATGTAAAATAAGCCAATAACTTTCACTGTGTCTTATCGTGACAAATAAAGGCTCTAATTGGCTTTCTGCTTTTATTGCTTCATTTATTAATACGTATTCTAGAGATTTATTAGTATCTTCTATATAAAAAACCTGCTGATTAATATCAAATTCAGATCCTATTGCTGTCATTTTTGAAAAATCACGAGCGTAATCAATAAATGCCAATAATCTTGCACAAATAAAAAATGATCGTTTTTCAATACGCCAAGACTGATTTTCTGATTGAAAGATAACATTTTCATTTTTTGCATTATAAATAAAAGCCTTTCCTTTTATAATTTTAGTGGTTTTTTCATCATGTATTTTAACTGGATAATCATTATCCATGGGAATACAAAAGAATAATGAATTACCCGGCAATATATTTTTATCACCACTTATTTTCATATCATTTATTAGCATAACAAATACCCAACCTTATTTTCATTAGTAAATTAAAAGTAAAAATAATAAATTTTTAGCTCACTCATTTTCATGACTTTACTTTATATAACATTACAATAATATCACCCACAATTAACTACAAAAGATGAATAACAAATTTTTTACGTTTATTATTTAAAAAAAGTGGCAGTAATCTATCAATACCAACTATCAAATAAAAAACATATGCTTTTTTTTAAAAGAATTTTTATGCCATTTTAACTAAAATATATTTATATAATGAATTAATGATATTTAATTATTAGGCTAAATCTATGCTTTATTATATTTATATCCTCAATGGCCCATTAAAAGAAACCATTATCCCTCTCCCTCCCAATAGCTATTCATTATATTTATACAACAAGGAATACATTGAAAATAAAGAAGAAAATGAGAAAACCACACTTTACATCCCTTGTTATAAACAGGAAGATGAGAAAAAAATCGCTATTATACTTGATGAACATAACAGTGAAAATAATAAATATAAAATTGAAAATAGTTTAATACAAAAAGAAATCGATAAAGAATATCCGTTAAAAATCGACAGCCCCATATATAGCAATGATATTCCTTTCTTTTTTATTAGTGATAAATATGATTTATCTTTCTCATCATTTAATTTTAAAAAAAACAACAATAAAGGAATGCTGAATAAAAAAATTATTTTATTATCAATACTAATTATTCTATTCTTTACATTATTAATTTTTTATATAAAAAGACCAATAATAGAAGAAAACAACACATCAACCGTATCAATAAGTTTAAATTTTAAAGGATTTAAAGGAGAAAATGGATATTATTGTGTTTATGATGAGCTATATCCCACTTCAAAAATAAAAGATACGTTAGAAACTAAAATCATCTATCTAGAAAAAATCAAAACGTTATCTACTGGAAATCGTCACAAGAATATAAATATAATGTTAAGAGATAGATTAAAACCTATTGTTAGTTTTTTTTATCATAATGAAAGTGAAAAATTAAGGATAGTCAATACTATAAATGCTAAATTTACAAAAAATTG
The DNA here is from genome assembly GCF_002607735.1 of Proteus alimentorum. Classification (GTDB taxonomy): domain Bacteria; phylum Pseudomonadota; class Gammaproteobacteria; order Enterobacterales; family Enterobacteriaceae; genus Proteus; species Proteus alimentorum. The sequence continues at coordinate 55,421 of NZ_NBVR01000043.1, forward strand.
CCAGCCAACGATTAAAGAAATATCAATACCCGACATTATTAATGACATAAATGAATTCGAACTCACTAAAACAATAGGTTACTCCATTGAAGAAAAAAATAACGGATTAACGTTTATTTTTGATAATACATTAACTATCAAGAATAAAGAAATTTTGGATACTTATATCAAAAAACAAACGGCCATTTTTGGCAGAAAATTTATCTTTTACCGTGAAAAAATAAGCAATCCTATGTTGAAAAATAAAGCAACATTACAAGAAGATCGTGGATATATTTTTCTTGATAACCAACACCGTTATTTTCCTCAGGGATAATAACGATACTTATAAGTGATAACTTAGAATTAATCCTAGAGGACTAATATTATGCCAGCCTATCCTGTTGCCGATGATGTAAGCTCTATCAATAAAGTTGATGATTACTTCCAAGAGCCCGTTAAAAATCAAAGTGATGCATTAAAAACTGCATTAGAGGCATTAAAAGCAGATACATCGAATGCCGCCGCATTAGCCGATTACCAAGCCAAACTTGCTGAATATAATATTACACGTAATGCACAATCAACATCTATTAAAGTTATCAAGGATTTAGCAATGAGCATTATCGGTAATATGCGTTAGTTTTTATTTCATGGAGGCTGTTTATGGCAATTACACCTATTGTTCCTGTTCATTTAGCAACATTATCAACCGATAAAAGCACGAGTGATGATAATTTATCTTCAATGATGGTAAAAAGCATTACGAGTGGTTTTCAATATGAAAAACAGATCCAAGAAAAGTTGGCTACATTAAGTCAATTAAGTGATGCCCAAAGTTACACTGAGCTACAAACAACACTTAACGACTATACAATTACAATGAATTTAGCGAGTACTTTAGCCAGAAAATCACTGAATATCGTTGAAACATTGCTCAAGGCTCAATAGCAATGAAAATGCGATATGTGTTATTAGCATTGTTATGTTGCCTGTTTCCATTATTAAGTGGCTGTAAAGATCAATCTTTACTGACCAATTTGGATCAAAGACAGGCAACAGAAATTCAAGCAGTTTTACAAAAGCATCAAATAACGAGTACACGTACTGCATTAGGGAAAGGGTTATTTGATGTTTCGGTCAAAAAAGAGGATATAGGGATCGCTATTCAGATCTTAAAAGAATATCAATTACCCTCACTCTCCCGTATTGAAGTTACTCAGTTATTTCCATCAGATGCATTGGTATCATCACCCCAAGCAGAAAAAGCCCGTTTAATTTCAGCTATTGAGCAGCGATTAGAACAATCATTACTTACAATTGACCATATTATAGATGCGAGGGTACATGTGAGCTATCCAATAGCCCCCACTGAACGCGTTATTCCAACACCACATGCTTCAGCTTTAGTTTTTTATGAAGAAGGTATGCTGGATAATGATCAGTTGGGCGAAGATGTTCGCGCTTTTATTCATAATGCCTTTAGTAATATGGATGAGAATAATATTACCGTTTTGCTGTATCCAAGAAATATTAATAAATTCAATCTAATAAACAATAGATTACTTCAAGATAATCCTAATTCATCTTTTAACGCTTGGTTATTTCCCAGCTTGTTATTCGTCATTATTGTCACCGTCATTGTTATTGCAACGGCATTAATAATGTATCAACGTAAAAAAATACAGAAGGCAGAGAGCAATAATGAATCTAACACCTGAACAATTTGAAACCATATCTAAGGTAATGTATGAACCTCTTAGTTATATTCATGAAGATTATTCTGTATTAGCGTCAAAAGAAGAAAGTGTGATATGGCAAAAATTAGCTAATCGCCAATTAATCCAGCAATATCAACTTATTAATCAGCTTGATTGCGATATTGATATTATCGTAGAAAAAATTTTTACCCATTGGACATTACTCCCTCGTTGCGCTTTATTTTTAGGCTATTTTTATTCTCGAGAGACCCTTTTATTATCGGGGAATTACTATCGTCTAGGATCCCCATTAAAAGCATTCTTATCCCTTTATCCTGTTTTAACCAGAGATAAAAATGTCGTGTCTTCACTTAAAGTGACGGATCCTATTAGCGTTGGTTATCAATTATTGTTTGATTTTATTCATTCAATTTCAGCCGCATTAGCTCAACGTTTCACATTGCTGTTTGCACCACAATCATCACCGATTGATCGTTCCCTGCCATTCTTTTTATCCCGTTCACTTTTTCTTTTGGTATTAGATTATGCTGCGCTCGCTGTCTAAAGATCTTTTAACATACACTCGTGAAGGTGTATTAATACGGGCTCGCTATGTTCGGCGGCTTGATAATATATATAAAGCTGAATTAGCAGCCAAACTTGCGACAAAAAAAATTCTCCGAGATTTTAATGATAAATTAGATGCACATAATAAGGAGATAGCAAATCAAGCTTATGGTAAAGGATTACAAGCATTATTAGGGGATATATTAAAATTCTCAATTCAATATCAAGAGCAACTGGTAGATTATGAATTTCAACAAAGAGAGCAAATAATTGCCACAATTGCTCAATTTTTTGACTCNCAAGCATTATTAGGGGATATATTAAAATTCTCAATTCAATATCAAGAGCAACTGGTAGATTATGAATTTCAACAAAGAGAGCAAATAATTGCCACAATTGCTCAATTTTTTGACTCACCAGAAATACAAATAGAACTTACACACCGTTTAATTTCGGCAATACCTCCAGAGAAGAAAATTACACTAAACGTTCCTACAACGCTACGCCCTTATCTTGAGAAAGGGCTAAATAATATTAATATTGAATTGATATCTCATAACAATAAAACTATTGCTATTCATGTCGGTGATCAAGTGACTTTTTTTGATCCCGCACTGTTACTCCATGATTTAAAAGCACAATTCCACCAACCTTTTTCTGAATCTTATCAAGTAACATTGACTCAAGAAATTAAAGAGGCTTTGCTGAAATTTATTAATACGTTTGATATATCAGATGATATACATCCTCAAATAGAAACATCCAGCGAGGGTAATAATGAAGATTGATACTTTAAAAACACAAACTTTATATGAGCCACAACCTCATTCTTCTGCATCAAAAAGCATCGAAAATAAGGAATTAGACCCTTTAATGACGACACTAAATCCTATTTTTTACCAACATTTAAAAACGACCAACGTGAATACAGTCAAAGATATCCTAGCTTTATTAAACCAATTTGATGTTAAAAATGAAGGCAATCAAACTTTAAAAGAAAAACGCCAAGTCACACTATTAATGTATGCTCGCCAAGAAAGCGAGTTAGAAAATAGTGATAATAAAGAGGCGATTAATCAGGCTTTGATTTCACTACTTTCTTACCAAGGTTTTTATCACCAATTTACACTCGACTTATTAGGTATGACTGATAACCAAGAAGACTATGAGGGATTTTTTAAACCTGATAGTGCTTCGTTTTCATTTTAACTGGATTATAGTATCTGAGGGCCTGCACCTTTTTCACCTAAAATATCATCAGGGTTTCGCAATGGGCAGTCACTTAACGATAAACACCCACAACCAATACAGTGATCAAGCCCATTTCGTAAACGTTTAAGCCGTCGAATTCGCTCATCTAATCGCACTTTCCAATCCGTTGATATTTCATGCCATTGATCCGCCGTTAATTTACTGTTTGGTGGATATTTTCCTAATATTTCCTGAATTTCTTTTAGTGGGATCCCCGTACTTTGAGCGGCTTTGATAATGGCCACATAACGTAATACAACTGGTGGGTAACGACGTTGATTACCGGCACTTCGATAGCTTTCTATCAATCCTTTTTCTTCATAAAAATGTAACGTTGAAATCGCAACACCGCTACGTTTTGCTACTTCGCCGACAGTAAGTGCTCTATTGAAATCTATTTTCTCTTTTTTCATTTTCTGCTCTTTTCTATTTTCCGCTTGACCTCAACTTAACTTGAGGTTTTATAGTCCGCTTCTCAAATTAAGTCAAGCCAGTGGGATGCGGGTTTTTGTATTCACGATTGTTAATGAATGATTTATCGCAATAACAAATAGCCGTTATTTCAAAGCACTGTGGCAATCCAATAAATAAAAATAGAAAAACGCTCACTACGGGATAAGCAATAATATGAATAAAAAACTCACTCTTACTGTTTGTGCCTCACTTTTTTTACTCAGTGCAGGTGCGGCAGTTTATGCAACAACATCCTCTGATGAAGATGCATCACAGCAATTTGCTTACCCACCCACTAAAGTGGCATTAACAACCGTACAATCATCAAAATTACCTAATAATATGCAAGGTGTTGGAGAACTAGAAGCCGCACGCCAAGTCTACTTATCCGCAGAAACTAATGGCCGTATTGCCGTGATTAATTTTGAGTCAGGACAAACGGTTAAAGTGGGTCAAGTTTTAGCTAAATTAAATGATGAACCTGAACAAGCCGAATTATTACGTTTACAAGCGCAATTAACCAACGCAGAAAAACTCTATTCCCGAACAAGACAACTTTATCGTAAAAATATGGTAGCAACAGCGCAAGTAGATAGCACGTTATCAGAGCGCGATATGATTTCGGCATCCATTCGTGAAGTGAAAGCGCGAATTGCACAAAAAGCCATTAAAGCCCCCTTTGATGGCATTGTTGGGATAAAACTTGTTCATGAAGGGCAATATCTTCATGCGGGTGAACGAGTTGCTTCTCTCGTTGATGCAAGCCATTTAAAACTCAATTTCTCCCTTGATGAACAAGCTGCACCAAAAATTTCAACAAAGCAGCCCATCAATATCGAGGTCGATGCTTATCCAGAGATGGTATTTACAGGCGCTATTAATGCCGTCGATCCGCTTATTGGCCCATCACGTACAGTGCAAATACAAGCTGTTTTACCGAATACTGACAATAAATTAAAAGCGGGCATGTTTGCTCGTGTTCAAGTTACTTCTCCTGATAGTCCGATGGTATTAACCGTACCAGAGACGGCAGTCACTTATACTGCCTATGGAGATACCGTGTTTGTAGCGCAATCTGACAATCAAAAAAACCTTATCGCTAAGCGTGTCTCTGTGAAAGTTGGATTGCGCTACAACGGCATGATTGAAATTAAAGAGGGTTTATCCCTCGGCGAAAGTGTCGTTTCATCAGGGCAAATTAAGTTAAGTGATGGGATCTCAATTGAACCCATTGAGCAAGATACATTAGCGTTGGCTCAATCAGCGACAACAAAACCATAACGGGAGCTAATAATGAAATTTACCGATATTTTTGTTCGGCGCCCTGTTTTGGCATTAGTGGTTAGCACACTCATTTTTTTACTGGGTGCATTTGCATTCAGTAAACTGCCCATTCGCCAATACCCAATGTTGCAAAATTCAACCATAACGATTGCAACAAACTACCCAGGAGCATCATCTGAACTGATGCAAGGGTTTGTGACACAACCGATCACACAAGCCGTTTCCTCTGTTGAAGGCGTGGATTATATTTCCTCTTCTTCTGTACAAGGAAAAAGCTTAGTCACTGTCAGAATGGAATTAAACCGTGATCCTACTCAAGCCTTAACGCAAGTGATGGCGAAGGTAAATCAAGTACGCTATAAGCTACCTGAGCAAGCCTATGATCCTGTTATCGAGCTTTCATCTGGCGAATCTACGGCGGTAGCTTATGTGGGATTTTCAAGTGAGCAACTTTCTATCCCTGAACTCACTGACTACCTTTCTCGTGTTGTTGAACCGATGTTCTCATCCATCAATGGCGTTGCCAAAGTGCAGGTTTTTGGTGGACAACAATTGGCAATGCGCCTGTGGTTGGATGCAGACAAACTGGCGGGTCGCAACTTAATAGCGAGTGATGTCGCTGAGGCAGTACGCCGTAATAACTATCAAGCAGCACCCGGAAAAGTCGAAGGTGAGTTTGTGATTGCCAACGTTTATGTCAATACGGATCTCACTAATGTCGAAGAATTTAAAGACATGGTTATCAGTAATGATGGCAATAATCTTGTCCGCTTACGTGATATTGGTACTGTTGAGCTAGGGGCTGCCGCCACTGAAACCAGCGGTATTATGAATGGTAAAAAAGCCGTCTTTTTAGGGCTATTCCCTACACCAACAGGTAATCCGTTAGTGATTGTTGATGGTATTCGCGAACATCTTGTTGATATTCAAAAAACCTTACCGCCTAGTGTCGATGTTGAGCTTGCTTTTGAAACTTCACGCTTTATCAAAGCTTCTATTAACCAAGTAGTACAAACATTAATTGAAGCGATTTTAATTGTTATTGCTGTTATTTATCTCTGTCTGGGATCGTTTCGCTCTGTTCTTATTCCTGTACTTGCCATTCCATTATCGATGTTAGGTGCCGCAGGTTTAATGCTTGCCTTTGGTTTTAGTATTAATTTGCTCACGTTACTAGCAATGGTGTTAGCCATTGGGTTAGTTGTGGATGATGCGATAGTGGTTGTTGAAAACGTGCATCGCCATATTGAAGAAGGATTATCCCCTGTTCAAGCGGCTTTAGTGGGGGCACGAGAAGTGGCAGGCCCAGTTATTGCAATGACCATCACGTTAGCAGCAGTTTATGCACCGATTGGTTTAATGGCTGGATTAACAGGTGCATTATTTAAAGAATTTGCCATAACATTGGCAGGCAGTGTGATTGTATCCGGTATTGTGGCATTAACCTTATCACCGGTGATGAGTTCATTAATGTTAAAACCCAAAGAAAATGAAGGCAGAATGGCTAAAATGGCCGAGTATGTCTTTGATAAGTTGGCTCATTACTATAGTTGCGTCCTCCATTTTTCGTTAGCTCATCGCTGGTTAACCCTCGTTTTCGCTTTAGCTGTGTTTGTCAGTTTGCCGTTTTTATATAGCCAGACAAAGCAAGAGTTGGCACCATCCGAAGATCAGGCAAGTGTCTTAACTGCCGTAAAAGCACCACAACATGCAAATCTTGCCTATGCTGAACGCTTTAATCAGAAGCTTGATGAAATTTATATGAGTCTGCCTGAAACAGATAGTACATGGATCATCAATGGCACTGATGGCCCTTCTGCCAGCTTTGGGGGCATTAACTTTGATGGTTGGGATTTACGTGATCGCAATGCAGATCAAATCCAAGCTGATTTGCAAAACCGCGTCAATAATGTTGAAGGAACCAGCATTTTTGCGTTCCAATTAGCCTCGTTACCCGGCTCTGTGGGGGGATTACCTGTACAAATGGTATTACGTAGCCCGTTAGGTTATCCCGTTTTATTTGAAACAATGGAGCAAATCAAACAACAAGCACGAGAAAGCGGTCTGTTTGTCGTGGTGGATAGCGATTTAGATTACAACAACCCTGTCGTTCAAGTCGCCATAGACAGAGCGAAAGCCAATAGTTTAGGTATTCGTATGCAAGATATTGGTGAATCACTCTCACTATTAGTGGGTGAACACTATATCAATCGTTTTGGTATAGATGGTCGCTCTTATGATGTGATCCCACAGAGTGTACGTCATCAACGTTTAACACCAGCAGCACTTGCAGGGCACTATGTTCGCACTCAAGATAACGTATTGATTCCATTATCAACGGTTGTCAATATTACAACGCAAGTTGAACCCAATAAACTCACGCAGTTTAATCAACAAAATGCCGCAATATTTCAAGCTATTCCTGCCCCCGGTGTCACCATGGGGCAAGCAGTCGCATTTCTTGAAACTGTGGCAGACTCATTACCCGCAGGCTTTAGCCATGACTGGCAATCCGATTCTCGCCAATTTACTCAAGAAGGAAATACATTAGTCTTTGCCTTTATCGCAGCACTGCTCATTATTTATTTAGTGTTAGCGGCACAGTATGAAAGCTTGGTCGATCCTTTGATTATCTTAATTACGGTTCCATTATCAATTTGTGGTGCATTAGTGCCATTAGCCTTAGGTATGGTAACGCTCAATATCTACACGCAAATTGGTTTAGTTACCCTAATAGGACTTATCAGTAAGCACGGAATTTTAATGGTGGAATTCGCTAATGAATTGCAAGTTCATAAAAACCTAAGCCGTCGTGATGCCATTATTGAAGCAGCAAAAATACGCTTACGTCCTGTATTAATGACCACTGCGGCAATGGTTATTGGGCTTATTCCACTGTTATTTGCCAGTGGTGCTGGCGCGAATAGCCGTTATGGGTTAGGGCTGATTATCGTATCAGGTATGTTAGTTGGCACACTGTTTACCCTGTTTGTCTTGCCAACCATGTATAGTTTTTTAGCGCGAAACCATCAAGTCAGCGCTCAAACTGAGCGCCAAAAACAGTTACAGCAAGTCCAAGAGTTGTAGGCCTACAAAATAAAAAGCAATTAAAAGCAGTAATGTCGTCGAAACATCCCCATTGTATTCACAATGGGGATGTTATATTTAATATTATCAAGATAGACTCTACTTAATTATTGATTTAATTAAAGTTAAGGAACAACATTATGTACAATTGCTATCTCTATATCCGTATTTGGGAAAATAAAATGATTATTCGAGATATAGAAACACACAAAGAAGTTGTCGAGTTAGCAGAAACCCCTTTTACAACACGCCGTTTATTAATAGGAAATATGATATCTGCAGGAAAAACATTAAATACAGGTGTAAAACGCCTTTTGGCTCCTATTCCTTTATGGTGGCACATTCTCCCACCTAACTATATTGTTATGGTGCATCCCAAAAGTATGTTAGAAGATGGACTATCTTCTGTAGAATCAAGAGCTTTTCGGGATCTCACTCAATTCATTACACCTAAACGTAAGAAAGTAATGGCTTATGTCTGTTCGCATCCGGATGATTTAACTGATGATTTTATATTAGAACTTATGCAAACTGATTCTAAGTTTTTTAGTTCAAATAAGAAAAACAACAATAAAATAATTAACTAAAATTATAGTATTAAAATACGATATAATAGTTTTTATATTTCAAAAAATAGAAACACGGATCCTATTTCATATAGCACCCCGTGTTTCTATTAAGACTAATTAATAGTGTAGTTACATCGTAGAGAATGTATTCATAATTATCCCGCCAGAGATAATTAATGCCATTGAAAATATAGCGGGTAAGTCTGGTTTTTGTTTATATAAAATCATAGCAACTAATGTTACACCCACAATACCAAATCCACACCACAGTGAATACGCTACACCAACAGGGATATATCCCATTGCACGTGTTAAGGCAAAATAACAAATACAGTAAGCAGCAATCACTAAAACCGAAGGCGCTAATTTACTAAAGCCATTGGTCTTTTTGATCATAGACGTGCCTGTGATTTCAGAACCGATAGACAGTGCCAGCCATAAGAATCCGGTAAACATAATTTTTATCCTTATTTATTTTAATAAAATATTTATTTATCAAAGAATATTTTTATTAAAAAATAGATTTATTAAGAAATAGATTTATTTATTAACTGGCGATGCTGCCTGTTTAATATTAGAAGCTTCCGTTGTCTCTTCTTCCTCTTCTTCTGATCCCATTTTGGAGAAGAGATTCATAATCACAATACCACTGGCAATAACGGCCATACCTATCATTGCTGCAGTGTCGGGGTGTTGACCATAAAACAACATACCTAAAGAAGAAACCACTAATATACCGGTACCAGACCATGTTGCGTAAGCTAAACCCACTGGAATATTTTTTACTGCGCGTGATAATGAGTAGTAACAAATAACATAAAGAACAACAATTAAGCCTAATAATAATGTTTTAGTTGTACCTTCACTATTATCAAACATTTTTAAGGTAGAGGTTGCTGAGGTTTCTGAGATAATAACCGCCAGCATCCAAAGCCATGATTTAGCTTTTGGTGACATAATAAGACTCCTGAGTTATCAGATATGATTTAAAATTAATTTTTCAAACTTTTTAAATATTCAATAGCAGAATCTGTCAATTTATCTTGCGATAAATGATATTCTCCAGGCTTATTCATTACTTCATTTAAAGTAATATAGCGATTATTATTCTCTTGTTTAATTTCAGGTTTATATTCAGGTTTAACTTGATGGCTAACGTCATAATTTATTAAATTAGCTTCAACATCATTTATAGGGTGAAACATAATACCCATTGATTTTAATCGGCTAATATTTTCCTGAATAAGCAGGTTATACTCTTTATTTTTATTTAAACCTAAAATCTCATTTAATTCACTTTCTGGTTGGCAAAAATAAGGTAATGCAATAACAGGAATATTTTGAGCCAGTGCAGAATGAATTAACTTCCCTTCTTCACTGATAAATAGCCCGTTAATAATTTCACCCACCAGCTTTTTATCAAAATAAGGAACAAACAGTGCGTGGTAAGTCGATAACTGCTGGCAATCGAACTCACTCGCGTTATGCATTTCTCCTAGATGACGCCATTTCGACAAATCATGACTGACTTGTGCCTGTGTTGTGACAAAAAGAGAAAATCGAATATGAGAAAACGTGTTGATACGTTGACAGATTTCATCTTGGTATCCCGGTGCAGGTGTAAGCGCTAACAGCACCGACTTTTTCATTCTTTTTTCTATTTCAGCCACTATCCTTTCAATTAACTGATTGTCCATTACGCCACCTCATTGCCTTAGCTGACAATAAATACGCTATCGTTGTTACGAAGTCCTGCTGCATTGGCCTCATCAGTATCTATATGAAATTCCAAAGCAAATTTCTCACTAACGCGAACAACGACCTCATCAAAAATCAGGCTACGCTCACCTTCTGTTTTAATATGGACTTTTTGCCCATTGATAACGTTTAACATTCTGGCGTCAATTTCACTCATATGAATATGACGTTGAGCGCAAATCACTTGCTCTTTTAATTCAACATGACCCGCAGGCCCCATTAAAACAGCATTGCCAGAACCGACTAAATCACCCGATTCACGTACTGGTGCTTTGACACCTAAAGCAAAACAGTCCGCTTTTGAAATTTCTAATTGGCTTTGTGGACGAACTGGCCCTAAAACACGCACTTTACTGATCGAGCCTTTAGGCCCTACAACAATCACACACTCTTTTGCTGCAAACTGACCTGGTTGTTTAAGATCTTTAAACGGGGTGAGTTGATAACCTTTGCCAAATAATGCTTCAACATCTTGTTGTGAAAGATGCACATGACGATTAGAAATACCAACAGGGATAGCCATTTCTTGCGTCTCTCCCAACATCACGCCATGTGCGGGTAAGCGAGAGAGAATTTTTCCCATGAGTTGTTGATTAATCATTATTTTTTACCTTTACGGCTCTCTGATTTGATCTCTTTTTTACTGCTTTGTGCTTTATCTGTCGCGGCCTTAGTTTCAGAAGCAATATTTTGAGCCTGTAAATCTGCAACTGCTTTTGTGACTCCAAGGCTCTCAATTTCATTTTTAACAGGGGCTTCAACGATTGTTTCAACGACTGTTTCAACAACTTTTTCAAGCGCTGCCTCTTGCGTTTTTTCAGCAACGGCAGGGGCTTTTTTCTTGCTTTTCACTGACAGTAATTTAGTAATAACACTTGGCTCTGGTCTTGCGATCACTAATGATCCAATCACTAACTCTTTTTGGCTTACGACATCAACACCATGATCAACCGCCGTTCTTACTGCGCTGATCTCACCCTGAAAACAGATTGATACCAAGCCAGATCCTACTTTTCGGTATCCGATAATTTCTACGTTTGCGGCTTTACAAGCAGCATCTGCCGCTTGAATAGCTGCGGTTAACCCTCGTGTTTCAATCACACCTAAACTGTTCATCTTTCTCTCCTACTTAGTGACGGACAAGACGGATATCGAAATCAAATTTCTTAAAGAAGGCTTCTAAACGGTCTAACTCTTCTGGCGTATAACTGGGATCGGTTTTTATCGGATAGATCATTTCCAATTTTTCGTACTTATTACGTCCAAATTGGTGATAAGGAAGAATATCGATACGCTGAATATTGCCGCGTTTGGAGAGTTCCATTGCGTAGTTAATTGCTCCCGTGATCGCATCATAAGAGTCGTTATAACCTCGCACTAAAGGCATACGGATCACCACATTTGCACCGAGATCCATTAAACGCTCTAGATTACGGCGGACATTCTCATTACCAATGCCGAATAACGCTTTATGTTGAGTGGTATCAATGTGTTTGATATCAATCAGAAATTGATCAACAACTTCCGCTAATTTTTCATAATTCGCCACATTAGTCGTCGCTTGTGTTTCCACTGCGGTATTGATCATCATCTTTTTACATTCTCGTAAAAGCGCAACCGCAAAATCAGTTTGTAAACTCATTTCACCGCCACCGATTGTGACACCACCTCCCGAAGAGATGTAAAAGTCATAATCTTGCATGATGACTTTCATTAACTCAGAGACAGAAACATCTTTTCCCATAATATCAAGCGCATCAGAGATACAAACTTCTTCACATTTGCGACAACCGATACAATCAACAGCGCGATCAACACGATGAACTTGTTTACCACTTTCATTGGTTGTCATGTAATGCACACCCGCCGGACAAACATCAACACATTTACCGCAATCTACACATTTGTCGTGAGAGTACATCACCTGAAATTCACTGCTAAGACCTTCTGGATTTGAACACCAAGGGCAGCGGATATTACAGCCTTTTAAAAAAACGAGAGTACGAATACCATCACCGTCATAAATAGAGTATTTCTGGATATTAAATATCCGACCTCTTGTTTCTGCCGCCGTCTCCATCTTTACGCCTCCAAATCTGCATCAAACATCCCTGTTCGATAAATTTAAATCTTGTCTTGTCGATTAAAAGGGATAGCTTGTGCCATCCCTATGGCTATGATTAGAACTTCTCAATCACAGTACGACTGATAATTTCATCCTGAACTTCTTTACATAATTCAACGAAGTAAGCACTGTAGCCAGCAACACGGACGATTAAGTCACGATATTTTTCAGGCTCAAGTTGCGCTTTTTTCAGTACTTCATTATCAACATAGCTAAATTGCATCTGGCCGTTACCCAGAATTGAAGCCGTTCTTAATAAGGTAATTAAACCTTGGCGTCCTTCATTGGTATCTAACAAACCTTTCAGGAATTTGAAGTTATGAACCATACCGATGTTCATGGTTTCAACATTCATCTTACTGATAGATTTGATAATCGCTGTTGGGCCATGTTTATCAGCGCCTTGTGTTGGGCTGATACCATCGGATAATGGTTTCCATGCAAAGCGACCATTTGGTGTGGCAGCCGTTAATTCACCAATTGGTGTATTGTTAGAGATAGACAGCGTGCCGTGGCTCAGAGTCGAATAGAGCATTTTGTATTTACGACATTCACGCTCTGTCCATTCCGTAATATCTAACGCATATTGGTCAACAACATCGTCGTCGTTACCAAATTTCGGCGCATTTAAGCAGTCACGTAATAACTCATCATGGCCTTCAAAGTTAGCTAATAGCGCATCACGGATTTGCTCTAAGGTGTATTTTCTATCTTCATAAACAAGTTTGCGAATGGCCGCCATTGAGTCCACATAAGTCGCCAAACCTGAGAAGATAAGACCTGGACCATGATTAACCATTGCACCACCCGCAGTGACGTCTTTACCTTGTTCCATACAGCCTTCAACCAGCAGAGACATTAATGGTTTTGGTGCAACATCGCGGTGAACACGTTGGCTGATCACAGTACCAATTGCGGATAAACGAACGATATGTGCCACTTGCTCTTTTACAGCGCGATCGAAATCTTCATAAGTACGCAGGTCACGTAAATCGCCGGTATCTAAACCTTGGTAGCTATCAAACAACACCATACGACCACGATTTAATACAAACTCAATTGCGATAGGCCATTGGGTATAACCAGTTGATGTCCACTGATAAATACGACCTGATTTTTGTGGCTCTACACAACCCATTAAGCAGTAGTCTCGCGCATCTTCAAAATCGAAGCCTTTACGTAGCATCATCTTGATATGAGAATCATCGAAGTGACAGGCTGGGAAACCCATACCCGCTTTTACTACATCAACGATTTTTTCCATATATTGCTGTGGTGATTGGTTATGGATACGACATGCGAGTGAGGGTTGATACACTTTCACAAAGCGCACTGCATCCATAATCAGGTAAGTTAAGTCGTTACACGCATCGCCACCAGAACGTTTTTGTCCACCAATGGTTAAGTTGATAAAAGGTTGATAACCCGCAAAATATTTCGCGCCTAGCTCACTCGACATCCACATTAACTCAGCACACTTGATGATAAAGGCTTGCATCATTTCCAGTGCTTGTTCACGGGTTAAACGGCCTGTTTTGATATCGTTTTCATACATTGGGAAGCAGTATTGGTCTAAACGACCTAAAGAAAGACCGGTTTGGTTTTCTTCTACTTCAAACAGTGATTCCACCGTCCAAATACTTTGCAGTGCTTCTTGCAGTGTTTTTGGTGGGTTAGCGGGTACGTTTTCGTTGACTTGGGCAATCGTCAGTAACTCTTCTCGACGTTGTGGATTGCTCTCTTTTGAGGCTAACTCACGCGCATGTTCGGCAATGCGATGTGCGTAAGCAATCACACCTTCACAGCTTTCAATAGACGCTTTATAGAAGTAGATACGGTCGATATCAGCAGGATTTTCCATGCTTAATTCAGCCAGTTTTGCTTGCGCATCGGCTTTAATACCGTTCATACCCTTAGTGAAAAGCAATACGTCATAACCTGGGCAAGTATCACCACCACCATTGATTTGGTGATAAGAAAGGTCACTGACAAAGGTTTCACCACTAAATTCCCACACACCTGCTTCGCGATATTGTGCTTCACAGATCTCATCTAAAGAACGACCTTCCCAGAATGGAACAATCTCTTCGCGAATAACTTTTTTGTCTTCTTCTGAAATTTGGAACGGATCTTGTGGACGTGTGCTCATGGTATCGAGTTCATCACGAACCCAACGCCATGCGATATCAGGAGAGAAAGCACCCGCACGCGCCTTTCCACAAGGATGTCCAACAATCAGCTCTTCATCTTGAATTAAGATAGGTGCGGTTTCACATGCACGACGAAATGCTTTAGCGCGCAGTAAAATCGGTGGTAAACCCGGGTTATTTCGGACAATTTCAGTAAATGCTAATGCTCTATAAATAGAGACACTTGGGCGTGCTTCTAAATAGCGATTACGTAAGCGTTGTAAGCGAGGTGTTAAACCTTCCATCACTTTGAATTCGCCTGCATCAGCGCTTGGTGCAACAAAGTTTGCAGAAGGTGCAGCGTATTGAGGTTGTGAATTCACACGACCATTATATAAACGCACTTGCAGTGAACTGTGTAAGGTTGACAGATTAGCACGCGCTGATAACAGCATCGCTGACAATTCGTTAATGCTGACACGCGGATCGTTGATATCAACACCTTGAGTCATGGCATCGAACATTGGATAACCATCAATTTCTTTGGTTGCACGCACTTCTGAAAGCTCGGCTAATTTCAGCCATACGCTTTCAACAATTTCATACGCTTGTGCTTGTGTTAAACGACCTTGGTCGATATCACGTTGATAGAATGGATAAAGTGCTTTATCAAATCCCATTGGATTAATGGCATAGCTACCATTTTCCAGATGTAAGACTAATTGCAGTAAATAGAATACTTGAACCGCTTCTTTAAAGGTTTCTGCTGGTTTTGCAGGGACTTTACGTAAGATTGCTGCACTATCTAATAATTCGGCTTTACGGTATGGATTACCTTCCATTGCCGCTAAATTCTCTGCTTTTGCAGACAGAATTTGTGCAAAATACAGTGCTGCATCACATGCATAAATGGCTGATTTACAATAATTAGCCTCGTCCATACTGCTACGATTTACAGCACTACCAATGCTTCTAATTCTGTCTTCAAGCTGTGCTTTGATGGCTAAGAAACCTTGGTTTACCACCAGCATATAATCAGGTGATGCAACGCTATTGTTAATACTTAAGAAGCGATAGATAGAGTCGCTACGCACTTCTTCTTCAGTGTGAAAAATTGCACCGCGTGGTGTTGATGACTGGCTGCCGATAATCAGTTCATCTTGTGCAATATAGCTTGGAAAATGGCGGATAAACTCATAAAAACGTTGTGCAGGTTTAATCGCTTGTGGAACACCCGCAATGCTGTTGTCTAATGAATCAAAAATGGTTGCACGCTCTGTACTGATTGAGCTATTACGTGAAACTAAACGTTCTGCCAGCATTTTTACGCGTGGCGTCAAAGAATATTTGGCCATGTGAGGCTCTCCTGATGTTCTTTACTTGACCTAATCGGTATTAATTCGGTTGAGCATTAACTGTGTGATACACCGGCAAATGCCTGACGATACAATGTTTCTAATTGGTGTGTGTTCACGTCACGCGGATTTGTCGGCGTACAGCTATCTCGTAAAGCCTGTCCGACCATTTCCGTTAAACGGGCATAAAAGTCCGCTTCACTGACACCGGTATCGCGAATACTCTTCGGCATACCCATTTCATCTTTCAATACATTAATGGCGACGATTAAACTGGTTACCCCTTCTCTTACTGTGTTGGCTGGAAGCCCTAAACTTTGAGCAAGATAGGCGTAACGTTTCGCTGCTTCACTATTACAATCACCATGAAGATTGGCGTTAAAGGCGATGACATGTGTCATCAATAACGCATTTGCACGACCGTGAGGAACGTGGAATACACCGCCTAATGCGTGGGCAAGACTGTGAGTAATACCCAGCGAGGCGTTAGTAAATGCCATGCCAGCAATACAAGATGCGTTATGCATTTTTTCGCGAGCAAATAAGTTGTCACCTTGATGGTGGCAATCAATAAGATGACCAAAGACTAACTTGACGGCTTTCTCTGCCATCGCATCAGAAAAATCAGATGCCGCTTTAGAAACATACGCTTCGAGTGCATGGCAAAGGACATCCATACCAGTATCTGCCGTAATGGCAGGAGGCACAGATTTCACCAACTCAGGATCGAGAATGGCGACATCAGGCAACATAAACGCATCCACCAAGACCAGTTTTTCACTGCGTGATTTGATCACTGAAAAAGAGGTCACTTCAGAGCCCGTACCACTCGTGGTTGGGATCGCAATAAATTGCGGTTTTATTCTGTTGCTCTCTTTACGGGTATGCCAGAGGGAGTACATAACGGCTTTCGCGGCATCAATCACCGACCCACCACCGAGTGCGATAACCAAGTCTGGATAATGGGCATCCATGATCTTCATACCACTGACGATGGCTGAAATATCCGGATCTGACGCAACATCATCGTAAACTTGGAACTCGATACCCCGTTGCACTAACTTATCAGTGACTTTATTTGCAAAGCCAAACTTCACCATTGCTTTATCTGTCACCACAAATGCGCGGCGGGCAGTTAACCCAGAAAGAAAATTCAGTGCATTGGTGCCAAACTGAATTTGGGGTTTTATCAGAAACTCACTCATGTCGTTATTACTCCTTACTGTCCCGATAAACCTTCTCAACAATGGCAACCACTGACATCGCCTTGTAACGATCTTTGTTTAGTGCAAAGTACTCTTCAGCCAACACAACATCGTTGATACCTGCACCTACACTGTCCACTGCAACATACGTTTTGTTTTTCAGTGGTTTAAGCTCATCATCTAAAGTGGCAATCATTAATAAATTGCTACCTTTAAGCTCAGGGCTTTTTTGTGTCGCTACTACGTGTCCGATTACCTTTGCGAGGATCATGGTTTATATCGCCTTATATCAATGAGTTATTTACTCAGACGTCCGAGAACTTCCTTGATAATGCGTTCCACGTTTTCTTCGGTAATATCGCCTTGTTCAATCACTTGCTGCGCACAAGCACTGACTGTCGTCGCATAAGGAGATGCACCAAAACGATCATCACCTTGAGTTTGACGTTGTGCAGTGGCACATTCAGCATGAACAGGCGTTAAAGAAGGTGAACGAAAACGCTCATCATCAAGAATGCTGGTCTGGTGATTTGCGCTAGAAACAGCACAAGCAGAAACAGCAGGTTGAGCCACTTCTTGTGCTAAAGGACAAGGTTGTTTCAACTCTTCAACCGTACGCACGCCATAACCTACTTTACGAATATTCAGTAAGTTCATTGGGCCTACGTTGTCAGAGCTAGAACCGCCACCAACAGCACCGCAACCTAAAGTAAGTGCAGGAGTAATATTGGTTGTTGCACCGATACCGCCTAATGCCGCAGGGGTATTAATCAGAATACGGTTAACGGGTTTTTCTAAAGAGAATTGACGAATAACATCTTCATTTTTGGTATGAATAACTAAGGTATGACCTAACCCTTCGTTAGTCAGTAATTGCACCACGCGATTACACGCTGATTGCCAATCTTCTTCGATATACATGCCTAAGATTGGGCATAATTTTTCGCGTGAATACGGGTTTTTCGGTGAAACGGTATCTTGCAGTGCGATTAATACACGCGTATTTGTGGGTACACTAAAACCTGCACGCTGACTTAAATAAATCGCATCTTTACCCACAACCGCAGGGTTAATGGTACCGTTAGCACGCAGTAACATAGAAGCCACTTTAGTTGCTTCTTCGTCATTCATAAAGTAAGCACCTTGCGCTAATAGCTCGCGGTGAACTTCGTTATAAATGCAACGTTCGACGATAATGGATTGCTCTGATGCACAGATAACGCCGTTATCGAATGTTTTACTGGTGATGATATCACTCACTGCTTTTTTGATATCGGCACTACGTTCGATAAAAGCAGGACCATTACCTGGGCCACCACTGATTGTTGGTGTACCTGATGCATAAGCTGCACGCACCATACCTTCACCACCCGTCGCTAAAATTAATGACACATCTTTGCTGTGCATTAATTCTTTTGTTGCTTCCAGAGTCAGTAATGTCACACCATCAACAATACCTGCTGGTGCACCGGCTTCTAGCGCCGCTTTTTTAACAATTTCTAACGCACGGAAACTACACTGTTTTGCATTTGGATGCGGAGAGAAAATAATCGCATTACCCGCTTTCAGTGCAATTAGGGTTTTATAGATAATGGTTGATGTTGGGTTAGTTGAAGGAACTAACGCCGTGATAACACCTAAAGGCACGCCAACATCCATGACTTTTTTCACTTTATCGTCATTGATAATGCCAACGGTCTTCATGTCTTTCATATGTTCATACACACGCAATGACGCGAAGGTATTCTTCAGAACTTTGTCTTCCCACTTACCAAAGCCTGTTTCTTCGTTTGCCATTTTCGCCAGCTCTTCTGCATGACGAGCGGCTTCAAATGCAATGTGTTTTACAATACTGTCGATTTTTTCCTGCGAAAATTTAGCATAAACAAGTTGTGCATTTTTCGCGTTACGAACTAGCTCACGAGCCAGTTGTCTGGATTGCAAATCTTTATCTAATGCAACCATGTCTTCCCCCATACAGGAGTTAAAAAATTTAGCTGAATAACTTATTTCTTTGCTTTACAGCACGCCTGAATAATTAGGCTTTATGCTGTTGTGCGATTTTCTCGATATCGTTATGCGGTCTTGCAATAACACGAGAAGTCACTACGGTGCCGATACGTTTTGCCGCTTCAACACCTGACTCAACCGCTGCATTTACTGCACCGACATCGCCTTTCACCATTGCTGTCACTAAACCTGAACCGACGTTTTCATAGCCAATCAGTTCAACATTGGCTGCTTTGCACATTGCATCAGCAGCTTCAATGCAAGCGACAAGACCTTTGGTTTCAACTAGACCTAGTGCTTCTTTCATATTTATTTCCTTCGTTATTCAGTCACTTTGTACTGGGCAACGATTTTTTGAATATCGTTATGTGGACGAGCGATGACTAATGAAGTCACAACAGTACCAACACGTTGAGCAGCTTCTAAGCCAGATTCCACAGCGGCTTTAACGGCACCTACATCACCTTTCACCATTGCTGTCACTAAACCTGAACCCACATTTTCGTAGCCAATTAACTCAACATTTGCCGCTTTACACATCGCGTCAGCCGCTTCAATACAAGCAACCAGCCCTTGAGTTTCAATAAGTCCTAATGCATCACCCATACGTTCTCCTAAGGCAAAAACTATGCCTTGTGTTTGATAACAATCTTGTTGATGTCATTGTGAGGACGAGCAATCACGAGCGATGTAACAACTTCACCCACGCGTTGTGCTGACTCCACACCTGAATCCACAGCAGCTTTCACTGCGCCTACGTCGCCTTTCACCATCGCAGTCACGAGACCTGAACCCACATTTTCATAGCCAATAAGTTCAACGTTCGCGGCTTTACACATAGCGTCAGCGGCTTCAATACATGCCACCAGACCTTTGGTTTCGATCAGACCTAATGCATCACCCATTTTCATTTCCTCCGAGAAGCCGTTTAACGGTTTACGTTTGCCCATTGTGTCTGCGTGGTGATTTTTTAAACGCAGACGTTGGTTTCAAAATCACTATAGCGCTTAAAAATCAAAACAAAATATAAATCCACCATACGAGCGCATATAGAATTTAATTCTGCAATTTAGTGTTTTTTACCTCTCTATTTATACATCCATGCTGTTAATTTATTTTTTTCATCGTTATAAGTTTATTGATTTTTACAAAAAATAGATGAAAAAACAGGCGAATTAACTTTGTTAGAAGGATGTTGAAAAGGTGAAAAAAGGCAGTACATATCGACGAGAAAGATGTGCGGAATATCACTGATATTTCAATGTGAGATCAATAATTGAAAAAGGCTAAATCGAGTCTATATACAAATCGTGCTATTTTTTTGTTGATAACGTATTTATCAAATTTAAATCTTCACTACTGCGTATAAAAAACTGTGTATATAAAATAATGGTGAGTACTCTTCACGATAAAAGTTATGCAGATAATCTGTGCAAATCACGCAATAGCCTAAAGAGCTAAAATCAGGAATATGAGAGAAGATAAGACCAATTAAAGGGATGGGATATATTCAGTTTTAGATAAACAAAAAGGTGGCTATATAGAGGCCACCTTGCAAAAATAAGATCAGATGATCAGGACAATTAATCGAATTTACTACCCGGCTTTAAAGTACAAATATAGAGCGGTGAATTGAGCGAACTTAATAGTAATGTTTTCTCATTTAGCTTCTGCGCATTAATAAATAACCCATCATGACTGTCTGACATTTCACGCATAAAATAGTCAAAAATAACGTCTGGGGATTCATCAATTGATGATGCGCTCGCATCCCATTGGCTAACAAAATAGTGACGTTCTGTTGGTGAAACACGCTTAGTTGTATAATCAAATTTCACATAACGTTGTAAATACAGCCATCCTGCTTTTGAGGTGGTATAGCCTTCAACGACAATTGACCCTTTACCATTAGCACCAAATGAAAAATGAATATTACCATTTACATTTTCATCTTCCATATTTTCAAAACGCATAATGCCTTTGGTTGAGCAAACCATGACACCTTCATTTTTAACGGTTAATAATCTTGTTGCTGCATAAGTGGCGACCAAGATAAAAATCAGGGCCGATAAAAAACATAAAAGTTTCCCTGAGATTTTCATTAGTATTTCCATGAATAGTAAAAGTAATTGTCACAATAACTAAATGGATTATCTTCATTCTTAGCACAGTGCGCTAAAAATACGCGTCCCAATCCATTTGTTTGTAATTTATCACCATAAAAGAAAACAAATCGCTCACCTTTCACACACTGTAAATTAAGCTTCTTTCTTACAGCGTCAAAATTGCGAACATAATTATCACTTACCGCAGAATTAATCATGGCTTCATTAGAAAGCAACTCACAATCATTATGCGTTAATGGTGTCAGTGTAATTGGCTTGGATTGATGCTGATTAAAAAAGATGATCACAGCAAGAAATATCGCGCCAAATAAAAAACCGATGCTGGCTAAATACCAACAAATTTCTGGTTTCTGTGTTTTTTGGGGTGCTTCTTCTTGCGTTAACTCTAAAGGTGCCTGAGTTTGCGTTAAAGATAAAGATGTCGTTGTTTCAATGGCGACTTGATTTTCATCTTTAACTAAAATAGGCGCTTCTTCATTTGTTTGAATTGAAGGCAATAGCGTTGAATCATCAATGAGTTCAACTGAAATATCCGGATTAAACTCTAATCGTCCTTTCGCAATGGTCACAATGATATTTTCAATACCATAATGGCGAAATGTTTTTCGTAATAAACTCAAATATTGGTTTAAATTACTGTTTGATGAAACTAATCCATTATCATCCCAAACACGTTTTAAGACTTCATCACGATTAACAACGCCAGGATGCTGAATAAAATAAAAGAGTAACGCATTTGCGGTAATAGAAAGATGTGTATCAACACTCTCTTTTTCTAACGATATTGCGCCATCCGTTGCGTCGTAATAAATTGAGGCATTTATTTTGTATTTCATTGTGCCCTCATTCATCCTGATTAAAATTACTGATCTGCTGTGTTTGCTATATAGTCAAATGTCATCTCAGATAATCTTTCAACTAATGCGCTACGCTCTTCTTGTGAAATCGTAGGGCCTTCTGTTAATTCAGATAACCAAAGACCATCTGCGGCATAACGAATTAATGTACCTAAATAACTATTATCTAATTTATCGCCTTTGGCTAAATGATCTAACATCCAATCTCGCCAGCATTTACGCATAATAGGTTCGTTTGGCATTGCTAAAGACAGTATGGCTAATTGGCGACTTTCGTCTGACTGTTTTAAATCAGAAATATAAGTTAAATATGCGCGAGAAAAACGCCCTACTTCAATAGGATCATTTTCCATAATAACTGCAATGCGACTATCCATAATACCTAATAGCCGTTTAAATACTGCCTGCACTAATTCTAATTTCCCAGGGAAATGATGAAGTAGACCACCTTTACTTACCCCGGCTTCTTTTGCTACGGCATTTAAAGAGAGAGAGGCTATTCCTTCATTAGCCACAATAATGCTTGCCGCTTCCAATAATTGTTCTTGAACGCGAATAGGGTCTTTTTTTCGGTGATGCGCAGTGGTATTCATACATAGGATGATACCGACCAGTCGGTATGTTCCTTATTGATCGAAATCAATCTGTTTTCGACTGATCCTTATTATATGTAAATAATGGAGTTGACTTCACATTCCTTATTTATTCAATTAAATTATTTTTAAAAAAATAAAATAAATAAACAAATTTTGATTCAAATATCATAATCACCTAAGTAAAATAAAACAACAATTGATAATAATCAAAAATCAGTACTCATTAGAAATGATAATTTGTTTTTTATCAAAACGGTCATAGTTTTATTTACTCCTACATTTATACCTTCCATTTTTTTACATTAATAGAATTAGATAAATTCTCTTTTTTAATTTTAGTTAAAAAATCACACGTCATCTTTATGTATTAAAAACTGCATTTTACTTCTTATCAAAAAATGAAACATATAAAAACCACCTTCTTTATATTAAAGAAGGTGGTTTATTAACGAATAAAATTAATTAAATACTGCCTTTTAATGCTTGTTCTAAATCTGCAAGAATATCGTCAATATGCTCAATACCAATGGAAAGGCGAATTAAATCACGTGAAACCCCTGCACGTTCTAATTCTTCATCATTTAATTGGCGATGTGTCGTTGATGCAGGATGACATGCTAATGATTTTGCATCACCAATATTCACAAGACGAACAATGAGTTGTAATGCGTCAATAAATCTAGCCCCCGCTTCAGCTCCCCCTTTAATACCAAAAGAGAGAATACCCGCAGGTTTACCCGACATATAACGTAACGCTAAATCATGCTCAGGGTGATTGCTTAAACCCGCATATTTAACCCATGCAACTTGAGGATGATTTTGCAAATATTCTGCCACTTTTTGTGCATTTTCAGTGTGGCGATCCATACGCAATGCCAATGTCTCTAAACCTTGTAGAATTAAAAAAGCATTGAAAGGTGACAGCGCTGCCCCCGTTCCACGCAAAGGTGCAACACGACATCTTGCGATATAAGCAGCCGCACCAAAGTGCTCAACATAATTTACCCCGTGATAAGACACATCAGGTGTATTAAGTATTTCAAAACGATCTTTATGTTCCGCCCAAGGGAATTTACCTGAATCAACAACAATGCCGCCAATCGAATTGCCGTGGCCACCAATATATTTGGTTAAAGAGTGAATAATAATATCCGCGCCATGTTCAAAAGGACGGCATAAATAAGGGGTTGCAACCGTATTATCAACAATTAAAGGGACACCATGACGATGAGCGACATCGGCCAAGGCTTGAATATCGACAATATTTCCGCTTGGGTTTGTGATAGTTTCACAAAATACCGCTTTTGTTTTGTCGTTAATTAACGCTTCAAGAGCAGCAATATCATCATGAGGTGCAAAACGTGCTTCAATACCAATACGCGGAAAAGTGTGCGCCATTAAGTTATAAGTACCGCCATAAAGCTTAGCGACAGAAACAATATTGTCACCCACTTGTGCAATCGTTTGAATTGCATAAGTAATCGCTGCCATACCCGATGCGACGGCAACTGCCGCAATTCCCCCTTCTAATGCTGCAACACGTTTTTCTAATACGTCATTGGTTGGATTCATTATACGGGTATAAATATTACCGGGCACTTTTAAGTCAAAAAGATCCGCACCATGCTGCGTATCATCAAATGCATAAGATGTCGTTTGGTAAATAGGTACAGCAACGGCTTTTGTGGTTGGATCAGGTGAATAACCAGCGTGAACAGAGAGTGTCTCAAGTTTCATAGCAATTCCTTTTTTGTTGCATTTGTTCTTATCGTATTACTTATACTCTAAATAATTCGAGATGCAGCTAAGCTGACAAATAAATAAGCCATTAATCAGCAACGCTGTAACGTGAAGTATGATCAGTATAGATAAGCCGATATTTCCCTCATCGCATAGTGAAAAAATTTCAACTTACACAAATGCCTCTTTTTTTAAATAAAACCTATTGATCCAACAACCTCTATTTACATCAATATTTAACTTAAAAAACCTCTATTTTATGTTATTTGGCCATTTTAAGTGGTTTTATCGTTTTTTGACGCGTTGCTAACCAGCAAATTAAAGAGCCTCCAGTCACCATCAAGACGCCTTGCCAAAATGAAAAAGAGAGTGCTGTAGACAATAATATTGATGAGAATGCAGTAGAAATAACGGGGGTAAAATAAGAGAGTGTGGCTAATAAGGTCACATTACCTCTGATCATGCCGATTGTCCAAGCCGCATTTGCAAGCCCAATAGCAGCACCCGTTATTAATAATAGCGTGAGACTTTTTGTATTCACGATCCACTCTACGGGTGTTGAAAAAAGATATTGTCCCCACAATGCAAGTGACGTTAATAAAAAGAAAGGCACAATGCCGTTATTCCCGCCAGACATAAGTCGAGTCAAATTACTATAAAATGCCCATAGAATGGCACCTGAAAACGCCAATATATAGCTTAATGGATTGCTTTGAATATTTTTCCATAAACCGTCAATTGTCAGCGGATTATCGCCACTAACAACCCAGATTAATCCACTAAATGCACATAATAATCCGACCATCAGTAAAATAGAGAATCGCTGCTTATTAAGTATGACAGCAAGGGCTAACGTAAAACTAGGCCATAAATAGTTAACCATTCCTAGCTCTATGGCTTGCGTTCGGTCTGTTGCAAATCCTAAAGCCAGAGATAAACACACTTCATAAGTAACAAATAATAGGCCTCCCCAGAAAAGATAGCGTTTAGGAAAGCGTGATAACTTAGGTACACCTAAGATCAAAATAAGAAAGAGTGTGCCTGTGGTATAAATCAGTGCGGCACCTCCTACGGCACCAAAGTACTCACTGATATTGCGGATTAAGCCAACAATGGTGCTCCAAAGAAGAATAGCAACAATGCCATATAACGTTCCTTTTGATGAGCTAGATATCATTTTGTGCCTTCAGATTTAAGGTTTATTATCAGAGCCGATATTAAAACAGAACCAATGTAATTGCTTTAATTACTATCATGCAAAAATAAAAAGAAATCATGCAAAAATAAAAAGAAAAAATTTGAACAATGAAACATTTTGTTACAATTTACATTAAAAATAAAATATATTGATCTACTCTCCTTGATTGTAAAAAAAGGAGTATCCATGATAAATGAAAAAATTATGGTATCTAATTTCAAAAAAAAATGAATTAATATTATTTCTACTTTATTTTATTAAAAACAAATTTAAATCTATTATTTCTGTAAAAAACATTCTTCCACGTTTTTTTACTCTCATTGTGTGTAAAACTTTGTTTCACTCTGTAAATGTTTTCACCATAAAATAAATATTATGAAACATCATGTTATACGTATAAACACCCTATCTATTTTAGAAACTCTTTATTTGACCGATAAAAAATATAATAAATATCAATAAGATAAACTAAAAATCAACATACATTATATAATCTTATGTATTTTTCTATTTTTTAACATTAAATCCCACCTATAGTTAATAGATTATCAGTAGGTTTTAGCTATCAAACCTATCAAAAATGATCATTTTAAACGATTTCTATAATTTTTTTAGCCCATCTATAATTTTTGTAAATTTGACTTAAGTGTGAGAGGTATTTTACCTCTGCGTAATTAAAAATTAATCTATCCATTCTTACCTTAATAAGTGTATTAATAATTCTAATTACGCTTCTCAAACATATTTTAATCACTGTTTCTTCATTTATATAGAAATGATAAGCAGAGTTAAATATAGCTAGTTTATTAAGCTAAAAACAAAGATATATATTGAAAATATAGGAACAATGAATGAAAAAGTTATTATTGTCTGCAATTATTACTTCAACAATCGCAGTAATGGCTGCACCCGCACTAGCTGCAACTACTACTACCGTAAATGGCGGTTCTGTTAATTTCGAAGGTTCTGTTGTTAATGCAGCTTGTGGCGTTGATAGTAGCTCATCAAACCAAACTGTTCGCTTAGGTCAATTCCGTGTTGCTGAATTCACTGCGAAAGGTGATGAAACAGGCCGTATTCCTTTTAGTATCAAATTAAATAATTGTGATACTACAGTATCGGCTAATGCTGCAATTACTTTCAACGGTACAGCTTCAAGCGGTGATGCAAATGCGTTTGCATTACAAGGTGCTGATGCAGCAAAAAATATTGCCTTAAAAATCACAGATTCTACCAGTGCAATTGTTGCACCAAACCAAGCTTCAACAACTCAAAAACTGATTGATGGTGAAAACCAATTAAATTACAACGCTTCCCTTATTTCAACTGAAGATGCTGTTAAGGCAGGTAGCGCAAACGTTACCACAAACTTTATGGTGACTTACTCTTAATTGCTTTATGACTTTTGATTGATGTCTTATTGCCAAGGACGGCATATTTTTCTATCAAAATGTTATTGCGATATCTTTATTACTTGATAATTTTTATTATGAAAAAGACTCTTATTTTCCTTATTACGTTTTTATTTCCGTTATTTTCTTACTCTAGTGGCGTTTCATTAGGTGCAACACGTATTATTTATAATTCCAATATTAAACAAACGAATCTTGTGGTAACAAATTCAGATAAAGAAAATAATTTCCTTATTCAGTCATGGGTTTCAGATATCGACGGAAATAAAACAACTGATTTTATTGTTACGCCTCCTTTATATATTTTAGATGCCAATAAAGAAAATGCATTAAGAATTATGTATGTCGGTAAGTCATTACCAAAAGATAAAGAAAGTTTATTTTGGATGAATGTAAAAGTTATACCTTCATTACAAGAAGGACTTGATAAAGAAAACACCATGCAAATTGCAATACAAAGTCGAATTAAATTATTTTATCGCCCAAGTATTTTACCGGCTTATAGTGAAAAAATAGCTAATGAAATCAAGTTTTTTTATCAACATGGGGAACTTATTGCCAATAATCCAACGCCTTATTATATTACGATGGTAAATCTAACTGTTACAAATAGTCCACTTCCATCAAGTATCATGCTCAATCCTTTATCTCAATTAACGTTGGGAAAAATAAATAAAAATGAAAATACAATTTCATTCCAAACAATTAATGATTACGGTGCACAGACCCCAGTATTAAAAAAAGAAATTACTCATTAATAATTACATCTGCTTTTAGCTTGTTGGTTAAAAATCATGGTTAATAAAAATACAGTTTATTTTCTTTTTTCTGGCATCATCACGATTTCATTAATATTGCCATTTCCTTTATATAGTGCAAACCGATTCAATCCTGCATTTTTATCTGACTCACCTGAAGCAGTCACTGACCTAAGTTATTTTGAAGCAGGAAACAGTATTAAACCCGGTGATTATCCTCTGGATATTATTCTTAATAATGAATACCTACGAAATGAAAGCATTCATTTTATTAGCAATAATAAAAATGTGATCCCTTGTTTAAATAAAACTTTTTTACAGTCACTAGGGATTAACATTAAGTTAATTACTGATTTTGATTTAAAATCAGAAAAAGAATGTATTGATATTTCGGATTCTATACCTGATACCAGCGTTAATTATGATATTGAAAAACAAGCATTAAAAATTCAAGTACCTCAAGCCGCATTAAATATCCAAGCACGAGGTTATATTCCACCGGAAAAATGGGATAACGGAATTACCGCAGGTTTATTAAATTACAGTTTTAGTGGTGCCAATAACTGGGGAAATTCTCATAATAATAGCTATTACCTTAATCTACGTAGCGGGATCAATATTGGCGCTTGGCGATTGAGAGATTATTCCACATGGAATTCATCAAATGGAAAGCATCAATGGGATCACATCAATACTTATCTTCAACGAAATATTGTGTCATTAAGAAGCCAATTAAAAGTTGGCGATAGTTATACCTCATCAACATTATTTGACAGCATTAATTTTCGAGGTGTTTCTTTAGAAAGTGATGACACCATGTTGCCAGATAGCCAACGAGGATTTGCACCCGTTGTAAGAGGTATTGCAAGTGGTAATGCTAAAGTTGTTATTCGACAAAATGGTTATGTCATTTACCAAACTTTTGTCTCTCCAGGCGCATTTGAAATTCGCGATCTTTATCCCACTTCAAACAGTGGTGATTTATATGTTTCGGTTGAAGAAAACGATGGAAGTAAACACGATTACATTGTGCCTTATTCTGCGGTGCCTGTTTTACAACGAGAAGGTCAAAAAAAGTTTGTTATTCAAGCGGGTGAGGTTCGCCAAGATAACCAAAATAAAAAACCACGCTTTATCCAAGGCCATCTTATTTATGGTCTGCCTTATGACAGTACCCTTTACGGTGGTGCATTAATTACCTCAGATTATCAATCTTATGCGCTAGGTGTAGGCCGGAATATGGGAACTTTAGGTGCCTTCTCAACGGATATTACCTTTGCCCATAGTCAATTGCCTGATAATTCAACTTCTGAAGGGTATTCCCTGCGCTTTCTCTATGCCAAATCATTAAACCAATTTGGAACAAATTTTCAATTATTAGGATATCGCTACTCTACTTCGGGTTTTTATACGTTAGATGAAACTCTTAATACTCGAATGTCAGGCTATCTCAATGAAAACAATCAAGAAGTACCATCAAGATACTTTAATTTGAATAATCGCAAAAAAGGTAGTCTTCAAGTGAATTTATCACAGCAACTTAGCGATTATGGCTCTGTTTTTATGACAACAAATTGGCAAAACTATTGGGAAACCAATGAAAAAAATGTGCTGTTTCAAGCTGGCTATAACGGCAATGTAAAAGGTCTCTCTTACAATATTATTTATGGATACAACCGCATAATGAATAGCGGTGAGCGCGACCAAACGCTCTCTTTGGGTATTTCGATTCCATTGCAATTATTAATGCCTTCAAGCTATCAACCCGCAAATAGCGCTTATCTTACTTATAACTATAGCCATAATGATAATGGTTATTCAGCACATAATACTGGTGTAGCAGGTACATTATTTGAAGACAACACGCTTAATTACAGTGTTCAGCAAGGCTATAGCAATCAAGGCGGAAGTTATACAGGTAATGCAGCATTAGGTTATCAAAGCCGCTATGGCAACCTTAATGTGGGTTATAACTACAATAAAGAGGTTCAACAACTGAATTATAGCGTTGCTGGAGGGATGTTACTTCACAGCGAAGGTTTAACATTAAGCCAGCCTTTAAGCTCAAATGCCATTCTCGTTGATGCTCGCAAAACCGCAGACGTACCTATCGATAATGCAACCGGGATTTATACCGACTGGCGGGGATTCGCCGTTATTCCTTATGCAACCGCTTATCGCCAAAATAAAGTCGCGCTTGATACCACTGCACTTCCTGATAATGTCGAAATTGAACAGAATATTCAGCAAGTTATCCCAACTCAAGGTGCTGTTATCAAAGTCAATTTTGAGGCTAAAACTGGATATCGTCTACTGCTAACACTGCAACGACAAGGGCGTCCACTGCCTTTTGGTGCCATTGCATCCGACAAACAAAATCACCTCTCCGGCATTATTGGTGACGATGGCTTACTTTACCTTTCAGGTGTACCAAAGTCTGGCGTATTAGATATTCGCTGGGGGAATAACACATCTGAACATTGCCAAGTTAATTATACATTA
Source organism: Proteus alimentorum (assembly GCF_002607735.1). Taxonomy (GTDB): domain Bacteria; phylum Pseudomonadota; class Gammaproteobacteria; order Enterobacterales; family Enterobacteriaceae; genus Proteus; species Proteus alimentorum. Next base: position 86,082 of record NZ_NBVR01000043.1, read on the forward strand.
CCTGAAAATCAACATGATGAACCTTTTGTAAAAATGACACAGGAGTGCCAATAATGCATAAACTCACGCTTATTTTGGCTCTACCACTCCTTTTTATAACTAAAGGGTACGCCTATGACACCTTAGTGCAAGTGCATGCACGAGTGACAGGCAACACCTGTACCGTTGAGACAAACTCAGAAAATATTACAGTGAAACTTGGTGACATTGCGACGAAAGACTTCACATCAACGGTGATGAGCCAACAACGAACACCCGTTATTCCTTTTAGTCTTAAATTAGTGGACTGTCAGCCAGAGGCCAGTGCGGTGAAAGTCAGTTTTAACGGTACGGGGGATCTCTCTGATAATACATTACTGGCGATTAATGATAATGGCGCAAAAGGTGTCGCTATTTCAATTATGGATAAAAATAAAACATCAATCTCGGTTAATGATAAAAGCCAATCTTATCCCCTGTTACCTAATCAAGATAATACCCTGCAATTTTACGCTCGCTATGTCGCCACTCAGGTGCCAGTCGGTGCAGGGCAAGCCAATGCAACCACCACATTTTTATTGGAGTACCAATAATGAAACGTACTTTATTCCCCCTTACATTACTGGTTTCCCTTGTTTTTCTTCCTATAGAAATGGCATGGGCAGTGGCAGATCCTCTTGTGGTTTCGCCGCCTCCAATGAATTTTGATGGCGCTGCGGATGGCACCCCCGCAGGCACCCCCATTACCTCAACATGGATCGGTGAAACTTCTGTTCATAATGGCTTTAAATGTGAAAATAAGTTCTTACAAAAATGTTGGGTAGAAACACTGTATGCCAATGCCTTAGGTTCAAAAATAAGTGGGATCTACTATTACGAGGGCGGAAATCGTTACCCTGTTTATTCACTGCCTGGTGTTAAAGGCATTGGCTATGCCTTTGGCCTAAAAGATAATAATGACAATGTTTCTTATGTCCCAATTGATGTAGATGGTGGCTCGGGTGCAACCATTATTTATCCAGCAGCAGGCTCTACTGTTAACCATAGTGTTGACCGCGTTTCGTTAAAAGGCAAAGTTGTGTTTGTTGTCACAGATGAACACTTAGAAACGGGTATTTATAATATTCCTTATACCGTTATCGCCAATACTTGGTCTGAATATGGTGGTGCACATAAAGGTAATAACACCTCTCTCGTTGCTATTAATCCGGTGACAATCACCATTAAAGCCAGAGGTTGTACGATCAATACGAAAAATCTCACCTATGAATTAGGCGATATCTCAATGCGAGATATGGCAACCATTGGCTCAACGTCAAAAACACAAAGTAAGCCCATTTCTGTCACTTGTGATACCAACGTTCACCTATATGCCAGCATGACCGATCAATCTACCTATTCTAATAATACAGATGTACTCACACTAACATCAGACTCTGATGCTTCGGGTATTGGGATCCAATTTCTTTTTAATGATAATCCAACCCCCGTCGTTTATGGACCTGATATCAGCGCGATTGGACAACCTAATCAACGTTTACTTCATATAACAACGTCTAATAACGAAAACTACACATTAAACCTGTCAACTCGCTATATCACGACTGGAACACTAAAACCTGGTAAAGCAAACGGGTTAGCCAGTCTGACTTTTTCTTATCAATAATGATTTGAATTTTTAAGGCTGATTAAATGATTGATAACAGCAAAACCATTAATTTTCGTATAGGACAACGAATACGTCATTTACGAAAGAAATTAAAATACTCAGGAACCCTTTTTGCTCAAGAGTTAGGAATAAGCCAACAACAACTTTCTCGTTATGAACGGGGAACAAATAGGATAAGTATTGAATTTATTTATCTGATTTCTGAAAAATTTGATGTTCATATTAGTTATTTCTTACAAAGTAATCATGCTTCAAGTATTGAACAGCGAAGAAAAACTCAGGAAAAAAATAATCGGTTAATTGCCGAAAGCTGTATTAAGAATGATATTAATTGAGCGTAGCCTATTTACGCTTTTTCTCATCACGGGCTCTCTTTTACTTCTCTTTATTTTTAATTAAATAAAAATATATTCTCTTCTGTTATAAAAAAGCCACCTTAAAAGGTGGCTTTAGCGTGAAACGCTTTAACGTCCCGCTTTTAGTTTTTGATAATAGCTTTCATACAACACTGTCGCATCACCCACATCATTTTGCCATTCGCCCTTATTGATAATCTCTTCTGTTGGATAAAGAGAATTATCTTTAGTGATCACATTTGGCAGTAACTTTTGTGCTGCTAGATTAGGTGTTGGATAACCAATGTTTTCAGCGACTTTTGCTGCAATTTCAGGGCGTAATAAGAAATCGATAAGTTTATGAGCACCTTCGACATTCTTGGCATTAGCAGGAATAGCTAAGCTATCCATCCAGAAAATGCCCCCTTCTTTTGGCCACACCATTTCAATTGGCGCTCCAGCATCGCGAGCAATAAATGCCGAGCCATTCCAAATCATCCCTAAATTAACTTCCCCTTGCATATAAGGGTTAGCAGGGTTATCTGAATTGAATGCTAATACGTTTGGCATCAGCTTTTGTAGCTCTTTATAGGCTTCTTCAATCTCTTTAGGATCGGTTGTATTACCTGAATAGCCTAATTTCAATAATGCCATTTGGAAAACTTCACGGGCATCATCAGTTAATAACAGGCTATCTTTATATTCAGGCTTCCATAAATCTGCCCATGAAGTAATGTCACTCACATCAACTTCATCGCTATTAATACCAATCGCGGTCGCCCCCCAAATGTAAGGAATGGAATAGTCGTTTTGGGGGTCGAATGATTTATGTAATAAGCTAGGGTCGAGATTATCAAAATGCGTTAATTTTGATTTATCGATTTTTTGTAGCATGCCTTCATGACTCATCTTAGAAATAAAATAAGTAGAAGGAACCACCAAGTCATAAGCCCCCTCTTTATAGGTCTTTAACTTGGTATACATGCTTTCATTGGATTCATAGGTGGAATAAATCACCTTAATCCCAGTTTCTTTTGTAAACTGTTCAAGCAGACCAGGCGGCACATACTCCGTCCAGTTGTAGAAATATAATGTCTTACCATCATCAGCCGAAGCTGTGCCGATACTTAATGCCATTACGCTGGCAGCAAGTACTGAGGACCACTTTTTCATTTATATTTCCTTCAGTGGTTGATGCGTTAATATCAAATAGGCAGCTAGCCTACCTCCAACAGATTGGTCTTCAAGACCCCAAAAAGTGCGAGAAACTCGCACTAATACATGTTTACGCTTTGCCAGTTCTGTCTCTTAAGATCAACTGACTAATTAATACTAATACTAAGGATAGACCTAAAAGGATGGTTGCGAGCGCATTCACTTCTGGCGAAACCCCCACTTTTACCATTGAATAAATTTTCAGTGGTAAAATTTCATAGCTTGGTCCCGTCACAAAAGAGGAAACTACAACGTCATCCATGGATAACGTAAAGCTGAGTAACCAACCTGAAGCCACTGCTGGCATTGCCAGAGGCATAATGATTTTACGTAAAATAGTAAATTCACCCGCCCCTAAATCTTTAGCCGCTTCCAACATTTTCACATCAAATCCACTTAATCGTGAGTACACAGTGACTACAACAAAAGGCAGACAAAATGTAATATGTGAAAATAGAAGTGACCAAAATCCTAATGAGACCCCTAGGATCATAAACAGTACAAGCAAAGAGATCGCCATTACAATATCCGGCGACATCATCACAACAAACAGCATTCCACCCACAAATTTTTTGCCACGAAAACGGTAGCGATAAAGCGCAACTGCCGCTAATGAGCCAATTAATGTCGCAAATGTCGCAGACGTGACGGCCATTATTAATGAATGCCCAGCGGCTTGAAGCAGACTGTCATTATTAAATAAAATGGCGTACCAATCTGTGGTAAATCCTTTCCAATTAATCCCGAAACGTGATGAGTTAAAAGAGTTAACTATCAGAATGATGATCGGGATATAAAGATACGCGTAAATAATGGACATAAACCCACCACGCAATAACCGTCCTATCATTCTATTTCTACCTTCTTATGCAGTAGCTTCACGGCTCGGTAATACACAAACAGCATTAATCCCATCACCAATGTTAAACAAATACTTGTGGCTGCACCGAAAGGCCAGTCACGAATATTTAAGAACTGGCTCTTAATTACGTTACCAATTAATAAGTTTTTCGCGCCACCCATTAAATCAGCAACAAAGAATAAGCCCATTGCGGGTAACATCACGAGTAAACAACCTGCAATAATACCTGGCATTGTTAATGGAATAATAATACGAATAAAGGTTTGAAATTTATTAGCACCTAAATCGCGTGCTGCTTCTAAACAAGGTTTATCTAACTTTTCAATGCTGGAATATAACGGTAATACCATGAAAGGTAATAAAATATAAACCAGCCCCAGTACAACGGCTTCTGGGGTATAAATAATTCTGAGTGGCTTATCAATAAGTCCAATCCACAACAGGAATTCGTTAAAATAACCTTTAGTACTTAGGAATATCTTTAATCCATAAATACGAATAAGCGAGTTTGTCCAAAAAGGCACAATCAATAAAAACAACATTAATGGCTGTATTTTCTTAGGCATTTTTGCAAGGAAATAAGCAAAGGGATAGCCTAATAATAAACACGCTAATGTTGCGACCACCGCCATATTAATAGAATGTAGCAACACTTCTGCATACATAGGATCAAATAAGCGATTGTAGTTATCGAGTGTAAAGACCATCTCGACAAGGTTGGCATCATCACGCGTTAAAAAGCTGGTCGCAATGATCATGATATTCGGCAAGAAGACGAACACCATCAACCAACCCACAACACCTGTAATTACGATGTTTTGAAATAGTTTACGTGTTTTCTTCATCTGCCAGCACGACCTCCCAGCTTTCAACCCAAGTTACTGCAATTTTTTGGTCTAACGAGTGATCAACATCCGGATCATCTTCATTAAAGAATTCACTGACCATCACTACTTTGCCATTTTCCATTTCAACAACAGAATCTAGCGTCATGCCTTTATAGTTACGTTCACGAACATAACCAATTAGTCCAGGAAGGTTTTCAAGATCGTGAATTTCTTCAACACGGAGATCTTCAGGTCGAAGTAATACTTTGAGTTGCTGGTTTTGTGTCACGGGTAATGTGGTATAAATATCACATTCATGACCTTCAACATCAGCACGAATACGCGTTTCATCAATACGATGGAGCACACGCGCATCAAAGATATTAATTTCACCTATAAATTGCGCAACAAACAGGTTTGTTGGTTCTTCATAAATTTCACGCGGAGTGCCATCTTGCTCAATACGCCCTTCACGCATCACCACGATCCGGTCTGACATGGTCAGCGCCTCTTCTTGGTCATGAGTCACGAAAATAAAGGTGATCCCTAATTTACGTTGTAAGGCTTTTAATTCATTTTGCATCTGTTTACGTAATTTGTAATCCAGTGCAGATAATGATTCATCAAGCAATAAAACCTTTGGTTTATTCACAACAGCACGCGCAATCGCGACACGTTGTTGTTGTCCACCAGAAAGGTGTGCAGGACGGCGTTGTGCGAAATCTTCAAGTTGCACCATACGCAAGGCTTCTTCAACGCGAATATTGATCTCATCAGCAGGTGTTTTTTGCATACGAAGACCAAATGCGACGTTTTCAAAAACAGTCATATGTGGGAAAAGCGCGTAACTTTGAAAAACCGTATTTACAAAGCGTTGTTCCGCTGGGATATCCGTAATATCTTGCCCATCGAGGATAATTTGCCCATCGTCAACGTCTTCTAAACCCGCGATTAAACGCAAAACCGTCGTCTTACCACAGCCCGAAGGACCAAGGATGGTTAAAAACTCGCCATGGTTGATAGTGAGATCGAGGCGGGAAATAATTTGTTTTCCGTCGAAACCTTTACTTAAGGATTTTAATTCGACAACTGGTGTCAGAGATGTTTTCTCAGTCATTTAAGGTAATACTCTATCCCGAAGAATAATGCAGATAGAACCGCCACTGGAAAAGACTGTGTGAGCTGCCGGAGCATTATGCTCCACAGAAGCCCAAAACCAGCGACGCCGTATGTATAGTACAAGCGGAAAATGATAAACGCAGTGGCGTGAAATTGAAAGCAAAAAGGTGCATAAACAATGAAAAACTATTCATATTTAAGTTTTTCATCATAAACCATGCTCTTTAGGGTTTATGCTAAAAATACAATAAAATCAAAATGCTATTAATTTATATAAATCGTAAAAATCGACTAAGTTTATGATTAAATAAATTTTCTCTTAGATGTTGTCTAATCGCCTTATTTTACTATAAAAACTTATTAGCCCGCTTATTTGCAACACTATTCTATGGCCATTATTTTCATCTTATTATGATAATAAAAACTTTATATATCATATAGATGAAACTTTAATAACACCTCCTAACATTTAAGAGGTGTTAAAAGAATTAATACTATTGTACTTAATGACGTTTTATGAGTTTTTTTAAATACAAAATGGCGTTATTTACATTGGGTAAAGGACCAATTTTGTCATTTAACGGTGGAAAAGTACCTGTTCTAATTAATAAGTCTCGCATTTGTATCGGGGTTAACACACTGTTTGTATGGTCTTTATACCAAGATTGGATCACAGCAACGGCTCCTGCAACTAACGCACTAGCTGACGATGTTCCACTAAAATTAGCCGTATACGTATGGTTATCATCGCTTCGAAACAGGTCACCATAACCCGCCGTTACAACATCCTCTCCCCACGCTTGTACATGAATAGGTGAACCATACGTTGAAAAAGGTAATCGATTTAATGTATAAGGCGAACCTGCACCAACACGTATTGAATTATTATCATGACGTTGTCGATAACTTTCGTAAGCAGGTAAATCCAGATCTACCCCCCCATTACCTGCGGCCATAATCACAATGATCCCAGCATCTGTTAATGCGCGAGTCGCTTCCCAAATATGCATTTCATAATCCGCAGGTACATAAGCTTGATGTTCACAAATTGTCTGCATTTCATATAAAACAATATCACCAGCATGTAATATGTTTTTACTCGCAATGATCGCATCAATACGCCCACAAGTTAATTCAGAGATGGCATAAAACATATCTAATTTATAAGCGAGTCCAGTGATCCCTTTACCATTATTTTTCCCCATAATTAAACCGGCAACGGCTGTGCCATGATCGGCCTGACTGGTTTTTTCATTAAATGGTAATAACGGTGTAATATTATCCGTTGATAAATCATAATGAGAAAGATTGAAATCCCATTCAATATCAGCGAGTTGTATTCCTTGACCATAGGCTTCTTGTTTCCATGCTTCACAAATCCCTAACCCTTTAATTTTATTAACATTCACCGTTTTTTCTGGCGTATTTAAGTATTGCTGATATTGAGTAAAGTCAGGTGTAATATTAGGAGGTTCAATAGGCTGTACAGGTACCGTTTGTACATATTCAATATCAGGGTGTTGTTGTAATACTTTAATTACTTCATCTAAAGAATAATGATTATTCTCTGGTAAATTAAGGTAATAATATTTATTTAGATCATTAAAGTTTATTGAAATAGAATCAAGATAACTCTTAGGCGGTAATTGATGAATAGATGATATTACTGGAATTAAAAGTATATTCGTTAAAAGGGAATGATGCATTTTATGGGAAGTAGAAAATGACAGTTTTTTATTATCACAATCAATATTGTTTAATTTTATAAGGATCTTTCTTTTAATGTTCATATTCAATGCTCCACTTTTTATTTTTAGCTTTATAACGTAAAATATTGGGCAGTGACTATTTCCATTTTTAATAGAGATAATATATATAGGCTATTTTATAAAAAAAATATCAAGCCTATGTTTTAACAATAGGCTTAATATTATTTGAATAATATTTATTAACTAAAATTAATCCGATCAGTTAAGCAGCTTAAACTCTAACATCACATCTTCTAAGTTATCCAAAGAAAAACCTCGATAAATAATGGTATACTTATGAAGATTCATCTTGGAAATCAAACTTTGTGCTTTTTGTATTAGCTTGTTTTCATTGTATTTACTGTGGTTTCGTTTCACTTCACCAATCAGTACAGTTTTTTCAAGATCGTTAATTGCAACGATATCGATCTCATCTTTGCCTTTGCTATTCCAATAGCCACCAATTTTATTAAACCGTTTCGATTCCGATAGAATAGCTTTAAACAACCCTTCTAACTGAATGCCTGAAAAGGTCGAAAAGTCACGTTCAATATGTGCACGGATATATTCATAGTTATTCATTTCAACAGCACTGTTATTTGAATGAATAAACTTAAACCAGAAATTCAAAAACGGGTCTTCAATGATAAAACGAGCATCTCTTGCTTGTGGTTTAGATGAAATAGGCTTTGCTTTGGTGATAACGTTGAAGTTATGTTCCAATCTTTCTAAGTGAACATCAACACCGATACCAAGGTAATTGGTGATTTCTGAGCGAGTGGTTTTACCGTTAGAAATAGCATTCAAAATATCGAAGTATTGTTGATGTTCTGAGCCAAAATCTTCAACTAAACGGTGCGTTCCTTCTTTTATAAATGGGGATGAGTCTGATATGACATAATCAAAAACAGATTTGTGGTCAATAGAATGAGACAACAACTCAAGATACTTTGGAATACCGCCACTTAGACACCACCATTCAAGTAGTTTTGAAGATGAAAAGATATTCAAATCATCCATAACTTCTTTTATATAAGAAGGTTTGAGTGCTTGAATATGAAAGAAACGATCATCTCGGTTCATTAATGGCTCATCTTTGTCTTTAAAAAGCTTTGTCATCATGTTGTACATACTGCCACAACAAACGAGGTGCATCATGGATCCATGTTTGTATTGATCCCAAAGATTCTGAATGTCAGAAAATAGTGATTCATTCACTCTTTGAATGTCTTGGAATTCATCGACAATCAATGTGATAGGGTTAGTTTTTGAATAATCGAGTAAAAATTCAAATATATCTCGCAATGATTCTGGGTTAAAGAATTTAGCACCGAGTTCATCATTGATTAGTTGTGAAAATTCTTTAACCAACATGATTTCGCTTTTTCGGCTAATGAAAAAGTATAGTTTCTTTAGTTTGTTATTTTCATTGAAAAAAGCTTCACGCAGTAGTCGTGTTTTACCTACACGTCTTTTACCTACAACTACAGATAATTGACCATGAGTTTTTTTGATGTTTTCAGTAACATTACGAAGTTCGCTTAGTTCAATTTGTCTATTGTAGAATTTTTGCATGCAGTGACCCTCTAACTAGCGATAAAGTTTAGAATGATTATACATCAAAATTCATTAAGCTAAAATTAACTAAGCTAATTTTCGTTAGTTTAACTATTTTTAGCTTAATGGTTATACCTAATTCTTCAATAGAGTGAGTTAGATCTTTTTCCCACTCATTGGCAAGAGGTTTAGTTGAAAACTTTTGTATTCTTCAAAGATTTTAACTCTTTATTCAAAGACTCTGCCTCGTGTCTTGATTTTTATTGTGAATTTTCTCCATTGATATAGAAACCATGTTCACCTCATAGTCGGTTTGAATATGAAGGTATTGGTTTCTTGTTGCTCTTAGGATGCGTATGTATAATCCTGCCAATCAGGGTTTTTCGTTTGCCCTAATTGCCCCAAAAAAGGCAAATTGCCCTTAACTATCACTGAAACCCAGTTTTAACTGTGTAGAAAATAGCTTTAAGTGATTGATAATTTAGAGAATTTATTTATGTATCCAAACTGCCGTTTTTCTGTCGCGCCCATGCTCGATTGGACTGATCGTCATTGTCGTTATTTCTTTCGTCAATTAAGTAAAAATACGCTGCTTTATACTGAAATGGTCACGACAGGCGCCATCATTCATGGTAAAGGCGACTATCTAAAATACAGCGAGGAAGAACATCCAGTCTCTTTGCAGTTAGGCGGAAGCGATCCCCAAGCTTTAGCGCAATGTGCAAAATTGGCACAAGAGCGTGGCTATGATGAAATTAATTTAAATGTGGGATGCCCTTCAGATCGCGTACAAAATGGGCGCTTTGGTGCCTGTTTAATGGGAGATGCACAACTCGTTGCAGATTGTGTGAAGGCTATGCGTGATGTGGTTGATATCCCTGTAACAGTAAAAACACGTATTGGTATTGACGAGCTGGATAGCTATGAATTTCTCTGCGATTTTATTGATACAGTTAGCCGTGATAATAACTGCGATACTTTTATTATTCATGCACGTAAAGCCTGGTTATCAGGTTTAAGTCCAAAAGAGAACCGTGAAGTTCCACCTTTAGATTATCCTCGAGTTTATCAATTAAAACGTGATTTTTCACATCTCACTATGGCGATTAATGGCGGTATTAAGTCACTAGAAGAAGCGAAGGAACACCTAAAATATATGGATGGTGTTATGGTTGGTCGTGAGGCTTATCAAAATCCCTCTATTTTGGCGCATGTTGATCATGAGCTTTTCGATAATCAGTTGCCTATTGCTGATACAGTCGCTGCGGTAAGAGCAATGTATCCTTATATTGAAAAAGAGCTCTCACAAGGTACTTATTTAGGTCATGTTACGCGTCATATGTTAGGCATTTTCCAAGGTATTCCGGGTGCGAGACAATGGCGTCGTCACTTAAGCGAAAATGCGCATAAACAAGGGGCTGATTTAACTGTTTTAGAAAATGCGCTGAAATTTGTGACTGAAAAATAATATTTATTGATGAAACTAAAAATCCATCTTATTGATAAAGATGGATTTTTTATAATTCATATTTGTTAATTACGGAATTAACAGGCTGGAACCTTGAGATTGTCTACTTTCAAGATAACGATGAGCATCTTTCGCATCGGCTAAAGCAAATTTCTGATTATCTGGCACACTGACATCAATTTTACCGCTACCAATTAACGCAAATAACGCTTCACTTGCAGCATCTAGCTCTTCACGCGTTGTGATATAACCTGAAATAGAGGGGCGTGTCACATACAGAGAACCTTTTTTATTGAGAATACCTAAATCAACACCTGTTACAGCACCTGATGCATTACCAAAACTCACCATTAAGCCACGGCGTTGCAAGCAGTCTAACGAATCAAGCCAAGTTGCTTTACCAACAGAGTCATAAACAACAGGCACTTTTTGGTTATTCGTTAGCGCCAACACACGTTCCACAATCGACTCAGTCTGATAATTAATCACTTCCCATGCACCAGCCGCTTTTGCTTTAGCCACTTTTTCATCACTGCCTGCTGTGCCAATCATTTTTGCACCAATTGCTTTCGCCCATTGGCTTGCAATTAAACCAACACCACCAGCAGCTGCGTGGAATAAGAAAGTTTCACCCGCTTGTAATTTATAGGTTTCATTGAAGAGATAATAAACCGTTAATCCTTTTAAGAAAGAGGCTGCGGCTTGTTCAAAAGAGATATTATCAGGCAGACGTGCCACTTTATTTTCTGGTACATTATGCGTGTCGCTATAAGCCCCTAGCGGAGATTGCGCATACACAACTCTGTCCCCTTCTTTTAGTGAAGTCACTTTAGCGCCTGTTTTGATAATAATGCCCGCAGCTTCAGTGCCTAATCCACTTGGAAACTGGCTTACAGGATATAATCCGCTACGTACATAAGTATCAATGTAGTTAATGCCAATTGCCTTATTGGCAACTTGAACTTCATGATCGCCAAGAGGAGCCGGTGTAAATGTTGCTAACTCAAGAACATCTGCATCGCCATGAGTTGAAAATTGAATACGTTTAGCCATTACTATCTCCTTTGTAGGATAAGAGGTTAAATAAGCGAGCGTAAAAAGACCGTTAGAGATAATGACAAAGGATAGCTATTTCTACAAGGCACAGATAATTGGGTTAGCGTATACTAATACCCTGACTGATACTTTTTCGATTTTATGCAGGATTTATGGCCAGAAACAAGACCACTGACAAGCTGATGTCTGATAGTAAAGACCGACAAATGGAGGGATTAAAGCTACCTCCCCATTCGCTGGAAGCAGAGCAGTCCGTGTTAGGCGGTCTGATGATAGATAATGAACGTTGGGATAATGTTTCTGAACGTGTCACCGCAGAAGACTTTTATAGCCGACCTCATCGTACTATTTTCTCGCAAATGCAACGTTTGTTGGAATTAGGTAAACCTATCGACCTTATTACGCTCTCAGAAGCATTAGAACAAAATGCAGAGTTAGACAGTGTAGGTGGTTTTGCCTATTTAGCTGAGCTTTCAAAAAATACGCCAAGTGCAGCGAACATCAACGCTTATGCAGATATCGTCCGAGAACGTGCTGTTGTTCGTGATATGATAAAAGTGGCTAACGAAATTGCAGATGCAGGTTTTGATCCTCAAGGACGTACCAGTGAAGATCTACTCGACTTTGCTGAATCAAGAGTGTTCCAAATTGCTGAAACAAGAGCCAATAAAGACGAAGGCCCTAAAGCAATAGATGCCATTTTAGAAGAGACGGTTGAAAAGATAGAACAGCTCTATCAAAAACCTCATGATGGTGTCACTGGGGTTTCAAGTGGTTATCAAGATCTTGATAAAAAAACCGCAGGATTACAAAAGTCAGATTTAATCATTGTTGCAGCCCGTCCTTCAATGGGTAAAACCACGTTTGCCATGAACTTATGTGAAAATGCGGCAATGACGGAAGAAAAACCCGTACTTATCTTCAGCTTAGAGATGCCCGGCAACCAAATCATGATGCGTATGTTGGCATCATTATCTCGCGTCGATCAGACAAGAATTCGTACAGGCCAGCTTGATGATGAGGATTGGGCACGTATTTCAAGTACCATGGGGATTTTGCTTGAAAAACGCAATATGTATATCGATGACTCATCGGGTTTAACACCAACAGAAGTACGTTCTCGCGCTCGTCGAATTTATCGTGAACATGGCGGTTTAAGCCTTATCATGATTGACTACTTACAGCTAATGAGAGTACCTTCATTATCTGAAAATAGAACACTAGAAATTGCTGAAATTTCTCGTTCTTTAAAAGCGTTAGCTAAAGAATTACAAGTTCCCGTGGTTGCACTATCACAGTTAAACCGTAGTTTGGAACAACGTGCTGATAAACGCCCTGTTAACTCCGACTTACGTGAATCAGGCTCTATTGAGCAAGATGCTGACCTTATCATGTTTATTTATCGTGACGAGGTTTACCACGAAAGTAGCGATTTAAAAGGGGTTGCAGAAATCATCATCGGTAAACAACGTAACGGTCCAATCGGTACAGTAAGGCTTACCTTTAACGGCCAATGGTCACGCTTTGATAACTATGCTGGCCCTGCTTACGACGATGAATAATCACTCACCTTGACTTAATTAAAGGAAGTATTGGAATAATATGAAAGCGGCAACCGCAGTGATAGATCGCCGCGCTCTGCGTCACAATTTTCAGCATGTGAGAGACTATGCCCCACATAGCCACCTGATAGCTGTCGTGAAAGCAAACGCTTATGGTCATGGGTTATTAGAAACAGCATATACCTTAATGGATAATGCTGATTGTTTTGGTGTTGCACGTATTGGTGAAGCATTAACCTTACGAAGTGGGGGTATTGTAAAACCCATTCTTCTGTTAGAAGGCTTTTTTGATGTCGCTGACCTGCCTATTTTAGTCGTCAATCACATTGAAACGGTTGTTCATAGCCAAGAACAATTAGAAGCATTAGAACAGGCCGACTTAGATGAACCCGTCAAAGTATGGATGAAAATTGATACGGGAATGCACCGCTTAGGGGTACGACCTGAAGATGCACAAGCCTTCTATTTACGACTATCCGCCTGCAAAAATGTACAACAACCTGTCAATATTGTGAGTCATTTTAGCCGCGCTGATGAGCCTGATGTTCCTGAAGCAACACAAAAACAAATCTCACTATTTCAAGATTTTATTCAAGATAAATCCGGTGATAAGTCTATCGCAGCTTCTGCTGGTATTTTATTTTGGCCCCAAGTCCATTATCAGTGGGTTCGCCCCGGCATTATTACTTATGGTATCTCTCCTACTGGTGATGAAAGAACAGGTAAAGACTTTGGCTTAACCCCTGCAATGACACTGAAAACAAGCCTGATTGCCGTTCGTAAACATAAAGCGGGTGAGCCTGTTGGCTATGGAGGCACATGGATCAGTGAAAAAGACACTTATCTTGGTGTGATCGCTATCGGTTATGGCGATGGCTATCCTCGTAGCGCACCGTCAGGTACCCCTGTGTGGATCAATGGTCGAAAAGTGCCTATTGTTGGCCGCGTTTCGATGGATATGATCAGCGTCGATTTAGGGAGTGAACTGATTGATAGTGTTGGTGATGAAGCTATTTTATGGGGAGATGTGTTGCCCGTAGAAGAAATTGCCAAATATAGTGGTATTAGCGCCTATGAGTTGATTACGAAATTAACCTCACGCGTCATCATGGAATACCTAGACGAACAATAATACACACGATATTGTATCCCTATGACACACTAAAAGTGATTGGAGAAGAAGCCGTGTTTCAACAGGTTGAAGCGTTTCCGGGAGATCCGATTCTCTCATTAATGGATGTTTATAACAAAGACCCACGTCAGGATAAAATTAATTTAAGTATTGGTCTTTATTATGACGAAGAAGGCAAGACTCCTATTTTAGGAACAGTTTCAGTTGCACGTCAGCAACTTAATGCCATGACACCCACCGCAACACTTTATTTACCAATGGAAGGGCTGGCGCCTTATCGTAGCGAAATTCAAGATCTCCTTTTCGGTGCAGATAATCCTCTAATTACAGAAAAGAAAATTGCCACAATCCAAACATTAGGTGGATCAGGCGCATTAAAAGTGGGTGCTGATTTTCTCCATCGCTATTTCCCAGGATCCGAAGTGTGGATAAGTGATCCGACTTGGGATAATCATGCTTCTATTTTTGCGGGCTCGGGTTTCAAAGTGAATTATTACCCATACTTTGATCCTGAAACCAAAGGTGTAAAATTTGAAGCACTATTAGATTGCTTTAAAAACCTGCCTGAAAAAAGCATCGTATTAATGCACCCATGTTGCCACAATCCAACAGGCTCTGATCTGACTAAAGATCAATGGGATCAAGTCACTGAAGTATTAAAAGCTCGCCAAGCAATTCCATTCTTAGATATTGCTTATCAAGGCTTTGCTGAAAATTTAGATGAAGATGCTTACGCTATTCGTACTATGGCAAAAGCAGGATTACCGATACTTATCAGTAACTCTTTCTCAAAAATATTCGGGATCTACGGTGAACGTGCCGGTGGCTTATCGATTGTTTGTGATAATGCCACTGAATGCGAACATGTGTTAGGTCAGTTGAAAGCAGGTGTACGTCGTATCTATTCAAGCCCTGCAAACTATGGGGCGCAAATTGTCAATAAAGTGCTATCAGACCAAGTTTTAACGGCACAATGGCAAAAAGAAGTCGCGCATATGCGTGATCGCATTAAAGAGATGCGCGTTACCTTAGTCGAAGCTTTAAAAGTTGCACTGCCTGAAAAGAATTTTGATCATCTATTAACGCAACGCGGTATGTTCAGCTATACCGGTTTTACACAAGCACAGGTTGATAGATTACGTGACGAATTTGGTATTTATCTTGTTGGTACTGGCCGTGTTTGTATGGCTGGTGTTAATACAGGTAATGTTCAGCGCATTGCTCAAGCTTTTGCGGCTGTGAGTATTTAAGCCAATTAACGTGATTTCATGATAAAAAAATACCTGCCTATTTTCATAAGCAGGTATTTCTTTTTACTGCATCACAACATCACTGTCGCTTTAGGTTTTCGCCTTTTATATATTGACAGCTTGCTTCTTTTCCCCAGCATTACGACGCGCTTTTTCTTCCATAATCTCAATGATTTGAATATCTGTATGTTGCATTGCATGACTGGCTAATGCACAGAGATTCGCGATTGAACTATCGACATCGTCACTGACAATACCATCAGTACCCGCAACACTTTGATTTTGCATCGCCATTAATACCGCTTTATAGGCACTCGCTGCACTACTTGAGACTTTCATTGCACAGCTATTCGATGCGCCATCACAGATAATGCCACTGATATCACCAATCATACTGTTGATAGACATACTCACTGTGGTGAAATTTTTGGTAAGTAACCATGCCATTCCTGCGGCTGCTCCCATTGAAGCAGTTGTTGCAGCACAAAGGGCAGAAAGTGGTGGAAAATGGCTATGAACATAAATAGCCATTAAATGAGATAAAACCAACGCACGCAGTAAGGTTTCATCATCTGCTTTAATAAATTCAGCAACAACCATTACAGGTAATGTTGCGGCAATGCCCTGATTACCTGAGCCTGAATTACTCATTGCAGGTAATACCGCGCCACCCATACGAGCATCAGATGCTGCTGATGCTCTGATCATGATTTCATTAAGTAAGTCTTTACCTAACAAACCTTTCTCTTGTTGCAGAACTAAGGTACGACCAATAGCTAATCCATAGGTGTTTTGTAACCCCTCTTCTGATAAAGCGCCATTTAAACGAGCGGCATTGAGCATAAACTCAATTTCACTCACGGGCACATTAAGTGCGAAGTTATAGATATCTTCAGCACAAACATCAGTAAAAGGTTTTTCATCAGTACATTCACAATTATTGGTAAGTGCTGATTTATCTTCTTCAAAAACAACGTTACCGTTACATTCACAACGAACAACGTGTGTATGCTCTCTTGCAATACTGACGATGGCATAACCAGATTGGCTATACACTTTCGCTTCAGAGTAAAGAACATCTTCACAAGGTGCTTTTACACCCACTGTAACTTTACCTTGAGCAACCAGTGTTTTAGCTTGAGCAATTGCATCAGTGGATGCTTTTAACAAGACCTCCAATCCAGCATCAGGATCTCCTCCTGTCGCACCTAATGCTGCTGCAATAGGTAGCCCAGCCATTCCCGTTCCCGGCACTGTTACGCCCATTCCGTTTTTCATCAAGTTTGGTGAAACCCAAGCTTCGACACGAACAACAGGCTCGCCTAAAAGTGCCGTTGCTTTCGCGGCTGCCAATGCTAATGAAATTGGCTCAGTACAACCTACTGCAGGCTTCACACCTTCACGTAACTGATGAACGAACTGTGACCATAAATGAGAATTTTTGTTCTGGCTCATAATCTAACACCTTGGATTAATTTAGTTTTTAAAAACAACGCCTAACTAGAACCGAAGTTGGCGACTATGAGAATGCCAAGAACGGAGAGATAACGAGCAGTAAACCGGTAAAGATAATCAGGTAGAGTGATGCACCTTTGTATTTGTGTAACATGGGTACTTTGTACACTAAGTATGCAGGGATAAGACAACCCACCATACCGAAGATTGGGCTACAAATTGAAGTGAAGCTCAGTACTGGTGCATTAAGAATGATTGCACCCCATGCCAGTAGCACAGCGAAAATCATGATGCCGTTTTGCACCCATTTTTGGTTGATTTTCTCTGCTGGGAGATAACGTTGCAGAATATTCATAACGATCCCTTGTGTCGCTTCACGGAAACCTAAGTAGACACCAAAGAATGCAGTCATTACGGCGAAGATATTCAGCATAACGCTGACAACCGTTACCCAACCACCAGGGAAGAATTTCGCAGCAATCGCTAACGCAGAGATATTTTGTTCATACGCTTTAACTGCTTCATCATGACCCATTGCTAATGTGAATGAGATTGCATAGAAGAAAACTGTACAGAACAGCACACCGAACGCGATGTTCATTGCACGTAATGCTTTGTGACGAGCCACTTCACGGTTTTTATTACGACCACGATAAGAGATAACCATTGGGCTTAATGTTTGGATAAACAGAATTGAAGTCAGTGTAAATGGTAATGTAATGATTGCTTCTTTGATTAAACGTCCAGCGGGTGGTAATGCGCCCACGTTATAAAGATGCCACATACCAATCATGGAGATCCCTAACGCTGCAACAACAAATAGTTTAGTTAGTACCATAAAGCTTGATACTTTAAACAGTAATTGTTCACCACGAGAAGAGATAGCAACTAAAGCACAAATCAGGATCAAACCATAGAATGGATTTTCTGACAGTAAACCTTCAGTAACACCAAATGTTTGTAAGTAAGAAGCGCTGTCATTGGTGATTGCTGTTGAATACACAAACATCCAAATAACTAACATCACGAAGTAAAGTGCGCCCAATAAGATACCCCAGTTTTTACCGAGATAACCAGTGATAACGCTTGGGTAGTCTTTACACTCTGGAGATTCAGCCAACGTATTAATAAATAGACGTTGAAAAAGGTACATTGCTGGATAACCAATGATCGAGGATAGTAGGAAAACCCATAATCCCATAAGACCTACCTGCACAGGTAAAAACACAATACCTGCACCGATAGCCATACCGATACTCATGATAACCCAGCCCACATCATTGCCGTCAAATTTAATTGCTGCACGCCATTCTTGTTCAGTCATACCTGCGCGGCGAGCGCCAGCACTAGTTGCGGGATAGCTTGTTGTCTCTGTTTTTGAGGAAGCCGTTTCCATATTAGTACTCACTTTTTATATTGTAATTGTTAATAGCAAAACGAATCTTGGGGGTAAAAAAAGTCTATCTAACATTGCGATGTCGAAATAGCCTTACTCTTTGCAGGTATTATTTATTATGGGTAAATGATAGGGAATATTACGGAGAAAAAAGTTGTTATAAATCGTGATAGCCCGAAATGATTTGGAAAAAAATTCTATCGTAAGGAGAAAAGTAGGATTATCTGTTCAAAGAGCATAGTAAATAATAACCTTCCCTCTATTACAACCCTTACAAATAGATAACCAGCTGATTAATAATGAAAAATACCTATTGTTATACAATAATAGTCAAGTATAACAATTGAAACAAATCACCAAATAAACTGTGCAGTCCATCACGATATACTATGATAATCCTTTCTATTTAGCTTCGTTATCTCGTATTTGGTTAAAATACCGTTACAAAACAGCATAATTAACCATTTAATCTACTTTTTATAAAAATAAGCGATTAATAAGATAAAAATAGATAAGGAAGTGTATAACCAAAAGAGAATACTTTTTTCGATAGAATTAAATTCTATCATACTCCATGGATTTACTTTTCTTGAAGAAAGCGCGCTACAAACAGTAAAACGTTTATTGTCTGTAGCGCTTAGATCATAAGGGAATAAGTGGCGTAACTTTAATAACCACGTTCTAGGATTGGTTTTAAGAATCTTGCAGTATGCGAGCCTTCAAACTCTGCAACTTGCTCTGGTGTGCCTGACACTAAAATTTGGCCACCACCACTTCCGCCTTCAGGACCCAGATCCACAATCCAGTCCGCTGTTTTGATCACATCAAGGTTGTGCTCAATAACAACAATAGTATTACCTTGGTCGCGTAACTGATGAAGCACTTCAAGTAACAACTCAATATCAGCAAAATGAAGCCCAGTTGTCGGCTCATCGAGAATATAGAGAGTCTGTCCCGTACCACGTTTTGACAACTCTTTTGCTAACTTAACTCGCTGCGCTTCACCACCGGATAAAGTCGTTGCTGATTGCCCCAAGCGAATATAAGAAAGACCAACATCAATCAATGTTTGTAGTTTACGCGCCAATGCAGGCACTGCATCAAAGAACTCTCTCGCCTCTTCAATGGTCATATCCAACGCTTCGTGAATATTTTTTCCTTTGTATTTAACTTCAAGGGTTTCACGGTTATAACGTTGACCTTTACATTGATCACAAGGTACATACACATCCGGTAAGAAATGCATTTCAACTTTTAAAACGCCATCACCTTGGCAAGCCTCACAACGCCCCCCTTTTACGTTGAAACTGAACCGACCCGGTGTATAACCACGAGTACGAGATTCAGGTACACCCGCAAATAGCTCACGAATAGGCGTAAAGACACCCGTATAAGTTGCAGGGTTTGAACGAGGAGTACGACCAATTGGGCTTTGGTTAATATCAATAACTTTATCGAAATATTCTAACCCTTCAACATCTAAATAAGGCGCAGGTACACTATTTGTAGCCCCATTTAATTGGCGTTGTGCAATAGGGAATAACGTATCGTTGATCAGCGTTGATTTACCAGATCCCGAAACACCTGTAATGCAGGTAAATAAACCGACGGGTAATTTTAGATTTACATTTCTTAAGTTATTGCCTTTTGCGCCAAGGATGGTCAGCATTTTTTCGCGATCAACAGGCACTCGTTGCTCTGGAATTGCGATACGACGTTCACCGCTTAAGAATTTGCCTGTTAATGAATTCGGATTATTGATGATATCTTCAAGCGTACCTTGAGCGACAATTTCGCCCCCATGAACACCCGCACCTGGGCCAATATCGATAACATGATCAGCGGCACGGATGGCATCTTCGTCATGCTCTACGACGATCACGGTATTACCCAAATTACGTAAGTGGATCAGTGTTTCAAGTAGACGATCGTTATCTCGTTGATGTAACCCAATTGAAGGTTCATCCAAGACATACATTACGCCAACTAATCCCGCACCAATCTGGCTGGCTAAGCGAATACGTTGTGCTTCACCGCCTGATAAAGTTTCCGCAGAACGAGAAAGTGTGAGGTAATTTAATCCCACATTGACCAAGAATTTTAATCGGTCACTAATCTCTTTTAAGACTTTTTCTGCAATCTTCGCACGCTGACCGCTCAATTTTAGATTTTGGAAAAAGGTCATTGCATGACCAATACTGTAATCTGCTATTTCAGGTAATGTGGTATTTTCAACATACACATGGCGCGCTTCTCTGCGTAAACGAGTACCACCACAAGAAGCGCAAGAGCGATTACTAATATATTTAGAAAGCTCTTCACGTACCGCACTCGATTCTGTCTCGCGGTAACGACGTTCCATATTATTTAAGACACCTTCAAAAGGATGATGACGAACAACAACATCACCACGATCGTTTGTGTATTTAAATTCAATATTCTCTTTACCTGAACCCGTTAAAATGACTTTTTGAATATTATCGGGTAACGAATCAAACGGCGCTTCAACATCAAAATGATAGTGTTCACCCAATGAACGAAGCATTTGGAAATAGTAGAAGTTACGGCGATCCCATCCTTTAATTGCGCCACCAGCAAGAGAGATTTCTCTATTTTGGATCACTAATTCAGGATCAAAAAATTGCTGAACACCTAAACCATCACACGTTGGACAAGCACCCGCTGGATTATTAAAGGAGAATAAACGAGGCTCTAGCTCGCTCATACTGTAACCACAAACAGGACAAGCAAAGTTTGCAGAGAAAACAATATCATCGGCATTGTTATCATCCATATCCGAAATAACAGCAGTGCCACCGGATAACTCTAATGCGGTTTCAAAAGATTCTGCTAAACGTTGGGCGAGATCGTCACGCACTTTAAAACGGTCAATCACCACTTCAATGGTATGTTTTTTCTGTAATTCTAATGTCGGCGGATCAGAAAGATCGCACACTTCACCATCAATACGCGCACGAATATAACCTTGGGCGGCAAGATTGTTGAGTAGCTTAATATGCTCACCTTTACGCTCTTTCACCACAGGCGCTAACAACATTAAGCGCTTGCCTTCTGGTTGCTCAAGTACATTATCAACCATTTGGCTAACGGTTTGAGCGGCTAATGGAATATCGTGATCAGGACAACGAGGCTCACCAACACGCGCAAATAAGAGACGCAGATAGTCGTGAATTTCTGTAATTGTTCCCACTGTCGAACGCGGGTTGTGCGACGTAGATTTCTGCTCAATCGAAATAGCGGGAGATAAACCTTCAATATGATCAACGTCTGGTTTTTCCATCAACGAAAGAAACTGACGAGCATAGGCAGAAAGCGATTCGACATAACGTCGTTGCCCTTCTGCATAAAGCGTGTCAAAGGCTAAAGAAGATTTACCTGAACCAGAAAGCCCCGTAATAACAATCAGTTTATCGCGAGGAATGATCAAATTGATATTTTTTAGATTATGGGTGCGAGCGCCCCGAACTTCGATTTTATCCATGAATATATCCCGGATTGAGAGAGTCGCCGAAAAAGAAAGAATCGGATAATTATGACACAAAGTTAACTGAATGGATATACAGTATATATAGTGAAATTGAATGCTGATGTAACTCTGTCATTTTGAGACAGAAAAATATCGACAATGTTCACAAATGAGAAATTCATCACACGTCATATTCAAATTTTAGCGTACGTGATAAACTTATTCGCTTATGATTTCAAAAAATTTACTTTCGCAGGAGTACCTCACATGGCGAGCAGAGGCGTAAACAAAGTTATTCTTATCGGTAATTTAGGGCAGGATCCAGAAATCCGTTATATGCCAAGTGGCGGTGCAGTTGCCAACCTAACACTGGCAACATCAGAAAGCTGGCGCGATAAACAAACCGGTGAAATGAAAGAAAAAACCGAGTGGCACCGTGTGGTAATTTTCGGCAAATTAGCGGAAATTGCAGGCGAATATCTGCGTAAAGGTTCACAAGTGTATATCGAAGGCCAATTGCAAACACGTAAATGGCAAGACCAAAGCGGTCAAGACAGATATAGCACTGAGGTTGTCGTTAACATTGGCGGCTCAATGCAAATGTTAGGCGGCCGTGGTGGTCAAGATGGCGCACCTTCTCAAGGTGGCCAAGGCGGTTGGGGTCAACCACAACAGCCACAAGCATCACAGCAATTTAGCGGTGGTGCACAATCTCGCCCTGCACAACAACCCGCAGCGGCTCCAGCGCCAAGCAATGAACCACCAATGGATTTTGATGACGACATTCCGTTTTGAGTGCGCCGCTTTGCTTTATAAATCAAGCGCTTACGGAAAATTTATGTCGCAAGTATAGGCTGTTGGAAAGCCTATTGCAAGCCTAACTTATCCTTGTCTAGTAATAGACTTGAACCTCGAAAGAGGGAGGGGAGTGCAGCATGTTAGGTCAAAAGGCTGGTGGCGGGGAAACTATCTACTTTGCGCCAGTCATTGCAAGTCCCATAAGGTTAAACCTGATTGGTTGAATCATAGTCCATAGTGGGTTTCGGGATATCTTTGACTCACGATAGTTCAGGAGTCATACCAAGATTTACGATAATTATTGTTAGAAGGCTATCGTATCCAACAATCTTGGCACCTGCTCGGTGAGAGTGGTAATTGGACGTAAGTGGAACCTAAGTGGGACGCATCTTGTTTATAAAGAAATGCGGGATCACCTAAGTTGGTTTGAGATAAACAACCAATATGGTGACGGAGGCTCCATAGTACCCAACGTAGCCTTGTAATGAGGTAGCAGTCGGTTTAAATCCGACCTGAAATTTGAGTATAAGTATCGAGGTAACTCATACGAAAGCTTAAATGTAGGGGGGAAGGGAGACAGTTAGACACGATACTAAAAGAAGCGAGGTTCAATAGTCAGTGCTATTACAAAGAACACTCAATGCTCTGATTGGTATTAATAAAGCAAGTAAGCAAGGCTATAAGGTCAAGAAATTACATAAAATAATGTGTAACCATCAAGATCTTTGGATGCAGGCGTATGCCAACATCTACTCTAATCGTGGAGCCATGACGAAAGGGGTAGACTCAAACACACTTGATGGTATGGGTGTTGATAGAGTTCAAAATATTATCAACCTAATTAAATCAGGTGACTATCGTCCAAAACCTTGCAGACGCACACACATCCCCAAGGATGCTAGGAATCCGAATGGTAAGAAACGACCTTTAGGAATTCCCAGTGGTGACGACAAGTTGATTCAAGAGGTCATGAGAATGATCCTTGAGGAAATTTATGAACCAGTCTTTAGCGATTGGAGCTATGGATTTCGACCCAACAAATCATGCCACACAGCACTTACTGAAATACGTAATGGTTGGAAAAGCACCAAATGGGTTTGTGATGTCGATATTAAGGGATACTTCGACAACATTAACCATGACTTATTGCTGAAATTTCTTAGCAATAAGATTGATGACCGGGCTTTTCTTGGGCTTCTAAAGAAGTTTCTGAAAGCTGGTTACATGGAAGAATGGCGTTACTTTGGCACCCACAGTGGGACACCGCAAGGGGGAATCATATCCCCTATACTAGCCAATGTTTTTCTCCATGAACTTGATGAGTTTATGAAAATTAAAATCAAAGAGTTTAGCAATGGAGGACGAAGAAAACCTAATCCTGAATACAAGCGGGCACTACAAAATCGAGCTAATCGTATAAAGTGGATAAGACAAGGCTTTGGTGCATCTGGCTACCCTGCTGATGAGCAGAAAATTGCCAAGTGGGAAATGGAAATCAAAAATCTTGAAGAGCAATTGGTTAATACCTCAAGTGTTCTTATGGACGACCCTGACTTTAAGCGTATGCGTTATGTTCGGTATGCTGACGACTTTCTAATTGGGATCATTGGTTCTAAACAGGAAGCAATGCAAGTAATGTCTGACATTACTGAATTTGTTGAGTCGGAATTAAAGCTTGAAGTATCGAAAGAGAAATCAAGCGTAGTTGACCCGAAACAAGGTTTTATCTTTCTCGGATATGAAATTCTATGTCGTAGAGAAAATAAACGAGTTAAATGTGTTGTGGGACACAACTCGGATGGCAGTAAAACTCACGCCGTTAAGCGCACCATTACTGAACACATTCACCTTGGTGTTCCGAGAGCGAAAATACAGAAATTCTGTGCGCTCCGTGACTACGGGAATTACGAATCTGGCATGGACGGTTGCAGAGGAAAGCCTGCAATGATGTATTTGTCTGACTATGAAATTATTAGTCAATACAATGCTGAAATGCGTGGCTATGCCAATTACTATAACTTAGCACCAGTTCTATATCTGAATAAGCTACATTGGATATGGATGAATAGTCTGTTAAAGACGCTGGCTGGAAAACATCGTTCATCTAGAACTAAAATCGCTAAACGATTGAAGCAGGCTGATGGTCGATATATCCACAGAGAAATTCGTAATGGAAAACTTTATGAACTTGAAGTTTTTCAACTTAAAAATCGAAGTGTGTCTCTAGCAAGTTTTGCCGACCCGTTTCCGAATGTTTATAAATATTCGAGCAGAACTGAATTGCTAGACAGAATGGCAGGTAACAAATGTGAATACTGCGGCACCGTTACTGGATATCTTGAAGTTCACCATGTGCGTAAACTGAAGGATATTAAGGATGGTACAGAGCCTTGGAAAAGACTGATGATTGCCCGACATCGGAAGACGTTAGTTTTATGTAAGGACTGTCATGTCGATCTTCACAGAGGGAAGCTGCCAGACTATAGAAACTTTGCTAAGTCTAGCGGAGAGCCGTATGCATAGAAATGTGCACGTACGGTTCGGTGGGGGGACAACGGCTAACCCTTTTGAGGGCGCACGTGTCCTACCCAACGGTTTACCTGAAACCTAGTTTTATTAAATTTGATTATTTAATTTAAATATAACAATGGTTTGAGAAAAAGTTTACAGCGAGCCTTACAACTTCTGTAAACTTTTTTTATGCTAATCTTATGCTTCGGAGTTACCTTGAGAATTTGTTAAGTCTTAATGGATTTAAGGACAGAATGAAAACAAAAGTATTTCAAATGGCGAGCAGAAAAAGCTACTCAATTCTTTTAGGTGAGGATGGTATGCCATTGCCTTACCATAATCTCTTTGTCACCCTGCATTACATGGGATAGGTTGGTAGATGCTGTTGCACACGATTACAAGCTTTCAACCACGAGACAAATACTGCAAAAGCAGGTACGTATCAAGCGCGCATTTACTGAGGTTAAAGCGCTTGTATCGGGTAATTCACCTCAAGCTGTTGCTACACGTAATAGACACCTTCCATCCAGTTTGAAGGTTGCGGCTGATCAACTAGAAAAGCGGGAGCGAACTATTGCGCGACTTGAAGCCGAGAACAGCCGACTACTTGAGCAATTCCATACTTGGTTGTACAACGCCACCCAGCATGGAATTACGATTGAGCAACTAAACGAACCATTGGAAACTAAACAAAAAAAATGAATGCTCAATGAGCAAAGTAGCTATGGAACTCTATGGTTCGCAAACTGATGAAAGTTTAGCTAAATTCATGTCATGAAAAGAAACACAGTCTGCCACGGATGTGGTAGCAATGAGCCATAGTGCAAAACTAAATAGAACAGCAGCTTCTAAGCGTGTAGTGAATTAGTCTGAATGAAATCTGTCAGCTTCGTCACCTTGATGTGACTTGAACTGACTGGTTATCCTAAATCGGTTCGCTCCATTGCTGCTTAGTGCCTTTACTCATTCGCATTCTGTCCATTATTTTTACTCTACTAAAAGTTATCTATGATTAGCTTTGAATCCCATGATGTATTACGTGGGTAAATTCCACCACTTTACATACTTTGTTTTAATGTTAGCGAATTAAGATCAAGTTGATTGGAAAACAGTTTAAATTTTCAATGAGTTATTGTCTTGGTTGGGATACCTGAGCTACATTAATAACAACTATGCATAATTAACGTGGCGTTCAAGAAAAAGGCTGAAACCATGAAAACCTTTCAATTTTTACCAGGTAGTATTGAGCTTGAAGATAAAGTACACGCAAAAGTCATTAGTGGAGTTATTGAAGCTGTATTTTCGGATTGTCATGGCTACTTTGGTTACAAGTTAACAACGTTAGGGCGAGATAGTGATGATGAAACTCCTACCTTTATTCTCATTACTAAAGAGTACGGTGTTACACTGATTGATGTACTGGAAGGTACCTTAAAGTCTATTTCAGAGCATGATGATCTTGATGTATGGGACGTTGATGATGAACAAGTGGTTTCTCGAGACTATTTCATTGACATGTATACTGATGAAATAGAAAGTAGACTGAAAAACGATCCTGCATTCTACTCAAGAAAGAAACGCAAAGTAATTGTTCCAACCACTAGTGCCATTGTATTTCCATGTAATACCTCTACAAGTTTATCAAGCATCATTGATGTTGAAGATGCTTTTGCAGAATTGATAACTTGTGAAGACCTCGTTTCAAATATTACGTCTTTTCGTGAAGATCTCGAACGCTTTGATTGTGAGGATACTGTATTCGATAAAATCGTAAGCCTTATTGAAGGAACTTATATTTTTGAAGATAAGTACCGTATTAGCACTTCTAAAGTTGATAGTGACAAATTGACAATGGACGATTTGATCCAAGAATCTTTGAATCGTACATTCAAGCAAGACGAAGCTCAGCGTGTTATTTCTATGCAAATTCCTGATGGGCCACAACGTATTCGTGGTCTGGCAGGTACAGGTAAAACGATTGTACTTTCACTTAAGGCTGCAATTACCCATCGAAGGTTAAAAGATTACAAAATTCTATATCTGTTCAATACTCAAAGTCTTTACCAAACTATTACTCAGCACATTAGCAAGTATTACGTTTCTGAAGCCAAAAGAGCTCCTGACTTCGAAGAAAAACTACATGTGTATCATGCGTGGGGAGGAAAAAATAAACAAGGTTTATATTCTACACTATGCAACACGTTAGGGTTAGCACCTAAAACATTCAGTGAAGTACGTAGTAAGCAAGACCCATTAGAATTCATTTTTAAAGATCTCTTGGATAAAGTAGGTTCTTCTATTGAACCTATGTACGACATGGTGCTGATAGATGAAGCTCAAGACTTCCCACCTGCATTGTTTGAGACTGTATATAAAATAACTAAAGATCCTAAGCGAATTATCTGGGCTTATGATGATTTCCAATCTCTAAGGGATATGAAGATTAAAGAGCCTGACGTTCTTTTTGGCTTGAATAGTGAAGGTCAACCGAATATCACTCAAGATAGCCTTACAGGCGAATACATTGGTGGTATTTCGAAGGATTTCGTGTTGCCAAACTGTTATCGAACTCCTCGTCCAGTTCTTATGACCGCTCACGGTGTGGCAATGGGTCTGTATAATAAAGATAAAATAATGCAACCTTTTGACAATCGAACTGATTGGGAAGCAGTTGGGTACCAATTACTCAGCCCAAATAAAGATACTCTGGTTGAAGGTGATCAAGTCAAATTGACAAGGTCTGAAGCTAGTTCAAAAAACAAACTCGAGGCTCTTATCTGTCAGCATCAATACAATGCAACAGATCTAATTAACTGTATTAAGCGTGAAAACGTTCATGCTGAAATAAAGTATATTGCACAAAAGATAGGCTGGTTAATTAATAACCAAAATGTTAAACCTGAAGATATTATCGTTGTAAACCTGAACAACCGAACTGGCTCAAAGGAAGAAATATCTAGACTAAGAATTGAACTGAATGAGCTTGATATAAAATGTGTTTCTCCGGGTTTTGTTGAGAGTGCCGATGTATTTAAAGTTCCAGGGTGCGTAACCCTTGCGACTCCGTTTAGAGCAAAAGGTAATGAATCTAACATCGTTTTCGTGTTCAACTGCCAAAAGGTGGTGCAAGATTCGACCTTGCGTGCTAGGAATGCATTCTTTACCTCTTTAACACGTTCCCGAGGTTGGTGCTACATCACTGGCCATTCAGATTCAATGGACGCACTAGAGTTAGAAATTAGACAAATAAAATCGGATTTCCCTAATTTTAACTTTGTACGTCCAAGTGATAGCAAGATTGCTCATGTGCGACAGCTAATAAACACATCACAAGCAGAGCTTTTAATGCTCGAAAAATCTATGGATAAACTTAAATCTAATCCAGAGGTTTTGCTTCAAGAGATTAGAAATAACCCAGACCTTCTGAGATACATCGCGGAGGGCTTAGAATGAGCAAGGCAGCCGTAGAGCAAAGTCTAATAAATATAAAAACATTATTTGGTTCAATAATTCAGTCAAATAATGTCAACATCAATACAAATGTAATTTCTTGGGATAACTATAAACCAGGAATTATTTCTAATGTCAGCTACCTGAGAGAGTATCAAAAACTGTTGGATAGCCAGCAATACTCATATTTGCTGATTGATAACTCATTTTTCCAGTTCTATTTTGATTACAATTCCAAAGGAGAATTGGTCAAATGTCGTTTGGCATATTACCCGAAGCCAGAGCTAGCCCCCGAGACTGCTGATGATTTGGCGGAGTACTCCTCAACTGCGAGTGACTTTCTTGCCGACATCATGGATGAAGTTGCTTTAGAAATGTTAGAACATGAAACTAGACTGACTCAAAACTCCCATTTGAGATTTGACTACGATTCTGAAGTTAAATCCCACTCTAAGTGCCATCTTCAGTTTGGTGGTATCAATGATTTTCGTATAGCATCGAGGCATCTAGTTTTACCGTTTGCTTTTTTCTCAAAAATTGTGTCTGACTTTGCGCCTAGTTTACTAGAAGGAAAGACTGACAAGCCTGCGTTTAATTCAGGGCTAAGGCATGCTACTAAAAAGGCATATGAATTCTCTGAGAATGACATTTTTACTATCAACTGTTAACGTGAAATCGGCTAGCTCTTTAAGTGGGTTGTGGAGAATATTGTACATTAGACCTTCATCATCTTTGTAAATAATTTGAAGCGAAAAACATTTAAAATTTACGAAAATCTTTACATTAATTTATTTTTTGTTGTTAACTTATTGTATTTAAATAGATTATTGTTAATTTGTAGCTATTAGGTAAACAGAACCGTTTTAACGGTCGCCTGAAACCTAGTTTCAGAACAAATTATCTAAAACCATCAATAAAAAACCCAGCTTAGGCTGGGTTTTTTATTGATGATCATTACATATCACCATGAAAAGTTATTTTTATAAAACCCCACTTTACACAAAGGTTTACTCTTGAAAAATATGATAGGATCTGTGCCATTAACAACGTCTGAGAGCATCTGATCCCCATGAATGAAGATAAATTGCTCGCTCAGGCAGAAAAGATCTGCCAGAAACGAGGTGTTCGCCTGACTTCACAACGTCTGGCAGTATTACGTCTGATCATGCAGCAACCTTCTGCTATCAGCGCATACGACTTATTGGACTTATTACGCCAAGTTGAGCCACAAGCAAAACCCCCCACCGTCTATCGCGGGTTAGAGTTTTTACTTGAGCAAGGATTTATCCATAAAATAGAATCCACCAACAGTTATGTGCTTTGTCATCATTTTGATGATGTTGAACATACGTCAGTAATGCTGATTTGTGACCGTTGTCTATCTGTCACTGAGAAGAGTAGCCATAAAATCGAAAATTCGATTTCATCACTGGCACAAGAGAATGGCTTTCATTTACGCCACAGTGTGATAGAAATTCATGGATTATGTTCACAGTGCCACGAAGCACAAGAGTGTACACATCCTGAAGGTTGTCATCATGATCACAGTATGGATGATAATCTTAAGCAGAAAAAAACGGGCGACTATAAGCCTCGTTAAGCTTATAAAATACAAAAAGCCAGCTAAATGCTGGCTAATACGTGTTCTACTTTTGAATTCTCATTTCAGCTAATGAATACGCTTTACTTTCTTCACGCTTACCAATAGCAATAACTAAAATAACGACTTCTGAATCAATGATTTGGTAAACCAATCGAAAACCAGATGCTCGTAATTTAATCTTATAGCAACCCGAGAGATCACCTTTTAAGCGAGCAGACTCTATATAAGGGTTTTCCTGTAATTTTTTTAATTTCTTTTTAAATTGTTCTTTAATGCTTTGATCAAGTTTCTGCCATTCTTTTAATGCACGCTTATCAAACTCAATATTAAAGATCATCAATATTTACTCTTATACGTTTACATGGTTTCTTCAAACGCTCACGTACAACAGCTAAAATATCCTCATCTTCATCTTGTTCACCAACAATGACAGAAACTTCAGAGAAAGGTAACTTTTCATTTTCAGAAACATAACGTAGAAACAATCTTATAGCATCTGAAGGAGATAGATTCATTTTTTCAAATACTTGATAAGCTTCTTTTTTTAGCTCATCGTCTACTCTAACTTGTATTGTTGTCATAAACACCTCCATAATTAAAACTCATAATATTGTAATTACATTTGTAGTGCAATGATGTTTTTTTATACAAAATAAAAAATGCAGATGATTTTGTGTTTTTACACATCATCTGCATCTTGATAAAATACGTTGTATTGACTTACTTTGGTACAAATTACAGCCATTCGCCGTTACGAATAACCCCGACTGCTAAACCTTCCACAGTAAAGCTTTGTTCGCGTAAATCGACAATAATTGGTGAAAACTCTGGGTTTTCTGCATGAAGCTCAATTTTATTACCGCTTTTCTTAAAGCGCTTCACGGTTACTTCATCTTCAATACGCGCTACGATCACTTGCCCGTTGTGAACATCTTGCGTTTTATGCACAGCAAGTAAATCACCATCCATAATACCGATATCTTTCATTGACATACCATTAACGCGCAATAAAAAATCCGCACTTGGTTTAAATAGCATTGGGTCAACTTGATAATGGCTTTCAATATGCTCTTGCGCTAAAAGTGGTTCACCCGCAGCGACTCGCCCAATTAATGGCAATCCTTCTGGCTCTTCTTCCATTAGCAAACGGATACCTCTAGATGCACCAGAGACAATTTCTATCACGCCTTTACGAGCAAGAGCTTTTAAGTGCTCTTCTGCCGCATTTGGTGAGCGAAACCCAAGTTGGGAAGCTATTTCAGCCCGTGTTGGTGGCATACCCGTTTGCGAAATGTGATCACGAACCAAATCGTAAACCTGCTGCTGCCTTGCAGTTAATGCTTTCATTCCGCCCCCTGTTTGTTTATACAGTCAGACTGTGAGTATATACAGGTATATGACGATTTGAAACCTTAAATGAATATAAAACACGCATCTTTGGATTATTTTTCGACAAAAATCGAATTTTTTAACTTTATGCGAAGAAATGCCCCCAAAGAATGGTTACCCAAGTAAATAATCCCAATATAATAGCAATCAGAACGGCGGCAGAACCCATATCTTTTGCACGTCCGGATAATTCGTGGTATTCAGATCCAATTCGATCGACAACGGCTTCTATTGCACTATTTACCAGTTCCAAGATCACAACCAATACAACGGAACCAATGAGTAAAATGCGCTCTAGACCACTGACATCGATGAAAAATGAAAGGATAATTGCAACCAAGGTCACAATTGCTTCTTGTCTAAAAGCGGCTTCATTAATCCAAGCGGCACGAATGCCCTTGTATGAATAGCCACCTGCTTTGATGATTCGGGTAAGACCTTTATTTTGATTAGCCATAATAAACTCTATCGAAAACAAACGATTATTTTGCCACTTTTCTCTATTAATATTGTCACAGCACCACAGATCTACGAAAGACTTTCTGTTATGCTTTCGAAGTATTGCTAATAAGAGGCTACAACTATTTATGTCAGCTTGGCGTAAACTATATTATAACACATTGAATTTACCACTAAAATTATTGGTAAAAAGCAAACGAGTTCCGACTGATCCTATCACTGAATTAGGGTTAGATACGTCGCGATCATTCCTTTATGTTCTGCCTTATCATTCAAAGGCTGACTTACTGACATTAAGACAGCAGTGTCTCTCTTTAGGATTGCCTGATCCGCTGCAACCTATTGAGATCGGCGGCACTAAGCTTCCTGCGTATGTCTTTATTGATGACGGCCCAAGAGTATTCCGTTACTACTCGCCCGATCCTCGTAAAGATTCCGTGAAGACATTCCACGCTTATCTTGACGCACATCGTAATAACCCACATCTTGATATCGAGATGTTGCCAGTTTCTGTGATGTTTGGACGCTCTCCAGGTCGTGAAGGTCATAATGGCGTTCCACATTTACGTGTGCTTAACGGTATCCAAAAATTTATCGCTATTCTCTGGTTAGGTCGTGATAGTTTTGTTCGTTTTTCACCCACGGTATCAATGCGTGAAATGGCGAACGAACACGGTACCGACACCAGTATAGCCCGAAAACTCGCGCGTGTTGCACGTATCCACTTTTCACGCCAACGTTTAGCGGCTGTTGGCCCCAAATTGCCAGCACGCCAAGATCTCTTCAATAAATTGCTTTCATCGAAAGCCATTGAAAAAGCGATTGAAGATGAATCAAAAGCGAAGAAAATCTCACTGGATAAAGCGCGTAAAAATGCCACCGATATCATGGAAGAAATTGCCGCTAATTTCTCATATGAAGCGGTGCGTATTAGTGATCGCGTATTAAGTTGGACATGGAATAAGCTCTACCAAGGTATTAACGTTTATAATGCTGAACGCGTGCGTAAACTCGCGCAAGATGGGCATGAAATCGTTTATGTTCCTTGTCACCGTAGCCACATGGACTACTTACTACTTTCGTATGTACTTTATCACCAAGGTTTAGTACCACCACATATCGCGGCAGGTATTAACCTCAATTTCTGGCCAGCAGGTCCTATTTTCCGCCGTTTAGGGGCTTTCTTTATCCGAAGAACCTTTAAAGGTAACAAGCTTTACTCCACCATTTTCCGCGAATATTTAGGTGAGCTATTTACACGCGGCTACTCCATTGAATATTTTGTTGAAGGTGGACGCTCTCGTACAGGTCGATTGTTAGATCCTAAAACAGGAACACTTTCAATGACGGTACAAGCCATGTTGCGCGGTGAAACACGCCCTATCTCTGTTGTTCCAATTTACATTGGCTATGAGCACGTTATGGAAGTGGCAACCTATGCCAAGGAGTTACGTGGAGCAACAAAAGAGAAAGAAGGCTTTATGCAGATGGTCAGAGGTTTACGTAAATTACGTAACCTTGGTCAAGGCTATGTGAACTTTGGTGAGCCGATTTCTGTTGTACAATATTTAAATCAAGCTGTACCACAATGGCGTGATGATATTGACCCCATTGAGCCACAACGCCCAAGTTGGTTAAACCCAGCCGTAAGCACACTGGCTGATAACATTATGGTTCATATCAATAATGCAGCATCGATTAATGCGATCAACCTTGTTTCAACAGCTTTGTTAGCCTCACGTCAGCGTGCACTCACAAGAGAGCAACTGTTAGAACAAGTAGATTGTTATCTGCAATTATTACGCAATGTGCCTTATTCGACAGATATGATTGTGTCTGATAAAAATGCTGAAGCCTTATTAGAACACGCACTACAATCAGATAAATTCCAAGTCGAAAAAGACAGCTTGGGTGATATTGTGGTACTTCCTCGTGAAAGCGCGGTATTAATGACTTATTACCGTAATAACACAATCCACTTAATGGTCACTCCATCATTAATTGCCAGCATCGTCTTACATCATGAAAAAATTCATCGTGATGATTTAATGAAACAAGTTGAGCTAATCTTCCCTCTTATTAAAGCGGAACTATTTATTCGTTATGAGAAAGAAGAACTCCCTGAAGTCATTAATACTTTGATTGCAGAACTGTGCCGTCAGCGTCTGATTTGTTGTGATAGTGATGGCTTACTGCGTATCAATCCAGCGCGTATTCGCCCACTACAGCTTTTAGCTGCCAGCGTCAGAGAAACATTACAACGCTATGGTATTACACTCTCTTTACTCAATTTTGCGCCTGAAATTAGCCGTGCATTATTGGAAAAAGAGAGCCGTATCTTGGCACAACGTCTTTCAGTCTTGCATGGTATCAACGCACCTGAATTCTTTGATAAAGCGGTATTCTCTACCTTAGTTTCAACGCTACGTGAAGAAGGGTATCTCAATGATAATGAAGATATCTTAAAAGCAGATGCCTCTGCCCTTTACCAAGTGATTGCAAAACTAATGTCACCAGAAATTCGCTTAACCATTGAAAGCGTGGGGATCACTGAAGATAACAATTCAGAACAAATGATTGACGAAAAAAATGAGCCTAAAGCTGATGAATAATCAGTAAATCGCGCCATGACCGAAATAGAAAAGGGATAAGCACATTGCTTATCCCTTTTTGTTTCTACTCAATGATAGAGAATACTTCAGCGCTTACTTAGCTTAAAAATAACTAAATAAAATACCCGCAAATAAAACAAAACCAACATAGTTATTATTCATAAAAGCTTGGAAACACGGTGCTCTTTCACGCTCTGCAATAAGCTTCTGTTGATAAATAAACAGTGCTGTGACTAACAATAGCGACCAGTAATAGATACCTTTCAGGTTCAGCAAAATACCGATACCCACTAATAATGCCAACATCACCAGTTGTAAAATACCGATAATAATTTTGTCATAACGACCGAATAGAATGGCGGTAGATTTAACCCCAATTTTTATATCATCATTACGATCAACCATTGCATATTGCGTATCATAAACAACTGACCAGACAATATTAACAAGAAACAATAACCAACAAACCAAAGGCAGGCTTTCAGAAACAGCAGCAAATCCCATTGGGATTGACCAGCCAAAAGCCATACCTAAAATAAGCTGAGGTAAATGACTAAACCGTTTAACGAAAGGATAAAACCACGCCAATGCAAGCCCTGCCACTGAAAGCCAAATAGTCATGGTATTAAGTGTTAGGACTAATGCAAAGGACAAGAGTACCAAAACAATAAATAAAATTTTGCTCTCTTTTTCTGTCACAGCCCCACTAGGTAATGGTCGATTTTTTGTTCGTTCAACACTGCCATCAATTTTTCGGTCAGCAAAGTCGTTTATTACACACCCAGCGGCACGCATAGAGAACACGCCAATAGTAAAGACAATCAGAATATGCCAATCTGGAAAACCTTTAGCGGCAATCCATAAAGCCCAATAAGTTGGCCAAAGTAATAATAGCGCTCCGATAGGTTTATCTATACGCATTAAACGGCTATATGCTTGCCATTTACTTTGCGTCATACTTCCCTCCAATTTTAGCTCCCCCTAATTACTTCTCATACACTGGTGATGCAGGTAGAAACATCTCGGTTAATAATAAAGGTTTATCTGAAAGCTGAAAACGAGAACGGCGTAACCAATACCCATTTTGTTGCCCGATATGAATAAAATCACGACTTAAGGTTGTTTCCTGAAACAGATAACGCCCAAGAGGAACGGTTCTTAGATTGACCAGTTTTCTATCTTCGCCTGTCAATGTCTCTTCTGGTACTAACGTTCGCCCTAATAACCAAGGTATATCGTCACCACACAATACCACTTCTCTTAACCAATAACGCTGACTTTTGGGTAAACACGCTCTTTCGTCAGCGGGTTCAACAATGTCAATAAATCCTTCTTGATAAGGCATTACTGTGACTTTTTGGCAATATTGTTCAAATCGCCGTGTCATTGAGCCTAATTCCATTAACCAACTTAATGTACTTTCTTGAATATTTGCATGTTCCTCACTGGGTAGCCAATGGATAGGTGCAGGGGTAATTATTGATTTTTTGAACATTTATTCATC
Organism: Proteus alimentorum; assembly: GCF_002607735.1. Taxonomy (GTDB): domain Bacteria; phylum Pseudomonadota; class Gammaproteobacteria; order Enterobacterales; family Enterobacteriaceae; genus Proteus; species Proteus alimentorum. The sequence goes on from NZ_NBVR01000043.1 coordinate 122,525, forward strand.
ATCACGCTTTGATGATCCTAGCTTGTGTGAGTCATGATGCATAAGGATATCATGATGTGACTAATGGAAGTTAAAAGCTGATAACATTTCGCATAAATAATCTAAAAAAGCGTTAAAAGAAAATCAGATTGAGTGTTAAATAATCAAAAAACAAAGGAGGTTATAAAAACCTCCTTTTTATCTAACCAACTACTTATATTCAGTTTATTCGATTAACGCCATGCTTTATAACGATTAATCAGATTATTTGTTGAGCTATCATGGCTGTTAACACTTTCCTTACCTTTTAATTCAGGAAGAATACGATTAGCCAACTGTTTACCTAATTCAACACCCCATTGGTCAAACGTGAAGATGTTGAAAATAACACCTTGTACAAAGATCTTATGTTCATACATTGCAATCAATGCACCTAAGGAATAAGGCGTAATTTCTTTTAACAGAATAGAGTTCGTTGGGCGATTACCTTCGAACACTTTGAAAGGTGCAACATAGCCCATCGTTTTAGGATCTTTTCCTGCTGCGGCAAATTCAGCATCAACTTGCTCACGCGTTTTACCAAAAGCAAGCGCTTCTGTTTGAGCAAAAAAGTTAGACATCAATTTAGCGTGATGATCGGAGAGTGGATTGTGGCTAATTGCAGGCGCAATAAAATCACAAGGAATGATTTTTGTACCTTGGTGAATCAGTTGGTAAAACGCATGTTGCCCGTTTGTACCCGGCTCACCCCAAATGATAGGACCTGTTTGGTAATTAACTTTGTTTCCATCACGATCAATATACTTACCATTAGATTCCATATTGCCTTGTTGGAAGTAAGCAGCAAAACGATGCATGTATTGATCGTATGGCAGAATCGCTTCAGTTTCTGTGCCAAAAAAATTGTTATACCAAATGCCAATCAGAGCGAGGATCATTGGGATGTTATTTTCAGCATCTGTTGTTCTAAAGTGATTATCCATTGCATGAGCACCTTCCAGCAATTGCTCAAAGTTGTCATAACCCACAGATAGTGCGATAGATAAGCCAATTGCTGACCATAATGAATAACGGCCACCAACCCAATCCCAGAATTCAAACATATTGGCAGTATCAATACCAAATTTTGCCACTTCAGTGCTGTTTGTCGATAACGCCACAAAGTGTTTAGCAACAAATGCACTCTCTTTAGCAGAGTCTAAGAACCAATCTCTTGCTGAGTGTGCATTTGTCATGGTTTCTTGTGTGGTAAATGTTTTTGATGCGATGAGGAACAGTGTCGTTTCAGGATCACATTTTTTCAGTGTTTCTGCGATATGCGTACCATCAACATTAGAAACAAAATGCATAGTAAGATGATTTTTATACGGACGTAATGCTTCTGTCACCATATAAGGACCAAGATCAGAACCACCGATACCAATATTTACAACATCAGTAATCGCCTTGCCTGTATAACCTTTCCATTCACCACTAATAATGCGCTCACTGAACGCTTTCATTTTATTCAGTACAGCATTAACGTCTGGCATGACATCTTTGCCATCAACGATGACGGGAGCATTGCTACGATTACGTAATGCGGTATGCAATACAGCACGATCTTCAGTACGGTTGATTTTTTCACCCGTAAACATGCTATTTATCGCACCTTCAACATCACATTCCTTAGCCAAAGCCTGCAATTTTTCTAATGTTTCTTTCGTAATACGGTTTTTTGAAAAATCCACTAGAATTTGGTCTGAAAACGTTTTTGAAAATTGCTCAAAGCGTGATGGTTCCTGAGAAAACAGTGTTTTCATCTCGGTATCTTTGATCACCGAAAAATGGTTTTCTAATGCCTTCCAGGCTAAGGTTTGGGTTGGGTTTACATTTTTCATTCACAATACTCTCTTAATATTACAATCCAATATTCTCAGATTGTAGCCTGACATTTAATAGTTACAGTCAATTCTTTCTCATTTGATGATATTGGTCAAAACCATTCAACAAATCTAGTACTAATTACTTACATAGGTAAAACCGATAATGTGGAGCTGATTATTAATTAAATTGATTATTCTTCACTCTGCATTGACTCTCTACTTAATAACCGATATTCCTAAATGTGTCCAACATCTCATTTTTGCCTAAAGGAATACGACAATGACTGATAATACTGCTACGCCTTCATCTATATCATCGCCATACACTATCGCTAAATTTGGTGGCACCAGCGTTGCTAACTTTTCAGCAATGGAAAAGTGTGCAGATATTATTCTTAAACAAAAGTCAGTTCGTGTCGTCGTTCTTTCGGCATCTGCAGGAATGACTAATTTATTAATTGAACTTGCAGCGGGTACTGAACCTTCACAACGGGAAGCTTTACTCTCACAAGTTCGTGATATTAAGTATGCAATTATCAACCAACTTTCTCAGCCAGAAATTATTTCTCAAGAAATAAATCGCTTGCTTGAGAATATTGAGATGCTCTCTGAAGCCGCTTCACTTGCTACATCTGATGCCTTAACAGACGAATTAGTCAGTCACGGTGAATTAATGTCAACATTGCTTTTTGTTGAATTATTACGTGAAAAAGGCATACAGGCAGATTGGTTTGATGTCAGAAAAGTGATGAAAACGAATGATCTCTTTTGTCATGCGGAACCCGATATGGCGTTGCTTACCGAACTCACAAAGAGCCTTATTCAGCCTCGTTTAGAAGAAACCGTTATTGTAACCCAAGGTTTTATTGGTCAAGAGCCTAAAGGTAGAACAACAACATTAGGTCGTGGTGGTAGCGACTATACCGCTGCATTGATTGGTGAAGCACTCGGCATGTCTCGTGTGGATATCTGGACGGATGTACCGGGTATTTACAGCACGGATCCAAGAATAGTGCCAGAGGCACATCGTATTGATCAAATTGCCTTTGATGAAGCCGCAGAAATGGCAACGTTTGGCGCTAAAATTTTGCATCCTGCAACATTATTACCCGCAGTTCGTAGCGGTATTCCGGTTTTTGTGGGATCGAGTAAAGCACCAGAAGAAGGGGGCACATTGGTTTGTGCTCAGACTGAAAACCCGCCGATATTCCGTGCGATTGCATTACGTAGAAAACAGACGTTGCTCACATTACATAGCCTTAAAATGCTCCATGCTCGCGGTTTCTTAGCTGAGATATTTACTATTTTGTCGCGTCATCATATCTCTGTTGATGTGATAACCACATCTGAAGTGAGTATTGCGTTAACACTCGATACAACCGGCACCACTAGCGCATCAGGGAGTTTATTAACCAACGCACTCTTAACAGAACTCTCCGCATTATGTCGTGTTGAAGTTGACGAAGATCTCGCATTGGTTGCGATCATCGGTAATTCACTCTCACAAGTGAATGGCTTAGGAAGCCAGATTTTTGGCGCATTAGAAAGCTACAATATTCGAATGATAAGTCACGGCGCAAGTACCCACAACTTATGCTTATTGGTTGATGGGAAAGATGCCGATAATATTGTGAGAAAACTGCATGATACGTTGTTTTAAATAACCGTTCTATTCCCCCATATACGATAAAAGAGAAATCAAAAATGATTTCTCTTTTATTTTCAATATACCCGATAACCACCATGTTTTTTTGCAAACTGATTAAATTTACCTAAATCAATTAAGGCAATCTCTAACGTTTTATGCGAAAGATGAGACATTTTTGCAATTTTTTCAACAAAAACTCGGTTATCTTCCAGCAATTTAGCGGTCAATGTAGAAGCAATTATTTCACACTCTTTTGGGGTCACTATCCAACCATCATTAGTGGCAAACTTACGAATGGGGATATGACCTTCTTTCTCGCTTTCTTTCGCTAATAACGCTTCTTCTTCTTTCATGGCTTGCTTAAATAACACAATTTCTTCTTCAACAGGCTCAGGAGAAGTCGGAATTTTATGATAAATATAGTCACCGACCTCTTCGATTCGTGCGGGTGTCATTTCGGCTTTCAGCCAAATTTTATCAAATGCTTTTTCATCTAAAATAGCATCAGTATCTAAGCTTCCTGTTAGTTGCATCAGATTTAAAAAAGCATTAATTAAAACTTCACTTAATGGATAATTTCCTTTTGCTAAAGAAGGAAACGGCACCTCAGCGCCAGCAGGTGGGGTTTTCTGAAGGTACAAAGTATAGTTCATTGTAATGTCCTTTTTTCTGATACAGGTTCACAGCTTAAACATCTTTAATGGGATCGACTAGTGAGAATAACAAGGGGATATGATTATCCCCTCACTATTTATTACATTATTGAGATCTGACAATAAAAATAAACTAAGACTCATACCCTAAATTAGGCGCTAACCAACGTTCAACTTCACTCACACTCATTTTTCGGCGTTTTGCGTAATCTTCGACCTGATCTTTTTGGATTTGAGCAACAGCGAAATATTTACTATCAGGATGACTAAAATACCAACCCGATACTGAAGCACCCGGCCACATAGCATAAGCATCTGTCAGCTTCATCCCAATGCGATTTTCAACATCAAGTAATTGCCAAATTTTTGCTTTTTCGGTGTGCTCAGGGCAGGCAGGATATCCCGGCGCAGGTCGTGTTCCTTGATATTTTTCTCGAATCAATTCGTCATTGGAAAGGTTTTCATCGGGACTATAACCCCAAATCTTTGTTCTGACCCGTTGATGAAGATATTCAGCAAAGGCCTCTGCTAATCTATCTGATAATGCTTTGACCATGATTTTATTGTAGTCATCATGGACATTATCATAAGCATTTGCGAGAGCATCTTCTTCTAATCCCCCCGTGACGGCAAAAGCACCAAAATAGTCAGCAACACCACTTTCAACAGGGGCAATAAAGTCTGCTAAGCAGTAATTAGGAAAATCATTTTTCTCTGTTTGCTGACGCAAATGGCAACTGTGTAATAATGCATGTTGCCGGCTTTCATCTTGATAAACCACAATATCATCACCCAGACGATTGGCAGGAAATAGCCCCATAATCCCTTTAGGAGTTAATAATTTTTCACGACTTAATTTATCCAGCATCGCATTTGCATCGACAAATACACGCCTTGCCTCTTCACCAACCACGTCATCTTCTAAAATACGCGGATATTTCCCCGCTAAAGACCACGTCATAAAGAAAGGCGTCCAATCGATATATTCACGCAAGGTTTCAATACTTACAGTGATCTCCTGCACGCCTAATTGATTGGGCTTTGGTGGTGTGTAATTTTGCCAATCAATTTGTAGCGCATTTTTTCGCGCAACCGCTAAAGAAACTGGGGGCGTACGAGGTTTTTTTCTGGCGTATTGCTGACGTACTACTTCATATTCACGACGTGTTTTAGCAACAAAATCGGCTTTTTGTGTTTCAGATAATAGTGCAGCAACAACACCGACAGTTCTTGATGCATTTTGTACATAAACAGTAGGATGGCTGTAATTGGGTTCTATTTTTACTGCTGTATGCGCTTTGGACGTTGTAGCTCCGCCAATCATTAATGGTAAAGAAAAACCACGCCTTTCCATCTCTTTGGCCACATTCACCATTTCATCTAATGAAGGTGTGATCAGCCCTGAAAGACCAATAATATCCACTTTTTCATCAATCGCTGTTTGTAGGATCTTATCGCAAGGTACCATCACACCAAGATCGATGATCTCATAGTTATTACATTGCAAAACCACACCGACAATATTTTTCCCAATATCATGAACATCACCTTTTACGGTAGCCAGTAAGATTTTACCGGCTGAACTCCCAGCTTGCTTAGAGGCCTGAATATAAGGTTCAAGATAAGCAACGGCTTGTTTCATCACTCTAGCTGACTTCACAACTTGAGGTAAAAACATTTTTCCTTCACCAAATAAATCACCAACAGTATTCATACCATTCATCAATGGCCCTTCAATCACTTCGATGGGACTTGATGCTTGTTGGCGACAAGCTTCGGTATCTTCAACAATAAACTCGGTTATCCCTTTAACTAACGCGTACTCTAGACGTTTCTCAACATCCCATTGTCGCCACTCAGCAAGCTGATGATTTTGCTCATCACTTTTACTACCACGATAACGCTCTGCCAATGCAAGTAAATTATCTGTGCTTTCTTCATGGCGATTTAAAATGACGTCTTCAACCGCATTACGCAGTTCATCTGGTAATGAATCGTAAATAGCAAGTTGCCCTGCATTGACAATCCCCATATCCATGCCATTTTTTACTGCGTAATAAAGAAAAACAGAGTGAATAGCTTCACGAACAGGATCGTTACCCCTAAATGAGAATGAAACGTTAGATACCCCGCCAGAAATTAAGGCATAAGGCAGTTGAGATTTAATATCCGCACAAACTTCAATAAAATCGACGGCGTAATTATTATGTTCTGCAATGCCTGTTGCGACGGCAAAGATATTAGGGTCAAAAATAATGTCTTCTGGAGGGAAACCTGCCTGCTCTGTTAATAGCTGATAAGCTCGGCGACAAATTTCAATTTTGCGTTCTCGAGTATCAGCTTGTCCTACTTCATCAAACGCCATAACAACAACAGCGGCACCGTATTTACGGACTAATTTAGCGTGCTCAAGAAAGGGTTTTTCTCCTTCTTTCATCGAAATGGAGTTAACAATGCCTTTGCCTTGAATGCATTTTAGTCCTTCTTCAATCACTTCCCATTTAGAGGAGTCAATCATCACAGGAACTTTAGCAATATCAGGCTCACCCGCAATAAGATTAAGAAAACGTGTCATGGCTTCGACTGCATCTAACATGCCTTCATCCATGTTGATATCGATGATTTGAGCACCATTTTCAACTTGCTGACGCGCAACATCTAACGCTTCTTGATAATGACCTTCTTTTATCAAGCGCTTAAATTTAGCTGAACCTGTGACATTGGTTCGTTCACCCACATTCACAAACAGTGAATTCTCATCAATGACTAAGGGTTCAAGACCTGAAAGACGGCATGCTCTTTTCAAGGAAGGTAATGCTCTTGGTGCAATACCGTCTACCGCTTGTGAAATGGCGAGAATATGCGCAGGTGTTGTTCCGCAGCATCCCCCCACAATATTGAGAAAACCAGCTTGTGCCCACTCTTTAATTTGCTCAGCCATTTCTTGGGCATCTAAATCATAGCCGCCAAATGCGTTAGGCAAACCCGCATTAGGGTGAGCACTCACGTAAGTTTCGGAAATTTGTGAAAGCGTTTGAATATATTGGCGTAATTCTTTAGGACCTAACGCGCAATTTAAACCAAATGAGAGCGCATCGGCATGACGTAAAGAGTGGTAAAACGCTTCTGTTGTTTGACCCGTTAAGGTTCTTCCTGACGCATCTGTAATGGTGCCAGAGATCATCACAGGCAATTCAATATTGAGTGATTCAAATTCGCATTTAAGGGCGAAAATAGCCGCTTTCGCGTTTAGTGTGTCGAAAATAGTTTCGACCATGATTAAATCAACACCGCCTTTAATTAATCCGCGCGTTGCTTCTCGATAAGCTTCCACCAGCTTATCAAATGAAACATTACGAAAAGCCGGATCATTCACATCAGGAGATATAGATGCCGTTCTGTTTGTTGGCCCCAAAACACCCGCTACATAGCGGGGTTTATCAGGTGTTAAGGCACTCCATTTCTCTGCACAGGCTTTAGCTAATTTTGCGGCTTCTTCGTTCAGCTCAAAACAGAGTGACTCCATCTGATAATCAGCCATCGCAATGGACGTCGAGTTAAAGGTGTTAGTTTCAACAATATCCGCGCCAGCTTGAAAATAAGCATTATGTATATCTGTAATGATCTGAGGTTGTGTTAAGACTAAAAGATCATTATTCCCTTTAACATCACATTCCCAATTAGCAAAACGCACACCTCGATAATCAGCTTCTGTAAGTTGATATTGCTGGATCATCGTTCCCATTGCGCCATCAAGTACTAAGATACGTTTTTCTAATGCTTCTACCAGTTGTTGTTTTATGTTTGCCACGTTGTTTCCTCTTAATCGAGAATGCTTTTGTGCTTGTTTTTCTTTATTGTTATTTCGTTGTTTTTTTATCCTACCATATCTTTTTACAAAGATTTCTAAGTCGAAGATGAGAGATTTTCACTCAGTGATAAACGCTTTTAATAAATATTCCTTATCACACATTTTGTTTTGAAAAATGCAGAGATCAGAGGAGTTTTATTACGCCATATAGTTCATAATAGACATTAATATGGATAGCATTTCTGGAGTGTATGCATGACAGTTTCCCCTACAAATAAAAAAGTGCGTAAGACGAAAACAACTGCCACTCAAAGTACTGCACAAGGAGGCCCTGTTCAGTCGTTAAGTCGTGGACTGACATTATTGGAATATATTTCCGAATCTCCTGGTGGTATCGCCCTAACAGATCTTGCCTTTCAAGCTGGGTTACCCAATTCCACAACACACCGCCTACTCACTACACTTCAACAGCATGGTTTTGTTCGTCAAGTCGGAGATTTAGGCTTATGGGTTGTAGGCACACACGCCTTTATTGTTGGCAGTAGCTTTCTACAAACCCGCAATCTTTTGGTAATGGTGCATCCTATTTTACGTCAATTGATGGAAGACTCTGGTGAAACCGTTAATCTGGCCATTCTTGACCAAATTGAATTTGATGCAGTAATTGTCGATCAAGTGCAATGTAATGCGCTAATGCGAATGTCAGCACCTATTGGCGGTAAATTACCGATGCATGCATCCGGTGCAGGTAAGGCATTCCTTTCTACTTTGCCAGAAAATAAATTACTGCCTTTGCTCCAGAAAAAAGGCTTAATGGCTTATACACCTCACACCCGAACACTCCCTTCTTCTCTGAAAGAAAACTTAGAGCAAGCTCGTAAACAAGGTTTTTCTTTTGATGATGAAGAACATGCTTTAGGGCTGCGCTGCATAGGTGCTTGCATTTATGATGAACACCACCAGCCTTTTGCGGCGATTTCACTTTCAGGCCCAGTTTCGAGAATGACGGACTCACGTATCACTGAATTAGGTGCAATGGTTATCAAAGCAGCAAAACAAATTAGCCGTGAATACGGTGGTGTAAAAAGTTAATCTCAATTTTTGCCTTCCTTGTCATCAATAACGAGGAAGGTATTTTCCAAAATAAAACGATTCAGCTTTGTAAAAAGCCAACTTTTTTCTCTTTATTCCCATCAAATATTAAAAAACTGTTACTTATCACCTTAAAAAATTGATGTCGATCACAGATGTTGTCTAAGACGTATTAAGAGTATTGCAACTCTTCTTGTTACCCGTAACAATGTTACCGGTAACAAATACTATAGCGAATTTAAATATTCTCTTTTTTAAAGCTAATAGTAACGCTCATCACCCTTGTGTGAATAAAGGAAGCATCATTATGACCCCTAAAAATCATGACCCAATTCAGAACGACGTCGTTCCCCTTAACGAAACAGTAAAACAAGTGACTGAACGTATTATTGTTCGCTCACAAGCGACTCGTCGAGCTTATCTGAAAAAAATTGAAGCCGCAAAAAGTCAAACAGTACATCGTGCTCAATTGGCTTGCGGTAATTTGGCTCATGGTTTTGCTGCTTGTCAGGCTGATGATAAAAATCGCCTGAAAAATATGGTTCATAATGACATTGCCATTATCACTGCTTACAATGATATGTTGTCAGCCCATAAGCCGTATGAAGATTATCCTCAAAAAATTAAAAAAGCATTACATGCTGTTGGTGCTGTAGGACAAGTGGCAGGTGGCGTTCCAGCAATGTGCGATGGTGTCACTCAGGGTCAAGATGGGATGGAACTATCGCTCCTCAGTCGTGATGTGATTGCAATGTCAGCGGCTGTGGGTTTATCCCATAATATGTTTGATGGTGCGCTCTATTTAGGGATCTGCGATAAAATCGTTCCTGGGCTGACTATGGCGGCGCTCTCTTTTGGTCATCTTCCTGCGATTTTTGTGCCAGCAGGCCCCATGACAAGCGGTTTACCCAATAAAGAAAAAGTCCGTATTCGCCAACTCTATGCTGAAGGTAAAGTTGATCGTAATGCTTTGTTAGAAGCCGAAGCGGCGTCTTATCATAGCATTGGGACCTGTACCTTTTACGGCACAGCAAACTCTAATCAGATGGTCATGGAAATGATGGGGTTACATTTACCCGGTGCTTCTTTTGTCCATCCAGATACACCGTTGCGTGATGCATTGACGGATGCTGCGGCAAATCAGATTGTTCGATTAACCGAAAACGCAGGTAATTATCTTCCTATCGGTCAATTAGTTGATGAAAAAGTCATTGTTAACGGCATTATTGCGCTGCTAACAACGGGGGGTTCAACTAATCTAACCATGCATTTAGTCGCCATTGCTCGTGCAGCAGGTATTATTATTAATTGGGATGATTTTTCTGAACTGTCACAAGTTGTTCCTCTTATTGCACGTATTTATCCTAATGGCCCTGCCGATATCAACCAATTTCAAGCCGCTGGTGGCATTGCACTGATCATTCGTGAATTATTGAAAAAAGGCTTAATTCATCGTGATGTAAACACTGTTGCTGGATTTGGTATTGAGCGTTATACCTTAGAACCTTGGTTAAATGACGGCAAACTTGATTGGCGTGAAGGCGCGATAAGCTCTTTAGATAAAGAGGTGATTGCTGATATAAATACCCCGTTCTCATCGCATGGTGGCACACAAGTGATGCAAGGTAATTTAGGTCGAGCCGTAATGAAAACCTCTGCGGTACCTGATGAAAATAAAATTATCGAAGCCCCTGCAATTGTGTTTAATAGTCAACATGATATTGCCGCTAAGTTTGAAGCCGGCGAGCTAAATAAAGATTGTGTGGTTGTTGTGCGTTATCAAGGACCACAAGCAAACGGTATGCCTGAATTGCATAAACTGATGCCACCTTTAGGTGTATTAATGGATAAAGGCTATAAAGTCGCATTAGTTACAGATGGCCGACTTTCAGGCGCTTCAGGTAAAGTTCCCGCCGCCATTCATGTTACACCAGAGGCTGTAAATGGTGGTTTATTATCCAAAGTGCGTGATGGTGATATCATTCGTGTTAATGGTAAAACAGGTGAGTTAACGTTGCTTGTCGATGAGCAAACATTAAATGCTCGCCAAGATGAAATTCCTGATTTAAGTGCCAATAATACAGGCTGTGGTCGTGAGTTATTCGTTAATTTACGTCGTCATTTATCAGGTGCTGAACAAGGTGCTTGTTGCATTGATTTTTAATGTAGACAAGTTTTGAGGCTTAACGAGGAGCAGATTACATTTATTTGCTCACCACTTTCTGATTAGGAAATACAATCATGGATCATTGGAATACAAGTGCAGAGTCTGTACTAAAATCAGGGCCTGTTGTTCCTGTTATTGTTATCAACCATATTGATGATGCCGTCCCTGTTGCCAAAGCTTTAGTCGCCGGTGGTGTAAAAGTTTTAGAAGTGACATTACGCACAGAATGTGCAATTGAGGCTATCCGCCGTATTGCAAAAGAAGTTCCTGAAGCCATTGTGGGTGCGGGGACGGTAATTAACCCCCAACAATTAGCACAAGTCACGGAAGCGGGTGCTCAATTTGCTATTAGCCCAGGATTAACAGAAGCATTACTCAAAGCGGCTGTTGCGGGAACGATTCCTTTAATTCCAGGTATTTCAACCGTTTCTGAATTAATGCTGGGAATGAGCTACGGTCTAAATGAATTTAAATTTTTCCCAGCAGAAGCCAATGGTGGTGTAAAAGCCTTAAAAGCCATTTCAGGGCCATTTTCAAAAATCCGTTTCTGCCCAACCGGAGGAATTTCCCCTGAGAATTATCGTAACTACCTTGCACTAGAAAGTGTGCTTTGTATTGGTGGTTCTTGGTTAGTGCCTAATGATGCAGTGAAAGCAGGTGATTTCCAACGTATTACTGAATTAGCTAAAGAAGCCGTTGCGGGCACACAGCGTTAATTATCCCTGTACAAAAATAGGTTTTATCCAATAAAGATAGGTATCCCCTTGTACCTATCTTTATTTTTATCTTTTCCTAAGGTTATTTATTCAGTAAATCGCTTAGCTTGGGAATAGGCATAAACATCTTCGATATACCCTTCTTTAATTTTTTGCTGTCGTAGTTGCCAATATTCGGGTGATAAAAGCTCTCGATGTTGCGCTTCAAAATAGTGGCAAACTCGCTTATCACTACATAGAAAATAGCGAAACTCTTCTGGAAAAACATCATTGAGTGCAACGCTATACCAAGGCTCGCTCGCTAATTCATCTTCAGGGTAACGAGCGGGAGGGATCGCACGAAAATTCATATCTGTCATATAACTAATTTCATCATAGTCATAGAAAATCACACGATGATGCCGAGTCACACCAAAGTTTTTAAACAGCATATCGCCGGGAAAAATATTCGCCGCAATAAGCTCTTTCAACGCTTGCCCATAATCTTCAACAACCGCTTTAAGTTGATTGTCATCGCACTGCTCCATATAGATATTGAGCGGTATCATTCTTCGTTCCATATACAGATGACGGATCAGTATTTTATCGCCTAGATCTTCCAATTTATTGGGGATCTCTTGTTCAAAGATCGCCATTAATTCAGGGCTAATTCTTTTCTTATCGATCACAAAATTCTCAAATTCTTGAGTATCTGCCATTCGTCCAACACGATCGTGCTCTTTAACCAATTGATAGCACTCTTTTACACGCTCCGCAGTGATCGTTTTTTGTGGTGCAAACTTATCTTTGATCACTTTAAAAACACGATCATAAGTCGGTAATGTAAATACCAACATCACCATACCTTTTACGCCGGGCGCTTCAATAAATTGCTCTGATGAAAAATTCATAAAGGCAAGGTATTCACGATAGTATTCCGTTTTACCGTGTTTTTGACATCCTATCGACATATAAAGCTCAGCGGTAGATTTGCTCGGTAATATATCTCTTAGCCATGCCACTAATGCTGCAGGAAATGGAGCATAAACCATAAAATAAGAACGGGCAAAACCAAAGACAATACTCGCTTCATCTGTTGAGATAAGACAAGTATCAATCAGTAATTGCTGCTCAATATTATGAATGGGTAATAAGAATGGAATATATTGATCATTAATCACTATTTTGCCAATCAACCAAGCCGCTTTATTACGATAAAAGAGTTCGTTTGCGATATGAAATACCGCACTCTGTAACTGTTCAGAAGAGAACTGGGCAGTAAGTACATGACAAATAGCGTGAATATCGCGTTGTTTATTTTGCCACGGCAACCGCAAAGGTAAGCGTGATAAAATGTCTTGTAGTAATGTGGGTAAATCACTCTGAATAACAAACTGCTTTGATAACGGTCGCGGGGCTTGTGTAAAGCGATAAGCTGGTTGTGATGAAAAAACAAATAGATTTTTTTTATTCAATTCACGATGATGAAATAGACGACAATAAACAGAATTAAAAAAGCTCTCTGCAATCTCAAATCGAGGATAATTGGGGAGTAATAATGTATAGTTTTCTTTTACTTTTTGTAAAAAAAGACTTTCTTTATCAATATCATGACGAATACATCTAAGCTGTTCGACCACTAATCCAACATGATTATCATATAAACGGATGCGCTCTTTCATCGCGATTTGAACACCATGCCAATCCGCTTGCTCAAAACGATATTGTGCCCCTGAGGTTATCTCAAGGAAGCGACCATATTGGGCATCAAAGCCTTGTAAAATTGTTTGAGCAATTAAATCTTCTGGCGTCATTAACAACCTCACGAAAAAGAGGAGCATCCTGCTCCTGAATTATCACCACAAAAACAGATAACAATATTTTTGGATCTTAGAATTGCTGCTCTTCGGTTGAGCCAGTTAATGCCGTTACCGAAGACATACCACCTTGAATAATCGTCGTGACTTTATCGAAATACCCTGTTCCCACCTCTTGTTGATGCGATGAGAAGGTATAACCTTGATTAAGTGCAGCAAACTCTTTTTCTTGCACCTTCTCAACGTAGTGTTTCATACCTTCACCTTTGGCATAATCATGTGCCAGATCGAACATGTTAAACCACATGCTGTGAATGCCAGCCAAAGTAATAAACTGGAATTTATATCCCATTGCGGAAAGCTCATCTTGGAAATGTGCGATCGTGCGATCATCAAGATTCTTTTTCCAGTTAAAGGAAGGCGAACAGTTATAAGCCAGCATTTTTCCAGGATATTTATCGTGAATAGCTTCTGCAAACTTAGCCGCCATTTTCAGATCAGGCAGTGATGTTTCACACCACACCAGATCAGCATAAGGTGCATAAGCAAGCCCACGACTAATGGCTTGATCAATACCCGCGTGAGTACAGAAGAAACCTTCAGGTGTGCGTTCTCCTGTTAAGAACGAGCTATCATAAGGATCGCAATCTGAAGTTAAGAGATCGGCAGCATCAGCATCCGTTCTGGCAACAAGCAATGTAGGTACATCAGACACATCAGCGGCTAAACGTGCAGCAACCAGTTTTTGTACAGCTTCTTGAGTCGGAACAAGCACTTTCCCACCCATATGACCACATTTTTTCACTGCTGCTAACTGATCTTCAAAATGAACACCTGCCGCCCCAGCTTCAATCATCGCCTTCATTAATTCAAAGGCATTTAATACGCCACCAAAGCCTGCTTCCGCATCAGCCACAATAGGCAGGAAAAAATCAATATAATCTTTATGTTGAGGACCAATACCATTGGACCACTGAATTTGATCAGCTCGTCTAAACGTATTATTGATACGTTGAACAACATTAGGAACAGAATCAACTGGATATAGCGACTGATCAGGGTACATGCTTGCTGCGGTGTTAGCATCTGCAGCCACTTGCCATCCTGAAAGATAAACAGCTTCTAACCCTGCTTTTGCTTGTTGCAACGCTTGCCCACCCGTTAAAGCACCTAATGCATTAACATAGCCCTTCTTTGATTTTCCATTTAATGATGACCAAAGCCTTTGAGCGCCACGTCTTGCTAAGGTATGTTCTGGGTTAACCGAACCTCTTAATTTAATGACATCTTCAGCGCTATAAGGACGGGTAATGCCTTTCCAGCGAGGTTGTTCCCACTCTTTCTCTAATTGGGCGATTTGCTCTGATCTACTAATAGTCATAAAAACAGCTCCTATAAATACGGTAGTGATGATGTTTGCAGTTTATAAATACGTTTTGACGTATCTTTTTTAATTTAAAAGTTGGTAACCCGGTAAAGTCAGAAAATCGACTAATTCATCTTGGGTTGTAATCTTATCCATCAAAGAAGCCGCTTCTTTAAAGCGCCCTTCCTCAAAGCGAGTATCACCGACTTCTTGGTGTATTACTTCAAGCTCTTCTTTCAGCATTTTACGAAAGAGATCTTTCGTCACGACTTGCCCATCAGTCAGGGTTTTTTGATGGCGGATCCATTGCCAAATAGAGGTACGTGATATTTCCGCTGTTGCGGCGTCTTCCATTAATCCATAGATAGGTACGCAACCATTACCAGAAATCCACGCTTCGATATATTGCACAGCAACACGGATATTCGCTCTCATGCCCTTTTCTGTGCGTTCACCAGCACAAGGTGCTAATAACATTTCTGCCGTAATTTTTTCATTACGTTGAACATCAAGTTGGTTTTGTCGAGATCCTAAAATAGGATCAAAAGCAGCTAATACCGTTTCAGCAAGTCCAGGATGAGCTATCCAAGTGCCATCATGACCATTGGTGGCTTCAAGCTCTTTATCGTCAAATACCTTTTTCAAAATGATGCCATTTTGCTCAGGATCTCGACTTGGGATAAATGCAGACATTCCGCCCATCGCAAACGCACCTCGTTTATGGCAAGTTTGAATAAGCAAGCGAGAATAAGCACTTAAGAAAGGTTGAGTCATCGTGATCCCCTGTCTATCAGGTAATACACGATCAGGGTAATTTTTTAATGTCTTGATATAGCTAAAAATATAATCCCAACGACCACAATTAAGTCCAACAATATGCTCTTTCATATGAAAGAGAATTTCTTCCATTTGGAAAACGGCGGGTAAGGTTTCAATTAATACTGTGGCTTTAATGGTGCCTGTCGCCAAGCCAAAGCGCTTTTCAGTGAAATGAAAAACATCACTCCACCATTTAGCTTCTTGCCATGTTTGCAATTTAGGAATGTAAAAATAAGGGCCACTCCCTTTTTCTAATAAGGCTTTGTGGTTATGGTAAAAATACAAAGCAAAATCAAATAATCCCCCTGCAATAGGTTTCCCTTGCCATAGCACGTGCTTCTCAGGAAGGTGGAGCCCTCTTACTCTTGCAATCAAAACCGCAGGTGACGCTTTGAGCTGATAACATTTGCCTTGTTCATTGGTATAAGAAATGGTGCCCTTGACGGCATCGCGCAAATTGATTTGACCATCAATTACTTTGTCCCATGTGGGCGCTAAGGAATCTTCAAAGTCCGCCATAAAGACTTTCACATTGGCATTTAGTGCATTGATAACCATTTTGCGATCAACTGGCCCTGTTATTTCAACACGACGGTCTTGAAGATCTTTAGGTATAGAATTAACTTTCCACTCTGATTGTATAATGGAATTAGATTCCGAAATAAAATTAGGAAGCTCACCATTATCAACCTTATGTTTCCAGCTATCTCTTTCAGCTAATAAAGCATGGCGTCTATCTGAGAAATGAGATGCTAAATCAATCAAAAATGATTTAACATCATGATTTAATATCTCTTTATCCTGTTCGCTAAAAGATTGCGTAAAATTTAATTCTTCTGTAGTTAACGGTTGTGACATTCTGCATTCCCCTAAAAGCTTTTACACACCTGATTAAGATTAATGCAGTTTTCACAAAAATCAAAAATGAATTCCATTTTTATTTAAATAATTTTTAACAATGTGATTACATCGGTGTTTTTTTATTGTACAAAAATAAAAATTTCAAAATAACTCTAGGCATCTAGAAAAGATCGATAATCGAAAGAAAAGAGGAAGGTTAATACTTGATGATTTTCACTATATAGCTTTTTCTTATATGAATATTCTTCATACACAACATGAAGACCTCGACATTCAAAAAGTTATTAGCTAAATTCAGGCTTCTAGATGTCTAGATGTTTTTTAGAGGTTATTGAAATGCCAATTAGAGTACCCGATGAGCTACCCGCAGTCAGTTGCTTACAAAAAGAGAATGTCTTTGTTATGACATCCAGCAGGGCGAGGATTCAAGATATTCGCCCATTAAAAGTGCTTATCCTTAATTTAATGCCAAAGAAAATCGAAACAGAAAATCAATTTCTGCGATTGCTTTCTAATAGCCCTCTTCAAATTGATATTCAATTATTGCGTATTGACTCTCGTATTCCTAAAAATACTCCAGTAGAGCATCTCGATACTTTTTATTGTGATTTTGACCAAATTAAAGAACAAAATTTTGATGGGCTGATTGTCACTGGCGCACCATTAGGGCTAGTTGAATTTGAAGATGTGGCTTATTGGGATGAAATAAAGGAAGTCATTACATGGGCTAAAGAGCATGTTACTTCTACACTCTTTATTTGTTGGGCGGCTCAAGCTGGGTTGAATATCTTATACGGCCTGCCTAAATACACGCTAGAACAAAAAATTTCAGGGGTATATAGTCATCATACTTGCTCACCATTTTCACTGTTAACTCGCGGATTTGATGAGACTTTTTTTGCTCCACATTCTCGTTATGCCGATTTTCCTATCGACTTTATTCAAAATAATACTGATTTGGAGATCCTGGCGACTTCAGATGACGCAGGCGCTTATTTATTTGCATCAAAAGATAAAAGAGTTGTTTTTGCAACTGGCCATCCAGAATACGATCCCAATACACTCGCAGATGAATATCATCGTGATGTTAAAGCAGGGCTAGATCCTCAATTACCCGAAAACTATTTTCCTAATAATGATCCGAGTAAAAAACCAATCGCTTCTTGGCGTAGTCATGGACATTTATTGTTTGCAAATTGGTTGAACTACTATGTTTATCAGATAACACCTTTCGATCTTGCCCAAATGAATCCAACATTAGATTAAAGAAAAACCCCAAAATCAATTTGGGGTTTTAAGATAATCATTTACCAAACTAAGAATTATTTATAACGATGCGCTAATGCGTTAGCTGCAATCATTGCATTATAAACATCTTCTTCAGTCACTCTCATTGGCATATTACCCATAGTGTCACCTTCAGCACAGGCGATTTTAGCAACAGTGCGCCATTCACTTTCAATGAATTCTTTCATGCCCATATCTTCAAGTGTTAGTGGTAATTCTGCTGCTTTAATAATACGGATTACTTCATCAATTTCTTCTTGTGGTGCATTTTCTAACACTAATTGAGTTAATAAACCAAATACTACTTTTTCACCATGTTGGACACGGTGTAAAGACTCGACCGCAGACATACCATTATTTACTGCGTGAGCAGCCGCTAAGCCACCGGCTTCCGCACCAACCCCACTAAGGTAGATTGTCGCTTCAATTGTTTGCTCTAACGCAGGAGTAGTAATTTTATGACGAATAGCATCCATTGCTTTATCAATATTTTCACTTAACATTTCAAAGCAAAGTTGTGCTAAACCTAGGCCTGTACGTGATGGACGTTGATTGACTAAGTTTAAGCCATCTGCTTGATAGCAAGCACGCGCTTCAAAGTAAGTTGCTAGGGCATCACCAACACCTGCTGAGAAAAAGCGCTGTGGGGCAGACGCAATAATAGCAGTATCAGCAATAACAACATCTGGATTTTGTGGTAAGAATAAATATTTATCAAACTCACCATTTTCTTTGTACAACACAGATAATGCAGTACAAGGTGCGTCAGTTGAAGCGATAGTTGGGAATAAAATAACAGGAATGTGCTGGTAATAAGCAACCGCTTTAGACACATCTAATGTCTTACCGCCCCCAATACCAATAATAACGTTCGCTTTATTTTCAACAGCAATTTTACCAAGGCGATTAACTTCTGCCTCAGTACATTCGTAATTAAATTTTTCAACCAACGAAACAATGCCATTTTCTTTTAGAGAAGGAGCGGCTTCTTTAGTTACTTTTTCTAAAAAAAACTCATCACTAATAATAAATGCATTATCACCAAAATCTTTTACATATTTACCGACAGAAGAGAGTAATTGGCTGCCAATAAAGAATTTTTTTGGCGAAGTTACAGAGCGAGGTAATATAGATGACATAACTAAATTCCTTTATTTTAGATTTTGCTACAAACAGCAGCAGAATTAGTATTTCATCTTACCTCTCATCATAATATGAATCTAGTAAACTCTCTGATAGTCATTACCTAAATCATTTTCGCTCATTATATTTAATTTATATAAAACAAATGGTTATTTTTAAATAGTTTTAAAAAAGCAGATTATCTACGTATTTATCACTATAATAAAGGCATCATTTTACAACTAAAATAATGCTATTCAGGATCATCTATGACTCTTATACGAGAAAAGCTCACATTACCTGCAAATGCAAATAAGCTTTTACTACACTCTTGCTGTGCTCCTTGTTCTGGTGAAGTCATGGAAGCATTACAAGCTTCAGGTATTGATTACACTATCTTTTTCTATAATCCCAATATTCATCCTCAAAAAGAGTATTTAATTCGTAAAGAAGAAAATATTCGTTTTGCTAAAAAACATAATATTCCTTTTGTTGACGCTGATTATGATACTGATAATTGGTTTGAAAGAGCAAAAGGAATGGAAAAAGAGCCTGAACGAGGTATTCGATGCACAATGTGTTTTGATATGCGCTTTGAAAGAACTGCCCTTTATGCCGCTGAAAATGGTTTTTCCGTTATTTCCAGTTCACTTGGGATCTCACGTTGGAAAGATATGAAACAAATAAATGGCTGTGGTGAAAGAGCAGTATCACCTTATCCTAATATGGTTTATTGGGATTATAATTGGCGTAAAAAAGGTGGCTCAGCCAGAATGATCGAAATAAGTAAACGAGAACAATTCTACCAACAAGAATATTGTGGATGTATTTATTCATTAAGAGATACAAATAAACATCGCAAATCACAAGGTAGAGAACTTATTAAGATTGGTGTCCAATATTATACCCCTTAGATCTTTCTTTCCTCTTATTCTAGGCATCATTACAGTGATGCCATAAAAAGAACAACACAATAAATCGTTATTTGATATACAGTCATGTTATATTCACGTTATAACAATATATTATTTTATTAAGGTGATTTCTTGTGGAAGACGCTGTTATTCTCGTAGATCAAAATGATAATGAGCTGGGAACAATGCCAAAACTTGAAGCTCATATTGTAGGCGCCTTACATCGAGCCTTTTCAATATTTATTTTTAATTCAAAGCAACAATTACTTATTCAACAACGTGCAATATCTAAATATCACTCTGGTGGTTTATGGGCAAATACATGTTGTAGCCACCCGCTTCCAAACGAATTACTTTCAGATGCTATTCATCGTCGTTTAGATGAAGAATTAGGCATGAAATGTGATATGCAATCTATTGGAACTATTCTGTATAACGAAAAAGTGACAGATAATCTGATAGAGCATGAATTTGATCATCTATTTCTTGGGTTTAGTGACGAATTACCGCATAGCAATCCAGATGAAGTGATGAGTTACCACTGGATCTCCCTCGATTCGCTTTATCAAGATATTGAAGATAATGCAAAAAATTACAGTGTTTGGTTTTGTTATATATTAAATCGGATGGGAATTGAACAATTTTCTCGTTGGAGCCAAGGTATTATTTAACAATTATCTTATTAACAACCTAAATATAAAATAAATAGCTTATTCTTTTGATCTTTTAACCCCCCCAAACGCAAAAAAGCCAACCCATTGGGTTGGCTTTCTCGTCTTATTTAATGCCTGGCAGTTCCCTACTCTCACATGG